>NZ_CADFDO010000003.1:0-1287212 GCF_902832955.1 Burkholderia sp. BCC0044 | reverse complement strand
GATCAGCTCGCTGCCATCAAGCGCCCACACTTATCGGCTGTTAATTTTTAAAGAGCGTTTCTGCGAGGACCCGGAGGTTTCTCAGCAGCGCTGCGTTTTCAGCAGCAGAGAAGCGAGATTATGAACCGTGTTTCGCAGTTCGTCAACAACTTTCTGAACCACTTCGTTGCGACTGCGGGGCTCAACTTCTTGTACCGCCAAGGCTCGCTACCACCGAACCCCAACAGCACCGCTTCCCTTCCTTCCGCGCCGCGTTTCCGTTAGCGCGAAAGAGGCGTGATTCTAAGCAGCTCACGCAGTGAGCGCAAGGGGTTTCGCAAAAAATAAAGGCGCCGCACGCGGCCGCGTGCGACGCCTTATATAGAAGCGGCCGAACCGTCGTCAGGAAGCCGCGCGCACCTGACGCGCGACGATCTCCATATAGTGATCGAGATCCGGCGTCACCTTGCCCTCCTCCTTCGCCGTGTCGTCCCAGCGGCGCAGGCGCAGCGCGTCCTCCGCGAACGGGCGCTGCAGGAACGCTGCCGTTTCCTCTTCACTGAAAATGCCGCCCTGCAACGCCAGACTGCGCACCGAGTCCGGCGACAGACTCTCGAAGTAGCCGGCGTCCGTGCGGCACAGGCAACGCTTCGCGTCGACGTGCAGCCGGATCGGCTCCAGCACCGCATCGGCAAACAGCGGCCGCAGGAACGGCAACACGTAATACTGATGCAGATCGTCGATCCCGCGCGCGCTCGGCGTTTCGCCCTGACGATTCAGCAAGTGGCCGAGGTCGTGCAGGAACGCCGCCGCGACCAGCGCTTCGTCCGCCCCGGACTCCTCCGCCAGCAACCCGCTCTGCAATGCATGCTCGAGCTGCGTGACCGGTTCGCCGCTATAGGCCACATGGCCGTGCTCGCGATACAGCCCGTGGATCTCTTCCACCGTCAGCGCCATCCGCTCACTCCCAAGGCAGCGAAAACGTCTTCAGGTTCGTGAAGCTCTTCATCGCCTCCTGGACGCCTTCCTTGTAACCGAGCCCGGAATCCTTGATCCCGCCGAACGGCGACAGTTCGATCCGGTATCCGGGCACCTCCCACACGTTCACCGTGCCGACGTTCAGCTCGTTCACGAACCGCACGACGGCCGCCGTGCTGTCCGTACAGACGCCCGACGACAACCCGAATGCCGTGCCGTTGCTGATCCGGATCGCGTCGTCGATCGTGTCGAACGCGATGACGGGCGACACGGGCCCGAAGGTCTCCTCGCGCACGATCGTCATCGACGGATCGACGTTGTCGAGCACGGTCGGCGCATACAGCGCGCCGCGCCGCACGTTGCCGGTCAGCAGGCGCGCACCCTGCGCGACCGCCTCGTTCACGCGCGCCTCGAACAGCCGCGCCGCCGCTTCGTCGATCACCGTGCCCATTTCGTTTGCAGGATCGAACGGATCGCCGTATTTCCATGCGCGCGTCTTCTCGACGAGCAATTCGGTGAACGCGGGCGCGATCGAGCGCTGCACCAGCATCCGCTTGACGGCCGTGCAGCGCTGGCCCGAATTCCGGTACGAGCCGAGCACCGCCAGCGACGCCGCACGGTCGAGGTCGGCATCGGCGAGGACGATCAGCGGATCGTTGCCACCCAGCTCCAGCACGATGCGTCGATAACCGGCCCGCGCGGCGATCGCCTTGCCGATCGCGACGCCGCCCGTGAACGTGATCAGCGACGTATGCGGATGCGTGACGAGTTCGTCCGCGATTTCGCGCGGATCGCCGGTCAGCACCTGCAGCATCGGTTCCGGCAGGCCGGCTTCGTACAGCAGATCGGCCAGATAGAACGCCGACAGCGGCACCTTCTCCGACGGCTTCACGATCACGCGGTTGTTGGTCGCGATCGCCGGCGCGATCTTGTGCGCGACCTGGTTCATCGGATGATTGAACGGCGTGATCGCGACGATCACGCCGTCGAGCGGCTGGCGCTGCGAGAACACGCGCCGCGCCTTGCCGTGAGGCGTCAGGTCGCACGAGAAACTCTGCGCGTCGTCGCGCAGCGCCTCGACCGCCGCGAACTTCAGCACGTCGGCGACGCGGCCGATCTCGTAGCGCGAATCCTGTTTCGACAGCCCCGACTCGAGCGTGATCAGGTCGGACGCCTCCTCGGTGCGCTCGCGCAGCAATGCAGCCGCACGTTCGAGGATCTGCGAGCGCGCGTAGCGCGTGAGCGTCGGCCGGTAGGCCATCGCGTAATCGAACGCCGCGCGCACGTCGTCGACGCTGGCGAGCGGCGCGGTGCCGACACGGGTGCCCGTGTACGGATCCGTGACGTCGAGCGTGCGCTCGCGCATCGCGCGCGTGCCGCACCAGCGCAATGCTTCGGCACGAAACGACGGATGATCCTGCCGCGGATGAGCCATCATGTCGCGATCCGGTTCAACACGAAATCGAACACGTCGAAGTTGCGCGGGCGACGGGTGGGATCGTCGCGCTCGATACGGCGATTGAACAGCAGCGGCACTTCCTGCTCGGACACGCCGCCATGCGAACGCAACGGCACCGTGAGACCCGACAGGTCGTGTTCGCGCTCGCGCGTGCCGAGCGTCATGTCGCGGCGGCCGATCACGACGAGATCGCCGATCCGGTCGGCCGGCAGTTCGAAACGCGCGGCGGCTTCCGCGTTGTCGAGCACGAGCTCGACGCCGTCGAGTCCGCCGACGCGCCACATCGCCTCGGCCCGGTCGACGCCCGGCGCCAGGTAGATCGTCGCGAACGAACCGAGCGCACCGTGGTGCACGACGTACGGATCGGTGATCGGCAGAATCACGCGCGCAGCCTGCGTGCCGTACCAGCCGTCGAACGCATCCTGCAGATAGATCACGTTCGGCCGGCCCGTCGCCGGATCGTGCTTCGCGTTCATCCCGTGGTCGGCCGTGACGCCGATCGCCCAGCCAAGCGTGTCGAGCTGCGCGAGGTAACCGTCCATCATCGCGTAGAACGCGTTCGCGCCGGCACTGCCCGGCTCGCACTTGTGCTGCACGTAATCGGTGGTCGACAGGTACATCAGGTCGACCTGCCGCGTCTGCGCGAGCCGTACGCCGGCCGCGAACACGAATTCGGACAGCGCCGCGCTGTACACGTCCGGCGACGGCAGGCCGACCCAGTCGAGCACGTCGACGATCCCGTTTTCCGCGAGATTGGCCTGCGCGGCCTTCTCGGCCGAAAAGCAGATGCCCTTCAACTGCCAGCCGAGCAGCCGGCGCAGCTTGTCCTTCGCAGTCACGACGGCCACCCGCGCGCCGGCGTGGGCCGCCGCCGCGAGCAGCGTGCCGGCGCGCAGGTAGGCCGGGTCGTTCATCATGACTTCGGCGCCGCGCCCGCCGTCGGCAGCCGGATCCCAGAAATAGTTGCCGCAGATGCCGTGCACCGACGGCGGCACGCCGCAGACGATCGACAGGTTGTTCGGGTTGGTGAAGGTCGGCACGACGCAATCGGCGCGCCATGCGGTGCCTTGCTCGATCATCCGGCCGATGAACGGCGCGACGCCGGCTGCCACCGCGCGTTCGAGATAGTCGTATTCGCAGCCGTCGACACAGACGACGACGGTCGGCTCGACCGGCAGCCGGTAGGGCCGGCCGTTGACGTCGATCGAGCGTCCCGCGAGATTCGTCGAGCCCTTGCCGGCGGCCCATTGCTCGCCGGGGCGCCGCAATGCGAACGCGGCGTTCATGATGCCGCCCGCTTGCCGCGCGGCACGCGCGCGGCGATCAGCAGCAGCGCCGCGAGCGACGCGCCGAGCATCAGCAGCGACAGCGCCGATGCCGGCAGGTAATAGCCGCGCTCCACCTGACCGATCACGACGATCGGCACGGTCGCGAAGCCGGGCGGATACACCGTCAGTGTCGCGCCGAGTTCGCCGAGCGACAGCGCGAAGCCGAGCGCGAGGCTCGCGCGCAGCGCCGGCACGAGCTGCGGCAGCAGCACGCGGCGCAGCACCATCGCGGGCGGCGCACCGAGGCTCGCGGCGGCCTCGCGCAGCACGGTCAATTCCGGGCGCAGCGCGGCGGCCGCGCAGCGATAGCAGAACGGCAGAATCAACGCGAGCTGCACGAGCACGACGATCGCCGCGGAGCTCGACAGGTCGAGCGGCTTCTGGTGATACGCGATCAGCACCGCGAGCCCGAGCACGACGCTCGGCACGCCGTTCGGCACCATCACGAGCGCGTCGACGACCGCGCCGAGGCCGCGCCGGTCGCGCCCTTCGAGCGCGAGCGCCAGCCACAGCCCGAGGATCGTGCCGAGCGCCGATACGCCGAAGCCGATTTCGAGGCTCGTCAACAGCGCATCGTATTCCGGCGAGCCTAGCCGCTCGAACCAGCGCAGGCTGTAGCCGGCCGGCAGAATCGTGCCCGACCATTGCGTCGACACGCTCGACAGCGCGACGACCACCACCGGCAGCACGAACAGCCAGAAGCACGCGAACGCGGCCAGCGCGAGCGCGGCGCGCGACGCATGCTTGAGCAGCGCGTCGGTCCAGCCGATCTGGTGACGCGGCACGGCCTGCCCGATACGGAATTCAGCGGACATCGTTCCCTCCCGTCGCACGCCGGTTCACCCGGCGATAAACCGCATACAGCGCCAGCGACAGCGACAACATCACGACCGCGCCGGCCGACGCGGTCGGCAGGTCGAGATCGACGGTCGCGCTGCTGTAGATCGCGACCGGCAGCGTGACGAGCCGCGCGCTGCCGAGCACGAGCAGGATGCCGAACTCGTTCAGCGTCAGCAGGAAGCACAGCACGGTGCCGGCGGCGATGCCCGGCCACGCGATCGGCAGCACGACGCGGCGCGCGAGCATCCAGCCGGGCGCGCCGAGGCTGCGCGCGGCTTCGATCAGCCGCAGGTCGAGCGTCGCGAACGACGCGAGCGTCGGCCGCACGACGAACGGCGTGTAGAACACGGTCTGCGCGAGGATCACGCCGCCGATGCCGAACAGGAAATCGAGCGGCGGATGCTCGAGATGGAACAGATGCTGAAGCGCGATGCTGATCGACCCCTGCGAGCCGTACAGGAAGATCAGCGTGAACGCGACGAGGAACGACGGAAACGCGACGTACAGCTCGAGGAAGCGCGTGACGAGCGACGCCCCCGGGAACGGCCTGAAGAACAGCAGCGCGGCCAGCAGCACGCCAAGCACCGACGCCGTGCCGGCGCTCGCGAACAGCACGCCGAGCGTCGTCAGCAGCACGTTGCGCGTGTCGGGATTGCCGAAGAAGGTCCGGTATGCGGCGAAACTGAGCCCGTGATCGCCCGACACGCTCAGCAGCACGAGCCGCACCAGCGGATAGACGACGAGCGGGCCCAGCACGACGATCGCGAGCGCGGCCAGGTGCAGGTCGCCCATGCGCTTGCGGCGCCGCGCAGCGGCGGCATGCGCGGCGGCCGACGCGAGCACGTGCGGCGGCAGGCCGGCTTCAGGGCTCGATAAGGACGACATCGTCTGCCTCGTAATGCAGGGACACGCGCGCGCCGCGCTCGGGAGCCGCGCCGCGGCCGCGTTGCATCGTGACGCGCACGGGCTCGTCGGGCGCCGCGTCGATCACGACCGCGATCGACAGGTCCGCGCCCTGCCATTCGACGGACGACACGGTGCCGTGCAGGCCGCCGGCCGCGGGCGGCATCACGGTCAGGCGCTCGGGGCGCACGCACGCCACCTTGCCGCGTATCTCGTGACGCGGATCGCCGAGCGGGAAGATCACGTGCGGCGGCAGCAGGTTCGCCGGGCCGAGATAGCGCGCGACGTAGCCGTCCTGCGGCGCGTCGTACAGCTGCTGCGGCGTGCCGAGCTGCGCGATGCGGCCGTCGCGCATCAGCAGCGCGCGGTCGGACAGCACGAGCGCGTCGTCGCGATCGTGCGTCACGCAGACGACGGTCAGGTTCGGCAGGCGCTCGTGCAGCGCCTTCAGTTCGCTGCGCACCGATGCGCGCAGGTTGGCGTCGAGCGCCGACAGCGGCTCGTCGAGCAGCAGCACGTCGGGCTCGATCACCAGCGCGCGCGCCAGCGCGACGCGCTGCTGCATCCCGCCCGACAGTTGCGCGGGCAGATGATGGCCGGCATCGCCGAGCTGCACGAGCTTCAGCGCATCGGCGACGCGGCGCGTCACTTCCGACGACGCCATGCCGCGGGCGCGCAGCCCGAATGCGACGTTCTCGAACACCGACAGGTGCGGGAACAGCGCGTAATTCTGGAACAGCAGACCGAGGTTGCGCTTGTGCGGCGGCGCATGGGTCAGGTCGCGTCCGGCGACGGTCAGCGTGCCGGTCAGGCCGTCGGCCTTCACGAACCCGGCGATGAAGCGCAGCAGCGTGGTCTTGCCGCAACCGCTCTTGCCGAGCACGGTCAGAAATTCGCCGGCGCCGATCGACAGCGACAGATCTTCCAGCACCGTGCGTGCGCCGTAGCGCACGCTCAGATGCTCGATCTGCACGCCGCCCGGCGCGCCGGACCGCAGCGTCGCGTGCGGCTCGGCGGCGCCGAATGCGCCGGGATGGGTCAGGGCGGTGTCCACCGGGTTCATCCTCTTGCTCGCTGATACAGGCGGCGTGCGCCGATCACTTCGGCTTGACGACGTCGAGCTGCTTGCCCGAGCTGCCGATCACGTCCTTCTTCCAGCGCTCGATCCATTCCGGCTTCTTCGCCATCACCTGGGTCCAGTCGACCGGAATCAGCTTCACGCCCGCGATCGCCTTCTTCACCGCTTCGCCGTTCTTGCCGGCCAGCGGCACGTCGGTGCGGCCCGGGATGCCGTACATGTCCGGCACCTTCGACTGCACTTCCGTCGACATCAGGTAGTCGATCAGCTTCCTGCCGGCGTCCTGGTTCGGGCCGCTCTTGATCAGGCCGATGCCGTACGGCAGCTGGAACGTGGTCGGCTGGTCGCCGGCCTTCGCGGCCAGGAAGATCGGCTTGACGGACAGCGCGCCGTGTTCGGCGTCGTCGAGATCCATCTGCAGGTCGCCGTTCGCGACGCTGATCTCGTTGCGCGACAGCAGCACGTTCAGGTAGCCCGTGCCCTTCGTGTGGAACTTCACGCTCTGCGACAGCTTCGCGAGGTAGTCGAACGCCTTGTCCTCGCCCATCAGCGACGTCGTCAGGATCAGCACGGCCATCCCGTCGCCGGCCGTGGCCGGGTTCGAGTACGCGACCTTGCCGGCGTAGGTCGGCGCGAGCAGGTCGGCGAACGTCTTCGGCTGATTCTTCACGACGTCCGGGTTGATCGCGAACGAGAAGTAGTTGTTGACGAAGGTCGCCCACGTGCCGTCCTCGGCCTTCGCGATGGCCGGCACGTTCTTGTAGTTCACGCTCTGGTACGGCTGCAGCAGGCCCATCTGGCCGGCTTGCTGGATGAACGGCGGCAACGTGACGATCACGTCGGCCTTCGGGGAATTCTTCTCGATGTTCGCGCGGTTCACCACCTCGCCGCTGCCCGCCGTCACGATGTTGACCTTCACGCCTTCCTTCTTCTCGAAAGCCGGCAGCACATCGCGATAGAGGTTCTCGAGGCCGTCCGCCGTGTACAGCACGACCGCGTTCGCCGCGTGCGCCGGCATCGCGGCGCCTTGCAGCAGACCGGCGGCGCAGGCGGCCAGCGCGAGCTTGCGGAACGCGCCGGCGGCGGCGCGCGAGGGTTTCTGCAGTGTCATCTCACTTCTCCGTAGGCGGAACACCAAACGGCCGGGGCACGATCCGGCTCTCCTGTTGTCTCCGGGCAGACCGCTGGACGGCCCGCCTCGCTACCGCGGTCAGACTGGGTGTCGCGCGGCAACCGAAGGATCACAGCGTTCGATGACAAAGCCGTGACGAATGCCACAATTTCCAAAAAATGACACATTTTGCCACTATCATGCAAGTCATTCAGAAATGCCGTTCGGCGTTTCGTTCGCCCTTCGCTGGAGGAAAAACCCATGCCCGACCCGATCCTGCTCACACCCGGCCCGCTCACCACGTCCGCCACAACACGCCACGCAATGCAACATGACTGGGGGTCGTGGGACGCCGCTTTCAATCAACTGACGGCCAGCGTCTGCGCGGATCTCGTCGCCATCGCGGGTGGCGGCGACGCGTACGTGTGCGTGCCGATGCAGGGCAGCGGCACGTTCTCGGTCGAAGCGGCGCTCGGCACGCTGGTGCCGCGCGACGGCGTCGTGCTGGTGCCCGACAACGGCGCGTATTGCGCGCGCATCCTGAAGATCCTCGGCCGGCTCGGCATCGACGCGATCGCATTGCCGTTCGGCGAGGATGCGGCCGTCGACGCGGCGGCCGTCGAAGCCGCGTTCGTGCGCGAGCCGCGCATCACGCACGTCGCGCTCGTGCACCTGGAAACGAGCGCCGGAATCCTGAATCCGCTCGACGCGATCGCGGCCGCATGCCGGCGGCACGGCAAGCGGCTGATCGTCGATGCGATGAGTTCGTTCGGCGCGCTGCCGATCGCGCTGGCGGACAGCGGCATCGACGCGCTGATCTCGGCCAGCGGCAAATGCCTGGAAGGCGTGCCGGGAATGGGATTCGCGATCGTGCGGCGCGACGCGCTCGACGCAAGCGAAGGCAACTCGCCGTCACTCGCACTCGATCTCCACGATCAGTACGCGTATCTCCGCAAGACGGGGCAATGGCGCTTCACGCCGCCGACGCACGTGATCGCCGCGCTGCGTGCCGCGCTCGACCAGTACCTCGCCGAAGGCGGCCAGCCGGCGCGTGGCGCGCGCTATGCGGACAACTGCCGCACGCTGGTCGAATCGATGCGCGCGCTCGGCTTCGTGCCGTTCCTCGATGCGAGCGTGCAGGCGCCGGTGATCGTCACGTTTCACGCGCCCGACCATCCGGCCTACGATTTCCGCCGCTTCTACGACGCAGTGCGCGACGCGGGCTTCATCCTGTATCCGGGCAAGCTCACGCGGCTCGAGACGTTCCGCGTCGGCTGCATCGGCGCAATCGATGCGGGCGATATCCGGCGTGCGGTCGCCGCGATCGCGGCCGCGGTCGAATCGCTCGGCATCGCGATGCAGCACGCATGAAGTGGCGTGCATGCCGGCCCGCCCGCCGGCACGCGCAAACAAAAAAGCCCGGCGGCCGATTGGCCGCCGGGCGAACGCACCGACTGTGCGGGGAACAGGTGCTTACAGCTCGATCCGCTTGATGTCGCCGACGACGAAGATGTACGACAGCGCACCGACCAGCGCGATCACGCCGATGAACACGAGCGCGCCGACGAACGAGCCGGTCGACGCGACGATGAAGCCGACGACGAGCGGCGTGATGATGCCCGCGAGGTTCGCCGCGAAGTTGAAGATGCCGCCCGTCACGCCGAGCAAGCCGTCCGGTGCGATATCCGACACGAGCGTCCAGCCGAGTGCGGCCATGCCCTGCGCGAAGAACGCGACCGACATGATCGCGATCACCGCTTCGTTGCTTTGCACGTAGTTCGCGAGAATGATCGTCGACGCGAGCAGCAGGCCCGCGATGATCGGCAGCTTGCGTGCGAGGTTCGCGGACTTGCCGCGGCGCAGCAGCCAGTCGGAGAAGATGCCGCCGAACATCACGCCGACCGACGCGGCGATGAACGGCATCACCGCGAAGAAGCCGATCTTCAGCCAGCCCATGTGGCGCTCGGTTGCCAGATAGGTCGGGAACCAGGTCAGGAAGAACACGAGCGTCGAGTTGCCGGCGAACTGGCCGAGGCAGATGCCCGCGAGCTGGCGCTTCTTCACCAGCTTGCCGACCATCGACCAGCTGAACTTGGCCTGCTTGTCGCCCTTGTCGCCCTTGTCGCCGGCCTTGCGCGCACCGTGCACGAGGCCGCCGCCCGCTTCGATGTACGCGAGTTCCTCCGAGTTCGCGCCCGGATGGTTGCGCGGCTCGTGGTAGAACTTCCACCAGACGAGGCCGAACGCGATGCCGACCGCGCCGACGACCCAGAACAGCGAGCGCCAGCCGAATGCGCCCATCAGCGCGAACAGCACGGGGCTGAAGAACGCGAGGCCGATGTATTCGCCGACGGTATAGGTGCCCGTCGCCATCGCGCGTTCGTTCTGCGGGAACCACGTCGCGACGACGCGGCTGTTGGTCGGGAAGCATGGCGCTTCCGTCACGCCGAGGCCCAGCCGGCACGCGAGCAACGTCGCGATGCCCGGCACGAAGCCTTGCAGGAACGTGCACAGCGACCACAGCGTCATCGACCAGTAATAGGTGACCTTGCTGCCGAAGCGGTCGAGGAACAGGCCGCCGGGCACCTGCATCGCCACGTACGTCCACGAAAACGCGGAGAACATGATGCCCATCACGGCCGCGTTGATGCCGAGCTCCTTGGTGAGCTGCGGTGCAGCCACACCCAGCACGGTGCGGTCGAGATAGTTGATCATCGTGCCGATCGCGAGCAGCGCGAGGATCTTGTAGCGCGCCGATGTGCGCCGGACCGTGCCGGCCGCCTGCGCCGGCGCGGCGCTCGTGTGGGTGGTGTGCTGCATGGTCGTCTCCTGGTCTCTTTCTGTGTCTGTAAGGGGGTCAGCGCGCGACGAGCGACTGAAAATGACCGAACATTCGCTCGGCGTCGGGCGTGCGCCCGGTGAAGAGCTCGAACGCGTCGACGGCCTGGTACACGGCCATCCCGCCGCCCGGCAGCGTCGCGCAGCCGGCCGCGCGCGCGGCGTGGATCAGTTCGGTTTCGAGCGGAAAATACACGATGTCGGCCACCCACATGCCCGCATGCAGCAGCTCGGCCGGCAGCGGCAGGCCCGGATGCTTGGCCATGCCGGTCGGCGTGCAGTGGATCAGGCCGGTCGCGGCGCGCATCGCGGCCGCGAGATCGCTGCCCGGCGTGACGCGGGCGGCGGGAAAGCGCTGCTGCAATTCGCCCGCCAGCGCGGTGGCGCGCGTGCCGTCGACGTCGAAAATCGTCAGTTCGGCCGCGCCCATCTGCAGCGCCGCATGCGCGACGGCCGCGCCCGCGCCGCCCGCGCCGAGCAGGACGACGCGTTCGAGCGACGCGCCGGGCAGCCCGCGGCTGAACGATTTCGCGAAGCCCGACCAGTCGGTGTTGTGGCCGATCCGCTTGCCGTTCTTGAACAGCACGGTGTTCACCGCGCCGAGCGCACGCGCGTCGTCCGACAGCGCATCGAGGTGCTCGATTACGCGCTGCTTGCACGGATGCGTGATGTTCAACCCGTTGTAGCCCATCTGCTGCGCGGCCTCGAGCAGTTGCGGCAGCGCGTCGACGGTCACGCCGAGCACGTCGAGATCGATGCGCCGGTATACGTAGCCGAAGCCCTGGCGGAACCCCTCTTCCTCATGCATCGCGGGCGACAGCGAACCGCCGATGCCCTGGCCGATCAGGCCGATCAGAAACGACGGGCGGCTCATCGTGCCGCTCCCTGCGCGAACAGCGTCGCCAGGCGTTGCAGCGCGAACACGTAGCCTTCGGTGCCGCAGCCGCAGATCACGGCTTCGGCGATCGCCGATATATACGAATGGTGGCGGAACGCCTCGCGGCGATGGACGTTCGAGATATGCACTTCGATCACCGGCTTCGCGATCGCGGAAAGCGCGTCGGCCAGCGCCACCGACGTATGCGTATAGGCGGCCGGGTTGATCACGATGCCGTGCGTGTCGTGACGCGCGGCATGCAGCCAGTCGATCAACTGGTGCTCGGCGTTCGACTGGCGGAACTCGATTTCCAGCCCGAGCCCTTCCGCCGCCGTACGGCAGCGCTGCTCGAGATCGGCGAGCGTTTCCGCGCCGTAGATATGGGGCTCGCGGGTGCCCAACAGATTCAGGTTCGGGCCGTTCAGCACCAGTACCTTGTGCTTGCTCATCGTGTTTCTGCTCCTGAAACAGGGGCGGACCACGATCGGCGCCGCCCCGAAGACATCGGAATTTGGCGCTAGTGTGCGCCCGTGCAAGCGGGCTGTCTTTCCGGGTTTTCGCTAATTTGTACCATCTAGTTAGTTTGTACAATACGGATGACTAGCCCAGTAAATTCGGGATATGGCGCCCGCGGCGAACTCAACGACTGGTTCATTCAGGGTCGATTCGACCGGCGTCATGCCCCGCTCATCCGCAGGAATCGCCCCATGCAGCGCTCGATCGCCACCGTGTCCCTGTCCGGCACGCTCGCCGAGAAGCTCGCCGCCGTCCAGGCCGCGGGCTTCGACGGCGTCGAAATCTTCGAAAACGACCTCGTCTACTTCGACGGATCGCCGGCCGACGTCCGGCGCATGGCCGCCGATCTCGGCCTCGACATCGTGCTGTTCCAGCCGTTTCGCGACTTCGAGGGCGTGAGCGCGGCCCAGCTCGCGCGCAATCTCGACCGCATCAAGCGCAAGTTCGACGTGATGCATGCGCTCGGCACCGACCGCATCCTCGTCTGCAGCAGTGTGGCGGCCGACACGATCGCCGACGACGGGTTGCTCGTCGACCAGCTCGGCGTGCTCGCCGAAGCCGCGCGGCAGGCCGGCGTGGTGGCCGCGTACGAAGCGCTCGCGTGGGGCCGCGTCGTGAAGCGGTACGGCCACGCGTGGAAGCTCGTCAATGCGGTGAACAGCCCGCACCTCGGCCTCGCGCTCGACAGCTTCCACACGCTGTCGCTCGACGATTCGCCGGACGGGATCGCCGACATCCCCGGCGACCGGATCGCCTTCGTGCAGATCGCCGACGCGCCGAAGCTCGTGATGGACGTGCTCGAATGGAGCCGCCACTACCGCTCGTTCCCGGGCCAGGGCGACTTCGACCTGGCGCGCTTCACCGCGCGCGTGATCGAGTCGGGCTATACGGGGCCGCTGTCGCTCGAGATCTTCAACGACGGCTTCCGCGCGGCGCCGACCGCGCTCACGGCCGCCGACGGTCATCGCTCGCTGCTCTATCTGGAAGACCTGACGCGCGCGCGGCTCGCGCAGGCGGGCCGCGCGCCGGCCGCCAGCCAGCCGCTGTTCGCACCGCCCGCACCGCCCGCGCACGTCGGGTTCCAGTTCATCGAATTCGCGGTCGACGCGCAGGCGGCGGCGACCGTCGGCGAATGGCTCGGCCGGATGCGCTTCCGGCTCGCCGGCCGGCATCGCTCGAAGGACGTGACGCTGTTCCAGCACGGCGCCGCATCGATCGTGCTGAACGCCGAGCGCGACTCGTTCGCCGATGCGTTCTTCCAGCAGCACGGGCTGTCGCTGTGCGCGTCCGCGTTCCGCGTCGACGACGCCAAAGTGGCGTTCGAACGCGCGGCCGGCTTCGGCTATGCGCCGTTCTCCGGCCGGGTCGGGCCGAACGAGCGCGTGCTGCCGAGCGTGAAGGCGCCGGACGGCAGCCTCGAATATTTCGTCGACGAAGCGCCGGATGCGCCCACGCTGTATGAATCGGACTTCGTGCTGACCGACATCGACGGCCCGAGCGAAGTCGGCCCGCTGACGGGCATCGATCACGTGTGCCTCGCGCTGCCGGCCGACGCGCTCGACACGTGGATCCTGTTCTTCAAGACGGCGTTCGGCTTCGAGGCCGAGCGCAGCTGGCTGGTGCCCGACCCGTACGGGCTGATGCGCAGCCGCGCGGTGCGCAGCGCCGACGGCTCGGTGCGGATCGCGCTGAACGCATCGGTCGACCGTCACACGGCCGTCGCCGAATCGCTCGACCGCTACCACGGCACCGGGCTGAACCACGTCGCGTTCCGCACCGACGACATCGTGAAGACGGTTGCCGCGTTCGCGGCCGACGGCGTGCCGTTCCTGCGCATTCCGGCCAACTACTACGACGATCTCGCCGCGCGCTATGCGCTGCCGGACGAACTGATCGACACGCTGAGCGCGCATCACCTGCTCTACGATCGCGACGAGCAAGGCGGCGAATTCCTGCATGCGTATACGGAACTGGTCGACAACCGCTTCTCGCTCGAGATCGTCGAGCGGCGCGGCGGGTACGACGGCTACGGCGCGGCGAATGCGGCCGTGCGGCTCGCCGCGCAGGCGCAGCGCAGGAAATAAGGAAAGAGGGCGACTCGGAGTTTGGGGCCGGACCGCGCTCGCGATTCGGCGATCGATTGGAGCGGCCCCCTCTCGCCCCCGCGATCGTGGCGAATCAGGCAGCCAAGTACCGGCCCGTGCGGCCGGCCGCGGTCGTGCCGGAAGCCGCGCGTCGTCTGACGTTACATGCCGTAACCCATACCGCAGTGCAGCATTGCGTCGCCCGCCCCCGTTTTAAGAATCGCTTAAGTCTTCGACGGCACCATCCGCAACCAGTACCCGATGGTTATCTCGAAAAGGAGGAAAGCGATGAGCGCCGTAGAAGCACCCGCGGGCCGCCCGGCCGCGCCCCCTGCAAAGAAGACGATGCTGCGCCGCCTGCTCAGTCATCATGAAATCGCGACGTTGCTCGTGCTGCTGCATGCGCCGATCGGCGCGAACGCCAAACCCGAATTGCCCGCGCTGCAGGAAGCCGGCCTCGTCGAAATGGTCAAGCTCGACCCCGACACGGCGCCGAGCTTCCGGCTGACCGAAGACGGCACCGCCGTGCTGAAAGGGCTCGGCTACCGCTGAGCCGCCGTTTCACCGCTTTCCGCTTCCCCGCCCGTTTCCCGCCTTACCCCGATCCCTGCGACGCGCCGGCCACGCCGGCGAGTCGCGTCACCCTGCCCGCTCCTGCAGCATCAACCGGTATTCCGTCGGCGTCACGCCGACCGTCGCCTTGAACTGGCGCGTAAACGCGCTGTGATCGGTGTAGCCGCATAGCGCGGCGACGTCGGTCACCTTGTCGTGCGTGACGAGCAGCGCGGTGGCCGCGTCGAGCCGCGTCTTCAGCAGCACCTGGCGCGGCGTCAGGTGGAACACCTTGTGGAAGTAGCGTTCGAGCTGCGCGACCGACATCCCGGCCATCTGCGCGAGCTGCTTCAGGTTCAGCGGCTGCACGTAGTGATCCTGGATGTGCTGGACCACGTCGGCGAGCCGGCTGTACGCCGGGTGCGATCCTTCGTGCGCCTTCAGGTCGCGCGAGATGCCCGCGAGGCCGACCACCCGGCCCGCGGCGTCGCGCAGCGGTTCCTTGCAGGTCAGGCACCAGCCCGGCTGGCGGCCCGGATACAGGTGCAGCTCGAGCTGGTCCATCAGTTGCTGGCCGGCGTTGATCGTCGCCATGTCCTGCTCGAAATAGCTGCGGCCGAAGCGGCGCGGAAACACCTCGTCGGCCGTCTTGCCGAGCAGGTCGCGCTTGTCCTTGTAGCCGCAGCGCATCGCCAGCGTGCGATTGACGATCGCGTAGCGGCCGCTCTCATCCTTCACGAAGAACGCGACGTCCGGCAGCGCATCCAGCACCGGTTCGAGCAGACGGAAATGCGCGAGCATCGCGCCGAAATCGGCGTTGTCGGGCTGGTAGCACAACGTGTCGGACAGGCTCATGGGCGGTACGGCAAGCAAGGTCGTCATCCCGGCAACCGCGAAGCGAGTGGCAGATGGCGTCGATTATAGGAGCGCCCCTTCGATCGCGTCGCGCCGAACGCGGGGCGGGCAAGACGGCGGCCGGTTCCGTCGCGCGCCCGGCCGGTTCCATCGGTCGATGGAACAGGTTGCGCACGCAACCACTACGGCACGTGCGCGGCCGGCGACCGTTCCGCTTCCGCCGCAGCCGGCGCAGCGCATCGACACGCCGGCACCCCGCACCCGAATCTCGTCATCCTAAAAATGCCGGCGTCCCGCGTCTTGGCGGGTTTGCGCATTCGTCATGACGATTTCGGCATATATCAGGGTAATCGACGATATGCCGATATCGTCGCCGGCCGCGCATCGAACGCGCAAGACGCACGCATTTTCGCTATCTAGACTTCGCTTCACGGTCACGAGACGACATCCCGCCGCTGCCGCAATCGGCATGCACGGCTCGCCGCATCCGCCGTCGCGCACGCCGATTCCGGCACAGCGCGCGCAGCACGCGGCGAGCACGCATGGCCTGCGCATCGGCCTGCCGACCGATACGTCTCGCCCGGTTTACCGGCGCCGGCCCGCATGCCGGCGGCGGCCCAACCACGCCATCAAGGGGAAGTGAAAGTGAAGCTGAAGGTATCGCACGTCGCGCTGGCCGCTGCCTGCGCACTGTCGGGCGCGCACGCCGTCGCCGCCGACGTCGTCAAGATCGGTTTCGCCGCACCGCTGACCGGCCCGCAGTCGAATTACGGCACGGACATGCAGAAGGGCGTGCAGCTCGCGATCGCCGATTTCAACGCGACGCATCCGACGATCGGCGGCAAGCCCGTCACGTTCCAGCTCGACGCGCAGGACGACCAGGCCGACCCGCGCACCGGCACGACCGTCGCGCAGCGGCTGATCGACGACAACGTCCGCGGCGTCATCGGCCACTTCAACTCGGGCACCAGCATTCCCGCGTCCGACCTGTACGATCGCGCCGGGCTGCCGCAGATCTCGATGGCGACGTCGCCGCAATACACGGCGCGCGGCTACAAGACGACCTACCGGCTGCTGACGAGCGACGCGCAGGCCGGCCGCATCGTCGGCACGTACGCGGTGAAGACGCTGCGCTTCAAGCGCATCGCGATCATCGACGACCGCACGGCCTACGGCCAGGGCATCGCCGACGAATTCGCGAAGGCCGTGGAAGCGGCGGGCGGCACGATCGTCAAGCGCGACTTCACGAACGACAAGGCGCTCGATTTCTCCGCGATCCTGACCAACCTGAAGGGTGTGAATCCGGACGCGGTCTTCTACGGCGGCGGCGACGCGCAATCGTCGCCGATGATCCGCAAGATGCGTCAGCTCGGGATGAAGTCGGCGTTCGTGACAGGTGAGATGTCGCGCTCGCCGACGTTCCTGAAGGTCGGCGGCGACGCGGCCGAAGGCGCGATCGTCTACATGGGCGGGCTGCCGAAGGAAAAGATGCCGGGCTTCTCCGGCTACGCGGCCCGCTACAAGGCGCGCTTCAACGAAGACGTGATCACGTACTCGCCGTATTCGTACGACGGCACGATCGCGCTGCTCACCGCGATGAAGGACGCGAACTCGACCGATCCGAAGGTGTACACGCCGTATCTCGGCAAGGTGTCGATCAAGGGCGTGTCGGCCCCCAGCATCGCGTACGACGCGAAGGGCGACCTGAAGGATGCGCCGGTGACGATCTACAAGGTCGAGCGCGGCGCGTTCAAGCCGGTCGATACGATCGCCGGCAACTGATAACCGATACGCGCCCCTGCCCGGCGCGGCGCGCCAGCGGCTCACCGGCCGCCCGCGCCGCGCGCGCTTCGGCTGCATGGTCCGAAGCCGTCCTCGGCGCGCCCCGCGCGACGCATTTCGCGCTCCTGTAGAATCCCCCCACCCGCTTTGACGCTTCGTCTCCGCCGTGCCCCATCCCGGTGCGGCGGCGCGTGTTGCGTGCCTCACCCCGGCACGCGGCGCGCTTCGACGACGCAAGCCGCGCCTTGTCAGTCCATGCCGAAAAGCGGGCCCTGGAGACGCAGCACCGACAACTACATTCGAAAACCGATCGTCCTGACCATGCAAGCTTCCGAATTGAGCGGCGTGCCTCGCGCCGCCGAACGCGCGCTCACGCGCAGCGACTACAAGACCCTTGGCCTTGCCGCACTCGGCGGCGCCCTCGAGTTCTACGACTTCATCATCTTCGTGTTCTTCGCGCCGGCGATAGGACAACTCTTCTTCCCGCACGACATCCCCGACTGGCTGCGCCAGTTGCAGACGTTTGGCATCTTCGCGGCCGGTTATCTCGCGCGCCCGCTCGGCGGCGTGATCATGGCGCACTTCGGCGACCTGTTCGGCCGCAAGCGGATGTTCACGCTGAGCGTGCTGATGATGTCGGTGCCGACGCTGCTGATGGGCCTGCTGCCGACCTACGACACGATCGGCATCCTCGCGCCGGTGTTGCTGCTGCTGTTCCGCGTGCTGCAGGGCGCGGCGGTCGGCGGCGAAGTGCCGGGCGCATGGGTATTCGTGTCCGAACACGTGCCGTCGCGCCATATCGGCTACGCATGCGGCACGCTGACCGCGGGCCTCACGGCCGGCATCCTGCTCGGCTCGCTCGTCGCGGCCGGCATCAACAGCCGTTACTCGACGGCCGAAGTCGGCGCGTTCGCGTGGCGCATTCCGTTCCTGCTCGGCGGCGTGTTCGGGCTGTTCTCCGTGTACCTGCGCCGCTGGCTGCATGAAACGCCGGTGTTCGCCGAGATGAAGGCGAAGAAGGCGCTCGCGGCCGAGATTCCGCTGAAGGCGGTGCTGCGCGATCACGGCCGCGCGGTGATCGTGTCGATGCTGCTCACGTGGATGCTGTCGGCGGCGATCGTCGTCGTGATCCTGATGACGCCCGCGCTGCTGCAGAAGCAGTTCCACCTGACGCCCGCGACCACGCTGTTCGCGAACAGCGTCGCGACGCTGTGCCTGACGGCCGGCTGCATCACCGCAGGTTCGCTCGCGGGCTGGATCGGCGCGAAGCGCGTGCTCGGCATCGGCGGCATCGGGCTGGCCGCGTGCTACTACCTGCTGTTCGTGCAGGTCGCGGCCGATGCGTCGACGCTGCCGCTCTACTACGGGATCGCCGGCTTCATGGTCGGCACGATCGGCGCGGTGCCGTTCGTGATGGTCAAGAGCTTCCCGGCCGTCGTGCGCTTCTCGGGCATCTCGTTCTCGTACAACGTCGCGTATGCGATCTTCGGCGGCCTCACGCCGGTGATCGTGTCGCTGATGATGAAGTCGAACCCGCTCGCGCCGGTCGTGTACGTCGCGGCGATCTGCGTGCTCGGCGCGATCGCCGTGCAGTTCTCGAAGGATGCGAAGGACGTGAAGGGCACGCACTAAGGGGCGGCGCCCGCTTCATGAACGAAGGGCCGAATCCCGCAACGTGCGGGATTCGGCCCTTTTGTCTTGCGTCGGCGTAGCGGCGCGAATTTGCTTAGCTCAACGCAGCACGCCGTACGACGAACTCGGCCGGCGCAGCGCGTCGATGCTCGCGCCGCCGGCGCCCGTGACGAACAGCAGCAGGAAACCGCCGGCGATCGCGACGTTCTTCCAGAAGTGAATCACCATGTCGTGCTGGACCGCGGCGTTCGTCGCGTCCCAGAAGTTGTGCCCGACCATCGCGGTCGCGATCGTGTAGACCGCCATCAGCAACGCGAGCGGCCGGACCTTGTAGCCGACGATCAGCAGCAGACCGCCGAGCCCCTCGATCGCGACGACGATCGGCGCGACCACCTGTTGATAGGGCACGTTCATCCCGTGCAAATACGCGACGAAATCGCTGTAGCCGAGCAGCTTCATGATGCCGCCCCACAAGAACAACGCCGCCAGCGCCAGGCGTGCGAAAAAAATGACGCCGGAATCGACGGTACGCGTCATGCCTCTCTCCTCGTATGCAATTCGGCCGCCCGCCGCGGGCGCGCCCGGGCGGTTCGGCGCCGCGCGGCCCGGGAGGGCGCGCGGCAAATGGGCCAGCATAGAGGGTCTTTCCGCGGTGTCCAAGGGCTTGTAGCAAATCTTTACAACGCGGCGATCGCGCCGGTAGCCCGGCTCGATGAAAAACGCGTTTAGCCCGCGTCGCTCAACAGCACGCCTTTCTTGAAGATGAAGCAGCCGTAGCCGCGCGTTTCGCCGGTGACGATCACCGCATACGCCTGCTGCGCACGCTCGTAGAACGCGAAACGTTCGACGCCGGTCAGCGGCACCGCACGCCCTTCCGCGCGGTCGATCTCGGCTTGCACTTCGCGCTGCACGGGCGGCACCGCGGCCGCGTCGCCGACGACTTCCATCCGCCACGCGGGCGTGTCGACGTACGTGTCGAGCGGCAGCACGGACAGCACCGCGCGCACGACACGCGCCGAATCGGCGCCGTCGACGCGCAGTGCGCGGCCGACCACCGTGTGCTCCGCGACGGATTCCGCCGGGAAATTCGCATCGCAGATCGCGATTTCGTCACCGTGGCCCATCGCGCGCAGCGTGTGCAGGATGTCGGCGTGCAGCAGCGGGTCGAGATTCTTCAGCATGTCGGTTGTCTCCGGGATCAGGAACGAATCGCATAACGTTACCCGATCCCGGCGGCCATGGTGCATGCATCGTTCGCGTCACGCCGCCGCGGCCGGCATTTCATCGATGAAACCCGTGACCGACGCGAGGCGACCCGACGCGTCGACGGTGCCGAAGTCCGAGCCCTTCACGATCGCCGCGCCGTCGGGCGACACGAGCGCCCACGAAAATCGCAGGTGCTGGCCGAACGCGTCGACGTCGGTCGTGCGGCGAAAGCGGAAGGCGGGGAAACGCTGCTGCACGGCGGCGATCATCGTGTCGATGCCCGCGTGGCCGTCGCCGGCCATCAGCGGATCGCGATAGGCTGCGTCGCTTGCGTACGTCGCGTCGATCAGCGCGCGGCGGCGCGCGGCATCGGGTTCGTTCCAGGCGTCGAAGTAGCGGTCGATCAGGTCGGCGTGAACGGACGATGCGGTTTGAGCGGTGTTCATGGCGAGGCTCCTTGTGTCGGTGGACGATGTCGCGGACGTTTCGGGTCCGCGTGCCGCCATCGTCGCCGGGCTCGCGCGGGCGGTCGATTACGTACGAGGTAAGGAAATCGCGCCCGCGCCGGCCGCCGTGCTCAGCCGTCCGCGTAGTCGACCGCCAGGCTCCACGCCGGATCGCCGTGCTTCGCCCAGTACGCGTCGAACAGCCGGCGCGTCACCGGCCCCGGCCGGCCGTCGCCGATCGTCGCGTCGTTCAGCCGCGTGACCGGCATGATGCCGCCGGCCGTCGACGTGATGAACACTTCGTCCGCGTCGCGCAACTGTGCATCGTCGATGCGCGCAGCCTGGGCGTCGATGCCCATCGCCGTCGCCAGCTCGAACACGGTCTGCCGCGTGATGCCGTGCAGCACGCCGCGCTCGGGCGTCCGCAGCCGGCCGTCGCGCACGACGAACACGTTGAACCCGGGACCTTCGGCGATGCTGCCATCCGTGCACTTCAGCAGGACCGACTCCGCGCCCGCGTCATAGCCCTTCAGCAGCCCGGCGACGAGGTCCAGCCAGTGATAGTTCTTGATCTGCGGATCAACCGATTCGGGCGGAATGCGCCGCACGTCGTCGATCACGTGGAGGTGCAGCCCTTCGCGCAACTGCCGCTCGTTCGCGACCGATCCGTACGGCACCGCGAACGCGATGAACTGGTTCACCGCATCGCGCGGGTCGCGGCTGAAGGTCGGCGACACGCCGCGCGTGCACAGCATCTCGACGTAGGCGTGGCGCAGCCCCGAGCGGCGCACGCATTCGACGAGGATGTCGCGCAGCGCATCGTCGGTCAACGGCACGTTCAGCCGCAACCGCGCAAGCGAGCGCCTGAATCGCTCGATATGCTTGTCGAGGCGGAAGAAGCGGCCGTTCCAAACATGCACGGTGTCGTACGTGACGTCGGAGTGCAGAAAGCCCCAGTCGAGCACCGATACGCGCGCGTCGGCGATCGGAATGAAGCGGCCGTTCATGTAGGCGGCGCCCTGCGGAAACGCGGGCGCTTCGACGGACGGAATGCCATGATGGGCCATGCGTGTCTCCCGCGGCACGTTCGGCGTGTAGTCGACCTGCGCCGCGAACGACGCACGGTCGGCGTCGAACACGCTGCGATGCACGACCGCGTTCGGCCCCACCGCGCGATCGAACGACAGCTTGCCGTCGAGGTGATCGATCTCGTGCTGCATCAGCTCCGACACGTCGGGCGACAACGCGTCGCGCTGATGCGGCTCGCCGTCGAGCGTCGTGTAGCGCACGCTCACCGACGCATGGCGCTCGACGCGCACGAACAGGTCCGGAAAGCACATGCAGTCATCCCACAGCGTCATCCGCGCGTCGCTGCGCCACACGATCTCGGGATTCACGATCACGTCGGGCCAGCCGTCCAGCGCGAGTGCGATCATCCGCTGCCCGATGCCGATCTGCGGCGCGGCGACCGCGCGTCCGAAGCCGTGTTCGTCGCGAAACGCGCGCAGCGCGGCGCCCAGTGCGCTTGCCGCTTCGCGTACCGCGGGCGTGCCCACGTCGTCGACCGGCCGAGCGACGTCGCGCAGCGACGCCGTGCCCACGGGAAGAATCCGCGTATTCATTTGACCACCTCCGACAAAGTCACCTTGTTGCCTCCTTTGAACGTCGAAATCGTTGCCGCCGGATTGCGCAATTCGCCGCGTGCGTCGAATGCGATCCGACCGGTCACGCCCTGGAAGTCGACGCGATGCAGCGCATCGACAATCTTCGCGGGATCGGTGGACTGCGCGAGCATCACCGCGTGGTAGACGGCCATCATCGCGTCGTACGCATACGGCGCGTAGAGCTGCACGGGCGCGCCGTATTTCTGCGTGAAGCGTGCAGCGAACGCCGGACCGCCTGGCATCTTCGCCAGGCTCCTGCCGCCGTCCGCGCACACGAGATTGCCGTCGAGCGCGTCGCCGGCCAGCTTCAGGATTTCGTGCGTGCACAGGCCGTCACCGCCCAGCAGCGGCGCGGCAATCCGCAACTTCCTCATCTGCTTGAGCATCGGGCCGCCCTGCGTGTCCATGCCGCCGAAGAAGATCGCATCGGGCGCCTTGCCCTTGAGCAACGTCAGCGGTGCGCCAAAGTCGAAGGCCTTGTCCGTCGTGTATTCGCGTGCGACGACGGTCGCGCCCGACGCCCCGAGCCCGCCGACGAACACGTCTGCGATGCCCTGCCCGTATGCCGTGCGATCGTCGACGACGCCGATACGGCGCGCGTGCAGCTGCTCGACCGCATAGCGGGCGACGGCCTGACCGAGGAAGTCGTCATTCGCGAGCAACCGAAACGTGGTGCGATAGCCCAGGCGCGTGAACTCGGGATTGGTCGCCGACGGTGTCAGCTCCGCGATGTTGGCCGTCGCGTAGAGCCTCGCGACGGCGATCGACGTCCCCGAATTCTGGTGACCGATCACGGCGCTGACATGCGTATCGACGAAGCGCTGAGCGACCGTCGTCGCGACCTTCGGGTCGGCCTGGTCGTCCTGTGCGTCGAGCGCGAACGTGACCGGATGCCCGGCGACGCTCGGATGGCCGGCATTGATTTCGTCGATCGCGAGCCGGATGCCGCGCGCGCTGTCCTCGCCGAAATGCGCCTGCGCGCCGGTGAGCGCGCCGGCGAAACCTACGACGACCGTGTCCGCGCCGAACGCGGAAACGGCCAGCACGAGCGGCGCAAGCGCCAGCAGCAGATGTCGGGAACGCATGATGATTTCCTCGCAGCTTCGTGGTTGACGGATGCTACGATTATCGGCAGCCGTCGCGAAATCCGATAAACATCACGCCGCCCGATTCGTGAATTTGTTTCGTTTTTTCCTCCACAAGGAAATCCGATGAATTCCCTCGCCGCACCGCTCGACGACTTCGATCTGCGGATCCTCGCCCGTCTCCAGCACGACAACCAGGTCACCAACCAGGCGCTCGCCGCCGAGATCGGCCTGAGCCCGCCCGCCTGCCTGCGCCGCGTCAAGCGGCTGCGCGACGAGCGCTATATCCAGCAGGATGTCGCCGTCGTCGATCCGAACAAGGTCGGCCTCCCGTTGACGATGCTCGTGCTCGTGCAGGTCGAGCGCGAACGGGTCGACCTGCTCGACGAATTCAAGCGGTTCCTGAAATCGCTGCCGGAAGTCATGCAGTGCTACGTGGTGACAGGCCGCGCCGATTTCGTGCTGATGATCGCGATGCGCGACATCGATCACTACGAGGAATTTTCCACGCGCGTATTCCGCCAGCACCACAACATCCGCCACTTCGAAACGATGGTCGTGATGTCGCGCGTGAAGGTGGGGCTGTCGCTGCCGATCGGCATCGAGTGACGGTCGCCTGTTGCCGGCACGCGCTCCGCAACGAAAACGGGCGCCCGAAGGCGCCCGCATCGTCTTGCCGTCACCACCTTGCGCGTCAGGTCACCGGCGCCGGGTTGAATAGCGTCAGCGCATTCGCGAGCTTCCATTGCTCGGCCCACGTGCGGCGCTTGCCGCTCGCGACGTCGAGCATCAGCCGGAACAGTTCCCAGCCCGTGTCCTCGATCGTCGCCGCGCCGGTCGCGATCTGCCCCGCGTCGAGATCCATCAGGTCGTGCCAGCGGCGCGCGAGATCGCTGCGCGTCGCGACCTTGATCACCGGCACCTGCGCGAGGCCGTACGGCGTGCCGCGGCCGGTCGTGAAAATATGCAGATTCATCCCCGCCGCGAGCTGCAGCGTGCCGCAGATGAAATCGCTCGCGGGCGTCGCCGCGTACAGCAGCCCCTTCTGCCGCGCGCGATCGCCGGGGCGCACGACGCCGGCGATCGGCGCGCTGCCCGACTTCACGATCGACCCCATCGCCTTCTCGACGATGTTCGACAGCCCGCCCTTCTTGTTGCCGGGCGTCGTGTTCGCGCTGCGGTCGACGCGGCCGCGCTGCAGATAGCGGTCGTACCAATCCATCTCGCGGATGATCTCGCGGGCCACCGCTTCGTTCGCCGCACGCGACGTGAGCTGCGCGACGCCGTCGCGCACTTCGGTCACTTCGGAGAACATGATCGTCGCGCCCGCCCGCACGAGCAGGTCGGCCGCGAAGCCGACGGCCGGGTTCGCGGTGAGCCCCGAGAACGCGTCGCTGCCGCCGCACTGCACGCCGACGACGAGATCCGACGCCGGGCAGGTTTCGCGGCGGCGGCGGTTCAACCGCTCGAGATGCGATTCGGCCATCTTCATGATCGAGTCGATCATCGAATGGAAGCCGACGTGCGCGGCGTCCTGCAGGCACACGACGCCGCCGTTGTCGGCCGCGCCGTCGGCGGTCACCGGAATCGCGCCCGGCGGCAGCAGGCGCTCGGGCTGCAGCTTCTCGCAGCCGAGGCTCACGGTCATCACCTCGCCGCCGAAGTTCGGGTTCAGGCTGATGTTGCGCAGCGTGCGGATCGGGATGTCGGCGTCGGGCGCATCGATCGCGACGCCGCAGCCGTACGTATGTTCGAGCCCGACGACGTCGTCGACGTTCGGGTAGCGCGGCAGCAGTTCGTCCTTGATCCGCTTCACCGCGTGCTCGACGACGCCCGACACGCACTGCACGGTCGTCGTGATCGCGAGGATGTTGCGCGTGCCGACCGAGCCGTCCGCATTGCGGAAGCCCTCGAACGTATAGCCTTCGAGCGGCTCGAGCGGCGGCGCGGCGCGCGTGGCGAGCGGCAGGTCGTCGAGGCCCGGCGGCTCGGGCATGCGCATCGTGCGCTCGTTGACCCAGCTGCCGCGCCGCAGGTCGGTCAGCGCATAGCCGATCACCACGTTGTAGCGAATGACCGGGTCGCCGGCCGCGAGGTCGACCAGCGCGACCTTGTGACCTTGCGGCACGCCTTCGCACAGCGTGAGCCCGTCGGCGAAGGTCGCGCCTTCGGGCAAACCGCCGTCGTTGACGACGATCGCCACGTTGTCGTCCGGATGCACGCGGATGTAGAGAGGGGAAGCAGTCATCGGAATTCCTGGAAGCCTATCTGCGATATCGTTAGTCATCATACGACATTCAACCTCAGTTGATGATGCTGCGTAAACCCTTATCCGGAAAGACCCTAACCTTGACCCGCCAGCAAACCGCTTGCGCCGCTCTTTCTTGCGTTGTACGATGACATACAACGACATCGCCAATTCGGCTCGTATGCCGTTCCCGACGAACCAGCACTCGCGCTAGACGGACGACCCAACCATGACTTCACCGCAAGAACTCAAACAGATCATCTCCCACGGCCTGCTGTCGTTTCCGCTGACGGATTTCGACGCAGACGGCAGCTTCCGCCCGACCACCTATGCCGAACGCCTCGAATGGCTGGCGCCGTACGGCGCGAGCGCGCTGTTCGCGGCCGGCGGCACCGGCGAGTTCTTCTCGCTCACGCAGCGCGAGTATTCGGACGTGATCCGCGTCGCGACGGAAACCTGCAAGGGCAAGGTGCCGATCCTCGCCGGCGCGGGCGGCGCGACGCGCGTCGCGATCGAATATGCGCAGGAAGCCGAGCGCCTCGGCGCGAGCGGCGTGCTGCTGATGCCGCACTACCTGACCGAAGCGAGCCAGGAAGGGATCGCCGAGCACGTCGAGCAGGTGTGCCGCGCGCTGAAGATCGGCGTCGTGGTGTACAACCGCGCGAATTCGAAGCTGAATGCGGACATGCTCGAGCGCCTCGCCGACCGTTGCCCGAACCTGATCGGCTTCAAGGACGGCGTCGGCGAAATCGAGAGCATGGTGACGATCCGCCGCCGCCTCGGCGATCGTTTCGCGTACCTCGGCGGCCTGCCGACGGCCGAAGTCTATGCGGCCGCGTACAAGGCGCTCGGCGTGCCGGTGTACTCGTCGGCCGTGTTCAACTTCATCCCGAAGACGGCGATGGCATTCTACGAAGCGATCGCGAAGGACGACCACGCAACCGTCGGCCGCCTGATCGACGAGTTCTTCCTGCCGTACCTGAAAATCCGCAATCGCCGCGCCGGCTACGCGGTCAGCATCGTGAAGGCGGGCGCGAAGCTCGTCGGCCACGACGCGGGCCCGGTGCGCGCGCCGCTCATCGACCTGACCGACGAAGAAGCGGCCGAGCTCGATGTGCTGATCAAGAAGATGGGCCCGCAGTAAGCGAGGTTCGGCGGCGGCGCGGGGGCCTTCATCGGCACGGCGCGCCGGCTTCCCCACTCATCCGTATCCGTATCACGCGATGGCCGCGCGGCTCGACGAGCCGGCGCGGCCATTGCATTACATCTGCGCAATCGCGCCGATGATCCGCTGGCGCACGCCGGTGAGCGTGCGCTGCGTCTCGTCGATCCCCTTGCGCGCCGCGAGCGGCCGGCCGCGCGCCGGCGACTCGGCGCCGACGATCTGTTCCAGCACGTCGCGGTCGACGACCGCATCGAAGAAGCGCCCGACCGTGAACATCGCGTACTGCTTCGCGGTCGCGAGATGCGTGTTGGCCTGCGTGAGCGCTTCGGCGCGCTGCTCACCGTTGGGCCCGTCGATGCTGCGGCGATGCTTCAGCGCGAACACCACCGCCTCCATGTCGTACCTGAAGCGCTCGACGGCCCTGCCGAAGATCAACGAATGCGGATCGGAGCCCGCGACGGGCCGCCCCTGGTTGATCGTCACGTCGAATTCGCTGCCGCCCAGCTCGCGCTGCAGCGCGAACAGCGCGTCGGCCAGCACGCGCCCTTCGCTGGTTTCGCCGATCTGGGTACGGACCGATTTCGCGACGTCGCCGATCGCTTTCCACAACCCGGCCGCGAACAGGTGGTCGCCACGCTTGCTGATATTCATCGGATGGTTCCTTGTTGGTCTTGTGATCTCTCAGGCTCGCCTGCGGGCCGGACGGCCCGAGGCTTCGCTACTGTAGGAGAAAATCGGGGCGCCGTGAAGGCTAGGACGACGCTGCGCGTCACCAACATCGGCACGGGCCGGAGAGGCGCAGCATGCGATGGTTGCGCGCGAAAGTGCGCGGCGACTCTTGCCACAAGAGTTCGTCACACGATTCAGTGCACGTCGCTTACCGCCCCACTTCAAACGCGCATGCCACGCGTGTCGAATGACCGCACCGGGACGGTAAAAGCACCTACGCATGCAGGCACGTCCCGCGCGCCGATGCTGACATAGAATAAAAAGATACTTCCGTCGGAATGCGTTGACGGCAGAAAGGAGGCTGGCATGAGACGCCTTTATTTCCTCGTACCCGATACCGTGATGGCGAAGGCGATCGTCGATGACTTGCTACGCGCGCGCATCATCTGGCGCCATATCCACGTCCTCGCCGATCACAGCGTCACACTTGATCAGTTGCCCGAAGCGTCACTGCTGCAAAGCAGCGATGTCGTGCACGCGCTCGAGCGCGGCGTCGCACTCGGCGGAGCGACGGGCGCGCTTATCGGCCTCGTCGCGCTTGTGTACCCCCCTGCGGAGCTCGTGATCGCGGGCGGCGCCGTCGTCGCATTGACGGTGGCGGGAGCGGGCTTCGGCGCGTGGACGGCCGGGATGATCGGCATCGCCGAGCCGAACGCGCGACTCCAGCGATTTCGAGAAGCGATAAAGGAAGGCCAGATTCTGATCATGGCCGACGTGCCGGCATTGCGAGAGCAGGAAATCGAGCAGATGATCGCCGAGCATTTTCCGAAGGCGGATCTGGAAGGCGCCGATCCGACGACACCGGCCTTCCCCTGACACCTGAAACCGGCATGCACTGCCCCTGAGGCTGTCTCGACATCGAGCGTGCTGCGTCGGGCCACTGTGAAATTGGCACCCGTCCACGCGGGAGAGGAGGTCGTATGGAACTGCACATTCAATCACACCATTGGGAGCGGCGCACACCGGACTGGCTCGCGGCTGCCGTGGCCGGTCTCGCGGGTGGCGCGCTGGTCATCGTGCTCGAATTCTTCTGGTCGACCCTGGTGCTCGACGAAAGCCCGTGGCAACCGACCCACAAGATCGCGGCCATGGTGATGGGCCGCAGCGCACTCGAAAACATGTCGGTTTTCAGCTATGGCATCGTCGGAACGGCGCTGGTATTGCACTACGTGTTCGGCGCCATCATGGGGATGATTCTCGCTGCGATCATGGCCCCGTTCCGGTTCGATTCGAGCGTGGGCATGGAGGCCGTCATCGGGTTCGCCTTCGGGATCGTCGCGTATGTGTGGAACTTCCATGTGATGACTGCCGTGTTCCCATGGTTCGTCTCGGAGCGCGGTTCCGGGCCGTTGTTGGCCAACCTGCTGTTCGGTGTGGTCACCGCCGTCGTCTACGGCATCCTCGAGCGACGCAAGCAACGCGAGATGCACTGACACGCCGCTTCTTCCCGCCGCGCGAGACGGCCGTCTCGTGCCGGCGGCCCCGGCGAGTGACATGCGGCGAGGCAGCTTATGGTGCTTGCGATTGCCCTGGTCCTGATCATCCTGTTGGCGGTGGTGTTCCACTTTGCCAGTCCCTGGTGGATCACGCCAATCGCATCGAACTGGGTGCGCATGGACGACATGCTGACGATCACGATCGTCATTACCGGTGCACTCTTCATCGCGATCAACCTGTTCGTCGCGATCGCCCTGCTGCGCTACCGCCACCGCGGCGGGCATCGCGCGGCCTACGAGCCCCACAACCGACGGCTGGAATGGTGGCTGATCGGCCTGACCACCGTCGGCGTGGCCGCGTTGCTGGCGCCGGGCCTCTTCGTCTATGCGGACTACATCCAGCCGCCGCGCAACGTGCTGCGGATGGAGGTGGTCGGCCAGCAATGGCAATGGCGCTTCCGCTTCGCCGGCCCCGGCGGCAAGCTGGGCACGACGGACGTGCGCTACGTCAGCAACGACAACCCCTTCGGCCTGAACCCCGCCGACCCCGACGGCCGTGACAATTACCTGATCGAGACGCCCGAGGTACACCTGCCGCTGAACCGGCCGATCCAGGTCCTCGCACGCTCGCGCGACGTGCTGCACGACTTCTACGTGCCGCCGTTCCGTGCGCGCATGAACATGGTGCCCGGCATGGTGACCACCTTCTGGTTCACGCCGACCAAGGCGGGGCGTTACGACATCCTGTGCGCGCAGCTGTGCGGGATCGGGCATTCCAACATGCGCGGCGTGGTGGTGGTGGAAGACGAGGCAGCGTTCTCGCGCTGGCTGGCGCAGCAGAGCACGTTCGCGCAGCGGCAGCAGGCCAGGGTGCAGGCCGCGGCGGCCACGGCAGGCGGCAGCGCGCAGGCGCTGGCTGACCAGGGCAAGGCGCTCGCGGCGGCCAAGGGCTGTTTCGCTTGCCATACCGTGGACGGCAGCCCGCGCGTCGGCCCGACCTGGAAGGGCCTGTACGGCAAGACCGAAACGATGGCCGACGGCAGCACCGCGAAGGTGGACGAAGCTTATCTGCGCGCCTTCATCCGCAACCCGACGGCCCGCGTCGTGAAGGGCTACGCACCGATCATGCCGCATTTCGACCTGAGCGAGCCGGAGCTGACCGCGCTGGTGACCTACATCGAATCGCAAGGCGGCCCGGCCGCCAGCAGCGCGGCCAATCCCCGGCCCTAGCGGAGCAGACGCCATGACCTACGCGCACACCGATCACGCCCCGCACAGCTTCTGGACCCGCTATGTCTGGAGCCAGGACCACAAGGTCATCGCCGTGCAGTATGCGCTGACGGCCATCGCCATCGGCCTGGTCGGCCTCGTGTTGTCGGACCTGATGCGGTTGCAGCTCGGCTTTCCCGGCAAGTTCAGTTTCATCGACGCCAACCATTACTACCAGTTCGTCACCATGCACGGGATGATCATGGTGATCTACCTGCTGACGGCGCTGTTCCTGGGCGGCTTCGGCAACTACCTGATCCCGCTGATGCTGGGCGCGCGCGACATGGTGTTCCCGTTTCTGAACATGTTGAGCTTCTGGGTCTACCTGCTGGCCGTGCTGGTGCTGGTGGCGAGCTTCTTCGTGCCGGGCGGGCCGACCGGCGCGGGCTGGACGCTGTATCCGCCGCAGGCCATCCTGCCGGGCACGCCGGGCGTGGAATGGGGCATCGTGCTGATGCTGGTGTCGCTGGCGATCTTCATCGTCGCGGCCACGATGGGCGGCCTGAATTACGTCACCACCACGCTGCAGGCGCGCACGCGCGGCATGACGCTCATGCGCATGCCGCTCACGGTGTGGGGCATCTTCGTCGCGACCATCCTGGCGCTGCTCGCGTTTCCGGCACTGTTCGTGTCGGCGGTGATGATGCTGCTCGACAGGACGCTCGGCACCAGCTTCTTCATGCCGGCCGTGGTGTCGATGGGGCAGACGCTCAAGCATGCCGGCGGCAGCCCGCTGCTGTTCCAGCACCTGTTCTGGTTCTTCGGGCATCCGGAGGTCTACATCGTCGCGCTGCCGGCCTTCGGGATCGTGTCGGATCTGATCAGCACGCACGCGCGCAAGAATATCTTCGGCTACCGGATGATGGTGTGGGCGATCGTCATCATCGGCGTGCTGAGCTTCGTGGTCTGGGCCCACCACATGTTCATCTCCGGCATGAACCCGTACTTCGGCTTCTTCTTCGCCACCACCACGCTCATCATCGCGGTCCCGACCGCCCTCAAGGTCTACAACTGGGTGCTGACGCTGTGGCGCGGCGATATCCACCTGACCGTGCCGATGCTGTTCGCGATCGGCTTCATCAGCACCTTCGTGCTGGGCGGGCTGACCGGCCTCTACCTCGGCAACGTGAGCGTGGACATTCCGCTGTCGAATACGTACTTCGTGGTCGCGCACTTCCATATGGTGATGGCCGTGTCGCCGATCCTGGTGGTGTTCGGCGGCATCTACCACTGGTATCCGAAGGTAACGGGCCGCATGCTCGACGACAGGCTCGGGCGCGCGCACTTCTGGATCACCTTCGTCGGCACCTATGCGATCTACTTCCCGATGCACTATCTCGGCCTCATGGGCATGCCGCGGCGGTATTACGCGTATGACGGCTACAGCTTCATTCCCCATTCGGCGCAGACCCTCAACGCATTCATCACCGTCGTTGCGCTGATCGTCGCGGTCGCGCAGTTGCTGTTCCTCTACAACCTGGCGTGGAGCCTCGTGCGCGGCAAGCGTGCCGACGGCAATCCGTGGCGGGCCACCACGCTGGAATGGCAGACGCCGCAAACGCCGCCCGCGCACGGCAACTGGGGCGCCGAGCTGCCCGTCGTCTATCGCTGGGCATACGAATACAGCCCGCCGGGGCGCGCGGAAGACTTCGTCCCGCAAAACCAGCCGCCCGAGGCGGCGCCTGAACCGGCCCGTCCGACGCTGCAACCCGGCGAGGTGCGCGAATGACCACGCTGCCACGCCCCTTCGTTCCCGACTCGCGCCCGGTCTTGCCGAATGCGAGCCGCATCGGCCTGTTCGTCTTCATGGCGGTGGCGACGGCGTTGTTTTCATTGCTGCTGCTCGCCTATGGCATGCGCATGCGCGAGCCCGACTGGCAGCCGATCCCGCATCCGGCGTTGCTGTGGTGGAACACCGGCGCGCTGGTGCTGGCAAGCGTCGCCATGCAGCGTGCGCGGCAGATGGCGTTGCACCGCGCGGCGTGGCTGGCGGCCGGCGGCGTGCTGGCAGCCGTGTTCGTGATCGGGCAACTGCTCGCATGGCGCGTGCTGGCGGCGGCCGGGCAGACCGTCGCCGTCAATCCGTCCAACAGCTTTCTCTACCTGCTCACCGGCCTGCACGGCGTGCACGTGCTGGGCGGGCTCGCGGCGTGCGCGTCGACGATCGCGCATCTGCGGCGCGCGGACCCGTTCCAGGCCCAGCGGGCCATCACGCTGTGCGCGATGTACTGGCATTTCCTGCTGGCGATCTGGCTCGCGCTGATGGCGGCGATGTCGTGGCTCACCCCCGGGATCGTCGCCGCCCTCTGCGGGCCATTGTATGGAGCCGCGCCATGACCTCGCCCACGCTCCCGCCCGAGTCCGCCGCGCCCGCGGCCACCGATGCCGGGCCCGACGGCTGGCGCGGCATCGTCACCGACTGGTCGGCCGATCGCGCCGCCTTCAAGGTGCCGTGGGGCAAGGCGATGATGTGGATCTTCCTGCTGTCGGACACCTTCGTCTTCAGCAGTTTCCTGATCGGCTACATGACGGTGCGCATGTCGACCACGGTGCCGTGGCCCGATCCTTCCAGGGTGTTCGGGCTCACCGTGGGCGGCGTGGAAGTGCCGCTGCTGCTGATCGCGATCATGACGTTCACGCTGATCACCAGCAGCGGCACCATGGCGATGGCCGTCAATTTCGGCTACCGGCGCGACGCCACGCGCGCCGCGGCCCTGTTGCTGGCGACCGCGCTGCTGGGCGCGACCTTCGTGTCGATGCAGGCCTTCGAATGGACCAAGCTGATCGCCCATGAAGGCATCCGCCCGTGGGGCAACCCGCTCGGCGCCGCGCAGTTCGGCGCGTGCTTCTTCATGATCACCGGGTTCCACGGCTTTCACGTGACCTGCGGCGTGATCTACCTGCTGCTGATCGCGCGCAAGATCCTTCGGCCGGGGTTCATCGAGCACGGCAACTTCCAGATCGTCGAGATTGCCGGCTTGTACTGGCACTTCGTCGACCTGGTGTGGGTGTTCATCTTCGCGCTGTTCTATTTGTGGTGAGGCAGATCATGGACCACACCGATTCCGCCCGTCGACCCGACGCCACCCACGGCCAGCAGCATCCGATCGGTCTCTACCTGAAGATCTGGGGCCTGCTGTTCGTGCTGAGCACGATGTCGTACCTGGTGGATTACTTCCATGTGCACGGCCTGCTGCGCTGGACGCTGATCGTCGTGTTCATGATCGCGAAGGCCGGGCTGATCGTGTCGATTTTCATGCACATGATGTGGGAGCGGCTGGCGCTGGTGTACGCGATCCTGATACCGCCTCTGTGCCTGCTGGTGCTCATGGTACTGATGGCCGCCGAAGCGCATCACACCTTCGGCATGCGGACGCTCTTCTTCCACTGATCGCTGCGCCGCCCGCTTCCTCCGGCGACCCATGCGTCGCATCACGATGGGCCGGATGACGTCGGGTAATCCATTCACGCCAACATGAAGGAGAACGCCATGAAGTTTTCACGCCGACGTTTTATTGCGGCCACCACCGCGCTGGTATCCGGGCTGTCGCTGGGGCGCCGCGCGGCGTCGGCAGAGGCCGGTGCCGGGGTCGTGCAGGAATCCGATGCAAATGCGCAGGCCCTCGGCTACAAGACCGACGCAAGCCGGGTCGACCATGCGAAGTTCCCGCAATTTCAGGCGGGCCAGGCCTGTGCGAGCTGCCAGTTCTTCCAGGGCAAGCCCGGCGTCGCGATGGCGCCGTGCGCCATTTTCAGCGGCAAGCAGGTCAATGCAAAAGGCTGGTGCAGCGCCTATGCGAAAAAGGCGTAGCGGGGACGGCGTGGCGGCGGCACCTGCAGCCGCCGGAACGGAAACGATCCGTTCAGCCGCCCCGCCCCATCGTCACTCCGCCTTGCCGTCCCGCAGCCGCGGAATCGCGAGCGGATTGCCTTCCTGCAGCCCTTCGGGCAGCAGGTCGTCCGGGAAGTCCTGATAGCACACCGGCCGCAGGAAACGCTCGATCGCGGTCGCGCCGACCGACGTGACGGCCGGGTTCGACGTCGCGGGGAACGGGCCGCCGTGCACCATCGCATCGCACACCTCGACGCCGGTCGGGTAACCGTTGACCAGCAGGCGGCCGGCCTTGCGTTCGAGGATCGGCAGCAGCCGGCGCGCGAGCGGCTTGTCGTCGGCATCGATCTGCAGCGTGGCCGTCAACTGGCCTTCGAGCGCGTCGAGCACGCGCGCGACTTCGTCGAGATCGCGGCAGCGCACGATCAGCGACGCCGGCCCGAACATCTCGTGGCCGAACGCCGGTTCGGCCAGGAACGCCTGCGCGCCGACTTCGTACAGCGCGCCGCCCGCCTGGCAGTCGGTCTGCGCGGCCTCGCCCGCGCCGATTTCGCGCACGCCCGGCAGTTCGGCCAGCTTGCCGCGGCCGTTGCGGTACGCATCGGCGATGCCGCGCGTGAGCATCACGCCAGCCGGCTTCTTCGCGAGCGCCTGCGCGGCGACCGTCTCGAAGCGGTCGAGATCGGGGCCGTCGATCGCGAGCACGAGGCCCGGGTTCGTACAGAACTGGCCGACGCCGAGCGTCAGCGAATCGACGAAGCCCGTCGCGATCGCGTCGCCGCGCGCGGCCAGCGCGGCCGGGAACAGCACGACCGGGTTGATGCTGCTCATTTCCGCGTAGACGGGAATCGGCTGCGGGCGCGCGTTCGCGAGCTGCACGAGCGCCATCCCGCCTTGCCGCGAACCGGTGAAACCGACGGCCTGGATCGCCGGATGGCTGACCAGCGCCGCGCCGATCAACCGGCCGGGGCCAACCAGCAGCGAGAACACGCCGGCCGGCATGCCGGTTTTCGCGACCGCGGCGCGAATCGCGCGGCCGACCAGCTCGGACGTGCCGAGGTGCGCCTCGTGCGCCTTCACGATCACCGGGCAGCCGGCCGCGAGTGCCGACGCGGTATCGCCGCCGGCCACCGAGAACGCCAGCGGGAAATTGCTCGCGCCGAACACGGCGACGGGCCCGAGCGCGACTTTCTGCAGCCGCAGGTCCGAGCGCGGCAGCGGCGTGCGCGCGGGCTGCGCGGGATCGATCGACGCGGCGAGGAAGCGCCCGTCGCGCACGACGCGTGCGAACAGCCGAAGCTGGCCGACGGTCCGGCCGCGCTCGCCCTGCAGCCGTGCGACGGGCAGGCCCGTTTCGGCATGCGCGCGTTCGATCAGCGCATCGCCGAGCGCGACGATTTCATCGGCGATCGCTTCGAGAAACGCCGCGCGGGCCGCGAGCGGCTGCGTGCGGTACGCATCGAACGCGTCGCGTGCGAGTTCGCACGCGCGTTCGACGTCGGCCTGGGTCGCGACGCCGAACGCCGGGGCCTCGATCGGCGCGCCCTTCGTCGGGTCGAACGCCAGCAAGGTGCCTGCCGAGCCGGCCACCGCTTCGGCGCCGATCAGCATCTCTCCTGTCAGTTGCATAGGGTGTGCTCCGTGGTTCGGGAATGGATTGCTCATTGTAGCTCAACAGATACGATGTCTGCCGACGGCATCGCGGCATTTTCGCCGCCTGCGAGGGCGCCGACGATACATCCGAAAGCCTTGTCCAGCCAGTAAATCACAACCTTCCCACACTGTGACGACTACCTTCAAAGGGAAAACCCGAGGTTTCTGAATTCGAGCATTCTCAATAAACTTTCGCTCATGTCATACGACGACGTACATTTAAAGTGACCCATCAGACCTCCCCTCGCGATCTTCCGCTCGACCTCGCGCGCACCGCGCGCCGAACCGCCGTGCGCTACTGGATCCTGGCGATGCTGTTCGTCGTCACGACGCTCAACTACGCGGACCGCGCGACGCTGTCGATCACCGGCACGCCGATCCGCCAGGCGTTCGGCATCGATCCGGTGACGATGGGCTACATCTTCTCGGCGTTCAGCTGGGCGTACGTGCTCGCGCAACTGCCGAGCGGCTGGCTGCTCGACCGCTTCGGCGCGCGGCGCGTGTATGCGGCGAGCATCTTCCTGTGGTCGGCGTTCACGCTGCTGCAGAGCACGATCGGCCTCGGCGGCAGCGCCGCGTTCGCGGTCGCCGCGCTGTTCGCGATGCGCTTCGCGGTCGGCATCGCGGAAGCGCCCGCGTTTCCGGCAAACGCGAAGGTCGTCGCGAGCTGGTTCCCGACCGCCGAGCGCGGCACCGCGTCGGCAATCTTCAACGCCGCGCAGTACTTCGCGGCCGTGGTGTTCTCGCCGCTGATGGCGTGGCTCACGCATGCGTACGGCTGGCACCATGTGTACCTGTGGCTCGGCCTGGCCGGCATCGCGCTCGCGTTCCTGTGGTTGCGCGTGATGAAGGACCCGGCCGACCATCCGGCCGTGAACCGCGCGGAACTCGACCACATCGAGCAGGGTGGCGGCCTCGTGCAGTCGACGGGCGGGGCGACCGGCGCGCGCGGTAGCGGCGGTGGCGCTGCCGAAGGCAGCCGCGTGGCGGGCTGGTACTACGTGCGCCAGTTGCTGTCGAACCGCATGCTGATCGGCGTGTACCTCGGCCAGTATTGCGTGAACGTGCTCACGTACTTCTTCCTCACGTGGTTCCCGATCTACCTCGTTCAGGCGCGCGGCATGTCGCTGCTGAAGGCCGGCTTCATGACGTCGCTGCCGGCGATCTGCGGGTTCCTCGGCGGCGTGCTCGGCGGGATGCTGTCGGACATGCTGATCCGCCGCGGCGTATCGCTGACGCTCGCACGCAAGATCCCGATCGTCGGCGGGATGCTGCTGTCGATGGTCATCATCGGCTGCAACTACGTCGACAGCGAAGCGCTCGTCATCATGCTGATGGCCGTGTCGTTCTTCGGCAAGGGGATCGGCTCGCTCGGCTGGGCCGTCGTCGCGGACACCGCGCCGAAGGAAGCGATCGGCCTGTCGGGCAGCCTGTTCAACATGTTCGGCAACACGGCCGGCATCGTCGCGCCGATCGCGATCGGCTACCTCGTCGGCGCGAGCGGCTCGTTCAACGGCGCGCTGGTGTTCGTCGGGTTGAACGCGCTCGTCACCGTGTTCAGCTATCTCGTGATCGTGAAGGACATCAAGCGCGTCGAACTGCGTCATCGCGACGCGTGAGGTTCTGCCTTTAAAAAACGGCGGCCGCTTTTTACGCGGCCGCCGTTTTTTGCATCGGATCGACGTCAGGTCGACGCATGCACGACGCGCAGCATGTCGTGCACACCGGACGTCATCAGCGCAAGGAACGCGAGCAGGCCGACGTAGCAAAGCGCGTAGGTCGTCTTCGTCTCGATCGACGTCGCGTAGTACACGCGGTTCTCAGGCGCGTCGGGATCGTAGCGCCACGCGCGCTTCAACTGCGGCAGCGCGAGGATCGCCATCACGATCAGCAGCGGGCTCGGTCGATACGCGAACAGCGCGATCAGCACCGGCACGCCCGCGAACCAGATGCGCGGCGACAGCACCGCGGTGATCCGCCCGCCGTCGAACGGCGACAGCGGAATCATGTTGAACAGGTTCAGGAAGAAACCCGTGTACGACAGCGCGAGCAGCAGGTTGCTGTCGTAGTGGCGCGCGGCCGCATAGCAGGCCAGCGCGCCGAGCGTGCCGACGAACGGCCCGGCGAGCCCGACGTAGGCTTCCGTTTCCGCGTCGTGCGGCATCTCCTTCAACTGGATCCACGCGCCGACGAACGGGATGAAGGTCGGCAGCCCGACGTCGAGCCCGCGCCGCTGCGCGGCGACGTAATGGCCAGCCTCGTGCGCCAGCAGCAGCGCGACGAACCCGGCCGCGAAGCGCCAGCCGTAGAACAGCGCGTAGACCGCGATCGACGCGAGCATCGTGCCGGCCGAGACGAGCACCTTGCCGAGCTTCAGGCCGCCGAAGATCAGCAGCAACAGCTTCGTCATTCCTTGCGCTCCGTGGCGACTGCATCGGCTGCATCGGCTGCATCGGCTGCGCCGGCGACGGCCGGCACCGCGGCCGCCTTCGGCTTGCGCCCGAAGAAGCGCTTGAGCGCCGCGCCGCCGGCCAGCAGCGCGACCGCGCCGATCTTGAAGAACTTCACCGCGAACGCGCCGATCAGCGCGAGCAGGCCGAGCTTCTTCGCGCCGACGCCGACGATCAGCGCCGCGAGCCCGTACTCGGCGACGTGGTCGGTCGACTGGTTGAAATCGGCATAGCGCTTGCCGTCGTTGAAGCGGATGTTCGACAGCAGTTCGTCGGCCGAGGCCTTGTACTTCGGCAGGTCGGCGAGCGTCGACGCCATCGTCAGCGACAGGTAGCCGTCGCGGCCGAGCACGAGCGTCCGGTAGTTCACGCCGTCGTTCGCGGCATTCGGCGCCGCGCCCTTGTCGCGGATGATCGCGGACCACACGAGCCGGTGCATGGCCGCGTCGTACGCGGGCGCCTTCGCCCAGCCGACCACCTCGGTTTCGGGCAGGCCGCGCTCCTTGCGCGCCGGGTTGTTTTCCTCGGTGCCGGCCTGCAGGCTTTTCAGCAGCTCGTCGGGCTTCCAGTCCTTCGCGTCGTCGTCGCGGATGTAGCCGCTCGGCTCGAACGACACGACCGAGATCCAGTCGGCGTCCGGATCGTCGGGCAGCACGAGGCCGACCAGCTTCGATTCGTCGATCGAGTTGCCCATCGAGCGCAGGTAGCGGCCGGCTTCGGCGGCCGGCACGAACGATTCGCCGGCCTTCAGCTTCAGCACGGCTTCGTGTTTGACGTCGATGTCGGTCGGCCCCTTCACGACCGCTTCGTTGGCGGCCGCGGCGGCGGCCCTCATTTCCACCTGCGCGGCTTCGGTCTGCGCGTGGCCGCGGGTCGCGGCGAGTGCGAGCATCGCCACGCAGGCGAGCCGGACGGCAAGTTTTTTCATTGTTGGATTCCCCTGGAATGCCTTGTTGTCGATGTGCGCGGCGGCCGGCCCATGCGTTGTGGTCGCGGGTCCGGCGCCGCCTCTCAGGTGGCACGGGGGCTATGGTAACGCAGCGGCTGCGCACGCCCGGGGCGGCGCGCGCGCTTACCTCACAGGTAATGCCGAAGCGGCGCGGGATTGCCTATCATCTGGGCCATGAACCCGACCGCCGCCCTCCATTCGCTCCCTCCGTCCGCCGGCCGCGCGTCCGGCATCGGCCCGCTGCTGCGCACGTGGCGGCAACGCCGGCGCCTGAGCCAGATGGCGCTCGCGCTCGATGCGGAAGTCTCCGCGCGCCACCTGAGCTTCGTCGAATCGGGTCGCGCGCAGCCGAGCCGCGAGATGGTGCTGCATCTCGCCGAGCGCCTCGACGTGCCGCTGCGCGAACGCAATGCGCTGCTCGTCGCGGCCGGCTTCGCGCCGCTGTTTCGCGAACGGCCGTTTTCGGACCCGCAACTGGATGCCGCGCGTCACGCGGTCGAAGCCGTGCTGCGCGGGCACGAGCCTTATCCGGCGCTCGCGGTGGACCGCCACTGGACGCTGCTCGCGGCGAACCGGATGCTCGGCACGCTGGTCGCGCAGGCCGATCCGGCGCTGCTGCAGCCGCCCGTCAACGTGCTGCGGCTGAGCCTGCATCCGGACGGTCTCGCATCGCAGATCGTCAACTGGCACGAATGGCGCGCGCATATCCTGCATCGGCTGCAGCGGCAGATCGACGCGAGCGGCGACCGCACGCTGCATGCGCTGCGCGACGAACTCGCCGCGTACCCGGCGCCGGCCGGCCAGCCCGACGATTCGCACGCGCGCACCGATTTCGCGGATATCGCCGTGCCACTGCGGCTACGCACGGCGAGCGGCGAGCTGACGTTCTTCAGCACGACGACGGTGTTCGGCACGCCGGTCGACGTGACGCTGTCGGAACTCGCGATCGAGGCGTTCTTTCCGGCGAACCCGGAAACGGTGGACGCGATGCGGGCGCTGGCGGATGCGTTGCCGGCGCAGTAACGCCGGCGAGTGTGCCGACGCCGGGGTCGCGATCAGCGGCGTTCGAGCGCGAGCTTCACGCCCAGCGCCAGCAAGACCACGCCGCTGACGCGATGCATGCGCGTCAGGATGCGCGGGTTGCGGCGAATCGACGCCGACAGCAGGCCCGCGAACAGCGCGACCGGCCCCTTGACGAGAAACGTCAGCCCCGCAAACGTCGCGCCCAGCACGAACAGCGACAGCATCGGATGCGGGGCGCCCGCCGGAACGAATTGCGGCAGGAACGCCAGGTAGAAAAGCGCGACCTTCGGATTCGACACGTTGGACAGCGCGCCTTGCGCGAACGTCCGCAGCCGCGATGCCGGCGCGGCGCCGCTGGCCGCGAGCGTCAATTCGCCCGACGAACGCAACAGCGTGATGCCGAGATACAGCAGGTACAAGGCGCCGATTACCTTCAGCGCCGTGAACAGCCATTCGGATGCCTGAAGAAGGGCGCCCAGCCCGAGCGTCGCGAGCATCGTGTGCACGAGCAACCCGACGCTGACGCCCGCGGCGGTCACGATGCCCGCGCGCGTGCCGCCGGACAGCGTGCGCGACATCACGAGAATCATGTCCTGGCCGGGCGTCAGGATGATCAGAAGGGAGGTGGCCATGAACGGCAACCAGGCGACGTGCGGCATCGGGAATCTCCTGAAAGGGGCGCCGCGGCGGGCGCAAATCGCGCGCTTGCGGGCCGTGGCAGTCGTCAGATTATCGGCAACTTCCCGTGGAGATTGGATGCAAACTCGGCTACCGATGGCGTCACGATTGGCGTTATTCTCCAATATCAACTTCATTGGTAGCCAGAAATGCCAATCAAACTGGACGCGATCGACCGACGCATCCTGCGTGCGTTGCAGCAGAATTCGAACCAGACGAACGCCGACGTCGCGCAACAGGCCGGACTGTCGCCCACGCCGTGCCTGCGCCGCGTTCACCTGCTCGAGGAACAGGGCGTGATCGACGCGTACGTCGCGTTGCTGAACCCGGCAGCCGTCGAGCTGCGCTTCACGGCATTCGTACGCGTCACGCTGGAGCGCCAGGACAAGACGACGGTCGAGCGCTTTGCGCGCGAGATGGAGCACGCGCCCGAAGTGCTCGAATGTCATCTGATGGCCGGCAGCTACGACTATCTGCTGCGCGTGATCGCGAAGGATCTCGACGACTATCAGCGCTTCCAGATGGAGACGCTCACGCAGATCGAAGGCGTACGCAACGTCGAAACCGAGATCCCGCTGAAGCGCATCAAGCAGACGGTGCGGCTGCCGATCTAGGTGTCGAGAAACTAGGTGTCGAGAAACGCCATCCGGATCGATGCAGGCAGCGCGCGGTCAGGTCAGGCCCAGTCGCGAAACGGGTTGTCCCACGTGATCCAGTGTTCGGGGCCGGTCGCCATCTCGGCGTCGGTCAGCAGACACGCGTCGAAGCGCGCGCGCAGCGCCGGCTCGTCCATGTCCATGCCGATCAGCACGAGTTCCTGGCGTGCATCGCCGACGTGCTCGTCCCAGCGCGCGCGGATCTGCGCGACGGCTTCGGCGTCCCGCGGCCAGCGCTCGGGCGGCACGGCCGCCCACCAGTGGCCGGCCGGCCCGTGCCGCGCGACCGCGCCGGCCTGCGACCACGAACCGGCGACGGTCGGATGCGTGGCCAGCCAGAAGAACCCCTTCGAGCGGACGACGCCCGGCCATTCGCTGTCGACGAGATCGAAGAAGCGCTGCGGATGGAACGGCCGCCGCGCACGATAGACGAAGCTGCGGATCCCGTATTCGTCGGTCTCCGGCGTGTGCGTGCCGCGCAACTCCTGCAACCAGCCCGGCGCGCGCGACGCCGCGTCGAAGTCGAACAGGCCGGTATCGAGCACACGTTCCAGCGGCACCTTGCCGAATTCGGCGATCTCGATCCGCGCACGCGGGTTCAGCCCGCGCAGCAAGGCAATCAGCCGCTCGCGCGCGCTGCCGTCGATCAGGTCGATCTTGTTGATCACGAGCACGTCGCAGAACTCGATCTGGTCGATCAGCAGATCGACGACCGTGCGTGCGTCCTCGTCGCCCATCGATTCGCCGCGCGATTGCAGGCTGTCGCGCGACGCGTAATCGCGCAGGAAATTGAACGCGTCGACCACCGTCACCATCGTGTCGAGCCGCGCGACTTCGCCGAGGCTCCGGCCATCCTCGCCTTCGAACGTGAACGTCTCGGCCACCGGCAGCGGCTCCGAGATGCCGGTCGATTCGATCACGAGCTGATCGAAGCGCCCTTCGCGCGCGAGCCGGTCGACCTCGATCAGCAGATCCTCGCGCAACGTGCAGCAGATGCAGCCGTTGCTCATCTCGACCAGCTTCTCGTCGGTGCGCGACAGCCCCGCGCCGCCGTCGCGCACGAGCGCGGCGTCGATGTTGACCTCGGACATGTCGTTGACGATCACCGCGACGCGCCGGCCTTCCCGGTTGTTGAGGATGTGGTTGAGCAGCGTCGTCTTGCCCGCGCCGAGAAAGCCGGACAGAACGGTCACGGGAAGCCGCGTGGACGGATGAAGGGCGGGGCGCATCGGGCGACTCCGGAACAGGACGTTGGGGATGAGATGATATATTGTATCGCTACGATATAACATATCATCTTGGACGTCCAGCGGGCCGTTCAACGATGTGCTTGCTGATAGCGAAGGCAGTACGCGGCGCCGTGCCGGTACTGCCCCGCTGCCCATTACGTATAGAGCGACGCCGGCGGCAACTCGCCCGTCAGCGCGAACCGGCCCACGTCGCGCAGCCGGTAGTCGAGCGGATCGTGCAGCGTATGCGTGCGCGCGTTCCGCCAGAAGCGGTCGAGGCCGAGCGACGCGGCCGTCGCGCGCGCACCGCACGCATCGAACAGCGCCTCGCCGTTATCCAGCGCCGCGCGCTGCGCGACGATCTTCGCTTCCGATACCGCGAGCGCGACTTCGGCGCGTTCGTCGGCAGTCAGCGCATCCTGCCGCGCCCACGCGTGCTGCAACGCGCTTGCCGCGCGATCGGCCAGCGCCGCCGCGGCAACCGCGCGCACGCGCATGTCGCCGAAGCGCTGCAGCGTGTACGGATCGTCTTCGGCCCGCTCGACGTCGGAGTGAATCCACGGGCGGCCATGCTGGCGCACGTAGTCGCGCGCCTCGGCCAGCGCGCCTTCCGCGAGGCCGACGAACAGGTTCGTCAGCACGAGCTGCGACACGAGCGTGCGCAGCGTCGCGCGCGGCGTCGGCGGCGCTTCCGACCGGTGCAGCACTTCGTCCGGCGCGAGCGTCACACCGTCGAAGCGCACGCTGCCGCTGTCGGTCTGACGCTGGCCGATCGGGTCCCAGTCGTCGTTGACCGTGATCCCCGCACGATCGGTCGGCACGACGCCGAACACGGTGCGGCCGATGGCCGGATCGTGCGCGGACACCGTCATCCGCTGCGAGCCGCGCGTGCCGGAACAGAAGCCCTTCACGCCGTCGAGCCGGTAGCCGCCGTCGGGCGTCGCCGTCGCGACGAGCCGCGTATCGAGCGGATTGACCGCGTTGCCCCACCACCAGCGCCCGTCGACCGTGCCGCGCAGGTAGCGCTCGCGCTGCGCGGCGTTGCCCCACACGTCGACGCTCACCACCTGCAGGCACTGGAAACCGACCAGATGCGCGAGCGCACTGTCGACTCGCGCGACCTGCCGGATGACGTCGTAGATCGCGGGCCACGCCGCTTCCTGCCCGCCGAACGCACGCGGCACCGCGAGCGTCAGCAGGCCCGCCTCGGCGAGCCATTGCTTCTCCTGGGCGGCATGACCGCCCGCGCGGTCGCGCTCGGCGGCGCTCACGCGCAGCGCATCGATCGCGCGCGCCAGCGCGGCGCGGTCGACGGCCGGTGTGTCGGTATCCGGCGCCAGCGTCGCCGGGCCGCGTGGATCGTTCATGCGACAGCTTCCTGTTCAACGGTTTCGCCCGACAGCGGCACGAGCGCGCCAAGCTGACGGCCGGTCAGTCGCGACAGGATCTCGCGCCGCCAGTCGTCGTAGACCGCACGATATTCGGCGATATCCGCGCCGAACACCAGTGCGGTATGCGCGTACTCGTCGTGCAGATAGCCGTCGAGCCGCGCCTGGGTCTCCTCGTCGGCCGCGATCACGCGATCGATCAGCGCGTCGCGCTCGGCCACCGGCAGCGCCTGCAGCGTGTCGAACCACCACTGGACGATCTGCACGCGATGCCATTCCTCGTCCGGGCGAATCCGGTTCTCGCCGTGCTCGCGCATCGCGCTGTCGCCGATCCGGCCGGTCTTGCGCTGGATCCACAGCTTCGCGAGGATGTGCAGCTCGTAATGCCATTCGAACGCGAGAAAGCCCGCGACGTCGCGCACCGCGATATCGCCGATGCGCGCCCAGTGCGCGGCGACGAGCTGGTCGACTTCCGGCAGCGGATCGCGCCCGGTCAGTTCGGTCACGCGTTCGCGGCCGATCACCGCATGCGCGCCATCGTCGCCGAGCTGGCGCGACAAGATTAGCTGGAAATGCGGATCGTCGCGGAACAGCGTGTCGATCGCCTTCGCGACGACCTGCACGATGAACAGGTCGTGCGACGCCATCTTCGTGTAGTAGTCGGCGACGGCAGCCAGCTCGTCGTCGTTGCGCGGCTCGCGCGGCGGCGTCGCCACCTTGTCGGGGAAGTCCGGACGATGGCGTCGCGCCACCTCCAGAAACAGCGCTTCCTCGAATTGTCCGTTCCATTCGCGCGGCGCGCCGATGGGCAAGGTCATGGTTTTTCTCTCAGGATCAGGAATGGAACGAGCGGACGCTTGTGGCGTCGCTCAGGTACGCCGGGTCACGCGTCGGACCAGGCGGTCGCCCGTGATTTGCACGGCCGAGACGAGCGCGATCAGGATCACGATCACGGTCGCCATGACGGTAGTGTCGAAACGTTGATAGCCGTAGCGGATCGCGAGATCGCCGAGGCCGCCCGCACCGACGGCGCCCGCCATCGCGGTCGAGCCGATCAGCGCGACGACGGTGATCGTGAAGCCGCCGAGCATGCCGGGCAGCGCTTCGGGTAACAGCACGTGCCATACGATGTGGCGGCGCTTCGCGCCCATCGCGAGCGCGGCCTCGATCAACCCGCGATCGACTTCGCGCAGGCTCACTTCGGCGATCCGCGCGAAGAACGGAATCGCGGCGATCGACAGCGGCACGACGGCCGCCCACACGCCGATCGTCGTACCGATCAGCACGCGCGTGAACGGCAGCAGCGCGACCAGCAGGATGATGAACGGCGTCGAGCGGAACACGTTGACGAGCGCGCCGAGCACCGCGTTCACGCCGCGCCGCGCGTAGATGCCGCCGGGCGCGGTGGTCACGAGGATCACCGCGAGCGGGATGCCGATCAGCGCGGCGATCGCGGCCGACGCGGCGACCATCGACAGCGTGTCGCGGATCGCGTCGAGCAGTTCGGGCCACCAGAGGTCAAACATAGCCGAGCACCTCCGCGTGATTCGCATGACGGCGTGCACGTTCGAGCAACGCGGCGACCGCACCGCCGCGTGCGGCCGACGGGCCGGTGTCATCCGCTCGCGGCGTCGCCGCGATCACGAGCCGCCCCTGCGCGTGCCCCTGGATGCGTTCGATACCGCCGTGCAGGAACCGCACGGAGCCGCCGAGCGCCGCCGCGAGGGCGCCGACATCCGGCTCGCCGCCGCTCTCGCCCGTATAGCGGACGTCGAGCACGATCTGCGCGCCGTCGGGCAGCGCGGCCTGTTCGGGCAGCGGCCGCACGCGCGCGGCCAGCTCGGCCGGCAGGTCATGCTGCAGCGTGCTCAGCAGCGCGCGCGTCGCGCCGTGGCGCGGATCGCCGAATACGCGCCACACAGGGCCGGTTTCGACGACTTCGCCCTGTTCGATCACCGCGACCGTGTCGCACACCGCGCGGATCACTTCCATCTCGTGCGTGATCAGCACGATCGTCAGCCCCAGGCGGCGATTGATGTCCGCGAGCAGCGCGAGAATCGATTGCGTGGTTTCCGGATCGAGCGCCGACGTCGCTTCGTCGCACAGCAGCACCTCGGGATCGTGCACGAGCGCACGCGCAATGCCGACCCGCTGCTTCTGCCCGCCCGACAGGCTCGCCGGGTACGCATCGCGCTTCGCGGCGAGCCCGACGAGATCGAGCAGCGCCTCGACCTTGCGCACGCGCTCGGCCTTCGGCACGCCGGCGATCTTCAGCGGCAGCGCGGCGTTCTCGAACACCGTCTTCGCGGACAGCAGGTTGAAATGCTGGAACACCATCCCGGTACGGCGCCGCAACGCGACGAGGCCATCCTCGTCGAGCGCGCCGACGTCGACGCCCTGCACGCGCACGCGGCCCGAGCTCGGCCGTTCGAGGCCGTTCAGGAGCCGCAGCAGCGTCGACTTGCCGGCGCCGCTGCGGCCGATGATCCCGAACACCTCGCCGCGCCGCACGTCGAGCGTCACGTCGCGCAGCGCAGCGGCGTGGCCGCGCGGTGTCGCGAACACCTTGCCGACCTGTTCGAGCGACACAGCCGCGCCGTCGGCCGGCACGACCGTTTCCTCATGCGCCGTTGCGCCGACACCGGCACCGGCACGCACGGCCGATGCCTCGATGAAACCCAGCGTATCGAACAATTGCGTCATCGCTTCGCTCCGTCACGTTCAGGCATGCGCGGGATGCGCGGGTTCGGCTACGGCCGCCGGCCGATGCTGCGCGCCGGTATGCCAGGCGGGCAGGCGCGGGCCCGCGCCGAACAGCTTCTCGCGCAGCGTCGGCGCAGGATCGTAGTCTTCCTTGTAGACGCCGCGGTTCTGCAGCTCGGGCACGACCCAGTCGACGAAATCCTCGAACGACTCGGGCATCACGGTGCGCGTCAGGTTGAAGCCGTCGATGCCGGTCTCGTCGATCCACGACTGCAGTTCGTCCGCGACCTGCGACGGCGAACCGACGATCGGCGCATAGCGGCCGCCGAGCGACATCTGTTCGAGCATGCGGCGCACGGTCCACGTGCCGGTCGTGCTCTTGCGCGAGATCGCGTCGACGGCCGACTGGATCGAATCGGTCTTCACATACGAGATCGGCTCGTCGAGGCCGTATTTCGCGAAGTCGATGCCGGTCGAACTCGCGAAATGCGCGAGGCCGGCTTCCGGGCTTGCGTAGCGCCGGTACTCGTCGAACTTCTCGCGGGCGAGCAATTCGGTCTCGGCCGTCACGACGCTCACGCCGGCAAAGATCTTGATCGACGCCGGATCGCGCCCTTGCCGTGCGGCGGCGGCACGAATGTCGAGCGTCGCCGCGCGCGCCGCGGCCTTGCTCTGCCCGTTCACGAACACGCATTCCGCGTGACGGCCCGCGAACTCGACGCCGCGCGCGGACGAGCCGGCCTGGTACAACACCGGCGTGCGTTGCAGCGACGGTTCGCTCAGATGAATCGCATCGATCGAATAGAACGGCCCGTCGTGCTTCACGCGCCGCACCTTGCCCGGCTGCGCGAACACGCGCGCCTGCGCGTCGCGAATCACCGCGTCGTCGTCCCAGCTCTGTTCCCACAGCTTGTAGACGACGTCCATGTAGTCGTCCGCGCGCTCGTAGCGGTCGTCGTGACCGATCTGCTGCGCGAGGCCCATCCCGCGCGCGGCGCTGTCGAGGTAGCCGGTGACGATGTTCCAGCCCACGCGCCCTTTCGTCAGATGATCGAGCGTCGACATGCGGCGCGCGAACAGGTACGGCGGCTCGTAGGTCAGGTTCGCGGTCACGCCGAAGCCGAGATACCGCGTGACCTGCGCCATCGCCGGCACGAGCAGCAGCGGATCGTTGACGGGCACCTGCACCGATTCGCGCAGCGCGGCGTCCGGGCCGCCGCCGAACACGTCGTACACGCCGACGATGTCCGCGAGAAAGATCCCGTCGAACTTGCCGCGTTCGAGCGTCCGCGCGAGATCGGCCCAGTAGTCGAGGTCGGTGTAGTGCGCGGAGCGGTCGCGCGGATGCGTCCACAGCCCGTGGTTGATGTGCCCGACGCAGTTCATGTTGAACGCGTTGAGCAGGATCTTCTTGCGGTTCGCCGTCGTCATGCCGCCTCCGTCACCACGCGATCGCGTACAGCGAGCCGAACGCGTTGTCGAGCGCACGGCGCACCGCCGGCGAGTGCTGGTAGATCGAGATGAACTTGCGGATGCGCGGATCGTTCGCGCTCTCGGGCCGCACGACCCACTGGATCGCGAAGTTCTTGTTCTCGGTGCCGTCGAACAGCAGCGCGCTGTTCGGGTCCGTCGTGCCGGCGAGCTTGATGAAGCTCGGGTAGCCCTGCGCGAGATCGACGTCGTCGAGCGAGCGCGCGAGCTGCGACGCTTCGAGCGGGATGATCTTCAGGTGCTTCGGGTTGGCGACGATGTCGTGCGTGGTCGCGCGGTAGTCGGCGCCCGGCTTCAGCGTGATGAGCCCCGCGCGCTGCAGCAGCAACAGCCCGCGCCCGCCGTTGACCGGATCGTTCGCGATCGCGACGCGCGCGCCGTCCTTCAGCTCGGCGAAGCTTTTCACCTTCTTCGAATAGAGGCCGATCTTCATGATCGTGCCGGGCGCGATCGAGATGAAGTTGTAGCCGCCCTGCTTCTTCGCGTTCTCGAGAAACGGGATGTGCTGGAAGTAGTTGACGTCGATGTCCTTGTTCGCGAGCGCCGCGTTCGGCGTATTCCAGTCGGTGAATTCGACGATCTTCACGTCGAGGCCCTGCTCCTTCGCCTCCTTGGCGGCGATCTTCAGCGCCTCGATCTGCGGGCTGGTCGAGATGCCGACCTTCAGCGGCGCGGTGTCGGCGCGCGCGCCGTTCAGCAGCACGACGCCGAGCAGCGCGGCCGTCAGCAGGCGGGCGAGACGGGCCACTCGGCCGGCGGAAAAGCGGGCGGAAAACACGGGATGCAGCATGGGAACCACTCTCCTGTCCAAAGACGGTATCGATGGTTGAGCGAAGCCGCGGCGAACGCGCGGGCGTTCTCCGGACAGTCGTCGTTTCATCGGAAAAAGATCAGCCGATGATAGAGAGCGGCGGGAAGGCGGTCTACGAAGCGATTGTGCGAAGAAAATCGCGCGCGGCGATATGGCGGACGGTACGTCGGGCGGCGGGCATGGCCGGGCGCCCGGGCCGCCATGAGGCCGAAATCTCGGCCTGGCCGCCCCGGGAATTCCGAAATCTCGGCCAGCCTGCGCGGAAAATCCTTTCCGCAGACGAAATAAATCCCTTATGAATCAATGGATTAAAAATATTCCGGCGGGTCGGAATTCTGGCACGGGGGTTGCGTAATAGACGGCACACGATGCCGCGAAGCGATGCAGGCATTCCAAACATCAGGAGACACGTCTTGCAGACCTCTATCCATACCCCGTCCCATCCCGAGCCGATTGCCGAAGCCGGTCCCGCCACGCGCGAACGCTTCTGGCCGGAAGGCTGGTGGAAGCTGATGGAAATCCGCATCGGCATCATCCCGCTGCCGGTCTACGTGATCCTGTTCGGGCTGATCGTCGGCTTCGCGGTGACGGGCAAGGTGCCCGGCGAAATCTCGATGGCGATCGCCGTCCTCGCGTTCTTCGGCTTCACCTGCGCCGAACTCGGCAAGCGCCTGCCGCTGCTGCGCAACATCGGCGCGGCGGCGATCTTCGCGACCTTCGTGCCGTCGGCGCTCACGTACTACCACGTGCTGCCGAAGCCGGTGCTGAACCTGACGGTCGAATTCACGAAGTCGACCAACTTCCTGTACCTGTTCATCGCGTCGATCATCGTCGGCAGCATCCTGAGCATGGATCGCCGCGTGCTGATCCAGGGCTTCGTGAAGATCTTCATTCCGCTCGCGGCCGGCTCGGTCGCCGCGGCGATCGTCGGCACGGCGGTCGGCACCGCGCTCGGCCTCGGCGCGCGCCACACGCTGCTGTACATCGTCGTGCCGATCATGGCGGGCGGCGTCGGCGAAGGCGCGATTCCGCTGTCGATCGGCTATTCGGAACTGATGCACCTGCCGCAAGGCGAGATGTTCGCGATGGTGCTCCCGCCGGTGATGCTCGGCAGCCTGACCGCGATCATCCTGTCGGGCGCGCTCGACATGCTCGGCAAGCGCCTGCCGCACCTGACCGGCAACGGCCGCCTGCAGGTCGGCGAAAGCGGCGACATGACGCCGGAAAACGAGGAGATCCGCGGCCACGTCGACGTCACGCACATCGCGGGCGCCGGCATCACCGCGATCACGCTGTACCTCGTCGGCCTGATGGCGCACAAGCTGTTCGGCCTGCCCGCGCCGGTCGCGATGCTGTTCCTCGCGGTGCTGGTGAAGCTCGCGCGCGCGGTGTCGCCGCCGCTGCAGGAAGGCGCGTTCGTCGTCTACAAGTTCTTCTCGACCGCCGTCACGTATCCGCTGCTGTTCGCGATCGGCGTCGCGATGACACCGTGGGACAAGCTGACCGCCGCGTTCACGATCGTCAACGTCGTCACGATCGTGTCGACCGTCGCGACGCTGATGGGCACCGGTTTCGTGGTCGGCCGCACGCTGAAGATGTACCCTATCGACACCGCAATCGTGAACGCCTGCCACAGCGGGCAAGGCGGCACCGGCGACGTCGCGATCCTGACCGCCGCGAACCGGATGCAGCTGATGCCGTTCGCGCAGATCGCCACCCGCATCGGCGGCGCGATCGTCGTCACGGTGACGCTGATCCTGGTCGCGCACTTCGGATAACGCGCGGCCGCGCGCACCGTCGCGCCGGCTGCTTCGCACGCGCCGCCGCCGGCCTTGGCCGGCGCGCGGCGCGCGTCGTTCCGGGCGGCCATGGCGGTTCACGCCGATCGCGGGCTTCGATGAGGGCGAACGTGCAGAAGAGCTTCAAGGGAATCCCGTGGTGGGGCTGGGCCTCGGCCGCGGTGCTGTATGTCGGCGTGGCCGGCGCGGCCGTCGATTTCGCGTGGGAACGCGCGATCGACGCGCTCGAGGAAGCCGGCGCGCACCGGCTCGACCTGTATGCGTCGAGCTTGAAAAGCGAGCTCGGCCGCTTCGAGATCCTGCCCGGCCTCGTCGCACGGCAGGACGGCGTGCGCGCGATGCTGAAAGCCGCGCCGAACGATGCACCCGAGCTCGTGCATGCGGTGAACACCTATCTCGAAGCCGTGAACCGCGACGCGGGCAGCGGCGCGGTCGACGTGATCGACCTGCAAGGCAACGTGATCGCCGCGAGCAACTGGAACGAGACGATCAGCTTCGTCGGCACCAACGTGTCGTACCGGCCGTACTTCAAGGACGCGCTCGCGCGCGGCAGCGGCCGCTTCTTCGGGATCGGCACCAACACCGGCGTGCCGGGCGTCTACTTCGCGAGCGCGGTGCGCAGCGACGGCGCGCCGATCGGCGTGGCCGCCGTGAAGATCAGCGTCGACCCGCTCGAATCGGCGTGGCGCGCGCCGGGTGTCGCCGCGCTGGTCGTCGACAGCAACGGCGTGGTCGTGATCTCGACCGAGCCCGCGTGGAAATTCACCGCGCTGCGCCCGATCACCGCGCAGCAGCAGCGCGACATCCAGGCGTCGCGCCAGTACGCGGGACGCACCGTCGACGCGCTGCCCTATCGCCGCATCGGCGACCGCAGCTCGGCCGCGTGGTTCGGCACCTTCCCCGATCCGCGCCACGCCGGCCGCACCACGCGCTATCTCGTGATGTCGCGCCCCGCGCCGCAGGCCGGCGATTCGCTGATGGTGCTGCTCGACATCGCGGGCGCGCGGCGCCAGCAGCAGACGGCGTTCGTGTTCGTCACCGGCGCGTTCCTGATCGTCGCGCTGCTGGTCGGCTATGCGATTCAGCGCCGCCGGGCGATCCTCGCGCGGCTGAGCGCGCAGGACGCGCTGCGCCGCGCGAACGACCGGCTCGAACTGACCGTCGCGCAGCGCACGGCCGCACTGACGGCCGCGAACGAGCGGATGCAGCGCGAGATCGACGAACGCGAGCGGACCGAGCAGCGGCTGCGCGATTCGCAGCAGGAAGTCGTGCACGCGGGCAAGCTCGCGGTGCTCGGACAGATGGCCGCCGGCCTCACGCACGAGCTGAACCAGCCGCTCGTCGCGATCCGCACGCTGTGCGACAACGCGCGCACGTTCTTCGAGCGCGGCCAGCCCACGCCGGCGCTCGCGAATCTCGAACGCGTCGGCAAGCTGGTCGACGGCATGGCCGTGCTCACCGGCGAGTTGAAGACCTTCGCGCGCAAGCCCGACGTCGAGCGCGTCGCGGTGTCGCTGAACGAGGCCGTCGCGCATGCGCGGCTGATCTACGATGCGCGGATTCGCGACGAAGGCGTGCGGCTCGACGTGAACATCGCGCCCGGCACGACGGTCTCGGCCGAATCGAGCCAGTTGCAGCAGGTGATCGTGAACCTGCTCGGCAACGCGCTCGACGCGGTGCACGACGCGCCGGTGCGCCGCATCGTCATCGACGCGGCCGGGCCGGACGACGACGGCCGCGTGCGCTTCACGGTGGCCGATAGCGGCGCCGGCATCGCGCCCGACGTGCTGCCGCACCTGTTCGAGCCGTTCGTCACGACCAAGCCGCGCGGCCAGGGCCTCGGGCTCGGCCTCGCGATCACGTCGCGCATCGTCGAGGCGTTCGGCGCGAAGATCGCCGCGACGAACCGCGACGAAGGCGGCGCGCAGTTCACCATCGAATTCGCGGCGGCGACGCCGCAACAAAGGACAGAGCATGGAAGATGAGATTCGGGTGCTGGTCGTCGAGGACGATGAAAACGTCCGGATCGGCGTCGAGCAGGCCGTCGCGCTCGCCGGGTTCCCGGTCGACGCGTTCGCGTCGGCCGCCGACGCGCTCGCGCATGTCGCGCCCGGCGCGCCGGTGGTGATCGTGTCGGACGTGCGGATGCCTGGCATCGACGGGCTGCAGCTGCTCGACCGCGTGATGGCCATCGATGCGCAGATTCCGGTCGTGCTGATCAGCGGCCATGCGGACATCTCGACGGCTGTCGGCGCGATGCAGGTCGGCGCGTACGACTTCATCGAGAAGCCGTTTTCGTCGGACGTGATCGCCGGCCGTGTCGCGCGTGCGGTCGAGAAGCGCCGCCTGACGCTCGAGGTGCAGGGCTTGCGCGCGGCGCTGAACAACTGGCAGGGCATCGAGGCGTTCGTGCTCGGCAAGTCGCCCGCGATGGCCGACGTGCGCAAGAAGATTTTGCGCCTCGCCGATACGTCGGTGTCGGTGCTGATCACCGGCGAGACGGGCACCGGCAAGGAGCTGATCGCGCGCAGCCTGCACGACTTCGGCAGCCGACGCGACGCGCATTTCGTCGCGCTGAACTGCGGCGGCCTGCCCGAGCAGGTGTTCGAGAGCGAACTGTTCGGCCACGAGGCCGGCGCGTTCACCGGCGCGATCAAGAAGCGCATCGGCAAGATCGAATGGGCGGATGGCGGCACGCTGTTCCTCGACGAGATCGAGACGATGCCGATCACGCTGCAGATCAAGATGCTGCGCGTGCTGCAGGAACGCGTGGTCGAGCGGCTCGGCGCGAACGACCTGATTCCGGTCGACTGCCGCGTGGTCGCCGCATCGAAGGCCGATCTCGCCGAACTCGCGGCCGACGGGCGCTTTCGTGCGGACTTGCTGTATCGCCTCAACGTCGCGCAGATCGAGCTGCCGCCGCTGCGCGAGCGGCGCGAGGACGTGCCGCTGCTGTTCGAGCATTTCGTGCTCGCGGCCGCGCGGCGCTTCGGGCAACCGGCGCCGGTCGTCACCGCCGCGCAGGTGTCCGAACTGATGACGCACGCGTGGCCCGGCAACGTGCGCGAGCTGCAGAACGTGGCCGACCGCTTCGTGCTCGGGCTGACCGGCGACAGCCTGCTGTCGTCCGGCGGCACGCCGACGGCCGGCAGCACGCTCGCGGAACAGCTCGCGTATTTCGAGCGGATGCTGATCGAGGACATGCTGCGGCGTCACAACGGCAACGTCGCGGACGCGAGCGAGGCGCTCGGCATGCCGAAGAAAACGCTCTATCACAAGCTGCGCAACCTGCGGATTCCCGCGCGCGGCGACGCGGCGGCCGACGGCGGCGAATGACGCGCACGAGGACACGCACAACAGCATGGATCGCATCGAAGTAACCGGACACGGCCGTATCGCCGGCCACCTGATCCGCGGCATCACGCGCGCGCAGAAAACCTTCCGCCCGAGCGACTGGCCCGAGCGCCTCGCGGGCGTCATCACGCTGTTCGTCGGCGAACGGCGGCCCGGCTATCCGTGCGCGCTGTCGCGGCTCGCGATGCCGGTCGTCGACGGCGGCGTCAAATGCCTGTTCGTGTCGGACGAATTGCGTGGCGTGTGCGCGGACGCATTCGAGTTCGCGATGCAGTTCGCGGCCGACAACGACCTGCCTGTCGAGCTTCAGGGTGTGCCGGCGTTGACGGTGCGGTGATGCGCCCCCTTCCCCGCTCTGATGCAAAAGCGCGTGCGCGCAGGCCGCCGCACGCCCCTTTCGGCACCGCAATCAATCGTCAGATGATTGAAGGCTTCGACACATGACCACGCTCCGACAGGGGTCTCCGGCGCAGCCATCAATAAAATTGATCGTCACGATGAAAATTATGCGTTTTCCTTGCAGGTCGCCGTGATGCATAGTTGCGTCGTGTTGACGCACCTTTGAGTCTTTCAGTCATGAACATGCGAATCGAGCCGTCCGTGCTCGCGAACCCCGACCTGCAATTTGCGACGCTTTCGTCAGGCATCAGCCTGCCGTATGTCGAGCGGGGCAGCGGTGCGCCGATGGTGTTCGTGCACGGCTCGCTGTGCGACTACCGCTATTGGGATCCGCAACTGGCGGCGCTGTCGACGCACTACCGCTGCATCGCGCCGAGCCTGAGCCACTACTGGCCGGCCGTCGAAGCGGGCATCCAGGACGAGTTCAGCTGGCAGAACCACGTCGACGAGCTCGCCGAATTCATCGACGCGCTCGATCTCGGCCCCGTGCATCTGGTCGGCCATTCCCGCGGCGGCAGCGTCGCGTTCAACGTCGCGCGCCAGCATCCGCACCTCGTCGAATCGCTGACGCTCGCCGATCCGGGCGGCCCGCTGCAACAGCCGGGCGTGCGCGAAGCCGCGCTGCCGGCCGCCGCGATCGCGCTGCGCACGAAGGCCGTGAACCTGATCGATCAAGGTGAAGTCGAAGCCGGCCTCGAGATGTTCGTCGATTCGGTGAGCCTGCCCGGCGCATGGAAGAAGAGCACGTCGCGCTTCCGCACGATGGCGATCGACAATGCGAGCACGCTGCCGAAGCAGCTGCGCGACCCGCTGCCCGCGTATTCGCAGCACACGGCCGGCGATATCGCGTGCCGCACGCTGCTGATCGACGGCCAGCGCAGCCCGAAGATGTTCCGCCACAACGTCGATACGCTGTCGCAGTGGATCGGCCATGCGCAACGGCAGACGGTTGCCGGTGCATCGCACGGGATGAATGCGGCGAGCCCCGCCGTGTTCAACCGTTACGTGCACGAGTTCGTCGCCGCGTAACGTCGCGGGCGGCATGCGCGCCGCCCGGCCTTCCTCTTTCTTGCAGAAGCGAAACGGCGCGGGCTGTCCGCATCGTTTCGCATCCCGCTGCATCCTTCTGCATCACGCCGCCGACGCCGCCTTGCGCGTCACCGCATCCGGCAACCCGAACACGCTGTCGAACGCCCAGTTGTACGCGAACGTGAAGATCGGGAAGAACACGATCAGCACCGCGTCGTACAGGAGCGCCTGCCATAACGACACGTCGAGCCACCACGCGATCAGCGGGATCAGGAACGTCACGAGCGCGACCTGAAACCCGATCGCATGCACGACACGCCGCCCGACGGTGCGCGTCGTTTCCGCACGCCGCCGCTCCCACGCCTCGAACCCGAGGTTGTACAGAAAATTGACGATGACGCCCGTCGTCGAGATCATCACGCCGAGCAGCCCGCTCGTCGCCGCGCTCGCGCCGCTCAGCATCCCGAGCACCGACGACGCGACGAGGATGCCGAGCACCTCGAACATCACGACGTAGACTATGCGTCTCTTCCATCCTTGCATGACCGACCACCTTCGTTTCGAACAAGGTGGCGAGACTACAGCGGGCACTGCGTCCGCCAAAGTCAGGTCCTTTCAATTTTTCTGACAGGAGGCGGCGGACCATGCTGACCAGCGATCACATCGACATGCTGCTGACCGTCATCGACAAAGGCTCGTTCTCGGCGGCCGCGCGTGCGCTCGGCCGCACGCCGTCGGCGGTCAGCATGGCGATCGCGAACCTCGAGGCCGAGCTGGACCTCGTGCTGTTCGATCGCGGCTCGCGCGAGCCGACGCCCACCGCCGCGATGACCGCGCTGCTGCCCGACGCGCGCGCAATCGCCGAACGGCTGCATGCGCTGCGTGCGCATGCGCAGCACTTGTCGGAAGGTGTCGAGGACACGCTGCGGCTGGGGCTCGCGGCCGAAGTCGACGGCGCGCCGATTGCGCGCGCGCTGACCGCCGTCGCCGCGAAATATCCGGCGCTCGTGGTCAGCGTCGTCACCGCGCCGCAGGATGCGATCGTCGATGCGCTGCATCGCGGCGCCGTCGATCTTTGCGTCGCGTACGGCGGGCTCGATCTTCATCCGCAGGAACAGATTCACGCGCTGTGGACCGAGACGCTGATCGCGGTTGCCGCGCCCGGTCATCCGGCGATTGCCGACGCCGCGCATCCGGAGGCGATCGAGCGGCTGTCGGGGTTTCGGCAGATCGTGATCGCCGATCCGGAGCGGCCGCTCACCGACGTGCGGCCGCTGATCGGCAACCGCACGTGGAAGGTGACCGACATGGCCACCGCGATCGCACTCGTGAAGGCCGGGCATGGCTGGGCGAATTTGCCGGAGTCGGTCATCGGCCGGTATGTCGACGGCGGCGAACTCGCGCCGCTCGTGTTCGCGAACATCCGCAACGGGTTGCCGCTGCCTGTGTATTTGCGGCGGCCGAAACATACGGGGCTCGGCAAGGCCGCCGGAGAACTCGTGCGGGCGCTGCGGGCTGAAGGCTGAAGACGGCCCGCATTCAGCGGTGCGGCGATGGCGTCGCCGCACCGTTCGTCAACGCATAACGGCTTGACCGTTAGTTGCGATCACTGCACCGCCGCCGCGCTCTGGATGGAATCGACCAGCGCCGCGTTGTCGTAACGGCGTCCGGCGATACCCCATCCGCCGTCGACCGCGTGAACGACGTTGACCCACACCTGCGTGGGCGTCAGCCGCCCGCGCGCGCGGCGCAGCACGATCTCGGTCGCCCGTTCGACGAATCGCCGCTGCGTGTCCGGCGCGGCAAGCGCGACGGCCGGCAGCTTCAGTTCGACGAACGCCGCCGCCTCCGCGCGGCCCTGCACGAAGGTCCGGTCACGCGGCAGCACGTTCAGCGTGCCGATCACGTTCGGCGCCAGGAACGCGTTCCCGGTCAATCCTTCAACCTCCAGCAGCGCATCGGTCAACTCGGCAAACACCGGCCCTTCGTCTTCCTGCGTGAAAACCCCTTCTGATACGGTCAGCGTAATCGGCATCGCACTTTCTCCAGGTCAGGTCATCGGGATCGTGACGTGATATAAATACCAGTCACTCTCTATACATTAGACACTGATCGCTCTCTATACAAGCAATAAAGAGCGATCGCTCTGAAGCGAGCCTGTCATGCGTTATTCCGCCGAGCACAAGAATGAAACCCGCACCCGCATCCTCGAAGCCGCGAGCCGCCTGTTCCGGCAGGAAGGGTATGGCGGCTCCGGCATCGGTCCGTTGACGAAGGCGGCAGGCGTCACCAACGGCGCGTTCTACGGGCATTTCAAGTCGAAGGGCGAAGCGTTCCGCCAGATCGTGCTCGACGGCCTCGACCAGCTCCGGCAAGGCGTCGCGACGTTCAAGGCCGAGCATGGCGCGCGTTGGCGGCGCCCGTTCGTGGCGTTCTATCTCGGGCCGCGACGCACCTGCGCCCTCGGCGAAAGCTGTGCGCTGCCGAGCCTGTCGCCCGAAGTGATGCGCGCCGACGACGACACGCGCGACGCCTATGAACAGGCGTTGCGGCAGATCGTCGACGAAGTGTCGTCCGGGCTCGGCGACACGCCCGACGACGATCGCGCGATCGCGTTCCTCGCGCTGCTGTCAGGCGGCGTCACGCTCGCGCGTGCGGTGCGCGACCCCGAACTCGCGCAGCGCATCGCCGATGCGGTCGGCCGTTATGCGGTGGTGATCGCCGAGCCTACCGACGTACGGCCCGAGTCGGCATGACGTCACTTATCGACACGTTGCTCGGAAAGTCAGCGGATAAGCTGTCCGGAAACCCGAGCCCACACCGCCCGAAGACGTCGCGCGCGGTCTTCTAATAGATATGAGGCTGCAAGCGTCAAGAGACCTGAAATCGCACCCGTCACGATGTGCTCGACATAGGGAATCCGGTAATGACTCGTGTGCGAGTAGGCGTCGCCCAACGTCGTCAGGACACCAACGACCAGCGCATTGCCGTATCGATGCGCGTAGAGTTTCCCTACAGGCGTGAAAGTCAACAGTACAGCCAGGAGTCCGGTAAGCAGACCGGTATGAAATGCGATGCTCCAGTGGGAAAGGCTCATGATGTTTCCCCAACTCCCCGGCATGCAGGTCATGCACGCACTGGTCGGCTGCCAGAAACGCTGGACGAACAGTCTGACGCGGTGCTTCCACTCGGTTGACATGATGCGTTCCCATCAATGCCGTTGCAACGGCTGGCGCGCCACTACACGTAGTGTTGAAGCAGTTTCCAAACTCTTGACGGACTCGCCGCTGTCGTCACCGATGGGTCGGCTGCGCGCCGTAGAGGCCGGGCAATCACCTGGACATGGGGGAATACTACTCCGCGATCAGACGGCCGCTGTTCTCTCGTCACCGCTCTTGACTTGAAGTTTGCTTGAATTTTTATCATGACGCTCATCCCTTCGATTGAGAGACGGCAATATGCGCGACGACTCCGACTCTGTTCGCCTCAAACTGAACGAGCTTCTCGATGCGAACGCACGCTTCGATCTTGCTGCCAAAGGTACGACGAACCACTGCCCGATGGCGCTCATTGCATTGGCCAATATGGGCGCCTCGTCAGCTCGTCTGCAGGAATTTTTCGATATGTGGGAGCGCAAATTCGCGTTACTTGCGCCACCAGTCGACACGATGATTTCTCGCGGGGACTGGACAAAACATTTGGGTAACCGGGCCGCGTTCGGCGCTCTGCGTCTTTGCTTTCAGGACTGGATAACAGATGCCGGCATCGTTCCAGTGATCGCGGCCGTGCTGCAAGCGGTTCCGTTCGCCCCCGCTAGCGGGGCCTTTCACGCCGTGATCCGACTGGCCTACGGCATTGAGGTCGGACATGCCGGCGAGATTGCTTCGGGCCTTGCATCGTTGATTTCGTCGCACCTGCCAATTGACGTTATTCCGGACCAAAACCCCACGGCGGACAGCATCGATGCCGGATTCGACCATGTCGCACAGGCATTGAGTGGTGTAACACTCCCGCGCGACTCGATCACGTCGCGTTTGCGTGCTGTTGCCGCCGATGTGCGGTTTGGCAAGGCGGTCCTTGCGCCTCCGACCAATGTCGCGTTGCTGGACGATCTGGCGCAGGCGACCATCGGCGCTTACTGGCGTAAGCCGAACTTCACACTGCTCCATACCGTTACCGCAACCCGTGCCGCACGAATCGTCTTTGCCCAGCTTCACGAAGACCTGATCAAGCAGTTGCTGCCGAACCTCTGGATTGCGCTATGCGCCGCTTACGCAACGGTCGGGAGACTCCCCCTCGCAGAAGCAAATGTTCCAGATATCGACATCGACTGGAGCGACGTCTGCCGGATGACGGTCGCCTCGGACGACGATCACGTGATCAAGATGACATACACCTGTCTTTGCGAGGACCGACGCGATCCATCATCGCGTTACCTCGCTGCAGCGGCAAGGCTCGTATCGTAGCCGGCTTACGTTTGCGACCAAAACCGTCGAGGATTTAGCTGCGCTCGTCGAGCGACCGTTCCTGGCCGATCGCCAACATCCCGCGAAATTTGCGAGCAACCATGAAAACCCCGGCACACAGACCTGAGCCTGCATACCGGGGTTTTTCGCTTCACGACCAGCGAGCAACGAATCGCCCGCCGTCCGCGCTTACCGCGCCGCCACTTCCGCCTTGACGGCCCCCGCATCGCCGACCGCCGTCGGCGCCGGGCCCCACCCGCCGCCCAACGCACGAATCAGATTGACGGTCGATACCGCCTGCGCCCCCGTCAACTGGTTCGCCTGCAACTGCGACTGCAACACCGACCGCTCGCTGTCGATCACATCCAGATACGCGACCTCACCTTCCTGATACTGCGTGCGCGACAACGTCGCCGCCCGGCGCGACGCGTTGACGGCCGCATCCTGCGCGCGGATCTGATCGTCGAGCAGACGCAGATCGGCGAGATTGTCCTCGACCTCGCGGAACGCGACGAGCACCTGCTGCCGGTAGTTCGCGACCTGTTCGTCGTACTGCGCGCGCGCCTGCTGCACGCCGGCCGCACGCCGCCCGCCGTCGAACAGCGGCAGCGTCAGCGCGGTGCCGGCGAACGGCCCGAGCAGGAACGTGCGGCTCGACCACAGGAACAGGTTGCCGAGCGTCGACGCTTCATACCCGAACGCCCCCGTGATATCGAGCTTCGGGAAATACGCCGACTTCGCCAGCCCGATCCGCGCATTCGCGGCGGCCATCGCGCGCTCGGCCGCCGACACGTCCGGGCGGCGTTCGAGCAGCGCGGACGGCAGGCCCGGCGGAATCTTCACCGCGACCGGCACGATCGGCGTTTCCTTGAACGCGAAATCCGCGGGCGCCTTGCCGAGCAGAATGGCCAGCGCATGCTCCGACGCCGCGCGCCGGCGCGCGACGCCGACCGCATCGGCCTGCGCGCTCGCCAGTTCGTTCTTCGCGCGCGACACGTCGAGTTCGCTGATGTCGCCTTCGTTGAAGCGGCGCTGCACGAGCTTCAGCGCCTGCTCGCGCAGCTCCACCGTGCGGCGGTACAGGTCCTGGTCCGAATCGAGCTGGCGCAGTTCGAAGTAGTTCTGCGCGACGTCGGCCTGCAGCGCGAGCTGCACCGAGCGGAACAGCGCCTCGCTCTGCGCCTGGTCGGCGCGCGACGCCTCGACGTTGCGGCCGACGCGGCCGAACAGGTCGGCTTCGTACGACACCGTGCCCTGCGCGCGCCACAGCGTCGCGTTGGTCGGGCCGGTGCCCTGCGGCTGGAACTGCGACGCCGACGACAGCCCTTCGCGCGTCGGCCCGAACCCGGCGCCGATCTGCGGGAACCATTGCGAGCGCGCGGAACGGGTCGCCGCACGCGCTTCCTCGACCCGCGCGGCCGCGGCCTTCAGGTTCTGGTTCGCGGCGAGCGCCTGCGTCTCGAGCGAATCGAGCACCGGGTCGCCGAACACCTTCCACCATTCGCCGCGATGTTCGCTGTCCGACGGCTCGGCCGTCTTCCACGTGCCGGCCTGCTCGCCGGCGGCGAGGGTCGGCGCTTCCTTGAACGCGGCGGGCGCCGCCGCGTCCGGACGCTTGTAGTCGGGGCCCACCGCGCACGCGGCGAGCAGCGTCGCGAGCAGGGTGCTCGCGGCCGCCACCTTCGCGAAGCGCATCAGGCCGTTCGTGTTGTGCAAGTTATTCATTTTCTGGTCCTCAAGCATCGGGCGCCGGCACGCCGTACCCCGTCGAATCCTTGCCGGCGACGTGGATCTTGCCGCCCGCGAGCGTACGCAGCACGACGTAGAACACCGGCGTCAGCATCAGCCCGAACAGCGTCACGCCGAGCATCCCGAAGAACACCGCGACACCCATCGCATGGCGCATTTCCGAACCGGCGCCGGTCGACGTGACGAGCGGCACCACACCCATGATGAAGGCGATCGACGTCATCAGGATCGGGCGCAGCCGCAGCCGGCTCGCCTCGATCGCGGCCTCGAGCGGCGTCCTGCCGTCGTGCTCCAGTTCGCGTGCGAATTCGACGATCAGGATCGCGTTCTTCGCGGACAGCCCCACCAGCACCATCAGGCCGATCTGCGTGAAGATGTTGTTGTCGCCCTGCGTGAGCCACACGCCCGTCAGCGCCGACAGAATGCTCATCGGCACGATCAGGATCACCGCGAGCGGCAGCGTCAGGCTTTCATACAGCGCGGCGAGCACGAGGAACACGAGCAGCACGCTGATCGGGAACACATACATCGCCGAATCGCCCGCGAGGATTTGCTGGTACGTGAGGTCGGTCCATTCGAACCGCACGCCGCGCGGCAGCGTCTCGTGCGCAATGCGCTCGACCGCGGCCTGCGCCTGCCCCGACGAGAAGCCGGGCGCCGGGCCGCCGTTGATGTCGGCCGCCGTGTAGCCGTTGTAGCGCACGACCATTTCGGGGCCGAACGTCGGCGTCACCGTCACCAGCGACGACAGCGGCACCATCTCGCCCTTGTCGTTGCGGGTCTTCAACTGCAGGATGTCGTCCGCGCGCTGACGGAACGGCGCATCGGCCTGCACGCGCACCTGGTACACGCGCCCGAAGCGGTTGAAGTCGTTCACGTACAGCGAACCGAGATACACCTGCATCGTGTTGAACACGTCGGTCACCGGCACACCGAGCTGCTTCGCCTTCACGCGGTCGAGATCGACGTTGAGCTGCGGCACGTTGATCTGGTAGCTCGTGAACAGCGGGCCGAGCTCAGGCGCCTGCTGCGCGCGCTTGATGAAGTCGTTGGTCGCATCCGACAGCTTCGCGTAACCGACCGCGCCGCGATCCTCGATCTGCATCTTGAACCCGCCGAGCGTACCGAGGCCGAGCACCGGCGGCGGCGGGAACACCGCGACGAACGAATCCTTCATCGCGCTGTATTGCTGGTTCAGCGCCCCCGCGATCGCACCGGCCGACAGCGCCTTGCCGTGCCGCTCCGAGAACGGCTTCAGCGTGACGAACACGATGCCCGCGCTCGAGCTGTTGGTGAAGCCGTTCACCGACAGCCCCGGGAACGCGACCGCGCTCTCGACGCCCGGCTGCTTCAGCGCGATCGAACCCATGTCGCGGATCACCTTCTCGGTGCGGTCGAGCGATGCACCGTTCGGCAACTGCGCGAACGCGATCAGGTATTCCTTGTCCTGCGCGGGCACGAAGCCGCCCGGCACGACCTTCGACACGAGCACGGTCGCCCCAACCAGCACGAGGTACACGCCGAGCATCAGCGTCTTGCGCGACAGCACGCCGCGCACGCCGCGGCCGTAGTTCTCCGCGCCGCGATGGAACACCTTGTTGAAGCCGCGGAAGAAGCCGCCGAGCACGCGGTTCATCACGCGCGTGAGCCAGTCTTCCTTGTCGCCGTGCCCCTTCAGCAGGATCGCGGACAGCGCCGGCGACAGCGTCAGCGAGTTGAACGCCGAGATCACCGTCGAGATCGCGATGGTCATCGCGAACTGCTTGTAGAACTGGCCGGTCAGGCCCGACATGAACGCGAGCGGCACGAACACGGCGACGAGCGTCAGCGCGATCGCGATGATCGGCCCGCTCACTTCCTGCATCGCCTTGTAGGTCGCCTGCCGCGCGTTCATCCCGCCCTCGATGTTGCGCTCGACGTTCTCGACGACGACGATCGCATCGTCGACCACGATCCCGATCGCGAGCACCATCCCGAACAGCGACAACGCGTTGATCGAATACCCGAACGCGAGCAGCAGCGAGAACGTGCCGATGATCGACACCGGCACCGCGATCAGCGGAATCAGCGACGCGCGCCAGGTCTGCAGGAACACGATCACGACGATCACGACCAGCGCGATCGCTTCGAGCAGCGTGTGCACGACGGCCTTGATCGACGAGCGCACGAACTGCGTCGGGTCATAGACGATCTTGTAGTCGACGCCCGCCGGCATGTCCTGCTTCAGCTCGGCCATCGTCTTGCGCACTTCGTCCGAGATCTGCAGCGAGTTCGCGCCCGGCGACTGGTTGATCGCCATCGCGACGGCCGGCTTGTTGTCGAGCAGCGAGCGCAGCCCGTATTCGGATGCGTCGAGCTCGATCCGCGCGATGTCGCGCAGGTGCGTGACGCCGCCGTCCGGCGTCGTCTTCACGACGATGTCGCCGAATTCGTCTTCCGTCTGCAGACGGCCGCGCGCGTTCACCGACAGCTGCAGCGGCGTGCCGGGCAGCGACGGCGATGCGCCGATCACGCCGGCCGCGACCTGCACGTTCTGCTCGCGGATCGACTGCACGACGTCCTCGGCCGACAGCCCGCGCTGCGCGACCTTCTGCGGATCGAGCCACACGCGCATCGCGTAGTCGCCCGAACCCCACAGCTGCACCTGGCCGACGCCCTGGATCCGCGACAGGCGATCCTTCACGTTGATCAGCGCGTAGTTGCGCAGGTAGGTCATGTCGTAGCGGTTGTCCGGCGAGATCAGGTGGACCACCATCGTCAGCGTCGGCGAGCTCTTCACCGTGGTGATGCCGAGCCGCTGCACGTCTTCCGGCAGGCGCGGCAGCGCCTGGTTCACGCGGTTCTGCACGAGCTGCGTGGCCTTGTCCGGATCGGTGCCGAGCTTGAACGTGACGGTGATCGTCATGTTGCCGTCGCTGTTCGCCTGCGACTGCATGTAGAGCATGTCCTCGACGCCGTTGATCTGCTCTTCCAGCGGCGACGCGACCGTCTCGGCGATCACTTTCGGGTTCGCGCCCGGGTACTGCGCCTTCACGATCACGGAAGGCGGCACGACTTCCGGATATTCCGAAATCGGCAGCAGGAACATCGCGATCACCCCGCCGAGCAGGATGATCACCGATAGGACTCCTGCAAAGATCGGCCGGTCGATAAAGAATTTGGAAATGTTCATGTGTGGCTCTGTCTGGTTGAACGCGGATGCGAAGCGGCGCGCCGCTTACGAATCCGCCTTCGCCGGTGCGGCCGGCTTCGCGTTATCCGCGAGCGGCGCGGACGGATCGTCGCCGCCCGTCATCGGGACCATGTGCGGCTTCACCTGCGCGCCGGGGCGCACGCGCTGCGTGCCGTTCACGACCACGCGGTCGCCGGCGGCCAGGCCGCTCACGATCACGCGCCGGTTGCCGTGCTGCATCCCCGGCTGCACTTCGCGATACGACACGCGGCCCTGCTGATCGACGACGAACACGAACTTCTTGTCCTGGTCGGTGTTGATCGCCGCGTCGTCGACGAGCAATGCCTGGTGCGGCGCGCTGCCGCCTACCTTCACGCGGGCATAGAGGCCGGGCACGAGCGTGCCGTCCGCGTTGTCGAAGCGTGCACGCACGCGGATCGTGCCGGACGACGTGTCGAGCCGGTTGTCGACCGAATCGATCTCGCCGCTGCGCGAGTAGCCGGATTCGTTCGCGAGGCCGAGCTCGACCGGCACCTTGCGGCCGCTGCGCGCGCCGTTGATGTATTGCAGGTAGGTCTGTTCGTCCGCGTCGAACGACGCGTAGATCGGCGACACCGACACCAGCGTCGTCAGCGGCGCGGCCGATGCGCCGGCCGACACGACGTTGCCGAGCGTGATTTCCGCGCGCGACACGCGACCCGACACCGGTGCCGTGATGCGCGTATAGCCGAGGTTGATGCGCGCCGTTTCCAGTGCGGCTTCGGCGGCCTTCAGGTTCGCGTTCGCTTCGCGCGCCGCGTTCTGCTTCTCGTCGTAGTCGCGCTTCGCGATCGCGTTGTCGCCGATCAGCCGCTGCGCGCGCTGCCAGTCGGTCTGCGTATAGCCGTTGCGCGCCTGCGCGGCCGCGAGCTGCGCGGCGGCGCGGTCGACTTCCGCCTGGTACGGGCGCGGGTCGATCACGAACAGCACGTCGCCCTTCTTCACGAGCGCGCCGTCCTTGAAGTTCACCGCGACGATCGTGCCCGACACCTGCGGGCGCACGTCGACTTTCTCGACCGCTTCGAGGCGGCCCGAATAGCTTTGCCAGTCGGTGACGGTCTGCGGCACGACGGTCGCGACGTCGACTTCGGGCAGCGGCGCCGCCGCTTTCTCGGGGGCGTTCGCGTTCACGCGCATCGCGCCGAACGTGCCGAGGCCGACGACGGCGAGCGTGACGATCGCCGCGGTCGCGATTCGGGAACGGGAGGTGCGTAGGATGGCCATGTGGATCTCCAGGAAACGTGGATTGGTCTGGTTATTGGTTATTCGGAACGGTTCGGCTGGCGCGCCTGGAAGCGGCACTGGAAGAAGCGCACGGCTTCCTCGAATGCGGCTTCGTGCGTGGCGAGCGCGGCGTGCGTGATGTCCGGATAGCGGATCACCTGCGTGAGCACGCCCGACGAGATCAGGCAGCCCGCATATTTCTCCGCTTCGACGTGCAGCACGTCGTTCTGCGCGGTGACGACGAGCGTCGGCGGCAGCCCCGCGAGGCGCACCGATTCGATCGGCGCCGCGTACGGGTGCATGCGCTGCGCCGCCTGCGGCAGATACGCGCGATAGCAAGCCGCGCATTCGCGCGCGGTGATGTCGGACGCGAGGCGCTCGGCGTCGCCGATGCGCGTCATGCTCGGGTCGAGCATCGGCCCGAAGAGCGCCTGCGCGGCGATCGACACTTCGCCGCGGTCGCGGGCGATGAAGGCGAGGCAGTTCGCGAGCTGGCCGCCCGCGTCGTGCCCGGCGACCCCGATCTTCTTCGGGTTGCCGCCGAACGCACGGGCGCGCGTCGCGGCCCACACGGCGGCGCGATACGCATCCTCCGGCGCGGCCGGGAAGGGAAAGGCCGGCGCGAGCGAATAATCGACCGACACTACGAGAGCTGGTAAGCGTTCTGCTAAAAAGCGCGCGGCGAAATCCGCGTCTTCGAGCGAACCGCGGACGAAGCCGCCGCCGTGGAAATAAAGCACTACTGGTAACCCGGTCTTGTCCGGGCGGCGGTAGAGGCGCAGCACGATGTCCTGTGCGTAGCCGGGAATTTCCACTTCGGCAACCGTCAGCGCCGCGCCCGCTATGGCTTGAGCGGGCAGCGCGGCTTTCAGGAATTTGCTGAATTCAGAGGCGTCCATGACGATGCAGCATCCATTTCGAGATGGAACGAATTCTGGGTCCGGCAGACATTGGGATAAATGCCTATAATCCGGCAACACAATTCAACGCCCCCGAACAATCCGAGGCTGCGTTTACCCACGAGGTAGCGCAGCCTCTTTGTTCCGGCGGCAAATTAGATTGCGGAGGTTGTGATGGACCGGCTTCAGGCCATGCAGGTGTTTACTCGCGTCGTCGATACAAGCAGCTTCACCAAGGCAGCAGAAACGCTCGGCCTGCCGCGGGCGTCCGTCACGACGATCATCCAGAATCTCGAAGCCTTCCTCGGCGTGCGACTGATGCACCGGACCACGCGCCGGCTGTCGCTCACGCCGGACGGCGCCGCGTACTACGAACGCTGCGTGCGGATCCTCGCGGACGTCGAGGAAACCGAGGCAAGCTTCCAGGCCAACAACCGGAAACCGCACGGAAAGTTGCGTATCGACATGCCGGGCTCGATCGGGCGGCTGCTCGTGATCCCGTCGCTGTGCGAATTCCATACGCGCTATCCGGACATCGACCTGCAGCTCGGCCTGTCCGACCGGCCCGTCGACCTGCTGCAGGAAGGCGTCGACTGCGTGATCCGCGTCGGTGCGCTGCAGGACTCGTCGCTGGTCGCGCGCCGCGTCGGCCTGTTCGAATGCGTGACGGTCGCGTCGCCCGACTATCTCGAGCGCCACGGCGAGCCGCAGACGATCGACGATCTGAGCCAGCACAAGGCCGTCAACTACTTCTCGAGCCGCACCGGCCGCACGATCGACTGGACCTTCCTGATCGAAGGCAAGGAAGTCGAGATGAAGATGGAGGGCATCGTGTCGGTGAACGACGCGGATGCATACGTGACGTGCGGGGTCGAGGGCTTCGGGCTGATCCAGCCGCCGCTGTTCATGGTGCTGCCGCACCTGCGCGAAGGCCGGCTCAAGGAAGTGCTGCCCGGCGTCAAGCCGCTGCCGATGCCGATCTCGGTCGTGTATCCGCACAGCCGCCATCTGTCACCGAAGGTCCGCGTGTTCGTCGACTGGATCGCCGAAGTGTTCGACCGCTGCCCGCTGCTGAGCGGCAAGGGCAGCCTCGATGCGACGTGCAGCAAGCGCACGTTCGAGGAAGCCGAGCGCGCGCCGGCGCTCGATACGCCGGTCATCAACGAGTGGGTCGCCTGAACGGAGGGCATCGCCGCGTCACTTCGCCCGCCAGTTGCGGATGAACGCGCCGACCTGCACGTGACGCGCGACGCGGCCGGGCCGCACCTCGTGCGCCAGCAACCGCGCAAACTCGACGCGCTGCGTGTTCACATGCCGCGCGCAATGGCAATCGATCACCGCGATCTGGTGTTTCAGGAATGCGATCGTCTGCACGATGCCATTGCGCACGCTCGCGTGACACAACGTCAGCAGTTGATATTCCGCGATGTGCATGCGCGCCAGTTGACGTCGCCGCTGAACCAGGGCCTGCACGTGCGCCAGTTGCGGATCGGCTAGCGGCTCGACGAGGCGCCCGCACGACGGATGCCGGTCCAGCGCATCGGCGAGCGCCGCCAGCAGGCGCGCCCGCGCCCCTTTTCCGTCGAGCGGTAGCGTCGCCGAATCCGGGAGCCAGTCCCGCGCCTGATGCGGCTTGACGATGGCAAGCGGCAATCGCAGCGCCTGCAGCGCGCACGCCACCTCATGCTCGGCCCCGCCGGCCGATTCCAGCACGATGAGCGCGGGCGCCCATCCGGCGACCGCATCGGCCAGCGACTCGATGCCGAACGTCTCGTTCCGGTACCCGAAAATCGCGCTCACCGACGAAATACACATCTCTAGCGTGTCGTGTGTCACGCCGATACCCACGCAAATGGGTTCGGGCGCCAGCCCCGGATGATCCCGACCGGTCATTCCGTCGTTCATACGCATTTCCCCTCGCTACGACCCCGTATCCCGCCTCGTTGCCGGCAGGACCTTGGTCAGTTTCACGAAATGTCACAATGAAGATGTAATATGTTTGCATTGGAACCGGTCCCATTTATGATGGCGATCGGGCCCTGGCAAGCCAGCCAACCGACCGGCGATCGCGCTGTCGGTGACCGGCCTGCCGGGCGGGAGGAACGCACGGGGAAACATCAGCGTTACCGCACCGCCCGCACCCACATGCCGATTCATCATTCATACAAGATCAGGAGTACTCAGGTTGATTCGAATCGACGGGCGGCGCATCGATCGCGAACCGGCTTCGATCCTGACCGCGTATCCATGCCGGTTCACGGCCGACGCCGGACCACGTCTGTCCGGTCTCCGGATTGAAGTATTTCGCGCGACGCCTTCTTCCGGGTGTACCGCCGTCACCGGAAAAAATCTCGTGCGGCGTGAAACCGAACTCTTCGACACAACGTCGCACTTCGATCAATACCGTCGCCGCAATGGCAAGACGTTCCCGCTCCAGCTGGGCCTCGAGCAGCGCCTTCTTTTCCACAAACGACTTGTAAATCAACATGCCCGCCCCCCTGAATTCCTCGTTCCTGTCATTGCGCCGACCTGCTGCCGACACGATCAAGCGTAATCGCGCCGTTCGCGGAAATTGACAACCTTTGTCAACAAAGAGACCCAACCTCGTGCCTTCCACACACCCAAAAAAATGATCAATAGCACTAACTTAACGAATTCCACACGTTCAAAATCGTTGACAATTTTTCCGACGCATCGAGACGAATATCGCGGCAAATTACGTGCTGACGATCGTCGCGTGCGTGAGCCGGATCTCCCTTTCCCGCCCGGACGCTCGATACGGATTGGCCGTTACGATCAATATTGAAGGAGTCCGTAACATGAACGTTCTCTATCTCGAGGACGATCCCGCCTATGTCGAGTTGATCACGTCGATACTGGAACCGGCCGGCTATCGCATGCACGTGGTCAGCAACGGAGATCAGGCCATTCGCCATCTGGAGAGTTCGGTGGTCGATCTGCTGATACTCGACTGGCGGGTGCCCGGCATGTCCGGATTCGAAGTGCTCCAATGGACACGCGAACGCATCGGCGGCCATCTGCCGATCCTTTTTCTGACCAACCGGACGCGGGACGACGAGATCTTCTCCGCGATCAACGCAGGCGCGGACGACTACATGTCGAAGCCGATCAATCGGTTCGAACTGCAGGCACGGATCAATGCGCTGCTGAGGCGCGCCTATCACGGCGGCGGCAGCCGGCACGATGCGCTCAATCTCGGCTGCTACCTGATCGACACGAAGACGCGCACCGTGCTGTTGAACGGGGCGCCGGTCAAGCTGACGCCGCGGGAATTCGATCTCGCCGTGCTGCTGTTCCGCAATCCCGGGCGGATCATGCCGCGCGACGCGCTGATTCGCTCGCTCTGGGGGCGCGACATGGCTGGCGTGTCGCGCAGCCTCGACACGCATATCTACCGGCTGCGCATGAAGCTCGCGCTGCAGCCGTCGAACGGCGTGCGGCTCAGCGCGGTGTACACGTTGGGCTACCGGCTCGAAGCGATCTGACCCGTCGCCCACCATCGTGCGGCGTAACCGGCCGTTCCCGTCGGCACGACGCGCGATGAACGGCACGCGCCGCGGCATCCTGCCACCGTGCGCAAAGGACTATTGCCGCACTCGCACCGATCGTCGCGGCGCGCTCCGTCCGACCTGCCGTATCCCGCTGTCGGCGCCGCCGGGCAAGGCTATGCGCATGTCCTCACTGCGCGTGCGGATTCCAATTGTTCCTGTACAGCGACAATTCAATTCGCGTCTGCCGCATTTATCGCGACGGAACGGACACCTAGAGTAAACCCTGTCGCGCACCTCGTTGCGCATCGGACAGATCCCGCCTGGCGGGACCGGAGCCAACGCTCAGGCGCCAGCTCCGACATCTCTAGGAGTTACGCCATGAACCGCCGCCATCGTCTCTCGGCCCTTGCTCTCGCTCTCGCCGTGTCCGCCCCGGCTTTTGCCGATTCGGGCACCCCGCACGCCGGCGACTACGCCAACACGTCGTGGTACGCGCAACACAACGGCCCGCGGACGCGTGCCGAAGTAAGCGCGGAAGTCGAACAGGCACGCAAGGACGGCACGCTCGCATACCTGCGCAAGGCCACTTCGTATCCGCAAGGGCTCGAACTCGCCCAAGGTCCGTATCGCCCGATGCCGGAAGGCAATCAGCTCGCCGGCGGGGGCCGGTAAACGCGCGACGCCGCGCAGCGGGTCGGCCCGCGCGCGGCGTCTCAAACGACCTTGTCGACGACTCGCTGAGTCAGTGAGTTGCAGGAGCACATGATGAACGATCAACTTCCTTCGCCGCTCGATCACTGGGACGACACCACGCCGGTGTGGACGCCGTTCCGTTCCGGGCAGCAATCGCATTAAGGCTCGCGTCGACGCGTCGCTGATGCCGTCCTGCGGTGGTCAGCGACGCGGCACCCCATCACGCCATTCGCCCCAGTGCGTGACGATGTCCTGCACCAGCGGATTGCCCGCGCGGTACAGGTTTTCGGTCGCCGGCGCGAAGCCGCCCTGGTCCGCGTAGTTCAGCAGGTTGTCGGCGCTCGTCTGCCCCGCGTACGGCCGGTCGAAATCGGACCCCGTGCGCAGCACGGCCACGCGCGACAGGTCGACCCGCTTCACGCTCGCCGCGCGCTTGAGCGCTTCGAACGTCGCGTTGTCTTCCTGCGCGGTCATGCAGTAGGTGCCCGTGCCGTCCGTCAGGATCTTGGTCCACTGGCGCGCGCGCTCGCCGATCAGCGTGCCCGAGAACCACGTGTTGCCCGACGACGTGTCGCACTGGATCACCGTCGGCGGCCGGTTCGCCGGCGCATACGTGAATTTCGCGCGCGCGGCTTGCGCCTGTGCGCTGTCGGCGAGCACGACGTTGCGCGACAGCGCATACGCGGCATCGGTCAGCTGCGGGTTGAGCTGGAACACTTCGGTGCGATAGTCGAGCGGCGGCTTGTCGTTCGGGCTCTTCGTGTTGATGCCGAGATAGCCGGTGTTCCACCCGGCCGGAATCTCGCGCGCATCGAGCTCCCACTGCAGGCTGAAATCGACGAGGTATTTCGACCACGCGGCCGATCCGACCGTGCCCTGTGCCGGGTCGACGCCCGCGATGCCCGAGACCAGGAAATACGTGCGGCGCAGATCGAAGCGCTGCGAGAACGTGAGCGCCATGATCGTCGCCGACGCGTTCGCATAACCCATGCCGGTCGTGACCACGCACACGTCCTGCTTGTTGCAGTGGACGGCCGGATAGTCGGGCGACAGGCCGGGCACGGTAATGTCGCGCCACGGGCCGAGCCGGTCAAGCCATGCCTGGCCCTCCGGGCCGAACATCGTGATGATCATGACCTTGACCGGGCGCCCATGCGAGCCGGTCTCGGCGAATGCTGCGTTGCCTGCATCGTTGCCCTGGTTGTCCTGCGCGATCGACGGCGCGGTCGCACAGGCGGCAAGCGAGAATGCAGCAGCGGAAAGGATGGAGCGAGTCAGCATCGGCGTTCCTTGTTTCGATGATGTTGGGTGAGAACGGCTGTCGGAGACTGCGCGACGAGTATAGAACGGGCGTGCGCGGTGCGGAACCCGACTACGAAACGGCCGGCGGTGTTTCGTGCGAACGGATGCGTGTTGCGTGATCGAAAATCGCGCGTTCGTCGCGGCCCTGCAAACATCAGGAATGCTATTGGGTGCGCCGCCACGTGCGACGTCGGCCGCTTCTCACCGTGCTACACGCGCATCAGCCCCGCGACGCCATAACCGAGCACGACGAGTGCGGCGACCACATGGCTCGCCGCGAGCCACCCCGGCGATTTCACGAAGCGCCCGATCGCGCTGCCGCCGAACGCGAACACGAGCTGCCCCGCGAGACTGCCCGCGAACACGCACGCGGCGCCGAGCAGCCAGTGCCGGTGCGCACCGGCGGCAGCGGTCGCATAGCCGTAGAACAGCAGGATGGTCAGCGGGTTCGCGAGCGTGACGAAGAACATTGAGATGAACGGGCGATCGCCCGGCGGCGTCGGTACGTCGCCGTCGAGGGTCCGGCGCCGGTCACGCAGCGCCTGCCACAGCATCCGTGCGCCCATCGCGAGCAGCACGAGCGCACCAACGATGCGGAACAGCGACAGATGCGACGCCAGCGTGCTCGCGAGCATCGCGCCGATCGTGAACGCGACGACTGCATAGCAGCCGTCTGCAGCGGCCACGCCGATCGCCGCGCGCACGCCGGTCGCGGTGCCGGCGCGCATGCCGTAGTTCGCGATCATCAGCGCGACGGGCCCGACCGACAGCGCGATCATCAGCCCGAACAGGAAGTCGTTCATCGGTCGTCGATGCCTTCAACGGAAGGCATCGATTCTATCGACCGACGGCGCTTCAGCGTGAGAAAAAACGCGTCAGGCGACGTCGACGCGCGACGGCCCGTCCACCATCTCGCCGATCACGGCCGCGCGGTCGAAACCGTCGGCGCGGAAGCACGCGAGCACGTCATCGACGGCTTCGGGCGCGCAGGCGACCAGCAGCCCGCCCGACGTCTGCGGATCGGTCAGCAGCGCCTGCGCGACGGGCGGCAGCCCGTCCGCGAGCCGTACATCGGTGCCGTACGCGGCCCAGTTGCGGCCCGACGCGCCGGTGAACACGCCATCGGCAACGAACGTCTCGACGCCGGCGAGCCACGGCAGCGACGCGTAGTGCACGCGCGCGGTAAGCTGTGCGCCGCGCGCCAGTTCGAGCGTATGGCCGAGCAGCCCGAAGCCCGTGACGTCGGTCAGCGCATGCACGCCCGGCAGCGCGGCGAGTTCGGCGCCCGGCCGGTTCAGCTTGGTGGTGGTCGCGACCATCTGCGCGTAACCGTCGGCATCGAGCTGATTCTTCTTCAGCGCGGCCGACAGCACGCCGACGCCGAGCGGCTTGCCGAGCACGAGCACGTCGCCCGCGCGCGCCGCCGCGTTGCGCTTCACGCGCGACGGATGCACGACGCCGATCGCCGCGAGCCCGTAGATCGGCTCGACCGAATCGATCGAATGACCGCCCGCGACCGGAATGCCGGCCTCCGCGCACACCGATTCGCCGCCGCGCAGCACGGCCGCGATCGTCTCGTGCGGCAGCACGTTGATCGGCATGCCGACCAGCGCGAGCGCGAGGATCGGCTTGCCGCCCATCGCATAGACGTCGGACAGCGCGTTGGTGGCCGCGATGCGGCCGAAGTCGAACGGATCGTCGACGATCGGCATGAAGAAATCAGTGGTGGCGACGATCGCCTGCTCGTCGTTGAGCCGGTAGACGGCCGCGTCGTCGGACGTCTCGGTGCCGACCAGCAGATCGGGGAACAGCGCGGGCGGCGTCGCGCGCTTGAGCAGCTCGGACAGCACGCCCGGCGCGATCTTGCAGCCGCAGCCGCCCCCGTGCGACAGGCTCGTGAGGCGCGGAACGGCGGGCGGGGTGAGGGTGGCTTCGGTCATCGTCGGCATCCGGTGAATAACAACGTTCCATTATCGACAATTCCGCGCGAGTGCGCCCGCCAGGCGCTCCACGTTGCGGAGCGCATCGACCGTCCTTGACGGAATCGCAACGAGTCGATATTGCCGGGTTCACCCGTCAAGCCAGCGCTACGGCCCCGCCGAACGCCCGCTCGTCGATCGCCTCGGCGAGCGTCGCGAACGCCGTCCCGATCTCGTCTTCCGGCACGCACGCATAGCCGAGCAGCAGGCCCGATGCGGCGCGCGTGCGATCCGCGTAGTAACCGGACAGCGGCCGCACGACGATGTTGCGCTCCAGCGCGGCCTGCGCGACCGCGCGATCGTCGACGCCCGCCGGCAACTGCGTGACGAGGTGCAGCCCCGCATCGCTACCGAGCGCGTGCAGCGTGTCGCCATAGCGGCGCGCGACCGCGTCGAGCAGCACCTCGCGGCGTTGCCCGTACAGCGTGCGCATCTTGCGGATATGCGATACGAAATGCCCTTCCGCGATGAATTCGGCGAGTACGGCCTGCTGAAGCAGCTGCCCTTCGCGATACAGCTCGGCGCTCGCGGTCGCGAAGCTTTCCGCGAGCGGCTCCGGCGCGACGAGGTAGCCGACCCGCAGCCCCGGGAACAGCGTCTTGCCGAAACTGCCGACGTAGATCACCTGCCCGGCCGTGTCGAGCCCCTGCAGCGACGCGAGCGGCCGGCTGCCGTAGCGGAATTCGCTGTCGTAGTCGTCCTCGATGATCCAGCAGCCGTGCTGGCGCGCATATTCGAGCAGCATCCGCCGCCGCGCGAGGCTCATCACCATCCCGAGCGGATACTGGTGCGACGGCGTGACGAGCATCAGCTTCGGCGGCTCGGCGAGATCGGCGGCCGACGGCGCAATGCCTTCGTCGTCGACCGGAATCGGCCGCGTGGTCAGCCCCGACACGTTGAGCACGCTGCGCACGCCCCAATAACACGGATCCTCGGTCCAGATCGCGTCGCCGGGATCGGTCAGCAGCCGCACCGCGAGGTCGATCGACTGGTGGATGCCGGTCGTGATCACGATCTGCTCGGGCGTGCAGCGCACCGAGCGCGACGTGCGCAGGTAGTCGGCCAGCGCCTCGCGCAGCAGCGCGAGCCCGCCGCCGGGCGCATAGGTCAGCAGGTCCGGGCGCAGGCGCCGCCAGTACTTGTTGTGCAGCCGCGTCCACACGCGCGCCGGAAAGCGCGACACATCGGGCACGCCCGGCATGAACGCGCCGCCCTGGCGCTTCGACACGCCGGCCCCTTCGACGAGCCGCGTGCCGCGCGCGGACAGCCGCCGCGCGGACGGCGTCACGACAGCCGGGCCTGCGCCCGCGTCGGGCGGTGCGCCGACGATCTCGTCCGGCGCGCTGTCGGCGACGAACGTGCCGCGCCCCGTCGCCGAATTCACATAGCCTTCGAGCGCAAGCTGTTCGTAAACCTGCGTGACCGTGTTGCGCGCGATCCCGAGCTCGGCGGCCAGCAGCCGCGACGACGGCACGCGCGTGCCGGCCGGCAGCTCGCGCGACAGGATCGCCTGTTGCAGCAGCCGGTGAAGCTGCCGGTAGATCGGCTGTTCGCCGCCGCGCACGAGACGCTGCGCCAGCCAGTCCGACAACACGCTCGCGCGCATGATTGGCTCCTGAATATTTATTGAAATGGCTCTGATTGCCAGAGCCAAATGTGATTATAGTCGCCTCCATGGGCTGCCAACGCGCCCGATTTCTACTCACCGGAAAGAACGTCAAGGAGATGACCGTGAAGAATGCCGACCTGCAGGCCCGCAAGAACGCCGCCACCCCGCGCGGCGTCGGCGTGATGTGCGATTTCTACGCAGCCCGCGCCGAGAACGCGGAACTGTGGGACGTCGAAGGCCGCCGCTTCATCGATTTCGCCGCCGGCATCGCGGTGCTGAACACGGGCCACCGTCACCCGAAGATCGTAAAGGCGATCGCGGATCAGCTGAACAACTTCACGCACACCGCTTACCAGATCGTCCCGTACGCGTCGTACGTCGAGCTGGCGGAAAAGATCAACGAACGCGCGCCGGGCGACTTCCCGAAGAAGACCGCGTTCTTCACGACCGGCGCCGAAGCCGTCGAGAACGCGGTCAAGATCGCGCGCGCGGCCACCGGCCGTCCGGGCGTGATCGCGTTCTCGGGCGGCTTCCACGGCCGCACGATGATGGGCATGGCGCTGACCGGCAAGGTCGCGCCGTACAAGCTGAACTTCGGCCCGTTCCCGGGCGACGTGTTCCACGCGCCGTACCCGAACGCCGTGCACGGCGTGACGACGGCCGACTCGATCAAGGCGATCGAGATGCTGTTCAAGGCCGACATCGATCCGAAGCGCGTCGCCGCGATCATCTTCGAACCGGTCCAGGGCGAAGGCGGTTTCTACGCGGCGCCGGCCGAATTCGTGCGCGCGCTGCGCAAGATCTGTAACGAACACGGCATCCTGCTGATCGCCGACGAAGTGCAGACGGGCTTCGCGCGTACCGGCAAGCTGTTCGCGATGCAGCACTACGACGTGCTGGCCGACCTGATCACGATGGCGAAGAGCCTCGCGGGCGGCATGCCGCTGTCGGGCGTCGTCGGCCGGGCGGACGTGATGGACGCGGCCGCGCCCGGCGGCCTCGGCGGCACCTACGCGGGCAACCCGCTGGCGGTCGCCTCGGCGCACGCGGTGCTCGAGATCATCGACGAAGAGAAGCTGTGCGAGCGTGCGACGCAACTCGGCGACGTGCTGAAGGCGAAGCTGAATGCGCTGCAGGCCGACGTGCCGCAGATCGCCGACGTGCGCGGCCCGGGCGCGATGATCGCGGTCGAATTCCTGAAGCCGGGTTCGGGCGAGCCGGATGCCGAATTCACGAAGCGCGTGCAGACGCGTGCGCTCGAGCGCGGCCTGCTGCTGCTCGTGTGCGGCGTGTACTCGAACGTCGTGCGCTTCCTGTTCCCGCTGACGATCCCGCAAGCCGTGTTCGACGAAGCGCTCGTGATCCTCGAGGAAGTGCTGAAGGAAACGGTCGGCGTGCCGGCCTGAGTTCCCGTCCCCTTCCACTGAATGCGCCGCCGCCGTCGTGAAGACGGCGGCGGCCGTTTTCTTCCGTCCTTTTCAAAGCAGGCGATTCATATGAGCACTGTTCAGGAAACCCTGGCACTGAAAGATCCGTCACTGTTCCGCCAGCAGGCGTACGTCAACGGCGAATGGCAAGGCGCGGCGAACGGCGAGTCGTTCGACGTCCGCAACCCGGCCACCGGCGGCCTGCTCGGCACCGTGCCGGCGATGGGCACGGCCGAGACGCGTCACGCGATCGAAGCCGCGAACGCCGCATGGCCGGCGTGGCGCAAGAAGACCGCGAAGGAACGCGCGGTCATCCTGCGCAAGTGGCACGACCTGATGATGGAGAACGCCGACGACCTCGCGCTGATCCTGACGACCGAGCAAGGCAAGTCGCTGGCCGAAGCGAAGGGCGAGATCGGCTACGCGGCATCGTTCCTCGAATGGTTCGCGGAAGAAGGCAAGCGCGTGTACGGCGACACGATCCCGACGCCGGCGAGCGACAAGCGCATCGTCGTGACGAAGGAAGCGATCGGCGTGTGCGCGGCGATCACGCCGTGGAACTTCCCGGCGGCGATGATCACCCGCAAGGTCGGCCCGGCGCTCGCGGCAGGCTGCCCGATCGTCGTGAAGCCGGCCGAAGCGACGCCGTTCTCGGCGCTCGCGATGGCCGTGCTGGCCGAGCGCGCGGGCGTGCCGGCCGGCGTGTTCAGCGTCGTCACGGGCGACCCGAAGGCGATCGGCGGCGAACTGACGTCGAACCCGATCGTGCGCAAGCTGTCGTTCACCGGCTCGACGCCGGTCGGCCGCCTGCTGATGTCGCAATGCGCGGCGACGGTCAAGAAGGTGTCGCTGGAGCTCGGCGGCAACGCGCCGTTCATCGTGTTCGACGACGCCGATCTCGATGCGGCCGTGCAGGGCGCGATCGCGTCGAAGTACCGCAACAGCGGCCAGACGTGCGTGTGCACGAACCGTTTCTATGTGCACGAAGCCGTGTACGACCAGTTCGCGCAGAAACTCGCGGCGGCCGTCGGCGAGCTGAAGGTCGGCCGCGGCACGGAGCCGGGCGTCACGCAGGGCCCGCTGATCAACGAAGCAGCGGTGCTGAAGGTCGAGGCGCACATCGAGGACGCGCTCGCGAAGGGCGCGACCGTCGTGACGGGCGGCAAGCGCCACGCGCTCGGCCACGGCTTCTTCGAGCCGACCGTGCTGACGGGCGTGACGCCGGCGATGAAGGTCGCGAAGGAAGAGACGTTCGGGCCGCTCGCGCCGCTGTTCAAGTTCGGCAGCGACGACGAGGTGATCCGCCTCGCGAACGACACCGAGTTCGGCCTCGCCGCGTACTTCTACAGCCGCGACATCGGCCGCGTGTGGAAAGTGGCCGAAGCGCTCGAGTACGGGATGGTCGGCGTGAACACGGGCCTGATCTCGAACGAAGTCGCGCCGTTCGGCGGCGTCAAGCAGTCGGGCCTCGGCCGCGAAGGCTCGCACTACGGCATCGACGACTACGTCGTGATCAAGTACCTCTGCCTGGCCGTCTGACGGTTCGGGGCCTGCCGCCTCGGCGACAGGCCCTGGCCGCCCGGCCGGAACCGGGCGGCCCGACGCGGGCCGGCTCCCCTCTCCGTCGCGCCCGCGTCACCTTGATACGCGCGATGCCTCCCCCCTCTGTGCACGCGATTCGACGCGGTATTCGTCGATATCTCATATCGCGCACGTATTTCGTTCAAGTCTCATTTCCCGTTTCGCTGCAAGCCACTAGATTGAGCGCTCCGCCTCGATCAGGTTTGCTCGCGCATGAAAACCTTACCTGACGACCCAACGTACGCAAGGCCAGCATGGCGTACGGACGAGCGCATCTCCGCCGCGCCCGGGTCATCTCTTTACGTACTCACCGAAACACGCTCACCGTATCCACGAGCCGCGTCGCCTGCTGCCCCAGGCGTAACCGACGCTGCCGCGCCCTGCTCGACCTCCCTTCTCCCCAGCCTCGACGATCGCTTCATAGCATCAACTTACGTCGCACTTCGAACTAAAAATCGTACTCGTTCTATAGACGGAGAAAATCTTACCGGCCACTGTTCATGGCTCACCCATACACACGATATCCCAATCCATGGAAGAAGAACACGCCGCCAGCTCTTGCTTTCTTCGCACATCGATCCGGCAGGTCGAGAACGCTCGCGGGCCGGTAACCGCATATGCGATCCATGACCCCGGGTCGGGAATGGAACATTGCCAACTTCAATTGAGGACGTAGCCATGAGCCGACGAGCGATCAGAAACGGCGACCCAACGACGACAGGCGGAATCGTCATCGCGGGCACTGCAAGCATATTCGTGAACAACAAGCACATTGCCTTGGACGGCGACAAAGCGACATGTGGAAATTGCGAGGGCAAGTTTCCGATAGCAGGAAGCGCCGTATCCGTTGTCGGTAGAGGACGTGCGGTAGCCGTCGAAGGCGATGCAGTGCTGTGTCCATGCGGGCAAAACCTTTTAGTCGCGGGCAACGACTGCACGTTTTTCATTGGGGGCGGTAGCCCCGGTTCAGCGAACCCTTTCGCCAGATACTCGGCATTCACACCTACACCATACGCACCGGCATCGGACATTCATAACGATCAATTCGTGATCCGCGACGTGAGGACGAAGCAGCCGTTAAGCAACGTGCGCTACTGGATCAAGGATCGATCTGGGAACGTGCTGGCATCCGGCGTTAGTGATCGGCGCGGCTGTACCGTGCGAGTGCGGACCGAACGAGCGCAGACATTGAAGCTTGTAATCGAGGACTGAAACGATGGGAAACCAAACTACCGTCGCCGAGACGACGACAAACACCATCGCGGGATCGCAGACATTCGCGGATGTCGACTTACGACCTATCTGCGAAAACATGACCAACTCGGAATTCCGTGCCGTATTCGCAAAGGCACAAGCTAAAGCCGTCGAGAAGCTAGGCGCGCGCATCGCCGCTCTGCAAAAATGGTCGAAAACCGAAAAAGATCGCGTGTTCAAGTGGTTCGGTTGCAACGACGAACGAACGCGTATGCGCCTGCTCACCGGCTTAACGAGAGTGCTCGACGTAGTTCGAGCGTTCAACGAAAACAATGTCGTTCGAAGCGGCAGCGCTGGTGATTTGGCGACGGGTTGCACGCCTCATCCGCGCGGAACGGCTGACGAAGCCGCACACGTATGCGCACCGGACACGGCGACACATACCATCGCCATCAGTGCGCGATTCTGCACGATGCGCCCGTGGACCGATGGTGCTGATTCTCACGTATCTACTATCATCCATGAAGCAACTCACTTCCACGACACCATGTCTTCGACGGACGATCAATATACGATCACGCCATTTCTTGCGCCTTGGGGCCGGTCAAATCCTGACTTGGCAATCCACAATGCCGAGAGCATCGCCGGGTATGTTGTCGATGGCGACTAAATTCCTGACCACCGTCTTGCTCACATTGAGCTGTGCACATGCGACGTTCGCCTGTGACGGCGCGTCGAACATGCCCGCCCATTACATCGATATTGTTTTCGATGCCGATTCGAGCGTGATTTCTCCGACCGAACTGTCAAGGCTGTCGGCATGGTCGACCGACATGCACAAACGCTTTCCGATCATTGACACGGTATGGTTGATCGGACTGGCGGAACAAACCGAACGCGATGCGCAACAGCTCGCAACGCAACGAGCGGAAAGCGTGATGGCCATTCTGGATCAGCATTCGATCCGTGGCGAGAAAAGCGCGTTGACGGGGAAAATTTTCAAGCCGGACGAGTTCGAACAATCCGGGCGACGCGTCGAAGTGAACGTCAGTCCGGGATGCCCCAACCACTGTTGCCCAAACCTGAATCCCGTACCCAAGGTGCGATGACGTAGCAGCCCCTCACGTCGGCCCGCGCAATGCGGGCCGCCTTCCGCATCATCCGCTCCCGCGATCAGCGAAACACGTTCACCGCCTCGACCAGCCGCGTCGCCTGCTGCTTCAGGCTTTCCGACGCCGCCGTGCTCTGTTCGACGAGCGCCGCGTTCTGCTGCGTGATGTTGTCCAGGTGCACGACCGCCTGGTCGACCTGCGCGACGCCCGTGCTCTGTTCGGCCGTCGACGAGCTGATCTCCGCAATGAGATCCGATACACGCTTCACCTGAGTGACGATATCTTCCATCGTCTTGCCCGCGCCATCGACGATCCGCGCGCCCGACTCGACCCGCTCGACGCTCGCGCCGATCAGCGTCTTGATCTCCTTCGCCGCGTTCGCGCTGCGCTGCGCGAGCGCGCGCACTTCGCCGGCCACCACCGCGAAGCCGCGCCCCTGATCGCCCGCGCGCGCGGCCTCGACGGCCGCGTTCAGCGCGAGGATGTTGGTCTGGAACGCGATGCCGTCGATCACGCCGATGATGTCGGCGATCTTGCGCGAGCTGTCGGTGATGTCGTTCATCGTCGCGACGACTTCGTTCACCGCCTGCCCGCCGCGCCCGGCCGCCTCGCTCGCGGAAACGGACAACTGGTTCGCCTGCAGCGCCGTTTCCGCATTGCTCGATACGGTCGCCGTCATCTCGGCCATCGACGCGGCCGTCTGCTGCACGCTCGTCGACGCCTGTTCGGTGCGCGCGCTCAGGTCGCTGTTGCCCTGCGCGATCTCGTTGCTCGCGCGCTGCACGTTCAGCACCTGTTCGCTGACGTCGTCGACGAGCCAGCGGAACATCAGCCCGAGCTGATTGATCGTGCGCAGCGTCATGCCGATCTCGTCGACACGGTTCATCCGCACGCCGCTGCGGCTTTCGCCGGTCGCCACGCGCAACGCCTCGTCGCGCAACTGCCGGAGCGGCCGCACGATCTGCGCGTCGAGCCACAGCCCGGCCGCCGCCGTCACGCCGGCCGCCGCACCGGCAAACGCCGCGAGCGCGCCGCCGGTCAACCCGGCCGCCCAGCCGGCGCCGATGACGGCCGGCGCCAGCACGCACAGCGTCGACACCAACCGGGCCCGCACCGACATCGTCTGGAACAGCGACGCGACCCGCATCATGCCCGTGCGGACGATCAACCCCTTGTGGAACCGGCGGCTGCCGGCCTTGCCTTCGCGGAAATCGCGATACAGCGCCTCGGCGGCCGCGATCTCGTCGCGCGTCGCCTTCGTGCGCACCGACATGTAGCCCTTCGGCTGCCCGTTGCGCATCACCGGAATCGCGTTCGCGCGCACCCAGTAGTGATCGCCGTTCTTGCGGCGGTTCTTCACGAGCGCGGTCCACGGCTCGCCGCCCTGCAGCGTCGCCCACATGTCGGCGAACGCCTCCTTCGGCATGTCCGGATGCCGCACCACGTTGTGCGGCTGGCCTTCGATCTCCTCGGGAGAAAAGCCGCTGACCTGGATGAATGCCGCGTTCGCGTACGTGATATAGCTGTCGGCGTCGGTCGTCGACATCAGCGTCGCATCATCGGCAAATTCGAATTCGCGTTGCGTGACAGGCTGGTTGTTGCGCATGGTGTGGGGCTCCGGGTGACGGATCTTGCGTCCGCTCGTCGATTGATTCGAGACCCCGCGCATCGCGATCGATTCGCATGCGCGTGAGTCGGCTCCTGCGCTTTCGGCAAATTCGGTGAAAACATTATGCCGTGTTCGGGTAAATATGCATTAAAAATGCATCATCTTGTTTTTATCGAATACTTTGTTTATGGATAAAACAAAAATGCATTGCCGGGAGACATTTCCCGCTTGATGCCATTCGATTGAATCCGCAAACCTGAATATGCGCCGCGCGCGACACCCGGCATGCATCGATCGAAGCCGCGCGTCGCGCACGTTTCGCCCATCACCTGAACACGTTCACCGCATCCACCAGCCGCGTCGCCTGCTGCTTCAGGCTTTCCGACGCCGCCGTGCTCTGTTCGACCAACGCCGCGTTCTGCTGCGTGATGTTGTCCAGATGCACGACTGCCTGGTCGACCTGCGCGACGCCCGTGCTCTGTTCGGCCGTCGACGAGCTGATCTCCGCGATGAGGTCCGACACGCGCTTCACCTGCGTGACGATGTCCTCCATCGTCTTGCCCGCCCCATCGACGATCCGTGCGCCCGATTCGACGCGCTCGACGCTCGCGCCGATCAGCGTCTTGATCTCCTTCGCCGCGTTCGCGCTGCGCTGTGCGAGCGCGCGCACTTCGCCGGCCACCACCGCGAAGCCGCGCCCTTGCTCGCCTGCGCGCGCCGCCTCGACCGCCGCATTCAGCGCGAGGATGTTGGTCTGGAACGCGATACCGTCGATCACGCCGATGATGTCCGCGATCCTGCGCGAGCTGTCGGTGATCTCGCTCATCGTCGTGACGACCTCGCTCACCGCTTGCCCGCCGCGCTCGGCCGCATCGCTCGCGGACACCGACAACTGATTCGCCTGCAGCGCCGTCTCCGCATTGCTCGATACGGTGGCCGTCATCTCGGCCATCGACGCGGCCGTCTGCTGCACGCTCGACGCGGCCTGTTCGGTGCGCGCGCTCAGGTCGCTGTTGCCCTGCGCGATCTCGTTGCTCGCGCGCTGTACGTTGTGCACCTGCTCGCTGACGTCGTCGACGAGCCAGCGGAACATCAGCCCGAGCTGGTTGATCGTGCGCAGCGTCATGCCGATCTCGTCGACGCGGTTCATCCGCACGCCGCGCCGGCTCTCGCCGGTCGCGACGTTCAGCGCCTGCTCGTGCAGCCGCTTCAGCGGCCGCACGATCTGCGCGTCGAGCCACCAGCCGGCCGCCGCCGCCACGCCGACCGTCACGCCGGCAAACGCCGCGAGCCCGCCGCCGGTCAGCCCGAAAGTCCACCCCGCACCGACGACGGCCGGCGCGAGCACGCACAGTGCCGCATGAACGCGCGCACGCACCGACATCGTCTGCGGCAGCGAGGCGATCCGCAGCAGCCCGGTGCGGATGACGAGCCCCTTGTGGAATCGGCGCTGGCCGGCGTTGCCGTCGCGAAACGCGCGATACAGCGCGTCCGCGGCTTGGCTCTCGTCGCGCGGCGCCTTCGTGCGCACCGACATGTAGCCCTGCGGCGCGCCGTTGCGCATCACCGGAATCGCGTTCGCGCGCACCCAGTAGTGATCGCCGTTCTTGCGGCGGTTCTTCACGAGCGCGGTCCACGGCTCGCCGCGCCGCAGCGTCGCCCACATGTCGGCGAACGCCTCCTTCGGCATGTCCGGGTGACGCACCACGTTGTGCGGCTGGCCGACGAGCTCCTCGGTCGAGAAGCCGCTTACGTGCGCGAACGTCGTGTTCGCGTAGGTGATGATGCTGTCGGCATCGGTTGTCGACATCAGCGTGACGTCGTCGGGAAAATCGAATTCCTGTTGGGTAACGGGCTGGTTGTTGCGCATGCAAGGCTCCGAAAGGCGGATCTATCGTCCGCGCCGCGCTGAAATCGCGCTCAGTAGCCGAAAAACGGTAGATCGCTTTACGACACTCTCGTCCTTACTGTCGGCAATTCACCGGGAAACCTTAATCCTGGTGCGCGTAAAACCGACGATTCGGCCATTGCCATGATTTCGATCAAATAATCCGGCGATAATCACCGCGCACGTTTATTTGTCTGTCACGAAGCGCCACATGGCATTGACAATACCGGCAGCCGTTGCATGCGGCGAAACGATTGGCCTATCCCGCTCCATTTCACCCGAATCCGAATTCGATGAAAAAGGCATTGCATGAACTGAATCGGCTGTCCTCGACTACGGTGACGACTGTGTATGACCGCCATCAACTCAGTCAGGCCGCGTTTTTCCGTCGTGGCGGCGCCACGCGGTTTCCGGAACAACGCGAACCGGCCGGCCATCGGACGGCCTCGCCCGACGGCATGCCGCGCCTGCCGCTGATGATCGCCATCGCCGCGCACCGGATCGCCGCATGACGCGCCGCACCGCCGCCGAACGCGACGCGCTGTCGGCCCGCCCGCTTGCGCGCGACGACGTACCGCTCGTATGGACCATCGACCGGCGCGAAATCATCGAACACCTGTACGTGCTGCGCGACGGCGCGCTGCATCTGGTGCCCGAGTTCTACGACGTGGCCGGCTGGCCCGACGGCGAAGCCGACCACTACACGCCGATCCTGCTCGACTGCCACGACCGCGGCGGCTGGTTTCTCGGCAGGTTCGACGGCGCGCGGCTCGTCGCGGCGGCGATCGTCGACAGCCGGCCGCTCGGCCCACGGCGCGACATGCTGCAATTGAAGTTCCTGCACGTGAGCCACGACTGGCGCGGCTGCGGGCTCGGCGAACAGCTCTACCGCGCGGCCCGCGCGCAGGCGCGCGCGATGGGCGCCGAGCGGCTGTACGTGTCGGCGACGCCGTCGCGGCGCACGATCGACTTCTACCTGCGGCTCGGCTTCACGGTCAGCACGGCGCCCGATCCCGAGCTTTACGCGCTCGAGCCCGAGGACATTCACCTGGAAGGGCCGACGGCCTGACAGCCCGGCACGCGGATGCCGCGTAGAATTTTCCGCTCCGCCACAGCCGCTATCAGACGCCATCAGCCATCACGGAGCGCGACATTGAAGAACGACCCGCCACCGCCCGCCACGCCGAAGATCCTCGTCAGCATGTGCGTGATCGGCCATCCGGTCCGTTACAACGGCTCGGCGAAGAGCGCCGCGCACAAAGCGCTCGAACGGTGGCAGCGCGAAGGGCGTCTCGTCGCGGTCTGCCCGGAACTCGCGGGCGGCCTCGGCGTGCCGCGCCCGCCTGCCGAAATCGCCGGCGGCGCATCGGGGCAGCAGGTGCTGGCGGGGCACGCACGCATCGTCGACGTGAACGGCGCGGACGTGACGGCCCCATTCGTTTCCGGCGCGCGGACCGCGCTGGCCGTCGCACAGGCACACGACTGCCGCTTCGCGATCCTCGCGGACGGCAGCCCGTCGTGCGGCAGCACGTTCATTTACGACGGAAGTTTCGAGAGCCGGCGGCACGCGGGCGCCGGCGTCACGGCCGCGCTGTTGCGCGAGCACGGCATCGAGGTGTTCGCGGACACCGAGATCGACGCGCTCGACGCGCGCCTCAGGCAACTGTCGCAGGCCGGTTAACGACGAAGGGCGGCACGAGCAACCTCGTGCCGCCCTTCGTGGCGGAAACAGCTCAGCGGTAAAGCGGCGCGTATCCGGCCGCTTCACCCTATCACGCCGCTCAGACGCGTTCGATCGCGATCGCGATGCCCTGGCCGACGCCGATGCACATCGTGCACAGCGCAAAGCGGCCGTTCGTGCGATGCAACTGATACATCGCGGTCGTCACGAGCCGCGCACCCGATGCGCCGAGCGGGTGGCCGAGCGCGATCGCGCCGCCGTTCGGGTTCACGCGCGGATCGTCGTCGGCGACGCCGAGCATGCGCAGCACCGCGAGACCTTGCGATGCGAACGCTTCGTTCAGCTCGATCACGTCGAACTGGTCGATCGTCATCCCGAGCCGCGCGAGCAGCTTCTGCGTGGCGGGCGCCGGGCCGATCCCCATCACGCGCGGCGCGACGCCGGCCGTCGCGATGCCGAGCACGCGGGCGCGCGGCGTCAGGCCGAAGCGCTTCGCGGTGGCCTCGTTCGCGAGCAGCAGCGCGGCGGCGCCGTCGTTCACGCCCGACGCGTTGCCGGCCGTGACCGAGCCGTCCGGGCGCACGACGCCCTTCAGCTTCGCGAGCGTCTCGAGCGACGTTTCACGCGGATGTTCGTCGCGCGACACGACCAGCGGATCGCCCTTCTTCTGCGCAATCGTGACCGACACGATTTCTTCGGCGAGCGTGCCGTCCTGCTGCGCCCGCGCGGCCTTCTGCTGGCTGCGCAGCGCGAACAGGTCCTGATCCGCGCGGCTGATGTTGTAGTCGACCGCGACGTTCTCGGCGGTTTCCGGCATCGAATCGACACCGTGCAGCTGTTTCATCAGCGGATTGACGAAACGCCAGCCGATCGTCGTATCGTAGATGTCGGCCTGGCGCGCGAACGCGCTCGCGGCCTTGCCCATCACGAACGGCGCGCGCGTCATGCTCTCGACGCCGCCCGCGACCATCAGCGCGGCTTCGCCCGACTTGATCGCGCGCGCGGCCACGCCGACCGCGTCCATTCCGGAACCGCACAGGCGGTTGATCGTCGAACCCGGCACGCCTTCCGGCAAGCCCGCGAGCAGCGCGGACATGCGCGCGACGTTGCGGTTGTCCTCGCCGGCCTGGTTCGCGCAGCCGTAGATCACGTCGTCGATCGCCGTCCAGTCGACGTCGCGGTTGCGCTCGACGAGCGCCTTGAGCGGCACCGCGCCCAGATCGTCGGCGCGCACGCCGGACAGTGCACCGCCGTAACGCCCGATCGGCGTACGGATCGCATCACACAGAAAAGCTTCGGTCATCAGTGTCTCCGGTCCCGTGAAAGGCTGGGAAATGAACAGGGCGCGCCCCTTGCATTGCCCGCCGGGATGCGCTTAAATGTTCTATATACGAACATAAGATCGTGTATCGAACGTTCAACGCATCATAGGGAGTGCGGGGACGACCTGTCAAGCGCGCGGTCCGCCGGGCGGTTGGCGTGTCAGGCCCCATGCGCTATCTTCTCGGCTGCACGACAAACCAACCGTTCATGACAACCGAAGACATCCAGAAACCCGGCGACTCCTATGTGCAGTCGTTCGCGCGCGGCCTCGCGGTGATCCGCGCGTTCGACGCGCAGCGCCCGGAGCAGACGCTCACCGAGGTCGCGTCGGCCACCGGCCTCACGCGCGCGGGCGCGCGCCGGATCCTGCTCACGCTGCAGACGCTCGGCTACGTCGAGGCCGACGGCCGGCTGTTCCGGCTCACGCCGAAGATCCTCGAGCTCGGCTTCGCGTACCTGACGTCGATGCCGTTCTGGAATCTCGCCGATCCGGTGATGGAACAGTTGTCCGAGCAGATCCACGAAAGCTGCTCGGCCGCGGTGCTCGACCGCACCGAGATCGTCTACGTGCTGCGCGTGCCGACCCGCAAGATCATGACGATCAACCTGTCGATCGGCAGCCGGCTGCCCGCGTACTGCACGTCGATGGGCCGCGTGCTGCTGTCCGCGCTCGACGACGCGGCGCTCGACGAAACGCTCGCGCAGAGCGGCATCCGCGCGCATACGCCGCGCACGATCACCGACCTCGGCGAGCTGAAGGCGGCGATCGCGCAGGCGCGCCAGCAGGGCTGGGCCGTGGTCGACCAGGAACTCGAAGTGGGGCTGATGTCGCTGTCCGCGCCGATCCGCAACCGGCGCGGGCAGATCATCGCCGCGATGAACATCAGCGGCAACGCGCAGCGGCATACCGCGAAGCAGATGGTGAAGGAGTTTCTCGGGCCGCTGCAGCAGGCCGCGCAGACGGTTTCGGAACTGGTGGCGCGGCGCGGGTGAGCGGTTACTTCGCTCGCGGGATAAGCGCGACGGCCATTCGCGGATCGCGCGGATAAAAAGACGGGCGGCATGCGCCGCCCGCTCAACTCTCTGACTCTGCTTGCAACGTCCTTCTCACGGAACACGGAGCGCGCTCCGCATCACCCAATTTAGGGGTACGGCAACGCCCGGTCAATTTGACGAGAACGAAATTGCGTGGCGCCACTCGGACACGCGCCCGTCCCGCCGCTCACGCGCCCAGCAGCATCCCCTTGCGCACCGGCACCGTGCCCGTCACGCGCCCGAGCGGCGCGCCGACCGTCACGAAGCGGATCGCGCGGCGCATGTAGAACACGCCGTCGGTCGCGCTCGAGATCGTCGTGACCGCATCGGTCAGCGGATCGACGATGTCGAACAGCGGATCGCCCGCCCGGATCGTCGCGCCGATCGCCGCGCGGTGCACGAGAATCCCGCTCACCGGCGCGTAGAACTGCTCGCTGCCCGCGAGTGGCGTGGCCGGCGCGGCCAGCGGCGGCAGCGGCGCGGGTTCGCCGCGCACCGCGCCGCACCACACGAGATAGTCGACGAGCGCGTCGGCGTCGCGTTGCGCGTATTCGTACGTCACGTCGCGCTGGCCGCGGCACTCGACCGTCACGGCCACCGTGCCGGCCGCCATCGGCGTGCCGTTCGGCAAATGCGCGCGCAACTGTGACCACAGCAGGTGATGCGCATCGTCGAACGCGTGCCCGCCCGAATCCTCGGCGAGCAGCGATACCTGCGCACCGAGATACCGCGCGAGCGGTTCGACGTCCGGCCACGCGGTATCGCTCGTGTACACGTGCATCACCGCTTCGAGCGAGCAATGCAAGTCGATCACGACGTCGGCGTCGTGCGACAGCTTCAGCAGCGCAAGCTGCAGCGCATCGAATTCGGTGCGCGGCGCGATTTCCGCGAGCGCCGCGCCGACGCATTCGCGCACGATCGCGCGATTGCGTGCGCCGTCGTCGCCGAGCCGGTCGCGCGCACGCGCGGCGATCTCCGCGAGCGGCAGGAAGCCGCGATTGAAGTTGCGGCCGCTCGCGAGATCGAAACGGCCGATGAACTGCCCGAGCAGATGATGATTGAGGCCGACCGGGTTCGACACCGGCACGAGCACGATCTCGGCCGCGAGCCGGCCTTCGGCGTCGAGCCGCGCGAGGCGCTGCTTCAGCACGACCGCCGCGAGCATCGCGGGCGTCTCGTCCGCGTGCAGCGCGGCCTGCAGATAAATCTTGTGGCCGCTGTCGGCCGGCCCGAAATGAAAGCTCGTCAGCGTGCGCTGCGTGCCGATCGACGGCGACAGGAGCGGCGTGGTGCGAATCTGCATCGATGGTCTCGAACGGATGAAAACGGGGAAATCGGGGGTATCGGCAGAATGGGCCTACACGGCGCTCAGTCGCCGTACGGGTTGAAATCGAAATACTGCTTCGCGATCCGGTCGTACGTGCCGTCCTTCAGCATCGACGCGATCGCGCCGTCGATCGACGCCTTCAGCACGGTATCCGACTGCCGCATGCCGATGCCGACGCCGCGATCGCCCATGTCGAGCGGCGCGCCGACGAACGCGAAGCCCTTGCCGCGCGGCTGGCGCAGGAACCCGTAGTCGGCTTCCACGGTGCCGAGCAGCGCCGCGTCGAGGCGGCCGTTCACGAGATCGGCGAACACGTCGTCCTGGCTCTTGTACGGCACCACGCCGACGCCGGCCGGCGCCCAGTGCGCGAGCGCCCACGATTCGAACTGCGTGCCCGACTGCACGCCGACGCGCCTGCCGGCCAGCGACGCCGCCGTGCCGTCGAGCCCGCTGCCGGGCCGCGCGACGAGCCGCGACTTGAAGCGGAACAGCTTCGACGAGAACAGGATCTGCTTCTCGCGCTTCGCGGTGATCGCCATCGACGACAGGATCGCGTCGATCTTGCGCGCCTGCAGCGCGGGGATCATCCCGGAGAATTCGAGCTCGACCCACTGGCAGCGCAACTGCGCGCGGCGACAGATCTCGTTGCCGAGATCGACGTCGAAGCCCTTCAGGCTGCCGTCGGGCGCTTTCGCATCCATCGGCGGATAGGTCGGGTCGATGCCGAGCCGCACCAGGTGCGCGTCGAGCGCGGACGCGGACGTGGCCGCGAGGCCAAGGCACAGCGAAACGAGCAGGATAAGGAAACGTTTCATGGTCGACGATGGGCAGGAAGCGGGACAAACGGCACGAGCCGGACTGCCTGCGATCGTAGGGGCCGCGGGCTGTCGCCGGAACCATCGGCTGACTTATCATGATCGGTATTTCCGATCACCGGCTTCGCGGCTTCCCATGGCGTTCACGCTGTCCCAGCTCCGCATCTTCCAGGCCGTCGTCGAGCACGGCAGCCTGCGCGCGGCCGCACGCGCGCTCGATCTCGCGCAAAGCGGCGTCACGCAGCAGTTGCAGGGCCTCGAGGCAACGCTCGGCGCGACGCTGTTCACGCGCACCAATCGCGGGATCGTGCCGACGGCGGTTGGCCAGCGGCTGCTCGCGCGTTCCGGTTCGATCCTCGGCGAATGCGAGCAGGTCGAGCGGGAAATTCGTCAGTTGAGCGGCGCGTACGAAGGCACCGTCACGCTCGGCCTCGTGGCCGAGCCGCTGATCGACGCGTTCGCGCCCGTGCTGACCGCGTTCCGCGCGCGCTTCGACAAGGTGGACGTGCACCTGCGCACCGGCACGTCGCGGATGATGATCGGCTGGCTGCGCGAAAGCGCGGTCGATTTCGCGATCGCGCTGGTCGCGAAGCAGACCGACACGACCGATCTCGCGGTCACGCCGCTGCGTACGTCGGCGCCGGTGGTCGTGTGCCGCAACGGGCACCCGGCGATGCATGCGCAATCGCTCGCCGAGCTGGCCGACTATGGATGGGTGTCGACGCGCTCGCCGAACCTCAGCGCCGACCCGGTCGTCAACCGGCTGCTCGCGTACTTCGACGCGCACGGCCAGCCGCCGCCGACGATACTCGCGACCGTCGAAGGGATGTTCGAGACGCTGCAGATCGTCACGCAGACCGATTCGCTCGCGCTCGAGACCGAAGCGATCACGCGGCACGGGCCGTTCGCCGGCGCGCTGGCGAAAGTGCCGGTGCGCGAACAGGCCGAAGCGCAGGACGTGTGCCTGCTGCAGCGCGCGGCCGTGCCGCTGACGCCGGCCGCGCAGGAACTCGCGACGATGCTCGCGTCGTATCTGAGGGTGGTGCGCGGGCGGTAACGCCGCCCGCCTCGCGCGTCAGTCCAGCGATTCCCGCGCCGTCTCGCGCAGCATCGCGACCGCGATCAGCGACAGCACCACGCACGCGGCCACGTAGCCGGCCGGCGCGAGCTTGCTGCCGGTCGTCTTCACGAGCCAGGTCGCGATCAACTGCGCGGTGCCGCCGAAGATCGTCACCGCGAGCGCATACGCGATCGAGATGCCCGTCGCACGCACGTGGCGCGGCAGCGACTCGCACATCAGCGCCATTTCCGATGCCGAGCCGAGCGAATAGAACAGCAGCATCAGCGCCGTCAGCGGCAGGATCACCGACAGCGTCGGATGATGGTTCATCAGCCAGAACGCGGGGAACAGCAGCGCGACCAGCACGCCGCGGCCGACGAAGATCGGCAGGCGGCGGCTGCCGAGCTTGTCCGACAGCCAGCCGAACAGCGGGCACGTGACCAGCATCACGCAGCCCGACGCGACGCCGACGAACATCGACAGCTTCATCGGCAGGCCGAGGGTGTGGATCGCATAGGTCGGCATGTAGAAGGTCAGGATGTAGGTCGACACCGTGCCGCCCATCACCGTGAGCATCAGCAACAGCACCGTGCGCGTGTGCTTCGAGAACAGCTCGCGCAGCACGCCGCGTTCGATGCCGTGATGGCGGTCGCCGGGCGCGTCGTCCGCGAGCCGGCGGCGCAGAACCATCCCGACCGGCGCGATCAGCACGCCGACGAGAAACGGCAGCCGCCAGCCCCAGCCTTCCAGTGCATCCTTCGTCATCGTGTTCGACAGCAGCGCCGCGAAGCCGGAGCCCATCAGCGCGGCGCCGCCCTGCGTCGCGAGCTGCCAGCTCGCACGGAACCCGCGGCGCGACGTACCGCCCTGTTCGAGCAGCGTCGACGTCGCCGCGCCGAATTCGCCGCCCTGCGAAAAGCCCTGCAGCAACCGCGCGAACACGACGAGCAACGGCGCGGCCACGCCGACCTGCGCATAGGTCGGCGCGATCGCGATCAGGCCGGTGCCGAGCGCCATCAGCATGATCGTCAGGTTCAGCGCGGCCTTGCGCCCCTTGCGGTCCGCGTAGACGCCGAGCACGACGCTGCCGAGCGGCCGCGTGAAGAAGCCGGCCGCGAACGTCGCGACCGACAGCAGCAGCGACGTGGTCGGGTCGCTCGACGGGAAGAACAGCTTGCCGATCAGCACCGCGAAGAAACCGTACACGGTGAAATCGAAGAATTCCAGCCAGTTGCCGACCACGGCCGCGGCGATCGCGCCGCGCCGCGTGACGGCAGGCGCGCCGGTTTCGGCGGCGCCCGCCGACGCGGGGTGCAGCGCGAGATGATCTTTCTGCATCGCTATCCTCTCCTGTCAATGCGCCGGAAGCGCCGGCCGCGCGCCGCCGCCGCGATCACTGTCCGAGGTAACGCTCGACGAGGCGCGTCCAGAACGCCGCGCCGATCGGCAGGTTGCGATCGTTGAAGTCGTATTTCGGGTTGTGCACCATGCAGCCGTCCTCGCCTTCGCCGTTGCCGAGCCGCACGAACGAGCCCGGCCGCTGCTGCAGCATGAACGCGAAATCCTCGCTGCCCATCAGCAGGTCGGTCTGCTCGACCACGTGCGCATCGCCGACGAGTTCGCGCGCGACCTGCGCGGCGAAATCCGTTTCGGCATCCGTATTGACGACGACCGGATAGCCTTCGATGTACTCGACGTTCGCGGTCGCGCCGTAGCTCGCGGCCTGCGATTCGGCCAGCTCGGTGATGCGGCGCTTGAGCAGTGCGCGCACTTCCGGGCTGAACGAACGCACGCTGAGTTCGAAGCGCGCGCCGTTCGGGATCACGTTGTTCGCGGTGCCCGCGTGCATCGAACCGACCGTGACGACCGCCGGCTGCGACGGGTCGACGTTGCGCGCAACGATCGTCTGCAGCGCCATCACGATGCTCGCCGCGACGACGACCGGATCGACCGTCAGGTGCGGCCGCGCCGCGTGGCCGCCGACGCCTTCGATCGTGATGATCGCCTTGTCGCCGGCCGACATGAACGGGCCGCGCCGCGTGAGGAACACGCCGGGCGCCGCGCCCGGATGGTTGTGCATGCCGAACACCGCGTCGCACGGGAAGCGTTCGAACAGGCCGTCGTCGATCATCTTCTTCGCGCCGCTGTCGACGCCGTGCTCTTCCGCCGGCTGGAAATACAGGTGCACGGTGCCGGAGAAGTTGCGCGTCTTCGCGAGATGCTGCGCGGCGCCGAGCAGCATCGTCGTGTGGCCGTCGTGGCCGCACGCGTGCATCTTGCCGTGCGTGCCGCTCGCATACGGCAGGCCGGTCGCCTCGACGATCGGCAGCGCATCCATGTCGGCGCGAATGCCGATGCTGCGCGCGCCGTCGCCCACCCGCAGCGTGCCGACCACGCCCGTCTTGCCGACCCCGCGCGTCACCTGCCAGCCCCATTGCTCGAGCTTGTCCGCGACGAGCGCGGCCGTGTCGTGCTCTTCGTACGCGAGTTCGGGGTGGTGATGGATGTGGTGACGGATCTCGCGCAGCCCGCCGGCGGCGGGCATCAGATCTTCGACTTCGGTGAAGCGGGTATCGGTGGTCATCAAGGGGCTCCTGCCGTTCGTCTTCGCACGCCGGGGAGGCGTGCGGGAAAGCGAGCCACTATAGCCAGCCGATATCGGTTCAAGAAGATGCGGAATTTTTCACCGTGATAAGTGTTTTTAATCAGGGTTAGTACGGAGTCAAATGAGATCCTCTGCCTGCAGACGGATTGGTATGTGCGCAGACAGACTGCTCCGTCCAACCAGAAGCGGCATGTCAAGATTATCGAGCACCGGCCGTTATTTACCGATGTACAGGGGTACCAAGGCGACTTGGACTGTTTTCCGCAACCATCACAAAACATTCCAACATGAAAACCAGCGAAATCGGGAAGATGATTGGCAATACGGCAATTTTCTTCAAACGACTATACATAACGTACAGATGGTCCACCACCCTATCACGAGAAAGACTATCCAAGGTAAAGAACCGCAATCATTTGACGTGGTGGGCATACGCCCTTGTTACGTCGGCATTGGCAACGGCGATCACAATATGGGGAACCATCGCAGCATTTCGCTTAAATTTCCTGTCAATCTATTCCCCTCATACTTACGGCATAGCCGGCGCCGTGTTCGACATAAGCCAAATCAACCATAAGGTCTGGGAAGAACTAGAAACGCTCTCAATCGGCGACGAAAGCATCATATTTGCTGCATCGACATTGATCTGCTTTTGCGCAATCCGCTTATTCGCAAAACTTCTTCGCCCCTCCAAACGAATGGTCGATATGGAGATTCAGATCACGTTCATAATATCAAGCATCATAATAAAATTTTCTATAATTTGGATTGTCCTATCCTTGATAGCAATGATGCTGCGCCCCATGCTCGAGATGCAGTTCAGGAAGCATGATTCCACCATATACTTCTCATTCATTACCGCAACGGTAGTCATTACACTCGTGAGCAGCATATTCGAGAGAAATAGCATTCTAAAACTAAAAAAATCCAACACCTTCCTCATCTTGGCTGGCATAGTTTGCGCCATGACCTCCATCGCTGCCTAAACCTGCTTGGCTAGCGCTATCTCGGCAAATAATAAGCCAAACTTCGAAATCGTCGCAACCCAAAAATGCGATCACGAAGCGTGCATTGTTTTGATACGCTCAAACAATATCGACAATCAAATTATCACCTCAAGACTTCGCCTCCAAGTCAACTTAGTCGCATTGGACGGACAAGCCTCAAAAAATATGGCCGGATTTATTGACATTGAATTCTCCCCAAACGAATCCGGTCCCGGCGCCCTTGTGTTGAATACAAAAACGGAGCAAATCGCCTTCGTTAGAAACATCAGTTTCGTTTGCCCTCTTAATCTGGATGCGATGAAATTACATCTCGTGTCTGAATTAAAGGGCAACGGTCTCTTGCATGTCTTACAGTCTCGTGACACTGATACCATGGCCATGGCAAATTTTGAGATAAAGGGTAATCGGGATTCCTTGCTACGGCTGGCAAAGCCTGCGTGCACCAAGTTCTGAACGCGACGAAAGGCCCGATACGTCGCAAGGCCCGTGACGCATCTCCGAGCCAACGAAGCGGGACATGTGTGGCACATTGGAAGAGCGCTCATGGCTCGATATAGCCATGCCCTTCATTCCACGCTGCGTCACACTCATGGGTGTCGACAGCGCCATCCCAGGCGGCTTGAGCGGCACCATGCCGCGCGGCGAGAAGTTGATGAACAACCTGATGTGCGGCCGCATCATCGTCGACGTCAACGCATGACGCCACTGGCAACCGGCGATGTTTTCTTTTTCCGGCAGGCGGCTCGTACATCGAGACCGCCCATGCCTGTTCTATCAAGGAGACCTCATGACCGCTTCCGACAACGCGCCCGTCAGCCGCTTCCCGGTGCCGGCGCTCGAAGACCTGCCCGACGACATTCGCGAACGCATCGCCGCCGTCCAGGAAAAATCGGGCTTCATCCCGAACGTGTTCCTCACTCTCGCGCATCGCCCGGACGAGTTTCGCGCGTTCATGGCGTACCACGATGCGCTGATGGACAAGCCGGGCAACCTCAGCAAGGCCGAACGCGAAATGATCGTGGTGGCTACCAGCGGCGTGAACCAGTGTCAGTACTGCGTGATCGCGCACGGCGCGATCCTGCGCATTCGCGCGAAGGATCCGCTGATCGCCGACCAGGTCGCCACCAACTACCGCAAGGCCGACATCACCGCGCGACAGAAGGCGATGCTGGACTTCGCGATGAAGGTGTCGCAGAGCGCGCATCAAGTGGGCGAGCCGGACTTCGACACGCTGAAGTCGCACGACTTCACCGAAGACGACATCTGGGACATCGCGACGATCTCGGCCTTCTTCGGGATGTCCAATCGCATCGCGAACGTGACCAACATGCGGCCCAACGCGGAGTTTTACGCGCTGGGCCGCTGAGAACATCGGTCGCGACGTCCGGCGACCCGGCTTGCGCGCTCGACGCGCTCGCCCCGCCGCCCACGACGATGGCCGCCGTTACTCGACCGCCTTGAACGCCGCCTCCAGCCCGTCCGGCAGCTTCGCGTCCGGAAACTGCGTCGACAGCGTCGCGTCCCGCCACCGCGCCGCCTCTTCCGCGCGCTGCCGTTCCGCCTGCTCGCAGACGAACAGCGCATCGCCGCCGAGCAGCAGGCGCATCGGCACGTCGTCGCGGCGCGACAGGTCGACGATCAGCGCCGCGATCCGTGCGGGATCGCCGATTTCGTGGCCGCCGTACGCGCCGAGCAGCTCGAGGATCTTGCCGACCGACGGCTGATAGTCGGCCAGCAGATCGTCGACGCCGCGCTTCGCCTGCGCGGCCCATTCGGTCCGCATCCCGCCCGGTTCGAGCGTGCACACGCGCACGCCGAACGGCGCGACTTCCTTCGCGAGCACGTCGCTGAAGCCGCCGACCGCCCACTTCGCGGCCTGATACGCGGACAACCCGGGCGTCGACGTGCGCCCGCCGACCGACGACACCTGGAAGATGTGCCCCGCGCGCTGTGCACGCATCGTCGGCAGCACCGCGCGCGTCAGGTTGATCACGCCGAACAGGTTCGTTTCGACCTGGTCGCGGAACACGTCGGCGCCCATCTGCTCGAACGGCGCCGTATGGCCGTAGCCCGCGTTGTTCACCAGCACGTCGATGCGGCCGAACGCGGCGCGTGCCGCCGCGACGGCCTGCTCCGCCGCCGCTTCGTCGGTGACGTCCAGTTCGACCGGCAGCAGGCGGTCGCCATACCGTTCGGCCAGATCGGCCAGGCCCGCCGGGTCGCGCGCGCCGGCCACCAGTCGGTCGCCCGCCGCCAGCACGGCTTCCGAAATCGCTCGCCCGAGGCCGCGCGCGGCCCCCGTTACCAACCAGACTTTCGACATTTTCCACTCCTTGATCGTGGTGAAACGATGAAAATGAATGATTACTCACTCATTAATAGGGGCGATGAAGCGATCCTTCCTGACCTGCATCGCCCTCTCCGATACTCACTGCCCGCCAAAGGGCGACACGCGCAACCGCACGCGTCGCCATGACGTCCATGCTCGACTCACACCGTGTGCAACACGGCCCACATCGCGCGAAATCCGGCTTCCCGGTACGCATCGGCCCGCGCCGGATCGCGTGCGATGGATTCCATCGCGGTTTCCGCGATCGACGTAAACAACGCCGAGCAGAACGCATGCGCTTCGTCGCGGTTCAGCGCGCCCGACGCGGCGACCTGTTCGCGCAGCAGCGTGCCGAGCCCGCCGAAGCCTTCGGCGCCGGCCGCGCGATGCGCGTCGTCGACGCGCCCGCTCACGCTCAACTGCCGCAGCGCGCGCCGGCCGTCCGGATTCGCGACGCCCCACGACACATAGCCGTTCCACGCATGCCGCACCGCCTGCTCGGCCGGCGCGTGTTCCGGAAACCCGGTCATCATCGCCTCGCGCAGGCCGGCCTTCAGGCTCAGATACAGCGCGTTCAGCAACGCATCCTTGGTCTCGAAGTACGTGAACACCGTGCCTTCCGCCACGCCGGCCAGCCTTGCGATGCGCGCGGTCGTCGCGCTCGCGCCGTCCTCGGCGAGCGCCCGCGCGGCCGCGGCGAGGATGGCTTCGTGCTTGTCGGGACTGCGCGGTCGGGCCACGTTCGATTCCTTTAATGAGTGAGCGCTCAATCATAATCGGACCATGATCGGGAAGGCAAGCGCTGTTACATCGGGGGGAACGCATACGCAAACCATCAAAACGGTGCACTATTGCGTTTTGCCGTACCGGCGCCGGCGCATCCGGCGCCTCATTGCCCTCGACGTTCGTTTCACGTTCACCGTTTCAAACCGCGAACCTCCCATGACGAATCAGCCTTCCCAGACCGCGGCCGACCGGCCCGTCGACATGATCATCTTCGGCGGCGGCGGCGACCTGGCCGCCCGCAAGCTGTTGCCCGCGCTGTACATGGCGCACCTGCACTGCAATCTTCCGCCCGAGACGCGCATCATCGCCGTCGGCCGCCGCGACTGGGGCATCGACGGCTATCGCAAGTTCATGGACGAGCAGTCGCGCCCGTTCATCGACGAGAAGGCGTTCGACGCCGATGCGTGGAGCCGCTTCCTCGACCTGTTCAAGTACGTGCTGATCGACGTGAACGCGCCGGACGACTACCTGCGCCTCGCCGAAGCGGCGCGCGGCGACGCGGTGCGCGTGTTCTACCTGTCGACGTCGCCGGAGCTGTTCACGACGATCTGCGACAACCTGTCGGCCGCACACCTCGTCGACGCGCACTCGCGCGTCGTCCTCGAAAAGCCGCTGGGCCACGATCTCGCGTCCGCGAAGGCGATCAACAACGCGGTCGGCAAGCACTTCGAGGAATCGCAGATTTACCGGATCGACCACTATCTCGGCAAGGAAACCGTGCAGAACCTGATGGTGCTGCGCTTCGGCAACCCGATCTTCGGGCCGCTGTGGCAGGCGCCGAACATCCGCAGCGTGCAGATCACGGTCGCGGAAACGGTCGGCGTCGGCAGCCGCGCGGGCTTCTACGACCATACCGGCGCGCTGCGCGACATGGTGCAGAACCATCTGCTGCAACTGCTGTGCATCGTCGCGATGGAGCCGCCCGTGTCGCTCGACCCGGACGCGGTGCGCGACGAGAAGCTGAAGGTGCTGCGCTCGCTGCGGCCGATGTCGCTGTCGGACGTCGCGCGCGACACGGTGCGCGGCCAGTACACGGCCGGCGCGGTCGACGGCCAGCCGGTCAAGGGCTATCTCGAGGAAGACAACGTGCCGGCGGACAGCCGCGCGGAAACCTTCGTCGCGCTGCGCGCGCACATCAACAACTGGCGCTGGGCGAACGTGCCGTTCTTCCTGCGCACCGGCAAGCGGCTGCAGCGCCGCCAGTCGGAAATCGTGATCGAGTTCGCGGACATGCCGTTCTCGATCATCCCGACCGGCCCGCGCAATTACGGCAACCGCCTCGTGATCCAGCTCCAGCCGGAAGAGTCGATCCAGCTGCAGATGCTCGCGAAGGAGCCGGGCAGCGGGATGAACATGGTGCCGGTGAGCCTGAACCTCGACCTGCAGCAGGCGATTCCGGAACGGCGCGCGGAAGCGTACGAACGGCTGCTGATCGACGTGATCCGCGGCCGCCTCACGCACTTCATGCGCCGCGACGAACTCGAAGCCGCGTGGTCGTGGGTCGAGCCGATCCTCGACGGCTGGAAGCAGCTCGGCGACCGGCCGCGCCTGTACACGGCCGGCACGTTCGGCCCCGCGGCTTCGTCGGCGCTGCTCGCGCGCGACGGAATGTCGTGGGCCGAAGAGGCGTAACGCCAGCACGACGGCGTGCCGCCGCGCGGCACGCCCGTTCCCGAAAGGCGGCGCCGCCTGCGCCGCGTCGCTACTGCGGCTCCATCCACGCGGCCTTGCGCCGCGCCGGCGCATCGCCGCCGCTGCCGCCGCCCAGCACCTCGATCAGGTAGTCGACGAACGACGCGATCCGCGACGAGATCGCGGTATTGCGGTAGTAGACCGCGTGAATCGGCTGCTGGACGTCGAGCGTCTGGCGCGCGAGCACCTGCACGAGCCGCCCGGCCTCGCGATCCTGCGCGGTCACGAAATCCGACAGACACACGACCCCGGTGCCCTCCAGCGCGAGCTGCCGCAGCGTCTCGCCGCTCGACGACCAGACGTCGGGTTCGATGCGGTAGGGCTCGCCGTCCGCGCCGAGAATCGGCCATACGTTCAACGATTCGGGCTGCGTGAAGCCGAGCAGCGCGTGCTTCGGCAGATCCTCGACCTTGCGCGGCTGGCCGTGCGCTTCGATGTAGTCGGGGCTCGCGAGGATGCGCACCCGGCTGTTGCCGATGCGCCGGCTGTGCAGCGTCGAATCCTTCAGCCGGCCGATCCGGATCGCGACGTCGGTGCGCCGCTCCAGCAGGTCGATGATGCCCTCGTTGCTGTTCAGCTCCAGTTCGACCTTCGGGAAGCGCTCGCGGTAGCCGCGCACGAGCGGCACGATCACGTGCAGCATGAACGGCGTCGCGGCGTCGACGCGCAGACGCCCCGACGGCATCTCGCGCCGCGCGAGCATCTGCTCCTCCGCGTTCTCGACCGATTCGATGATCGCGCGCGCGTCCTGCAGGAACGCGCGCCCTTCCTCCGTCAGTTCGAGCCGGCGCGTGGTCCGGCGCAGCAGCGTGGTCTTCAGCTTTTCCTCGAGCCGCGCGAGCGTGCGGCTCGTGGCCGACACGGTGAGGTCGAGCTGCTGGGCGGCGGCGGTGATCGAACCGGTGTCGACCACGGCGGCAAAGGCCTGGAGTTCGTCGAGCGTGATCTTCATTGTTGATTTGAAATCAAAACAATTTGGTTTATAGACGAGTTTTTCAGCAAAAGTAAAGGCGGCACACTGCGATCCATTCCTACTGAAACCTGGATCCCGTCATGCCACTCGCGTTGCTTGCGCTGACCATCAGCGCCTTTGCCATCGGCACCACCGAATTCGTGATCGTCGGGCTGATCCCGACGATCGGCGCCGACCTCGGCGTCAGCCTGCCGTCCGCCGGCCTGCTCGTCAGCCTCTATGCACTGAGCGTCGCCATCGGCGCGCCGCTCCTCACCGCGCTCACCGGCCGCGTGCCGCGCAAGGCGCTGCTCGCCGGGTTGATGGCGCTCTTCACCGTCGGCAACCTCGTCGCGTGGCAAGCGCCCGGCTACGAATCGCTGATCGTCGCGCGCATTCTCACCGGCCTCGCGCACGGCGTGTTCTTCTCGGTCGGCTCGATCATCGCGACCACGCTCGTGCCGAAGGAGAAGGCCGCCAGCGCGATCGCGACGATGTTCAGCGGGATGACCGTCGCGTTCGTCGCCGGCATTCCGCTCGGCACCTTCATCGGCCAGCACTTCGGCTGGCGCGCGACGTTCCTGATCGTCGCGCTGTTCGGCCTCGTCGCATTCCTCGGCGCGGTCGCGTTCGTGCCGCGCGGGCTGCCGCAGACGCCGCCCGCCCCGCTCGCCCGCCAGCTGCGCGTGCTGGCCCAGCCGCGCCTGCTGCTCGTCTATGCGATGACGGCCGTCGGTTACGGCGGTTCGCTGATCGCGTTCACCTATATGGCGCCGCTGCTCGAACAGATCGCCGGCTTCACGCCGTCGCAGGTCAGCCTCGTGCTGGTCGGCTACGGCGTGTCGGTCGCGGTCGGCAACGTGTGGGGCGGCAAGCTCGCGGACGCCGTCGGCCCCGTGAAGGCGCTCAAGCGGATCTTCCTGCTGCTCGCGATCGTGCTGCTCGCGCTGACCTTCACGATCCACGTGAAATGGCTCGCGGTGCTGACGATGCTCGCGTGGGGCGCCGTCGCGTTCGGCAACGTGCCGGGGCTGCAGGTGTACGTCGTCAAGCAGGCGCGCCACTTCGCGCCGGACGCCACCGATGTCGCATCGGGCTTCAACATCGCCGCCTTCAACCTCGGCGTGGCCGGCGGCTCGTCGCTCGGCGGCCTGATCGTCGCGAACGTCGGCCTCGGCCACACGCCGTGGATCGCCGCCGTCGTCACGCTCGGCGCGTTTGCGCTCACCGCATTGAGCGGCCGTCTCGACAGCCGTCAGGGCCTGCCGGCACGCACGGCCGAACCCGTCGAACTCGCCCATTGAACGTCACCTTTTCACAGGAGCCACCAGCATGAACGCATCGACCCAACGTCCGCCGTTCGCCGGCAAGACTTTCGAAGTCCGTTACGACGGCCTCACCGCGCTCAACGCGTACGACGAGGACGGCCTCCACATGCGCTACGAGATCACCGAAGGCCCGTACGCGGGCGCGAAGGGTGAAGTCGAATACACGTGGCAACTCATCGCCGGCGAGGCCTACGCGATCTCGTGGCAGGAAGCCGATCGCGCCACCGTCGTGCACATCGACGATTTCGCCGCCGGCACGTCGCGCTCGTTCTTCACCGCGGCGTCGCTCGATTTCTACCGGCTCGACGGCAGCCTGCGCGCGGTCTGAACGGACGGAGCTGCCAACCATGCCCACTTCACTCGACACGCTCGCCGCCGGCGGCTTCAGCATCGGCATCGAACTGCCGCTCGACAACGACTGGACCCCGTCCGGCAACGCGAAACGCCGGCATGACGGCCGCCACCCCGGCGTGCCCGACCTCGACATCCACGCGGAGCTCGCGCAACTGGCCGACACGCTCGGCTTTCGCGCGCTCTGGGTGCGCGACGTGCCGGTGTACGACCCGTCGTTCGGCGACGCCGCGCAGGTGTTCGAAACGTTCTCGTATCTCGGCTACCTCGCCGGGATCACGCGCGACATCCTGCTCGGCACCGCGGCCGTCGTGCTGCCGCTGCGCGAACCGCTGCTGACGCTGAAATCGGCGGCAACGATCCAGGAACTGAGCGGCGGGCGCCTGCTGCTCGGCGTCGCGAGCGGCGACCGGCCGGTCGAATATCCGCTGTTCGGCCGCGATTTCGACACGCGCGGCGCGAACTTCCGCGACCAGATCGCGCTGCTGCGCGACGGCGCGCGCCGGCATCTGCCGCCCGGCCTGGAAGTGCTGCCCGCCGCCCGTTCGCCGGTGCCGCTGCTCGTCGCGGGCCTCGCGCAGCAGACGCCCGCGTGGATCGGCGAGCACATGGACGGCTGCCTCGCGTATCCGGGCACGCCGGCCGATCACCTGCAGCGCGCCGCGAACTGGCGCGCGGTGGCCGGCGACAAGCCGTACGTGAGCTTCATCCACCTCGACCTCGCGGAAGATCCGCACGAACCGCTGCAGCGGCACCGCTTCGGCGCCCGCGCGGGACGCATCGCGCTGACGGAAGAACTCGCGGCGATGCGCGACGCGGGCGTGCAGCACATCGGCCTGCATTTCCGCCGCAACCGGCGGCCGCTGGACGAGACGATGGCCGAGATCGCAGCGGACGTGCTGCCCGCGTTCCATTCGAAGACGAATCCGCAGACGCGCGCCGCATAAGGCCGGACACGGCCCGCACGCGCCCCGGCACGACCAATATTTGACTTCAAATCAAATATTTTTGACTTATGAAGGCGTTTATCTCATCAGTCTGAAGCGCCAGAATGACTTCCATACCGCAATCGTTCCCCCTCTTTCAGGAGCACATGATGAGCAAGATTCCCGCATTCGGCCTCGGTACGTTCCGCCTGCAAGGCCAGGTCGTCATCGACTCGGTCCGCAACGGCCTCGAAGTCGGCTACCGCGCGATCGACACCGCGCAGATCTACGGCAACGAAGCCGAAGTCGGCGAAGCGATCGCCGCGTCGGGCGTGCGCCGCGAAGACCTGTTCCTCACGACGAAGATCTGGGTCGACAACTACGCACCGGAGAAACTGGCGGCCAGCCTCGAGGAAAGCCTGCGCAAGCTGCGCACCGACGTCGTCGACCTGACGCTGATCCACTGGCCGGCCCCGGGCAACGGCGTGTCGATCGACGCGTTCATGACCGCGCTGGCCGACGCGAAGACGAAGGGCCTCACGCGCCAGATCGGCATCTCGAACTTCAACATCGAACTGACGAAGGAAGCGATCGCGGCCGTCGGCAAGGACGCGATCGCGACGAACCAGATCGAACTGAGCCCGTACCTGCAGAACCGCAAGCTGGTCGAGTTCCTGAACGCCGAAGGCATCCACGTGACGTCGTACATGACGCTCGCATACGGCAAGGTGCTCGGCGATCCGGTGATCGGCGCGATCGCGCAGCGTCACAACGCGACGCCGGCGCAAGTCGCACTCGCGTGGGCGCTGCAACTCGGCTACTCGGTGATTCCGTCGTCGACCAAGCGCGAGAACCTCGCGAGCAACCTGCTCGCGCAGACGCTCCGCCTGACCGACGAAGACATGGCGCAGATCGCCGCGCTCGAGCGCAACGGCCGCGAAGTCGACCCGGACGGTCTCGCGCCGAAGTGGGACTGAGCGGGCTGCACTTTCATCCGATATGACCCGTCCGCGGCCCGCCGCCGCGGCACCGACAGGAATTCACCATGACCCAGGACCCGCTTTTCCAACCGCTGCGACTCGGCGCGCTGACTTTGCCGAACCGCATCGTGATGCCGCCGATGACGCGCTCGCGCGCGAGCCAGCCCGGCGACGAAGCCAACGAACTGATGGCCGCGTATTACGCGCAGCGCGCGAGTGCGGGCCTGATCGTCAGCGAAGGCACCTACATCGCGCCGCTCGGCAAGGGCTATGCATGGACCCCCGGCATTCACACGCCGTCGCAGGTGGCCGGCTGGCGCAAGGTGACGGACGCCGTGCATGCCGCGCACGGCCGCATCTTCGCGCAGCTGTGGCACGTCGGCCGGCTGAGCCACACGAGCCTGCTCGGCGGCCAGCAACCCGTGTCGTCGTCGCCGCTCCAGGCGAAGGGCGTGAACGTGTTCGTCGCCGGTGAAGACGGCAGCACGCCGGGCTTCGTGCAGGCGTCCGAGCCGCGCGCACTGTCGATCGACGAGATCCGCGAGATCGTCGACCAGTACCGCGCCGCCGCCCGCCACGCGATCGAAGCCGGCTTCGACGGCGTCGAGCTGCACGGCGCGAACGGCTATCTCGTGAACCAGTTCATCGACTCGAACGCGAACACGCGCACCGACGCGTACGGCGGCTCGCTCGAAAACCGGCTGCGCTTCCTGCGTGAAGTCACGCAGGCGCTGATCGAAGGGACCGGCGACGCATCGCGCGTCGGCATCCGCCTCGCGCCGCTGACCACGCTGAACGGCTGCGTCGACGACGATCCGGAAACGACCTACCTCGCCGCCGCGAAGCTGCTCGGCGAACTCGGCGTCGGCTACCTGCACATCGCGGAAGCCGACTGGGACGACGCACCGCTGATGCCGGTCGCCTTCAAGCAGCAATTGCGCGCCGCGTTCCCGGGCGTGCTGATCTATGCCGGCGCGTACACCGCCGAGCGCGCCCGCGAAGCGATCGCCGCCGGCTGGGCCGACCTCGTCGCGTTCGGCCGCCCGTTCGTCGCGAACCCCGACCTGCCCGAACGCCTGCGTACCGGCGCGGCCCTCACGCCGCACGACCGCAACACGCTGTTCGGCGGCGGCGCGCACGGCCTGACCGACTACCCGACGCTTGCGGAAGCCGCGGCGTGATCGAACCGAAGGAATCCGTCATGAAAGCAACGCTCGCCCGGCTCGTGCTCGCCGCGATCCTGCCGTTCGCGGCAGCCCAGGCGGCGCACGCCACGCCGGCCGCCCCCGCGGCCGACTGGTATCCGTCCGTCTACGGCGCCGATGACGAAATCGGCGCGGCCAACCTGCTGACGCCCGACGTCGTCAAGCAGGCGGTCGGCCTCGTGCAGGCCGGCAAAACCTATCCGCTCGCCGTGCCGGTGGACAAGAACCTGCCGGCGTTCCGCCATCGCAGCTTCCGGCTGTACAACGTGCAGGTCGGCCAGCAGGCCGGCAAGAGCCTCGGCCCGAACCAGTTCACGTTCAACGACGAACTCGTCAACGCATGGGCCGGCGTCGGCACGCAGTTGAACGGCATCGGCCACATCGGCATCGACAACGTGTACTACAACGGCAACCAGGCGGCCGATTTCGTGACCGTCGACGGCGTGAAGAAGCTCGGCGTCGAGAAGGTGCCGCCGATCGTCACGCGCGGCGTCGTGCTCGACATGACCGCCCACTACGGCAAGCCGATCGTGCCGGGCGGCACGGAATTCACGGTCGCCGACATCCAGGCCGTGCTGAAGAAGCAAGGGCTGACGCTGCGCAAGGGCGACGTCGTGCTGTTCAACACCGGCTGGCTGGAGCTGATCGGCAAGGACGACAAGCAGTTCCTCGAAGTCGAGCCGGGCATCGGCATGGAAGCGGCGAAGTGGCTGGCCGACCAGGGGATCGTCGCGTTCGGCGGCGACACGTGGGCGTCGGAGGTCTATCCGAATCCGCACACGCGGGACGAATTCCCGATCAACCAGTACATGCTCGCGAAGCGCGGCATCTACAACCTGGAGCTGATCGACAGCCGCGCGCTGGTGCGCGACCACGCGTGGGAATTCCTGTTCGTGCTCGGCCAGCCGCTGTACGTCGGCTCCACGCAGGTCAACGTCAACCCGGTCGCGATCCGCTGATCGCGCATCCGCCCTCCGGCAATCGCGGCGACTATCGCCGCGATTGTCATTTCCGCATTGCAGCCTGGGCGATCGGCGTCTAACGTTGACGGGATCGACGCCGTACGACCGTCACCCGACCTGAAAGGACGCCCCGTCATGCCAAGCCGCTCCCCGACACGCGACATGCTGCTGGCCCTTGCGGCCGGTTTTTCCCTCGCGGCTTTTACCGCGCCTTCGCACGCCGACGAGCCTGCCGGCCTCACGGCGCCAGCGCCGGCCACGCCGGTGCTGTCGACCACCGCAAGCGGCTTGCAGGTCTACACGTGCGAATACGATGCCGAACACCGGCTCGCGTGGACATTCCAGCACCCCGAAGCGCTGCTGTTCGATGCCGGCGGTACGCTCGTCGTGCGGCACGGCGCGGGGCCGTCGTGGGAAGCGCTCGACGGCAGCCGCATTACCGGCAAGAAGCTCGCGGAAGCGCCGAGCGCCAGCCCGGCCAGCGTTCCGCAACTGCTGCTCGCGGCGACGCCGGCCGCCACCGGCACGCTCGCCGGCGTGCGCTTCGTGCAGCGGCTCGACACGGCGGGCGGCATGCCGCCGGCCGCGACGTGCACGACCGAGCATGCGGTCGGTCGCTTCCCGTACTTCGCGCGCTACGTGTTCCTGAAGTGACGCGCACGGCGTCGCAAGCGACGGGCATCATCCCGTCGCCGTTCGCCACGCCTCCCTTTAATCAGTTTTCCTATATTTGATACAGGGAAGCGTGAAATCGTCGACACCCTCGTTCCGTCTGCTCAGCGTGTCCGCATCGACAATTCGACGTCGCCGCCGAACGGCACGGACAGATAGCCGTTTTCCGGCGCACGCACGTAAGCAAGGTAGTCGGGGCTGTATTCCGCGTTGTCGGCCACGACGAACGCCCCCGCCCTGAGCCGCGGCTCGACCAGCGCGAGTATCTCCGGATACAGCGCCTTCGCGCCGTCGAGCAGCAGCAGGTCGACCGAATCCGGAAGATCGGCAGCCAGCGTGCGCAGCGCATCGCCTTCGCGAATCTCCACGAGATCGGCCAAGCCGGCCGCCGCCAGGTTGGCCTGCGCGCGCACGACCTTCGACGGCTCGAACTCGCTCGTGATCAACCGGCCGCCGCCGTTGTCGCGCAGCGCGGCCGCGAGATGCAGCGTCGAAATGCCGAACGACGTGCCGAATTCGACGATTGTCTTCGCGCCGCCGCTGCGCGCGAGCATGTACAGCAGCGTGCCCGTCTCGCGCGACACGGGAAGCGGATAGTCCTTCAGGCGCGCATACAGCTCGGCGTAGTCCGTCTTGCTGCGCATCAGCCGCGCTTGCTCGTCGCGCGACACGTTGGCGAAGGCCGGGCTCGTCGCGGGCGACGATGCGTCGGCTTCGTCGAACAGGCGCGCCAGCAGCGAAGCCAGCGGGTCGAGCATCAGGGTGGTCATGCGATATCTCCGGTATCGGGTTGAGTGCGTCGTTGCACCCGACTAGAATATGACGAACTATTCAGGTTTTACTATTCGCATTGGCAAACCGCCCATGACCGACCGCCGAAACGCCCCGATCGCCACGCGCAAGCAGCCTCGGCAGGCGCGCTCGACCCGCCTCGTCGAGGACGTCCTGCAGGCGGCTATTCAGGTTTTGGCGAGCGAAGGCGCGCAGCGCTTCACGATGGCGCGCGTCGCCGAGCGGGCCGGCGTGAGCGTCGGCTCGCTGTACCAATACTTCCCGAACAAGGCGTCCGTGCTGTTCCGGCTCCAGCACGACGAGTGGCGGCAGACGCACGACATGCTGTGCGCAATCCTGCAGGACACGCAGAAGACGCCGCCCGAGCGGCTGCGCACTGCCGTCCACGCGTTCATCCGTTCGGAATGCGACGAGGCGCCGATGCGGACCGCGCTCGACGACGCCGCCCCGCTCTATCGCGACGCCCCCGAGGCGCAGGACGTGAAGGCCGAGGGCAACCGGGCGTTCAGCGCGTTCATGCGCGAAGCGCTGCCCGACGTGTCCGACGCCATGCATGCGATCGCGTGCGAACTGATTCTGACGACGCTCACGACGGGCGGCAAGGCGTTCTCCGAAACCGCGCGCACATCGGCGGAAATCGACGCGTATTCGGATGCGATGGCCGACATGTTCTGCACCTATCTCGCGCATCTCGCGCACAGTTGAAAGCCGCGCCGCGCCGGGACGGACACCGCGCACACGCGCCGGCCTCCCGGGCCACCTTGAAAGCCGTTCGTAATATCGAATGCCCCGCCCGGCCCGCCGACCCTGCATTCAAATAGTCGCCTTAACGGATTCGAACTAGGCGTATACACGCGTGTCGGCGCGACGGAGCCCCGTTGCACGCCGATATAAGCGCTGCGACATGCGCTGCATGCTCGTCCCCCGATGGGACGTGATGGGCCGCTCGCCTAACCTTCGCTACGGCAAAGCACACGTGACGGGATCGACACCGCAACGCGTCGCACGACGCGACATCCTCGCGATCGTTTCGATTCGCACGTAACGACACGCATCACGCGTCATGCGTCCCCACGACGTTGCCGATCAATCCAACCAGATACGAGACACCCTGACGACGGTTCGCGACGAGCCGTTTCAGCATGCTGATAAAGGAGCAAGCTCATGAGTGATACCCCGGTGCAGCCGACGGTCGGCGTCGGCGCGGAAGAAACCGGCTTGGGCGCCAACGGCGCCATCGACCGGTACTTCGGCATTTCGTCGCGCGGCAGCACGCAGCGCCGCGAGATCATTGCCGGCGTGACCACCTTCCTCGCGATGGTCTATTCCGTGTTCGTCGTGCCCGGCATGTTCGGCAAGGCCGGCTTCGACACGAGCGCCGTGTTCGTCGCGGTGTGCCTCACCACCGCGTTCGGCTCGCTGCTGATGGGCCTGTGGGCGAAGCTGCCGATCGCGATCGGCTGCGCGATCTCGCTGACCGCGTTCACCGCGTTCGGGCTCGTGCTCGGCAAGGGGCTGCCTCCGACGGTCGCGCTCGGCGCGGTGTTCCTGATGGGCCTCGTGTTCACCGGCATCTCGGTCACCGGCGTGCGTTCGTGGATCCTGCGCAACCTGCCCGCGGGCGTCGCGCACGGCACGGGGATCGGCATCGGCCTGTTCCTGCTGCTGATCGCGTCGAACGACGTCGGCCTCGTGATCAAGAACCCGGGCGCCGGCCTGCCGGTGTCGCTCGGCCAGATCACCGCGTTCCCGGTCATCATGTCGGTCGTCGGGCTCGCCGCGATCTTCGGCCTCGAAAAGCGACGCGTGCCGGGCGGCATCCTGCTCGTCGTGATCGCGATCTCGGTGTTCGGCCTGATCTTCGATCCGGGCGTGAAATACCGCGGCATCTTCGCGCTGCCGTCGCTGAGCGCACCGGGCCACGCGTCGCTGATCGGCGCGATGGACATCAAGGGCGCGCTGTCGATGGCCGTGCTGCCGAGCGTGCTCGCGCTGGTGATGACCGCCGTGTTCGACGCGACCGGCACGATCCGCGCGGTCGCGGGCCAGGCCGGCCAGCTCGACGCGAACGGCCGCATCATCAACGGCGGCCGCGCGCTGACCGCCGATTCGCTCAGCTCGATCTTCTCCGGCTTTCTCGGCGGCGCGCCGGCGGCGGCCTACATCGAGTCGAGCGTCGGCGTGGCCGCCGGCGCGAAGACGGGCCTCGCGGCCGCCGTGGTCGGCCTGCTATTCCTCGTCGTGATGTTCTTCTCGCCGCTCGCGGGCCTCGTGCCGTCGTATGCGACCGCGCCCGCGCTGATGTACGTCGGGCTGCTGATGCTCGGCAGCGTCAGCAAGCTGCACATGGACGACATGGTCGACGCGATGTCGGGCCTCGTGTGCGCGGTGTTCATCGTGCTGACCGCGAACATCGTGACGGGCATCATGCTCGGCTTCTCGACGCTCGTGATCGGCCGCATCGCCAGCGGCGAATTCCGCAAGCTCAACGTCGGCACCGTGCTGATCGCGGCCGTGCTCGTCACGTTCTATCTCGGCGGCTGGGCCATCTGAGCGCGACACCTGCGCGACGTCGCCCGCAGAAGGACGGCGCGCATCGGGACGGCACCGTCTCCTCCACCATCGTTGATGGTCTCCGGCCTGGGAACGCGAGTTTCCAGGCTTTTTTTGTCGATGCGCCGCGGCGCGACGCGCTTCGCGAAAGCGGCGCGACACCCATTCGCGCGCGGTGCTACGATCGCGTTTTGCCCCTTCAGGAGTCGCGATGAACGCGCTTGGCATCGTCTCCGAATCGACCACCCGGGCCTCGGCGCGCAAGCCGCCGTTCATTCCGTCGTTCGGCTTCCACGAAGTACACGAATCGCAACCGATCGACGCGCCGCCCGCATGCATCATCGATGTCGTCGCCTCGCTCGACATGCGTGCCGATCCCGTCATCGACACGCTGCTGACGGTGCGCGAATTCCCGGCGGCCATCGCCGGCGCACTGCGCAACGCGCCGGCCCGCCCCGAACGCGCACGCTTCGGCTTCGACTCCTTCACGCCGCTCCATCGCGACGACACGTCGCTGTCGCTCGGCCTCGTCGGACGCTTCTGGCGCCCGACGCCCGACGTGCGCCCCGTCGCCGATGCCGACGCGTTCGTCCGGCACGACGATCCGCGCGATGCGAAGCTGGTGCTCCGCTTCGAGGTCGTCGGGCTCGCGTCGGGCGCGCACATCCTGCGCACCGAAACCTTCGTCCATTGCCCGAGCACGCGCACGCGCTGGCTGTTCACGCCATACTGGCTCGCGATCCGGCTGGGCAGCGGCTGGATCCGGCGTCGCACGCTGGCGGCGGTGGAGATCGCGCTGGCCTGATTCGCCGCATCAGAACGGCTTGATCACGGCCAGCCCGACGACGATCGCGATCGCGACGATCACCGCGCCCGCCGCGTGCCCGAGCCACGGCGCCGGCACGACGACGAGATCGTCGCGCTCCATGCGCCGCAGCGTGCCGGCCAGGATCCCGTGCAGCACCGACAGCGCGACGACGATCGCGAGCTTCACCGACAGCCACGCGGCGCCGAACCAGTGACCGCTCAGCGCGAGCGCGATGCCAGCGATCCACACGATCGCGAGCGCGGGCGCCGTCATCGTGCGATCCCAGCGCCGCACCGCGCGATGCACGGCGAGGTTCGCAATACGCACCGCGACGGACGACAACAGCAACCCGCCGACGAACGTGACGACGGCGACCAGATGCACGGCCTTCAGCACGAGGTAGATCATTGCGCGTGCCGCCTGCGCGCGATCCAGCCGGCGCTCGCCAGCCCCGCGAACGGCACGACGGCCGACAGCACGAGCCGCGCGACCTCGCCCTTGCTCCACAGCCCGCTCGACGCGGTGCCGACCACCGCCCACACGTACATCGCGAACGCGATGCCGTGAACCGGGCCCATGATCGATACCGCGACCGGATAGCCGGCCAGATGCTTGAGCGGCACGGCCACGCACACCAGCGCGACGAGCGTGGTCGCCTCCAGCAGCGACAGGTATTGCAGGTTCCGCAACGCGTTGCGATCGTCTTGTTTCATCGGCAGGGCTCCGGGTGGGTCCGCCGCGATTGTCGCGTGTGGTGCCGGTTCGAGCCATTGGCTAGAATGACATCTTTCAACGGATTCTGGCCACGGCCGCACACGCCATGCACACGGTCGCCGTTCTTGCGTTGCCCGATGTCGTCCCGTTCGATCTGGGCGTCGCCTGCGACACGTTCGCCCGCGTGCGGGCGCCCGACGTCGCGCAGGCCTACCGTGTACGCGTGTGCAGCGAGCAGCCGCGCGTCGGCGGCGACCTGTTCGAGCTGCGCCCGCCGTTTCGCCTCGCTGCGCTGGCCGACGCCGATACGATCATGGTCCCCGGCACGTCGGTGCCGCTCGCGCCCACGTCGCGCCGCGTGCTCGACGCGCTGCGCGCGGCGGCCGCGCGCGGATGCCGGATCGCGTCGATCTGCAGCGGCGCGTTCGTGCTCGCGGAAGCCGGGCTGCTCGACGGCCTGCGCGCGACGACGCACTGGCTCGCGGCCGCCGAACTCGCGCGCCGCTATCCGAACGTCGACGTCGACCCGAACGTGCTGTTCGTCGACAACGGCCGGATCCTGACCTCGGCCGGCGCGGCGGCCGGCCTCGATCTGTGCCTGCACATGATCCAGGCCGACTATGGCGCGGCGGTCGCCGTCGACGCCGCCCGCAGCGCGGTGGCGCCGCGCGTGCGGGAAGGCGGGCAGGCGCAGTTCATCGCGCCCGAATGGCCGGCCGGCGGCGACGGGCTGCACGACCTGATGGACTGGCTGCACGCGAACCTGCGCCAGCCGCTGACGCTCGACGCGATCGCGCGCAAGGCGTCGACGAGCGTGCGCACGCTGACCCGGCGCTTCCAGGAGCAGACGGGCACGTCGCCCGGGCAATGGCTGCAGACCGCGCGCGTCCGGCATGCGCAGCAGTTGCTGGAAGTGACCGAGCTGTCGATCGAACATGTGGCGACCGAAGCCGGGTTCGGTTCGGTCACCGCGTTTCGCGAGCGCTTCGCGCGCATCGTCGGCACGTCGCCGCAGCGCTACCGGCAGGCGTTCCGCGCGCGCGCCGACGCGTGACCCTCATCGCGCTCGCCACCTGAACCCGCCGCCCCCTTTCGCGCCAACCGGACCCGACCGATGACCCGCATCCGCAATCCCCTGAACATCGCGCAGCTCCAGGCGTTCGTCTCCGCCGCGCACCTGAAGAGCCTGCGCGCCGCCGCGCGCGAGCTCGGCGTCACGCAGCCGGCGATCACGCATACGATCCGCGAGCTCGAAACGGCACTCAACGCGGAACTGCTCGTGCGCAGCGTGCGCGGCGTCGAGCTGACCGCCTGCGGCGCGGCGCTGCTGCCGCGCGCCGAGCAATTGCTCGGCGACGTCCGCCGCACGGTCGAGGCCGTCGAGCAGGTGAAAGGCGAGATGTCGGGCCGCGTCGCGGTCGGCACGATGCCGTCGATCGCGCTGACCGCGTTGCCGCACGCGGTGACGGCGTTTCGCCGGTCGATGCCGAACGTCAGCCTGCATCTGGAGGAAGTGACGGTGCCCGACGCGCTCGCGCAACTGCGCAACGGCACGCTCGACATCGCTGCGATGCACCATGTGCCCGCGCTCGACCGCGATTTCACGCAATTGCCGCTGCTGTCGACCGAATTCACGATCGTGATGCGCGACGGCCACCCGCTCGCGCATGCGCGCCGGTTAGAGGAATTGCTCGACGCCGAGTGGATCGTCACCGTCGGCGCCGAGCAGTTTCCGCACAGCGTGATGGTCGGGATGTTCGAGGCGCACGGGCTGCCGCTGCCGAAACGTCTGCTGCGCTCGCCGATGTCGTTCGCGGTGACGCTCGGGCTCGTCGCGCGTTCGGACGTGATCGGCTGCTTCACGCGCCCGCTCGCCGCGATGGTCGCGCCGCTCGGCATCCGCACGGCCGAACTCGACGAAAGCATGCCGCGCTTCGACCTGTCGATCATCGCGCGGCGCGACCTGCTGCCCACGCCCGCCGTGTCGCATTTCGCCACGTGCCTGCAACGCGCGGTCAACGAAACGCTCGGCTGAATCGTTCCTGTGTGTGAAACGGCGGTGCGTCCGACGCGCCGCCGCCGGGCCCGGTATCGGGGCTTGTCCTAGGCGCCCTGCCGGTATTTTGTCTTGATAATCTTCCGCACGTCGCGCGCCCCCATCGGGCGGGCGAAACGGACTGTCCGACGCGAAGCCGCGACGGGCCGAAGGCTTACGGCGCGGCACAACCGCGCACCCATCGAACAAAACGAGGAGTCACCGAGTGAAAAAGATTCTTGCGGCAGTGACCGTGGCCCTGCTCGCCGTATCGGCCGGCAGTGCATACGCGAAGGACTGGTCGACCGTGCGGTTCGGCGTCGACGCAAGCTACCCGCCTTTCGAATCGAAAGGCGCCGACGGCAAGGTGGTCGGCTTCGACGTGGATCTCGGCAACGAGATCTGCCGCCGCATCAACGCGAAGTGCGTGTGGATCGAAAACGACTTCGACGGGATGATCCCGGCGCTGAAGGCCCGCAAGTTCGACGGCGTGCTGTCGTCGATGTCGATGACGCCGGCGCGCGCCGAACAGATCGCGTTCTCGGCGAAGCTGTTCAACACGCCGACGCGCCTCGTCACGAAGAAGGGCGCCGGCCTGCAGCCGACGGCCGAATCGCTGAAGGGCAAGTCGGTCGGCGTCGAGCAGGGCACGATCCAGGAAACCTACGCGAAGACGTACTGGGCGTCGAAGGGCGTGAACGTGGTGCCTTACCAGAACCAGGACCAGGTCTACGCCGACCTGATCTCCGGCCGTCTGGACGGCGCGCTGCAGGACGCGGTGCAGGCTGAAATCGGCTTCCTGAAGACGCCGCGCGGCGCGAACTTCGACTTCGCCGGCAAGGACCTCGACGATCCGAAGACGCTCGGCAACGGCGCCGGTATCGGCCTGCGCAAGGAAGACACCGACCTGAAGACGAAGATCGACGGCGCGATCGCCGGCATGCGCAAGGACGGCACGTACGACAAGATCGCGAAGAAGTACTTCGATTTCGACGTCTACGGCAAGTAATCCGGCTGAACGACGCGCGATTCGGCGCGATGCAAACGGGCTCCGCAACGGAGCCCGTTTTTTTTGCGCCCGGCGCGGGCGGCGTTATTTTTTCCGCGCCAACCTGATGATTCTCAACGGAAAACCGCGTGGCCTGGCACCGGTTTGATGGCGGCGAGGAAGGCAACGTACAATCGATCTTCCACGCACACGGATCATTCGCGGCTGCGCCGCACTCCCCTCATCATGCAAACGCAGACCCATCCGCTGATTTCCCCCGCCGTCGGTACCGAACGCCAGATCACCAGCTTCCACTACGGCCCGCGCGGCGGCAAGAAGGTCTACATCCAGTCGTCGCTGCACGCGGACGAGCTGCCCGGCATGCTGGTCGCCACGCTGCTGCGCCGCAAGATCGCCGCGCTCGAGACGGCCGGCAAGCTGCAAGGCGAAGTCGTCATCGTGCCCGTGCCCAATCCGATCGGCCTGTCGCAACACGTGTTCGGCGATCACCTCGGCCGCTTCGAGCTCGGCTCGATGCAGAACTTCAACCGCAATTTCCACGATCTCGCGGCGCTCGTGCTGCCGCACGTCGAAAGCCGCCTCACGAACGACGCGCAGCGCAATCTCGCCGCCGTGCGCGGCGCGATGCGCGAAGCGCTCGACGAACAGAAGCCGCGCACCGAACTCGACTCGCAGCGCCTCGCGCTGCAGAAGCTGTCGTTCGACGCCGATATCGTGCTCGACCTGCACTGCGACAGCGATGCGGTGATGCACCTCTACACGAATCCCGATCTGTGGGCGGACGTCGAGCCGCTGGCGCGCTATCTCGATGCAAAGGCGTCGCTGCTCGCGCTGAATTCGGTCGGCAACCCGTTCGACGAAATCCACAGCTTCTGCTGGTCGGATCTGCGCAGCCGCTTCGGCGATCGCTTCCCGATCCCGAACGGCGCGATTTCCGTCACGGTGGAACTGCGCAGCGAACGCGACGTGTCGTACGAGTTCGCGGAAAAGGACGCGCAGGCGATCGTCGAATACCTGACCGAGCGCGGCATCGTCGAAGGCACGCCGGCGCCGCTGCCGCCGCTCGCGCATCCGGCCACGCCGCTCGCGGGCACCGATCCGCTCGTCGCGCCCGTGTCGGGCGTGATCGTATTCCGTACCCCGGTCGGCGCGATGATCGAGGCCGGGCAAGCCGTGGCCGACATCGTCGATCCGCTGACCGATCGCGTCGTCACGCTGAAGAGCAGCGTGTCGGGCGTGCTGTACGCGCGCCAGGTCGTGCGCTTCGCGACGGCCGGCATGGAAGTCGCGCGGATCGCCGGCGCGACCGCGATCCGCACCGGTTCGCTGCTGTCGGCCTGAGCCTGCTGGGCGCGCGGCCCGCACGCCGGGCCGCGGCGCGCATCGCACGCGATCGCACGCCATAGGCTGCATCAAACGAAATCGCCCGCTTGCGCGGGCGATTTGCTTTCCGGAGCGGGCGTCGGCAGCCGACGCTGCACGGCCGGCGCGCTACATGCGAAGGAAGTTCAGAACGCCGGCACGATCGCACCGCCGAACTTCTGGTCGATGAACTTGCGCACGTCGTCCGATTCATAGGCCGCGACGAGCTTCTTCACCCACGGCTTGTCCTTGTCCTGCGCGCGCACCGCGATCAGGTTCGCGTACGGCCCGCGCAGATCCTCGATCGCGATCGCATCCTTCACCGGCGTGAGCCCGGCCTTGACCGCGTAGTCGGTGTTGATCGACGCGGCATCGACGTCGGGCAGTGCGCGCGGCAACTGCGCGGAATCAAGCTCGACGATCTTGATCTTCTTCGGGTTCTCGGCGATGTCGAGCGGCGTCGCGTTCACGCCGTTCGCGCCGACACCCGGCTTCAGCTTGATCACGCCGTACTTCTGCAGCAGCAAGAGCGCGCGGTTGCCGTTCGACGGATCGTTCTGGATCCCGACCTTCGCGCCGACCGGCAGATCCTTCAGCGACTTGATCTTCTTCGAATAGAAGCCCATCGGCGCGGTGTAGGTGAGCCCGACGTTGACGATCTTGTAGCCGCGCTGCTTGATCTGGCTGTCGAGGAACGGCTGGTGCTGGAAGCCGTTCGCGTCGAGGTCGCCCGCATCGAGCGCCGCGTTCGGCTGCACGTAGTCGTTGAATTCGATGACCTTGATCGCGAGGCCTTCGCGTGCGGCGACCTTCGTCACTTCGGTCCAGATTTGCGCGTCGGGGCCGCTCATCGTGCCGATCTTCAGCGTTTGGGAGTCGGCGTGCGCGCCGGGCGCGGCGAATGCCAACGCGGCGGCGAGTGCGCCGAGGCCGGTCAGAATCGAACGTCGCATGTGGTGTCCTCTTGTCCCGTGTCGTTTGTTGGAGGACGGATCGTGGCATAGGGCCCCGAACGCGATCAACCAAGCTTATTTCATGTGCATATTCCTGTTCGGAATCGAACGACAGGCGAATTCGGTATAACCCCCAATGGCACAACCGGGCAGAATTCGGTGTCGCATCGGCACCACACATTCTTCATATGACAGTCACTGTCATATTCATTACGTGGCCCGCCGATAAAGTTGCGCCGGTCCGTGAAAGCGCCCATAGAGAGCGCCGGAACCGCAACTGGACACGCCATTTATTCGCTCGGAGAATCCTTTGAACAAGAAACTGTTGACCCTCGCCGCCCTGGCAGCAACGGCCGGCACGGCGCACGCACAAAGCAGCGTGACCCTGTACGGCGTCATCGATGCCGGTATCAGCTATGTGAACCACAGCAAGACCGCCAACGGCGGTACGGGCAAGCTGTTCAAGTACGACGACGGCGTGGCCCAGGGCAGCCGTTGGGGCCTGCGCGGCACCGAAGACCTCGGTGGCGGCCTGAAGGCGATCTTCGTGCTCGAAAACGGCTTCAACAGCGGCAACGGCACGATCGGCCAGGGTGGCGCGATCTTCGGCCGCCAGGCTTACGTCGGCCTGAGCCAGTCGCAATACGGCACGGTCACGTTCGGCCGCCAGTACTCGTTCTCGACCGACATCCTCGGCTCGAACTACTCGACGGGCGGCAACACGGTCGCGGGTAACTACGCGTACCACGTGAACGACCTCGACCAGCTCACGTCGAGCCGCATCAACAACGCCGTGAAGTTCCAGAGCGCGAACTACTCGGGCTTCACGTTCGGCGCGTTGTACGGCTTCTCGAACTCGACCGACTTCGCCGGCGCACCGGCCACGACGTCGGGCACGACGACGACGGCAGGCTCGTCGCGCGCATACAGCTTCGGCCTGAACTATGCGAACGGCCCGGTCTCGGTCGGCGCGGCGTACACGGACATCCGTTTCCCGAGCCAGTCGACGCCGGCCTTCTCGACGACGATCGCGAACATTGCGACCGGCAACGTCCGCGATCTGCGCACGTACGGCGTGGGTGGCCGCTACGTCTGGGGCCCGGCGACGGCATGGCTGCTGTGGACGCGTACGCAGTTCTCGACGGTGTCGGGCGCGGGCGGCACGTTCTACAACGCGTATGAAGCAGGCGCGAAGTACGCATTCACGCCGGCCCTGTCGGGCGGCCTCGGCTACACGTACACGAACGCGACGCAGAACGGCAACTCGTGGCACTGGAACCAGGTCAACGGTATCGCCGACTACGCACTCAGCAAGCGGACGGACGTGTACGGCCTGGTCGTGTACCAGCAGGCTTCGGGCAAGGGCGTGCAAGCGCAGATCGGTTCGAGCACGAGCTACTTCAATACGTCGGGCACGGGTTCGAAGAACCAGATCGCCGCACGTATCGGTATCCGTCACAAGTTCTAAAGCATCCGCTTAACTGGCCGCGTCACGCGCGGATCAGGACGGCAAGAAGCGCCCCGCTGCATGCGGGGCGCTTTTTTATGGGCTTTTAAGTTTCGCTTAATTCTGGGCTGAGAGGATACTTCCACCCCCCCTGTTGGCCGCCTGAGCATCGGCGGCTTTTTTTTTGAGACACCACTACGGCACCGCCATCAACTGCCCACAAGACAGGATCGGAGGCCACGATGATCGAAGATACCGTTTTCAGCCATCTGCACGCGATTCTGACGTGCCAACACTCGCTGCCGGTCCAGAGCTGCCGCGTCTCGGTGGAAATGCAGCGGCCCTGGGGCCGTCCGTATCGCCTCGTCGAGTGGACGATGCATCTTGACGCACCCGCGCGGCGCCAGATCGTGCCGGCCGAATCGACCGACGAAGAGATCGCCGAGGTCGTCGCGTCGCACGTGCCGGGCCGCCTCTACGGCGACGGCCGGCTGCAGTTCTGAATACGCTCCCGTTCCATCCGCTTCCCGTCTATCGGCCGCGCGGCACGCCTCGTGCGGCAGTCGGTCTCGTTTGACGCGGCAACGAAACCTGCTACGCTGCGCGTTTTCGTCCACGCAACACACGATGGAAAACGCATTCAACGAACGTGGCGTCATGGTCACGCGCAACGGCCTGTCGGCCGCCGGTCAGGTATTCGCACTGCGTGACATCCGCCAGGTCGACGTCGTCAAGATCCCGAAGAACCGTGTCGTGCCGTCGCTGATCTCGCTGATCGGCGCGGCGATCGCCGTCGCGGGCGGCATCGGCGCATCGAGCGCCGCGCTCGTGGTCGGCGTGATGCTCGTCGTCGTCGGCTATCTGTCGTGGGTCACGCAGGACATCACGTACCGGCTGATGGTCGAGATGCCCGACGGCAAGCGCGAAGCGCTGTCGAGCGTCGATGCCGAGTTCGTCGAACGCGTCGCGCAGGTCGTGCGCGATGCGCAGTCCGCCACCGCTGCCGGCTGATTCCATTCGCATGCGCGCACGCTTGGCTTCGCGCGGGCCGCACGCCCGCGGCGAGCATCGGCTCGCGCGGCCTTCCCGGCGAATCGCGTGCCACCGCGACACACGCATCGCGCCGCCACGGCAGACGCCGACCGCCTAGTATGGAAGGAGCGGCTCGCCGCCGCATCGTCCGAGGAGGCCAGCATGAACGCTCAATCGCTGTCCGGCATGCTTCGCGCGCAGGAACTGCTGATCGTGTCGATGATCCGCGCGCTTCCCCCTGACACACGCCGTGCGCTCGTCGAGCTCTACACCGATCAGATCGCGTTCGCCGAACAGGCCGGGATCGAAAGCCACACCGATCGCGCGACGCACGACGCGTTCGTCGCCCATGCGCGCAATCTGCTGATTCGCATCGAAGCGCTGGCTTAGGCCCGTTTCTCTCAAATTTCCGTCACGGCTCGCGCGAGCCCTACATGCGAGCGCTCACTCGTATCGGCCGCTTTGCGATCTTGTATCGATAATGATTCTCATTTACACTGGTAATGTTGTCAGTTACCTTTCAAATCGCCGCTTGCCGCATGTCGCGCGCAAACGGGCCAGCCAGGTGAACGCGTCGCCCAGCCAGCCTTCGGGCTTGTTATCGTCAATGGGAGACCACCTGTGCATTGCTATACGCTGGCGCGGCGGCCGATCTGTGCCGCGCTGTTCGGCGCGTTCGGCCTGTCCGCCGCCCCGGCTCACGCCGATTCGTCGCCGCGAGGCGCCACTCCGCCTTCCGCCGTCCTGACCACCGCCGCCGCGTCCGCGCGCGGCGAGGCGGCGCTGCTCGACCCCGTCACCGTCACGGCCACCCGCACCGCCACCGCGGCGAGCCGCACGGCGGCGTCGGTGTCGGCGATCACCGACGAGGATCTCGAAGAGCAGCAGGTCACCAACATCAAGGACGCGCTGCGCTACGAGCCCGGCGTCACGGTGCGCCGCACCGCGTACCGGCCCGGCAGCGCCGCGCTCGGCGGCGGCCGCGACGGCGATTCGAGCATCAACATCCGCGGCCTCGAAGGCAATCGCGTGCTGCTGATGGAAGACGGCATCCGCCTGCCGAACGCGTTCTCGTTCGGCCCGCTCGAAGCGGGCCGCGGCGACTACGCCGATCTCGACACGCTCAAGCGCATCGAGATCCTGCGCGGGCCGGCGTCGGCGCTCTACGGCAGCGACGGGCTGACCGGCGCGGTGAACTTCATCACGAAGGACCCGAAGGATCTGCTGTCGATCTACCGCAAGCCTTACTACTTCTCGTTCCGGCCGAGCTACGACTCGACCGATCGCAGCATCGGCGCGACCGTGTCGGCCGCGGGCGGCAACGATCGCATCCAGGGGATGATCATCGCCGACGGCCGGCGCGGTCACGAGGTCGACACGCGCGGCGGCAACAACACGGCGAGCACGCTGCGCACGACGTCGAACCCGCAGGACGTGTATTCGGAATCGCTGCTCGGCAAGCTCGTGCTGACGCCCACCGCGCGCGACACGATCAAGTTCACCGCCGAAACGGTGCAGCGGCGCGTGAGCACCGACGTGCTGTCGGCGATCAATGCGCCGGCCACGCTCGGCCTCACGACGAACGACCGGCTCGAGCGCAACCGCTTCAGCGTCGACTACGACTTCCGCGACGACACGTTCCGGTGGTTCCAGACCGCACACGTGCAGTTCTACTACCAGGACGCGAAGCAGGACCAGTACGCGTTCGAGACGCGCGGCAGGCTGCCCTCGCGTTCGCGCGACAACCAGTACAAGGAACGCACGTTCGGCGGCTCCGCGTTCGCCGAAAGCGGCTTTTCGACCGGCCCGCTCGCGCACAAGCTGCTGGTCGGCGTCGACGGCAGCCTGTCGCGCGTGACGAACCTGCGCGACGGCACGGTGCCGGGCGTCGGCGAAGCGTTCCCGAACAAGGCGTTCCCCGACACCGACTACACGCTGTTCGGCGCGTTCGTGCAGGACCAGATCGGCTACGGCCGCCTGCTCGTCACGCCGGGCCTGCGCTTCGACACGTATCGGCTGAGCCCCACCGAAAACGATCCGCTGTTCACCGGCAAGGCCGTGTCGACGAGCGCGAACGAACTGTCGCCGCGCGTCGCCGTGCTCTACGAGATCACGCCCGCGGTCATTCCGTACGTGCAGTACGCGCACGGCTTCCGCGCGCCGACGCCCGACCAGGTGAACAGCAGCTTCTCGAACCCGGTGTACGGCTACACGTCGATCGGCAATCCGAACCTGAAGCCCGAAACCAGCGACACGTTCGAAGCCGGCCTGCGCGGCAAGGCCGGCACCGGCTACGGCGTCGTGCGCTACAGCGCGGCCGCGTTCACCGGCCGCTACCGCAACTTCATCTCGCGCACGACGATCGCGGGCAGCGGCCGGCCGGTCGACCCGTTCGTGTTCCAGTACGTGAACTTCGCCGACGCGCGCATCCATGGCCTCGAAGGCCGCGCCGAATGGGTGATGCCGAACGGCATCACGCTGAAGACGGCGATGGCCTTCACGAAGGGCTCGACGCAGGACAACGGCGCGGCCAGCCAGCCGCTCGACACGATCAACCCGTTCTCGGCCGTGTTCGGCGTGCGGTATGAACCGAGCGAACGCTGGTTCGTACAGACCGACCTGCTGTTCCAGGCCGCCAAACGCGACAAGGACGTCCCGGCGAACGCGTGCCCGGGGGCGAGAACGTCGTGCTTCGCGCCACCGTCGGCATTCGTCGTCGACCTGCGCGGCGGCTACCGCTTCAACAAGCACGTGAGCGCGACGATCGGCATCCGCAACCTGTTCGACCGCAAGTACTGGAACTGGTCGGACGTCCGCGGCCTCGCGTCCGACGCGCAGGTGCTCGATGCGTATTCGTCGCCCGGCCGCACGGTCGCCGTCAGCATGAAAGTGGATTTCTGATGCGCGTTGCCACCGCGCCTACCCCAACCGTTACTCGAAGGACTCCGACATGATGCATTCCGCCCTTCCCGGTCAATCGTCCACGCCGGCCCGCGCGGCCGCCGCGCTGCGCGACGCGTTCGTCAAGCTCAAGACCGAGCGGCAACTGCGCAACCGCGACGTCGCGCAGGCGCTCGGCGTCAGCGAAGGCGAGGCGCTCGCCGCGTTCGTCGGCGAGCACGTGGTGCGGCTCGACGCGCGCTTTCCGGCGATGTTCGAGGAAATGCCGCGCCTCGGCCGCGTGATGGCGCTCACGCGCAACGACACGGCCGTCCACGAAAAGGATGGCGAATATGCGCAGATGAGCCACGACGGCCCGGTCGGGCTCGCGCTCGGCGACATCGACCTGCGCATCTTCTATCGTCACTGGGTGTCGGCGTTCGCGGTGCGCGACGAGACCGCGCACGGCCCGCTGAAGAGCCTGCAGTTCTTCGATGCGCAGGGCCATGCGATCCACAAGGTCTATCTGCGCGCGCACAGCGATCACGCCGCATACGACGCGTTCGTCGCACGCTGGCGTGCGCCGTCGCAGGAGCCGGGCCTCGCGGTCGTGCCCGCCGCGCCGAAAACGCCCGAGCGCGCCGATAGCGAGATCAACGTCGCCGGCTTTCGCGCCGCATGGAACGCGATGACCGACACGCACCAGTTCTTCGGTATCACGCAGCGCTTCGGCGTGAGCCGCCTGCAGGCGCTGCGCCTCGCCGATCCGCACTACGCGTATCCGGTCGAAACCGCGCATGCGTTGCGCCACGTGCTCGAACACGCGGCGAAAAGCGGCCAGCCGATCATGGTGTTCGTCGGCAACGCGGGGATGATCCAGATCCATACGGGCCCCGTCGCGAACGTGCGCGAAGTCGGCGCGTGGATCAATGTCCTCGATCCGGGCTTCAACCTGCATGTGCGCGAAGACCTGATCGCCGCCGCCTGGGTCGTGAGGAAGCCAACGAGCGACGGCATCGTCACGTCGCTCGAACTGTTCGACCGGCAGGGCGACCACGTCGCGCTGCTGTTCGGCGAGCGCAAGCCCGGCAAGGTCGAACGCGACGACTGGCGCGCGCTCGTCGCGACGCTGCCGGCGGCCGCACGCGGGGCCGCGCGATGAGCGCGCGGCCGTTCGATCCGCGCCGCCGTACGCTGCTGGGCGGCGCGGCGGCCGGTGCGCTCGCGGGCGCGCTGCCCGGTGGCGTGCTCGCCCAGGCCGCGGCGGCCGCGCCGAAGCGCGTGATCGTGATCGGCGGCGCGCTGGCGGAAACCGCGTTCGCGCTCGGTGGCGCCGAGACGCCGCGTTACCGGCTCGTCGGCGCCGACACGACCTGCACGTATCCCGACGCCGCGAAGCGCCTGCCGAAAGTCGGCTACCAGCGCGCGCTGTCGGCCGAAGGGCTGCTGTCGCTGCGGCCCGATCTCGTGCTCGCATCGGCGGAAGCCGGCCCGCCGACGGCGATCGCGCAGGTGAAAGGCGCCGGCGTCACGGTGACGACGTTCGGCGAGCGTCACGACGTCGAATCGGTGCGCGCGAAGATCACCGGCGTCGCGCAGGCGCTCGACGTGCGCGACGCCGGCACCGCGCTGCTGCAGCGTTTCGATCGCGACTGGCAAGCCGCGCGCGACGCGGTCGCCGCACGCGTGCCCGGCGGCGCGCAACCGCCGCGCGTGCTGTTCGTGCTGAACCATACCGGCGCCCAGGCGCTCGTCGCGGGCCAGCGCACGGCCGCCGACGCGATGATCCGCTACGCGGGCGCGCGCAACGCGATGCAGGGCTTCGATCACTACAAGCCGCTGACGACCGAGGCGCTCGCGGCGGCCGCGCCCGACGTCGTGCTGATCTCCGACGAAGGGCTCGCGGCCGTCGGCGGCCACGCCGCGCTGCTCGCGACGCCCGGCTTCGGTGCGACGCCGGCCGGCCGCGCGCGGCGCGTCGTGTCGCTCGACGCGCTGTTCCTGCTCGGCTTCGGCCCGCGCCTGCCGCTCGCCGTCACGACCCTGCATCGACGCCTGTCGGATGCGCTCGCCTGATTCCGGATCGACCCGATGCCCGCTCACGCTTCACCCTTCAACGCGCCGTCGCCGCCCTCACGCTCAGGCGCCGCGCGCCTCGGCACGTCGCGCCGCTTCGCGCCGTTCGTCCTGGCCGCGCTCGCCGCCCTGGTGGGCGCGATGTCCGTCGTCGCGCTGTGCGTCGGCGCATACCGCATTCCGCTGGCGGAAGCCTGGGCCGCGCTGAGCGGCGACGCGGCCGCGCAGCAGGCGCGCGCGGTGCTGCTCGACATCCGCGCGCCGCGGGTCGTGCTCGCGCTGCTGGTCGGCGGCGGCTTCGGTGCGACCGGCGCCGCGATGCAGGCGCTGTTCCGCAATCCGCTCGCCGATCCGGGGCTCGTCGGCGTATCGAGCGGCGCCGCGCTCGGCGCGACCACGCTGATCGTGCTCGGCCCCGCGCTCTTTGCCGCGCACGCGAGCGCGGCCGCATTGCCGGTTGCCGCGTTCGCGGGCGGGCTCGCGGTCGCGGCGCTCGTCTACCGGCTGGCCGCGTCGCGCGGCCGGCTGGCGCTGCCGCTGCTGCTGCTCGCCGGCATCGCGATCAATGCGCTGGCCGGCGCGGCGATCGGGCTGCTCACGTTCGTCGCCGACGACGCGCAGTTGCGCTCGCTGACCTTCTGGAGCCTCGGCAGCCTCGGCGGCGCACAGTGGTCGACGCTGGCGGCCGTCGCGCCGTGCGTCGCGCTCGGCTGCGTGCTGCTCGTGCGCGAACGCGATGCGCTGAACGCGCTGCAACTCGGCGAAACCGAAGCGCTGCATCTCGGCGTGCCCGTACAGCGACTGAAGCGGCGCGTGCTCGTCGCGGTCGCGCTCGCGGTCGGCGCGCTCGTATCGTGCGCGGGCATCATCGGCTTCATCGGGCTCGTCGCGCCGCATTGCGTGCGCCTCGCGTGCGGCCCCGACCAGCGCATCGTGCTGCCCGGCGCCGCGTTGCTCGGCGCGTTGCTGACGCTCGCGGCCGATCTTGCCGCGCGCACGATCGCCGCGCCCGCCGACATTCCGCTCGGCGTGCTGACCGCGCTGCTCGGCGCGCCGTTCTTCCTCGCGCTGCTGTGGAAGAACCGCGGCGCGCTCGGCGGATGATCCCTTCTTCACGACGACCATGCTGACTGCCCACCACCTCGACGTCGCCCGCCGGCACGACACGATCCTGCGCGACCTGTCGCTGTCGATCGAACCCGGCCACGTGACCGCGCTGCTCGGCCGCAACGGCGCGGGCAAGAGCACGCTGCTGAAAACCTTCGCCGGCGAGCTGACCGGCAGCATCGCGCCGAACGGCGTGCGCGTGACGGGCGACGTCACGCTGAACGGCGAACCGCTCGCGCGCATCGACGCGCCGCGGCTCGCGTGCCTGCGCGCGGTGCTGCCGCAGGCCGCGCAGCCGGCGTTCCCGTTCAGCGTCGACGAAATCGTGCTGCTCGGCCGCTATCCGCATGCGCGGCGCGGCGGCGCCACGTCACATCGCGATCGCGACATCGCGTGGCGCGCACTCGAACGCGCGGGCGCCGATGCGCTCGTCGGCCGCGACGTCACGACGCTGTCGGGCGGCGAACTCGCGCGCGTGCAGTTCGCCCGCGTCCTCGCGCAGCTGTGGCCGGACCATGACGCGATGGAACCCGGCCCGCGCTACCTGCTGCTCGACGAGCCGACCGCCGCGCTCGATCTTGCGCACCAGCACCGGCTGCTCGATACCGTGCGCGCCGTCGCGCGCGAATGGCAGCTCGGCGTGCTCGCGATCGTCCACGATCCGAACCTCGCCGCGCGGCATGCGGATACGATCGCGATGCTCGCCGGCGGCACGATCGTCGCGCAGGGCGCACCGCGCGACGTGATGACGCCGGCCCACATCGCGCTGTGCTACGGTTTCGCGGTGAAGATGGTGGAAACCGGCGACGGGACGCCGCCGGTGATGGTGCCCGCGTAGCGCGGGCGTGTCTCGCATGATCGTTGCGTCGCTCGACGTCGTGCGCTGCCTTGGACGGCGGCGTTCTCTCCAGGTCTGTCGTCTCTCCCCTTCGAGGAAACCCCCGTGCCGCTTCCGATGACCCGCATCATCCTGTACGTCCGCGACGTCACGTTGCTGAAGACGTTCTATCAACGGCATTTCGCGCTGCCCGTCATCGAGGAAATCGGCGGCGAATGGGCCGTGCTCGACGCAGGCGCGATCGAACTCGCGCTGCATCGGGCCGGCCCGGCGTTCCGTGATGCGGCCACACTTGCATCTGCAAGCACGAACGCGCACGCAGCCACCAGCAACGTGAAACTCGTATTCACGATCGACGCCGATATCAACGAACATCGCGACCGGCTCGCCCGTGACGGTGTGACCGTACGAGATATCAAGCGCTATGACGGCTTCCCGTACCGGATGTATGACGGCGTCGATCCGGAAGGGAACGTCTTTCAGCTGATGCAGCCGGACTGAGTGCCGGCGCGGCAACCTCCAGCGCGAGCGCTCAATGCTCGACGTCCGCCGCACCGAAGGTCCGCATCTTCCAGCCGAGCCGCACCGCGAGCATCCGCATCGAGAAGCCGGCCGCGAGCGCGGCGAGCGTCGCGAACCCCGCGTCGATGCCGACATGCTGCATCCCGACATACAGCCCGCCCGTGACGAACGCGACGCTCGCATACAGCTCCTCGCGCAGGATCAGCGGCATCTCGTTGCAAAGTAAATCGCGCAGCATCCCGCCGCACACGCCCGTGATCGCGCCGGCCAGCACGACGATGATCGGCGCCGTGCCGGTCGACGCGCCGACGTCGCAGCCGATGATCGTGAACGCCGCGAGGCCGATCGCATCGACGGTGACGAACAGCGTCTTCATCCGCGCGACGTGCCGCGCCGCCCACGACGCGACGGTCGCCGCGACGAGCGTGATCACCAGGTATTCGGGATGCGCGATCCAGCCGAGCGGATAGTGGCCGAGCAGCACGTCGCGCACGGTGCCGCCGCCGAGCGCCGTCACCGCGCCGACGAGCGCGAGCCCGAAGCGGTCCATCCCGCGGCGCATGCCCATCAGCGCCCCCGACATCGCTTCCGCGACGATCGCAATCAGATAGAGCGTATGCATCGCGCGCGTCAGTCGTCGGTCCGGAACAGGTCGAGCACGCGTTCGCGCTCGGCCGCATCGACGGCGGCAGGCATCGGTTCGTCGCGCTTGCCGTCGCCGGCCCGCGCGTCCGACGCATCCGACGCATCGCTGGCCGCCGCGCCGCCGCACGCGAAGCGGCTGCGGATATACGCCGGCACGTCGGCCGTGCAGGTGCCGCGCGTGTATTCGGCGTAGACGAAATCGCCGTCGACGAGCGCGACGTCCTGCGGCGGCGCGGCGTCGACCGGTGTGCGCCCGTCGACGGCCGTCTTCATGTAGTCGAGCCAGACCGGCAGCGCGAGCGTCGCGCCGGTCGCGCGCCCCATCGGGCGCGGCGTGTCGTAGCCGAGCCACGCGACCGCGACGATGCCCGACGAATAGCCGGCGAACCATACGTCCTTCGATCCGTTCGACGTGCCCGTCTTGCCCGCCGCGTCGTCGCGCCGCAGCGCGAGCGCGCCGCGCGCGGTGCCGGCCCGCACGACGTCGCGCAGCATGCTGTCCATCACGAACGCATTGCGCGCCGACACGACGCGCTCGCCCGCCGGCACGGTCGCCTCGTACATCGCGCCGCCGTGGCGCTGCTTCACCGACAGGATCAGGCGCGGCTCCATCCGCGTGCCGCCGTTCGCGAACACGCTGTATGCGCTCGCGAGTTCGAGCGGCGTCACGGCGCCCGCGCCGAGCGCGAGCGGCAGCGACGCCGGATTGCGCTGTGCATCGAAGCCGAAATGCACCGCGTGCTGCTGCACGTAGCGCGCGTCGGTGGCCTGCATCAGGCTGACCGCGACCAGGTTCTTCGAGCGCACGAGCCCCCGCCGCACCGGGATGAAGCCTTCGTAGCGATTGCCGAAATTGCGCGGACGCCACGGCCGCGCGCCGGTTTCCGCGTGCGTGAGCGTGCGCTGCGTATCGTCGACGAGCACGCCCGGGAAGTAGCCCTTCTCCAGCGCCGCCGAATAGACGAACGGCTTGAAGCTCGAACCCGGCTGCCGATACGCCTGCAGCGCATGGTCGAACACATTGCGATTGAAATCCGCGCCGCCGACCAGCGCGAGCATGTCGCCGGTGGCCGCATCGAGCGACACGAGCGCGCCTTCGAGCCCGTTGCGCGTATCGCGTGTCGCGCGCGGCTGCCGGCTCAGCGTGCGCTCGAGCGCGGCCTCGGCCGCGCGCTGGTCGCGCATCGAGATCGTCGTCGTCACGTCGAGGCCGAGCGTGTACGCGTCGTCACGAAACCGCTCGACCATCATCCGGCGCGCGCGCTCGGCAACGTACGGCGCCGCGATGATGCCGGGCGGCGGCGTCGTCGCCAGTGCGATCGGCGCGTCGACGGCCGCGCGATACGTCGCGTCGTCGAGCTGGCCGAGCGCGTGCATCCGGCCGAGCACGTAGTTGCGCCGCGCGGTCGCGCGCGCCGGATTGACGACCGGGTTGAACGCGGACGGCGCCTTCGGCAGCCCGGCGAGCATGGCCGCCTCGCCCGCGCTCAGCGCGTCGAGCGGCTTGCCGAAGTACACGTGCGCGGCGGCCGCGAAACCGTATGCGCGCTCGCCCAGATAGATCTCGTTCATGTACAGCTCGAGCAGCTTGTTCTTGCTGTATGCGCGTTCGAGCTTCGCCGCCATCAGGATCTCGGCGAGCTTGCGGCTCAGCACCTTGTCGCGCGTCAGGTAGAAGTTGCGCGCGACCTGCATCGTGATCGTGCTGCCGCCCTGCCCCGGCTGCCCCGTCACGACGTTCGCGAACGTCGCGCGCGCGAGGCCGCCGACATCGACCGGGCCGTGCTCGTAGAACTTCGCGTCCTCGGCCGCGAGCAGCGCATGGCGCATCAGCGGCGGGATGCGTTCGAGCGGCACGAACTCGCGCCGCTCGACGCCGTATTCGGCCAGCAGGTCGCCGTCGCGCGAGAAGATCCGCAGCGGCAGCGCGGGACGATAGACGGCCAGGTGTTCGACGGACGGCAATTGCGTCCAGATGCGATCGATCGTCCAGGCGCCGATGCCCGCGCATGCGAGCGTCAGGCCGAGCAGCGCGCCCGCGAGCGTGCGCCATACGCGACGGCGGCGCGGCGGTACGGATGGCGGCACGGGCGGCGGCGGGTTGGCGGTGGGGTCGGTCATGTCGGGCTCCTTCGTCAGTGCCGCGACGACCGGCGCGCGAGCGGCGCCGATCGGTCACGAAAGGCGCGCATTGTCGAAGGGATGGCGCGAAACCGGAACATTCTTTAGCCAAAGTTTGGCTGGCTAAATTTTATTTAGGAAAGCGCCTTGGGGGCCGCTCGCACCGTGGATGCGGGGTTGCGGCATGCCGTTGCGGTCGAGTGTGCCGGGCGCGCGGGCCGGTTCGCTTGTACCATCGTCGGATGTTCGATCGATACCTCGACCTGTGGAGCCTCGTCCCCGACGGCGGCCCGATCCTGACCGCCAGCGGCGGCCTGCTGCCGGTCGTTTGGCGCACACAGCCCGCGATGCTGAAGGTCGCCACTTGCGACGAAGAGCGGCGCGGCAATGCGCTGATGACCTGGTGGAACGGGCAAGGCGCCGCGCAGGTGTGGCAGCACGACGGCGACGCGATCCTGCTCGAACGCGCGCAGCCGGCCCCCACGCTCTCCGCGTTGTCGGCAGCGGGCCACGACGACGACACGATGCGCATCGCCTGCGATGTCGTCGCGCGGCTGCATGCGCATCGTGCGCCGCAGGTGCCTCCGGTCGTGCCGCTGCATGACTGGTTCTACGCGTTGCTGTCCAACGACGCCGACAACGACGCGTTGCGCCGCTCGGCGACGATCGCTCGTCAGTTGCTGGCTGGGCCGTCCGTCGACGAAGTCGTGCTGCACGGCGACATCCATCACGACAACATTCTTCATTTCGGCGATCGAGGCTGGCGCACGATCGACCCGAAAGGGCTGCGCGGCGAGCGCACGTTCGATTACGCGAACCTGTTCTGCAATCCTGCGCATGACATCGCGGTCGATCCGGTGCGTTTCGAGCGGCGCGTTGTGCTCGTGGCCGATGCTACGCGGCTCGACCGGCGGCGGTTGCTGCAGTGGATACTCGCGTGGTCGGGGCTGTCGGCCGTGTGGTTGATGGAAGACGAGTTGCCGGCCGATACGCGGCTGGAAGTTGCGATGCTTGCCGCGGGTGCACTCGGGCTGTAGCGATACGCACCGACCATGAAAACAGGCCCATCGCGGGTTTCTGCGGGAAAGCTGCGAAGACCACCGGTATTCGGCCAGCTTCAGACACTCGACCATAGGGACTAGATCACCGACAATCTTCAGTACCCGCTTGCCTTTGGTCAATATCGATGAAAGTTTCGAGAGATTTCGGAATCGTTGTCCGGCGGGCTGCGCTAGCAGCCAAGAATGTCGACCTATCCACGGTCATGGTCGAATTCAATTTTCGGGAATATTTTGACGAATCCGATAGCCTCATATCGCTTGGCCCGTTCTTCGGAGGCGATGCGGCCGATGAGTGCACGAAGTCATTGGAACGGCTTGGGCTGACATACATCGACGACTTTTTTGTCTTCGAGACGTTCGTGCCCGACTGGTGTTCGTTCGAAGTATTTTGACGTGAGCGCCGATATCGGGTTTCCGAGGTCGGCTAACGGCCAATTTCGAGCGCTCGACCGCGGTGGCCAAATCGTTGACAATCGAAACGCTCCGGCAATCGGGTGGAGATATCAATAACTATTCGTGGAAGCAGCGGGGCGAGTTAACTAGACGCATGGGAGAGGAATAAAATGATTGCGAATTGGAGCATCAGCGCCGCCACCATTTCTCGGTGGAAGCGCCTCGTCGAGGAAAACAAGAACAAGGACTTGGCGATTCAGCGTCGCGCCCGAAACGTGAAGCGGAGCGAAGCGCTTGACCTCTCGGAAGAGAAAATCTGGCGAGTTCTCGTTGGCTGCAACGTGACCACGCAGCAGCGGTCCGGCCCGAAGTCAGTCGCGAGCAAATTCCTCCAGTCGGACAGCCCGGCTCTCAATTTGGAGAGATGCAGGAATTCCAAGGACGTTCAACGCTTGATCGAGACAGAGTGCACCCAAGCAGGTCTACGGCGCTCGGTGACCATCGCGAAGAATCTTGCGAAGACGCTCAACAACCTTCAGAAGTTGGACGGCTGGGCCGAACTGCAGGCGCAACTGGCAACCCTTGAAAAGAACACGACGTCGCGAAAGGAGCGCCTGGTCGCCGACTATTTGCGCTCCGGCGACTTTCCCGGCCTCGGCCAGAAGCAAGCCCGGAACTTCATTCAATGGATAGGGTTGTCCAGATATGAGGTGCCCTTGGACAGCAGAGTTCTCAAAAGGCTGCGGGAGTTCGGTGCGAACTTCGTGCCCAGAGGCGCTGCCATGACTGACGAAGCGGTATACCTCTTCGTTCAAGACCTGGTGCAGCGGATTGCAAAGGAGCTCGACATCTACCCCTGCGAGCTCGATGCCTGCATCTTCGCCAGCTTTGGTGATGATGAGCCCGCGATTGAAGCGGAGGATACAGACACAGAGTAGGTTTCGCTAGCTGTGCATATTCGACAATCAAGACTGGATCGGCAACAATTCCTCAGTCAAGTCAACACGGCAGCCCTTGCGAGCTACCTACTGCCCGATCATGTGCGTCGACAGTCAGTCTCTTCCGTTTGCGTCAGAGCAAGAGGTTCTTTCTCAAATAGCCCAATTTAGTCCGGCTGGTGGGGACTGGTTGCCGCTCCAGCGTCTTTTGGACGATCTCTGGAGCATCGGGGTGTCGGAGAAGTCGCTGAGTGTTCTATTCGGCCTTTTTGAACGATTCCCCGATAGTGATGGGGCGGGTGTGCTGTGGAGCATTGTTCACGGGATCGAGCATCTTGGCATCGCTTACGAACAAGAGTTGGCGAAGTCGCTCACGCGATGCCCGTCCTTGATGGGTGACATCATGATGTCGCGATTGTTGCGAGCACGCTGAGTTGCAAGTGACCCTTGAGTCGAAATGAATAAGCTCGCTGAGTTCAGCTTAACGAAGACAGAATTCATATCTCGTTTCCAATATGCGTCTATACAGATTATTTTTCTTATGCGCTGTCGCGTTGACAGCATGCGCCACGGTTCACCGTACGCCTACTCCAGCCAATACACCAGTTGACAGTTCATTAACCGGCTCGCCTGACCAAGGTTCGTTTCCTCGGCATACGGAAGCGGAATTGCAGGCAGCTTACGAGCGGACGATGCGGTTCGCTGCGTTTCGTCGCAGATGTGGCATGGTCCCAAGAGTGTTCTATCCTACTGAGTCCGCTGTGGCCGGGGAGCATGGGACGGTGATAGTAGAAATCTTGATCGGCTTGAACGGCGACATCGATCGCACCGAGATTGTCCAAAGCAGTGGCTCCCCGCGCCTCGATCAAGCTGCCATTGATGGAGTCCGATACTTGAAGTGCCGTCCGGAGATAATTGACGGCAAACCTGCTCGCGCAGTCGTACGTATACCAGTTTCCTTTGACCTAAATAAATAGCTACAAGACGATGAATGCCGTGTCCCAGGTCATCGCCGTGAATGTCCGGTTTTTGGGGCAATGAGAGACCGCTCCGGATCGCCACCAGACATCCAGGGAACCCCACGAAGAACCGAAAAAAACCGCCGGCATACACCGACGGGTTTTCATGTCCGACCTGCGCGGCGCTTAGCGCGCCGGATTCAGCGTCAGGTTCATGTGCCGATTCACATCCTTGTACAACAGATAACGGAACCGCCCAGGCCCGCCCGAATAGCACGCCTGCGGACAGAACGCACGCAGCCACATGAAGTCGCCGGCTTCCACCTCGACCCAGTCCTGGTTCAACCGATAAACGGCCTTGCCTTCCAGCACATACAGGCCGTGCTCCATCACGTGCGTTTCGGCGAACGGAATCACGCCGCCCGGCTCGAACGTCACGATGTTCACGTGCATGTCGTGGCGCATGTCGCTCATGTCGACGAAGCGCGTCGTCACCCATGCGCCGTTGGTGCCCGGCATCGGGATCGGCTCGACGTCCTGCTCGTTCGTCACGAACGCTTCCGGCAGCGGAATGCCGTCGACGGCCTGGTAGTGCTTGCGGATCCAGTGGAAACGCACCGCGGCATCGCTGACGTTGTGCAGCGTCCAGTCCGCGCCCGGCGGAATAAACGCATAACCGCCCGGTTTCAGCGTGTGCTGCTTGCCCTGCAGCGTCAGCTCGGCCTCACCTTCGACGACGAACAGCACGGCTTCGGCGTTCTTGTCCTGCTCGGGCTTGTCGCTGCCGCCGCCCGGATTCACTTCGACGATGTACTGCGAGAAGGTTTCCGCGAAACCCGACAGCGGGCGGGCGATCACCCACAGGCGCGTGTTGGTCCAGAACGGCAGCCAGCTCGTGACGATGTCGCGCATCACCCCCTTCGGGATCACCGCGTACGCCTCGGTGAACATCGCGCGATCGGTCAGCAGATCCGTCTGCGGCGGGTGGCCGCCGTGCGGCGCGTAATACGTTGTCTTAGACATAGTGCATCCAGGCAATGGGTTGGTCCGGCCCCGGGCGCAAACGGCATCGGGCGGTTCGCACGCGCGTGGGGCACGCAGGCGACGGCGGGACATCGTTGCCGGGGTGGCTTGAAGGCGCATGCGCCTTCGGTCGGTCGGCCAGGCTTCGCGTCGGGTCCGTCCGGTTCAGCGGACCCGGCGGCCCGGGTCGTCGGGCCGGCGGCCGGGCCGCGGCGCTCGCGATCAGGGCGAGACGCGGACGGCAGCACGGTTCGACTCCGTACACGAGCATCGCCGACGATAGCCAAGTCGATCCCGATCGACCAATTAAATGTTGCGATGACATGCATTCGATTTCCCACTACCGGCCGGCGCCCGCGATGCGCGGTGGGAAGGCGTTGCGGGGCGCGCCGACTATCAGGGAAATCCTGACGGTTGCGACGTCCCGGCGATGCGTCCTTACCTGGCAACGCGCCCCGCACGTGCAGGTTCCGGTGCTTGTCGTTACGCGGATGGAAAGCAGTCGATACGTGCGGGGCAGCGGATTGCTACGAGACGGTCAAGTCCGGTCAGGTCGGAACGAACCGACGTGTCGAAGGAAAAGCGGATGGCATTCGACCGATCCTGTCCGGACGCATTCGGACGCGGCAGACGATGTCGTCGAGAAACGGAGAAAACAGCGGAGGGAAAATTGCCGGCCTGCAAATCGGGCCCATGGCAGCGGCTGATGAAGCCGGAGGAGAATCGCCGGTCTGGCCGGGGAAGCGGCCCGGCAGGGGCGCCGGGCTGAAGCTCGCGTCGGGGTGCCGACGCCGTCAGCGCGCCGGTGCGCGGGTCGCGCACCGTGCCGCGCCAGCGGCGATCAGTCCCAGTCGCGGTGGTGACGATGCTTGCGGTGACGGTAGCCGCGGTCGCCGTGATCGCGATCGTACGAGCTGCGCGACATGTTGCCGCCGAGCGCCGCGCCGGCGCCGCCGCCGACGGCCGCGCCCAGCAGGCCGCCCGTGCGGCCGCCCATCGCGTTGCCTGCCGCGGTACCCGCGCCGCCGCCGAGGGCGCCGCCGATGATCGCGCCGGTGCGCTCGCGACGGTTCGACGTCACCGCGCCGCCGGCGCCGCCGCCGATCGCGCCGCCGATGACGGAGCCCGTGCTGCCGCCGACCGCGCCGCCGACCGCTGCGCCGGCAACCCCGCCGAGCGCGCCGCCGAGCGCGTTGTTCAAGTCACCGGCCATTGCCGGCAGTGCAGTCGCGCCGGTCAACGCGGCGACGACGAGAGCGGGGGCGATTTTCTTCCACATTCCCGTATTCTTCCTTGTTCGCAATTCTGGTTATCGAGGTCCGCTCGGTACGACGATCTGAATCGATCGACGTCGGGCCAGGCATTGTGCCGAACCGCGGACCAATTCATTTCAACGAGCTTGCGGCGAAGAATAGCACCGGTCCCGCATTCGTGCCGTGGACATTGTGGTAACAAGTTGTTTACGAATAACAGACGTTGAAGCGCCCGCCGAATCCGGCTGAAACCCTTGCCGGTATTGGCTTCCGCAACGGTCCGGCCCTGCATTCAGACAGGCCGGTCATGCACCCAGTCGTGCATTCGAGACACACGTGGCAACACATCTGCACACGCCGGGGGCAAGCCTCCGAACGACGGTGAGCGGAAAAATGACGGGGTCAGTACACGCCGGGCAGTAAACGCCACGTCCGCGCGCAATACGCGTCGTATTCGGCGCCGAATTGCGAACGCAGCAATGCCTCCTCCGAGCGGATTCGCGCGACGAGCGGCACCAGCGTCAGCACGACCAGCAGCACGCCAACGCCCGAGCGGAACGCCAGCGCCCAGCCGAACGAATTGACGACCAGGCCGAGATAGCTCGGATTGCGGATACGGCTGTAGATGCCGCCGGTCACCAGCGTATGGCCCGGCTGGATCGCGACGAGTCCGCTGAAGCGCTTGCCGAGCACGAACACGGGCCAGATACGCAGCACGCCGCCCGCGAGGTACAGCACGACGCCGATCCAGCGCACCGTGTCGCCGCCGAAGGTCCACACGTCGAGCCGATCGGTCAGCGCGGGCAGGTATGCGAGCAGGAAGCCGCTCACCGCGAACGCCGCGAGCACCCAGCGGTTGTCGCGGCTTTCGCGCTCGCCGCTGCTCAGGTTGCCTTCGGTGAACAGCGCGGCGACGGCCATCGCGAGCGTCGCGATCGCGACGACGGTCAGTTGCGGATGCGAGAAGAACGCAGCGAACCCGCCGCTGCCGAGCACGGCGAGCCCGAGATAGACGAGTATGGATACGCCCGTCAGGACGATGACCTTGCGGGTGACACTCATGACGGCCTCGCGGAATGCGGTTTCCTGTGAAGTATAGGAACTGCGCACACCCAGTGCCGTGCGTCGCCGTCATGCGTGGCGCGAGTTCGCGCGTATCGTCCGCCTAACGACAGCCGACGGGGCCGGTGTGGCCGGCGCCGGGGCCCTCGCGCTGCGACGGATCAGCGGATACGGAAGTTGCCGCCGATCCCGACGCTGACGGGCGGCGCGTAATACGCGGGCGCATAGCCGTAGTAGGCCGGCGCGGGCGCGTAGCCGTACGGCGGCGCGACGTAGCAGCCGGACAGGCCGCCGATCAGGGCAAGCGTGATGAGAAGTCTGGACATGGCTCGGTTCCCCGCACGAAAGACGAATGGCATCTCACGAAGGCCGCGCCCCGCGCCCGCGATGGGCGGCGGCGCGGCAAGAAGGCGGTGTGCGCCCTTCCCTTCGCTCGATGAAACAATGCGCGGAGTCTAGCGCCGGGCCCGGCCGGCCGAGTTTCCCGGGCGGTTACACGTGTTACCTCACGTGACCGTTGAAACAAGCTTGGGCGGCGCAGCGGCCGGCCGGTGGGCGGCCGCCGCGCCGGCGGCGGTCGGGCTGTTACACGAAGCGGGCACGGATGCGCTGCGCGAGCGCTTCGAGCGTCGCCGCGTCGGCGATGTCGCGCGCATGCATCCGCAGCTCCGCGCCTTCCCAGCGCGGAATCACGTGGAAGTGCACGTGCGGGACCGTCTGGCCGGCGGCCGCGCCGTTGAACTGGCCGATGAACACGCCGTCCGGCTCCAGCGCCGCGCGCACCGCCGCCGCGACCCGCTGCGTCATGCGGATGCCGGCCGCGGCCGCATCGCCGGACAGCTCGAAGATCTGCGCGGCCGGCTCCTTCGGGATCACGAGCACGTGACCGTCGGCCTGCGGCATCAGATCCATGATCGCGAGCGTCGCGTCGTCTTCGGCGACCTTCACGCACGGCAGTTCGCCGCGCAGGATTTTGGCGAACGGGTTGTTGTTGTCGTAGGACATGGCGTTTTCCGATCTCGATTGGACAGTGGGACTGGGACAGCAATGCCGGACGATTATCGGCCGATGGCCGGCCCGATATCAACTCGCGCGACACGCGGCGCCGGCCGAACGACCGGACACGCGGCAGCGCGCACGCTTGCGGCCGTCATCGCGCGTCACGCGGCCGCGATTGCATCGCATCGCCCGAACCTGCGACACTGCCGAATCGTTGCCGGCCGGCACGCCACCGAGGACGCTCGCGCATGACGATCCCCCTCAGGAAGCTGATTCTGCGCGGTGTCGCGCTCGTGCTCGTCGCCGCGATCGGTTACACGGGCTATATGTTGTCCCGGCTCGCGCCGATCGCGACCGGCTATGCGGCCAAGGCGCTGTGTTCGGGCGTGTTCGTGTCGGGCCGGCCGGCCGCGTCTGTGATCGACGTCGACATCATGGCCGGCGTCCATCCGCTGCTGAAACTGGTGCGCCCGTCGCTCGATCCCGACCATCATCGCGCGGTGGCGACCTTCGCCGGCTTCGCCGAACGCGAAGCCGACTTCCGGCCCGGGCTCGGCTGCACGCTCGCACTTGGCTCCCCGACCGGCGCGGCGGCGGCCACCTTGCCCGCCGCGTTGCCGCCCCTCCCCGATCCGCCGCTCGCGCAACCTGACCCGCCCGCACCGGCCACGCCGCCCGCCGGCATCGACGCCCACAAGCTGCAGACCGCGCTCGACCGCGCGTTCGACGAACCCGATCCGGCGCGGCCGCGGCGCACGCGCGCGGTCGTCGTGATGTGGCGCGGCCACGTAATCGCCGAACGCTATGCGCCCGGCTTCACGGCCGATACGCCGCTGCCCGGTTGGTCGATGACGAAGACCGTGACGGCCGCGCTGGTCGGCACGCTGGTCGCGCAACACAAGCTGTCGCCGGACGCGTCGGCGCTGCTGCCCGAATGGCGCGGCAGCGGCGATCCTCGCGCGGCCATCACGCTCGACGAGCTGCTGCGGATGACGAGCGGCCTGCAATTCAACGAGGACTACGACGATCCGCTGTCCGACGTCGCGGTGATGCTGTTCACGCAGCCCGATACCGCGCGGTTCGCGTCGGCGAAGCCGCTCGCCGCGACGCCGGGCGCGCAATGGTCGTACTCGAGCGGCACGAGCGCGATCGTCGCGCGCGTGATGCGCGAAGCGCTGGGCGGCAGCGACGCCGACTATCTCGCGTTTCCGCGCCGCGCGCTGTTCGCGCCGCTCGGGATGCGCAGCGCGGTGTTCGAGCCCGATGCATCCGGCACGCTCGTCAGCGCGTCGTACCTGTATGCGAGCGCACGCGACTGGGCGCGCTTCGGGCAGTTTCTTCTGCAGGACGGCGTGTGGAACGGGCAGCGGCGGCTGCCGGAAGGCTGGGTGCGCTACCTGACGCGCGCGACGCCGCAGTCGTCAAGGCAGGAATTCGGCGCGCAGCTGTGGGTGAAAGTGCCGGAGCCGTTCAACGATCGCGATCCGCACGCGCGCGCGATGCCGGCCGACGCGTTTCACGCGGTCGGCCATGAAGGCCAGTTCGTGAGCGTGGTGCCGAGCCGCGAGCTGGTGGTCGTGCGGCTCGGGCTGTCACGGCCGGAAGCCGCGTGGAATCACGAGGCGTTTCTCGCGCGCGTGCTCGACGCGGTCCCGGCGCCCGGTGCGTGACCGGCGGGTGCGTAGATGAGTCGGTCGTGAAGTGGCGGCGATTGCAATGCCGCCGCTTCACGCGCTACCCGCGCTGCATTACGGATTCGCGCTCCCCGCGTACTGCTTGAACCCTTCGCGCGTCGCGAGACGTTCGATATAGCGCGACACCGCCGGCAGGTCCGGATGCTCGAACGGCGTGCCGAACCAGCGGTTCACCGACAGGCCGATCGGGATATCCGCGAGCGTGAACGTGTTGCCGGCCACGTACGCGCCGGTCTTGTCGAGCTGCGCATTCAGCACGCGCATGTGCGTCGTCCAGCCCGCGATCGACCGCGCGATGTCGTCCGGATCCTGATGATCGGGCGACTTGCGCACGAGACCCAAGAATGCGCCGACCCACGAGCGGTTCAGGTCCGAGCCCTGCCAGTCGATCCACTGGTCGACCCGCGCACGCGCCTGCGGCTCGGCCGGATACAGCGCATCGCCGCCGTAGCGGTTCGCGAGATAGCGGATGATCGTGTTCGATTCCCACAGCACGAAATCGTCATCCTGGATGACGGGCACGAGCGCGTTCGGATTCAGCGCGAGATAAGCCGGATCGTGGGTCGTGCGGAAGCCCGCGCCCCAGTCTTCCTGTTCGAACGGCAGGTTCAGTTCGGTGCACAGCCACAGCACCTTGCGGACGTTGATGGACGGAATCTTGCCGAGGACGTGCAGCATGCAGTCTCCTTGAGGGGTCGGGTGCGGAGCGTTCGGCGCGCACGGCACGCGCCGAACGCGTTCACGCCGAATTTATACACGACCTCGCGGGAAACGGCAGACCGCGGGCGCGAAATCGGTGTGCGGCCGATTCGTCAGGTCGCGCAGCGCGTGCTCGGCCGTTGGAAAGCGGAACATGAATCCGTCCTGATGCAGCCGTGCCGGCACCACACGCTGCCCGTCCAGCAGCAGCTCGGCCATCTCGCCCATCGCGGCGCGCAGCGGCGCGGCCGGCACGTGCAGGAACGCCGGGCGGCGCAACACCTTCGTCACGACCTGCACGAACGCGCGCTGGGTCAGCGGCACCGGTGCGACCGCGTTGTAGACGCCATGCATGCCCGTGTTGGACATCGCTCGCGCGACGATCCGCAACACGTCGTCGCGGTGAATCCAGCTCATCACCTGCGCGCCGTCGCCGAATCGGCCGCCCAGCCCGAAGTAATGCGGCAGCAGCATCGGGCGCAACGCGCCGCCCGGGCCGAACACGATGCCCAGCCGCAGCACCACCGCGCGCACGCCGTGGCGCTCGAGCGGTTGCACGGCCGCCTCCCATTGCCGGCACAGCTCGGACATGAAGCCGGTGCCGGTACGGCTGTCCTCGTCGAGCCGTTCGTCGCCCGGCCGCACGCCGTAGTAGCCGATCGCGGACGCCTGGATCCACGTGCGCGGCTTGACCTCGGCGGCGTCGACCCAGCGCATCAGCGCCTGCGTGACGCCGACGCGGCTGGCGAGCAGCAGCGCCTGCCGGCGCTGGCTCCAGCGTGCGCCCAGCACCGGCGCGCCGGCGAGATTGATCACCGTGTCGAAGCGTTCGTGCGGCTGCAACTGGTCGATGGACGTCACGCTGCGCATGCGGCCTTGAAACAGGTAAGCCGCGCGCAGCGGATCGCGCGCCAGCAACGTGACCGTGTGCCCTGCATCGAGCAGTTGGTTCACGAGCGTTTCGCCGATGAAGCCGGTCCCGCCGGTGACGAGCACGTTGCCCGGCCGCTGCCCCGCGAACGGCTTGGCGGCCGGCGCGCGTCGCGCGATGCGGCACGCGGCGATTCCGTCGCGCACGCCCGACACCGTCACGCCGACGGCGAACAGGCTGAGCAGCCAGCCGCGCCAGCCGACGTCGATCGCGTGCAGCGCGGTCGGTTCGTGCGCCCACACGGCGAGCTGCATCGCGATCATCCCGAACAGCGCGCCGCCGTTGACGGCCAGCAGCGTATGCAGCACGCGCTCGGTCGCCGGCAGCTTGCGGCTCTGGTCCTCGACGACGAAATCCCACAACGTCAGCACCACTTCGACGAGCACGACCGCCGCGAGCGCCGCGACCCACGCGCCGTGAAACGCGACGTTCGCGATCGAAGCGAACACGAGGCCGTACAGCACGGACCGCACCGCGTGAATCGCCAGTTCGCGCCGCGCGCGTGGGCTGTGCGGCAGGTCCTGCGTGAGTTCGTGGTGGTAAAGCGTATCGAATGCGCCCATCGCGCCCTGCGCGATCAGCAGGTTGAGCGCCCAGTCGAAAGCCGGCAACGTGTTCATGCGGTATCCCTCCTCCACAACCAGACAAGCGGCGGCACCATCGCGACGAGCGCGGCCACATCGATCGCCACGTGCCCCCACACCTGCGCCTGCCACGACAACAGCATGTCCTGCGGCGCCCAGATCAACAGGCCGGCCAGCAGCCAGCCCCATACTTCCCGCGTCCGCAACCGGTTGCCGAGATGGACGAGCGCGAGCATCCACACCGCCGCGCACTGCACCGTCGCGCCGAGCAGCGACATCCACCAGACCTGCTGGGCGCGCGCGGCTTCGGGCGCCGCTGTCGACCAGAAATGCCGCTCGATGCCGCGGTGATACGCGTCGAGCCATGGCGCGCCGGCAATCCACGGAATCACCACGCCGACGAGCAGATGCGCGATTGCGGCTGCGTACATCGCGTTCACAGCGACGCGGCGCAGCTTGTCGCGCGGCGGGCGATGCGCCGCCGCGCTGTCGGCGTTCCTGCCGATGCTGCACACATCGCCTTCGCAGCAGGCTTGCGCGCGATATCCGAGCCAGCGCGATACGGCATATCGGTTGCGTGCGAGGCGGCGATACAGCGGCGCGAACACGGCACGCATCGCCGGTACGCGAAGCAGCCAGGCGAACCCGCGCCGCCCGACCAGCGCATGGGCGGCCACGATGCCGTCGATGCCGGTCAGCATGCGTCCGTCGGGCAGACGCGCATGCAGCTCGCGATTGAGCGCGGGCAGGTCGACGCCCAGCGGCGCCGGATCGAAACCCGGCTCGGCGATATCGACGAACGCCAGCCGGTGTCGCGCGTCGCGCTCGCCGAGACGCCGGATTTCCGCGACGCATAACGGACATCGCCCGTCGAAATACAGCACCAATTCATTTTCATTCATGCTTTGCACTCCTTCTTGTTTTCGCAAGCATCATGAACCGATCGATCGACTGCTTTCCCGCGTACGCCGCCGCTCCTGCGCGACGACGACAGGCTTACATCGGCTTGACCACCATCAGGAAATACACGGTCAGCATCGCGAAGAACGCCGGATAACCGAGCAGTTCCCAGCGCTTCGCATAGCGCCAGTAGCGCTCCGGCAACGCAGCGTCGCCGTTCGCGTGCGCAAGCTTCGCCATCGATGCAAGTTCGAGCTGCAACCACACGACCGGCAGCCAGCATGCACCGGCGACCGCGTACAGCACGATCGACGCGAGCAGCCACGGCGTATGCCACGGCCAGCCGGCCGTATGCGCGAGCCACAGCCCGGACGCCGGCTGGAAGATCACGGCCGGCGTCGTGAACCACCAGTCCGCGCGCACCACGAGCCGCGACACGGCCGCGATCGCGGGCACCGACCGCGTGCGGTTCGCGAAGAACAAGTAGAACGCGGTGCCGAACCCCGTGCCGACCAGCAGCACCGAGGACAGGATGTGAAGCGCCTTGATGACGAGATAGGTATTCATGCGTGTTCTTCTTCTGAATAGAGGATCAACAGGATGGCGAGAATCGGTACGTTCTTCAGCACGGGGCCGAACGGTTCGGCCAGCAGGCCGGGCATCGTGACCGCGATGACCGCCGAATACGCGACGATCAGCGCTGCTTGCGCGGCCCACAGGCGCCGCGACGGCGCGACGACGGTCGCGATGCCGAACGCGAAATCCAGCGCGCTGGCCGCGTAAAGCGCGATCAGCGCGGGCAGGCCCGTCACGTGCGCGGGCGCAAGCAGCGCAAGGCTCGCGCGCAGCGGATGGATGAAGGCGCTCGCGATCGCCGTCCAGATCCACACGATCGCGAGCGCGCCCATCAGCAACGGGCGCCGCCACATCGAGAGCGCGTCGTGGCGCAGCGCGGCGGCTTCCGCGCCGATGAAGCTGCCGAGGCCGCGCGGCGGCCGGCCGAGCACGGCCGTGGCGGCCGCCGGATCGCCGGTGTTGCCGCCGCGCAGCATCGTCCACGTGTCGCGCGTCAGCATCGCCCCCGGCAGCGCGCCGAGCAATGCGGCCGTTGCCCCGACCAGCGGGCCGGGCAGCGTCACGCGGGCCGCCGGCGGAAAACCCAGCGCGGCGCGGTAGCCCGCCAGCATCTCGCGGTATTCGACTTCGTCGCTGCCGACCACGTCGATCACCCCGCTGCCGGCCGCCCGCGAATCGCCCGTTTGCACGACGAGCCGCGCAACGATTTCGGCGAGATCGTCGACATGCACCGGGCGCAGCCGCTGACGGCCGCCCGCCGGCAGTACGTGCACGGGCAGGCTCGCGAGCATCCGGAAAAACCGCGCGGACGCGCCGGCCGCCCCGTAGACGAGCGCGGGGCGCACGATGCGGAAGTCGATCGGCAGCGTCTGCAGGAACCGGTCGGCCGCCTGCTTGCTCGCGAAGTACCGCGTGTCGCCGCGCTCGACGCCGAGCGCCGAAATCTGGATCACGCGCCGCACGCCGGCCAGGCAAGACGCGATAAAGAGCGCGCACGGCGCGGCGCGATGCACGGCGTCGAGCGTCGCGCCGCGTCGATCGGCCAGCATGCCGACCGCGTTGATCACCACGTCGACGCCCTTCAGCCGCGCGAGCCACGCTTGCGGATCGACGTCCTGCGCGAAGTCGATCGCGACGTCGTGCGGGCCGGCCGCGCGACGCACGCCGCGCAGCACGCGATGCCCGCCGGCTTCGAGCTGCGCGCACAGCGCCCGGCCGATGAAACCGTTCGCGCCGCAGACGAGCACGGTCATGCCGCGCGCGCCGGTGCGCTCGGGCAGGCAGGTCGACGGCAACGTTGCGCTCATTTTCATCCTCTTATTACAGTTATTTCTGTAAAAACAGAAATATCAACCCCGAAAAAAGCGGGCTGCCTGCCCGCTCTGCCGTTACCGCTTACTTCGACGGCTTGCGCCTGACCGTCTGGCTGATCTTCGCGCCGATGCCCAGCGCCTTCATCAGCGTATCGGGCTTGAGCCGCAGCATCTCGTCGGACCAGGTCGTCAGCGTCTCGACGAACTGCAGCGTGTCGCGAATCCGCTGTTCGGTCTCGCGGCTCTCGTTCGCGATCTCCGGATTCGTCAGGCAATCGCGCAGCACCGTGAGCGTCGGCTCGATCTCGCGCTGCCGCCGCCCTTCGACGATCAGCTTGAACAGCTCCCAGATGTCGGTCGACGTCTCGAAGTGGTCGCGGCGATCGCCCAGCACGTGCACGACCTTCGCGAGCCGCCACGCCTGCAGCTCCTTCAGGCTCGTGCTGACGTTGGAGCGCGCGACGTTGAGCGTCTCGGCGATCTCGTCGGCCGCAACCGGCCGTCCGGCCAGGTAGAGCAGCGCGTGAATCTGCGAGACAGTGCGGTTGACGCCCCACCGCGAGCCCATTTCGCCCCAGTGGAGAATGAATCGTTCGGCAATCGGTGTGAGTTCCATGGTGGGGAATTTAGTTTTTTCAGTTATTTCTGTCAATAGAGAAATAACTGACCGATCCGGCGCGTTCCGGCCGCGCCCGCCCGCGATCGGCCGCTTCCTTTACAATGCGCGGGATTTTTCCGATTTCAGGCCGTCCCCGCCTTTCTGATTAGACTGAGGTTTTCATGATCATCAAACCGCGCGTGCGTGGCTTCATCTGCGTGACGACTCATCCGGTCGGCTGCGAAGCCAACGTCAAGGAACAGATCGACTACGTGACTTCGCACGGCCCGATCGCCAACGGCCCGAAAAAGGTGCTCGTGATCGGCGCGTCGACCGGCTACGGCCTCGCCGCCCGGATCTCCGCCGCATTCGGCTCGGGAGCGGACACGCTCGGCGTGTTCTTCGAGCGCGCCGGCAGCGAAACGAAGCCGGGCACGGCCGGCTGGTACAACAGCGCCGCGTTCGAGAAATTCGCCGCCGAAAAGGGGCTGTATGCGCGCAGCATCAACGGCGACGCATTCTCCGACAAGGTCAAGCAGGTCACGATCGACACCATCAAGCAGGATCTCGGCAAGGTCGACCTGGTCGTCTACAGCCTCGCCGCACCGCGCCGCACGCACCCGAAGACGGGCGAAACCATCAGCTCGACGCTCAAGCCGATCGGCAAGGCCGTCACGTTCCGCGGTCTCGACACCGACAAGGAAGTGATCCGCGACGTGTCGCTCGAACCGGCGACGCAGGAAGAGATCGACGGCACCGTCGCGGTGATGGGCGGCGAGGACTGGCAGATGTGGATCGACGCGCTGGCCGAAGCCGGCGTGCTGGCCGACGGCGCGAAGACCACCGCGTTCACGTACCTCGGCGAGCAGATCACGCACGACATCTACTGGAACGGCTCGATCGGCGAAGCGAAGAAGGATCTCGACAAGAAGGTGCTGTCGATCCGCGACAAGCTGGCCGCGCACGGCGGCGATGCCCGCGTGTCGGTGCTGAAGGCGGTCGTCACGCAGGCCAGCTCGGCGATCCCGATGATGCCGCTGTACCTGTCGCTGCTGTTCAAGGTGATGAAGGAAACCGGCACGCACGAAGGCTGCATCGAGCAGGTGTACGGGCTCCTGAAGGACAGCCTGTACGGCGCGACGCCGCACGTCGACGAAGAAGGCCGCCTGCGCGCGGACTACAAGGAACTCGATCCGCAAGTGCAGGCGAAGGTCGTCGCGATGTGGGACAAGGTGACGAACGAGAACCTGTACGAGATGACCGACTTCGCCGGCTACAAGACCGAGTTCCTGCGCCTGTTCGGCTTCGAGATCGCCGGCGTCGACTACGACGCGGATGTGAACCCGGACGTGAAGATCCCGGGCATCATCGACACGACGGTCTGACGATGACGCTCGCCGCCGCCGCGCTCATGGCGCGGGCGGCGGGTTCGCATTGCCGGCAGCGTCAACGCGGCGCCGGTTCTTCCAGATAGACGCCCGACGACAGCGTGGCCTTCACCTGCCGCGTGAACTCGTCGGTCGACACTTCCTCCGCCCCTGCCTCGATCGCGTCGTACGCCTGGCGCACGACGTCGGACGGCGTGGCCTTCGGCACGTCGAGGCCGGCCGTCAGGTCGGTGTCGATGAAGCCGGCATGCAGCCCGACCACTTGCGTGCGCTGCTCGCGCAGCGAATGGCGCAGGCCGTTGGTCAGCGCCCATGCGGCCGACTTCGATACGCCGTAGCCCGACAGGATCGGCCGGTTCACCCAGCTCGCGACCGACAGGATGTTCAGGATCGCGCCGCCGCCATGGGCCGCGAGGGTTCCCGCGAATGCGCGCGACATCGCCAGCATCCCGAACACGTTGGTCTCCAGGTGAGCGCGCAATGCGTCGACCGCGCCGTCGTCGGTCAGACTGCCGAGCCGCGCGATGCCGGCGTTGTTGATCAGCAGCGTGACGTCGCGCGCCGCATCGGCCGCCGCGGCGACGGACGCCGGGTCGGTCACGTCGAGCTTCACGGGCACCACGCCCGGCAGCGTCACGCTGGCCGGATCGCGTGCGCCCGCATAGACCTTGCGCGCGCCCCGTTCGAGCGCCTGCTTCGCGAACTCGAGGCCAAGCCCGCGGTTCGCGCCCGTGATGAAAACGACTGCACCTTCGATCTTCATGACCCATCCTTTCGGAGATTGAATCCCGTGCGCGCCGGTTCGCCGCACGCCCGGAATCCGGTGAAAAACCACGCTGCCATCGCGTACCGAACCGTTGCCCCGCCGGTGCCGCAAGCCGGGCCGTCCCGCCGCCCGCGCCTCGCCGCACCCTGGAGCCAGACCGACTTCGATCCATGTTGCGCCGGTTGCTTCGCTTCGTCCGCGAAGTCGGCTACACTCGAATCTCAATGTCGATCACCCTCGTCTTTGCGATGCATGGTGCCAGCGCGATGACGGCACGTCAATGGTGATCGCCATTGTGATTTTCAATCGCGATAATTGCTGGAATGAGGGAGGGATCGATGGGCGTCTCGAGACAACAGGCTGCCGACAACCGCAACGCGATCGTCGCGGCGGCCGAGCGGCTGTTCCGCGTGCGCGGCGTCGACGCCGTCGGGCTGACGGAATTGATGAAGGAAGCCGGCTTCACGCAGGGCGGCTTCTACAACCATTTCAAGTCGAAGGACGCGCTGGTCGCCGCCGTGATGGACAAGGCGATGCAGGATCGCGCGGATTCGCCGAATGCCGGCAGCGTCGCAAAACAGGTGACGGCGTACCTGTCGGGCGCGCATCGCGACAACGTCGAAGGCGGTTGCCCGCTGTCGGGCTTCGCGGGCGATGCGCCGCGGCTGACCGATGCGGCGCGCGCCTGCTACACGCGCGGCGTCGCCGCGTATCTCGACCGGCTGGAACGCATGGTGGCCACGGAGGGCTCGGCCGCGGCCGACGCGCGCGGCGACGCGATCGCCGTCCTCAGCCGGATGGTCGGCGCGCTGGTGCTGTCACGGGCGGTGGCCGGCATCGATCCCGCATTCGCCGACGAGATCCTCGATGCGACGCGCCGCACGCTCGTCGGGCAGCCGGACGATCCGGCCGTGCCGGCATAGCGGCACGTCGCCATTCGCGCGCGACCGCGTCGCCGTCGCCCGCTATCGGACTGCCCGCGCGGCATCCCACAGCGGCTGCGCGCCGCGCGCCGCATTCCACGCGGCAAACTGCGTGCGCCACGACTCGAACGGTTGCGCGAGCGGATGGCGCGGATCGTCGCTGAGCGCATACGCCATCCCTTCGATCAGCCAGCGCGGCTTCGTCACGACCGCCACATTGCCGAGCACTTCCGCCTGGCGATGATGAATCAGCTCGTGCGCGAGAAAGTAGGTCTGCCAGCCGCGCGGCGCGATCACCACGCCGAAATCGCCGAGCGTCAGCCCCGCGCGCGGGCCGAGGCCGAACGCATCGGCGCACGTGCGCGTCGAGCAGAACACGACGCGCGGTGCGGCGCGGAACGCGCCGACGGCCGCCGCCGCACGCGCGTAGCCGTCGCGATAGAGCTGCTGCGCGTCGCCGAGCTTCGCGGCATCGTCCGTGCAGATGTCGGCGCTCGGGCACGACACGCCGGGAATCAGCGCCGGCGCGACGACGCGCAGCGGCTTGACGAGCGCATACGCGGCAATCGGCAGCGCGACGAGCAGGCCCGTGAGGGCGAAGGCGACATGGGAGCGTTTCATCGAGGCGGCGGTTGCGTGGCGTGTTGTTGGTGTGCTTCTGCGTGACCGTGAATATATCGGACCGGAGCTGCGTCCGGCCCTGCTTTTCATTCCGGCTGGTTTCCGTTCGCGAGGCGGCAGCCGACACGTGCGAAACCCGTCACGCGACGTGCCCCGTATGCGTGTCGCCTGCACCGGCGCTCAGGCGGCTCCAGCGCACGCCCAACCGCAGCAGCGCAACGCTGCCGACGAACAGCAGCCCCTCGACCAGCACGGTATCGACGTGCCAGTACCGTGTCAGCAGCACCGCGGCGAGATCGAACGCGAAATGAAGCGCGATCGCATACGCGAGCCAGCGTTTCGCGCCGCGCACGAACGTCTGCAACACGATCAGCGACAGCCCGACATGCGCAGCCATCGCACTCACGCGCTCGAACAGCGCGAGAAACGGCGACGCGAGCGTCATCCCCACGAACTGCGACCCGATCAGCGACTGCGCGCGCTCCGGCACGACGACGCCCGCATGCGCGAGCAGATAGCCGGTACTCAGCACGACAAACCCGACGCCGACCAGCAACATCGCCTCCAGCCCGCCGTGCCCGAGCCCGAGCATCACGGCCGTTGGCGCGTCGTGCCGCTTCGGCAGCAGATACCGGAACGCGACCCAGCGCCCGCATTCCTCGAAAAGCCCGGCCGTCAACGCGGCGAACACGAGCATCGGCAGATGCCAGCGCGGACCGGTGCCGAGCCAGTGGAACAGCGGCGCCTGCCACGACAGGCGCAATACGGGCTGGAACACGAAGAAGGTCAGCATCCCGTAGCAAAATACGCGCAACGGCACCTGCGTGCGGCGCCGCCACACGGTGGCGAGCCACGCCGGCGCGATCAATGCCACCACACCGGCCGCAAGCGTGGCGAACAGCAGCGCCGGAGCAATCGGATGCATCGCGGCTTCCGTTACGCGAGCTGCTTGTGGAAATACGTCGTCGCGCACAGCGCGCCGTCAGGCATCAGCGCGTAGTTCGGCACGACGCCGACGCGCTGCCAGCCGGCCCGTTCGTACAGCCGCTCGGCGTCGCCGCCCGTCACCGTGTCGAGCACGAGCACGGTCTTGCCGGCGTCGCGCGCGGCCGCGTCGGCCGCCGCCATCAGGCGCGCGGCGACACCCTGGCGGCGCGCGTGGCGCGACACGAGCATCTTCGCGATGTCCGCGCGGTGCGGCTGGTTCTCGGGCAGCGCGGTCACGACCTGCACGGTGCCGACGATCCGGCCGGACGCATCCTCGGCGACGAGCAGGATGCGCTCGTCGTTCGCGACGCCTTCGGCCACACGCGTCCAGAACGCGACGGCGGTCGACCGCTCGATCGGCAGCATGAAGCTGACGGATGCGCCGCCTTCGACGCAATCGATCAGCACGTCGGCCAGCGCGTCGACACAAGCCATCGCTTCGCTCGCGCCGACGCGGCGGACGGTAACAGGTTCGGTCATGCCATCTCCGGTAGTCAGGTGGGCCGCACGCGCGGGTTCGGCATGGGGCGGAATCGGCAGGAACGCCGGCCGGGGCGTCGAGGCTCACGCCATGGCGGCCGGCAATGCGGCGCCCGCTCGGCGCGCGTTACCGCCCCATCATCGTACGCGACGAAAATTGTCGCTGCATCGCTGGCACATCGCCTACACTTAGCCAAATGGATAACTTTCAACCCGGCATCAGCGACGTGTTCCATGCGCTCGCCGATCCGACGCGCTGCGCGATCGTCAGCGCGCTCGGCCACGGCGAGCGGACCGTCTCCGCGCTGGCCGCGCCGTTCGACATGGCGCTGCCGTCGTTCATGAAGCACGTCGCCGTGCTCGAGCGCAGCGGCCTCGTGGAGACCCGGAAAACCGGCCGCTCGCGCACCTGCGCGCTGGTCGGCAGCCGGCTGACCGAGGCCGAGGCATGGCTCGCCGCGCAGCGCGCGCAGTGGGAAGCGCGATCCGATCGTCTCGTCGAATTCGTCGAACGCCGTCACCAGGAGGAGCAAGATGTCAGCCAGCCACGTCGAACCCGCTGAAGCCCACGATCTCGTCATCACGCGCACGCTGCGCGCGCCGCGCCACGCGCTGTGGCGCGCATGGACCGACCCGGAACTGCTGAAGGAATGGTGGTGCCCGAAACCATGGACCACCGAGGTACGCGCGTTCGACCTGCGGCCGGGCGGCGCCTTTCATACGTTCATGCGCGGCCCCGACGGCGGCACGAGCGACAACCCCGGCTGCTTCCTCGACATCGTGCCGGAATCGCGCATCGCGTTCACGTCGATGCTCGCGGGCGGCTGGCGGCCGCAGGCGCCGTGGCTGGGCTTCACGGCGATCGTCACGATGGCCGACGACGACGCGGGCAGCCGCTACGAGGCGCGCGTGATGCATCCCGACGCCGCGACGCGCGAGCGCCACGAAGCGCTCGGCTTTTTCGAGGGCTGGAACACCTGCATCACGCAGCTCGACGACTTCGCCGCCGCCCTGCGCTGAACGCCGCTTCGCGTGCGGTCATTGCATGCCGCCGCACCCGCGCCTAGGATTCCTGAAGGAAGCATGACGACACGCCGGGCGCCGGCGTGCACCGTCTCGCACGCTTCGCGGGAGGCGACATGTTGCACACGCACACGCATTCGACCCGGGTCAGCCGGCACCTGAACGCGCCGCGCGGGCGCGTCTATCGCGCGCTGCTCGACCCGCACGCGGTCGAGCAATGGAAGGTGCCCGACGGCATGACCTGCCGCGTGCACGCGTACGACACGCGCGAAGGCGGCGCGCTGCGCGTGTCGCTGAGCTACGACGCGCCGTCGACCGGCACCGGCAAGACCACCGTGCACACCGACACCTATCACGGCCGCTTCGTCACGCTCGTGCCCGACGAGCGGATCGTCGAGATCGATGTATTCGAAACCGACGACCCGATGCTGCGCGGCGCGATGACGATCACGATCACGCTGTCCGACGAAGCGGGCGGCACGCGCGTGGACGCGGTGCACGACGGCGTCCCGCCCGGCGTGCCGGCCGCCGACAACGAGACCGGCTGGCAGATGGCGCTGGCGCGGCTCGCGGCGCTGGTGGAAGCCGGGTGACGCCGCGGCACACGCGTCAGCCGAGCCGGTAAGCGCGCGTGACCGTGCCGCGGAACAGCGCGTCGCGCTCGTCCGCGCCGGCCTGCGCGGTCAGCCGCTTGAACGCGTTCCAGCCGTTCACGAACGAATACGAGCCCTTGTCGACCGGGAAATTGCTCTCGAACATGCAGCGCCCGGGCCCGAACGCATCGATGCAGGTCATCATCCACGGCTTCCACGCGTCGGCAAGCTGTTCGGACGACGGCGGTTTCGCGCCTTTCTCGAAATCGAAGCCGTTGATGCGCATCCCGAGCCCGCCGACCTTCACGTATACGTTCGGCAATTGCGCGAGCGTGCGCATCGACGCCGACCAGCGCGCGAACACCTCCGGCCGCTTGTCCGCATAGCTGCCGATCCGCACGACGCCGCCGCAGTGGTTGACGATGATCCGCGTGTCGGGGTTCGCTTTCGCGAGATCGAACAATTCGGGCAACTGCGGAAAGAACAGCCACGCGTCGTACGACAGGCCAAGCGGCGCGAGCTGCGCGACGCCGGCCCGGTACGCGGGATCGAGCAGCAGCCCGCGCGGCACCGCCGACAGCGGATTGGCGAGCGTCGGATCGGCATCCCACGTGCTCAGGTGCCGCACGCCGCGAAACCGTCCGCGCCCCGCTTCGACATGCGCTTCCAGCACGTCGCGCACGCGTTCGCCGAGCCGCAGGTCCGCGTGGCCGACGATGCCTTTCGCGACGGCCACGGGGCCGTGCTGCAGCGGCTCGGTCACGCCGGCGACATAGGCCGTCTCGCCCACCGGCTTCAGCTCCGCCGGGCCCGAATCGCGATAACGCGTCTGCGCCTGCATGTAGACGGATGCCTGGATGTTGTGGCCCGAGCGCGCGTCCTGCAGATAGTCGTCGAGCAGGTAGATCCAGCCCGGCCGTTCGTAGAAGTGATGATGCGCATCGACGATCGGCAGGTCGGGCTCGAGCGCGGGTTCGAGCGCCGACGCGAGCCAGTCGGGACGGACCGCGAGGTAGTTGCTTTGCGTCATGCGGGGAACTCCATCGTTGGCTGCCGTCTCGGCGAACGCGGGCAGCGCGAGCGAGGCGGCGGCCGCGCCGATCAACCGGCGCCGCTTGATCGAAAAGGTCATGTCATTCGCTCCGGTCGAACGCGTACAGCGACAGCGTGAGCAGCGTCGTAATCGCCAGCACGATCGCGAGGCCGAGCATCCCGGCCGTGAAGGTGCCGAAGCTGTCCTTCAGGTAGCCGACGAGATAGGGGCCCGCGAAGCCGCCGAGCGCGCCGATCGAATTGATCAGCGCCAGCCCGCCGGCCGCGGCCTGGCCGGACAGGAAGCGCGACGGCAGCGTGTAGAAGATCGTGCGGCCGGCAATCGTGCCGATCAGCGCGAGCGTGATGCCGACGAGCGCGGGCCCGAGCGTCAGGAAATGGGTCGACACGCCGAGCGCCACCGCGCCGATACACAAGCCGATCGCCAGGTTCGCGACCGGGGCGCCGCGACGGTCCACCCGCTTCGCCCACCACAGCAGCGCGATCGTGGCGAAGAAGTACGGCACCGCGGAGAGCCAGCCGGTCTGCATCGTCGACATCCCGTGCGCCTTCAGCATTTGCGGCAACCAGATGCCGATCCCGTACGAGCCCATCGTGAAACCGAACGAGATCAGCGCGAGCACGTACACGCGCACGTCGCGCAGCGCGACGCCGAAGCGCTTCTTGCGGCCGGCGGCCGCCGCGCCGTCGCGCTCGAACGCACGCTGCAGCGCCGCACGCTCATCGTCCGACAGCCACGCGGCATTCGCCGGCGAATCCGACAGCAGCTTCAGCACGAGGAAGCCGAGCGCGCACGCGGGCAGCCCTTCGACGATGAACATCCACTTCCAGCCGGCGAGGCCGAGCACGCCGTCGAGCTGCAGCAGCCACGTCGACAGCGGCCCGCCGATCAGCGACGACAGCGGCGTCGACACGGTGAACCACGCGAGCACGCGCGTGCGGTAGCTCGCCGGAAACCACACGGCGAGGAAGAAGATCACGCCCGGAAAGAAACCGGCTTCCCCGATGCCGAGCAGCAGCCGGATCGCGTAGAAACTGGTCGGCCCGGTCGCGAGCGCGGTCGCGGCGGCCATCAGCCCCCACGTGATCATGATGCGGGCGAGCCAGCGGCGCGCGCCGAAGCGGTACAGCGCGAGATTGCTCGGCACTTCGAACACGCAGTAGCCGGCGAACATGATCCCCGCGCCCCAGCCGAACTGCGTCGCGGTCAGCCCGAGATCGCGGTTCATCGTGAGCGCCGCGAATCCGACGCTCGTGCGATCCAGATAGTTGAAGAAATACGCGAGCGCGAGCAGCGGAATGAAGCGCCACGCGGCCTTGCGCACGGCCCGTTGCTCGATCGACACGTCGGTCTCGCGATCGGCGGGCAGCGCCGGGGAAGCGGATGTCATGGTTGTCTCCGTGGATGCGGCGCTCCTCTGCCGCGCGGTGCGCGGCCCGGACGCCTTTGTTCGTTCGATGAATCGCGGCTGCGCTACGCGCTCGCCACTTCGTTCGCCGACGGCGCGCCGCCCGGCGCGTCGCCGTGCGCGGCGACGTCCGCGCCGTACCGCCCCGCGACGACGCCGGCCTCGATCAGCGCACGCGCGTCGTCCGGCGTGTAGCCGAGTTCGCCGAGCAGCGCGCACGTGTCCTGGCCGAGCGCGGGCGGCGCCGAGCGCAGCCGCAGGCGCTCGCCCGCGAGCGTCAGCGGCAGCAGCGCGGTGCGCGTGTCGACCGGCCGCCCGGCGCTGCTCGCGTCGGCCGGCAGCGTCACGGCTTCGAGGCCGCCCGTGGCGAGCAGATGCGGATCGTCGAACAGGTCCTGCGGCTTCGTGATCGGCGCATACGGCAGGCCGGTCGATTCGAAGATCGCGCCGATCTCCGCGGCCGAGTACGGCGCGAGCCGCGAACGCAACTCGGGCAGCAGCCATTCGCGCGCCTGCACGCGCAGGTTGTTGGTCGCGAGGCGCGGGTCGTCCTTCAGCGCGGTCAGGCCGAACGCGTCGCAGAACAGCGCCCACTGCGTGTCCGACACGACCGCGAGAAAAATCTGTTCGTCGTCCTTGACGGAGAACACGTCGTAGACGGCCCACGCGGAAATCCGGCTCGGCATCGGCGACGCGGCCTGCCCCGTCACCGCGAACTGCATCATGTGCTGCGCGACGAGGAACACGTTGTTCTCGAACAGCGAGCTCTGCACCTGCTGGCCGCGGCCCGTGCGCTCGCGCTGCGCGAGCGCGGCCATCGCGCCGATCGCGCCGAACATGCCGCCCATGATGTCGTTGACGCTCGCGCCCGCACGCAGCGGCCGCCCTTCGGGGCCGGTCATGTAGGCCAGGCCGCCCATCATCTGCACGACCTCGTCGAGCGCGGTGCGATGCTCGTACGGCCCCGGCAGGAAACCCTTGTGCGACACGTAGACGAGGCGCGGATTCAGCGCGTCCAGTTGCGGGTAGCCGAGCCCGATCCGGTCCATCGTGCCGCTCTTGAAGTTCTCGCTGAAGACGTCCGCCGTCGCGACGAGCCGCCGCACGATCTCCAGCCCGCGCGGGTCCTTCACGTCGACCGCGACGCTCTTCTTGTTGCGGTTGAACATCCCGAAGAAGCCCGCGCCGGAACCGCGCAGCGCCCGCGTGCTGTCGCCCGCGATCGGCTCGATCTTGATCACTTCCGCGCCCAGATCCGCGAGCAGCATCCCGCACGTCGGGCCCATCACCATGTGCGTCATCTCGATCACGCGCACGCCCGCGTACGGCAGCGCGGCAGCCTGTTGTCGATCGTTCATCGTGCGACTCCCGTCACGCATCCTTCCGGTTGCGCGGCCGACGGCGCGCGCCCATCCGCATAGCGGAAGCCCTTCGGCAACCCGGCGTCGGGCACGTGGCCGTACAGCGCGTCGGACGGCAGCGCCGCATGCAGGATCGCGCGTGCGGCGAGCAGCGCGTCGACGTCGATGCCCGTGTCGTATCCCATCGCTTCGAGCAGGAACACGAGATCCTCGGTGACGATGTTGCCGGTCGCGCCCGGCGCATACGGGCAACCGCCGAGGCCGCCCTGGCTCGCGTCGATCGTCGTCACGCCGGCGTCGAGCGCCGCGACGACGTTCGCGAGCCCCTGCCCGCGCGTGTTGTGGAAATGCGCGCCGCCGGCCTTGTCGCCGACTTCGCGCTGCAGCCGCGTGAACAGCCGGCGCACCTGCGCGGGATTCGCATAACCGCTGGTGTCGGACAGGCCGATCTCGTCGACCCCGCATTCGGCCATCGCGACGGCCATCGCGATCGTCTCGTCGTCGGAGACCGCGCCCGCAATCGTGCAACCGAACGCGACCGACACGCCGGCCTCGATCTGCACCGACGGAAAGCGCGCGTCGCGCAGCGCGACGATCGCGCGCACCTCGTCGATCATCTGCGCGGGCGTCTTGCGGATGTTCGCCAGCGAATGCGCTTCCGTTACCGAGACCGGCAGCGTCAGCTTGTGCACGCCCGCGTCGAACGCGCCCTCGGCGCCGCGCAGGTTCGGCGCGAGCGCAGCGACGTGCAGCCCGGGAATCGCAAGCGCATGCGCGACGACTTCGCGCACGTCGGCCATCTGCGGCAACAGCGTGGCCGGCACGAACGACCCGACCTCGATCTCGCGCAGGCCGGCCGCGGCCAGCGCGGCGATCCAGCGCAGCTTGGCGGCCGTCGACATCACGGTCTTGATGCTCTGCAGCCCGTCGCGCGGGCCGACCTCGCTGACCAGCACCTTTGGATTTTCAGCAACCTTCATTGAACACCTCATCGTTCTATCTGAAAGAACATAGTTCTGTTTGACAGAACTTTAAGCCTGCGTCGAATGGGCGATAAGCGGGGTATACCCGTGAAATTGCGTTTTTCTGGAACTTGCGTTCTGTCAGATAGAACGATATAGTCCGCCGACCATCATTCGAAGGAAGCAGGCCGTGCCCAGGAACCCAGCAGATCACGCCGGCGACGCAGCCGATCCGGCGACGGAAGAAGCGTCCAGCGGCGTCGCGGTGCTCGACCGCGCGTTCGCGATCCTCCGCGCGTTCGGCCAGACCGACGACCGGCTGTCGCTCGCCGAGTTGTCGCGCCGCACCGGGCTGTACAAGAGCACGCTCCTGCGCCTGCTCGCCGCGCTCGAGCATGGCGGCTTCATGCGCAAGCTCGACGACGGCCAGTACGCGGTCGGGCACGAGCCGTTGCGGCTCGCCGCGCTGTACCAGCGTTCGTTCCGCGTCGGCCCGGTGGTCGAGCCGCTCCTCGAGACGCTGAGCCGCGAACTCGGGGAAACGGCATCGTTCTATGTGCGCCAGGGCGACGTGCGTTCCGTGCTGTATCGCGTCGAGCCCGCGCGGGCGGTGCGCGTATCGATCCGCGTCGGCGAGGAGTTTCCGGTCGGCCAGGGCGCATCGGGCAAGGTGCTGCTGGCCTTCACCGACACGCACGACGCCCGCTGGAACGACGTGCGCGAACAGCTGTGGGCCGCGTCGTACGGCGAGCGCGACCCGGAAACGGCATCGGCGTCCGTTCCCGTGTTCGGCGCGGCCGGCGAATGCGTCGGCGCGCTGACGGTGTCGGGCCCGAAATCGCGGCTCGCCCCCGCGCCGGCGATGACGGCGGCGCTCGCACTGCTGCTGCCGCTCGCGCAGAAGGCGACCGTCGCCCTCGGCGGCGCGGGCGCGCGCTACGACGCGGCGGCCGTGCGCGACAGTCTCGCGCGGCTCGCGTCGTCGGCGGATGCGGACGGCGGGTCGTAGGAAGCCGCTTGCGCGCGGCACGCGATACGGCAGCGCGAAAGGCGGCCGCGTGCGACACTGGCCGCCGATGCACGCAGCGCGCCGTTCGCCGACGACGCACCGAACGTGCAACCGTCAACCGGATCCGCCCGAGGAGACTCCCGCGATGAACGCCGCGCGCACCGCCAGCTGGTATTTCGATTTCGTTTCGCCGTTCGCCTACCTGCAACAGGAACAGTTCGACCGGTTGCCGCCCGCCGCCGCGTTCGAGCCGCGACCGATCGTGCTCGGCGCGCTGCTCGCGCACTGGGGCCAGAAAGCGCCGGCGGAGATCGCGGCCAAACGCGTGTTCACCTATCGGCATGCGCAATACCGCGCGGACAAGCTCGGCATTGCGTTCCGGATGCCGCCCGCGCACCCGTTCAATCCGATCAAGCCGCTGCGTCTCGCGATCGCGATGGGCAGCACGCGCGACGCGATCCGGCGGATCTTCCGGCATATCTGGCGCGACGGCCAGGACGTGTCGACGCCGGCAGGCTTCGCCGCGCTGTGCGAAGCGGTCGGCTTTCCGGACGGCGTGACGGCCGTCGAGGCCCAGCCGGTCAAGGACGCGCTGCGCGCGAACACGGATCGCGCGATCGCCGAGAACGTGTTCGGCGTGCCGACCTTCGTACTCGACGGCGACCTGTTCTGGGGCGAGGACGCAACCGACATGTTCGTCGACTGCGCGACGTCGCGCGCGTGGCTCGACTCGCCCGAAGTGCGCCGCATCAGCGCGCTGCCCGAAGGCGTCCGGCGCGGCTGACGGCGAGCCGCCGCCCGGCGCCGCCCGCCTCAGCCGTCGCGCCCTTCGACGAGCGCCGGCACGGCCTCGCGCATCATCGCGGCGAACCGCACGAGCCGCGACGGATAGAACTGCGCATGCGGATAGGTCAGGTAGACGGGCAGCGGCGCGGCCTGCCATTCGGGCGCGAGGTGCACGAGATCGCCGCGCGCGAGATCGTCGGCCAGCATCCATGACGATCCGACGCACGCGCCGACGCCCAGCAGCGCCGCGCTGCGCAGCGCATACAGGTTCGCGGTGGTGATGCGCGGGCGGATCGCGATGCGCCGCGTGTCGCCGCTGGCCGCATGCGTCAGCGCGAGCTCGGTGCGGTAGTACGTGCGCAACGCGAGCCACGGCAGCGCGGCGAGCGCGTCGGGATCGGCCGGCACGTCGGCGCCGTTCAGCACGGACGGCGCGGCGACCACGAAGCGCGGCACCTTCGTCAGCCGGATCGCGACCACGCCCGGATCGGTCGGCTCGCCGACCTGGATCGCGCAATCGATGCCGCTGCCGACGAAATCGCGCACCTCGTCCTGCAGCAGCCACTCGACCGACACGCGCGGATAGTCGCGCAGGAACTGCGCGAGCGGCGCAACGAAACGTTGCTGGCCGAACGCATGCGGCACCGCGACGCGCAGCAGCCCGTCCGGCTCCTCCTGCGCGCCGCGCAAATCGGCTTCGAATGCCGCCCAGCTCGCCAGCAACTCCTTCGCCTGCTTGAAGCACCGCTCGCCGTCGACGGTCAGCCGCATCGTATGGGTCGTGCGTTGCAGCAGCCGCATGCCGAGCGAATTTTCCAGCGCCTGCAGCCGGCGGCTGATCGTCGGCTGCGTCGTATGCAGCTGCACGGCGGCCGCCGACAGGCTGCCGGCCTCGACTATGCGCACGAAGGTTTCCATCAGCTCGAAACGATAGCCGGCGCCGTCCACCGGCACCGCCTGAACGCGCCGAGACCCGCCAGCAGCGGGAGAAGGAGAAGATTTTTCGGTCATTCGTGGAGCGTATAACAAATCTGCGCCGTGCGGCACTACCGTCGCCAGCCGCGTACCGCCACACTCGCGTCCATCCCATTCTTCAACCGAGGATGTACGCGATGTCCACCCCGACCCGTCTCGATGCCGCGCCCCGCGCGGCGCATGCCCCGGCCCGTCCGGCCGCGGCCGTTCATTCGATGCCCGATCGCCGGCTCGTGCTGCTGCTCGCGGCCGCCGCGGGCCTCGGCGTCGCCCCGCTCTACTACGCGCAGCCGATGCTTGGCGCGCTCGCGCCCGATCTCGGCGCGTCGGCGCGGGCGATCGGCTTCGTGCCGACGCTCACGCAGCTCGGCTATGCGCTCGGCATCCTGCTGCTCGCGCCGCTCGGCGACCGCTTCGACCGGCGCCGCGTGATCGTGACCAAGGCCGCCGCGCTGGTCGTCGCGCTGCTGCTCGCGTCGATCGCGCCGTCGCTCGGGCTGCTGCTCGCGGCGAGCTTCGCGATCGGCCTCGCCGCGACGATGGCGCAGGACGTCGTGCCCGCCGCCGCGACGCTCGCGCACGACACGCATCGCGGCCGCATCGTCGGGACGGTGATGACGGGGTTGCTGCTCGGCATCCTGCTGTCGCGCGTCGTGGCCGGGTTCGTCGCCGAGACGGCCGGCTGGCGCGCGATGTTCGCGCTCGCGGCCGCGAGCGTCGCCGCGATCGGCGTCGTGGCCGCGCGCGGGTTGCCGCGCTTCGAGCCGACCACGCGGCTGCCGTATCGCGCGCTGATCGGCTCGCTCGGCGCGCTGTGGCGCGCGCATTCAGCACTGCGCCGCGCCGCCCTCGCGCAGGGGCTGCTGGCCGTCGGGTTCAGCGCGTTCTGGTCGACGCTCGCGGTGATGCTGCACGGCGCGCCGTTCCATCTCGGCAGCGCGGCCGCCGGCGCCTTCGGCCTCGCGGGCGCCGCCGGTGCGCTCGCCGCGCCGATCGCCGGCCGCCTGGCCGACCATCACGGCCCCGAGCGCGTCACGCGGATCGGGATCGGCATCGCGACGCTGTCGTTCGCGTCGATGGCCGCCGCGCCGCTGATGTCGCCGCATGCGCAGCTCGTGCTGCTCGCGGTCGCGACGATCGGCTTCGATCTCGGCGTGCAGGCCACGCTGATCGCGCACCAGTCGATCGTCTACCGGATCGATCCCGCGTCGCGCAGCCGCCTGAACGCGGTGCTGTTCGTCGGCATGTTCATCGGGATGGCGGCCGGCGCCGCGATCGGCAGTTCGTTGCTCGCGCAACTGGGCTGGAATGCGGTGACCGCGCTGGCCGTCGCGTCGTCGCTGGCCGCGCTCGTCGTGCGGATGTGGCGCAACTGAGGTCGGGCATCGCGTCACGTCGGCGGGCAAGCCCATGAGGCTTGCCCGTTTTTTTTATTTTTGACCGGCGCGCATGACGCTGCGCCGCCCGGCAGATTCGCGCCGCGCCAGCACGGCAATCATTCATCCGGCGCAAGGTCCGCACCGGCCTGCCGAATTGTCCAGTTCACCCAAATATTTTTCCGGCGTCCGTGCATGCCCGCACGCAAACGTCGGACGATTCGGCCTTCCCGCGCGGCACGGCGCGCTCCCATCCGGCCCCACCACCAAGCCCCGCTTTATCAGGGGAATCCCGGTATTTTTTCGCATTTTCTTCGAAATAACGGGTGACATACTTGCCCCCCATTGCGCTCCGTGCGAGCGCGCTTTTCGATCCAGCCCGCCGCCTGTGATGCGCTGCGCGGCCGCCCGGGTCGCACAGGACATGAATAACTTCGACACCACGATCCAGATCTTCCTCACTCACGTGACGTTCGGCCCGTTGATGAATCACGCGATCCGCGTGGTCGCGGGCCTCTACACGTTCAAGGGCTTCGTGCTCGTTCCGGTGCTGTGCTGGCTGTGGTTCCAGCCCGGCCCGAACCGCGAGCGGCAACGCGAGCTGGTGGTCGCCACCGTCGCGAGCGGGCTCGTCGCGCTCGCCGTCGGCCGCGTGCTCGCGCAGGTGCTGCCGTTCCGCGTGCGGCCGATCTACAACCCCGATCTGCACCTGCACTTTCCGTCGGCCGGACTGCGCGCGGCGACACTGCAGACCTGGAGTTCGTTTCCGAGCGATCACGCGATGCTGTGGATGGCGATCGCGACCGGCATCTTCATCATCGCGCGCCGCGTCGGCATCGTCGCGCTGCTGTATTCCGTCGTGTTCATCTGCCTGCCGCGCGCGTATCTCGGCTTTCACTATCCGACCGACCTGATCGCGGGCGCGGCGATCGGCATCGCGATCGCGTGGCTGCTGACGCGCGACGCGATCCGCTCGCGCTTCGCGCCGCAGGTGCTGGAGATGATCCGGCGCTTCCCCGCGCCGGCCTATACGCTCGCGTTCCTGCTGTGCTTCGAGTTGATCACGCAGTTCGACGAACTGCTGACGCTCGCGCAGTCGGCCACCCGCACGATGTGACGGGCGCCTGCGCGATGCTGCTGCTGTCGTTCCGTCGCCCCGGCGCGCGCTGCCGGCCATGCGCGGCAGCGGCGCGCCGTGCGACGGCCGCGCCCGTCAGTCGCGATCGGGCGCGCCGAGCGGAAAGAACGAACGATATGGCCGCGCCTCGTCGACCGCGCGCGCAAACGACGGCCGCGCGAGCAGACGCTGGCGGTACGCGATCACGTTCGCGAATGCCGGATCGATCCGGTGCGTCCAGTCCGCATAGAACAGGAACGGCGCCGCGCCACAATCGGCGAGGCTGAAACGATCGCCGGCCGCCCATTCGCGATCGGCCATCGTCTTGTCGAGCCACGCATACGACGTGTCGAGCATCGCACGCGCATCGGCCACCCCGCGCGCATCGCGCTCGGCTTCCGGCCGCAGCGCATCGAACACGACCTTCTGCTGCGGCGTCGCCACGTAGTTGTCGAAGAAGCGGTCCATCGTCCGCACCTCGAGCGCGGCGCGCGGATCGTCGGGCAGCAGGCGCACGGGGCCCGGATGGGTCAGGCCGAGATACTCGATGATGATCGACGCCTCGATCACCGTGCGGCCCGCATCGACGAGCACCGGGAAGCGCTTCAGCGGCCACAGCGCGGTCAGTTCCTGCATCGGCTTCGGATCGTCGTGCGCGAGCACGCGATACTCGAACGGCGTGCCGTTCTCGTACAGCGCGGTCAGCACCTTCTGGCAGTAGGACGAAAAGGGATGGGCGTAAAGCGTCGGCATCATCGCGAGGTCTCTCTGGGTTTCGGCGCCACGCCGTGCGGCGCCACGTGATCGGATACCTTGACGACGAACGGCGCCCGGCCGTTTCGACATCGGTCCGACATTTTTTTTCGAGGGACTGCCGGGGCCGCTACGACCGGCCGTCCATCACGACGCGCCCTTCGGCGCGCCAGCGCAGCATCCCGCCGCCGAGATTCGCGACCGCGTCGAAGCCGGCCTTCTTCAGGATCACGGTGGCCTGCGCGGAGCGCCCGCCGGCCCGGCACACGGTCACGACCGGCCGGTCGCGCGCGATCTCGCCGGTGCGCGCGGCCAGTTCGCCGAGCGGGATCGGCGTCGCGCCGGGCAGATGGCCGAGCGGGCCCGCGAATTCGTCCGGTTCGCGCACGTCGACGACCTGCACGGCCGGCAGATGATCCTCCAGCCATTGCGGATCGATTTCCCAGAAGCCGGCGAACGTATAGACGAGCGGCGCCCAGTCGGCGGCCGCCTGCGCGTCGGGCGCGTTCGCGGCGACGCCGCACTGCAGGTTCGCCGGCACCGCGACGTCGATCTGGCGCGGATGCGCGAGCCCGAGGTTGCGCATGTAGCCGGCGAAATCGTCTTCGCTGAGATCGCCGCCGAGGCGCGGGTTGAAGCGCCGCTCCTCGCCGACGCTCGTCACCGTGAGCCCGCGATAGTCGTGCGCCGGATACAGCAGGCACGCGGCCGGCAGCGTGAAGAGCCGGCCGTGCACCGCGCGATACAGCGCGCGCGGGTCGCCCTGCTGGAAGTCGGTGCGGCCGGTGCCGCGGATCAGCAGGCAATCGCCGGTGAACGCCATCGATTCGTCGTCGAGCACGAGGCTGATGCAGCCGCTCGTGTGGCCGGGCGTCGCGCGCACGGTCAGGTAGCGCGCGCCGAACGCGCAGCGGTCGCCGTCGTTCAGGTAGCGGTCCGCGCCCTGCGCGCCGCTCGCGGCCGAGATCGCGATCGCGCTGCCCGTGTGCTGCTTCAGCAGCCACGCACCCGTCACGTGATCGGCATGCACGTGCGTGTCGACGGTCGCGACGAGCCGCAGCCCGAGTTCGTCGAGCAGCGCCGCGTCGCGGCGCACCTGCTCGAACACGGGATCGATCAGCAGCGCTTCGCGCGAGGCGCTGTCGGCGAGCAGATACGTGTACGTCGACGATTGCGGGTCGAAAAGTTGCCGGAAGATCATTGCTCGGTGGCTCCGTCGCGGGTTCTTCAGTGGGGTGTAGTCGGATCGGCGTGCTGCATGGCGTCGTCGGGCACCGGCGTCGGCATGACGACATCGCCGCCGCGCGAGCGGCATCGCGTCCGCCGCGTTTCGCCCATTCATACAGCGTAGATGAAAATGCCCGCGCCGCCGCGGATCCCATACGCGGCGACCGATTCCGACGACGAATCGCGCATGGCGGGACGATGCGCCGCGCCGGGACGGCTGCGCACGCTGCCTTACACTACCGCCTGTTCTCGTCTCCGATCACAGGAATTGCACCGACATGTCGATGACGATCGATCCGAAGCAGGCCGCCGCGCTGCTGGCCGTCGCCGACACCGGCAGCTTCGAGCAGGCCGCCGTGCGCCTGCACGTGACCGCGTCCGCCGTCACGCAGCGGGTCCGTGCGCTGGAAGCGAGCCTCGGCACGCCGCTCGTGCTGCGCACGCGGCCGTGCCGCCCGACGGTGGCCGGGCAGCGCGTGCTGCAGCACCTGCGCCGCGTCGCGCTGCTGCAGGCCGATCTGCAGAGCACGCTCGCGGCCGAGCGCGAATCGCCGATCTCGGTCACGATCGCACTCAACTCCGACAGCCTCGGCACGTGGTTCCTGCCCGCGCTGACGTCGGTGCTCGCGGGCGAGCGGATCCTGTTCGAGCTGATCGTCGAGGATCAGGATCACACGTTCGCGCTGCTCGAAAGCGGGATGGCGGTCGGCTGCGTGACGACCGAGCCGAAGCCGATGCGCGGCTGCATCGCGACGCCGCTCGGCACGATGCGCTATCGGCTGCTCGCGGCCGCCGCATTCGCGGCGCGCTGGTTTCCGCGCGGGCTGAACCGCACGAGCGCGCGCCGCGCGCCCGTCGTCGCATATTCGCGGCGCGACACGCTGCAATCGTCGTTCCTGAAGGAGAAGTTCGGGCTACCCGAAGGCGCGTACCCGTGCCACTACGTGCCGGGCACCCATTCGCACTTCGCGGCGGTGCGGCACGGGCTCGGCTACGCGATGGTGCCGGAGCCGCTGATCGGCACCGCGCCGCTCGATGCGCAAGGGCTCGTCGATCTCGCGCCCGCGCATCCGACCGACGTCACGCTGTACTGGCACGCATGGACCGTGCAGTCGCCGACGATGGCGTCGCTGTCCGCACGGGTCGTCGAAGCGGCGCGCCGGCTGCTCGCGCCATTGCCGTAACGCGGCTGGCTGGCGTGAGCTGGCGCGCGGGTGATCGGCACTGCCGGCGCAATAAGCACCGCGACGAGAAAGTCGGCCGCGCCGCCTATACTTTTTCCATCGGCCTCGCGAACGCGCCGCGCGGCCGATCATCCAGGTCCGGCCGTTCCCTTTCATGTGAGGAGAACATCATGTCCCGCCGCTATATCGATTGCCGCGAGTTTCCCAGCGCGATGAATTGCTCGGTCGCGATTTCCGCCGACTCCGACAACGAATTGCTGGAGGCCGCCGTGCAACACGCGGTCTCGGTGCACCAGCACACCGACAGCGCCGAACTGCGCACGCAGCTGAAATCGCTGTTCCACGACGGCACGCCGCCCACCGACACGCCGCGGCAAGCGTAATCCGCCCGCACGGCAACGATCGATCGACGACGCGCCGCGTCACCCCTCCGTGTGTTTCATCCTGCCACGTCGCGCCGGCCCGTCGCCGGCCGGCGTATTCCGCTTCACGCGCGACGCTGCGAGAAATACTCGCCGACCGCGCCGAGGAACGTGTCGATGTCCGCGCGCGACACGTCGCAATGCGTGACGAAGCGCGACGCGTACAGCATCTGCGTGAGAATCCCGCGTTCCTTGAGCCACGCCTCGAGCGGCGCGCAATCGGCTTCGGGGAATTGCGCGAACACCATGTTCGTCGCATGCGACAGCACCTTCACGCCGTCGATGCGCGCGAGGCCGGCCGCGAGATGCGCGGCGTTCGCGTGATCGTCCGCGAGCCGCTCGACGTTGTGATCGAGCGCATACAGGCATGCCGCCGCGAGAATGCCCGACTGCCGCATCCCGCCGCCCAGCACCTTGCGCCAGCGCTGCGCGCGCTCGATCAGCGCACGGCTGCCGACCAGCACCGAGCCCACCGGTGCACCGAGCCCTTTCGAGAAGCAGATCGACACGGTGTCGAACGGCGCGCACAGCTCGGCGATCGGGCGCCCCGACGCGACGGCCGCGTTGCACACGCGCGCGCCGTCGAGGTGCGTGGCCAGCCCACGGCTGCGCGCGAACGCGACGGCTTCCTGCACATAGCCTTCCGGCAGGACCTGGCCGCCGATCGTGTTTTCGAGCGCGAGCAGGCGCGTGCGGGCGAAGTGATTGTCGAGCGGCTTGATCGCCGCGGCGATCTTCGCGAGCGGCAGCGTGCCGTCCGGCGCGTTCTCGATCGGTTGCGGCTGGATGCTGCCCAGCACGGCCGCGCCGCCGCCTTCGTACTTGTAGGTGTGCGCGAGCTGGCCGACGATGTACTCGTCGCCGCGCTCGCAATGCGACATCAGCGCGGCCAGGTTGCTCTGCGTGCCGCTCGGGAAGAACAGGCCGGCTTCCTTGCCGGCCCGCTCGGCCGTCACCGCCTGCAGGCGCAGGACGGTCGGGTCGTCGCCCCAGACGTCGTCGCCGGTTTCGGCGGCAGTCATTGCGGCCAGCATCGCCTGGCCCGGACGTGTCACGGTATCGCTGCGTAAATCGATCATCGCTGTGCCCTGAGTGAACGCGGGCCGGCCTTCGTGCGCCCGGCCCCGCCGAAAACGAGACTCAGAGTGTACGCAATTCACGCGGCATGTGCCGATGGACGCAGCGCGACTCGCGCGCGTCAATATCGCGGCGGCGGCGGCTGGACGCCCGCCGGCGGCATCGGCGGCGCCGCGCGCGGCGCGGTGCCGTATCCGCCCCCGCCATACCCGCCGCCACTACCGCCGCTCATCCCGCCCGGCACCGGCACGCGATTGCCGGTCGCATACATGCACTGCAGATACGCGTAGTCGTAGCGGCGCTGGACATCATAGGCCGAGCCCTGCGCGGCGCCCGCGCCGACGACGCTGCCCGCGAGCAGCCCCGCGCCCGCGCCGACCGCCGCGCCGGTGCCGCCGTTGAACGCGGCGCCGGCCGCCGCGCCGAGCGCGGTGCCGACGGCCGCGCTGCCGACCGCGCTCGCGGTCGACGCCTGCCCGGCGCTCATGCCGCCCGATTGCTCGAACGCATACTGCCGGCAACTGCCGTCGTCGGCGCGGAACTGGTCGAACGACTTGCCGGTGCCCGGCAGCGCCATCACGCTCGGGCCGGTCGGCAGGTAGGCGCACGCACCGAGCAGCGCGGCGAGCGCCAGCACGGCCGGCACGCGCAGCGGTCGAAATACGGTTTTCATGGTTGCGCCTCCGTCACTGCGGCCGCGCCGGCACCGAGCGCCAGCCCGACTTGCAGGTCTTCACGTACGGGTAGTAATGCTTCGACGCGTCGCAGTAGTACCAGAGGTTCGCGTCGCCGTTGTCCTGTGGCTGCCCCTGCTCGACATACTCGGGCGGCGGCGGCGGAGCGACCGGCACCGCGACGACGGGCGGCGGGTAGTAGTACGGCGCAGGTACGACGGGCGCGTAATACGGGTAGCCGGGGCCGATATAGACCCCGACCCGGGCGGCATGCGCCACGCCGCCCGTCGCGACCGCCAGCGCGGCCGCCGCGCCCAGTGCGAGCTTCAATCCATTCACGTCACGTTCTCCGGCAGGCCGGTTCGCCGATGCGAACCCGGCATCCCGAACGCTACGCCGCACGCGATCCGGCATCCATTACGGGCGAGCGCGCGAATGTTGCGCGACGTTACCCGTGTGACAAACGGCCCCGCGCGTCCGGACGGTCGCGTTACGCGCTAACGGATCGAAACCGATCGCCGTCCCGGCACGCGGTTGGCGCGCACGCAAAACCGTTCCGATGACGCGACGCGCCATATTGCCGCACGTGCGGCAGACCGCCACGCCGCGGCCGCGTGCGCGGCGAACGGCGTTCTTGATACGAATCAACGATTTATCCGGAAATGGCGCGCGACGGGCTGGACATCTGCGACGAGTTGGCGCATTTCGCAGTGCAACATCGCGGCCCATACTCCAGCCAACCCCGACGCCCGTCCGCCGGGGTCCGCCGGCACCCGTCGGCGGGTATCGTCAGCCTCGGTCATCTGGTATGGACACCGCACTTTCGGCCCTCGATCTGGCCCGCCTGCAATTCGCGTTCACCGTCTCCTTTCACATCGTCTTTCCGGCGCTGAGCATCGGCCTCGCCAGCTTCATCGCCGTGCTCGAATATCGCTGGCTGAAGACCGGCAAGCAGTACTACAAGACGCTCTGCCTGTTCTGGTCGAAGATCTTCGCGGTCGCGTTCGGGATGGGCGTCGTCTCCGGCGTCGTGATGAGCTATCAGTTCGGCACCAACTGGTCGGGCTTCTCGAGCTTCGCCGGCGCCGTCACCGGCCCGCTGCTGATGTACGAGGTCATGACCGCGTTCTTCCTCGAAGCCGGCTTCCTCGGCATCATGCTGTTCGGCTGGAACCGCGTGAGCCCGCGCGCGCACTTCGGCGCGACGCTGATGGTCGCGATCGGCACGCTGATCTCGACGTTCTGGATCCTCGCGTCGAACAGCTGGATGCAGACGCCGCAGGGCTTCGAGATCGTCGACGGCCGCGTCGTGCCGACCGACTGGTTCGCGATCATCTTCAACCCGTCGTTCCCGTACCGCCTGTTCCACATGGCGATCGCCGCGTTCATCGTCGCCGCGCTGGTGGTGGCCGCGACCGGCGCGTGGCACCTGCTGAAGGGCCGCCGCGACAAGGGCGTGAAGAAGATGTTCTCGATGGCGCTGTGGCTGCTGCTGGTGCTCGCGCCGCTGCAGGCCGTGATCGGCGACCAGCACGGCATCAACACGCTGAAGCATCAGCCCGCGAAGATCGCTGCGATCGAGGGGCTGTGGGAAACCGAGAAGGGCGGCACCGCGCTGAACCTGTTCGGCATTCCGGACATGCAGGCCGAAACGACCCGCTACGCGGTGAAGGTGCCGCACCTCGGCAGCCTGATCCTCACGCACAGCTGGGACGGCGAGATCCGCGGGCTGAAGGACTTCCCGCCTGAGGACCGCCCGAATTCGACGGTCGTGTTCTGGAGCTTCCGGATCATGGTCGGCCTCGGCTTCGCGATGATCGGCCTCGCCGCGCTCGCGTGGCTGCTGCGCCGCCGCGGCCGCCTGTATGAATCGAAGTGGTTCCAGCGCTTCGCGCTCGTGATGGGCCCGACCGGTTTCGTGTCGCTGCTCGCGGGCTGGGTCACGACTGAAGCCGGCCGCCAGCCGTGGGTCGTGTATGGCGTGATGCGCACCGCGCAGGCCGTGTCGCCGCTGTCGGTGCAGCAGGTCAGCCTGTCGATGATGACGTTCGTGATCGTGTACTTCCTCGTGTTCGGCACCGGCGTGTACTACATGCTGAAGCTGATGAAGGCCGGCCCGGCGCTGCCCGACGCCAAGCACGACGATAAACCGGACACCCGCGCCGATCACACCGCGCGCCGCCCGATGTCGGCCGTCGACGACCTGATCGAGACCGTCTGAGCCCACCCCATTCGCAAACGAGAAAACCTATGGACGTCACCGTAATCTGGGCCGCGATCATCGCATTGGGGCTCTTCATGTACGTCGTGCTCGACGGCTTCGACCTCGGCATCGGCATCGTCTTCCCGTTCTTCCCCGACGAAAAGGAACGCGACCTGATGATGAACACCGTCGCGCCCGTGTGGGACGGCAACGAAACGTGGCTCGTGCTCGGCGGCGCCGGGCTGTTCGCGGTGTTTCCGATCGTCTATTCGACGGTGCTGTCGGCGCTGTACCTGCCGCTGATCTTCATGCTGGTGTGCCTGATCTTCCGCGGCGTGTCGTTCGAGATCCGCGCGAAGGCGCGGCGCACGAAGCAGCTGTGGGATCTCGCGTTCATCGGCGGCTCGGCCGGCGCGACGCTGTTCCAGGGGATCGCGCTCGGCGCGTTCCTGCAGGGCATCGACGTGAAGGACGGCGTGTACGCTGGCGGCGCGTTCGACTGGCTCACGCCGTTCAGCCTGCTCACCGGCCTCGGCCTGATCGTCACGTACGCGCTGCTCGGCTGCTGCTGGCTCGTCGCGAAGACCGAAGGCGACCTGCAGCGCCGCCTGCATCGCGTCGTGTGGCCGCTGACCGTCGTGCTGCTCGGCTTCATCGCGGTGATCAGCCTGTGGACGCCGCTGCAGGACCCGGCCATCGCACAGCGCTGGTTCGATTCGGGACTGTTCTGGCGCCTGCTGCCGGTGCCGTTCCTGGTGGCCGCGTGCGCGGTGTGGATGCGCCGCGCGGTGCGCGACCGGCACGACATGACGCCGTTCGTGCTCGCGCTGGCGCTGGTGCTGCTCGGCTACGTCGGCCTGCTCGTCACGCTGTTCCCGTATGCGATTCCTCAGACGATGACGATCTGGGAAGCGGCGGCGCCGCATTCGAGCCAGACCTTCACGCTGGTCGGCGCAGCGGTTATCCTCCCGATCATCATCGCCTACACGACGATGGGTTACTGGGTATTCCGAGGCAAGGTGCGCCATGAAGACCAGCATTACTACCACCACTGATTCCACTGCCGGCCAGCCCGGCGCGCCGCGGCCGCGGATGCGCGGCTGGATGTGGTTCGTCGTTCTGTGGGCCGGCGGCGTGATCGGCGCCGTCACGCTCGGCTATGCGTTCAAGATCTTCATGAATTTGACGCTGTTTGCGGTGAAGTAGGCGGGGTGGCCGCCCGGGTCGAACGATGGCCCGGGCGGCCGTTTTGTCGTTGGGCTGCGGCTTCGGCCGGCTGCATCAAGCCGCACAGCGCACGAATCCGCCATTTAGGCAGAAATCCATACAAATCACATCGTCGATGTGAACAAGATAGATAGATTTCTACCGAAATACGAACCACGCGGCTGAATCACCCCACCGCGCACTGCGCGTCTACCCCCGCCCGCGCAACGCCGCTTCGATCTTGCGATCGGTCTTGTACTGGCTCAGCGCATACACCGACCAGATCGCGGCCGGCAGCCAGCCGATGATCGTGAGTTGCAGGAGCAGGCAGATGATCCCTGCGATCGGGCGGCCGATCGTGAAGAACTGGAACCACGGGAGCAGCAGGGCAAGCAGTAGGCGCATGAACGATCCTCTTGGTACGTCGTTGAACGGGTGATGCGCGACGAATATGCCGGTGCACGCGCCTGAATTCAAGCCATGCACCAGCATCGCGGCGCCGTGATGCGCCCGGGTCATGCCGCAGGCGTACCGCCCTTCCCCACGCTCAACGCCCGATACCAAGCCCTGGCAGCACGCGCGTATTCTCCGCCACGACCGCCTGCAGCAGGCGCGGATCGGCGCCGAGCAGCGCGAGGATCGTCGGCGCGACCTGCTTCGTGCCGACGAGATCGTTCACCGTGCGCGCACGATGAATGCCCGGGTACGACACGAGCAGGCCGAGGTGGCTGTCGTCCGGCGCGTTGCCGCCGTGCTCCTCGTCCTTCTTCGTGCTCGACGTGTAGATCACGCCCGGATTCGGCTGGACGACGATGTCCGGCGTGCGGCCGTTGGCCGGATCGCCGAAGCGGTCGGCCAGCGCCGCGCCGTACAGCACGTATGCCTGCGGGCCGTCCGCGCAGATCCCGGGCGCGTTGCAGCCGAGGTTTGCCTTCAGCGTCTGCACGACGGCCGTGCGCTGGCTGCGGTCGCGCAGCCAGATCAGCCCGACGTCGTCGGTCTGCACGAAGCCCGTGCCGACCAGGCCCGAACCGTCGTTCAGGTTGCCCGTCGTCGTATTGTTCTGGCCGAAGTTGCCGTTCGGATCGAGGAAGTCGTTCGCTTCGAGCAGCTTCGTCAGCGTGTCGCCGTTCTTCACGAGCTTCGTGTGATCGCTCGGCGACTGGCCGTGCTTCGCCGTGACGATCACGGCCGTCGACGTGTACAGGTTCGCCTGCTTCAGCGCCGCGACGACATGGCCGATCGCGTCGTCGACATACGTGATCGCGTTCGCGACCTGCCCGTTCGGCGTGAAGTCGGCGTCGAGATAGCCGCCGCCCTTCGCGACCGGCGCCTTCTGCGCGACGCTCAGTGTCTGGAAGTTCGCGCCGAACAGCGTCGGCACCGGCGCGGTCTTCGTGCCGCTCGAATCGCGGCCGCCGATCTGGTGGATCAGCGCCTGCACGTGCAGGTTGTCGAAGCGCGCGGTGTGCGAGTAGACGTCCGTATAGTCGGTGTTGGTCGCCGGGTCGATCGAATTGATCTCGGTGCGCATCAGGTCGTCGACGCCGGTGCCCGATGGGCCGTTCAGCCAGTCGTAACCCCACGCGTGCTTGTCGGCCCACGCGGTGTGCGCATTCGGCACGCCGGCCTTCACGGCCTCGAACACCGTGTTGGTCTTCACGTAGTTGTGCGGGTAGACGGGCACGCACTGCCCGTTGACCTTCGCATGCGGGATCGCCTGCGGATTGAACGCGCCGCCGCCGTCGAGGTGCAGGAGCGCGCCGCCGTTCTGCGCATCGATGCCGGTCGTCTCGTCGAACACGACGTTCCAGCCCTGCTTGCCCGAGCACGTCGTGTCGCTCGGCGCGTACAGGTTGCGGTCGTACGACACGTCGTAGAACAGCCCGGCCGTCTTCGGCGAGCCGCCCGTCACCAGTGCGGCGAGGCCCGGGAACGAATCCGACAGCCCCGGCGTGTACGCATTCGCGTACGTCACGCCGCTCTTCGCGAGCACCGCGAGGTTCGGGCACGTATTCGCGCCGATGCAGCGCGCCAGATCCTGCTCGTGCAGGCCGTCGATGCTCAACAGCAAAACGTGCTTCACGACGCGGCTCGCCCGGCCGTTGCCCTCGCCCTGAGCGTTACCGTCCTGTTGCGCCGCGTGCACGCCTGCGCTTGCGAGCGCCAGCGCACCCGCCACCATCACCGCCATGTTTCGTTGCTTGACGAACCTGGAAATCATCACCCCACCTCATCGATTGATGTTGAACCGCGTGACCTGCCATCAGGCGCGCAAAATATCGCCGGATCGTGCGGCGGTCGGATGAAGCGGGGCTTTCTGTTCTCTGTCAAACGTAACCAATCGCAAATGACACGAAGCGGTCGCAATCCGCGGCCGTCGCGTGCGCCGGCCCGCGCGGCCGGATTTTTTTTCGGGTTGGCCCGCGACTATTGGCGTGGCATAAAGGGTTTTCCCTGACCCGGAGCACGAGTATGTCGACCCTGGAAGCCCTCCGGTTCGTGCTGGACGATGCACGTACCCCCGAAATCATTCGCCATCACGTCGTCGACGCGCTGCAGTACGCGTTGCGCAACTACGGACAGGTGTTTACCGCGAAGGAAGTCGAATGGCTGACGCAGTGGGACGACGCGCGTCTGCCGCTGGCCGCGAGGAAGGAGCTGGACAAGCGCGAACCGGCCGTCGCCGGCCGCTGAAAAAAACCGCCGCGCCCGGCGGGTACGGGCGCGGCGGCGGATGGCGATGACGCTTACTGCAGCCCGAAGTCGACGCGGGTGGTCGCGCCCTTGTCCGAGATGCCCTTCGCGTCGAGCTTCGGCGCGACGACGAACATGCGGCTCGAATCGATCTTGCCGTCGAGATACTGGCGCACGGCCTGCGCGCGCTGCTGCGCGAGCGCACGCAGCGCGTTGTCGTCGGCCGGTGCGTGATCGGCGAGCGCCTGCTTCATGTCCGCATCGGGCAGCGTCTTCTGCAGGCCGACCAGGTTGCGCGGCTTCTTGAAGTCGGCGGCCTTGTATGCGCGCGTCAGGTACTTCGAGTATTCGGCCTTGTCGACCTTCACCGACATCGGATCGACGCTCTCGCCCTGGCCGATCACGTCCTTCAGCTTCTGCTGGCGCACCAGCCGCTCGACGTACGCGTCGCGCAGCCCCGGCGTGTCCTGCGCCGGATCGACGCGGCCGATCAGGTCGAGGCGGATCGACGGCTTCTCGGTCAGCATCTTCACGACGGTGTCGAGCTTCTTCTGTTGCGCGTCGGTCAACTCGTACGAACCCGGCGCGAACTCGACGTAGCCGAGATCCTCGCCGCCGCCCCCGCCGAACGCATTCGCGAGCAGCGTGAACGGCGACGTGACGGCCTTCGCGATCAGGTTCAGCACCGCGTGCCAGATCAGCCCGCCGACGCTGAACTCCGGATTGGACAGCGAGCCCGACACCGGCAGGTTCACGTCGATCTGGCCGCGCGTGTTCTTCAAGAGCGAGATCGCGAGCTTCACCGGCAGCTTCGTCGCGGTGTCGTTCTCGACGCGATCGCCGAACGTGAGCTGGTCGATGAAGATGTGATTGTTCGCCGACAGCTGGTCGTTCGCGAGCTGGTAGTGCAGATCGACGTTGAGCTTGCCCTTCGTGATCGGATAGCCCGCGTACTTCGCCGAATACGGCGTCAGGTTGGTCAGCTCGATGTCGTGTGCGGTCGCCGTGAGGTCGAGCGCCGGCTTCTCGATCAGCGGGTTCACCGAGCCCTTGATCGAGATCGGCCCGTTGCCCGCGAGGTTCGCGGCGACGTCGACCGGCGCGGACGTCGTCGAATCCGTGCCGAACGCACCGACCGTGCCCTTGATCGCGACGAGGTTCGCCGTGTAGTTCGGCTTGATGAAGTTGTCCGTGTACGTGACGCGGCCGTTCTGCAGCAGCAGTTCGCCGAAGTGCATCCGCACCGGGTTCTGCGGCTGCGGCGCGGCCTTCACGACCACCGTCGCCGACGCGGCGGCCGGCACGGACGCCTGCTGCACGGCCGCGGCCGAGGCGGCCTGCGCGGCGGCCGGCGGCGTCACGCCCGGCGACAGCGGCACCGGTTCGCCCTTGCTCGCGTCACGCGTGAGCGACTGCGCGGGGCCCGTCTCCTTCGCGACCACGTCCTTCAGGTTCAGCCGGCCCTGCGCGTCGAGCAGCACGCGGCCGTAGAAGTTCGAGAACGTCACGCGCGCGGCGTCGACGTCGGTGCCCTTCTCGTCGTAGTTCGCCTTCAGGTTCGACAGCGCGAGCGAGCGCCAGCCGGCGAACGGGTCGGAAGTCGCCTTGTCGAGCATCCGCACGTCGACCAGCGCGAGGTCGCCACGATAGGTCGCGCGCGGCTTGTCCTTCACCTGCGCGAACGTCAGGTTGCCCTGCGCGTTGAGCAGCGCGCTCGCGATCGTCGCGTTCAGCGCGCTGCCGAAGTACGGCTCGAACGCGGCCGCGTCGAGGCGGTTGCCGTTGATCTTCAGGCCGAGCTTCAGCGGCTGCGCCGTCACGTCGCCCGACACGTTCAGCGAGCCCTTGCGGTTCAGCGTCGCCTTCAGCTGCACGGGCAGCGGCTTCGTCAGGTCGTCGCTCACCTTCTGCACCGACAGCTCCAGCGGCTTGATCGCCAGCTTCGCCGGGCGCGGCGTCGACAGGTCGGTGAAGTTCGCGGACGCGTCCTTCACGTTCAGCGCGTCGATCCGGTAGTGCCACGACGGCGCGGCGGCCTGCGCCTTGCGCGCGACCGTGCGCTGCGGCACCGCGGCTTGCGCCGGTTCGGCCAGCGCCGCGAGATCGATCTTGCCGTCCTTCAGGCGCTTCACGTCGAGCGCGAGCCCGCTCGCGTCGACGCTCGCGATTTCCGCGGTGCGCGCGGCGACGTCGACCTTCGCGATCTTCGCGCTCGCGTCGGGCAGCACGATCGCCGGCGCCTTGTTGTCCGGCGCGGCGATCTTCAGCGACTTCAGCGTGACCGTGCTGTCGGCGACTTCCGCGGCCAGCGGCGTCTTGCCCCAGTCGGTCTTCGCGTTGACGGTCGCGCCGAACGTGCCGTCGAGCACGCGCGCGCGCGTCGCCTCGCCGAGGTACGGCTGCAGCGCCGGCAACGCGAGCGCGGCGACCGTCAGCTTCGTGTCGGCCTGCTTCGCGGCGAGATTGAACGACCCTTCGGCGTTCACGTCGCCGCCGCGCGACAGCGACGTCGACAGCGTGTATTTTGCGGGCGTCTTGCCCTGCAGCGTGAAGCCGTCGAGCGTCGCGGCGAGTTTCGTCAGCGACAGCGCGGTCGGCGTGGCCGGCACGCGGTCGTCGACGTTGATCGTGCCGCCGTCGATCGCGACATGACGGATCGTCAGGTCGAGCGGCGGCGCGGCCTTCGCGGCGGCGCTGGTGGCGGCCTTCGCGCCGCTGGCGGCGGCGACGGCGGCAGCGGACGACGCGCCGGAAGCGGTCGCGGCAGAAACGGCGGCGGCCGACGCGGCCGGCTTGCCGGCTTCGGCCTTCGGCGCGGCGGCCGGCTGCGCGACGAGCTTCTCGACGTTCAGCACGCCCTGCTTGTCGCGCGACAGGTCGACCACCGGCTGGTCGAACCGGATCTCGTCGAAGTGCATCGCGTTGCGCAGCGGTTCCAGCCCGGCCGCCGCGACGTGCACGCCGCGCGCGGCGAACAACGGCGCGGACGCGCGGTCGGTCACCTTCGCGTCGTTCAGGTCGACGGTGCCCGACACGCGCAGCGCCGGCGTCTCGCCGCTCATCACGAAATTGACCGTCAGGTCGCTGCTCAGCAGGCCGCTCGTGACGGCCACCGGCAGCTTCGCCGGCACGTACGAGATCAACTTCGGCACGTCGAGCCGATCGAACTTCAGCGCGATCTCCGATTCGCGCGACTGCGCGAACGGCTTGGTCTTGCCGTCGATCGAGATCGGGCTGCCGTCGAAGCGCGCGCGCAGCTTCGGTTCGACGAAGATGTCGGTCTTCGAGGCGAGCGTCGCGATGTACGGAATGCCGAGCGTCCAGTTGTCGACCACGTGCTTTTCGTTCAGCAGGCGATCGTCGAAATCGATCCGGCCGTCATTGACCTGAATGTTCGACACCGAGAACTGCGCCGGCTTGCTGTCGGGGGTCGGCGACGGCGACGAGAACTTCTCGATCAGGTCGGTGAAGTTGAAGCGCTGCGCGTCGTAGCGGACGATGTGAAAACGCGGCGAGTCGAGCCGGACCTCGTTGACGATCGGCGCGCCGCGGAACAGCGACGACCACGACGGCCTCACGACGAGCTTGCCGATGTCGACGAAGTCGCCCTGGCCGCCGCGCTCGCCGAGGTGGACGCCGTCGGCTTCGAGGTTCAGCGTGTACGGGTTCAGCGCGATGCGCTGGATCGTGGCCGGCCGGTCGAGCTGCTTGCTCAACTGCTGTTCGGCGACATGGCGGATCAGCGGCGGCGCCGCGAAGAAGCCGAGCAGTCCGAACAAAACGATGAAGATCAGCACGCCGATGCCGATACGCCGGGCCCGGCGCGAGCGTGCAACGCCGCCGAGGGCATGGAGGGTCGAGGGTAGGGTTTCTTTGTCTGCGCTTGCCATGCTTGAATGCCTCGGGAATGGATGCCGGGCCGCACCGGAGAACCGGGCGGCCGTGCACGCTATCCCGAAAGTATAGGCTCAGGAGGTGACGGTACGGAGATCGGGCGCCGCCGCCGCGCCCGCCGGTCGGACAACGGCGGCGGTCAACCGTTCACTTCCGGACGACGACGGGCGGCATCCACGACCCGTCGCTCGCCTGCGGCTTCGGCGCGTACAGGCGCAACGCGAGCGCGAAATCGGTACGCGGCGCCGGCAGCCAGTTGGCCGCATGCGCGCCGCCCGGCGACGCCGACACGACGATGTCGATCGAGCCGTCGTGGTTGCGGCGCAGCCGGTCGCGATCGCCGAGCGAGCGGCGCGCCGACCCGACGTCGGGCAACGCGCCGCCGGTCGTGTACGGTGTGAGCGTCCAGAATGCGCGCACCGGCGGCAGCGCGCCCGGCGCGAAATGCAGCACATAGCGGTTCGCGCCGTTCAGCGCGTGGCCGTCGCTGTCGACGCGGGTGATCGCGAGCGTCTCGTCGTCGCGCGTCGCGGTGCCGAACTGCGTGTAGGCCGCATACGCGCGCAGCGCGTAGTCCTGGCCGTACTTGCCGGCCGTATCGCCGATCCAGGTCCAGCCGTTCGCGTTCAGCAGGTTCGACGGCGGCGTCGCGAGCCGCGCGCGCGCTTCGGCCACGCCAGCCGTCGCGGCCGTGAGCCGGTCGCCCGTCCACAGCACCGGATAGCCGGCGGTCACGCCGATGTCGCCGAGCGATTCCTGCGCGTGCGCATCGTCGGCCGATGCCGGATTGTCCTGCAGCGCCCGCGCGAAGCGCGTGAAGAACGCCTTCGGGTCGAGCGCGGCCACCTGCTCGGCCGGCGTGCCGCCGCTCACCGCCTCGGACGGCGCGCTGCCCGCATGGACCGCGACCGACGCGCCGCGCTCGGCGCCGGTGTAGACCGACAGCGGCACCACGCGGATCGCGCGCTGCAGCTTCTTCACGTTCGTCAGGTCGCGCCCGCCGCTCGTCTGCAGCCGCACTTCGAGCCACGCATTGGCGGACGGCACGTCGACGCGCAGCACGCCCTTCGGCAGCGTGCCTTGCCAGTCCTTCGCGGCGAAGGCAATCGTTTGCGATCGCGCGGCGCCACGAGCGCCGCGCGCCGCGACGCTCGACGACGACCACAGTACGTTCGTCCACATGTCGAGCGCGCGCGCGTCCCAGTAGCGGCCGCGCGTGTCGGGCAGCGCGACGATCACGGGTTCGGCGGCGACGTCGAGCCAGCCGGTCGAGTCGAGCGTGTCGACGCCCGGCAGCGGCGGATTGACCGCGCCGACGGGCGGCAGCGCCTGCGCGTGGCGCAGCGTGTTGAGCGGCGCCTGCCCGGGTTGCGCACCGTCGCCGCCCGTCGCCGCTTCCTTCGCGACGTCCATCAGCACGAGCGGATACGCATAGATATAGGAGTCGGCGACTTCCGCGCGCATCCAGCCGGTTTTCCGCTGGATCGCGTCCGGTTGCGACGCGCATCCTGCAAGCAACGCCGCCATGGCCAGCGACGCGCATGCGCGTCGCAGAGAAACTGATTCTCGCTGGTTTTCAATCATCGATTACTGGCCGAATATCGTTCTTTTCAGTCAACGCCCTGTTCGTCTCGCGAACGGCGAAGCAAGGCACCCCAGCGTGCCCGGATGACCGTTCCGTGACGTTTCGTAACGGTGGGCGCTGATGTCAGGCCGGTATCATAGCGCCTAAGGGCATCCCCCAATATGCCGAATAACGGGTAAAACGCTAGCCGAATCGTCAAGAAATCTGAAATAGTTCACGGGATTCCGCAAAAATCCGAAACGGCGCGATCGCGCTGGAATGAGGGTCGGGCGAGGACCGCCGGCGAGGATGGATAAACGGTGTCACTATTGACACCATAGGCTGTGGCAGGATCCTCGACCAATGATCGACTGAAGGCACCAAAATCATGACCCAAGACCACTTTACGTACCGCGTAACGTGGTCCCCGGAGGACGGGGAGCACGTCGGCCTCTGCGCGGAGTTCCCGTCTCTTTCGTGGCTCGATGCAACACCCGAGGGCGCACTGGTCGGCATTCGCCAGCTCGTCGCCGACGTCGTGGGCGAGATGACGGCGAACGGCGAGAAGGTACCCGAACCGATCGCCGACCGAGCCTACAGCGGCGAATTCAAGGTCCGCATCCCGCCGCAAGCGCATCGCGCGCTGGTCATCCAGGCCGCCGAACAGGGCGTCAGCCTCAATCGCCTCGCGAGCGCCAAGCTCTGCGCCTGAGCGCGTACGCGTGCACCACGCACGATCGCCCGGCTCGTCCGTCTCGAAGCCGGGCGATCGCTTTTTCCGGGTTGTGACACCCTGTGCGCATCGACCTGCGTCGCATCGTCGTCGCCGACGCTTGACCTTACCATCATGGGAATGTTGATACTGGAACCATTCGCGGCACGAACCGCGCTTTTGGGAAATCCGACATGACTGAACCACTTGCTTCCGCAGCGCTGCAAACGATCGAACTGAGCGTCGACGGCATGCATTGCGGCGGCTGCACGGGCCGCGTGCAGCGCGCGCTGGCCGCCGTGCCCGGCGTCGTCGAGGCGGCGGTCGATCTGGATGCGCATGCAGCGACCGTCACCGCGCAGGAAACCGTCGAGCCGAACCAACTGATCGACGCCATCCGTGAGGCCGGCTACGGCGCAGCGGTGCGCGAAGCGGAGGTCGAGGCCGTCGCGGCCGCGCATGTGGCGGACGCGGCAACGCCGCTTGCGCCGGCTGCCGCCGCGACGATCGAACTCGATATCGACGGGATGACCTGCGCGTCGTGCGTGTCGCGCGTCGAGAAGGCGCTCGCGAAGGTACCGGGCGTCACGCGCGCATCGGTCAACCTCGCGACCGAACGCGCGACGGTCGACGCATCGGCTGGCGTTTCGGCCACGCAATTGGCGGACGCCGTGAAGCAGGCCGGCTATGGCGCGACGCCGACTGTGTCGGACACCGTCGTCCCGGCCGCCGCCGCCGCTGCCCTGCCCGCCGCGCCCGCAAGCATCGAACTCGACATCGACGGGATGACCTGCGCGTCGTGCGTGTCGCGTGTCGAGAAGGCGCTCGCCAAGGTGCCGGGCGTCACGCGCGCATCGGTCAACCTCGCGACCGAACGCGCGACGGTCGACGCGTCGGCCGACGTATCCGCCGCGCAGCTTGCCGACGCGGTGAAGCAGGCCGGCTACGGCGCAACGCCGACCGCCGTCTCGGCTCGGCCCGCGACTTCCGCGGCCACGCCCGCTCCCGCCGACGTCGAACTCGACATCGGCGGCATGACCTGCGCGTCCTGCGCCGGCCGCGTCGAAAAAGCGCTGGCCGCGGTGCCGGGCGTCGCGCGCGCGACGGTCAATCTCGCGACCGAGCGTGCATCGGTGCACGGCGCCGGCGCACTCGACGCCGCCACGCTGATCGCGGCGGTCACTACAGCCGGCTACCGTGCGTCGCTTCCCGCCGCGTCACCCGCCGGCGCAACGGCCGGCGCCGACTCACAAGCGGCCAGCCCCCCGCAGGACCCCGACGCACGCAAGCGCCGCGAAGCGATCCGCGAACGCAACCTCGTGATCGGGGCCGCCGTGCTGAGCGCGCCGCTCGTCGCGCCGATGCTCGCCGCGCCGTTCGGCATCGACCTGATGCTGCCCGGCTGGCTTCAGCTCGTGCTCGCGTCGATCGTGCAGTTCGGCTTCGGCGCGCGCTTCTACCGCGCGGCCTGGCATGCGGTGAAGGCGCGCACCGGCAACATGGACCTGCTCGTCGCGCTCGGCACGTCGGCCGCGTACGGGCTGAGCCTGTGGATGCTGCTGCGCGACCCGGCGCATCCCGGCCATCTGTATTTCGAAGCGTCGGCCGTCATCGTCACGCTCGTGCGCTTCGGCAAGTGGCTCGAATCCCGCGCGAAGCGCCAGACCACCGAGGCGATCCGCGCGCTGAACGCGCTGCGCCCCGACCGTGCTCGCGTCGTCGAGCATGGCGTCGAACGCGACGTGCCGCTGTCGCAGGTGCGCGTCGGCACGCACGTCGGCATCCGACCCGGCGAACGCGTGCCCGTCGACGGACGGATCGTGTCGGGCCGCTCGCACATCGACGAATCGCTGATCACCGGCGAAAGCCTGCCCGTGCCGAAGGACGACGGCGACGCGGTCACGGCCGGCTCGATCAACGGCGAAGGCGCGCTCGTCGTCGAAACCACCGCGATCGGCGCGGAAACGACGCTCGCGCGCATCATCCGCCTCGTCGAATCCGCGCAGGCCGAGAAGGCGCCGATCCAGCGGCTCGTCGATCGCGTCAGCGAGGTGTTCGTGCCGGCGATCCTCGGCATCGCCGTGCTGACGCTGGTCGGCTGGCTGATCGCCGGCGCCGGAACGGAAACCGCGATCCTCAACGCGGTCGCGGTGCTCGTGATCGCGTGCCCGTGCGCGCTCGGTCTCGCGACGCCCGCCGCGATCATGGCCGGCACGGGCGTCGCGGCCCGGCACGGCGTGCTGATCAAGGACGCGCAAGCGCTCGAACTCGCGCAGCGCACGACGGTGATCGCGTTCGACAAGACCGGCACGCTGACCGAAGGCAAACCGTCCGTGACGGCGTTCGACGCCGTCGACGTGCCGCGCGCCGAAGCCCTCGCGCTCGCGGCGGCCGTGCAGCGGCAGAGCGACCATCCGCTCGCGCGTGCGGTGGTCGCCGCGCATGACGCGGACGTGGCCGCACGGGGCGGCGCGGCCGAGTCGGTCGTCGCGACCGATGCGCGCGCGGTGGCCGGGCGCGGCGTGGAAGCGCAGGTCGGCGGGCAGCGGCTCGCGCTCGGCAGCACGCGCTGGCGCGACGAACTTGGCATCGCGGTGCCGCCGGCGCTCGACGCGCGCGCGGCGGAACTCGAACGCGCGGGCAACACGATCTCGTGGCTGATGCGTGCCGATGCGCCGCGCGCGGTGCTCGCGCTGATCGCCTTCGGCGACACCGTGAAGCCGGGCGCCCGCGACGCGATCGCGGCGCTGTCGGCGCGCGGCGTCGCGAGCGCGCTCGTGACGGGCGACAACCGCGGCAGCGCGGCGGCCGTCGCGGCGGCGCTCGGCATCGGCGAAGTGCACGCGCAGGTGCTGCCCGACGACAAGGCCCGCGTCGTCGCCGAGCTGAAGCGCACGCACGGCGGAGTCGTCGCGATGGTCGGCGACGGGATCAACGATGCGCCCGCGCTCGCCGCGGCGGACGTCGGCATCGCGATGGCGACCGGCACCGACGTCGCGATGCACACGGCCGGCATCACGCTGATGCGCGGCGACCCGGCGCTCGTCGCCGACGCGATCGACATCTCCAAACGCACATACCGCAAGATCCAGCAGAACCTGTTCTGGGCGTTCGTCTACAACCTGGTCGGCGTGCCGCTCGCGGCGCTCGGCTTGCTGAACCCGGTGATCGCGGGCGCGGCGATGGCGTTTTCGAGCGTCAGCGTCGTGACCAACGCGTTGCTGCTGCGGAGATGGAAGGGCCGCGCGCGTTGATGCGGCGGGCGGCGAATGGCGGATGGGTGCTCGGTGTGGGCGTTCGGCGCTCGACCGACAGGAAGGATCGGAAGGCATGCCTGCGTTTGCCGGCTACGCGGCGTGCCGAGCCGGCAGCCTGTGACGACGCATCGCCAGTCAGCGGATTCAGTCCGACACGACCGGTTTGATCAACGTCGTAGTGATCGGCACGAAGCCGCATGAGCGATACAGCGCACGCGCCGCCGCGTTGTGATTGAACACCGACAGCCCGATCTCGGTGACGCCGTAGCGACGCGCCTCGGCGTCGAGCGCATCGAGCGCGCGCGTGGCCCAGCCCTGGCGACGCCGGGACGGGACGATGTCGAGGTCGTAGATGAACAGCGTGCGGTTCGGCCCTTCGGGGACGATCGCGTACCAGAGGTCGCCCACCGTGTCGCCGCTGGCGCCGTCGATGAGCGTGACGAGGGTCTGGCCGGCGGTCAGCAGGCCGTCCGGCAGCAGCGTGTCGAAACAGGCGCGCGCACGATCGGCCGCGTCTTCGACAGCATTTTGCCCGGAGGAAACGAGATCGCTCGCGTAGCCGTGGATGGCTCGCGTGCGGTACGCGTGGAATTCGCCGGCCGTCATCGGCCGCATCTGCAGCATGGCCCGGTCGCCGTTAACGGAATCGGACTTCCAGTGTAGCGGGACAGTCGCTCCGGCGCGCGAGGCGGCGGCGGAAAACAGGCAGGCAGGTACGGCGGCCGCCGCGCCGAATCAGCGAATCAGCGAATCAGCGAATCAGCGAATCAGCGAATCAGCGACGGTACAGGACGATCGGCACGAGGTGCGCGCGGCGCACACGCTCGGCTTCGGCGTGACGCGCGGCATACGAGTATTCGGCGTCGAGCGGCAGGTGCGGGGAGACGAAAAGGTCGTCGATTTTTTGCAGCAGGGCGAAGATGAAGCTCATGTGAGACTCCTGACAGATGTGGCTAGGGTTTTCCCTTATAACGCCTCCATTCTAAGGGTTTTCCCTGAACTCTGCCAGTGAGCTGCATCGGTTTGCCGCACGCGCGCGACAGCCGATCGCCGGTGCGGAACGGCGATCGTTGCTGCGTCGGGCTTCCAGGATAGGGTCGAAACGATTAACGCGTACGATGAACCCGCTTCGCGACGGCCGCCTCGCGGTTCGCATTGCGCTGCAGCCGGTCGACTTGCGACAGGAGCGCTTCGTGGTGCTCCTCGAGCGTCATCAGCGTGGCTTGCTGCGTCGACAGATCGGCCGCGAGGCGATCGATCCGCTGCTGCTTGGCGGCGACGTCCTGCTTCAGATGCGCGATCTGCCGCGTTTGCAGCACCAGCGCGACGAGCCCCGCCAGCACGACGACGGCCAGCGCCAGCAGCAGGCGGTTGACGCGGCGCATCTCGCGATCGGCCGCCCGCGTCAGGCCGTCCACGTCGGATTGCAGCGCGGCGAGCCGGTCGGTCAGCGGGCGCAGGTGCGTGTCCGGGTCGAAGGCCGGCGCGGGCGGTTGCGTGCGCTCCGACGAGGGCTTGGTCACGAACGACGCGACGGACGCCACCGGCTGCGCGACCGGCGACGGCGAAGCGTCGGGCTGCCGGGCCGTGTCGCGAGGCTGCGTGGAAGGTGTGGCGATTGCCGGTTCGAGCGGCCGTACCGACTGGGTCGGCTGGGTCGGCTGGGTCGGCTGGGTCGGCTGAGTCGACTGGCTCGACTGGCTCGACTGGCTCGACTGGCTCGACTGGCTCGACTGGCTCGACTGGCTCGACTGGCTCGGCTGGCTCGGCTGGGTCGACTGGGTCGGCGTCTGCGGCTCGACCGGCGCGGCAGCGACCGGCGGAAGGTTCGATTCAACCGCTTCAGGCTTCGAATCGACGCTCGTCGCAACCGGTGTGGTTTGCGTCGCCGCCGCTTCGTTGGCGCCGGCAGCCGCCCGTCGTTTGCCGCCCGATGACGCGCGGCGCTCCTTCACGGCGTCGCCCGACGATTTCCCTTCGCGGGATTTGACGACTGCCGCCTCGACGACAGCCTTCGCGACTTGACCATCTGCCGCTTGCAATTCCGCCGCCTGCGCCGCAGCGCCATCGGCGGCTTGCAGCTTCGTCTCCGCGTTCGCGGCGCCGTCGACCACGGGCACGTTGCTCCGCGTTACGCCGCCATCGCCCGCGGGCAAATCGGCTGCCTTCGTTGCAAGACCCTCTGCCGATGCGCCGTCGACGTTCGCGGCCACGTCGCGTTCAGGCGTCGAAACAACCTTGGCCGCTACATCCGTCGTCGCCGTACCTTCGGCTTCCGCATGCCTTGCCGCATCCGCATCCGCATCCACAGGCGAGACGAACCCGTCCAGCGTGGCCTGCCGCCCGTCGTCGACACCGGCCGCCGCCTCGGCTTCCACGCTCGCTTCATCGCGCGCCGCCACCGGCATGTGCTCGCCCGGCTCCAGCACCGGATCGCCGAACAGGTCGAGCGTCCGTTCGTCGCGCGGCGCGTCGGCCGCCGGCGTACTGCCGGACCGTACCGTCGCCCTGGCGGACGTGCTGCCTGCGGCAGCGGCCGAGCGCTGGCGCGAACGGGCCGACGAACGGGGGGAACGGGAGCGGGAGCGAGGCATGGAAACGGATTCGGTCATGGAAATCGGATAGCGGGGCCCACAGGCGCGAACCCATATGTCGAACGGAATCGGTGGTCGGTCATTGTCGCACGCCCCGCAACCGAGTCACGCAACCAAGTCACGCTATTCGTCGCCCGCCAGCCCGTTCCCGCCGTCGAAGCGCGTGACGCCCGGCAGCGCGCGCAGCTTGGCGCAGATCGCCTTGTATTCGAGTTCCGACACCCGCGCCAGCGCGATGCGCACTTCGTCCTGCTCGCCCGTGTCGTCGGCACGCTGCACGATGAACTGCTTCACGCGCGCACTGTCGGGGCCGAGCGCCGCGTGCAGCGAATCGAACGTCAGCGTGCCGCTCGCCACCGTCAACGCAAGCTGGCGCCGCTGGCGCACCGTGAAATAGCGCCGCTCCAGCGGCTTGATGCCGGCCAGGATGATCAGGATGATGATCGTCGCCGAAATCGCCGCGACATAGAGCCCGCCGCCCACCGCGAGACCGATCGCGGCAACCGACCACAGGCTCGCGGCCGTCGTCAGCCCGCGCACGATCTCGCCGCGCAGCAGGATCGAGCCCGCGCCGAGGAAGCCGATGCCCGACACGACCTGCGCGGCGATCCGCGACGGATCGAGCACGACGTGGTCGCTGGCGCCGAGCACGTCGGCGAAACCGAACGCCGACACGATCATGATCAGCGTCGAGCCGACGCACACCAGCATGTGCGTGCGCAGGCCGGCCGCCCACGACAGGCGCTCCCGCTCGAAGCCGATGACGCTGCCGAGCGCCGCCGCGAGAACGAGCCGCATCACGAGTTCCAGGTTGCTGAGCATCCGATTTCTCTCCTTTTTTTGGTGCCGGCCACGCGGAATGTTTTATCCTTGGCCCCGGCCGCGCCGATTCTCCGGGCCGCGCCGACACGTTTCGATCCAAGCGCTCAACCCCGCCATGTCCGTTTCCGACTCCGCTTCCGCCCAGGCCGCCCAGCTGCGCCACCATTTCGCGCACGTCGTCTTGCCGATCTGGCGGGGTTCAGGGTTCGACTCGGCGCTGCAACTGCCGTTCGAGGCCGTCGATCCGGGCAGCCACGCGCCGCTGCCCGTGACCCGTTATCGCGCAATGGCGTGCGCGAGGCAACTGTTCGTGTTCGCGCAGGCCGGCGACACCGCGCACGCGGCCACGCTGTTCGACGCGCTGTGCCGGCACTTTCGCGACCCGCGCCACGGCGGCTGGATCTACAGCGTCGACGCGCAGGGCGCGCCGCTCGATACGTCCAAGGATCTCTATACGCACGCGTTCATCGTGTTCGCATGCGCCGCGTGGCATGCGGCGTCGGGCGACGCCGCCGCGCGCACGGTGGCCGAAGCCACCGCCGCGCTGATCCAGGACCGCTTCGCGCCGCGCCCCGGCGACGCGTTGCTCGATGCCGCGCGCCACGCCGATTTCTCGTCATCCGGCAGCGGCGCGCTGCAGAATCCGTTGATGCACCTGACCGAAGCGTGGCTCGCGGCCGCCGACGCGTTCGGCGACACGGCGTTCGACGATGCGCTCTTGCGCACCGCGCAGGCCGTCGAGCGCACGTTCGTCGATGCGACGACCGGCTGCGTGGCCGAGCTGCCGCTCGGCGCGGCCGACAACCGTTTCGAGCCCGGCCATCAGTTCGAGTGGTTCTATCTGGTCGACGCGGCCGGGGCGCGGCTCGCGCGGACCGGGCTGCCCGCGGCGCTGTCGCGCGCGTTCGCGTTCGCCGAGCAATACGGCATCGATCCGCAGACGGGCGGCGTGTGCGCGGCGCTCGACGCGCAAGGCGCGTGCATCGACGGCACGCAGCGGATCTGGGCACAGACCGAATACCTGCGCGCGCTTGCGACGCACGGCGGCACGCCGGCGTCCGCGCCGCTCGCGCGGCAGATCGAGCGGTTCGCCGCGCGCTTCCTGCATCCGCGCGGCTGGTTCGAGTGCAAGACCGCGGACGGGCAGGTGTCGCGCGCCGACATGCCGTCGACGACGCCCTACCACCTCGCGACCGCCTACGCGGCGCTGCCGGCCGGTTCGTAATCCGTCGCGACGAACGACGGCGCTGCGCGGCTGCCGTGCGCGGCGCGCCCGTCGCCCAGTTCGAACACCGACACCGCCTGCATCAGGTGCGCGGTCTGGTCGTTCAGCGATGCGGCCGCCGCCGCGACTTCCTCGACCAGCGCCGCGTTCTGCTGCGTGAGCTGATCCATCTGCGTGACGGCCTGGTTCACCTGCTCGATCCCGACGCTTTGTTCGACCGACGCCGCCGTGATCTCCGACATCGTCTGCACGACGCGTGTGATCGATGCCGACACCGTGCGCATCGCATCGCCGGCGCGTTCGACGAGTTCCGCGCCGCCGTTGATCTGCGCGACCGAATCCTCGATCAGCGCCTTGATCTCCTTCGCCGATTGTGCGCTGCGCTGCGCGAGCGAGCGCACTTCGCCCGCGACCACCGCGAAGCCGCGCCCCTGCTCGCCGGCCCGCGCGGCCTCGACCGCCGCGTTCAGCGCGAGGATGTTGGTCTGGAACGCGATGCCGTCGATCACCGAGATGATCTCCGCGATGCGCCCCGAGCTCTGCGCGATGCCGCGCATCCGGTCGATCACGCTGTCGACCACGCCTCCGCCGTGGCCCGTCGCTTCGAGCGCCGCATCGGCCAGCGCGCTCGCCGCGCGGGCGCTGTCGGTGTTCTGCCGGACGGTCGCGGTCAACTCCTCCATGCTCGCGGCGGTTTCCTCGAGCGACGCGGCTTGCGTGCCCGTGCGCGCCGACAGGTCGGCGTTGCCGCCCGCGATCTCGCCCGCGCCGAGATGGATCGCGTCGGACGCCTGGCGCACCGTGCGCACGGTGCCCGCGATGCTCGTCTGCATCGTGGCGAGGCCGCGCAGCATCCGGTCGATCTCGAACACGCCGCCCGCCTGCACGGCTTCGTCGAGACGGCCCTGCGCGATCCGCTCGAAATGGCGGCCGGCCTGCTCCAGCGGCGCGACGACCGCGCGCCGCGCGGCCGCGTAGATCGCCGCGCTCGCCGCGAGCATCGCCACCAGCAGCACGATGCCGACCGACTTGAACCACAGCATGCCGCCGTCGATCGTGTCGAGCGCCGCGCGGCTCGACGTGCCGCCATAGTCGGTGAAGCGATGCAGTTCGGCGATGTACGCGTCCTGGAAGCCCTGAGTCGGCTGGTCGAGGAACGCCTGGATGTTGTCGGCGTTCAGGAACTGCACGAGCTCGCCCAGCGCGCCGCGCAGCGCGCGATAGCGCTCGGCGAGCGCCGCGACGCGCGCGCGGTTCGTGTCGTCGATCGACTGCGCGGCCGTCAGCACGGCGAACGCCTTGTCCGCTTCCGCGAGCGATGCGCCGGCATGACGGATGATGTCTTCGGGTTTCGGGCCGCCGCGCACCATCCGCGTGCCGGCACGCGACAGGTTGATGCGCGCGTCGAGCAGTTGCTCGGTCGCCCGGCTGGCCGCGTCGACCTGCGCGATCGCGACGTTCGACAGATCGTCGACGCCGCTGCGCGTCGACGTGAGCGCCCAGAAGCCGAGCGCTTCGATCGCGAACAGGAAGAGGCAGAACACGGTCAACACGCCGAGCAGACCCGACGCGAGCTTGATTTTTCCGAACATGGGGATTCCTGGAGAGCGGAAGATGAGGCAATGCCCCGGCATTAGCGGCATTTCTTCGTCGGACTTTAGGCGGAATGAGCGGCAACACAGGTCAATCGCGCGCTTCGCTCGCGCATTCGCGTCGAATCGCCCGCAAACGCGGAGATCTTGCGTATTCAACGCAATAATCGCGTCGCATCGCGCCGGGATTTGCACGAAACGCGGACGAATTTCCTTGCTTATCCGGAGCCCCCTTCCTAGAGTTCAGCGCAAGCGGGCACTCATTTCCAAGGAAGTTCAATGACCGACATCACGGACCACGCGCGCGGCGCATTGCGCGCGCAGCCGTTCAGCATGCTGCTGGGCACGGAGCTGATGCATATCGGCAACAACGAAGTGTCGCTGTGCCTGCCGGTGCGCGAGGAATTGCGGCAGCAGCACGGTTTCGTGCACGGCGGCGTCATCAGCTATCTCGCGGACAACGCGCTGACGTTCGCCGGCGCGCTCGTGCTCGGCCCGCGCGTGATCACCGCCGAATACAAGATCAACTACCTGCGGCCGGCCGTGAACGGCACGCTCGTCGCCCGCGCGAAGCTCGTCTACGCGGGCCGGCATCAGGCGACGTGCCAGTGCCATGTGTTCGTCATCGACGGCGATCACGAGCGGCTCGTCGCGATCGCGCAAGGCACGATCAACCGCGTCGGCGACGGCAAGATGCCGGATGCGCCGGAGGAAACGGCGTGAGAACGGCCTGAACGGCCGGTGCACAATATCGCGGCCGCCTGGCGCCTGAGTCGCGCCGCTAGGCCGCGTCATCCCCCGCCAACGGCAAAAACCGCGGCGCCACCCGCGCCCGCACGTTCCCGTGCTCATCCGTCCGATAGATCCCGCGCGCCGCGTTGTGCGGATGCACGACCGCGTCGGCCACGCTCAGCACCGGCGCAAAACACGCGTCGGTGCCTTCGAGCAGCGCGCGCCAGTGCGCGGACGGCTGTTGCGCGAACACCGCCGCGAAACGCGCCTTCAGCGCAGGCCAGTGCGCGCGGTCGTACTGCGACGCGGGGTCGACGTCGGTCAGCCCGAGCCGTTCGACCAGCAGTGCGTAGAACGGCGGTTCGAGCGCGCCGATCGTCACGCATTCGCCGTCCGCGCAGCGATACACGTCGTAGAACGGCGCGTCGTGGAACAGGCTCGGCTGCGCGCCGTCGAGCTGCCCGTTCGCGCGTGCCCACAGCGCAAGCGAACCGAGCATCGACACGATGTCGACGATCGCGCCGTCGACGACGCGCCCCGGCCCGCCGCCGCGCACGTCGAGCAACGCGCAGGCGATCCCGAACGCGAGCCCGAGCGCGCCGCCCGCATCGCCGACGACGGTCGGCGGCAGGCCCGGCCGGCCGTCGCGCGGCGCGGACAGCGACAGCAGCCCGGTCAGCGCGACGTAGTTCAGGTCGTGCCCGGCCGCGGCCGCGAGCGGGCCGTGCTGGCCCCAGCCGGTCATGCGCCCGTAGACCAACTTCGGATTGCGGCGTGCGCAAACGTCGGGCCCGAGGCCGAGCCGCTCCATCACGCCGGGCCGCAAGCCCTCGATCAGCGCATCGGCCTGCGCGATCAGGTCGAGCGCGGCGTCACGCCCGGCCGGCGCCTTCAGGTCGAGTTCGACGATCGTCTTGCCTTCGCGCAACAAGTCGCCGTCGCGGGCCCGCAGCGCGTCCGGCGCGCTCGTGCGGCCGGACGGACGCGCGATCAGCGTGATGCGCGCGCCCATGCCGGCGAGCATCCAGCCCGCAAGCGGGCCGGGGCCGAGACCTTCGAATTCGACGATGTGGATGCCGGAAAGCGGCGCGTTCAATGGCATGGCGACCTCGCTGAAATGCTGTCGGGACAGGACCGGCGAAACGTTCCGATTCTATGCGAATGCCTGTGCGCGCCGGCTTCGCGCCGCTAGCGAGGCCCGTCGCCCGCGCGCTCGGCCAGCGCCGCGCGCATCGCGCGCACGATCGCGTCCCGATGCGGGTCGATCCGCTCGACGGGCCCGGCCACGCCCATCGCGAGCGGCAGCCCGTTCCAGCCGTCCGCGATCACCATCGAGATCATCGCTGCGCCCTGCGTGACGGTATGCGCCGAATACGAATAGCCGAGCCGGCGGGTCTGTTCGACCTTGTCGAGCACCACGTCCTCGTCGATCGTCCTGCCCGACTTGCCGATCCGGCGGATGCTGCGCGACACGAGCCGGCGGATCGTGCTGTCCGGCTGGAGGCTCAGCAGCGCCCAGCCGAGGCCCGACATGCAGATCTCGCGCCGCGTGCCGATCGGCGCATAGAACTGCACCGGAATCGAATGCGAGCCTTCGACCGCATCGATGTACTGCACGTACAAGTCGCTCTGCACCGCGATCACGACCGCCTCGTGCGTGCGCGCCGCCAGCCGCTTGGCGACGGCATGCCAGTGCCGCCGGCTGCCAGCCGCCGAATCGACCAGCGCTTCGCCGAGATTGACGAGCCGTGCGGTGGGCGCATACGCGTGGGTCGAGTCGTCGTATGCGAGGTAGCCGAGCGTCTTCATGCTGGTCAGCAATGCCGCCGCACTCGACCCCGGATACCCGCAGCGCGTGGCGATCTCGCGCACGCTCAGCGGCCGCTGCAAGGCGCTGAAGAGTTCCAGCACCTCGAACACGCGCGCCGCGCTCTTGACCACGTTTCCGCTCATCCCGCCTTCTCCGCAGCGACCGGCACGGGCCTTCCACGTATGTGGAACGGAATTTCCCGCTGCCAACCGTCGTGACGATACTAGGCTTCGGCCCGCGGCGTGAAGTCCCGCGGCACCGAATACACGGAGACACCATGGCAGCCTTTTTGATCCTTGAACGGCAGGGCGCGATCCTGACCGTCACGATGAACCGTCCCGACACCCGCAACGCCATTTCGGATACCGATGCGATCGACGCGCTGACCGAATGCTGCGACGAAGCGAACCGCGACGAATCGATCCGCGTGCTGATCCTGACCGGCGCCGGCACGACGTTCTCGTCGGGCGGCAACGTGAAGGCGATGCGCACGTTCATGGAATCGGGCCCGCACGACCCTGCCGCGATCCGGACCGGCTATCGGCGCGGCATCCAGCGGCTCGCGCACGCGTTCCAGCGTCTCGAAGTGCCGGCCATCGCGGCAGTCAACGGCCCGGCCATCGGCGCCGGCACCGATCTCGCGTGCATGTGCGACATCCGCATCGCCGCCGACAGCGCGCGCTTCGCGGAGAGCTTCATCGCGCTCGGCCTCGTGCCGGGCGACGGCGGCGCGTGGTTCCTGCCGCAGATCGTCGGCGCCGCGGTCGCCGCGGAAATGTCGTTCACCGGCGATGCGCTGGACGCGCAGGCCGCGCTGCGCTGCGGGCTCGTGTCGCGCGTCGTGCCCGACGGCGACCTCCTCGAGCATGCGCACGAATTGGCCGGCCGCATTGCTCGCCATTCGGGCACCGCGTTGCGCCTGACCAAGCGGCTGCTGCGCGAAAGCCGCCACGCGAGCCTCGACACGCTGCTCGACCTGTCGGCGTCGTACCAGGCGTTCGCGCACGCCAGCCCCGAACATCGCGCGGCGGTGAACGCGCTGTTCGCCGCGCGCGGCTGAACCCGCGACGCATCGCGGCCGTGCAACCGGCGCATGCCGGCCTGCCGGCCCGTCGAATCCACATCGAAGGAGACATCGTCATGACCAGCAGCAACGAAGGCGCACTTGCAGGCGTGCGCGTGGTGGACCTGAGCCGCGTCTACGCGGGGCCGTTCTGCGCGCAGACGCTCGCCGACCACGGCGCGGACGTCATCAAGATCGAACCGCCGCAGGGCGACGAAACGCGCGACTGGGGGCCCGCGATGCCGAACGGCATCTCCAGCTACTACTGGGGGCTCAACCGCAACAAGCGCAATCTCGCGCTCGACCTGTCGCATCCCGACGGACGCGACGTGCTGTTGCGCGTGCTCGAAACGGCCGACGTGCTGATCGACAACTTCAAGCAGGGCACGCTCGAACGCTGGGGCATCGGCTACGAAGCCTGCCTGCGCGAGCGCTTCCCGCGCCTCGTCCACTGCTCGATCTCCGGATACGGCACCGACGGCCCGCTCGCGCGGTTTCCGGGCTATGACGCCGTCGCGCAGGGCCTCGCCGGCTTCATGTCGATCAACGGCGAACCGGGCGGCATGCCGCTCAAGGTGCCGTTTCCGGTCGTCGATTACGCGGCCGGCCTGAGCGCCGTCTCGAGCATCCTGGTCGCGCTGGTCGAACGGACGCGCTCCGGCCTCGGGCAGCACGTCGACATCGACCTGTTCAGCACCGCGCTGTCGATGCTGCATCCGGTCAGCACGAGCTGGATGGCGACCGGCGACGTGCCCGTCGCCACCGGCAACGTGTACGGCGCGATCGCGCCGTACGGCGTCTATCCGTGCAAGGACAAGCCGGTCGCGACCGGCGCGGGCAACAACCGCACGTTCGCGCGGCTCGTCGAGGCGCTCGGCGTACCCGAACTGGCGCGCGATCCGCGCTTCGCGACCAATGCACAGCGCGTCGCGCATCGCGATGCGCTCGACACGCTGCTCGGCCAGCTGACCGGCGAACTGCATGCGGACGACGTCGTCGAACGGCTGCTGCACGCGGGCGTCGCGACGGGGCCGGTGAACACCGTGGCCGATGCGTTCGGCCATCCGCAGGCGGCACGCAACGCGATGTTCGTCGATACCGATACGTACACCGGCGCGGGCATTCCCGCGAAACTGTCCCGCACGCCCGGCTCGATACGCCGGCCGCCCCAACCGTTTGCCGCCGACACCGACGCCGTGCTCGACGCGTTCGGGATCGACGCGGCGCGCCGCGACGCGTTGCGGCAGGCGGGCGTGCTGCACGACCAGCGGGCCGACGCCGCCAGGAGCGCGTCATGACCACCCGGCGCTCGTTTTCTTCGCTGACGGACGACGATGCCCCGTCGATCCTGCGCAACGACGCCGACGGCATCGCATGGCTGACGATCCATCGCCCGCACGTCGCCAATGCGCTGTCCGCCGAAGCGATCCGCCGCCTGTGCGACGAGCTCGTCACGCTCGACGACAACCCGGCGATTCGCGTCGTCGTGATCCGTGGCGCGGGCGAACGCGCGTTCAGCGCGGGCGTCGATCTCGGCGACCCGGAGATCCGCGGAATGCAGCCGATGCGCGGGCTCGCCCGCAACGTGCACGAGCTGATCCTGGAGCTGCGCAAGCCGACCATCGCGGCCATCAACGGCTACGCGATCGGCGGCGGCTGCGAAATCGCCCTCGCGTGCGACCTGCGGATCGCCGCCGATCACGCGACCTTCGCGTTGCCCGAAGCGCGGGTCGGTATGGGCGCGAACTTCGCGAGCGTGCTGCTGCCGCGCATGTTGCCGCGCGCGATCGCGATGGAGCTGCTGTTCACGGGCCGCCGCTTCGACACGGACGAAGCGCAACGCGCCGGCCTGCTCAACCGCGTCGTGCCCGGCGCCGCGCTCGACGACACCGTGCGCGAGCTCGCGCAGACGATCGCCGCGAACGCGCCGCTCACGATCCGCCGCATCAAGGAAACCGCGACGCGCAGCCAGGGGCTGCCGGTGGCCGCCGCGCTGCGGCTGGACGTCGGCCCCGACGTCTACGCCAGCGAGGACCGGATCGAGGGCGCCCGCGCGTTTCTCGAGAAGCGCAAGCCGGTGTTCAAGGGCCGCTGAGCCCGGCGCCGCACCGCAGCACCCGCGCGCACCGCCCCAGAACGCGGGCGCGCCCAAAAACATGGACGGAGACACCTTCATGCAACGGAAAGCATTCCTGGTCGGCGCGTGCGTGCTGTGCACGACGTCGGCGCACGCGTCGTCGGTCACGCTGTACGGGATCGTCGACAGCTACGTCGAATTCGACCGCATCGGCAGCCTGTCGACCCTGCGGCAAAGCGGCGGCGGCTCGTCGACGAGCCGCGTCGGGCTGACGGGCGTCGAGGATCTCGGCGGCGGCACGTCGACGAAATTCGTGCTGGAAAGCGGTTTCTCGCCGGCCGACGGATCGTTCCAGGGCGGCACGCTGTTCTACCGGCAGGCCTATGTATCGCTGCAGAACACGCGCTACGGCGACCTGCGGCTCGGCCGGCAATACACGCCCGCGTTCTACGTCGTGTACGACGGCGATCCGTTCGGACTCAACGAGCGGATGTCGCCGCTCGCGCTGCTCGCCACGTCGACCGACACGATCACGAGCAACACGACCCCGCCGATTCCGCGCTTCAACCAGGCGGCGTCGTATCTGAGCCCCGACTGGAACGGCCTGCGCGTCATGGCCACGTACGGCTTTCCGACGCCGAACGCACTCTCGACGCAGGCCGGACGCAACTACGGCGCCGGGCTTCAGTACCGGATCGGCGGGCTCTACGTCGGCGCCGGCTTCCAGGGCGATACGTCGGCCGGCAATCTGGCGCCCGTCGTCTCCCCGTCGACGACCCGCCACTACGTGTTCGCGGCCAACTACGCATTCGCGCGCGTCAAGCTGTACGCCGCGTTCCTGTACGGCGTCGGCACGGCGGCGCGCCTGCCCGCGTTCTCGACCGCGAGCGTCGGCGCGTCGATCAACGTCGGCGCGCTCGATCGCGTGCTCGTGTCGGTCGTGCGCCGCGACGTGAAGGGCTCGGCGAACGATGCGACCGCGCTCGGCGTCGGCTACGACCATCCGCTGTCGAAGCGAACGTCGCTCTACGCACGCTACCTCTATATGAAGAACGGCGGCGACGCCCGCAACACCGTCGTCGCCGGTCTGCAGCCGCAACCCGGCGGTACCGAGCAGGTGTTTGCGCTCGGCATCGCTCATCGCTTCTGACGGAGTGCCCATGCCCTCGACCCTTTCGATCCACCCGGCCGCCGTCGACGATGGCGCGACGCAGGCGCTCTACCGCCGAATCTCGCGCCGGCTGCTGCCGTTCCTGATCCTCTGCTACACGCTGTCGTTCATCGACCGGATCAACATCGGCTTCGCGCACGCACAGATGGCCGCCGAACTGCATTTTTCCGACGCCGTCTACGGGCTCGGCGCGGGCATTTTCTTCATCGGCTACATGGCGTTCGAGATTCCGAGCAACGCGTGGCTCGCGCGGATCGGTGCGCGCCGGACGATTGCCCGGATCATGGTGCTGTGGGGCCTCGGCTCGGCCGCGACGATGTTCGTCGCGACGCCCGCGCAGTTCTACGCGTGCCGCTTCCTGCTGGGCGTGTTCGAAGCCGGTTTCTTCCCCGGCATCCTGTTCTATCTCGGCGCGTGGTATCCGCCGCGGCAGCGCGCCAAGGCGTTCGCGCTGTTCATGACCGCGCTGTACCTCGCGGGGCTGATCGCCGGCCCCGTGTCGGGCGCGATCCTGTCGTACTTCGACGGCATGGCCGGCCTGAGCGGCTGGCAATGGCTGTTCGTCGTCGAAGGGCTGCCGAGCAGCGCGCTCGGTCTCGTCGCGCTGCGCTTTCTCGACGACCGGCCGGACGACGCACGCTGGCTGTCTGACGCCGACAAGGCCGCGCTGCGCGCCGCGCACGCGCAGGCCGAAGCCGGTACGCCGGCCGCGAACGCGGCGCGGCCGTTGCTCGCACATCGCGATTTCTGGCTGCTGTGCGCGGCCAATTTCGCAATCGCGGCCGCCGGCTACGCGCTCGTGTTCTGGATGCCCGTGATCCTGCATCGCGGCGGCCTGCATGGCGCGATGCAGATCGGGCTGCTGTCCGCGCTGCCCTACCTGTGCGGCATCGTCGGCATGCTCGCGATGGGCTGGCGCACCGAGCGCCGGCGCGAATGGCGCAAGCACGGCGCAGTCGCGATGCTCGCGTGCGCGGCGGCCCTCGCCGGCCTCGCGAGCAGCGCCGGCACGTCGCACCTGATGATCGCGCTGTGCATCGCGGTCGCCACGCATGCCGCGGCGCTGCCCGCGTTCTGGGTGCTGCCGGGGCTCGCGCTGCCGAAGCGCTCGATGGCGGTCGCGATCGCGGCGATCACGATGACCGGCGCGATCGGCGGGTTCGCGAGCCCGTTCCTGATGGGCGTGCTCAACACGGCCACCGGATCGATGCGCGGCGGCCTCTATTTCAATGCCGCGCTGCTGGGGGCCGGCGCGCTCGCGTTGCTCGGGACGCTGCGCGCCCGCGCGGCGGCGCGCGCGAACGCCGGCTGACGGCACGGCTTCTTCCTCTCCTGTACGGGCCTACCTCATGAATTTCGAACTCGAACTCGAACACCGGATGATCCGGGACCTCGTCGCGCGTTTCGTGAAGGACGAACTGATTCCGCTCGAAGCGGCGGTGATGGCGCGCGAGGCCGACGGCCAGCGCTTCGGGCTGCTCGCCGACGAACGTGCGCGACTCGACGAGCGCTCCCGGCAACTCGGCCTGTGGGGACTCGACGCGCCGCTCGACGCGGGCGGCTCGGATCTGCCGGCCGTCGCGATGGTCGGCGTGAACGAGGCGATCGGCACGACCGTGACTCCGTACATCCTCCCGCCCGACTCGCCGAACCTGCGGATGCTGTGCGACGCGGCCGACGCGGCGCAACGCGCGCGCTATCTCGACCCGTACGCACGCGGCGCCACGCGTGCGGCGATGGCGATCTCCGAGCCCGGCGCCGGCTCCGATCCGGGCGCGCTGTCGACGATGGCCGTGCGCGATGGCGACACCTGGGTGCTGAACGGCCGGAAGATCTGGATCAGCCACGCGGCCGAAGCCGACTGGACGATCGTGATGGCGCTGACCGATCGCAGCAAGGGCAAGCGCGGCGGCATGTCGGCGTTCATCGTCGAGCGCGACACGCCGGGCTTCGTCATCGAGCGCCGGATCCCGATGATCGGCGGCCTGTCGACCTACGAAATCGTGCTGGAAGACTGCCGCATTCCCGCCGCGCAATTGCTGGGCCGGGAAGGCGCCGGCTTCGCGCCGATGCAGGCCCGGCTCGCGAACCGGCGGCTGGAGATGGCCGCATGGTGCATCGGCCGCGCCGAGCGCGCGGTCGCGCTCCTGTGCGACCATGCGAAACAGCGCACGACCTTCGGCGTGCCGCTCGCGGAGCGCCAGGCGGTCCAGTGGTGGGTCGCCGACGCGCTCACGCAAATCCACGCGTGCCGCCTGATGACCTACGAAGCGGCCGCGCGCGTGGATGCCGGGCAGGATGCACGCACGCAGATCTCGATGGTCAAGGTGTTCGCGACCGAAATGGCGTCGACCGCCATCGATCATGCGATGCAGACGCTCGGCGCGATGGGCATGACGAAGGAAATGCCGTTGCAGCAGATGGCCAGCGAAGCGCGGCTGATGCGCATCTTCGAAGGCCCGACCGAGGTGCACCGTTGGGTCGTCGCGCGCAGCGTGCTCTGACCGCGGCGCGCCGTCCACTTCCACGATGGAGCCCTGCGTTGAACACCCTGCCTCTCGTCGATCCCGAAATCCGCCCTTTGCTCGAGACCTGGCCGACCGTCACGCTCAGCGCCGACAACCTCGCACAGTCGCGCCAGCGCGTGCTGCCGCTGCCGCCGCCCGACCCGGCCGGCAGCACGCTCGAACGCCGCACGGTACCGGGCCCCGCCGGCGCGCCGGACGTCCCGGTCCTCGTCTATTTGCCCGACGGCCACGCGCGCCCGCTCCCGGCGATCGTCCACATGCACGGCGGCGGCTACGTGCGCGGCGCGGCGAAGGAGCTCGAAGCGGTGCACCGGTCGCTCGTGACGCAGCTCGGCTGCGCGCTGATCTCGATCGACTATCGCCTCGCGCCGGAAACGGTGTTTCCCGGCGCGATCGAAGACTGCTACGCGGCGCTCGCGTGGGTATTCCGTCACGCCGATCCGCTCGGCATCGACGCCGCACGGATCGGCGTGGCGGGCGAAAGCGCGGGCGGCGGGCTTGCCGCCTCGCTGGCGCTGCTGGCCCGCGACCGCGGCGAATATCGGCTCGCGTTCCAGCACCTGATCTATCCGATGCTCGACGATCGCACCTGCACGCGCCCGCCGCATCCGCACGCCGGCGAATTCATCTGGCATGCGGCCAACAACCGGTTCGGCTGGACCTCGCTGCTCGGTCACGCGCCGGGCATCGACGGCGTGTCGCCGTACGCGGCGGCCGCGCGCGCCACGCGGCTCGACGGCCTGCCGCCCACGTTCCTGTCGATCGGCTCGCTCGACCTGTTCCTCGACGAAAATCTCGACTACGCGCAGCGCCTGCTGCGCGCGGGCGTGCCGACCGAACTGCACGTGCTGCCTGGCGGCGTACATGGTTTCGACATCGTGCCCGGCGCACGCATCTCGGAAACGGCTCGCCGCCTCAGCCACGACGCGCTACGCCGCTTCCTGCACGGCTGACGAAAACGACGCGGGCGGCCGAAGCCGCCCGCGTCCTCGCCGATACGACCGCCGACGCTCAGAACGCATCCCCCGGCACCCGCACCCACCCTTCCATCAGCACGCGCGCGCTGCGGCTCATGATCGCCTTCGTGACCGTCCACTCGCCGTTCTCGCGCCGCGCTTCCGCGCCGACGCGCAGCGTGCCCGACGGATGGCCGAAGCGCACCGCGTTGCGTTCGCCGCCGCCCGCCGCGAGATTGACGAGCGTGCCCGGGATCGCCGCGGCCGTGCCGATCGCGACCGCCGCCGTGCCCATCATCGCGTGGTGCAGCTTGCCCATCGACATCGCACGCACCAGCAGGTCGACGTCGCCCGCGTTCACGCGCTTGCCGCTCGACGCGACGTAGTCGGCCGGCTTCGCGACGAACGCGATCTTCGGCGTGTGCTGCCGCGTCGCGATTTCATCGAGCGTGTCGATCAGGCCCATCCGCAACGCGCCGTGCGCGCGAATCGTCTCGAACTTCTCGAGCGCCTGCGCGTCGCCGTTGATCGCGTCCTGCAGCTCGGTGCCCGTATAGCCGATCGCTTCCGCGTCGACGAAGATCGTCGGGATGCCCGCGTTGATCATCGTCGCCTTCAGCGTGCCGATGCCCGGCACGGCCAGGTCGTCGACGAGATTGCCGGTCGGGAACATCGAGCCGCCCGCGCCTTCTTCCTCGGCGGCCGGGTCCATGAATTCGAGCTGCACTTCGGCGGCCGGGAACGTGACGCCGTCCAGTTCGAAGTCGCCCGTCTCCTGCACCGCGCCGTTCGTGATCGGCACGTGCGCCACGATCGTCTTGCCGATGTTCGCCTGCCAGATCCGCACGGTCGCGACGCCGTCGCGCGGCACGCGCGCGGCATCGACGAGCCCGCCGCTGATCGCGAACGGGCCGACCGCCGCCGACAGATTGCCGCAGTTGCCGGTCCAGTCGACGAATGCCTTGTCGATCGCAACCTGGCCGAACAGGTAGTCGACGTCGTGGCCCGGCCGCGTGCTCTTCGACACGATCACCGTCTTGCTGGTGGACGACGTCGCGCCGCCCATCCCGTCGATCTGCTTGCCGTACGGATCGGGACTGCCGATCACGCGCAAGAGCAGCGCGTCGCGCGCGGCGCCCGGCGCCTGCGCGGCGTCCGGCAAATCCTGCAGCCGGAAGAACACGCCCTTGCTGGTGCCGCCGCGGATATAGGTCGCGGGAATCCTGATTTGAGGAATGTGAGCCATGTTTGCGTTATCCCTGTGTGCGCCGGTCAAGCCGCCTGCGACGATTCGAGGAAGTCCTGCGCGAAACGCTGCAGCACGCCGCCCGCTTCGTAGATCGACACTTCCTCGGCCGTATCGAGCCGGCACGTCATCGGCACTTCCACTCGCTCGCCGTTCCTGCGGTGAATCACGAGCGTCAGGTCGGCGCGCGGCGTGCGCTCGCCGATCACGTCGAAGGTCTCGGTGCCGTCGATGCCGAGCGTCGTCCGGTTGGTGCCCGGCTTGAACTCGAGCGGCAGCACGCCCATCCCGATCAGGTTCGTGCGGTGAATCCGCTCGAAGCCCTCGGCGGCGATCGCCTCGACGCCCGCGAGCCGCACGCCCTTCGCGGCCCAGTCGCGCGACGAGCCCTGGCCGTAGTCGGCGCCGGCGATCACGATCAGCGGCTGCTTGCGATTCATGTACGTCTCGATCGCTTCCCACATCCGCATGACCTTGCCTTCCGGCTCGACGCGGGCGAGCGAGCCCTTCTTCACCGCGCCGTCGACCACTGCCATCTCGTTGACGAGCGTCGGGTTCGCGAAAGTCGCGCGCTGCGCGGTCAGGTGGTCGCCGCGGTGTGTCGCGTACGAGTTGAAGTCTTCTTCCGGCAGGCCCATCTTCGCGAGATATTCGCCGGCCGCGCTATCCAGCAGGATCGCGTTCGACGGCGACAGGTGGTCGGTCGTGATGTTGTCGCCGAGCACCGCGAGCGGCCGCATGCCCTTGAGCGTGCGCTCGCCGGCCAGCGCGCCTTCCCAGTACGGCGGACGGCGGATGTACGTGCTCTGCGCGCGCCAGTCGTACAGCGGCGCCGCGCGCTCGCCGGCGTCGGCGCTGCGCGCGAACATCGGCTCGTAGACCTTGCGGAACTGCTCGGGCTTCACGCTCGACGCGACGATCGCGTCGATCTCCTCGTCGGTCGGCCAGATGTCCTTCAGCGTGACGGGCTTGCCGTCCTGATCGTGGCCGAGCACGTCCTTCTCGATGTCGAAGCGGATCGTGCCCGCGATCGCATACGCGACGACGAGCGGCGGCGAGGCAAGGAACGCCTGCTTCGCATACGGATGGATGCGGCCGTCGAAGTTGCGGTTGCCGGACAGCACGGCCGTCGCGTACAGGTCGCGCTCGACGATCTCCTGCTGGATCTTCGGATCGAGCGCGCCCGACATCCCGTTGCAGGTCGTGCACGCGAACGCGACGATGCCGAAGCCGAGCTTCTCGAGTTCCGGCAGCAGGTTCGCTTCTTCGAGATATAGCTCGACCGCCTTCGAGCCCGGCGCGAGCGAGCTCTTCACCCACGGCTTGCGCGTCAAGCCCTTCGCGTTCGCGTTGCGCGCGAGCAGCGCTGCGGCGATCACGTTGCGCGGGTTGCTGGTGTTCGTGCAGCTCGTGATCGCGGCGATGATCACCGCGCCGTCGGGCATCTCGCCCGGCTTCTCTTCCCACTGGCCGGCGATCCCGCGCGCGGCGAGATCGGACGTCGGCAGCCGCTTGTGCGGATTCGACGGGCCGGCCATGTTGCGCACGACGCTCGACAGGTCGAACGTCAGCGTGCGCTCGTATTGCGCGTTCGCGAGCGTATCGGCCCACAGCCCCGCCGCCTTCGCGTAGGTCTCGACCAGCTTCACCTGCTCGTCGCTGCGGCCGGTGAGGCGCAGGTAGTCGGTCGTCTGGCCGTCGATGAAGAACATCGCGGCCGTCGCGCCGTATTCGGGCGCCATGTTCGAGATCGTCGCGCGATCGCCCAGCGTGAGGCTCGCCGCGCCTTCGCCACGGAACTCCAGGTACGCGCCGACCACCTTCTCCTTGCGCAGGAACTCGGTCAGCGCGAGCACGACGTCGGTCGCGGTGATGCCAGGCTGGCGCTTGCCGGTCAGCTCGACGCCGACGATGTCGGGCAGGCGCATCCACGACGCGCGGCCGAGCATCACGTTCTCGGCCTCCAGCCCGCCGACGCCGATCGCGATCACGCCGAGCGCATCGACGTGCGGCGTGTGGCTGTCGGTGCCGACGCAGGTGTCCGGATAGGCGACGCCGTCCTGCGCCTGGATCACCGGCGACATTTTCTCCAGGTTGATCTGGTGCATGATGCCGTTGCCCGGCGGGATCACGTCGACGTTCTCGAACGCCTTCTTCGTCCACTCGATGAAGTGGAAGCGATCCTCGTTGCGGCGATCCTCGATCGCGCGGTTCTTCGCGAACGCGTCCGGATCGAAGCCGCCGCATTCGACGGCGAGCGAGTGGTCGACGATCAGTTGCACCGGCACGACCGGGTTCACTTTCGCCGGGTCGCCGCCGCCGTCCGCGATCGCATCGCGCAGGCCGGCGAGATCGACGAGCGCCGTCTGCCCGAGGATGTCGTGGCACACCACGCGCGCCGGGAACCACGGGAAATCGCGCTCGCGCTTGCGCTCGATGATCTGCTTCAGCGAATCGGCGAGGATCGCCGGATCGCAACGGCGCACGAGGTTTTCGGCGAGCACGCGCGACGTGTACGGCAGCGTGTCGTACGCGCCGGGCGCGATCGCGTCGACCGCGGCGCGCGCGTCGAAATAGTCCAGCGACGTGCCGGGCAGGGGTTTGCGGTAGGCGGTATTCATGATGTGGGGCGGAATTCGGGGTAAGACGTGCCGCATGCGCCGGCCGCCCGCATCACGGGCGCCGGCGCATGCGGCGGGCGATCAGCGCTTCTCGATCGGCACGAACTGCAGGTCTTCCGGACCGGTGTAGTTCGCGCTCGGGCGGATGATCTTGTTGTCGATGCGCTGCTCGATGATGTGCGCGCTCCAGCCCGACGTGCGCGAGATCACGAACAGCGGCGTGAACATCGCGGTCGGCACGCCCATCATGTGATACGACACCGCGCTGAACCAGTCGAGGTTCGGGAACATCTTCTTCGCGTCCCACATCACCGATTCCAGGCGCTCGGCGATGCTGTACAGCTTGGTGTCGCCCGCTTCCTTCGACAGCTTGTGCGCGACGCCCTTGATCACCTTGTTGCGCGGATCGGAGATCGTGTAGACCGGATGGCCGAAGCCGATCACGACTTCCTTGTTCTCGACGCGGCGGCGGATGTCGGCTTCGGCGTCGTCCGGCGAGCTGTAGCGGCTCTGGATCTCGTACGCGACTTCGTTCGCGCCGCCGTGCTTCGGCCCGCGCAGCGCGCCGATCGCGCCGGTGATCGCCGAGTAGATGTCCGAGCCCGTGCCCGCGATCACGCGGCCGGTGAACGTCGACGCGTTGAATTCGTGCTCCGCGTACAGGATCAGCGACGTGTGCATCGCCTCGACCCACGACTTCGACGGCGTCTTGCCGTGCAGCAGGTGCAGGAAGTGGCCGCCGATCGAGTCGTCGTCGGTTTCGGTTTCGATGCGCTTGCCGTTGTGCGAGAAGTGATACCAGTACAGCAGCATCGAGCCGAGCGACGCCATCAGGCGGTCGGCGATGTCGCGCGCGCCCGGCAGGTTGTGGTCGTCCTTCTCCGGCAGCACGGTGCCGAGCACCGACACGCCGGTGCGCATCACGTCCATCGGGTGGGCCGACGCCGGGATCTGTTCGAGCGCGGCCTTCAGCGCGCTCGGCAGGCCGCGCAGCGCGCGCAGCTTGGTCTTGTACGCGGCCAGTTCGGTCAGGTTCGGCAGCGTGCCGTGCACGAGCAGATGCGCGATTTCCTCGAATTCGCACGATTCGGCGACGTCGAGAATGTCGTAGCCGCGGTAGTGCAGGTCGTTGCCGGTCTTGCCGACCGTGCACAGCGCCGTGTTGCCGGCCGTCACGCCCGACAGCGCCACCGACTTCTTCGGCTTGAATGCGCCTGCGGCGGCCGGTGCTGCTGCGTCTTTCGTCTCGCTCATGTCTTCTTTCTCCAATGGGTATCGGGGGTGCGGGCCGCGTTACTTCTTGCCCTGCGCGAACAGTTCGTCGAGCTTGCGCTCGTATTCGTGATAGCCGAGGAAGTCATACAGCTCGGCGCGCGTCTGCATCGTCGGCACGGCCGCCTTCTGCGTGCCGTCGCGGCGCAGCGTCTCGTAGAAGTTCAGCGCGGCCTTGTTCATCGCGCGATACGCGCCGCAGCAGTACAGCGCGATGTCGACGTTCGCCTCGCGCAGTTCGTCGACGGTGAACAGCGGCGTCGAGCCGAACTCGGTCAGGTTCGCGAGGATCGGCACCTTCACGGCGGCCTTGAAGCGGCGGTAGTCGTCGAGCGTCTTCATCGCTTCGGGGAAGATCATGTCCGCGCCGGCTTCGACGTATGCGACCGCGCGCTCGATCGCCGAATCGATCCCTTCGGCGGCAGCCGCATCGGTGCGCGCCATGATCACGAACTGGTCGTCGGTACGCGCATCGACCGCGGCCTTCACGCGATCGACCATTTCGTCGATCGGCACGACTTCCTTGCCCGGACGATGGCCGCAGCGCTTCTGGCCAACCTGGTCCTCGAGGTGCACGGCCGCGACGCCGGCGTTGATGAACGAACGGACCGTGCGCGCGATGTTGAACGCGCCGCCCCAACCGGTGTCGATATCGACCAGCAGCGGCAGGTCGGTCGCGTTGGTGATCCGGGTCGCGTCGATCAGCACGTCTTCCATCGTGCTGATGCCGAGGTCGGGAATGCCGAGCGAGTTCGCGGCGACGCCGCCGCCCGACAGGTACACGGCCTTGAAGCCGACGGCCTGCGCCATCTTGGCCGCGTACGCGGTGATCGCGCCGACCACCTGCAGCGGCTGCTCGGCCGCGACTGCCGCGCGGAACTTCGCGCCGGCGCTCTGAAGATGCGTATTGCTCATGAACGGCCTCCTGATGGAATGCCCGATAACAGCAAGGTCCGGGCCAGCTTGCGGAACGTCGCTAACCCACTGATTCTTAAGCAACCGCCTTGGGCGCTGCATCGCCCGTCGATTTCAATTCGGCAATCTCATGTTTCAAAAATGAAATCGCGCGCGCATAATCGGTCGTCATGGACCTCTCCTCGACCAAGCCCGTCGGCCCGGCCGACCGCACGGTGCGTCCGCGCATCTGGGCGATGGGCATCAGCCGGCTGCGCGAGCTGTTTCGCGAGATCGCCGGCGAATTCGACGAACGCGCGGACGTGCGCATCGTCACGCGCGCCTATGAAGATGCGCTGAGCGCGATCGCGGAGGCCGGCACCGCGCGGCCCGACGTGATCGTCGCGGCCGGCTCGAACGGCGGCTTCCTGAAAACGCGCGCGCAGGTGCCGGTGGTGGTCGTGTCGCCGACCGGCTTCGACGTGATGCAGGCGCTCGCCCGCGCACGGCGCGACGCCACGCGGATCGCGCTCGTCAGCGCCGGCGAGACGCCGCCCGAAGTGCGCCGCTTCGTCGCCGCGTACGGCCTCGACGTGCAGTTTGCGTCATATCAGTCCGCCCAGGAAGCGGAAGCCTGCGTGCACGACCTGCGCGATCGCGGCATCGAGACGATCGTCGGCCCGGGCCTCGTCACCGATCTGGCGGCCAGCGTCGGCATGGGCGCGGTGTTCCTGTATTCGCATGCGTCGGTGCGCAAGGCCGTCGAGACGGCGCTCGAAGTCGCGTATGCGACGCACGCCGAGGCATTCCGCCGCCAGCGGCTCGACACGCTGCTGCAGCATCTGCGCGACGGCGTGGTCGCGCTCGACGCGCACGGCCGCGTCGAGGCGATCAACGAGCGGCTCGCGTCGGCGCTCGGGGTCGAACCCGCGGCGGCCGTCGGCCGCGCGCTCGTCGATCTGCGGCCCGAGTTGCGCACGCTGCGCGGCGAGGACGGCGACGCGCTCGCGACCGTGCGCGGCGTGCGCTACGTCGTGCATCGCGGGCCGCTGGTCGATCGCGGCGTCACGTCGGGCAGCGTGCTGACGTTCCAGGAATCGCGCGCGGTCGAACGGCTCGATCGCGCATTGCGCTCGCAGCCCACCACGCAGCAGTTCGCCGCGCGCTACGCGCTCGACGACGTGGTCGGCGCATCGGCGCCGATGGCACGCGTGCGCGACCTCGTGCGCCGCTACGCGAAATCCGACGCGACCGTGCTCGTGCTCGGCGAAAGCGGCACCGGCAAGGAAATGATCGCGCAGAGCCTGCATGCGCTGTCCGCGCGGCGCAGCTATCCGTTCGTCGCGGTCAACTGCGGCGCGTTTCCGGAAGCGCTGCTCGAGAGCGAGCTGTTCGGCTATGAAGAAGGCGCGTTCACCGGCGCGCGGCGCGGCGGCAAGACCGGGCTGTTCGAGGCCGCGCACCGCGGCACGCTGTTTCTCGACGAGATCGGCGAAATGCCGCTGTCGCTGCAGAGCCGGCTGCTGCGCGTGCTGCAGGAGCGCGAGGTGATCCGCCTCGGCTCGACCGAGCCGATCCGCATCGACGTGCGCGTGATCGCCGCGACGCACCGGCCGCTGCTCGCGGCCGTCGAGGCCGGTACGTTCCGCGCGGATCTCTATTACCGGCTCAACATCCTGAACATCGGCCTGCCGCCGCTGCGCGAGCGCGCGGCCGACATTCCCGCGCTCGCGGCGACGCTGCTCGTGCAGGCCGCGCGGCGCGAGCCGCGTCTCGCCGACCGCGTGCGCGACGCCGACGACGCGCTGCGCGTGCTCGACGCGACGCAGGCGACGCTCGCGCGCTACCGCTGGCCCGGCAACGTGCGCGAACTGCAGAACGTGGTCGAGCGGATCGCGGTGGAACTGGCCGAGGAAGTCGACGAGAGCGATCCGGCCGCCGCGTGCGCGGCGCTCGCCCCCGGCGCGCTGCAAGTGATCGCGCCCGAGCTGTTCGCCGCGCCGTCCGATACGGCCGGCGCCGGCGACGACGATGCACGGACGCTCCACGCGCGCCGCCGTCGCGCGGAAGCCGACGAGATCCGCGCGGTGCTCGACGCGTGCGGCGGCGACCGCGACCGCGCCTGCGCAATGCTCGGCATCAGCAAGACGACGCTGTGGCGGAAGTTGTCGGCGAAATAGGTTCGAGGTTCGGGCGGGATTCGCGCGATTGCCGCGTGACGTGCCGGATGCGCGTCGCCGTCAATCGGCCTTGTGATAGTGACGATACGCCTTCGCGCGATTGCCGCACGACGACATCGAGCACCAGCGGCGGCTGCCGTTCTTGCTGTCGTCGATGAACAGCCACTGGCATTCGTCGTTCGCACAGCGCTTGACCTTCGCGAGCCGCGCACCGCCGAGCAGGTCGATCGCCGACCACAGCACCGGGCTCAATAGCCCCGCGAGCGTCGCTCCCGACGCGTCGATCCGCCACGCATAGCGGCCGTCGACGCGGGCCAGCGCCACGCGCGGCGACGCTTCCGCCAGGAAGCCGCCGAGCAGCGCGAGATCGTCGGGCTGCGGCTCGCGCTGCTCGGCCTGGGCATGAAACAGCCGGTACAGCGCCTCGCGCAACGCGAGTGCACGCGCCAGCATCGCCGGCTCGTCGCCCTTCTCTTTCTCCTTGTCGGGCACGCGACATGCGCCGGCCAGTGCGGCCGGTACGCCCGCCTGATCGCGGCACCACGCCAGCAGGTCGTCCAGCGAGCCGAGGCTTTCCGTCGGCGTGTCGGCGCCGCGCCAGTACAGCGTGTTCGCGAAATCGAGGCTCAACGTTTCGGACGGCGCGGGAATCAGATAGTCCGTCGTGACGGAAGGTTGCGTTTTACTCATGACGCGATCGTATCTAACCACCATGCCGGTTGACAAGCGCCCGAGCAATTTCTAACATAACTGGCATGGAGGTTAAAAACCGGTTGACTGCACTGACGCCCCCTTCAATTCAAGGAGACACAGATGATCGATCGTTTTTCGTTCAGCGTTATCCACACCGCCGCCGGCCGCAGGTACGACGACAGCACGCTCGGCGCGCTTCGCTACAAGCGGCTGGCATGGTGCCTCTAAGCAGGTTTGCCGCACTGACGTTCCCCTCTCGGTTCAAGGAGCCACAGATGATCGATCACCTTTCGTTCGGCGTTGCCCACATCGACCGCAGCCGCACCTTCTACGACAGCACGCTCGGCGCACTCGGCTACAAGCGTCTGTATAGCGACGACGGCGCCATCGGGTACGGCACCACCGAGCCCGAGCTGTGGTTGCAGCACGCGGCTCGCCCCGTCGTCGCCGATCCCGATTCGGGGTTGCACCTGTCGTTCAAGGCTGCGTCGCCGGTCGAGGTCGACGCGTTCTACCGCGCCGCGCTCGAACACGGCGGCAAGGACAACGGCGGGCCCGGCAAGCGCGAGCACTACGGCCCGGGCTATTACGCGGCGTTCGTCGTCGATCCCGACGGCTATCGGCTCGAAGCGCACTGCGAACTCGACAACGTCGTTTGATCCGCTTCGCACCGGCGCGGACGAACGACAAGGGCCCGATTCCGCCTCGCGCGGAATCGGGCCCGTGGTTTCGGCTGCCTCGTCGTCCGGTGCGCACCGGTGGCTGCATCCTCCAGCCGGCACGCGCCGCGCACGCGCCTATTGCGCGTTGCGCGTGCTCTGCAACTGCTCGCCGAGCCCTTCGATCCCGAGGCGCACCACCTGCCCGGCCTTCAGGTATACCGGCGACGGCTTGATGCCCATGCCGACGCCCGGCGGCGTACCGGTCGTGATCACGTCGCCCGGCTGGAGCGTCATGCAGGTCGACAGATACGCGACCAACTGCGCGACCGTGAACACCATCGTGCGCGTGTTGCCGTTCTGATAACGGTGGCCGTCGATTTCGAGCCACAGGTCGAGGCGCTGCGGATCGGGCACTTCGTCGCGCGTGACGAGCCACGGGCCGATCGGGCCGAACGTGTCGAAGCCCTTGCCCTTGTCCCACTGGCCGCCGCGCTCGATCTGCCATTCGCGCTCGGACACGTCGTTGACGACGCAGTAGCCGGCGACGTAATCGAGCGCGCGCGCTTCGTCGACGTCCTTGCACTTCGCGCCGATCACGACGCCCAGCTCGACTTCCCAGTCGGTCTTGACCGAACCCTTCGGGATGTCGATGCCGTCGTTCGGGCCGCAGATCGAACTCGTCCACTTGCCGAACACGACCGGCTCCTTCGGCACCGCCATGCCGGCTTCGGCCGCGTGGTCGGCATAGTTCAGGCCGATGCCGATGAACTTGCCGACGTGACCGACGCACGCGCCGATGCGCGGCTCGCCGGACACGAGCGGCAGCGTGGCCGGATCGATCGCGCGCAGCCGCGCGAGACCCGCGTCGGACAGCACATCGCCGGCAAGATCCGGCACATGCGCGGACAGGTCGCGAATCCGGCCGGACGCATCGAGGATGCCGGGCTTTTCCTGGCCGGACGGGCCATAGCGAAGCAGTTTCATCGTGCTTAACCTCTGTTGTCGAATGGGACAGGATACCGGCCGACGCGGCCTTTCGCAGCCGCGCGCCGGACTGATCGTCGATCGTCGATTGCACGCGTCGGCGCCGCATGTGGCATGCCGTCGACGCGCGAGGGTCGCGCGGGCGCAGCGATCGCGGCGCCGCACGACAGTACGGCGCGCATCGAACGGGCGGCCGCCGGTCTGCGCATCGGCGACGACGGCCCGGCATCCGCGACGCGTGCCGGCCCATGCCGGCCGGCTGCACGCGCGGCCGCGCCGTCGCTGGCCCGCAAGCCTTTGTACCATCGGCGGTGAGCCGTGAAATGACGCGCGACGGATACCGACTATTGGTGCGCCTGCCGGCGCTGCGGCGCAGCACGCGCTGCGCCCACGTCGATCGATCGGCCGGCATTCGCAATCGCGCCTGCCATCGGCGCATGAATACTGGCTATTCGGGGTGCCCCTGTCATCGAAAACGTTTGCCCATCCGTTCTTGTTCGGTAATGATCGGTAAAAAGACGCTGCATTGCACACTGAATGTTTGTTGCTAAGCTCGTACGGATGGCTTTCATTGCCATACGCGGGGCCGCCCTCTACGCGTGCAGAACCGGCCAGCGTGCGTCGCCAACCGATCGACGGTAATCCCCAACCTCACACCGACAATGCAGACAACCAACGACCCGCTTCCCGGCTGCGACGCACGGGAATCGATGGCCGCTCTTGATCGCTATCGCGCCCCCGCGCTCGACAAGGGCCTCGACATTCTCGAACTCCTGTCCGAGCAGAAAGAAGGACTCACCCGCACCGAAATCACGAAGGAACTCGGCCGTAACGCGAGCGAAATCTACCGGATGCTCGAACGCCTCGTCGCGCGCCGCTACGTGATGCGTTCGACCGGCGGCGACCGCTACACGCTCAGCCTCAAGCTGTTCGCGCTTGCGCACCGGCATCCGCCGATGAACCGGCTGATCGCCGAGGCGCTGCCGCCGATGCAGCGCTTCGCCGATGCCGCCGAGCAGTCGTGCCACCTGTCCGTCTACGATCGCGGCAACCTGCTCGTGATCGCGCAGGTGGACGGGCCCGGCCCGTGGGGCGTGTCGGTCCGGCTCGGCTCGCGCGTCGGCCTCGCCGACACGGCGTCAGGGCGCATGATGCTGGCGTTCCAGGGCGCCGAGCAACGCGCGCACATGCTGGCCGAGCACCGCAAGGTCAGGGGCGAGGCGCCGCTGAACGAGCAGGAGCTCGCGAATGCGTGCCAGTCGATCCGCCAGTCCGGCTACCTGCGTCAGGACAGCCGCCAGGCGTACGGCGTCACCGACCTGACCGTGCCGATCCTCGGGCCGGCCGGCCATGCGATCGCGGTGCTGACCTGCCCGTACATGCGCCGGATCGATGCGCACCTGGCGCCGTCCGTCGACGTGGTGGTCGACGCCCTGCGCGATACGGCCGCCCATCTGTCGATGTGCCGCACCGAGACCTGCTGACGCGCGGGTTCCCGGCGGCGCGCGCCGGGCGCGGCGCAGCGGCGCAGCGTTGCCGGCTCCGGGTGCACGCGACGCCCGTGCGGTGCCCGATGCGCGATGTCGCATCGGGTGCCCGCGGCGCTACGCTAGAATAGCGGCCCTCTCAAAAACTACGGCGGCCGGTTGTCGCGGCCGTCGTGTCCGATGGATGTCATGGCCAAACTTCTGAACGATCAAGAATTCCAGCGTTTCTCCGAACTTCAGCAGAAGCAGGCAAGCTTCACGATCACGCCCGAGGAAGCGGACGAGCTGCGCGACATCGTCGCGCGCGCGCAGAAGAAGCGCGACGATCGCGCCGCCGCGATGCAGGCGATCGAGAACTACATCGAGCAGTTCGACATCACGCCTGACGAACTCTTCTCGCCCGAGCAGATCGGCGACGCGGCGCGCACCTACGGGCTCATCACGGCGACCAAGAAGGAACGCACGCTGCCGCCGTCGATCACGTTCAACGGCAAGCCTTACCAGTGGACCAAGACGCTTCCGGACGACGTTCGCGGCGCGCTGTTCGACGCGTTCACGTCCGGCGAGTCGGTCAAGCGCTTCATCGCGATGCCGAAAGACACCGCGCGCTGCGCGCTGACGATCGCCCGCCTCGAGCGCGAAACCGGTGCGGTCTATGCCGATCCGCACCTCGAGGAACTCGCGATTTCGCGCGACCAGGTGAACGACGCGGCGTCGAAACTCGCTGCGTGAATGTGCCCACGGGCACGGTTCCTGCGTGCCCGCACCCGCGCGTCACGCCGGCATGGGCCGGCGCCGCGCCCGCGGGAGCCGTGCATTCGCATGCTCCCGAAAAAGCTCACCTCGGCATCCCGCAAGTGCTCACCGACGCGTCCCGGAAAGGCTCACCGGCACCTCCCGCCGGTGCTCACCGGCGGTTCCCGGGAAGGCTCACCGAACGCTCCCGTATCGGCTCACCACGCTGCCCCGTAAAAGCTCACTCCCCGCTCCCGAAAAGTCTCACCTTGGTGACGGCTTCGAATGTGCGAGGCCGGAATATGGCCACGCATGTGTGCACGCACATCGCTTGAAACGGCTGCGCGGTGTGGACATCGCAGCACGCGCTGCATGCATCGCCGGACATCATGCGTGCGTCGCGATATCGCCGCGATCGACGGGTCCGACACGTTGGCGGACGCTTCACCCCCGAGACTGATTTGAAGCTCTTTGCATTCCTGATTGAAATTACGGCATCGCGAAACATTGCAGCATCGACGCCATGCGCTGCCCTCGAGCGTCGAGCCACGAACTGACGCCTACGGCTGCAACTTCATCCTGAAACCCACGACGCCGGGCTCCTCCGTCGTCGACACCGCAAACCCGCACGATTTCGCGAGCGAGATCATCGCCGCATTCTCGCGCAGCGCCTCGCCGACCATCCACGCGGTGCCGCGCGAGCGTGCGTAGTCGATGATGCGAGCGATCATCAGCCGGCCGAGCCCTTTGCCCTTTTGATCGGGTCGTACCGCGATCGCGAACTCCGCCGTCTCGTTGTCCGGATCGGCGACCGCCCGCACCACCGCGAGCGTGTGGTCGCGCCCCGACACATCGGTGAACGACACGATGAAAGCCATCTCGCGGTCGTAGTCGATCTGCGTCATGCGCGCCACTTGCGAATGATCGAAGCTGCGCACCGCGCCGAAGAAACGCATCCGCAGATCTTCCGGCGTCATCGCACCGAGCAGTTCGTTGTGTGCGGCCTCGTCCTCCGGACGGATCGGACGGATCGTCACCGTCTCGCCGCGCCACTCGAGCGTCTGCTCGAGATGCCGCGGATACGGCATGATCGCGAGCCGGCTGCGCCCCGCAGCCAGCGTGATGCGCGGCGCGAGTATGCATGCGCGGTCGGACAGCACGCGCAGCGTGACCGACATCGCCACGACTTCGCGCACGTCGCAGACGACCTGCGACAGCGCCGTCAGCGCATCGAGCGTCGGCTCGACGGGCGTGCTGCGCGCATACGGCGAACGCTCCATCACCGCGCGGGCAAGCACCGTGTTCAGCGGCGGCAGGCCATAGACGACGAACGGCGCCGATACGCCATCGGCCGGCGGCACGGCATAGCGAAACACCGGACCGAAGTTCGAATCGTCGTACATGTCGACCGTGATATCGACGACCTTCTTGCCGGCCGGTTCGTTGGGCTGCTCGCCCTGCAGACCGAAATGGGACAGCCAGCGCAGCGCGGCTTCGCCCGCCAGTTCATGCTGACCGGCTTCGACCCTGCGGCGCGCATCGGCCTGGGCGGACGCCACGCACTCGGCGGGCTGCGGCGGCGTGCCCTCCGGCGTCTGCATCAGTAACTGACGCCCGAGGTTGTAGTCGACGAGACGCGCATACGCGCGCGCGAGCCGCTGCGGCGTCGTGTGCACCGGAATGCCGTTCGCATGCAGCGCATCGCGCGTCGCCGCGTCGACCGCGCCGAAGAAACACGCGAGGATGCCGCGATGCGCGTACTGCCGCGAGTCGATCAGCGTGCGCGCGACCGACTCGGCCGGCGCGCTGTGCGAAGTGGAATGAACGACGAACAGCGTGCCCGTCTGCGGAAACGGGGCAAGCGCCTTGATTGCCGCGGCAAAGTGCTCGGGACGCGCATCGTCGCCCAACGTGAGCGGATTGCCGGGCGCCGCGAGATGCGGCAGCGCGGCCGCGACGGCCGACGTTGCCGCGGGCGACCAGTCGGTCAGCACGTTGCGCACTTCGGCCACCGCATCGACCGCGAGTTTCGCCACGCCCGCGTCGCTCGTCACGAGCGTCGCCGCCCCTCGCGCGGTGACGCGGCCGACGCCGAGCGTCTCGATCTCGTCGAGCAGATCGTCGAGCGCATCGACGCGCACCATGCCCGCGCGCTGGAACGCCGCCGTGTAGAGCGCGTCGCCGGGATCGGCACGGCCGGTGCGCAGCGCGAGCACCGGCTTGTTGCGAGCGGCCGCGCGCGCCGCCGACATGAACTTGCGCGCCGCGCGCACGGTATCGAGCTCGAGCAGGATCGCGCGCGTGCCGGGATCGCTTGCCAGATAGTCGAGGACGTCGCCCGCATCGACGTCGGATTCGCCGCCGAGCGCGACGACGTGCGAAAAGCCGAGGCCGCGCGCATCGGCCCAGCCCAGCACCGCGTTCGTCAGCGCATTCGATTGCGACACCCACGCGACGCCGCCCGATCGCGCCGTATAGGCAGGCGCGCCGAAATGCGCATGCCGCGCGGGCGACAACACGCCGAGGCTGCCGGGCCCGACGATACGGAGCACGAACGGCTTCGCCGCCTTCAGCGTGCGATCGACCGCGGCGCGATCGGCGTCGGTGCGCGCGTCGCCGACGATCACCGCGACGCGCGTGCCGAGCTCACCGAGCTTGCGCACGATGCCGGCCCAGGTCGCGGGCGGCGTGCAGATCACGGCAACCGACGGCGGCGCGGGCAGCCGGTCGACATCGGAGACGACCGGATGCCCGTCCAGCTCGCGATATTTCGGATTGACCGGCCACACGGGCCCCTGGAACGCACCGTCGAGCACACGCGACCACACCATCGCGCCGATACTGCCTGCACGCGACGACGCGCCGACGACCGCAACGGACTTGGGCTGGAACAACGCATCGAGATGGCGAACGGTCACATCGGCTCCCTGCGGTGATGAAAGACGACACGATCGGCATGCGGCCAGGCAGGCCGTACGCCGATCGACGCGAATCCCAAGCATAGGCGAAGCGCCTGCGGCTGCCTATATGCCGAATGGCCGACTATTCGACGAGCGTCAACGCTCTCATCATGGACCTGCAACAAACACGGCCCGGCATCGCAGCGCCGCATACACGATGCACGCAACGCGGCACGACGCTGCAGCCGCTTTCTCAAAGGTGAGGATTTACAGGAGCCATGGTGAGTATCTTCGGGAATCGCGCGACACGCCGCGCAAACACGCGAACGGTGATGAAAATCCGCGGCATCCATGCACCGCGAAAATCGCGCATGCCAATGCGCGTGCATCGCGCCATTACGCGGTTGTTTACGGGAATTCCCCGCAATATGCAGCCGGATCGCGGCGAATTCGCAAAACGGGATCCGTTAATTGCGCGGCATTGCACTTCAATTCGGCGGGGAAAATCGCGTGACGATTGCGCCAAAACAAAACGGTGCGAAAGCCGCATGGCCGTTCGCACCGTCAGTCGGCACACGAAAGGTGAGAATTTTCGGGAGTCAGTCCTTGATCAGGAAACGTCCGCGATTCTTGCCGAGCCATGCCGGCGCGCGCCCGCGGCCACTCCACGTTTCGCCCGTCTTCGGGTTCAGGTACTTCGGCGGCAAGGTGCGCTTGGGCTTCGCGGCGGCAGCGGCGGCGGCCGATCCTGCCGGGAGAAAACCGAGCTCTTCCGGCGTAATGTCGTATTCGTCGATTTTCGCGCGGATATGCGCAATCGCGTCGGCAATCGCTTTTTCGCGTTCCTTGTCGATCTTTTGCTGAAGCCGTTCGAGCTGCGCGCTCAGTTGCCTGTAGGTCGCCATATGGATGGGACTCCGTGAGTGTTATTCGTGAAAAACAAGTGACTCAAAGCAAGCAGAAAAGCGCTTCACCCGATCGTGGTCTCCTCAGCCGGTCATTTCGGGATCAATAACCGCTCTTCTTCTTGCATGCGAAGAGAAGATTTCGCACGGCGTCATCCGTCGATTGCTGGATCACGTCGAAATCTCCGTTGCACATGGCCCGGGCATTGTCCGTGCAATTGCTCCAGTCGCTGCCGGTGCATCGCACCTGAGTGGTCGGGCGCCCGTCCGAAGTGAACAGCGGCGCACTGCCACCGCACCCGCCGAGCCCTGCAACCAGAGCCAACATCACGGCCGCCCGAGGCCACCGACAGACCGACGCAAGCATGTGTTTCATTGTTCTTCCCGTCAACCTTTTTTTGAATGTCGCGAGTATGCCATGGGCAGCCCTTCGGCCGTCAGTCCGGCGCGCGGTCGGGTTGGCCGCGCGCCTTGTACGGCAAGCGCTTGCGCGGATCGTCGGTGATGCGAACGAAAACCTGCTCGACGTCCGGAAGCGCCTCGAATTCGCGTTGCAGCGCCTGGCGATCGAGCGTCGTATCCGCGCATCCTTCGACGTAGATGAACCGTCGCTGCACGGTGATCCACAGGCTCGTGCCGCGCAGACGATCGGAGCCGGCGAAGTGCGCCTTCGCCGCATCGGCGATCGACGCGTCATACATATACGAGTTCGGCCTCGTGCAGCGATGGGCGAGCCAGCAGGTCGTGCCGCGTTCGGCGCGGTAGTGCGCATCGTCCGTCATCTCGGCGCGCGTCATCCACGGGCCGAGCGGCAACGGGCATTCGGCGACGTCCTGCGACAGCGCGACGAACGGATCGTTGTACCAGTTGCGCCGCGCATCGGGCGCGTCGGTGTTGCCGGCCTGCGCGAGCGCGGCGCTCGCCAGCAACATGGTCAGCCACCCTGCGATGCCGATCCGCTTCATCGTGATCTCCTGTTCGATGCGTTACATCGGGCCGCATCGGCGTCGCCGATCGGCCTACCGGTCGATACCGAGCGCCGCCAGTTTCTTGTACAGCGTCGCACGGCCGATGCCGATACGCGCGGCCGCTTCGACGACCTTGCCGTCACAAGCCGCCAGCGCATCGGTCAGGAACTGACGCTCCCACGCCGCCAGTGCATCGGCATACGAAGCGGCCGGCGCACCGGATGCCGTCGACGCATCGCCCACGCGCGGTTCGGCCGGCACCGCGGCAACCCGCTGCGCCGGCGCCGCGCCGTCCGGCGACACGCGCACCGGCCCGAGAAACGGCGCGAGCGCGCGCGCATCGATCACCGAACGGTCCGACAGCATCAGCGCGCGTTCGAGCGTATTGCGCAACTCGCGCACGTTGCCGGGCCACGGATACGCGCACAGCATCCGCAACGCATCGTCGGTCAGCTCGCAGTGCGCGGCACGCCCGTGCTGGGCGGCCAGCTCCTCGAGCGTCGCGTAGACGAGCGCCGCGATGTCGGATGCGCGCTCGCGCAGCGGCGGCGCATGGATCGTCAGCACGTTCAGCCGGTAATAGAGATCCGCGCGAAAACGCCCGGCCGCCACGAGCGCCGGCAGGTCAGCCGACGTGGCGGCGATGATGCGCACGTCCGCGCGCACGATCCGGTTCGAGCCGACCGGCTCGAACTCCTTGTCCTGCAACACGCGCAGCAGCTTGCCCTGCAACGGCAGCGGCATGTCGCCGATCTCGTCGAGAAACAGCGTGCCGCGATCGGCCAGCTCGAACTTGCCGACGCGGCCCTTGCGATCGGCGCCGGTATACGCGCCCGGCGCCGCGCCGAAGAATTCGGTTTCGAGCAGCGTGTCGGGAATCGCGGCGACGTTGACGGTCACGAGCGGCTGGAGCGCACGCGCCGACGCCGCGTGAATCGCGTGGGCGAGCAGCTCCTTGCCGGTGCCCGTCTCGCCGAGCAGCAGCACCGGCGAATCGACCTGCGCCGCGCGGCGCGCCTGGCGCTTGGTTTCGAGACTCGCGGCGCTCGTGCCGACGAAGCTCGCGAACGTGTATTTCGCGCGGCGCGCCTGCGCGAGCGAGCGCTGTGTCGCGATCAGCTGCTGCTGAAGCTGCGCGTAGCGGGAAAAAATCGGCGTGAGCGTCTTCAACTGGTCGAACAGCGCGAAGCCGATCGCGCCGACCGTCTCGCCGGCCTCGTTCTTCAACGGCAGGCGCGTGACGACGAGCGGCTCGCGGCCCGTCTCCATGATGTCGAGCAGGATCGGCTGTCCGGTCGACACGACCTCGCGCATCAGGCTGTTCGGGATCACGGCCTCGCAGTCGAGGCCGACGGCCTGCTGCGGATCGGCGAAACCGAAGCGCGCCGCGTAACGCTCGTTCATCCACACGACGCGTGCATCGCGATCGACCACCACCGTGCCCGCACTCGAATCCTCGAAGGTCCGGAACAGCGACTCGGCGGCGCGCCGCAGCACGTCGCCGTAGTTGACGGGCAGGCGGGCCCAGTCGTTCATCATCGTGTCGTCGTCTCCGTGTATTTTCGACCGGATGTCTCCGGAACGAGACGGATTATCTCACTCTGGAGACACGCCGCAATGCATTGTCCGGGAAAGCCCTGCCCGATTTCGAGGGCTGGCCGGATGGCCAAAACGTCTCCGGATGGAGACGTTTTATGTAGAATCGTCAGACTTGGACCGGCGCGGGCCCGCCGGCTCCCGGCGGACCCACGTCCGGCGGCGCAATCCGGCCGATGGCACGAAACCTGCACGAACCTGAACCGGTCCGCGGCGCATCGCGCGATCGAACAACAACCAAAGCCATTCCAAGCTTTTAGGAGACTCCCTTGTCTTTCGTGATCGTCCTCGCCGCGCTGGCGTTCCTGATGTTCGCCGCGTATCGCGGCTACAGCGTGATCCTGTTCGCGCCGATCGCCGCACTCGGCGCGGTGCTCCTGACCGAACCCGCCGCCGTCGCGCCGGTCTTCTCCGGCATCTTCATGGAGAAGATGGTCGGCTTCGTCAAACTGTATTTCCCGGTCTTCATGCTGGGCGCGGTGTTCGGCAAGGTGATCGAACTGTCCGGGTTCTCCGAGTCGATCGTCCATGCGGCGATCCGCTACATCGGCCGCTCGCGTGCGAATGCGGTGATCGTCGCGGTGTGCGCGCTGCTCACCTATGGCGGCGTGTCGCTGTTCGTCGTGGTGTTCGCGGTGTACCCGTTCGCGGCCGAACTCTATCGCCAGAGCAACATCCCGAAACGGCTGATGCCCGGTGCGATCGCGCTCGGCGCGTTCTCGTTCACAATGGATTCGCTGCCCGGCACGCCGCAGATCCAGAACATCATCCCGACCACGTTCTTCAAGACGACCGCCTGGGCCGCGCCCGCGCTCGGCACGATCGGCTCGCTGTTCATCATCGTCGTCGGCCTCACGTATCTCGAATGGCGCCGCCGTTCGGCGATGGCGAAGGGCGAAGGCTACGGCACGTCGCTCGTCAACGAGCCGGAGCGCGTCGAGGCGAAGGCGCTGCCGCATCCCGCGCTGGCGATCCTGCCGCTGATCCTCGTCGGCGTGTCGAATTTCGCGTTCACGAAGCTGATCCCGCAGTGGTACGGCGCCGCGTCGTACACGGTCGCGCCGGAAGTGCTGCCGGGCGTGCACGCACCGGTCACCACGTCGATCAAGACGGTCGTCGCGATCTGGTCGGTCGAGGCCGCGTTGCTGCTCGGTATCGTGCTGGTCGTGCTGACCGCGTTCAAGCGCGTCAGCGGTCGCTTCGCGGCCGGCTCGAAGGCCGCCGTCGCCGGCGCGCTGCTCGCCGCGATGAACACCGCGTCGGAATACGGCTTCGGCGGCGTGATCGCCGCGCTGCCGGGCTTCCTCGTCGTCAGCGATGCGCTGAAGAGCATCCCGAACCCGCTCGTCAACGCGGCCGTGTCGGTCAGCTCGCTCGCAGGCATCACAGGCTCGGCGTCCGGCGGCATGAGCATCGCGCTCGCCGCGATGTCGGACCTGTTCATCAAGGGCGCGCAGGCGGCCAACATCCCGATGGACGTGCTGCACCGGGTCGTCGCGATGGCGAGCGGCGGCATGGACACGCTGCCGCACAACGGCGCGGTCATCACGCTGCTCGCGGTCACGGGCCTCACGCACCGCGAGTCGTATCGCGACATCTTCGCGGTCACCATCATCAAGACGCTCGCGGTGTTCTTCGTGATCGCCGTGTACTACGCGACGGGGCTCGTGTAAGCGTCGGCATCGGGGCGGCGCTTCGTACGCCGCCTTCCCGTCTTTCAAGATCGGACCGCATGCGCGCCGGAACGGATTCCGGAAGGCGCATCCGGTCCGATTTCATTTCCTGCGCGTGGAATCAGGTCAATCCGCGCCGCCGTGCTTGCGCCGCGCATGGGACCGGCTGGCTCGCGTTGCGCGGCCTCCCGCCCCCGCCACCCATTGTTACTCGCAGCAAAACACTGCGTTGGGCGCGATCGCATTTTTCGCGCGCCCGCCGCGGCCTACACTGATTTCAACGTCGCGCGGCGCTTCGACGAACGAAGCGCCGCGACTTACCGGAATCGTGGAGGTCCCGATCATGAAGCGCCTGATCCATACCGTTGCCATTGCCCTGGCCGTCTCGGCCCCGCTCGCCGCGCAGGCCCAGTCGAACCCGCCGCTCACGCGCGCGCAGGTCCACGCCGAAGTCAAGGCACTGAAGCAGGCCGGCTTCCAGTCGAGCGACTGGTTCTATCCGGCCAGCATCGTATCCGCCGAAGCGAAAATCGCCCGCGAGCACGACGCCGGATATGGCAGCGATCGCGGCGCGTCGTCGGAGTCGGGCCGATAACGGATCGTCCGGCCCGCTCGACGACGCCTCCGTGCGCCGTCACGCCTTCACGGGCTGGATCAGCTTCGCGCACGCCGCCGCCTGCGGATCGCCGGCAGGCAGCTTCCCGCACACGCCGTCGAACTGCTTCACGACCGTCCTGACCGACGCGTCGTGTGCGCCACTGCCGCGCCAGCGGTTCAGCTGCGTGACGACCTTGGTCAGCGCGCGCAGGTTCGCGCCGTAGAACGCGTCGCGGGTCTTGTCGGCCTGCGCGAGCACGCTGGCCGCAATCCCTTCGATGCGCGCCGAATCGTCCGGCGCCAGTTCGACCGCATTCGCGAAGTAAGTCGCGCCCCAGCGCAGCTTCGTCGCCGGCCCGCTCGCCGCGTCGTACGCCTTGCGATACCAGTCGAGCGCGGCCGCCTTGTCGCCGCGCGCCTTCGCGTTCGCGGCCAGACCCGACATGAAGTAGTACGGCGTGGACGAACGCGGCAGCTCGGCCTTCAGCAACGCATCCGATTCGTCGTACAGCCCCGCGTCGGTCAGCGTGTCCGCGCCCTCGCTGACGAGCGCCTGACGCTCGTACGCGTTCGCCGCGCCCTGCACCGACGCGGCGATCTGCTTGCGCGCGGTGTCGGCCAGCGCCGGTGCGGCGAACGGTGCGCCCTTGCGTGCGTCGCCGCGCGCGAGCAGCACGCGGCCGTGCAGCGCCATCAGCCGGTCGATCGACGACAGCGTGGTGTCGGTCGACAGGCGCGCCAGTGCCGCGTCGTACGCGCCGCGCAGCTTCGTGCGCTGCGCGTCGTCGCCGCCGAGATACGCGACCACGCGCGCGGGCGCCGCGACCAGCACGTCCGAATCGGCCCGCGACAGCGCGGCATCGCGCAGCACCGCGCGCAGCGAATCGGCGAGCGCGGCCTTGTCGAGCGCACCGGCCTGCGTCGGGTCGTCCGACGCGGCGACCACCGCCGACTTCAGCGCAAAGCGCGCCGCTTCGGCTTTCGCACCGGCCGCCCGCGCGCGTTGCGCGAGCGACTGCAGCGTCTCGGCGACACGATCGGCCGGCACCGGCAACGCGCCGTCGGTATCCCATGAATAGTCGGCCAGCAGGCGCCATTCGTCCGGCGTCAGCGCCGCGCCGTTCTTCAGCGCGGTCGCGAGCGTCTGCCGCACCGGATGCGCGGCCGTCATCCCGAGCGACAGCGCCTGCATGTAGCGGTCGAGATCGGCTTCGCCCGGCAGCCGCGTCACTTCGGTGCCGTCGGGGCGGAACAGGATCATCGTCGGATAGCCGTGCACCTTGAAACGCTCGCCGAGCTTCTGCGCGCTTTCGGTATCGCCGTCGAGATACACGGGCACGAAGAACGACGAGCGCGTCTTGAATGCCTGCTGGCTGAAGATCGTCGACTTCACCTGGTTGCACGACGGGCACCATACCGCGCCCCAGTACAGCAGCAGCGGCTTGCCCTCGCGCTTCGCGAGCGCGAACGCGGCATCGACGTCGCCGTGTTGCCACGCGATGCCCGGCGGCAGATGCGCACCGCCGGACGATGCGCTGGCCACCGGCGCACCCGCGGGCGTGGCAGCGGCAAGCGCCGCACCGGCGGCAGCGAACAGGCAGGCGGCGGTGAGCGTGCGGAGAATGGTTTTCATCGAAGCGGGTTCCGTTGAAAAAGACGGTTTCAGGGAGATGCCGCGCACGCAACGAGGGCCGTGAAGCGATGACGATGAGGCCGGCCGACCTGCAGCGCCGCGCATGCATCGATACGGAAAAGCGAAGCCGGCCGCAGCGACCGGCAAATCGTTCGACGATACGACGGGTACAGCCGAAGGAAAACGAACGAATTCTCGATTGGATATGACGCGCGGCAGCGTGCGCCGTCACGTCCGCGACGGCCGGCCTTTCATTGCCGCGCCTTGAGCCGCGCCATGTGATACACGGACGCATGCACGCCGTCGCGCAACGCGTAATCCGGCGATTCGCCTTCGATGCGGAAACCGTGTTTCTCGTAGAGCGAGATCGCCGCGCGGTTGTCGGTGAACACGGTCAGCTCCAGACGCGTGACGTTCAGCCAGTTCTCCGCGAGATCGATCGCGGCCGCGAGCAGCCGGCCGCCGATGCCGCGCCCGTGACGGGTCGCGTCGACCATCATGCCGAGCGCCGCCGCGTGGCGCCGGCGCGGATTCGGCTCGGGATGCAGGCCGAGATGGCCGACCACCGTCCCGTCGATTTCGGCGACGAGGCTCACGCCGTGCTCGCGCACGTCGTCGAGCCGCTTCTGCCATTTTTCGAGCGACGGAAACGGCTGTTGCAACGTATTCATGTACACCGCGGGATGCGCGGCAATCTGCCGGATCGCGTCGACGTCGTGCGCCTCGCTGTGCCGGATTCTGATATCGGTCATGGGTGGGCCGGTTCCGAAAAGTCGCGCCGACGGCGCGGACTGCGCAAGCGCGCAGCAACGCATCGAGCTTAGCCGATTTCACGCATTTGAAACACGGATGTCACGCGGTCGCACGCCCGGTTGCATCCGCAACGAAACGCATTCACGCCATCCCGCAGAATCCGGAAAATTCTGACCGGTCACACCTGCGTCGATCGGTAATTTCTGACCGTCTTCAAGCTCGCATCGCGCCTGAACGAATCGTTGCGCACGCAACGTCACGCGCGCGACATGCGATGTCATTTCTTCATCACGTCGACGTCATGTCGACTCCCTAGACTGGGCGCCGCCCCAGCCCGGCATGCGCCGAGCCGGTGTGTGCCGACACCTGCTCCGCGCATCACGAGCGCGCGGCGCACGGGATCGCGACGACGAGGCCGCGGCATCCGCGCGACGTCGGGCATCGGGCATCGGGCCCGATACGCACACCGCCGCGACGCGCGGCCGACGCCCCGAACACGCACGCATCGGCGCTCGCCCCGGGGCGGGACGACGCCCGGGCACGACCAGACGCACTCACGAACGCTCCCACCCTCACAGGATCCGAACGCCATGACGTCACGCCGCAAATTCCTTCAGCAGACCGCCGGCTCCGGCCTCGCCGCCGCCGCGCTGTCCGCGTTTCCGCCGAGCATCCGCCGCGCGCTCGCGATTCCCGCCTTCCACGAAACGGGGACCATCCAGGACGTCAAGCACGTCGTGCTGCTGATGATGGAGAACCGCGCGTTCGACAGTTACTTCGGCACGTTCAAGGGCGTGCGCGGCTATGGCGACCGCTTCGCGGTGCCGTCGCCGAACGGCCGCGACGTGTTCTACCAGGCATACACGAAGGCGACGCCCGCCGCGACCGTGACGCCGTATCACCTCGACGCGCGCCAGGGCAACGCGCAGCGCGCGGGCGGCACGCCGCACACGTGGGCCGATGCGCAGGCCGCGTGGGATCACGGCCGGATGAACCGCTGGCCCGACGCGAAGACGCCGCTGTCGATGGGCTATTACGACGCGGCCGAAGTGCCGTTCCAGCGCGCGCTCGCCGATGCGTTCACGCTGTGCGACCACTACCACTGCGGGATGCACACGGGCACGATCGCGAACCGCCTGTTCTACTGGAGCGGCACCAACGGCCCGAACGGCGTCAGCCCGGCCGACGGCAGCCGCGTGAAGATCGCCGCGCTGAACAACCAGTTCAACGGCGGCAACGACATCGGCCCGTCGAGCCAGGGCTGGACCTGGACGACCTATGCCGACCGGCTGCAACAGGCCGGCGTGAACTGGAAGGTCTACCAGAGCCTGATCGACAATTTCGGCTGCAACGAGATGATGAGCTTCCGCCACTGGCGCGCGGCGATCGAGCAGATGCCGGCCGCGCGCCGGCCCGCGTACGTCGCGTCGACCGACATCACGCAGCCGGTGACGGCGGCCGGCGCGTTCTACGACCCGGCGATCGACGATCCGCTGAGCCCGCTCGCGAAGGGCTTCGGCAACACGATGCCGTACGGCTTTCTCGAAACGTTCCGCGACGACATCCGCGACGGCAAGCTGCCGCAAGTGTCGTGGATCATCCCGCCGTCCGCGTACAGCGAACACCCGGGGCCGTCGAGCCCCGCGCAGGGCGGCTGGTACGTGCAGGCCGTGCTCGATGCGCTGACGGCGAACCCGGAGGTCTGGAGCAAGACCGTGCTGCTGGTCAACTACGACGAGAACGACGGCTTCTTCGACCACATGCCGTCGCCGGCCGTGCCGTCGCGCAACACCGACGGCACGCTCGCGGGCGGCCATACGCTGCCGGCCGCCGACGTCGCGGCCGAGTACCACGACTTCGCGCCCGCCACGTCGAGCCAGCCGGCCATCGATGGCCGTCCGTACGGCCCGGGCCCGCGCGTGCCGATGTGGATCGTGTCGCCATGGAGCCGCGGCGGCTGGGTCAACTCGCAGGTGTTCGACCATACGTCGACGCTGCGCTTCCTCGAGCAGCGCTTCGGCGTCGCGGAGCCGCAGATCAGCGCGTACCGCCGCGCGGTGTGCGGCGACCTGACGAGCGCGTTCAACTTCCGCACGCCGAACGACGAGCCGCTGCCGACGCTCGCGGGCCGTTCGACGAAAAGCCAGGTCGACGCGCTGAGCGCCGCGCAGCAAACCGCGCCCAAGATCGTGCCGCCCGCCACGCCCGCGCTGCCCGCGCAGGCCACCGGCGTGCGCCCGTCGCGCGCGCTGCCGTACGAGCTGCATGCGAGCGCGCGCACCGATGCCGGCGCCGGCACGGTCACGCTGAAGTTCGCGAACACCGGCCGCGCGGCCGCCGTGTTTCACGTCTATGACAAGCTGCACCTCGACCGGCTGCCGCGGCGCTACGTCGTCGAGCCGGGCAAAAAGCTGCACGGCGACTGGGCCGCGCGCGCCGACGATGGCGGTAAATATGACCTGTGGGTGCTCGGCCCGAACGGCTTTCACCGCCGCTTCACCGGCGACCTGAGCCGCGTGGCCGGCGCGCGCGCGCCGCAGCCGGAAGTGCGCGTCGGCTATGCGGGCGCGAGCGGCAACCTCCACCTGCGGCTGCGCAACGACGGCGGCGGCACGGTGCGCTTCACGGTGAAGTCGAACCAGGTCTACGGGCCGCTGTCGGGGCGCGGCGCAAACGACGGCCACGGTCATGGCCACGGCAACGAAAACGGCAACGGCCAGGGCAACGGTCACGGCACCGGCACCACGTGGACCGTCACGGTGCACGCCGGCGACCAGTCCGAACTGCACTGGAAGCTCGACTCGACCGGCCATTGGTACGACTTCATCGTCACCGCCGACAGCGACGCAAGCTTCTCGCGCCGCGTGGCCGGCCGCGTGGAAACCGGCCGCCACTCGGTCAGCGACCCGGCGATGGGGCTCGCCGACCGCTTCTGACGCCGCCGTGGCGACGCGCAGTCCAGCGCGTGTCGCCGCCCGCGTCGGCGGGGCCGCGCACACCGCTCGGGTACCGGTTCCGGCCGGCGCCCGATCCGGCGGAGACGCCCGCCCGGCGCGGCTCAAACATCAGAAGGATAAGTGGTATAGCCCTCTTTTCGTCCCCACGAAAATGCTCCGTGTCACGGCCCGTTCGCGTTAAACTGCGTCAAGCTGTATTCAACAAAGACATCTTTGCCGCCACGGCATCCACGACACGACACGAGGATAGGTTCGATGCGCACTACCGGCTCATCCGGGGCAATGACCCTGCTCACCGAACACGACGCGGCCGACGGTCGCGAACTGCGCTCCCTCCGGCTCGAAGCAACGGGCGACGGCAAGAGCGTGCTGCTGATCGAGGTCGACGAACGCAAGCCCGGCATCCACCGCGAGGTTCGCTACGAGATCACCCCGGCCGAACTGATCGCGGCGATCCGCTCGCACGGCGCCGAGTTGCCCGGCGAAAACCACGGCGCCGCATCGCTCGCCCGTACGCCTTCCTGATTCCGAACGGTGAGCCGCGTGCAACGCGCCGGCTCACCCGCATCCCCCTGCCGCCGTCAGGCGCTTTTGCGTCATTCCCGCCGCTGTCTTGAAAAAGGCCGATAATCGGCCCATCTGCGTTTCCCGCCCACGCATTTTCTTTTCCTTTTCGGCCAGCCGTCATGCTCCGTGACCTCGTCGCCCAGTACGGGCCGCTTCTCGTGTTCGCCAACGTGCTCGCGGCGGCCATCGGCCTGCCGGTGCCCGCGATGCCGACGCTCGTGCTGTTCGGCGCGATGTCCGCGATGCACCCGGCGATGATCGGCTCGCAGCTCGTGACGGTCGTCGTGCTGTCGGTGCTCGGCGCGCTGATCGGCGACACGGTCTGGTACGTCGCCGGGCGGCGTTACGGCGGCACGACGCTGAAGACGATCTGCCGGCTGTCGCTGTCGCGCGATACCTGCGTGAAAAAGACCGAGCGCTTCTTCGGCCGCTACGGCGTGCGCGTGCTCGCGGTCGCGCGCTTCATTCCGGGGTTGTCGCTGGTGTCAGTGCCGATGGCCGGCGCGCTCGGCACGCGCTATCGGACGTTCGCCGGCTACGATGCGCTCGGCGCCGCGCTGTGGACGATCGTCGGGCTGCTGGCCGGCCTCGTGTTCTACCGGCAGATCGACTGGCTGTTCGCCGGCGCGAGCCGCCTCGGCCACGCGGTGCTGCTGGTCATCGTCGCGCTGCTCGCGATCTACGCGGCCGTGCGGTGGATGCGCCGCCGCGCGCTGATCCGCCAGCTCGCGAATGCACGGATAGGCGTCGACGAACTCGACGTGCTGCTGCGCGACACGGCCGCGCCGGTGGTGCTCGACGTCCGCTCGCCCGAGCATCGCAAGCTCGACCCGTTCACGATTCCCGGTGCGCAGTTCGCCGACGAGCGCCAGATCGGCGACATCGTCGCGCGCTATCCGCTCACGCAGAAATTCGTCGTGTATTGCTCGTGCCCGAACGAAGTGACGGCCGCGCTGATGGCGAAGCGCCTGCTCGATGCAGGCTTCACCGATGCGCTCGCGCTGCGCGGCGGCCTCGACGCGTGGCGCGATACGGGCCGCCAGCTCACGTCGCTCGTGGAAGAAACGCCCGCGGCGAACGATTCCGTCGCGGGCTGGCACAAGCCGGCCTGATCGCACCGATCGCAGGCCGGCTTGCACGACACGGGGGGCCTTGCGCCCCCTTCGCTCAGAACGCGTGCAGCGGCAGGTTCACGACCAGACGGTACTCCGTGTTCGTCGCGTCCGAGTAGTGGGCCGAACCGTTGTGCCACATCGCGATGAACGTGACCTTCGTGTTCTTCAGCTTGCCGCTCTGGAACGTGTACGACGGGATGAAGCCGAACTCGTGGTGACGGCCCTGCACCGGCGCGCCGTTGCTCCAGTAGATGCTCGACTTGCTCGGGTCGTTGGCCGCGCCCGCGCTGCCGTCCGCGCCCCAGCCCGTCACGCCCCACACCATCGCCTTGAAGCCCGGCAGGCCCGCTTCCTTGCCGTAGAACGTGTAACGCAGCTGCAGCGATTTTTCGTGCGGCGCGTTGTAGTCGACGTCCATCGAGTTGGTCAGGAAGATGCCGTTCGTTTCGTTCAGGTAGTCGAAGAACTGGTCGCCGAGCACGTGCTGGAAGCCGAGCAGCAGCTCGTGCGGGCCGTGCTGCGCGGCCAGCGACAGGCTGTACGCGTTGTTGTTGATCTTGCCTTGCAGCGCATCGCCCGTGTCGTGCGTCGAGTAGACGTTGCCGAAGCCGGTCCACTTGATCGTCTGCGGGCTGCCGATGCTGTGCTTCACCGACGCGTAGTACTGGTGCCACACGTCGTCGGCCTGGTTCGCGTACAGCGCGACTTCGCCGTTCGGCGAGTAGTCCCACGTGCCGCCGACATACGACAGGCGATTGATGCGCGTGCCGCCGTATTGCGTCGTCAGGTTGGTGAGCGTCGTGTGACCGCGCGCGTCGGTCTTCGTGAAGCTGCCGGCCTCGAGCATCACGTTCTTGAATTCATTGCTGACGAGCGTCGCGCCGAGGAACGTCGGCGGCAGCGCGCGGTTGTCGTGCTGTTCCATGAACGGGTTGTCGACGGCCTGCAGACCGTACTTGACCACCGTGTTCGAGATGCGCGCCTTGATGTCGTAGATGCCCGGGTAGGCCCATGCGAGCTGGTTGCCGCCGCCGCCGCCCTTCGCGATGTGCACCATGCTGCCGGCGCCCTGGCCGCCGTCGAGCTTCAGCGCCGCATACAGCGACGCATCGAAGCCGATCCCGATCAGGCCGGTCGTGTAGCCCGACTCGAAGTTCGCCATCGCGCCCTGGACCCACGCATGGCGATGCGGCCCGCCCTTGTTGTCGAGCACGTCCGCATAGTTGCGGAACAGGAAGTCGAGATGGCTGTCGGCGATGAAGCCGTTCGATTTCGACTGCGCCGACGGCTCGTCGGGCGGCGTGACGGCCTGGGTCGCCTCGGCGTTGATCACGGCGTTCGGGGTCGTTGCCTGCGCAACCGACGTGCCCGACCCGGCGGCCGGTGCGGCCTGCGCGACCGTCAACGGCGCGGGGGCCGCGTCGTCGGCGTGCGCGACGCCCGTCAGCGAGACGCCGGCGAGCGCCGGCAGTCCCCATGCAAGCAGCATCTTCGATGCCGTCCCGATCGTCTTCTGCTTTTTCATCGTAATAATTCTCGTCTTGTGTTGATATCGTCCACGCCGGTCGCGATCCGCTCCCAGCCCCCCGGCGAGCCCGGCTAAGGACGCGCCTGTACCCGCGGCGCGAAGATCGTTCGCGCCGCACCTACCCCTGTTGACCTGCCTTGGTTTTGTTTGCTGCGTTACTTCACGCCGCGCCCGCGCGGATGCACGCGACGCGCGCCGCCGACCCCTGCCGCACTTCCGGCAGCGGCACGTCCTGCGCGCACGCGTCGATCGCGACCGGGCAGCGCGTGCGGAACGCGCAGCCGGACGGCGGGTTGAGCGGCGAGGGCATCTCGCCCGCCAGCAGCATCGGACGGCGAGCACGCTCGCGCGCCGGCTCCGGCGTCGGCGCCGCATCGAGCAGCGCCTTCGTGTACGGGTGTTGCGGCACGCCGTACACGTCATGCCGCGTGCCGAACTCCATCACGCGGCCGAGATACATCACGAGCACGCGCTGGCTGATGGCCTTCACCACCGCCAGGTCGTGCGCGACGAACAGATAGGACAACGACAGTTCGCGTTGCAGATCGCGCAGCAGGTTCACGATCTGCGCCTGGATCGACACGTCGAGCGCCGACACGGGTTCGTCGCAGATCACGAGCTTCGGCTCGCTGATCAGCGCGCGCGCAATGCCGACGCGCTGGCACTGCCCGCCCGAGAATTCATGCGGATAACGCAGCAGGTGATGCGCGTTCAGGCCGACGCGTTCGAGCATCGAGATCACGCGGCGGCGCACTTCGGTACGGCCGAGGCCCGGCTGGTGCGTGACGAGCGGCTCCGCGACGACCTGCTCGATCGTCATGCGCGGATCGAGCGACGCGAGCGGATCCTGGAAGATCATCTGCACTTCGCGCCGCATCGCGGTGCCGCGCAGGTGATCGGGCGCCACGGCCTGGCCGCGCCATTTCACGGTGCCGGCCGTCATCGGCACGAGGCCGATCAACGCGCGCGCGAGCGTCGATTTCCCGCAGCCGGACTCGCCGACGAGCCCGACCGTCTCGCCGCGCTTGACGTCGAACGACACGCCGTCGACCGCGCGCAGCGTGCCCTTCGGCGACCACGGATAACCGCCGAGCGGCACGCGGAAATGCACTTTCAGATCGTCGACGGACAGCAGCGTGTCGTCCGTCGCGCCGGCTTGGCGGCGTTCATCGACGCTCATCGCAGACCTCCCGTCAGATCGGCCAGGGGCCGGTGGCACGCGCGCACCGCGCCCACGGCGCCATAGGTTTCGAGCACCGGGCGCTCGGCGCCGCAGCGTTCTTCCGCATACGTGCAGCGCTTCGCGAACGCGCAGCCGGCCGGCGCGGTGCCGGGCATCGGCGGGTTGCCGGGAATCGCGACGAGCGGCGCATCGTCCGCGTCGGTCAGGCGCGGCAGCGCGTTGAGCAGGCCGATCGTGTACGGATGCGACGGCGCCGCGAAGATCGAGTCGGCCGGCGCGTATTCGACGGTGCGGCCCGCGTACATGACCATCACGTCGTCGGCGAGGCCGGCGACCACGCCCATGTCGTGCGTGATCAGCACGATCGCGGTGCCGCGCTCGCGGTTCAGCTCGCGCAGCAGGTCGATGATCTGCGCCTGCACGGTCACGTCGAGCGCGGTGGTCGGCTCGTCGGCGATCAGGATTTCAGGCTCCGACAACAGCGCCATCGCGATCATCACGCGCTGGCGCATGCCGCCCGAGAACTCGTGCGGATACATGCGGATGCGGCGCGCCGCGTCGGGAATCCGCACCGATTCGAGCGCCTCGATCGCGCGCTTGATGGCTGCCTTGCGCGACAGCTTGCGATGCAGCTGCAGCGTCTCGGTCATCTGCCGCTCGATCGTCAGGAACGGATTGAGCGACGTCATCGGGTCCTGGAAGATCATCGCGATGCGATCGCCGCGCACCGCGTTCAGCGCGCGCGTATCCATGTCGAGCAGGTTGTCGCCGCGGTAGCGCGCGGCGCCGGTCGTCGTGCCGTTGCCGGCCAGCAGGCCGAGCAGCGCCATCACGGTCTGGCTCTTGCCCGAGCCCGATTCGCCGACGATGCCGAGCGTCTTGCCGGCTTCGAGCGAGAACGACACGCCGTTCACGGCGTCGATCGGCGGCGCATCCTTGCGCGTGAAGCGCACGCCGAGGTTTTCAACTTCCAGCAGAGCGGCCATCTTCAGCGATCCTTCGGGTCGAGCGCGTCACGCAGGCCGTCGCCGACGAAGTTCACGCAGTAGAGCGTCACGCACAGCATGACGGCCGGGGCCAGCAGCAGCCACGGCGTCGATTCCAGTTTCTGCGCGCCGTCCTGGATCAGCACGCCCCAGCTCGTCATCGGCTCCTGCACGCCGAGGCCGAGGAACGACAGCACCGATTCGGTCAGCACGATGTTCGGCACCGAGACCGTCGCGTACACGACGACCACGCCGAGCAGGTTCGGCACGACGTGGCGCAGCACGATCGACGTCGGCGTGACACCGATCGCGCGCGCCGCGTCGACGAACTCGCGATTGCGCAGCGACAGCGTCTGGCCGCGCACGACGCGCGCCATGTCGATCCACGAGAACGCGCTGATGGTCAGCACGACCAGCATGAACGAGCGGCCGAACAGGGTCATCATCAGGATCGCGATCAGCAGGTACGGGATCGCGTACATCATGTCGACGACGCGCATCATCACGGAGTCGACGCGGCCGCCCGCGAAGCCCGCGGTCGCGCCCCACGCGACGCCGAACAGGCCCGACACGAGCGTGCCGAGCAGGCCGACCTCGATCGATACGCGGCCGCCGATCAGCGTGCGCACGAGCAGGTCGCGGCCGAGCTCGTCGGTGCCGAACCAGTGCTGGTTCGCCCAGGTCGGCGGCAGGCTGATCGAGGCCCAGTCGCTCGCGGCGGGATCGGCCGCGAGCAGCCACGGGCCGACGAAACAGGCGAGCGTGATCAGCACGAGCAGCGCGAGGCTGAACAGCGCCGCGCGGTTGTGAAGGAAGCGCGCGAACGCGAGCTCGAGCGGCGAGCGCGAACGCGGCGGCGAATCGGTCTGCACGGGCAGGCCGACGGCGGGAGTGGTCGGGGTCATCGCTGTGCCTCGCTCAATAACGGATGCGCGGATCGAGCCATGCGTACGCGAGGTCGACCAGCAGGTTGAACAGCACCGCGAAGACGGTCGTCAGCACGACGAGGCCGAGCACCAGCGTGTAGTCGCGGTTGATCGCGCCGTTCACGACGAGCTGCCCGAGGCCCGGCAGCGCGAACACCGATTCGGTGACGACGGCCGCCGTGATCGACGTGATGCAGACCGTGCCGAACAGCGACACGACCGGCATCAGCGCGGGCTTGAGCGCGTGACGCAGCACGATCGTCGAGCCCGGCAGGCCCTTCGCGCGCGCGGTGCGGATGTAGTTGCTCGACAGCGTCTCGATCATCGAGCCGCGCATCACGCGCGCGAGCAGCGACACGTTGATGAGCGTCAGCAACGCGATCGGCAGCAGCCGGTACTGCCAGCCGCCGTCGCCCCAGCCGCCGGCCGGCAGCCAGCCGTTGCCGGCCGACGTCTTCAGCAGGATCGCGAAGATCCACACGAGCACCGGGCCGAGCACGAACGGCGGCACGACGTTGCCGATGTTGCCGATCAGCATCACGAAGCGGTCGATCACGCTGTCGCGGCGCACGGCCGCGACGGTGCCGAGCAGCACGCCGAACACGATCGAGAGCGGGATCGACACGCCGCCCACGCCGAGGCTCACGGGCAGCGCCTTCTTCACGAGATCGTTCACCGACCAGTCGACGTAACGGAACGACGGGCCGAGATCGCCGTGCAGCAGCGAGCCGAGATACAGCAGGTACTGCTTCCACAGCGGCTCGTCGAGGTGGTACTTCGCGTTCAGGTTCGCGAGCGTCGCGGCGGACAGCTGCTTCTCCGTATCGAACGGGCCGCCGGGTGTGAAATGCAGCAGCAGGTAGCAGACGGTGATGACCGCGAGGATCGTCGGCACCGCCCACAACGTGCGCCTCAATGCGTAGGCCAGCATGATCGCTCCGCTCAGTGCTTGATCAGGTACATGTCCTGCGAAGCACGCATGTCGATCACGTTCTTCAGCGAATAGCCGCCCACGTAGGACTTCACGAGACGGTCGGCCGAGTACTGGAACAGCGGCACCATCGGCGTGTCCTTCAGCGCCATGTCGTGCGCCTGCGTGAGCAGCGCGGCGCGCGCCTTGTCGTCGAGCTTCTGGTTGCCTTCCTCGACGAGCGCGTCGACCTGCTTGTTGCAGTAGCCGACGGTGTTCTGCGAGCTGCCGCAGCGGATCAGGTCGAAGAAGGTCATCGCGTCGTTGTAGTCGGCGAACCAGCCGTCGCGCGCGATCTGCACCTTGCCGTCATGCCGCTCTTTCATCAGCACCTTGAATTCGACGTTCTCGAGCTTCGTGGTGACGCCGAGCTTCGTGCGCCATTCCGATGCGGTGAACAGCGCGACCTTCTTGTGCAGGTCGTTGGTGTTGTACGTGAGCGTGAACGACAGCGGCTTCGCGTCCGAATAGCCGGCCTGCTTCAGCAGGTCCTTCGCGGTCGCGATGCGCTTGGCCATCGGCCACGACGCCCATTCCGGCGTGAACGGCTGCACGCCCTTCGTGCCGTTCGGCATCAGCCCGTACATCGGCTTCTCGCCGGCCTGCGTGAGCTTCGACGTCAGCACGTCGCGATCGATCACCATCGACAGCGCCTCGCGCACGCGCTTGTCCTTCAGCGCCGCGTCGCTGTTGTTCAGGTAGTAGTAGTAGGTCGCGAGCTGCAGGCCCGGGCGCAGTTCGCCGCCGAACTGCTTGCTGACCTGCTGGAAGATGCCCGACGGGATCGAGTAGCTGTAGTCGATCTGGCCGGCCTGGTACATGCGCATCGCGGTTTCGTCGCTTTCGATCGGCAGGTACGTGACCTTGTTGATCACGACCTTCGGCGCGTTCCAGTACTTCGCATCCTTCGAGATCACGATGCGGTTGTTCGGCTGCCAGTCGACGAGCTGGTACGCGCCGTTGCTGACGAGGTTGCCCGGGCGCGTCCATGCGTCGCCGAACTTCGCGACCACGTCCTTGTTCACCGGCACGAGCGGCGCCATCGCGGTCAGTTCGGGGAAGAACGCGACGGGCACGTCGGTCGTCACTTCCAGCGTGTACGGGTCGACCGCGCGCACGCCGAGCGTCGTCGGTGCGGCCTTGCCGGCGATGATGTCCTTCGAGTTCTTGATGAACTCGACGAGGATCGTGTACTTCGAGCCCGTCTTCGGATCGACGAGGCGTTGCCACGAATAGACGAAATCGGCGGCCGTCACCGGCTGGCCGTTGCTCCACTTCGCGTCGTGGCGAAGCTTGAAGATCCACGTCTGCGGCGTCTTGCGTTCCCACGACAGCGCGACGCCCGGCACGACCTGGCCGGCCGCATCGATCCGCGCGAGCCCTTCGAACAGGTCGAGGCCGATCGTGTTGCCGGTCCACGATTCGATGTGCGCCGGGTCGAGCGACTCGACCTCGGCCGGCACCTGTCGCGTCAGGTCCTGTTGCGGAGCGAGCGCGACGTTCGACGGAACGGTTACGGCGTGGGCGACGGGCGTCAGGGCGAGCGCGGCCAGCACGGCCGACATGGCATGCAAGGATTTCATCGTGGCAGTCTTGAGAAGGTGGTTCGGTGGGCGTCGCGCGGCGGATGCCGCGGCTTACGCGTGAGACGCTGACGGGGGCAGCGATTGAGGAGGCCCGTGGTTCTCGTATTGCATGTTAGTATTCCTTACATTTCTTTCGACAGGCATTCCGTCGAAGAAACGAAGGAATACCCGTGCGTTAGAACAGTCGCGGCGTACCGACCCAGACCACCACCGACTCGATCTTCGCGGTGTTGACCCAGCTGTGCGGCACCGTCGACTGATAGTGCGAACTGTCGCCGGCCTGCAGGACGAACGTCTTGCCTTCCAGCGTCAGCGACACTTCCCCTTCAATCACGTACAGGAACTCCTCTCCTGCATGTGTCGTCACCTCGGACCGTTTCTGCCCCGGCGGCATCCTCACGAGGATCGCCTCCAGCTGGCGCCCTTCGGACACGTTCGTCAGTCGCGCGAACAGGTTCGCCGAATCGGCAAACCCGAAGAAGCGCAGCTGATCGCCTCGGCACACCGAGCGTTCCTCGCTCGGCGTATCCACGAAGTACTGCACCGTCACGCCGAGCGCGTGGGCGATACCGGCCAGCGACGTCAGTGACGGCGACGCGAGCCCGCGCTCGACTTGAGACAGAAACGGCTTCGAAATCCCCGCGGCGGTAGCGGTGTCGTCGAGCGTGCGCTTCAGACGTTGGCGCAACGCGCGAATCTTGCTGCCGAGTGCGACAGCGTCTGCCGATCGCGAGTTTTCAGTGGGGGGAACCATAGCAGGCCGAAAAGTGGTCGTCAAAAAATGTTTGATGGAAAGTAACTAAGTTAATTGGAGATAGCTTAATCTTCGGGTTCGTACACGCCTTCGGCGTTGAGCCCGGTGCACTAAACAGGGCCCGAAGCGAGCGAAACGACGCGCTATCTTGCCAGACTCGCCGGCTTCACAGGCAAGCTGCAAGCGGCTCTCCGGGAATCTGCGGAGAACGGGCGTCAAGCTTACAAGTAGATGATGAGACAAATGTTCCTGAAAGCTGCTGCCATATCGGGAGTTTCCCTAAGTGGCGCGGACCCGACGCACCGGACCGGCAAACGTTACCATTCGCGCGCCGGTCGGGGCCGCGCTCCGCCTTTTCAGGTGGAATCCGACCCCGGCCCGAGCTAACCGCTCGACTGCTCCATCGCCGACGCAAGCCTACCCGGCCACCGTGCTCCGGCGCCAGTTCGACCCTCAAGGCGACGCGCGATCCGCGCCGTCCGTTTCAAACGAGATTGATGATGCACGTACCTGTTTCACAGACCCGATCGTTCACGACGGTCTTCCTCATCGAAATGTGGGAGCGCTTCGGCTACTACGGCATGGCCGCGCTCCTGGTCCTCTTCATGGTCGACCGGCTCGGCTTCACCGACAGCCATGCGAACCTGACCTGGGGGGCCTTCACCGCACTCGTCTACGCCGCGCCGTCGATCGGCGGCTGGATCGGCGACAAGGTGCTCGGCGCCCGCCGCACGATGATCATCGGCGCGGCCGTGCTGTGCACCGGCTACCTGATGCTCGCGGTGCCGAACGATCAGCTGACGTACATGTACGCGTCGCTCGGCGTGATCGTGGTCGGCAACGGGCTGTTCAAGGCCAACGCCGCGAACCTCGTGCGCCGCATCTACGAAGGCGACGATGCGCGCATCGACAGCGCATTCACGATCTACTACATGGCGGTCAACATCGGCTCGACGGTGTCGATGCTCGCGACGCCGTGGATCAAGGATCACTGGGGCTGGCACACCGCGTTCGCGGTCTGCTGCGGCGGCATGCTGCTCGCGATCCTCAACTTCATGCTGATGCACCGCACGCTCGCGCACGTCGGCTCGCAGCCGGACGACCAGCCGATCCGCTGGAAGCGCCTCGGCGCGGTCGCGGCCGGCGGCGTCGCGCTCGCGCTGATCACGCTGTACGTGCTGCAGCACAAGCAGCTCGCGGTCGCGAGCGTGTGGACGGCGGCGTTCGCGATCCTCGCGATCTTCGCGTACATGATCGCGAAGTCGGAGCGCTCGGAGCGCGCGGGCCTGATCGCGGCGCTCGTGCTGATCGGCCAGGTGATCCTGTTCTTCATCTTCTACGTGCAGATGTCGACGTCGCTGACGCTGTTCGCGCTGCGCAACGTCGATCCGCGCTTCATGCTGTTCGGCACGACGCTGTTCACGTGGAGCGCCGCGCAGTTCCAGGCGCTGAACCCGATCTGGATCATGCTGCTGAGCCCGGTGCTGGTGTGGGTCTACAACGCCGTCGCGAAGGGCGGCCGCGACCTGCCGGTCGCCGCGAAGTACGCGCTCGGTTTCGGCGCGGTCGCCGCGGGCTACCTGGTGTTCACCATCAGCGGCCGCTACGCGGTCGACGGCCGCGTGTCGTCGTGGTTCATGGTGTGGGGCTACGGGCTGTACTCGCTCGGCGAGCTGCTGGTGAGCGGCCTGGGCCTCGCGATGATCGCCCGCTACGTGCCGGCGCGCATGAGCGGCTTCATGATGGGTGCGTATTTCGTCGCGACGGGCGTGTCGCAGTATCTGGGCAGCGTCGTCGCGAACTTCGCGCAGATGCCGTCGCACGAACTGCCGGCCACCGAATCGCTGCCGCTCTACCTGTCGCTGTTCGAGAAGCTCGGCTGGCTCGCCGCGATCGGCATGCTGCTCGCGCTGCTGCTGCTGCCGCTGATGAACCGCCTGTCGCGCCAGCATCAGCGCTGCACGGAAGAGCGCCGCGAAGAAGCGTTGCAGGCGCAAGCAGCCGTCGCCGCGCAGTAAGTACTATCCCTCGGCGTGCGGCGTGCACGCCACATTCTCCCGCCAGAAACGCGAACGCGTCCTACACTGGTTGCAGGCAACGCATCCGCTTCGCGAGATGCGCACTGGCGGGAGAACACGATGAAAAGCAAGACGACGCGGCTTTTGAGGATCCTGTCGGACATCCGGCACGCGCAGCGCTGTACCGCGATGCGCGCCGCCCGGGCCGCGGCCGAAGCCGATGCGGTGCTCGCGGAGCGCGACGATCCGGCGCAGGACGAACGCGACGACGCCGAATCCGACGACGCCACCGCCACGCCCCGCTCCCGTATCGGCTCACCTCACTGACGCCGCGCGGCGCCTGCCGCGCCGCCCCCCCCTCCTTGCGCGCGCCTACGCCGCCGCGCCGCGCCATCGCGCGATCCACGTTCCCGAACCGGCCACCGCCATCATCAGCCCGACCGCGCACGCGTCGGCCACGAGGCCCACGCCGACGTGCCGCAGATCGGCGCTGCGCACGACCGGATGCAGCAGCGAATCGATCACGAGCGAGATCGCCGCGCCCGCGACGAAGCAGATCAGCCCGCGCTGGCCGACCGCCACGACGGGGCGCACGCCCTCCGCGATCCGCGCGATCCAGCCGAAGCGCACGCAATCGGCCATCAGCCACGCGATGGCCGCGAAGCTCACCACGCGCGGCAGCGCGAGGTCGCGCTTGAGCACGCCTTCGGGCAGCGGCAGCCCCGAGAACAGCTTGTAGCTCGCGCAGCCGAGCACGATCGCGCACGCAAGCCCGGTCGCCGCGGCACCCCAGCGGCCGAGCGCGACGCGCCGGTAGAACGGCTGGCAGCGTGCAAGCACGCCGGCGACGAACATCAGTTGCCACGCGAACGGGTTGAAGCTCCAGCGGAAGCCGTCGGTGTCCAGCAGTTCCGGGCCGAGCCAGCCCGCCGTGAGCCACGACGCAATGCCGAGCGCGACGAGCAGCCACGGATGGCGCCGCGCGAACGGCACCAGCACCGGCGACGCGAGCGCGAACAGCACGTACATCGGCAGCACCGACGCGAGATACGGCTGGCGCTGGAACGTCAGCAGCTCGGCGAGCCCGGTGAGCGGCGATGCGAGCATCACGCTGACGTCGTCGAGCGCGAGGTTCGGCGCCTCGATGCCGAAGTGGTCGAGCACCACCGACACGACGAGCATCAGCATCGACGTCGCGAGAAACGCGCGGTAGATCTGCATCGCGCGCCGCACGAACCGCTGCTGCGCGGCGCGCGCGCCTTGCCGCTCGGCGATCGCGCCGTACGCGCTCGCGGTCGCGAAGCCGCCGAGGAACACGAACACCTCGGCCGCATCGCACAGCGCGAATGCGTGCAGCGTCACGCGCGACAGCACGCTCGCACCGATGTGATCGACGACGATCATCAACAGCACGAGCCCGCGGAAGAAATCGATTTCGATCAGGCGGCCGCCGCGCGGCGGCTGCATCGTGGCAGAACGCGGCGGGCTCAACGACATGCGCGCACCTGCACGACGGCGGTGCGGCACGCACCGGGGAAAGGATCGGGAGAGAGCAGGCGAGCGCGATCGGCGGCGATACGCGTATGCTCGCATCGCGCCAACCCGGCTGGCCAGGCGCGGAGATGACCGTTCATTGAGAAACTGCATACGAAGGGAAGTCGGTCAGATCAGTCTAATGGCCGATCCGGGGCGACCCTAAGTAACAAAGTGCAACTGAATCTTCTCTTCGATTACAAGCGCGAGCGTTGCGCGGCGAAGCCGGCGGCGTCGCCAGATTCGCGTCAGCGCGGCGCCAGTTGGCGGTCAGTATCGATGGATTCGGCGAGACTCGGCAGCGCAACGCGCGCGGTTCGATGGTCGATGAAGCACGCGACGCGCGGCACGTTGCGCACGGCCGGCGCATCGCAACGATGCGGCTAACCGCGCGCGGGCAAGCGCCGCATCAGCATCGCGCTGTGCCATGCGGTCAGCGCGACGGCGACCCAGATCGGCCCGTACGTCGCGAGCTGCGCGACGCTCAGCGTTTCACCGAGCAGCAGCAGCGACACCACGACGAGCAGCACGGGCTCGACGTAGCCGAGAATCCCGAACAGCGCCATCGGCAGCATCCGGCTCGCCTTCAGGTAGCTCGCGAGCGCGAGCGTGCTGAGGATGCCGAGCCCCGGCAGCAGCGCGGCCCACAGCAGCGGCTGGCCGGCGACCGGCGTCGCGCTGGTCGCGACCATCGCGAACGCGATCGGGCACAGCAGCACGATCTCGACCGCGAACGCGGCCAGCGAATCGGCGTTGATCCGCCGGCGCAGCACGAAATACGGCGGATAGCCGAGCGCGACGACGAGCGTCGGCCACGCGAACGCGCGCGTCGCCCACACCTCGTGCGCGACGCCGAGCGCCGCGCACGCGACCGCCGCCCATTGCAGCGGGTCGAGCCGTTCGTGATAGTAGAAGCGGCCGACGAGCACCATCGTCAGCGGCAGCAGGAAATAGCCGAGCGACACTTCGAGCATGCGGCCGTGCAGCGGCGCCCACAGGAACAGCCACAGCTGCACGCCGAGCAGCGCCGCGCTCACCGGCAGCGCGATCAGCAGGCGCCAGTCGCGCGCACTGCGCCGCGCGAGCTCGACGAGCGCCGGCCAGCGGCCGCGCAGCGCGATCAGCGCGAGCGCGCCCGGCGCGGTCCACACGATGCGCCACGCGAAGATGTCGAGCCCCGTGAGCGGCGCGAGCAGTTTCGCGTAAGCCGACATCAGCGCGAACAGCGTCGACGCCATCACCGACAGCGTGAGGCCGCGCCCGGCTTCCGGATACCCCGTCATGGTCGTTTTGTGCCTTTTTTACTGCTGCTGGAAGCGTTCGAAGCGCTTCTCGGTCCGGCGTTCCTCGAACGTCACCTCGGTCACGCGCGCGGCGGGCGGCCCGTGACGCAGCCATGCGAGCATCCGGTCGATCTGCGCGCCGGGGCCCTGGATCATCGCCTCGACGGTGCCGTCCTCGAGATTCGCGACCCAGCCGCGCAGCTTCAGCGCATGCGCTTCGCGTACCGTCGCATGACGAAAGCCGACGCCCTGCACGACGCCGCGCACCCGCACGTAGTAGGTCTCGATCCGTTCGTCCAGTTCATTGCGGCTCATCGCGTCGCCCTCCCGTTGCATTCAAGCCCGGCATTGTAGTCGCGTCGGCCGCTTCGCACACGCGCCGGCCGGGCGTCGCCGCGCACGCCGACCACGTACAATCTCGCCGATGCCCAACCGCCGCGCCGCCCGCGCGGCCCTGAAGGAAACGCATGACTGATACCTCCCGCGATCTCGTTCTCGTCACCGGCGCGTCCGGTTTCGTCGGCTCGGCCGTCGCGCGCATCGCGCAGCAGAAAGGCTATGCGGTGCGCGTGCTCGTGCGCCCGACCAGCCCGCGCACGAACGTCGCGGATCTCGACGCCGAGATCGTCACCGGCGACATGCGCGACGAGGCGTCGATGCGCGCCGCGCTGCGCGGCGTGCGCTACCTGCTGCACGTCGCGGCCGACTACCGGCTGTGGGCGCCCGACCCGGACGAGATCGAGCGCGCGAACCTCGAAGGCGCGGTCGCGACGATGCGGGCGGCCCGCGCGGAAGGCGTCGAGCGGATCGTCTACACGAGCAGCGTCGCGACGCTGAAGGTGACGAGCGCCGGCGACCCGTCCGACGAGAACCGGCCGCTCACGGCCGAGCAGGCGATCGGCGTCTACAAGCGCAGCAAGGTGCTCGCGGAGCGCGCGGTCGAACGGATGATCGCCGACGAAGGGCTGCCGGCCGTGATCGTCAACCCGTCGACGCCGATCGGCCCGCGCGACGTGAAGCCCACGCCGACCGGCCGCATCATCGTCGAGGCCGCGCTCGGCAAGATTCCCGCGTTCGTCGATACCGGCCTGAACCTCGTGCACGTCGACGACGTCGCGCACGGCCACTTCCTCGCGCTCGAGCGCGGCCGGATCGGCGAGCGCTACATCCTCGGCGGCGAGAACCTGCCGCTGCAGCAGATGCTCGCGGACATCGCGCAGATGACGGGCCGCAAGGCGCCGACGATCGCGCTGCCGCGCTGGCCGCTGTACCCGCTCGCGGTCGGCGCCGAAGCGGTCGCGAAGTTCACGAAGAAGGAGCCGTTCGTCACCGTCGACGGGCTGCGGATGTCGAAGAACAAGATGTATTTCACGTCGGCGAAGGCCGAGCGCGAGCTCGGCTACCGTGCACGCCCGTATCGCGAAGGGCTGCGCGATGCGCTCGACTGGTTCGGCTCGGCGGGCTACCTGAAGTAACACAAAGCGGCGCACGTCGCGCCGCTTTGCGCACTTTGTTACACGTCGCGCACGGACCGGCATCGGCGCAGCGGTTAAAATCGCGGGTCTTACGCAGAGAAGACACGCATGAACCTGAACGATCAGATCGCTTCGCTCGCCACGGGCGTCGATCAGCTCCTCCACGATCACCACGCCGCCCAGCAGGCGGCACGCAGCGCGGAAGCCTTCGCGCGCGCCGCGGCAGCGGAAGCCCGGGCCGCGGCCGAGCGTCACGCGGCGGCGGAAGCCGAAGCGCAGGCCGCCGCGCAGCGTCACACGGCCGCAGCCGCCGACGCCGAAGCCGCGCAGCGGCGCCATGCCGACGCCACCGCCGCCGCGGAAGCAGCCGCCCAACGTCATACGGATGCCGCCACGCAAGCCGAGGCCGCTTCGCAGCGCCATGCGGAAGCCACCGCGCTGACCGAAGCGCTCGCGCAACGTCACGCGGATGCCGAAGCCGCGTCGCAGCGCCACGCGGCCGCGATCGCCGAAGCCGAGGCCGCCGCGCAGCGTCATCACGCCGCCGCGACCGAAGCCGACGCGGCCGCGCAACGCCATGCCGCGGCGACCGCCGAAGCGCAAGCCGCCGCGAAGCGCCACGCGGAAGCGACCGCCGAAGCCGAAGCCGCGGCGCAGCGCCACATGGCCGCGATCGCCGAGGCCGAGGCGCTCGCCCAGCGTCACACGCAGGCGCTCGCCGACACGCAGGCCGCCGCCCAGCGTCATGCCGAAGCCACCGCGGAGGCCGAAGCCATCACGCAGCGTCACGCCGAAGCGATCGCCCAGGCCGAAGCAGCCGCGCAACGCCACGCCGAAGCGACCGCCGAAGCCGAAGCGATCACGCAGCGCCATACCGAAGCGATCGCCGAGGCCGAAGCAGCCGCGCAGCACCACGCGAAGGCGATCGCCGACGCCGAAGCGCTGGTCGAGGCCGTCGTCAAGGAAGCCGCGACGAGCGCGGTTGCCGCCACGGCCGTGACGGCCGACGTCGTCGAGCCGGCGGCTGCGGCGGAAACGGTCGAAGTGGTCGAAGCAGCCGACGCCCCGGCCAATGCCGAGACCGCACCGATCCCGGCCGCGCAAGCCGAAACCGCAATCGAAACCGACACCGCCGCGCCGGCCGACCAGCCGACGCTGCACGTCGCGCGCCCGTCCCAGAACGAACTCACGCTGACCGTCAACGGCCAGTCGATCACGCTGCATCCGGAGCAACTGGGGCAACTGATCGAGGAACTCGCGCATGCTCGCGCGTCGATGCAGCCGGAGCCACCGCCCGGCATTCCGGCCGGCTGGCGTTTCGTGACGACGAAGAACCCGATGATGGCCGTGCAGAAGCAGGCGAACGGCGACCGCCTGCTGGTCGCCCGCCACACGGGCTACGGCTGGGTGCCGTTCACGTTCTCGCCGGACGTCGTGATCCAGATGTACATGATGCTGACGCAGCGGTAAGCGCGCATCGGCCGGAAGCCGGCCAAAAAGCAAACAGCCCGGATCGGCTTGCGTCGATCCGGGCTGTGTGTTTTCAGCGTTCCGGTTTATCGGGACGGCCGGCATCCGCCGGCGTGGGTCAGCGCTCCACCGGCGCCTGCACGCGCGCCTTCCACTGCCCGCCCTTGCCGCGCCAGTAACGCCACGCGGACGCGAACGTCGCGCCCACATAGAACAGCGCGACGAGCGGCAGCGCGGGCGCCCACAGCGGCGAGCGCCGGTAGTAGCGCAGCATCGGCGCATACGCGGCGCACATCGACGCCCACGCGAGCCACGCCGGCCACCCGCGCGCGCCGTAGGCGAGCGCGACGACGGGCGGCACCAGGTAGATGATCGTCATCCCGAGCAGCGTGCCGGCCAGCAGCAGCGGCGAATAGTGCAGCTGCGTGAACGCGGTGCGCGCGATCATGTTCCAGATGTCGCGCCAGCTGTCGTACGGGCGCAGCGACACGCTGCGATCGGCGAGATCGAGCCGGATCGGATGGCGGCCGCTGCCGCGGTGCTTGATCTGCGCGGCGAGGCTGCAGTCGTCGATCAGCGCGCCGCGAATCGATTCGATGCCACCCGCTTCTTCCAGCGCCGTGCGCTTCACGAGCATGCAGCCGCCGGCGGCGCCGGCCGTCCGGTTGCGCGGATTGTTGATCCACGAGAACGGGTACAGCTTCGCGAAGAAGAACACGAACGCAGGGATCAGCGCCTTTTCCCAGAACGAGTCGCAGCGCAGCCGCACCATCAGCGAGACCAGATCGCGCTGCTCGGCCTGCGCGCGCGTGACGAGCTGCGCGACGGCGTCCGGCGGATGGCCGATGTCGGCATCCGTCAGCAGCAGGTAGTCGGCCGGCAGGCCGAGCGTCTGCACCGCCGCGATCCCTTGCGACTGCGCCCACACCTTGCCCGACCAGCCGGCCGGCAGCGGCTTCGCGCTCAGCACCGTCAGCCGGTCGGCGCGGTTGATCGCGAGCGCGGCCGCGCGGGCCGCGTCGGCGGTGCCGTCGTCGCTGTGATCGTCGACGATGATCAGGTGGAAGTCGCCCGGATAGTCCTGCTCGAGCAGCGAAGTCGCCGCACGGGCGATCACGTCGGCTTCGTTGCGCGCCGGCACGACCGCCACGACGGCCGGCCAGCCGGCGTCGGCCGCCGCGCCGCGAGCGTCGGGCGGCAGCGGCCGCGCGGGCTGCGCGCGCCAGAAGCCGCCGCGCGCGACGAGCAGCACGATCCAGATCACCAGCGACAGGCCGGACACCAGGAAAGCGATCGCGAGCATCATCGGCCTGCCTCCCGCCGCGCGCCGGCGGGTTCGGTAGAAATAAGGGTCTGGAACAAAACACCCGGCACCGCACGGGCGGTCGGGCAATACGCGTGAGAATCGACGGTCATCGAATGGCCTTGAAATGAGCGCGATGGCGGGCAGCCGGAGCGGCCGCCCGCGAAACCGCGCAGTTTACCGGGTTCCGCGCGCGCCAGCGCCGACGCGGCTCTCCCGCAATTGCAACGGTGCCGACACGGCACCGAAGCAAGGACGGCCCGATAGGGTTAAAATGCGCGATTAATTCGGGGTACCGGGGCCTGGCCGGCCGGTTCGTTCCTGCCTTCATAACATCAAGCCGGGGCGAGCAAGCGCGTGCCAAGCGCCTCGAACCCCGGCGTCTGTCGTCGGAGTTCGCTCACTTATGCGAGTCATCCTTGCCCAGCCCCGCGGCTTCTGTGCGGGGGTTGTCCGCGCAATCGAGATCGTCGATCGCGCGCTGCAGCAGCACGGTGCGCCGGTCTATGTGCGTCATGAGATCGTGCATAACCGGCATGTCGTCGAAAATCTGCGTAATAAAGGGGCACGATTCGTTGAGGAACTCGACGAGGTGCCGCACGGCGCTGTCGCGATCTTCAGCGCGCACGGTGTCGCCCAGACGGTCGAGCGCGATGCGCAAACGCGCGGGCTCGACGTGCTCGACGCGACCTGCCCGCTCGTCACGAAAGTGCACGTGCAGGGCCGCCAGTACGTCGCGGCGGGCCGCCGGCTGATCCTGATCGGCCACGCGGGCCACCCGGAAGTCGAGGGCACGATCGGCCAGATTCCGGCCGAGGTGATCCTCGTGCAGAGCGAAGCCGAAGTCGATACGCTGACGCTGCCCGTCGATACGCCGGTCGCGTACATCACGCAGACCACGCTGTCGGTCGACGACACGCGCGGCATCATCGAAGCATTGCAGCGCCGGTTCACCGACCTCGTCGGCCCGGACACGCGCGACATCTGCTATGCGACGCAGAATCGCCAGGCCGCCGTGCGCGAGCTGAGCGAACAGGTTGACGTGCTGCTCGTCGTCGGTGCGACGAACAGCTCGAACTCGAACCGCCTGCGCGAGATCGGCACCGAAAGCGGTGTGCCGAGCTATCTCGTCGCCGACGGCTCGGAAGTGAAGGCCGAATGGTTCGCGGGCGTGCAGACGGTCGGCCTGACCGCCGGCGCGTCGGCGCCCGAAGAAATGGTCGAGGATGTAATCGGCGCGCTGCGCGCGCTGGGGCCCGTCGATGTCGCGACGATGGCGGGCCGGGAAGAAAAAGTCGAATTCAAGTTGCCGGCGAAGCTCACGCAAGCTGTCGCCCGCGAAGTTTAAGGAGGACATCCCTTGTCTATTCCGCTGCTCCAGCAAGTCCGTGTCGGCGCCTACATCGTGCGCCAGCACCTGTCCGGGAACAAACGCTATCCGCTCGCGCTGATGCTCGAGCCGCTGTTCCGCTGCAACCTCGCGTGCAACGGCTGCGGCAAGATCGATTATCCGGACCCGATCCTGAACCAGCGCCTGTCCGTCGAGGAATGCCTGCAGGCCGTCGACGAGTGCGGCGCGCCCGTCGTGTCGATCGCCGGCGGCGAGCCGCTGCTCCACAAGGAGATGCCGGAAATCGTCAAGGGCATCATGAAGCGCAAGAAGTTCGTGTACCTGTGCACGAACGCGCTGCTGATGGAAAAGAAGATGGACGACTACCAGCCGAGCCCGTATTTCGTCTGGTCGGTCCACCTCGACGGCGACAAGGAAGCGCACGATCACTCGGTGTCGCAGGAAGGCGTGTACGACAAGGCCGTCGCGGCGATCAAGGAAGCGAAGCGCCGCGGCTTCCGCGTGAACATCAATTGCACGCTGTTCAACGATGCGGTGCCGGAGCGCGTCGCGAAGTTCTTCGACACGCTGGGCCCGATCGGCGTCGACGGCATCACCGTGTCGCCGGGCTACGCGTACGAGCGCGCGCCGGATCAGCAGCACTTCCTGAACCGCGACAAGACGAAGAACCTGTTCCGCGAAATCCTGAAGCGCGGCGAAGGCGGCAAGCGCTGGTCGTTCAGCCAGTCGTCGCTGTTCCTCGACTTCCTGGCCGGCAACCAGACGTACAAGTGCACGCCGTGGGGCAACCCGGCGCGTACGGTGTTCGGCTGGCAGAAGCCGTGCTACCTGGTCGGCGAAGGTTACGTGAAGACCTTCAAGGAACTGATGGAAACGACCGAGTGGGACAACTACGGCGTCGGCAACTACGAGAAGTGCGCGGACTGCATGGTCCACTGCGGCTTCGAGGCCACCGCCGTGATGGACACGATCTCGAACCCGCTGAAGGCGCTGCGCGTGAGCCGCAAGGGCATCAAGACCGACGGCCCGTTCGCACCGGACATCTCGATCGCGAAGCAACGTCCGGCCGAGTACGTGTTCTCGCGCCACGTCGAGATCAAGCTCGAGGAAATCCAGCGCGCCGGCAAGGGCAAGCTGCAGAAGCCGGCGAAGTCGGCAACGGCCGCTTAAGCAGCGCGTTGTGCCGCGCGGCGGTTCCCACCTTCGCAGCGGCCTGGTATCGAAGAAGCGCCACGGAGTTCGCTCCGTGGCGCTTTTTGTTTTGACGGGCGGAATGTCGTGACGCGTTGCGCTTGCTCGTGCCTGCCTGCGTGCGGCGGCGAACGTCAGATGCCTAGCTTCGCGACTCCGCCGCGGCGATCAGTTGCCACGCGGTCGGCCCCGGATCGAGCAGCGGATCGGACGGCGGATCGAGATCGTGCCGATGCGCGTCCTCGGACGGCAACGTCTGCCATTTCGCGATGCCGATTTCGTCGCCGCACACGGTGCACCGATAGATGCCCGCGACCGTCACCTTGCTGCCCGGCGGCAGGTTCTCGCTGAATGCGCGGCCACTTCCGCACGTGAAGTAGCCGCCGCTCCTGTATAGCGCCATCGCTCCTCCTGACCGAAACGAATGCGTTCGCGTCGACACGCACGATCACCGCCAACGCATGGATGGATCGTCGTCGCCCGGCCACGCCGGGCTCCAGTCATGTGATTAGACGGCGCGCGTCCGCGCAATGGAATCGGACGGGTATGAAACGCGGCCCGCGGCCAGCCATTCAATGCAGAACGGCCGGCGCCCGCATCTTCGCCGCGGCCTGCGCGACGATCCCCGGCTGTTCGGCGGAAGCGAACGTGCAGACATGACGCCACAGCTCGGCCAGCCGATGCCGCGTGAGCGTCGCCACGCATGCGTCGTTCGCGGCGAGCACGCGCTCGAGCACCGCGCATTCGTCGTCGTGCAGCGTCCACGCACCGCTTTGCGCGGCGCGCGCCACGCTCGCGTCCAGCACGCGCTCGGCGTCGACGCACAGATCGATGGTCGCGTCCGGAGAGACCGCATCGTCGAGCGCGAGGAACACCAGATACACGCTCGTGCGCAACCGCATCAGCAGCGTTTCGCTACCGTGCTCGCCGCGCAGCGCGACCAGCGCCATGTGGCATTTCAGCGAGATGTCGCGTGCATGCGCGGGCGGCAGCGGCAGCAGCCATTCGCGCGTCAACGGCGGATGGCGGCGGCCTTTGCGGGCAGCCTTCATGATTCGTTCTCGCTCGCGGATGCGCCGTCCGCCGCCGTCCCCGGCCAAGTGCTGCGGCAGACGACGGCGTCGCGCAGGCTGTTCGCCCGGCGTCGCATGCCATGCACATCGGCGCGCCGCCGTGCCGCGCACGCTTCCGGCAGCCTGCGTATCGCCGACGCACGCAACACGCCGAGCACTCGGTTCGGGCATGCCATGTTCGTCTCCCGCATCAAAACGTGTTCTCGCCCTTCAGGTAGTACGCGGTTTTCACGAAGAAGGCCTTCACCGGATGGCCGTTCTGCGCGTCGCGGGCCGCCCGCGCTTGCATCGCGGCCTTCTCGTCGGGCCACGGGTTGGGCACCGGGTTGTACACACGCTCGAGCGCACGCTGCATCGCGAGCGGATAGTTCTGGTTGCCTGCCGTCGTCGCGCGATAGCCGGCACGCGTCATCTGCATCAGCTGCGCATCGGTTTCGGCACGCGCCGCCGACCACGTCAACGGCGCGGCATGCAGGGTGTCGCCGACGCCGATCGACTGCGCGAAGCTGACGGCCGGCAGCGCAGCGAGTGCGCAGGAAAGAACGGCAACGGGAACGAGGGATCGCATAATGGCCTCCAGATGGTTGTCCCCGCATCGATCCAGCATCGATGCGTTGAAATCATCGTATGTCGGGCCGCATGCCGCTTGAATAGCCGAATCCGCAATTGTTATTTTCAGCCGCGCATTCGGCGTGCGAGCCGCGTCATTCGCGAATCCATTCGAAATGGAATTTCTTTATTTCATTCAACGATCTGATCGGATTTTTACCAGCGATCCGACGGGGCGCTCGACCCGCTCTTTCAATTTCCGAAATGACGTGTTGCCGCTGCGATTCCGGCCGGCGCGCCTGCCCACAAGGCTTCCGGCGGGATATCGCGCATGCGGATAGCGCCGACGCGATTTCGTCGGGTCGTTCGATTCTTCTGATGCAGGACAAATCATTCGCATCGGCGTGCCGGATCGGGACACGACGCAAGCGGCAAGGACGCGCGATAATCACGCATCGGCCGTTTCGCATGGCCTCTCACGCATTCTTCATTTTTAATCGAGTCTCTTCATGGCTGCCCTCGACACTACCGCCATCGACAGCTGGCACGCGCACGTCTATTTCGATGCGGCGAGCCGCGACGCGGCCTGGGCGTTTCGCCAGGTCGTCGACGCGCGGTTCGGCGCGGTCATCGAACTCGGGCGCTTTCACGAACGCCTCGTCGGCCCGCATCCGGCCTGGTCGTACCAGATCGCATTCGACGCCGCGCGCTTCGACGACATCGTGCCGTGGCTCGTGCTGAACCACGGCGCGCTCGACATCTTCCTGCATCCGAATACGCACGACGAACTGCGCGACCATCGCGATTGCGCGGTGTGGATCGGCAAGTCGTATACGCTCAATCTCGACGCGCTGACCGGCTAACGGCCGACGCCAACCGCCTTCGCCCCAGCAGACATCCACGTTTCGGGTCGACGTGAAACGTCCCGCGGCGGCGCGCCCCTACAGTGGTTTCCGTGATCGACTTCCGGAAACCCGCCATGACACCCGCCAACACCGACGCCGACGCCCGGCGCATCCATGAAGACTGGCACACCGCCGTCGTCGCCCGCGACTTCGACGCGCTGATGTCGCTGTATGCCGACGACGCGGTGCTCGAAACCCCGCTCGTCGTCGCCACGCTGCCCGAACACGGCTCGGGCGTGCTGCACGGCAAGGCCGCGATCGGCGCATTCTTCGCGGCCGGCCTGCGCAATCCGGACAACAAACTCGGGCGCTGGTACCGCACCGGGCTGTTCTTCTCGAACGGCCGCCAGCTCGTCTGGGAATACCCGCGCGAGACGCCGGACGGCGACCAGGTCGATCTCGTCGAGGTGATGGACCTGCGCGACGGATTGATCGCGCATCATCGCGTGTACTGGGGATGGGTCGGGTTCAATGCGCTGCGGGCCGCCGCCTCGCCGGCGCACGGGCGCGCATGACGGCCGCCGCTCCGGATCGGGCCGCCGCGCGCCGCGTGCTCGCCGCGACCTGCGTGAGCTATACGCTCGTGCTGCTCGATGCGTCGATCGTCAACGTCGCGCTCACCGACATCGCGCACACGTTCGGCAGCCGCGTGGCCGGCCTGCAGTGGATAGTGAACGCTTACACGCTCGCATTCGCGAGCCTGCTGCTCACGGGCGGCACGCTCGGCGACCGGCTCGGCGACCGCACCGTCTATGTGACGGGGCTGGCCATCTTCGTCGCCGCGTCGGCCCTGTGCGGCGTCGCGTCGACCCTGCCGGCGCTCGCGGTCGCCCGCGCGTTGCAGGGCGTCGGCAGCGCGATGCTGGTGCCCTGCTCGCTCGCGCTGATCAACCGCACGTTCCCCGCGCCGGCCGCGCGCGCGTCGGCGATCAGCCTGTGGATGGGGTGCGGCGGCATCGCGATGGCGTCGGGTCCGCTGATCGGCGGCTTGCTGATCGATCTGTTCGGATGGCGCAGCCTCTTCTTCGTGAACCTGCCGCTCGGGCTCGCCGGCATCTGGCTCGGCCGCACGGTCACGCGCGCCGCCGTCGATCGGTCGCGACAGTTCGACTGGGGCGGGCAGGCGGCGGCCATCGTCGCGATCGCGGCGCTGATCGGCACGCTGATCGAAGGCCCATCGCTCGGCTGGCGCTCGGCGCCGATCATCGGCGGCGCGGTGGCGAGCGTCGTCGCGTGGATCGCGTTCATCGCGATCGAGGCGCGGCGCCGCGAACCGATGCTGCCGCTCGCGTTCTTCCGCAACCGGCTGTTCGCGGGGTCGACGTTCGTGTCGATGGCGTCGGCGTTCGTGTTCTACGGCTTGCTGTTCGTGCTCAGCCTGTTCTATCGGCAGGTTCGCGGTGCGGGCCCGCTCGACACGGGGCTCGCGTTCCTGCCGATGACTGCGATGGTCGCGCTCGGCGGGCTCACCTCGGGGCGGATCGTTGCACGCTTCGGCGCGCGCGGGACGATGTGCGCGGCATTCGGACTTTATGCGGCCGGCGCGCTCGGGATGACGGCCATCGGCGCGACGACACCCGGCTGGCTCGCCGTCGCGCCGATGCTCGCGATCGGCTTCGCATCGGGCTTCATCTCGCCGGCCGCGACGTCGCCGGCGCTCGGGACGGTCGATCGGCACCGCGCCGGCGTGGCGGCGGCCGTGCTGAACGCGGCACGGCAAAGCGGATCGGCGCTCGGCGTGGCGATCTTCGGTGCGTGCATCGCGACGCTGCAGCCGTTTCCGGTGGCGATGCAGGTGGTGCTGGCGTTGGCGGCCGGATTGTCGGCGCTCGCCGCGCTGACGTGGTGGCTCACGGTGCAGGCGGCGGCAACCGCCGAAGTAACGGCCGAAACGACCACGCATCCGCGCGCCGCCGCGCGCCGATAGCGCCTTCCCCCGGCCGGCACGCCGCTCGCCGGCGGTTATCGGGTCAACGCGCGATGCCGCTCACGCGACATACATCGCGACACTGACGAACTGGCACAGGCTGCCGGCCAGCACGAACAGGTGCCAGATGCCGTGCCCGTGACGAATGCGTTCGTCGTTGATGAAGAAGTAGATCCCCGCGCTGTAGATCACGCCGCCGGCCACCAGCCACGCGGTGCCGATCGGCGGCAGCGCATGGATCAGCGGACGCACGGCGACGAGCGCGAGCCAGCCCATCAGCACGTAGAGGATCATCGACAGCAGGCGCGTGCGGCGCCCGAGCGTGAGTTCCTGCACGATGCCGAACACGGCGAGCCCCCAGCTCACGCCGAACAGCGACCAGCCCCACGGGCCGCGCAGCGTGACGAGCGTGAACGGCGTATAGCTACCGGCGATCAGCAGGTAGATCGCCGCATGGTCGCATTTCTGCAGGATCGCCTTCAGGCGCGGGTTGCGCACGCTGTGATACGCCGTCGAGATCGCGTAGAGCAGGATCAGCATCGCGCCGTACACGCTGAAACTCACCACCTTGTACGGGTCGCCTTCGAGTGCGCCCATCGTCACGAGCGCGACGAGACCGGCCACCGACAGCACCGCGCCGACGAGATGGGAAATGCTGTTGAAACGCTCACCGACATGCACGACGTGTTCTCCTGCGGTCCATCGGGAAAAGAAAGAGCCCTCATGATACCGGGGGCCGGATGCCACCGCGCTGCGCCCGGGCAAACGACGCGCACGCGCCGTGCCGATGCGCGCCACCGGCCCGCCAAAGAAAAAAGCGCCGCGACAACCGTCGCGGCGCTTCCGTTTCGATAACCGAACCGATTCGTCAGGTCATTGCAACGGCCCGGTTCAGCAACACTTCCCCGCTCCCGACCCGTACCGCGCATTCTGACGCTCGCGGAAGAATTCCTCGTACGTCATCGGCTCGCGGTCCGGATGGGTTTCGCGCATGTGCGCGACGTAGGTGTCGTAGTCGGGCAGGCCGACCATCAGCCGCAACGCCTGCCCGAGGTAACGCCCCGCGCTGCGCAGGTCGCTGCCAAGATCGCTGAACATCGCGGCCTCCCCTCAACGTCCGGTGCCGAGCGCCTGCGCGGCCGGCATCGCTTCGTACGGCGTCTCGCGCACGGTCGGCTTCGACTCGCGGCGCGCGCGCAGCACGGCGATCACGCCGTACACCGCGATGGCCACGACGACGAAGATGAACAGCCCGGCCAGCGCCGCATCGATGTAGTCGTTGAAGATGATCCGCTTCATCTGCGCGATCGACTTCGCCGGCGCGAGCACCTTGCCTTCGTCCACCGCGGCCTGCAGCTTCGCGGCGTGCGCGAGGAAGCTGACCTTCGGGTTCGCGTCGAAAATCTTCTGCCAGCCGGCCGTCAGCGTGCAGATCAAGAGCCACGCGGTCGGCACCATCGTCACCCATGCGTAGCGCTCGCGCTTCATCTTGAACAGCACGACGGTGCCGAGCACCAGTGCGATCGCGGCGAGCATCTGGTTCGAGATGCCGAACAGCGGCCACAGCGTGTTGATGCCGCCGAGCGGATCGACCACGCCCTGATACAGGAAGTAGCCCCACGCGGCCACGCACAGCGCGGTGGCGACCAGGTTCGCCGGCAGCGACTCGGTGCGCTTGAGCGCCGGGTGGAACGTGCCGAGCAGATCCTGCAGCATGAAGCGGCCCGCACGCGTGCCCGCGTCGACGGCCGTCAGGATGAACAGCGCCTCGAACAGGATCGCGAAGTGATACCAGAACGCCATCATCGCTTCGCCGCCGATCACCTGGTGCAGGATGTGCGCCATGCCGACGGCCAGCGTCGGCGCGCCGCCCGCACGCGCGATGATCGTCGTTTCGCCGACGGCCTTCGCGGTCTGCGTGAGCATGTCGGGCGTCAGCACGAAGCCCCATTGCGTGACGGTGTTCGCGACCGCTTCCGGCGTCGAGCCGAGCACGGCGGCCGGCGCGTTCATCGCGAAGTAGATGCCCGGTTCGATCACGCACGCGGCGACCAGCGCCATGATCGCGACGAACGATTCCATCAGCATCGCGCCGTAACCGATGAAGCGCGCGTTGGTTTCGTTGTCGATCAGCTTCGGCGTCGTGCCCGACGAGATCAGCGCATGGAAGCCGGACACCGCGCCGCACGCGATCGTGATGAACAGGAACGGGAACAGGTTGCCCGACCACACCGGGCCCGAGCCGTCGACGAACTTCGTCAGCGCGGGCATCTTCAGTTCCGGTGCGACGACCAGGATGCCGATCGCGAGGCCGAGGATCGTGCCGATCTTCAGGAACGTCGACAGGTAGTCGCGCGGCGCGAGCAGCAGCCACACCGGCAGCACCGACGCGACGAAGCCGTAGCCGATCAGGATCCACGTGAGCTGCGTGCCGCTGAACGTGAACCATGCGGCAACCGCCGGCGAAGCGGCCACGTTCTGACCGAACGCGATCGCCGCCATCAGCCCGATGAAGCCGATGATCGACACTTCGCCGATGCGGCCCGGACGGATGTAGCGCGTATAGACGCCCATGAACAGCGCGATCGGAATCGTCGCGGCGACGGTGAACGTGCCCCACGGCGAATTGGTCAGCGCCTTCACGACGATCAGCGCGAGCACCGCGAGGATGATCACCATGATCAGGAACGCGCCGAACAGCGCGATCACGCCGGGCACCGTGCCGAGCTCCATCTTGACGAGATCGCCGAGCGAACGGCCGTCGCGGCGCGTCGAGATGAACAGCACGATGAAGTCCTGCACCGCGCCGGCGAACACGACGCCGGCCAGGATCCACAGCATGCCGGGCGTGTAGCCCATCTGCGCGGCGAGCACGGGGCCGACCAGCGGCCCGGCGCCGGCGATCGCGGCGAAGTGGTGGCCGAACAGCACGTACTTGTTGGTCGGCACGTAGTCGAGGCCGTCGTTGTACTTGACCGCCGGCGTCATCCGCAGCCCGTCGAGCTGCATGACCTTGCTGGCGATGAAACGACTGTAGAAGCGATACGCGATCAGATACACGCAGACTGCGGCGATCACGATCCAGAGGGCACTGACGCGTTCGCCGTGCGCGAGTGCGATCGTGCCGAATGCGAACGCGCCGAGCAGCGCGACCGCGATCCATAGCAGGGTACTGGAAGCCCGATTCATGGCGTCTCCTGGTCTCCAATGTGTTTTTGAGTGGATGCGGCGAGGGGCCGAACCCGCGTGACGTCGATGCGTCGTGCCGCGGCTCGTGAAGGCCGCGGCGATGGGCCGTAGTATTCCGCGCGACGGGGGCTGCTTACAAGCGGATAACTACGTATGACGGTCTACGTAGAATTACGTAGATGCCTGTCGCCGGCCCGCCGTCAGGCCGCGATTGCCCGCGACCGGCGAGCCACGTACAGTATTTGCCTGCCTCCATTCCGGAACCGCCATGCCGATCGCATTTCAGAAGTTGAACGCGAATGGCGATGACTTCGTCATCGTCGACCTGCGCGGTCAGGAACCCGATCGCGCGCATCCCATCGACGGCGACCTCGTGCGGCGCATGGGCGATCGGCATCGCGGCATCGGCTTCAACCAGCTCGCGGTGATCTCGGACGGCGACGACGCAGCCGCGCGCGTCGCGTTCTGGAACCCCGACGGCTCGGCGCTCGATACGTGCGGCAGCGCGACGCGCGGCGTCGCATGGATGCTGATGCGGGAAACCGGCGCGGCGTCGGTCGTGTTGCGCACGAATCGCGGCCGCCTGCATTGTTCTCGGGATGCGGACGGGCTGATCAAGGTCGAAATGGGCACGCCGCGGCTCGGCTGGCAGGACGTGCCGCTCTCGGAAGCCATCGACACGCTCGCGCTGCCGCTGCCCGGCGCGCCGGCCGCATGCAGCATGGGCAATCCGCACTGCACGTTCTTCGTCGACGATGTCGGCACGATCGACATCGAAGCGCTCGGCCCGGCCATCGAAGCTCATCCGCTGTTTCCGCAGAAAACCAACGTGCATTTCGTGCAGGTCATCGATCGCACGCACATTCGCCTGCGTATCTGGGAACGCGGCGGCAGCGTGCCGCTCGGCTCCGGCTCGTGTTCGTGCGGCGCGGTGGTCAACGGCATCCGGCGCGGGCTGCTCGACGACACCGTCCGCGTGACATGCGATGGCGGCGACGTCACCGTTCGATGGGACCGCGCCGGCAGCGTGTTTCTGAGCGGGCCCGTGACATTCGGGTTCAGCGGAGTGTGGCTGTGACGACCGACGACGCACAAACCTTCCACGCGCTGCGCCCGCGCCTGCAGAAGATCGCGTACCGGATGCTCGGTTCCGTCGCGGATGCCGAGGACATCGTGCAGGACGTGTGGCTGCGCTGGCACGACGCGGCGCGCGAGCGCATCGAGAACGCCGAGGCGTGGCTCGTCGCGGTCACGACGCGGACGTCGATCGATCGCCTGCGGGCGGCGAAGCTCCGGCGCGAGCACTACACGGGTATCTGGCTGCCCGAACCGGAGCTCGGCGAATCGCCCGCGACGCCCGAGGAAATGACGGAGCGCGCGAACGACGTATCGGTCGCGTACCTGCTGTTGCTCGAACGGCTGACGCCGGAAGCGCGCGCGGCGTTCCTGCTGCATGAAATCTTCGAATTCGACTACGACCGGATCGCCGACGCGATCGGCAAGAGCGAAGCCGCGTGCCGGCAGCTCGTCAGCCGGGCGCGGGCGCGGCTGCGCGACGATACGCAGCCGCGGCATGCGGTGCCGCACGAAACGCATCGCCGGCTGCTGCAGACGTTCACGCATGCGCTCGCGCACGGCGACTTCCCGTCGATCCAGGCGCTGCTCGCCGAAGACGCAATGCTGATCGGCGACGGCGGCGGCCACGTCCAGAGCTTCCCGAAACCGATGGTCGGCGGCCGGCGGATTGCGCAACTGTTCTATGCGACGTGGTTGCGCTGCGGCAGCGGTGTCGAGATGCGACCGGTCGTGCTGAACGGCCAGTGGGCGATGCTGCGCTTCATCGACGGGCAACTCGAAGCGGCGATGTCGTTCGAGACCGACGGCACGCGCATCGGCCGGATTCTCGTGCAGCGCAACCCCGACAAGCTCGCGCGGATCGCGGCCGCCTGCGGCGTCAACTGACGCGTGCATCGCGCGGCGGCGCCGGCCGCGCTCGCCGTCGAGCGCGGATTGGTGCAGCGCGCGCAACACGATGCGTCCCTGTGCGTGGCTACCGCGCGCCGGCCCACCCTCCTAAGATGATTTCGCGCGGCGCCCTGCCGCCCACGACACCCGCGCAACGCGGGCCAGCCTCTTCGTCGCCAGGAGAAATCATGACGCAGCGTATCAACTACATTCAACAGTCGCCCGAGCTGTTCAGGAAATTCCTCGAACTCAGCAACCTGCTGCGCAGCAGCGCGATCGAGGAATCGATCCGCGATCTCGTGTCCGCCCGGGCGTCGCAGATCAACGGCTGCGCGTTCTGCGTCGACATGCACGTGAAGGAAGCGCGCATCCATGGCGAGCGCGAACTGCGCCTGCATCATCTGGCGACGTGGCGCGAATCGACGCTCTTCTCGCCGCGCGAGCGCGCCGCGCTCGCATGGACCGAAGCGCTGACGACGCTGCCCGCGCACGGCGTGCCGGACGACCTCTACGACCGCGTGCGCGGCCAGCTTTCCGAAAAGGAATTGTCGGACCTGACGTTCGAAGTGATCGCGATCAACGGCTGGAACCGCGCGAACGTCGCGTTCCGGACCGTGCCGGGTTCGTCCGACAAGGCGTTCGGCCTCGACAAGGCGAACCTCGCCTGACGGCCGCCCGCCGCCCTCTCTCGCTGCCGGCCGTCGGCCGGCGGCCCATCGGAAGCCACCACCATGATTCGCATGAAACACGTGATCGCATCCGCGCTCGTCGTCGCGGGCGCCGCGACCGGCGCCGTTCGCGCGGCGCCGTCGGCCATCGTCACGCCGCTGATGACGAAGCCGCTCGACGCGTACCCAGGCAAGGAAGCGCAGATGATCTCCGTCGAGTATCCGCCCGGCGCGGTCGACCCGGTGCACCGCCACCACGCCGAGGCCTTCGTCTATGTCGTCGAAGGGTCGATCGTGATGCAGGTGAAGGGCGGCAAGCCCGTCACGCTGACACCAGGCCAGACCTTCTACGAGGGCCCGAACGATCTGCACACGGTCGGACGCAACGCGAGCCGGACCCGGCCCGCGAAGTTCATCGTGCTGCTGTTGAAGGACCAGGGCGCGCCCGTGCTCGTGCCGGAAAAATAACCGGCTCGCACGCCGCCGCGCCTCTTTTGAAAAAATGCGGCGGGCGGTGTCACAGGCGGCAGCGCTGAAACGTCTAGTCGCATACGGACACCACGATTCCAGCGCCTCCATGCCTGACACTTCCATCCGCCGCCCCGATGCCGACGACCCGTTCGCGCGCAGCTTCTCGACCTGCTATGCCGGCGTGGTCACGTTCCTCGCCGTCGTCACCGAGGGCAGCTTCGCGCGCGCCGCCGATCGCCTCGGCGTCGGCCGCTCGTCGGTCAGCCGCCACGTGCAGCGGCTCGAGGACCGGCTCGACGCACGCCTGTTCCAGCGCACCACCCGCAGCATGTCGCTGACGCGCGAAGGCGAGCTGTTCTACGAAAACTGCCGGCCCGGCATCGAGCATCTGGCGCAGGCGCTCGAGGACATGCGCGAGCTGCGCAGCGGGCCGCCGAGCGGGCACCTGCGCATCGGCTCGACGCCGGGCTTCGGCCGCAAGGTCATCGCGCCGCTGCTACGCGATTTCCACGCGCGGTATCCGGACATCACGCTCGACCTGCTGCTGAACGATCGCCCGGCCGATTTCTCGGCCGACCGCATCGACGTCGCGTTTCGCGACGGCCGCATGGAGGACAGCGCGATCGTCGCGCGCCGGCTGATTCCGATGCAGATGATCGTCTGCGCGTCGCCGTCGTACGCGCACCGGCACGGCTTGCCGCGCCACGTCGACGACCTCGCGCAGCATCGCTGCATCAACCTGTGCACCGCGTCGGGCCGCGTGACGGAATGGGAATTCAGGATCGACGGGGTGACGCAGCAGCGCCAGCTCGCCGCGCATCACACGTTCAACGACATCGATCTCGTCGTGCGGGCGGCGCTCGACGGGCTCGGCATCGCGCAACTGCCCGCGTACCAGGTGTGCGACCTGCTCGCCGACGGCCGGCTGGTGAGCTGTCTCGGCCAGCACGCGCCGGACGACGGCGGCCACTATCTCTGCTACCTGAGCCGCAAGCACCTGCCCACGCGCATCCGCGTGTTCATCGACTACATGATCGAACAGACGCGAGCGCGCGACCTGCAGTGCCTGACGACGATGACGACGCTGGCGCCGCTGGAGGCGGTCGATTGATGCATTCACGGCAACATGGTGAGGGCTTGCATGCCTCTACCGGATCGCGCGGCGCATGCCTACGATGCGGGCTGTTCGACAGGCATGCGAATACGGCGCTGCGCCGTTCGGCAAGGTACCGGCCCGATCGCCCGAACGCGATCGGCGCCGGTTTCGGCAGGTTCAAGCGGTGCGCATGTCGCGCGCCCGTTCAAGGAGAGCAATCGTGAAAATCGTCGTGATTGGTGGTACCGGCCTCATCGGCAGCAAGGTCGTCAGGAACCTGATCGCACGCGGCCACGACGCGGTGGCGGCCGCGCCGTCGACGGGTGTCGATACGATCACGGGCGCGGGACTGGACCACGCGCTCGCCGGCGCGGAGGTCGTCGTCGATCTCGCGAATTCGCCGTCGTTCGAGGAAGCGGCCGTGAGGGCGTTCTTCGAGGCGTCGGGGCGCAACCTGTTCGCCGCGGAGCGCGCGGCCGGCGTGCGCCATCACGTCGCGTTGTCGGTGGTCGGCACCGACCGGCTGCAGCAAAGCGCGTATTTCCGCGGCAAGATCATTCAGGAGAATCTGATCCGCGAAGCCGGCGTGCCGTACACGATCGTGCGTTCGACGCAGTTCTTCGAATTCGTCGGGGCGATCGCGCAGGCCGGCGCGCAAGGCGACACGGTCCGGTTGACCACCGCGCACTTCCAGCCGATCGCCTCCGACGACGTCGCGGCCGCGGTGACCGACTTCGCGCTCGACGCGCCGCGCAACGGCATCGCCGAAATCGGCGGCCCCGAGCGCGTGCGGATCGCCGATCTGGTCGAGCGCTTCCTGTCGGCCACGCACGACGCGCGCAAGGTGACGCGGGATGCGGGCGCCGACTACTTCGGCGCGGTGCTGCAGGACGACACGCTCGTGCCGGCGCCCGGTGCACGCCTCGGCACGACGACCTTCGACGCGTGGTTCCGGCAGAACGCGCTCGCGCGCTGAGCGCTGCAGCCGGATCGCACACCATGACGCCGCTGCGCCCGCCGCCGTTGTCGCTGCTCGACCGGTATCGCGGACGAGAACCGCAGACGCTGTACTCGACGACGGTGACCGTCACGGGCGGTGCGGCCGAGCACGGCCGCGCATCGGGCGTCGCGCGTTCCGACGACGGGCGGCTCGATGTCGAGCTGCGCCTGCCGCCGGCGCTCGGCGGCTCCGGCGACGGCCTCAACCCGGAGCAACTGTTCGCCGCCAGCTATGCGGCATGCTTTCACGGTGCGCTAAGCCTGCTGGCTGCACGGGCAGGCGTGTCGATCGCCGGCGCATCGGTGTCCGCGTCGATCGACTTCTGCCGCGATCCGGTGGACGGGCTGTTCATGCTGAACGCGAACATTCGGGTGCGCCTGCCGGGCGTCGAGCGCGCGGTGGCGGAAGAGCTCGTCCGCAATACGGAGCGTTTCAGTCCGTATACGAAGATGGCGCACGAAGGGATCAGCCACGTCGTGGCGCTCGCGCCGTCGGACGACACATCGAAACGCTGAGCAAAAATGAAAATGCGGCGCCCGCCGCATCGCGCAACGGGCGCCGCATCGATACGACGGATCAGTGCTTTTCGTCGAGCTTCTTCGGCTTCGGCGGCGACGGCACCTTCGCGTACTGGAACGCCGGCGTGGCCTTCAGCGCTTCCTTGGTCGCACCCGGCAGATAGATGTTGCCGTTGCGGATGTCGAGCGACGCGATCGGCACCGCGACGTCGTGCGCAGCCACGCCGAGGAAGCCGCCGGCCGACACGATCGCGGCCGACACCGAGCCGTCCGGCGCGACGATCAGGTCGCGCACCTTGCCGACTTTCTGGTTCTCGTCGTTGTACACGGTCTTGCCGAGCACGCTCTTCTTCACGCTCCAGCCTTCGAGCAGCGCCTGCGATTGCTCGACGGTCACGCTGATCGGCTGGGCGCCCGCGATCTGCGCATGCGCGCTGACGCTGGAGGCGAGGACGGTTGCTGCGATGAGGGTCTTGTAGAACTTCATATGCGTTGCACTCCGGTTCGGTTGTTGTTGATTCCGGGAGCGAAGCGGCGGGGACGCAACGGCCGATCGGTGAGCGGCCCGCGGTTGGCCGCCCCGCGCTTCGTCGGTCGCGTCGCGGCCGGCCGCGCCGCCACGACATGTGTGCGTGGCGGACCGGCGTGGCCGGCCCGCAGCGTGCAACACGTCTTTCATGGTAGCGGCATTCGCCGGATCGTGCGTTCAGCGTGCAACGTGGCAGGCGGGGCGAGCCGGATCGGGATCAACGGTCGTGCAGATAGCCAGGGCGCGCGGCGTGCAAAAATGGCGCCGCGGCCTGTCGATCAGGACAACCTCGCAGACGAGCGCCCGATCCTCGCGGCGCATCGAACCATGCGGCGGATGCCGCGCCGCCACGCTGCGTCACGCATTCCGCGAATACACCCTGCGATGCCGTACGGCTTCCGCCAGCACATCGAGCACCGGCTCCGTCTGCGTCCAGCTCAGGCACGCGTCGGTAATCGACACCCCATACTGCAACGGCACGCCCGGCTTCAAATCCTGCCGGCCCGCTTCGAGATGGCTTTCCACCATCACGCCGACGATCCGGTGCTCGCCCTGCCCCAACTGCCGCGCGAGATCCTGCGCGACCTCGATCTGCCGCTCGTGCGACTTGTTCGAGTTCGCATGCGAGCAGTCGACCATCACCTGCTCGCGCAAGCCGGCCTTGCGCAGCACCGCGCAGCTCGCCTCGACGTGCTCGGCATCGTAGTTCGGGCCGTTCTTGCCGCCGCGCAGGATCACGTGCGCGTCGTCGTTGCCGCGCGTCTCGAAGATCGCGGCCATCCCCATCTTCGTCATCCCCATGAACGCATGGCTCGCGGCCGCGGCGACGATCGCGTCCGACGCGACCTGCACGCCGCCGTCGGTGCCGTTCTTGAAGCCGATCGGGCAGCTCAGCCCCGACGCGAGCTGACGATGGCTCTGGCTCTCGGTCGTGCGCGCGCCGATCGCACCCCACGCGATCAGGTCGGCGATGTACTGCGGGCTCAGCAGGTCGAGGAATTCGGTCGACGCCGGCAGGCCGAGCGCGTTGATGTCGAGCAGCAGTTGCCGCGCGGCGCGCAGCCCTTCGTTGATGCGGAAGCTGCCGTCGAGGCGCGGATCGTTGATGTACCCCTTCCAGCCGACCGTCGTGCGCGGCTTCTCGAAGTACACGCGCATCGTGATCAGCAGGTCGTCCTTCAGCGCATCGGCGGCGGCCTTCAGGCGGCGCGCGTAATCGAGCGCCTGGTCGTGATCGTGGATCGAGCACGGGCCGACGACGAGCAGCAGCCGGTCGTCGCGGCCGTGCAAGATGTCGCCGATCGCGCGGCGCGTATCCTCGACGAGCGTCTGCGTGGCAGCCGGCACCGGCAGCTCGTCGAGCAGCAGCGCGGGCGAAATCAGCGGACGCACGGCGCCGATGCGGACGTCGTCGATGCGCGTGGTGTCCTGCGTCGCGTCGGCGCTGCCTACCTCGCGATCATGGGAAGGATTGTCGAGGTTCTGCATGGTGATTCTCCGGGGGACGTCTGTCTGGAATGTTGGGCAGGCTCGATTATGGCACCCGCGCGGGGTGGTCGCGGGTGGCGGCGGGGGAAGGCGGGCGGGATCGACACGACGGTCGCAAAGTGACGGCGATCGGGGCCGCCGGCCATTCGGCCGAGTGGCCGCGTGTCACGCAGTGCCGTACGATCGTGGCTGTCCGCTGCCGATGCGGCCCGTCGTTCGGCGCAGGTGGCACGCTGCGCCACTTGCCTGCGATTGATCGTTCACCCCTTGCCCGACACGCCACGATGACCGTATCCGACCTGCTCAGCGCCATCCGCCAACCCTACGCCGACCTGCTCGCGCAAGCGGCCGCGCAGCCGGCGGCCGTCGTCGAACCGGCCTACCGGAAAGCCGACGGCACGCTCGCCACCGAAGGCCCGCTCGCGCTGCCATGCCGTGCCGACACCATCCATACCGAGGGCGAAACGGCCGGCCAGCCGGCGATGATCGATTCGACCACGCAGCTGGATTTCGAACCGTTCGCGTTCGAGCTCGAAACGGCTGCCGTATCGATCCGGCCGTTCGTGTGGGACTGGGCGACGATCGAAGCCGAGGGGCTCGGCGAAAGCACTGCCAACGACGCCTTCAAGGCGTGGTTCCTCGCGTGGTTCGACGTGGACGACGCGAACACGCCGGCCGAAGACGGGCTGCACGGCATCATTCACTACCTGTCGGAACCGGTTCGCACGGAACAGGGCTGGCGCATCCACGCGGATCTCGGCTCCGCGCCGGAAACGGCCGTCGAGGATCTGCTGTTCCGGCTCGTCGATGCGGGCGCGACGCGAATCAGCATTGGCTGAAGCACTTTCCACTACGGACAGACGAACATGAAAAAAGCATTCGCCGCGTTGCTGCTGGTGTGCAGCGCATTGCCCGCGTGGGCCGAAGTCAGTACCGAAGTGCTGTGTTTTCAGACGAACGGAGACAAACCCGTGCGCTTCGAATTGCGCACGTATTACGACGACGTCGCCAAGTGGCAAGGCGGTGTCGTCCGGTATGCGAAGTCGAAGACGGCGATCCCGCTGCTGTTCAAGCACGAGGATCACGAAGAACTGGCGGAGGGCCGCCCGTACCAGTTCACGACCACGTGGTGGGAAATGGTCGACGGCAAGATCAACGGCGAGTACGAGATGACGAGCCAGGGTGCGATCGTCTATTCGATGACGTACACCAATGCACGCACCGGCAAGAAAACGGATTTCGCGTGGGCGCAGAACGTCGATGCATCCGCGAAGACGGGGTGCCGCTGGTAATGCGGCTTTGCGCACGGTTGCGGAGCGGGCTCGTCACCCGGCGCACGCGGGCGCGCCGGTGTCACTACGTTTCAGGTGCTTTGAGCCTCGATCACCCCGCGTCGCCCGGCGCGTCGACATCGATGCCGAGTTCGCCCGCCATCCGCTGAACCAGCGCATTCAGGCGCGCCACTTCGTCCGCGAGGCGCTTCTGTTCGGCCTTCAGCGCCTCGAATTCGGAAGGCGGCACCGAATCCGCGCCGCCGCCTGCATCCGCGCTCGCGAAGTCGGCCATGTTCACTTCGCCGCACATCAGGTGCATCCAGCGGTTCTCGCGCGCGCCCGGCGCACGCGGCAGCCGGACCACGAGCGGCTGCGCGCGCGCCGCGAGTTCGTCGAGGAACGCCTCGACCGACGAGATGTCCGCGAAGCCGTGCAGGCGCGCGCTGTTCAGGCGCAGCTCGGCGGCCGTCTGCGGGCCGCGCAGCAACAGGATCGTCAGCAGCGCGATCGCCTGGCTCGGGATGCCGAGCACGCGGTTCATGTTGTGCTCGAAACGCGGCACACGGCTGCTGCTGCCTTCCATCACGAGGCTCAGGTGCTTCAGCCCGTCGAGCGCGGTCGTGACTTCGTCCTCGCTGACGTTCATCACCGGCGAGCGCGCGGTTTTCTGGTTGCAGCCCGCGGTCAGCGCGTTCAACGACAACGGGTAGGTGTCCGGCACCGTGTGCTGTTTTTCGACGAGCACGCCGACAATGCGGGCCTCGAGGGGCGTGAGTTCGCGAAGGGCGCGGGGCGTGGGCGTATCCGGCGTGGTGTTCATGAGTGGCGTCGCAGCGTGCAGCAGGTGAAGGGGAAACGGTCGCGGCCCGCGCGGCTTCGCGCACGGGCGAGCCATATGATAGCTCGCGACGCGCGGCCCGGCGCCGCTGGCCGCGTCGGCGCGCGCACGTGCCGCAGCGGGCTTTCGTCCGACGTAGCGGCGCGCCCGATCGCACGCGGTGCAACGCAACGATGCATGCGCACAGCGCCGCAGATTCGGCCTTCGCGCACGCCCCGGCGTTTGCGCGATGCACATGCGGGCGCTACGATAAGCGTTCATCCCGATATCAGCGGCGCCGCGCGCGACCGTCTTCGCACGTCGATACCACGCATCACCCGCCCCGAATGCGCTGCCGCCGTGCGTGCGCGCCGCTCGTCACTACCGTTCACCCCCTCACCGGTTCACCGCCATGACTGCATCTTCTCCCGCACACGTACGCGCCATCGTCACCGGACACACCCGCGGCGTCGGCGCGGCGCTCGCCGAACAACTGCTGCAGGAAGGCATCGCCGTACTCGGCGTGTCGCGCAGCCGTCATCCGTCGCTCGCGTCGCAAGCCGGCGAGCGCTTCGCCGAAGTCGAACTCGACCTGTCAAATTCCACGGCCGTCGCAACCTGGCTGGCCGGCGACACGCTGCGCCGCTTCGTCGACGGCGCGTCGCTCGTGCTGCTGTTCAACAACGCGGGTATCGTCGACCCGATCGGCCCGCTCGCCGCGCAGGACCCGGCGATCGTCGCCCGCGCGGTCGGCCTGAACGTCGCCGCGCCGCTGATGCTGTCGGCCGCGCTCGCGCAAGCCGCCTCGGCCGCGACCGAATGCCGGATCGTGCACCTGTCGAGCGGCGCGGCGCGCAACGCGTATGCCGGCTGGAGCATCTACTGCGCGACCAAGGCCGCGCTCGATCATCATGCGCGCGCCGTCGCGCTCGACGCGAACGGCGCGCTGCGGATCTGCAGCGTCGCGCCGGGCGTCGTCGATACGGGCATGCAGGCGACGATCCGCGCGACCGACGAAGACAACTTCCCGATGCGCGAGAAATTCGACCAGTTGAAGTCGAGCGGCGCGCTCGCCACGCCCGAGGCGACCGCCCGACAGCTGATCGGCTATGCGCTGAGCGACGCATTCGGTAACGAGCCGACGGCCGACGTGCGCAACCTGCCAACGAAGTAGGCATCGGCCGCGGCCCGTCATCCTTCGAGCCGCTTCGTCCAGTCTTCGACCTGCCGCTCGATCCGGCGCTTTTCGAGCATCTTGCGCCAGCCGGGCGGCAGCAGCGGCACGTCGCACAGCGCATCGAGCGCGGCCATGTCGAGCGTGCGTCGATACAGCACGTCGAGCACCGTCGACAGCGGCCATTGCGGGTAGCGGCGCGCATGCAGCGCCAGCACATCGCCCGCCGCCACCCAGCCTTCCTGCAGCACGCGGTAGTACCAGCCAGTCCGGCCGCTGTCCTGCACGAGCGCCGCCATGCGCGGATGGTCGAAACGCGCGTTGAGCTTCCAGCACGGCTGCCGCGACTGCGACACCTGAAGCACCGCACCGCCCAGCGTGAACACGTCGCCGAGACACACGTCGTGCTCGGTGATGCCGCGCGTCGACAGGTTCTCGCCGAACGCGCCCGGCCGTGCGAGCACGTCGCGCGCGCCGATCTGCCCGGCCCACCACGGATAGTGATCGTGCGCATAGTGGTGAACCGCCTTGTCGGCGCCGCCGTGATGCCGCGCATCGGCCTGCTCGTCGCCGGCAAAGCCGAGCGCGCCCAGCCACAGGCGCGCATCCGCCGGCTGCTTGTCGATCGCGCTCGCGTGCGGCGTGCCGGCCAGCGGCCGGCTCGTGCCGATCCGCACCGCGTCGACGGCGGCCGCGATCGCCGGCCGTGTGTCGTCGCTCATGCCGCGACACCGTCCGGCAGCGCCGCGAGCAGGCGCTCGAGTTCGCGCGTGCGTGCGTCGCCGAGCGGCAGCAGCGGCCGCCTCGGTTCGCCGGCGTCGAAACCGCGCAACCGCAGCCCGGCCTTCACGGTCACCGGCAATCCGCCGTTGACGATGAACTGCAGCAACGGCAACTGCGCGTGAAAAACCGACCGGGCGCGCGCGAGATCGCCGGTGCGCATCGCGTCGAACAACGCGAGCGGCAACGCGGCATTCAGGTTCGGCGCGGCCGTGCACCATCCGGCCGCGCCCGCGGCCAGCGCGGCGAGCGCCATCGGATTGCTGCCGTTGTAGAACGGGATCGTCCCGTCGCTCAACTGCGCGAGCCGGTGCATCCGGCCGATGTCGCCGGCGCTCTCCTTGACCATCGTCACGTTGTCGACGGTCCGGCAGATCGTCGCGATCAGGTCCGGCGACATGTCGACGCCGCTCGTCGCCGGGTTGTTGTACAGCATGATCGGGATGCCGATCGCATCGCCGATCGCGCGGTAGTGCGCGACGATCTCGTCGTTGCCGAGCTTCCAGTACGACACCGGCAGCACCATCACCGCATCGGCCCCGGCCTGTTCGGCGAAGCGGGCACGGCGCACCGCGCCCGCCGTGGTGAGATCGGAAATCCCGACGACGGTCGGCACGCGCCGGCGCACCGCGCGAATCGATGCGGTCGCGACGGCCTCCCATTCGGCGTCGGACAGGTAGGCACTTTCGCCGGTACTGCCCAGCGGCGCGATCGCGTGAACGCCGTCGGCGATCAGGCGTTCGATCAGCGCATCGAGCGCGTTCAGGTCGACACCGCCGTCGGCGGAGAACGGCGTGACCGGGTAGGCAATGATGCCTTTCAGCAGGATGGACACGATCGGTATTCCTCAATGATTGACTGACAAGATTGAAACGGCGTACTCGCTTACGCGACGCAATCCCGATGCGTACGCAACGCGCGGCGCGCGTAGTAGTCGAACGTCACCGCATCGCGCTTCGGCTTCGAGATCCAGTCGTGCGCTTCGCGCGCCAGCGCCGGCGGCACCGGTTTGATCTCGCCGGCCGACATCGCGAGCAGTTGCAGCTTCGCGGCGCGCTCGATCAGCAACGCGAGGATGCATGCCTCCTCGATCGTCTTGCCGACCACGAGCTGGCCGTGATGCGACAGCAGGATCGCGCGCTTGCTGCCGAGCGCCTTCGAGATGATCTCGCCCTCCTCGTTGCCGACCGGCACGCCCGGCCAGTCCTTCAGGAACGCGCAATCGTCGTACAGCGGGCAGGTGTCCATGTGCGACACGACGAGCGGCTGCTCGAGCATCGACAGCGCCGCGACGTGCGCCGGATGCGTATGGATGATGCAGTTCACATCCGGGCGCTCGCGATAGATCCACGTATGGAACCGGTTGGCCGGATTCGGAATGCCTTCGCCGTCGACGACGTCGAGATCCTCGTTGACGCGCAGCAGGTTCGCGGCCGAGATCTCGTCGAAGCCGAGCCCGAGCCGCTGCGTGTAGTACGTGCCGGCCGCATCCGCACGGCAGGTGATTTGCCCGGCCAGGCCCGAGTCGTGGCCGGCGTCGAACAGGATCCGGCACGTCAGCGCGAGCTTTTGCCGTGTGGACCAGCCGCTGTCGCCCACTTCGTTTTCAAGACGCCGCTCTGCCAGCGCGACCAGCGCTTCCTTCGTCAAATTCAGCGTTTCCGCCATGTTCGCCTCCTGAATGAACCGGGTCTGCCGCGCCGTCCGCAGCCGTTTCCCCGGGCATAGGTGACACACGATACACCGAATGACACTTTGTGTCATGCGTTACAATCGGTTTTTCGAAGGACACCTGCCGCCCCATGACGATTCGCCTGAAGCTGCTCAGAAAACAGAAGGGCTGGACGCTCGACGTGCTGGCCGACGAGACCGGCCTCACCAAGAGCTACCTGTCGAAGGTCGAGCGCGGCCTGAGCGTGCCGTCGATCGCGGTCGCGCTGAAGCTGTCGAAGGCGCTGAACGTCGACGTCGAGCAGCTGTTCTCGGAAAGCAGCAACCGCGAGCTGATCACGGTCACGCGCGCCGGCGAGCGCACCGCGATGGGCGCGGCGGCCGACAGCCATGCGCACCGCTTCGAGAGCATCGCGGCCGGCGTCGCGCCGAAGAAGATGCTGCCGTTCGTCGTGCATCCGCCGCACGAATTCGTCGCGTCGACGTTCCGCGAGCATGAAGGCGAGGAATTCCTGTTCGTGCACAAGGGGCGCGTCGAAATCGAGTTTCCGAACGAGACGGTGCAACTCAGGGCCGGCGATTCAGTCTATTTCAACGCACTCATCCCGCACCGCACGCGCAGCCTCGGCACCGCGCAGGCGGAGATCCTGGTCATCGTCAGCCACGACGACTAGCCTCGTCACTTCTCGTCACTCTTTCGCGCAAGGATCTTCCGATGGTCACCAAGGCCACCGCACCGTTCCAGCAGATCAAGACGCTCGTTCGCCAGAACGTCGAGTCCGGCGACTGGCGCCCCGGCGACCGCATCCCGTCCGAGCTCGATCTCGCCGCGCAGTTCGGCGTCGCGCGCATGACGGTCAACCGCGCGCTGCGCGAGCTGACCGAGGAAGGCGTGCTCAAGCGCATCGCGGGCGTCGGCACCTTCGTCGCCGAGGTGAAGCCGCAGTCGAACCTGCTGATGATCGCGCACATCCGCGACGAAATCCGCGCGCGCGGGCACGAATATCGCTGCCGCGTGCTGAGCCGGTCGAGCGAACCCGCGTCGTTCGACGTCGCGGCCGCATTCGGCCTGCCGGTCAATACGCCGGTCTTTCACGTGGTATGCGTGCACGAGGAAAACGGCCGCCCGATCCAGCTCGAGGATCGCTACGTAAACCCGGCCGCCGCGCCCGGCTTCATCGATCAGGATTTCCAGACCGAGCCGCCGTCCGAGTACCTGTACAACAACGTGTCGCACTACGAACTGGAAATCGAGCACGTCGTCGACGCGTCGCTGCCGACCGGCGAGCAGGCGCGGCTGCTCGACATGCGCGCCGACGAGCCGTGCCTCACGCTCACGCGCCGCACGTGGACGGACGGGCTGCCCGTCACGTTCGTGCACTTCCTGCATCCGGGCAATCGCTACCGGCTCGGCTCGCGCTTCAAGCCGGGCGCAGGGCGCCACCCGACCTGATCGTTCAGCGTATGCACCCGAACGCACGGCGGCCGTTTCGTCATGAAACGGCCGCCGCGTTCGTTACCTCGACGCACGAGCGTCAGATCACGCCGACCTGCCCCGCGTCGCGCGACCACACCACCGGAAACAGCGGATGATCGAGCGGCGCGCCGTCCGGCAGTTGCTCCGCGAGCCCGGGGAAATCGGGCGACGTCTTCCAGCGGCGCGGCGCATGCCGGACATCGTCGCCGACGAAGCGGATCGAGAACGCGCGCCGGCGATTCTGCGTGCCGCCCGACGCATGCAGCGTCAGCATCCGGAAGCACACCATGTCGCCGGGCTCGAGCGCCCAGTGGCGGATCGGGAAGGCCGCGCGGTCGGCTTCGATGTCGGGCAGGTCGGCGAGGCTGCCTTCCGGGAACCACTTCGCCTCCTTGTCCATGAACGTGCGCGGCATCAGCCACGGCCCGCGATGCGAGCCCGCGACGAATTCCAGCGTCGATTCGAGCGGCACCGGATCGACCGGAATCCACATGCTGACGTTGTCGTCGCCTTCGATGTTGTAATACGGCTGGTCCTGATGCCACGGCGTGCGCTGCCGCGTGCCGGGCTCCTTCACGAGCAGGTGGTCGTGATGCAGCCGCACGTGGTCCGTGCCCATCAGCGCGGCGGCGACCGACGGCGCCGGCGAGCGCACGATGAAGTCGCGATACGCGTCGTTGTGCTGCCAGTTGCAGAAATCCTCGAAGAACCAGCCGGGATCGTCAGGCCGGCTCGCGACTTTCGCGCGTTCGCTCGGCTGCGCGAGGTTCGCGTCGATGCCGGCCCGCAGCGCGGCCACTTCGTCCGGCGAAAAGATGCCCTTGATGCAGACCGCGCCTTCCTCGCGGAACGCGGCGATCAGTTCGGGCGTCACGGCTTGCGCGACGCGGTCGTGGATACTCGTCATGGTGTGCCTGTCGATCGGATGAGTCACGGGGTCACGGCGCCGAAGTCAGTTGCTTGGCGCCGTAGATGTCGAAGTCGAAGTATTTCGCGGCGATCTTCTGGTACGTGCCGTTCGCGCGGATCGCGACGATCGCGTCGTTCAGCCGCTTCTTCATGTCGGCGTCGCCCTTGCGTATGCCCATCGCGACGCCGTAGCCGGTGATCCGCGCGTCGGTCACGTCCGCGCCCGCGAACGCGTAGCCCTTGCCGCGCGGCGTCTTCAGGAACGAGTAGCCGGCCTGCGTCTTGTCCTGAAAGGTCGCGTCGAGGCGGCCATTCACCAGATCCTGATACACCTGGTCCTGATTCTGGTACGAGACGATCGTCACGCCCCTCGTCGCCCATTCGGCCTTCGCATACGCCTCCTGCGTCGTGCCCTGGTCGATCCCGACGCGCTTGCCGGCGAGCGACGCGGCGGTCGGCAGCAGCTTCGAGCCGACCGGCGCGACGAGCGCGCCCGGCGACGCATATAGCTTGTTCGAGAAGTCGATCTGCTTGAGCCGCTCGTCGGTGGCCGTCATCGCGGACATGATCACGTCGAACTTGCGCGCGCGCAGCGCCGGGATCATGCCGTCGAAGCTTTGCTCGACCCACACGCACTTCGCATGCAGCTGCTCGCAGATCGCATTGCGCAGGTCGATGTCGAAGCCGGCGAGCGAGCCGTCGGACTGCTTCGCCTCGAACGGTGGATACGTGGGGTCGATACCCCAGCGGATCGTCGACGCGTCCTGCGCGAACGACACGAGCGGCGCGAACGCCAGCGCGGTGACGAGGAGCTTTGCGGTGCGGTTCATGGCGGGTCCTTGTGAGTCTCGACGCGGCGGGCGATGCCGGCGTACGGTGGGGGCGACGCGACGGGATGCCGGCGCGGGGGTGCGAAAGACGAGGGACTTCGATGAAACTGCGTTGCAGTCTAGACCGCTTGATTTTTGAGCGCAAGCGTGGAGATCAAGAACAGAAAAGGTAAAGACGGGCACGAACCCGAAGGCCAGCGCGGTGCTTGATTTACAGACGATAAGCCGGGAATTTCGCGTGTTTACCCTGCGCGATGCGTATTCGCCACAGAGCATACTTCCCCGGATATTCGCGGAACAGCGATGTCTATACAGGGGATCGGCGTAGCGCTTCTCCCTGACACGGTTGTAGCGGAATTTGCGAGCGACCTATACCGCATGGCAAGTCGCTCGAACGCGATCACGCGTTCGACGATGCAAGATATACCTTACATTCATGGGTCGCTGAATCCGCGCCGGAGGACCCGTATGCAACTCAATGAGATCGGTCAGGCCGTGGCAAAACGGAGGGCTGAGCTCGATCTCACCCAGGCTCAACTTGCCAGGCTCGCCGGGTTGTCTCGCCTCACTGTCAACCAGCTCGAAACGGGCAAACTCAAGGATCTCGGTATCAACAAGCTGATTCCGTTGCTTGCGTTGCTCGGCATCGAGCTCGTGACCCACGCGCGGCCCGCTCAACGAGGCCTCTACAAGGCCACCATAAGCGCGAACGTCAGCTACAAAAGTGAATTGACCGAGCGCCGGCTGGTCAACGCATTGGCCACGGGGGAAATCCCGGCGGGATATGAATCGCAGTTCGCCGTCGTCCTGGACGAGGTGCCGCTTCCCGTCGTCGTACAGGCGGTCGAGGAAGCGGCCGAACGCTCCGGAACCCCGCTTCGGTCGATCTGGAAAAACCTTGCCGCATGGTCGCAAGCGCTTCATCTCTATCGGAAGGTCTGGGTTTGACGTCAGCACCTTCCTGTCGCCGCTAAACCCTACCGCGCCGCCGCGCGTGCTGCAGCGGCGTCAGCCGTTCAACTGGCACGTCCCGTTCGCTGCCGTCGCCGAGCGTGATCGCCTCCAGCAACGCGGCCCAGCCGAGCCGGTTCACGTGATCGACGTTCACGCGCACATCGATGAGCATGCGCACCGTATCGACATGACCGCATTCGGCCGCCGGCATCAACGCGGCGCCGCGATACCGGTTCGTGCCGCTCAGGTCGGCGCGGTGCGCGAGCGTCATCCGCAGGATGTCGTCAAACGCATCAAAAACCCCGCAAAACACCGCCCCCAACTCCGGCGAAACCGCGATTGCCCGCGATGTCCCGCCATGTTAAAAGTCATCGCACGCATTTGAAAACAAAATGCCCGAATCCACAGAAGTGCAGAAATGAATAGACCCCTGTTCGACCTCGACCTGCTGCGCGCGCTGGTAATGGTCGCCGACTGCGGCAGCTTCACGACGGCTTCCGCGCGCCTGCATTCGACGCAGTCGACAGTCAGCCAGAAGGTGCGCCGGCTCGAGGAAATCGCCGGCCACCGCCTGCTCGATCGCGGCGCGCGCGACGTGCGGCCGACCGATGCGGGCGTGACGGTGCTCAGCTATGCGCGACGGATGCTCGCGCTGAACGACGAGATGCTGGAGGCGCTGTCGGGCGCGACGGTCGCGCTGACGATCCGGCTCGGCGTGCCCGACGATTTCGCGGCCGGCCGCACGACGCACGCGCTCGCCGCGTTCAAGCGCGAGCATCCGCAGGTGAAGCTCGAAGTGACGTGCGGGCTGAGCCGCGACATCAGCGCCGCGTACGATCGCGGCGAACTCGACCTCGTGCTGATCAAGCAGCGGCGCGACAGCCGCGAGGCCGTCGTGCGCTGGCCGGAGAAGCTGCGCTGGATCGACAGCGCGAAGCATCCGTCGATCGATCTCGACCCGGTGCCGATCGTCGTGTTCCCGCCGCGCGGCCTCTATCGCGACGACATGATCAAGGCGATCGAGGAGCGCGGCCGCCGCTGGCGGATCAGCTTCACGACGTCGAGCCTGAGCGGCATCCAGGCAGCCGTCGCGGACGGGCTCGGCATCAGCGTGCTGCCCGCGCGCGTGGTGACGGACGAGCATGTGGTGCTGACCGCGAAGCAGGGCTTCGCACCGATCGAGCACATGGACATCGCGATCCTGCACCGGCCGACGGCCGACCCGATGGTCAGCGCGCTGACGAAAGCGCTCGCGGCGATGCTGGAACTCGAAGGGCGGTAGGCGAAGCGGACTTCGAACGGGAGCGGCACACGGGGCGCCCCGCCCGCGTCAGAACATCGTGTTGCCGTTCGCCGCCTGCTCGGGCACCGGCTGGTTGACGTCCCAGTGTTCGACGATCTTGCCGCGCTCGAGCCGGAAGATGTCCACGATCGCACTGCCGCGCGTGCCCGGTTCGCGCACCGCGTGCACGTGCAGGATCACGTAGTCGCCGTCGACGAACGAGCGTTTGATCTCGCTGTGCGACTGCGGATATTTGTCGCGCAGAAACGCGACGAATTTGCGGAAACCGTCGCGACCATCGGCCGCGTTCGGGTTGTGCTGCACGTAGCGATCGCCGACATACGCGAGCGCGGCGTCCGCATCCTTCTCGTTCAGCCCTTTCTCGTAGAACGCGAGCACCGTGCGCCGGTTGGCTTCCTGCTGCGCGTCGGCCGGGCCGTCCGCCGCCGCATGCGCGGCGGTCACGGCGAACAGTGCCGCCGCCATCCATCGTGCGGCTCGTGCCGCGGTCGTGCGTCGCATCGTCGTCTCTCCCGGAAATCCGGCTGAAAACCGGATCATACCGGCGCGACGCGACACGGCGCTCAGACCAGCGCGCCGTCGCGCGCGACGATCTTCCCCGACGAGACGACGACGCGCCGCACCGGCCGCGCGACGACAGCCTCGGCGAACGTCAGCGCGTCGACGAGCACGACGTCCGCGCGGCTGCCCGGCTGCCCGGCTGCAGCCCGTAATCCGCGAAACCGCAGCCGCGCGCCGCGCCGTGCGTCACGCAGTCGAGCGCGACTTCGAGTGCATCGTCGCGGCGGAAATCGTTGCGCATGCCGATCAGCATCGCGCGTTCGAGCATGTCGGGCGAACCGTACGGCGTCCACGTGTCGCGCACGCCGTCGTTGCCGCCGATCACGGTCACGCCCGCCGCGCGGCATGCGGCCACCGGCGGCACCGGCACCGCGGCCGGCGCGGTCGTGACGATTCCCACGCCGAGCTCGGCCATCCGCGCGAGCAGCGCATCGCGCTCGCGTTCGGCGAGATCGCCGAGACAGAAACCATGGCTGATCGTGACCTTGCCGTGCATCCCGTGTGCTGCCGTGCGCTGCAGGATCAGGTCGAGCGAGTACGCGCCCATCGATCCGCGCTCGTGCAGATGGATATCGAGCCCGCGGCCGTGGCGTTCGGCGATCGCGAACAGCACGTCCACCGCCTCGACCGGGTCGCCTTCGATCGCGCACGGATCGAGGCCGCCCAACAGGTCGGCGCCGGCGGCGAGCGCGTCGGACAGCAGCGCATCGGTGCCCGGCCGCTTGAGCACGCCCGATTGCGGAAACGCGACGATCTGGATCTCGACCTGCCCGCGCAGCGTCTCGCGCGTCGCGAGCACGCCGTGCAGATGGCGCAGCCCGGCTTCGGTATCGACGTCGACGTGTGTGCGGATGCGCGTCGTGCCGGCCGCGAGGAACGCGCGCGCCAGCGCGAGCGACGCGGCGCCCGCATCGTGGCCGCTCGTCGCGCGATAGTGGCGCTCGTTCTCGATGCGGTCGACGAGGCGCGGCCCGACCGCGTTGCGATACCACGGCATCCCCCAGTGGGTCTTGTCGAGGTGCGTATGGCCTTCGACGAGGCCGGGCAGCGCCAACGCGAGCGCGCCGTCCTCGATCGCGCAGCCGGCGGGCGCGTCGAGCGACGGGCCGACACGGGCGATGCGATCGTCTTCGATCAGGATATCGAGCGCGGCGTCGGCGTTCGTGCGGACATTGCGGATCAGCAGGTTCGTCATGTCGATTCCGGTCGGGTCGGTCAGTGCAAGGCGTGCACGGCGCGTGCCGTGCACGCCGATAGGGTGGATCAGCGCGTGAATCGCAGCGACGGCGCGAACGGTGCGCCCGTATCGCTTTCGCCGCGACGGAATACCCAGCGCTCAGCCGGCACGCCTGCAACGGCCGCCGCCGCGTTCGGCGCGCGCACCGCGACGAAGCTCGCGTCGCAGCCCACCGCGATTCCGTAGTTCTCCTTGCCGATCGCGCGTGCGCCGGCGTGCGTCGCCATGTCGAGTGCGATGCCGAGCGCTTCGTCGGTGTAGAAGCCCGACCGGTAGCCGACCATCATCGCGCGTTGCAGCATGTCGCCGTTGCCGTACGGCCACCACGCGTCGCGGATGTTGTCGTTGCCCGCGAACACGTGCACGCCCGCGTCGCGCAGCCGTTGCACCGGCGGGAACGCGCAGTCGCCCGGCGCGTTCGTCAGGATCGACACGCCGGCTTCGGCCAGCGCCGCGGCGGTGCGCTGCACGTCGTCGTCGCTCACCTGGCCGAGCGCGTACGCATGGCTCACGTTCACGCGCCCGCCGAGCCCGGCCACACGCGTGCGCGCCGCGATCCGCAGCAATTGCGCGATGCCCGTTTCGCCCGGCTCGTGCAGATGGATGTCGATCTTCGCGCCGCGCTTCTCCGCGATGCCGAACACGATGTCGAGCTGGCCGTCCGCGTCGCCGTCGAGCGTCGTCGGGTCGATCCCGCCGACCACGTCCGCGCCTTCGCGCACCGCGGCGTCGAGCACCTCGGCCGTGCCCGGGCACGTAATCACGCCTGCCTGCGGAAACGCGACCAGTTCGATGTCGACGATCCCGCGCCACTGTTCGCGCGCGGCCATCACGGCGTGCAGGTTCGACAGGCCCGTCGTCGCATCGACGTCGACGTGGCTGCGCATCGCGATCGTACCGAACGCGGCGGCCTGCGCGATCAGCGCGTTCGCACGCTCGACGATCGGCGGCGCGGCCGCGAGCTGGCGCTTCTCGACCGCGAGCCGCTCGCGCAACGCGCCGACCGGTTCGTGCGGCACCCAGCGATCGCCGACGAAGCTCTTGTCGAGGTGGATATGGCCGTCGACGAAACCGGGCAGCACGACGCGGCCGTCGAGGTCGATCGTCTGCGCGCCGGGCGCGGCTGTGCAATCGGCGCCGATCGCCGCGAAGCGGCCGTCGCGGACGACGAAATTGACGGGCTGGCCGCCGGCGTCGCGGGCGTTGATGAAGAGTCGTTCGGTCATGGCTTCGAATGTGGGGCGGTCGCGGCGCGACACCGGCGCGGACAGCGGAAGAAACCGCGGCCGGCGCGGCGCGACTGTTGGCCGTTGGCAGGGAATCCGGCCACGATATCGGACGCCGCTGCGCGAGGCCAATTAAATGTCGCGATGCCGCGCATTCGATTTCGCGATGTGTGGCGCGCACGGCCACCGGGCCGGGCGTGGCGACGGAGAAGCGGCGAAATGTCAGCGGCAGCGCGTCGGTCGCGTCGCCGGCACGCTGACGCCCGTAAGCCGCGTCGCGCCGTTCTTCGACGCTCCGCCCGACCGGCGATTTACGCGGCAACAGACTTTACACGTTGTTACCCTGCCGCACCGGACGCGCATCCGGCCATTCCTTATACTCACGCCGAGTTCGCCACCCTTGACGGGAATCCATCGGCGGACACGTTGCCGATGCAGGAATCATCATGATGCGCATGCCTTCCACGAAGACCGTTCTGTTCGCCTCGCTCGTCGCCGTGGCGGCGCTCCCGCTCACCGCGTGCGTCGCACCGGGCTACTACGGCGCGCAACCGGGCTATCCGCAGCAGCAGCAATACGCGACGCCCGGCTATGCGCAGCCCGCGTATTCGCAGCCGGGCTACGTGCAGCAGCAACCGGCGTATCCGAACCAAGCGCCGCAACCGTACGATCAATACGGCAATCCGACGCAATACGGCTCGCAGCCGTATGACCAGTACGGCAATCAGCAGCAGCAATACGCGACCCCGTACGGCGCGCAATACGGCACCGTGTCGAACATCCAGCCGGTCAATGGCTCGGTCGGCCCGTCGGGCGTGGCCGGCACCGTCGTCGGCGCGCTGGTCGGCGGGCTGGTGGGCAACCAGTTCGGCCGCGGTCACGGCCGCGATGCGGCGACCGTGATCGGCGCACTCGGCGGGGCGGTGGCGGGCAACCAGATCGGCCAGCAGATGGGCGCGGCGCAAGGCCCGAGCAGCTATCGGATCGACGTGCAGGTCAGCGACGGCTCGATGCGCTCGTTCGACGTGCAATCGCCGGGCAACCTGCGTCCGGGCGACCGCGTGCAGATCAACGGCAATCAGCTGTCGCGCTATTGATGCCGCTGGCGTGCGCGTGAGTCGATCGCGCGCACGTCGCCTGTTTGACGTCGGGTGCCGGTCCGGCCCGACGGCGCATGCGCTTTACGCGCTCCCTCCTCGATGGCGATACGACGCGCCGCCATCACCCTCTTCTCCGTTCACGATCGTGCGCGCAGCCCGTGCGACGCACCGCACATCGCCACGAGGCATCCGGATTCCTATTAGGATAACGACGATGCATCCCGCGACCACAGCAGCGGCGCGCCGGCATGCACGACCCACAACCGGAATGCTGCCGATGACGATAAAGATCACGATCCGCCTGCTTGACGCCGCCGACGCGGCGCAGTTCCAGACCGTCCGCCTGCGTGCGGTCGACACCGCGCCCACGTCCTTCCTGCCGACGCTCGACGAGGAATCGCAGGTGCCGGTCGACGAATTCGCGAAGCGCCTCACGCCGACGCCAGCACAGGCCGTGTTCGGCGCGTTCGACGGCGACACGCTCGTCGGCATCACCGGCGTGCGCCGCGACGCACGCACGAAGATCGCGCACAAGGCGACGATCTGGGGCGTGTACGTCGACGCCGCGTATCGCGGGCAACGCATCGCGCAGGCGCTGCTCGACAGTGCGACCGCGCATGCGACGAACGCGTGGGGATGCAAGCAACTGATGCTGTGCGTGAACGAGGTCAACCGTACCGCGGAGCGACTGTATGCGTCGCAGGGGTTCGTGCGGTTCGGCACGGAGCCGCGCTCGATGTGCGTCGATGGCCGCTTCTACGACGAGCACTACATGGTCAAGACGCTGGCGTAACGCAGTCACATTCGCGTTCACGCGCAGGCACCGGCCGGTCCGCACGCGAACGTCGTTGCGTGTTGCGCCATCTCACCGCTTGTCGGTGATCGTCGCGTTGACCACCTGCCCGGCGATCGTCACGTTCGTCAGCGTCATCGCACTCACGTTGAACGCATAGATCGGCCCCGGCGACGTGACCGTCGGCGCGCCTGACGCGACCGGCGTACCGAAGTCGCAATTGCTGATCGTCACGCCGGAGATCGGCTGCACGGCCGGCGTCGGCGGCGTGCCGTTGTAGTCGAACGCGACCGGCCCCTGCGCGACGATCGCCTGGAAGCACGACGCGGTCACGCCGTTCAGCGTCACGTTGCTTGCTTTCACGTCGGCGATCGTCACGTTCTGCACGACCGGCGCGCGCGTGCGCACCGCATCGTTCGCCGGCTGGTAGTCGCAGTCGAACGTGACGATGCCGCCCTGCGCGGCCGACGGATTGCCGGCCGACGGCGTCACGACGCCGAGCGGCACGCTCGCGTTGACCGGGCTGCCCGCGAGCAACGCGCTGCCGTAGCCGCCGCCCTTCAGCGTCACGCCGTTCGGCAGCGTGACGCCCTTCACGTGGAAATCCTTCACGTAGCCACCGCGGTTCATGTTGGTCTTTACGCGAATCGCGATGTTCAGCGGGTTGGTCTGCCAGTTCGCGTTCAGCATCGACAGGTTCGTCGCATAGATCTGCTCGACGCCGCCGCCCATCTCGCTGCCGAGCGTGATGCCGCCGTGCCCGCTGTTCATCGTGCAGTTGCGGATCAGGTGCCGCTTTGCGGGGCCGTATTCGGTGTCGCGGTCCTTGCCCGACTTGATCGCGATGCAGTCGTCGCCGGTGTTGAACGTGCAGTCCTCGCACAGCACGTCGGTGCATGCGTCCGGATCGAAGCCGTCGTTGTTCGGGCCGATGCTGTTGGTCGTCACGCCGCGGATCACGACGTTGCGGCTGGCGGTCGGATGGTGCTGCCAGAACGGCGTGTTCTGCGTCTGGTAGTTCGCCATCAGCACGTTCGTGCAACCGATGAATTCGACCATGCACGGCCGCAGGTAGTGGCCGAGGCCGAAGATGCGCTGCTCGACCGGCACGCCGGCCTCGGACAGCGCCGGCAGGTAGTTCTGGTCCTGCTGCCACGGCGTGACGGGCGACGTCAGCAGCGCATAGAGCGCGTCGGGAATCGCGGGCGCGACGATCCGCAGGTCGACGTTGTTCGGATTCGCCGAGTTCTGGGCCGGCGCCGTCGCGCTCGCGCCGTACGCGCCCGACGAGCCCTTGTAGGTCCACCAGCAGACGCTGTTCGCGCCGCTGCCGGAGAACGGCGTCATCGCCTGCCCGTTGAGCACCGACGTCGGGCCTTCGCCGGTCAGCGCGATGTTCGTCGCGTTGCGCGCGTAGACGGGCGCGCCGTAGTTCAGGCAATCGTTCGCCTGCCAGCGGCTGTAGTACAGCCGGCCGTTCGCGCCGCAATCGACCGGGCCGTCCTTCGCGTAGTCGGCCGGGTTCGGGCTGAAGTAGATCGTGCAGTTCGCGCTCAGGTGGAACGTGACGTTGCTCTGCAGCACGATCGGCCCCGCGCAATACCAGTTGCCGGCGGGCACGACGACGCGGCCGCCGCCTTCGCGCCGGCATGCGTCGATCGCCGCGAGAAACGCCGGGCGCGAATCGAATGCGCCGGGCGCCGTCGTCAGCTCGGAACCGGGGCTGACCGGCGATTTCGCTGCGGGGTACGGCGACGTCTGCGCGACCGTCGCGCATGGGCGCGCGCCGTAGTGCGCCACGTCGAAGTCGCGTCCGCGCCGCGCGAGCCGCGACACGTGCGCGAGCGACGCCGCGATGCGCGCCGCCGCGCCGTGCTCGCCCCACACGAGATCGACCGCCGACGCATTCGGCGTCGCGCCTGCCGCCAGCGCGCGGGTGGCCGCGAACGGGCCGCCGAGCATCGCACCGCCGGCGAGTGCGCCGGTCCAGCCGATGAAGGCGCGGCGCGATACCCGTTTCGACGCGGGCGATCGGACGGACGAAGACGGACGGCGGCGGTGGGCGGCCATGGGCACTCCTTCTGGATAGGGTATCGATGCGCCGGTCGGTGCATCGCTATTTATACGTCGTCGTACTACATTGCGGAGTCTAGACGGGAAGCGGGCGGGATACGTATCTGTCGTTTACCCTGTTATTTATGACTTTTCTTGCTGTATGTGTGCACACACTCACTATCGAGACTGCGACGATAGAGATATGTCGTCGTATGTTTATGCGCAAAAACCCTGGGCTGAATCGCCCCGGCCAACGATGTCCGCCGGGGCGGTTTCCCTACTCGCCGGCTGCAGCGGCCGCTCCTGTCGTCGGCTCGCGCCCCACCGAAGCCGCCGGCTCGAACACCAGCACCAGGTCACCGCGATAGGGCCCGTTGATCGAAGCCGCACCGCTGACGGCTGTCGCTTGCGCACTGACCTTCACGTTGCGGGTTTCGTCATAGCCGTCGAATCCGTCGTGCCCGGGTTTCACCAGCGTGAGCGTGCGAGCAACGCCGGGCGCGATTTCCGCGTCTTCGGCCTTGCCTGTCAGCACGACCTTTGCGTTGGCAAGGTCGTCCCGACCGTTCGACAATCTCAGCGGCTGCAGCAGCGTGACGTTGATATCGGGATTCGTCGTGCGCACGCGGATCGGCAGCGTCGTCGCGAACGTCCGTTGCCTGCCGTCGGTCGCGTTCAGCTCGACCACGCCGTACGCGGTGTTGTCCGGCTGTGAAACGAACAGGCTGTCGCCGATGTGTGCGGTGAGCGTGATTTTCTTGACGACCGCTTGCGGCGACGTCGAGCCCGCATGGGCGATGCCGGTCAGGGCGCCACATGCGACGAGTGCGGTGAGAGAGATTCGGATTTTCATTGTGTAGTCCCGCATTCCTGAGGATTGGGATTCGAGCGCCCGCGCCTTCCATTGCAGGGCAATCCGGAACCTTGCTTATCCCGAAATTAGCCCGCGGTACCCCCGTGGCATTCGATGCGCCCAGCCGCGGCGCGCGCGATCGAGTCGTCCGGATTCGATCGCAAACAGGTACCGGATTCGCGCAACAGCCAATACTGGCCTTGTTGTGCGAACCCTCCGCGCCACGGCATGCAACAACGATAGGTCGCGGGAAGTCCGTTAAAAATCCATGGAAACCTTCACGGGTTTTTACGGTTTTCATTCACCAGTGCCATCTTGAAATCAAATAGAGCGCACTCGCGAATTGCCGCCGCCGACCGCCTCGGTAATTCCGCCTCTGTTCAGCTCCCCGCTGCCCGCGCTATCGTTTCCCCTATCCCCCAGCCAGGAGCTGCCTTTGCCTACCCGCCACGGAGTCGACCTCATCCGCGCCCGCGCGCTGTTCGATCGCGAGCGCCACGCGTTCACCGAAGCCATGCCGGTCTCCCGCGCGCTTTCCGCGGAAGCGTCCGAGCACTTGCTGTTCGGCGTGCCGTTGCACTGGATGCAGGACTGGTCGACCCCGTTCTCGCTGTACGTGAAGGAAGCCCGCGGCGCGACGTTCACCGACGTCGACGGCCATCGCTACGTCGATTTCTGCCTCGGCGATACGGGCGCGATGTTCGGCCATGCGCCCGAACCGGTCGCCCGCGCGCTCGTCGAGCAGGCCACACGCGGCTACACGACGATGCTGCCGAGCGAGGACGCCGCCTGGGTGTCGCGCGAACTCGCGCGCCGCTTCAAGCTGCCGATCTGGCAGTTCGCGCTGAGCGCGAGCGACGCGAACCGCTTCGTGCTGCGCTGGGCGCGCGCGGCCACCGGCCGCAACACGATCGTCGTGTTCAACGGCTGCTATCACGGCACGGTCGACGACGTGTTCGTCGATCTCGTCGACGGCCGCCCGGTGCAGCGCGACAGCCTGCTCGGGCAGTCGTACGACCTGCTCGCGAACACGCGCGTCGTCGAATTCAACGATCTGGACGCGCTCGAAGCGGCGCTGAAGGACGGCGACGTCGCATGCGTGCTCGCCGAGCCCGCGATGACGAACATCGGGATGGTGCTGCCCGACCCGGGTTTCTGGGAGGCCGCGCGCGAACTGACGCGCCGCCACGGCACGCTGCTCGTGATCGACGAGACGCACACGATCAGCAGCGGCCCCGGCGGTTACGCGGTCGCGCACGATCTCGAACCGGACATGCTGGTGGTCGGCAAGCCGATCGCGGGCGGCGTGCCGTGCGCGGTGTACGGGTTCAGCGCCGAATTCGCGGAACGCGCGAAAGCGGCGAAGCTGAATGCGCCGCCCGGCCATTCGGGCATCGGCACGACGCTCACCGCGAACATGCTCGCGATGCATGCGATGCGCGCGACGCTGGCCGAAGTCGCGACCGACGCCGCGTACGCGCACATGTTCGAACTCGCCGCGCGGCTCGCGACGGGCCTCGAACACGCGATCGCGAAACACCGGCTGCCGTGGTGCGTGACACGCATCGGCGCGCGCACCGAGTTCCAGTTCGCACCCGTGCCGCCGCGCAACGGCACGCTGGCCGGCGCGCAGCTCGACAGCGAACTCGAGCACATCGTGCATCTGTATCTGCTGAACCGCGGCGTGCTGATCACGCCGTTCCACAACATGATGCTCGTGTGCCCGCAAACGACGGCCGACGATGTCGACCGGCTCGTCGCGCAGTTCGATGCGTGCCTGGGTGAACTGGCCGGTTGATCGAATGCGACGACGGATGATCCTCGACGCGCCGGCAAGCCGGTGCGCTCGAGCATCGATGCGTCGTCGATGACGAAGGCGCGCGGCACGCGCAGCGAACCGAATACGCGGCGCCCCGTCCCCGCCCCGCTACACCGCCTTCAACGCGCGCCGCGCCACTTCCGCGAAATACCGCGCGCCGATCGGCAAAATCTCGTCGTTGAAATCGTACGTCGCGTTGTGCAGCGGCACGCCGCCCTGCCCGGCCGCTTCGCCGTTGCCGATGAACACGAAATTGCCCGGCACCGCCTGCAGGAACGCGCCGAAATCCTCCGAGATCATCATCGGCTGCACGCCGGCGTTCACCGCGTCGGCGCCCGCGACGTGCGCGGCGGCCTGCACGGCCGTGTCGACCCATTCCGGCGAATTCACCGTCGGCGCGAACTCGTGCGTGTACTCGAACGTGCAGGTCGCGCCGTGCGTGCGGCAGATCCCTTCGCTGATCTCGCGCATCCGCGTCTCCAGCAGCGCCTGCACGTCGCGCGAATAGCTGCGCGTGTCGCCCTTGATCGTCACCGTCGACGGCAGCACGTTGCGCAGCCCGTCGGTGATGAATTCCGTGCACGAGATCACCGCCTGCAGGCCCGGGTCGAGATTGCGCGACACGATCGTCTGCAGCGCGAGCACGATCTGCGAGCCGATCACGATCGGATCGATGCCCATGTGCGGACGCGCCGCATGCGTGCCGCGCCCGTCGATCCGGATCACGAAGTTGTCCTCGCTCGCCATGATGCCGCCCGCACGCGTCGCGAACGTGCCCGCGCGCATGCCCGGCATGTTGTGCGCGCCGAAGATCGCATCGACGGGAAAGCGCTCGAACAGCCCGTCGGCCATCATCGCCTTCGCGCCGCGGCCGTGCTCTTCCGCCGGCTGGAAAATGAAGCGCACCGTGCCGTCGAAATCCTTGCGCTCGGCCAGCAGTTGCGCGGCGCCGAGCACCATCGACATGTGGCCGTCGTGCCCGCACGCATGCATCTTGCCCGGCGTGCGCGACACGTGTTCGCGGCCCGGCGCGTGCTCGGCGATGTTCAGCGCGTCCATGTCCGCGCGAATGCCGATCGCGCGCGGGCCGGTGCCGGCCGTCAGGTTCGCGACGAGCCCCGTGCCGCCGATGCCGCGATGCACGTCGAGCCCGAGCGTCGTCAGGATCCGCGCGACGTAGTCCGACGTGTTCACCTCTTCGAAACCCGTCTCCGGATACTGGTGCAGATGGCGGCGCCAGGTCTTCAGTTGGCCCTGCAGCGTGCTTTCTGCCGTTGCGTCGATTGTGTCCATTGCGTTCGCCTCGTCGGTCGTCAGTCGGTCGTCAGTCGGTCGTCAGTCGGTCGTCAGTCGGTCGTCATGTCGTTCAGGCCGCCACCGCCGCGCGGCTCAGCCAGGCGCGCTGTCGCGCGAGCACCGCGTCGGCCGTCTCGCCGACGCAGTGCCGGTACACGGACGGCGCGGTCGCCCCTTCCGTGTTGATCGCGAGCACGCGCGCGTTCGCGTCGAGCCCGACCTGCCGCGCGCGCGCCGGGTCGCGCATCAGCACGGCCAGCCCCGCCACGCCGGCCGCACCCGATTCGCCGGCGACGAGCGGCACGTCGCGTTCGCTGCCGGCCGCGAGGCCGCGCATCGCCTGCACCGCGTCCTCGTCGTCGATCAGCATGAAGTGGTCGATGCACATCTCGAGGAAATCCCACGCGAGCGGCGACGCCTCGCCGCACGCAAGCCCGGCCATCACCGAATCGACGCTGCCGCTCGCCTTCGTCGCGCGCCCGGCCAGCGCGCTCTGGTACAGGCAATCGGCCTGGCGCGGCTCGACGACGACGAAGCGCGGCCGCTGCACACCGTCGCGTTCCCACAGGTAACTCGCGACGCCCGCGGCAAGGCCGCCCACGCCGCCCTGCAGGAACACGTGCGTGAACGGCCGCCCGTCGTCCTCCGCCGCCTGCGCGACCGCTTCGGCGGCGATCACGCCGTAGCCCTGCATCACGTCGCGCGGAATCGCTTCGTAGCCGTCGTACGACGTATCCGACACGACGTACCAGCCGTTCGCCTGCGCGAGCTGCGCCGCGCAGACGACCGATTCGTCGTAGTTCCCCGCGATGCGCACGATCCGCGCGCCGTACGCCGAGATCGCGCGTTCGCGCTCGGCGTCGACGTTCGCGTGCAGCACGATCACGCATCCGCAGCCGATCGCGCGCGCGGCCGCGGCCAGCGCGCGGCCGTGATTGCCGTCGGTCGCGCTGATCACCGTCAGGTCGGCCAGCGCCGACGCGTAGCGGCCAGTGACGAGCCCTCGCGGATCGAGTTCTTGCGTGCGGCGCAGCCGCTTCACGAGCCGCACCAGCGCGATCGGCGCGCCGAGCGCCTTGAAGCTGCCGAGCGGCGAGCGGCACGACTCGTCCTTCACGCTGACGCTCGCGACGCCGAGCCGCGCGGCCAGATCGGGCAGCGCCCGCAGCGGCGTGCGCGCGTTCCCGACGAGCGGCCAGTGCGCGAGCCACGCGCCGCTTTCGTCGGCCGACGCGATGTTCATCACGCGGCGCAGCGCATGAGGGTAGGCGGTGCGCGACGCGCGCGGGTTGGCGATCAGCATGGCGAAAGGCTCCGGAGCGGGACCGCGCGGGCGGTCCGTCGGGTGAGTCAGATGGGTCGGGGCGGGCAGGCGCCGGTTGCGCTCGCCGTCGGTTGGAAAAATAATATTGCGCATGCTGGTGAACGAAATCGCCAAATCGACCGTTCTGATGCAAAAATTTCTCATTCTTTCGAGGTTGTACGCGCCATCATGACGACCCCTCTCGATGCGTTCGATCGCAAGCTGTTGATGGAAGTCCAGCGCGACGCGCAGACGCCGCAGGCCGAGCTCGGCGCGCGCGTCAACCTGTCGACCGCCGCCGTGAACCGGCGGCTGCGGCGTCTCGCGGAAGCGGGCGTGATCGAGCGCTACACGGCCGTCGTCGCGCCGGAGAAGGTCGATCATCCGCTGACGATCGTCGTGAACGTCGAGGTCGAGAGCGAGCAGATCGATCAGCTCGACGCGATGAAGCGCGCGTTCGAGCGCTGCCCGCAGATCCAGCAGTGCTACTACGTGACCGGGGAATGGGATTTCGTGCTGATCCTCGCGGTACGCAACATGGATCAGTACAACGCGCTCACGCGCGAGCTGTTCTTCGCGAACAACAACGTGAAGCGGTTCAAGACGCTGGTCAGCATGAGCCGCGTGAAAGTAGGGCTCGACGTGCCGGTCGATTCCGGCGAGTGAATGTGAATGCGGCGATGAAACGGCCGGCGCGAGACAACGTGCGCCGGCCGTTTCCCATCGACGGTTACCTCAACGACAACTGAAGCTCGCCGCCGAGTTCAGGTCGCCCGAACCGTTGTAGCGCGCGACCTGCGGATACGGGCACAGCGGCCGCGTGCGTCCAGCGCCCCACGACGTCGGCACGTCCGCGTTCGGCACCGCGTTCGTCGTGTCGCGCGCGGTCGCCACGACCGCCGCGGGCGCCTGCCCCTGTTCGACCCACGCGACGAGCGGCGTCAGCATGTCGAACTGGTCGGCGGCCGGCCCGCCCGAGCAGTGGTTCATCCCCGGCACCGGATAGAAGCGTGCAAAGCTCGACGCATCGCCGCCGTTCGCCTGCGCGACCTGCGCATACCAGTCGCGCGTGTCGTTGAACGAGAACACCGGGTCGCCGGTGCCGTGATAGACGAGCAGCTTCGCGCCGCGCGACTTCAGCGCGGCGAGGTTCGTCTCGTCGGGCGGCGTCATGAACGACCACGACGATTGCGTGTAAGTGCCGTTCGTCGCGAAAATCGCCGGCGCGTCGTTGTCCATGTCGAAGCCGAGCGCGAAGCCGGCGAGGTTCGCGAGCACGGCGGCGGTCTTCGGCGGCGTCATGAACGTGAACGCCATCGCGGCCGGATCGAGCGTGACGGAATTCGACTGCTTCCACCCGGCCCAGCCAGGGCCCGAGATGCCCGGATCGTACGGAAAGCTCGCGTACAGCGCCGTGCCCGCGCTGTTGCGCGCACCGGCGAACACGTTCTGCAGCGCGGTTTTCTGCGCAGGCGTGAGGCACGACCCGGTGCGCGTGCCGTTCGCACAGGTCGGGATATCGGCATCGACGCTGAAATGCGCCTGGCACGCGGCGACGTCCTGCACCATCCCGTCGGCCGCGCCGTCGAGCGCATCGCATTTCTCGAGAATCTTCGCGCCGACGAACTGGCGCTCCGCATCGTTGAAACCGCTGCGGATATCCGGCAGCCCGTTCGTTCCGGTGGCCGACGCGATCTTCGCGAACTGCTGCGCGCCGTACATCTCGCCGATCGCCGCCTTCGGCAGATGGAAGCCCGGATCGCCCGCGATGATGCCGTCGTAGTCGGCCGGGTTGCGCACCGCCGTGACCATCGCATGACGGCCGCCGTTCGAGCAGCCGCCGAAATAGCTGCGATCGGGCGCCTTGCCGTACGCGAGCCGGATCACCTGCTTCGCCATCGGCGTCAGCGCATCGACGGCGCCGTAGCCGTAGTCGATCCGCGCCTGCGGATCGAGGCCGAACAGCGGATTCTGCGCGGCGCTGTGCCCGGAATCCGAGCTGATCACCGCGAAACCCTGGTTCAGCGCGTTGGTCAGCGGCCCGCCGCCGCCGATCTCGCCGGTCGCGGTCACGACGTTGCCGTCGAGCCCGCCGTTCGCCTGGTAGAAGAAGCGGCCGTTCCATGCTTTCGGCAAGCGCATCTCGAAGCCGATCGCATAGGTCTTGGCGTCCACCGCGCTCACGCGCTGGTTCATTTTGCCCGCGATCACGCAGTGCTCGGCGACCGGCTTGCCGGCCACCGTCAGCGAGCCGGCCGCCGCGGTCGTCACCGACGTGAACGACGTGTTCGCATACGCGAGCTTCGCGGCGAGCGCGTCGCAGGTCTGCGCCATCGCGGCCGGCGTCGCGGCGCTCAGGTGGGTAGGCGCGCTGATCGAATCGTCGCCGCCGCAACCAGCCAGCAGGGCGGCGGCGGACAGCGGCGCAATGCAGAGGAATGCAGATTTACTGTTCAAGATAACTCCCGTTCGGTTCGTCACGCCGGTGAATCAGAACATGTGCCGCATGCCGACCATCGCGCCGAGCTGCCCCATCCCCGCGCCGGGCGTCGTGCCGGGCCCGCCGCCGCTGACCGAGTAGCGTGCATGCGCGCTGTTCCACAGATACGACGATTGCGCATAGACGGCCGTGCGCTTGGTCAGCAGATAGGTTGCACGCAGCGTCGCCATCGTCGCGCGCGTGTCGTGCGCGCTGTTGACGATCCGGTAGCCTTCGCCGTCGACGATGAAATCGGGCTTCACCGCATACGACGCGCCGAGAAAGAACAGGTCCGAATGCGCGCCCGCCGCGGCCGGCGAACCGGTCGACACGCGCCGCCCGATCCAGCCCGCGCCGATCTTCGCGCCGGCCGCCTGCGCATAGGCGCTCACGTGCGTGCGCGCATCCTTGCCGCCGCTGCTCGTGAAGGGAACGGGCGCCACGCCGTCGAAGAAGTTGGCGGCCGCGCCGGTGCCGCCGCGCTGTTCCTCGTACGACGCCGCCGCACCGAAATACGCGCTGTCGTACTTGAGCATCACCGACCAGTTGCGGCACTGCACCGCGTCGCCCGGCACCTGCCCCGCGCACGTGCCCTGCCCCGGCGAGTTGCCGGTGCCCGCGCCGTCTCGGCCGAACGAATACGCGGCGCCGAGCGTCACGCCGCGATACGTGCCGACGTAGGTCACCGCGTTGTCGGCACGGCCGTTCGGCACGTACGCATCGAACGAGCCGAGCCCGTAGATGTCGGGGCCGATGATGTCCGCGCCCTGCAGCGCGAGGTACGTCATCGTGTACTGGCGGCCGAACGCGAGCGTGCCGAAGCCGCTCTTCAACCCGACAAACGCTTGGCGCCCGAACAACCGGCCGCCCTGCCCGAGATCGCCGCCGCGCACGTTGAAGCCGCTTTCGAGCGTGAACACCGCCTGGTAGCCGCCGCCGAGATCCTCGCTGCCGCGCAGCCCCCAGCGCGACGGCAGCTCGCCCGTCACACCCGGCATCCGCACCACGTGGTCGCCGGCCGCGTTCGCGTGCGACACGAACTCGACGCCCGTATCGATGATTCCGTACAGCGTCACGCTCGACTGCGCATGCGCGCCGGGCGCCGCGAGCGCGCAGCACGCGCCGGCAGCCAGCAGGCCGTTCCTTGTCTTCGTCTTCATCGTTGCGTCTCCAGACCTTGAGTAAGCGCGCTCTGACGGCGCGCATTGAAAAAAACCGAAACTTCAGTCGCCGGCTTGCGGGCGGCGAATCAACACGAATGCAGCGAAGGCCGCGACGAGCGTGACCGGGATGCTCGCGCCGATCACGACGGGCGCGCTGCGGCCCGCGGCCAGCAGCGTCGCGGCCGCGAGCGGCCCGACGACGGAGCCGAGCCGGCCGACGGCCACCGCCGCGCCGACGCCGGTGCCGCGCATCGCGGTCGGGTAGTAGATCGCCGCGAGCGCATACAGCACCGACTGCCCGCCGACGACGAACATCCCCGCTGCGAACGCGGCCGCCGCGAGCGACGCGAAACCGGGCGCGGCCGCGAGCGCGGCGAGCGACAGCACGATCCCGACGTACATCCCGCCGACCACGCGCGACGCGCGCATCCGGTCGAGCGCCGCGCCGATGCCGAGCGCGCCGAGCCCCGCGCCGACGTTGAACGCGATCTGCACGAGGCCGACGTGCGCGCGATCGAGCCCGCGCGAGGCCATCAGCGACGGCAGCCAGTTCAGCAGGAAGTAGAGGACGATCAGCGTGCAGAAGTAGCTGACCCACAGCGCGACCGTCGACGTCGTGCGGCCGTCGCCGAACAGCGTCTTGCCGACGCTCGCGCGTGCGGCCGGCGTGCCGGCGACGTCGAGATACGCACGCGATTCCGGCAAGAACCACACGAGTAGCGGCACGAGCAGCAGCGGCCCCACGCCGCCGACGTAGAAGATGTGCCGCCATTCGGTGTCGCCCGCGAGCAGCACGCCGATCACCGACGCGATCACGCCGCCGAACGGGATCCCGCAGTACATCGTCGCGACCGCGCTGCTGCGCGAGCGCGGCTCGACCGCTTCGGACGACAGCGCGATCAGGTTCGGCATCGCGCCGCCGAGGCCGATGCCGGTCAGCACGCGCACGACGACGAGCATCGCGAACGTCGATACCTGCGCGGTCGCGAGCGACAGTAGCCCGAACAGCACGACCGACGCGATCAGCACGCGCTTGCGACCGATCCGGTCGGCGAGCCGCCCGCCGAGCATCGCGCCCGGCAGCAGCCCGAAGGTGCCCGCGCTGAACGCGATGCCCATCTGCGACACGGACAGCCCGAATTCGCGCGCCATCCGCGGCGCGGCGACGCCGACCGACTGCAGGTCGAGCCCTTCGAGGAGTGCGATCGCGAAACACAGCGCGAGCGTGGTCGCGACCGTGGATTTTTCGGCAACGTAAGTGTTCATGTCTCCATTCCCATGTCTTTGTAGTCGGTCGGCCCTGCAACGGCCGCCGCGCGCCGCCGCCGGCCAGTGGCGATTCGGCGCGCGAGGTGTCGTATGAACGGCCGCCTTTATCAGGCAACCTGATTCACTGGCCGCGAAAGTGCCTGCCGGTGTCGTGGCCGGCCGGTCGTTGTGCGTGCTGTTGCTGCTTGCTGCTTGCTGCTTGTTGCTACTTGCTGCGTGCTGCTTACGCGTAAATCACGTCGGGATCGCGCCGCGCCGGGTCGTACAACGCGTCGATCGTCGCCGCGCGATGCTTCTGCACGGCCGCCTGGTTCAGCGAACCCTTGTCGGTCACCTCGCCGAGATCGAGCGACGGCGGCGTGTCGATCAGCCGGATCCGCGCGACGAACGTCGACCCGCCGCTCGCGTTCCGGTTCAGCGCGGCGAGCCACGCCGCGAACGCCGCGCGCACGGCCGGCGCGCGCAGCACGTCGGTCACGGATGCGTCGGCCGCCAACCCCGCCAGCGCACGGCACGCATCGACGCGCGGAAACACCAGCAAGCCGATGTCGTCGCGATTGATCCCGGTGACGACCACGTCCTGCACGTACGGCGCGCCGGTCGACACCGCGTTCGCGCGCAGCGGCCCGACGCTGACGAACGTGCCGCTGCTCAGCTTGAAATCCTCGGTCAGCCGCCCGTCGAACAGCAGCCCGAGTTCCGGCCGCGCCGGATCGGCGAAGACGCCCGCGTCGCCGCTGCGGTAATAGCCTTCTTCGTCGAACACGTCGCGCGGATCGACGTCCGCGAGCCAGTAGCCGCGCATCACGTTCGGCCCCTTGAAGCGCAGTTCGTGCTTGCCGCCGCACGGCACGAGCTTCGCGTCGCAGCCGGGCGCGGGCAGCCCGATATAGCCGGCCCGCATCAGCGGCCCCGTCGTAAACAGGCACGACGGCGACGCCTCCGTCATCCCGAGGCCGGCCATGATCCGGATACGCTCGCCGCAATGCGCTTCGGTCACGCGGTCGAGCCGGTCCCACGCGGCCTGCGACAGCCCCGCGCCGCCGAAGAAATACAGCTTCACGCGCGAGAAGAACGTGTCGCGCAGTTCGGCGTCGCGTTCGAGCGCGGCGGTCAGCTCCTCCCAGCCTTTCGGTACGTTGAAGTAGATCGTCGGCGCGATCTCGCGCAGGTTGCGCACCGTTTCGTCGAAGCGGCCGGGCATCGGGCGGCCGTCGTCGATATACAGCGTGCCGCCGTTGTACAGCGCGATGCCGAGGTTGTGACTGCCGCCGAACGTGTGATTCCACGGCAGCCAGTCGACCAGCACCGGCGGCTCGCGCGTGAGTTCCGGCATCGTCTGGCGCAGCATCTGCTGGTTGCTGCACAGCATCCGGTGCGTGGTCGGCACGGCCTTCGGCTGCTTCGTCGAACCGGACGTGAACAGGATCTTCGCGAGATGGTCGGGGCCGACCGCCGCGTGGATCGCGTCGATCGTGCGCGGGACGGTGGCGAGCAGGCGCGACAGCGGCACCGCGCGGCCGCTTGCATCAGCAGCGGCATCAGCATCGCGCACGACGATCAGCGCCGCATCGGCCGGCAACGTCGCGTCGAGCGCACGCGCGAACGGCGCGCGTTCCGCGACGAACACCGCGCCCGGCCGCAGCACGCCGAGCGTATGACGCAACTTGCCGTAATCGGTCGACACCAGCGAATACGCGGGCGAGATCGGCGAGTACGGCACGCCGGCCAGCATCGCCGCGAACATCAGTTGCAGATGCTCGAGATCGTTGCCGGACAGCACCGCGAGCGGACGCTCGGCCGTCAGCCCGAGATCGACGAGCCCCTGGCCGAGCGCGCGGGCGCGTTCGAGCATCTGTGCGTAGGTGATCTCGATCCAGTTCCCGTCGGCGCCGCGCCGCGCGGCGAGCACGCGATCGGGATGCGCTTGCGCGCCGCGCACGAGGCTGTCGGTCACGCGCGTCGGGTAGTCGCCGAGCGGTTCGCGCGAGCGCAGATACCACGTGCCGTCGTCCGCGCGGCGAATCTCCGCCGCGCCGACCGCGACGGCCGCCGCGCGATAGCGCACGCCGCCGGCGTGTTGGCCGACCTGAAGCGGCGCCTGCTCTGCATTCATCGTCGGCTCGCTCATATCGGGTAATGCCGCGGCGTGGTCTGCACGGTGATCCAGCGCAGCTCGGTGAATTCGGCGATCGACGCGCGGCTGCCGAAGCGGCCGTAGCCGCTCGCCTTCGTGCCGCCGAACGGCATCTGCGCCTCGTCATGCACGGTCGGCCCGTTGACGTGGCAGATCCCCGAGTCGATCCGGCGTGCGACCGCCATCGCGCGGGCGATATCGCGGCTGAACACGCTCGCCGACAGCCCGAATTCGCTGTCGTTCGCGAGCGCGACCGCTTCGTCGTCGCTGTCCGCGCGCAGGATCGCGACGACCGGCGCGAACGATTCCTCGCGGTACAGCCGCATGTCGCGCGTGACGCCGTCGACGATCGCCGGCTGCATCGTCGCGCCTTCCACACGGCAGCCGAGCGGCAGTTGCGCGCCATGCGCACGCGCATCCTCGACCAGCGACGCGGCCCGCGCGGCAGCCGACGCATCGACCATCGTGCCGAGCGGATGGCCGGCCTGCGGATCGCCCGCGACCAGCGTGCGCGCCTTCGCGGCGAGCCGCTCGACGAGCGCATCGGCGATCGGCCGCGCGACGATCACGCGCTCGGTCGACATGCAGATCTGCCCCTGGTTGAAGAATGCGCCGAACGCGATTGCGTCGACGGCCGCATCGAGATCGGCATCGTCGAGCACCAGCACCGGCGCCTTGCCGCCGAGTTCGAGCAGCACGGGTTTCAGGTGCGCGGCCGCGTGGCGCGCGATGATGCGGCCGACGTGCGTCGACCCGGTGAAGTTGATCCGCTTCACGTGCGGATGCGCGATCATCCGCTCGACGAGTTCGGGCGCATCGGCCGCCGCGTGCGTGATCACGTTGACCACGCCCGCGCCGAGCCCCGCTTCGTCCAGCACCGCGCCGATCAGCGCGTGCACGCCCGGGCACGCTTCGGACGCCTTCAGCACGACCGTGTTGCCGCATGCGAGCGGCATCGCCAGCGCACGCGTGCCGAGGATCACCGGCGCGTTCCACGGCGCGATGCCGAGCACCACGCCGCACGGCACGCGCATCGCGAGCGCGAGATTGCCCGGTACGTCGGACGGAATCACGTCGCCGTTGATCTGCGTCGTCATCGACGCGGCCTCGCGCAGCATGTTCGCCGCGAGCGTCACGTTGAAGCCGAGCCAGCCGGGCGTCGCGCCCGTTTCGGCCACGCCGGTCGCGATGATTTCGTCGATGCGCGCATCCATCAGGTCGGCCGCCTTCAGCAGCCGGCGGCGCCGCTCGGTCGGCGCGAGCGCCGCCCATGCGGGGAATGCGCGATGCGCGGCGTCGATCGCCGCGTCGGCGTCGGCCACGCCGGCTGCCGGCGCGCGCGACGCGAGCGCGCCCGTCGCGGGGTTGAAGCGGTCGAAGGTGCGGCCGTCGCGGGCGTTGCACCATTCGCCGCCGATCAGCATCCGTCTGTCGGTCATGTCGTCTCCTGCCTTGCCTGTCTCTTGCGATTACGCCGGCGGTGAAGCCGGCGGCTGCGTCGGCGCTTGTATCAGCGCTTGTATGCCTGCAGGCCCGGCTTGATCGTCTTGTCGTCGAGGAACTGCTTCAGCCCCTGCTCGCGGCCGCGCTCCGGATCGCGCAGCTGCGCCTGGTCGAGCTTCGCATACAGGTAATCCTCGCACTGTTCCCACGTGAGTTCGCGCGAACGCTTGAAGCCGTGTTTCGCCGCGCGCAGCACGACCGGGTTCTTGTCCATCAGCCGCGCGGCGAGCGCGATCGTCGCGTCGCGCAGTTCGGCGAGCGGCACGCTGCTGTTCACGAGGCCCATTTCCGCCGCTTCCGCGCCCGTGAACGTGTCGCCCGTCATGATGTAGTGCAGCGCGCGGCGATGCCCGACCGTGTCCGCCATCGCCTTGCTGACGAGGTTGCCCGGCGGGATGCCCCAGTTGATTTCCGACAGCCCGAACACCGCGTTGTCCGCCGCGATCGCGAGGTCGCAAGCGACGAGCGGCGAGAACCCGCCGCCGAAGCACCAGCCGTTCACCATCGCGATCGTCGGCTTGTTGTACATCCGCAGACGGCGCCACTGCCATTCCGATGCGTCGCGCCGCACTTTTTCCTGCAGCGCGTCGGAGCCGCCGTCGATCTCGCGGAAATATTCCTTCAGATCCATGCCGGCCGTCCACGCGGCGCCCGCGCCGGTCAGCACCAGCACCTTCGCCTCGTCATCGAACTCGACCGCGTCGAGGACGTCCAGCATCTCCCGGTTCAGCGTCGGGCTCATGGCGTTGCGCTTCTCGGGGCGGTTCAGCGTGACCCATGCGATGCCGGCCTCCACTTTCACTTCAACGGTCTGCCAGCGGTTGTCGTACTTGCTCATGTCTATTCCTGTCGTTCGTTTCCAGTGCGATTCGGTGCGCAGCCTGCATGCTGCGGACGACTTCATTTAATATCAGGCTACCTGATATTGCAAGCGGCACGAGCGCCGGTGTAAACCCGGAGCGGAATGTGGAGAAAGCGCTGGGGAAATCAGGGAGCGGTCGGGCGGCCGTCGATGGCGTGGGCGAAGCGAGCGCGGGCTTGGCGGCGGGCCCGCGTCGTGAAAACCGGGGAAGCGGTCAGCCGCGCAGGTTGCGCGAGAACAGTTCGAGCGCGCGCTGCACGTGCGCGGCGTCGTCGGCGGAAATGTCGCCGAGCATGCGCGCCTCGAGCGGGCGCAGCACGGCTTCGCATTCGCGCAGCATCGCCGCGCCCGCGTCGGTCAGCGTCAGCAGGATGATGCGGCCGTGCGACGGGTCGGCTTCGCGCGTGACGAAACCGCGGGCGGCCATCACGCTCATCACCTCGTTCGCCGATTGCGGCGTGATCCACGAGCGTTCGGCCAATTGCGCGTTCGACGACGCGCCGCGCGCCTCGAGCACCGACAGCGCCGTGTATTGCGCGAGCGTGATGCCGAGCGGCGCGAGCGCGTCGGTCATGTGACGGCGCAGCAGCCGGTCGAGGCCGCCGATCACGTAGGTCAGGCGCTGTTGCACGCGCGCTTTCGGCTTGTTGGCCGGGGGGCGGGCGGCGTCCTTCGCGGCGGGTTTCGAACGGGCGGGCTTGGTCGGGGTGGAACTCATGGCGCGTGCTGGATGGAATTGCGGGCCATCTTACCAGCAGGTGGGGATGGAATCGCGTAGTCGCTACATCAATCTCAGCGCCCATCCGTGTGCGCAGCTGGATCGTATAAGTACGAATTTATGGGTCGAACTACTAATCAAATTATCGAAAACGGTCGATTTCCATCTTGAAAATTGTGCGACGCTTTGAGACGCGGTAAAAGAACGGCTTCATTCCTCGCACGAGTCATCGATGAAGAACGCACAAGGCCGCGACATGGTTCGCCTGGGAGACGCCACCGATCATGGCGGCACCGTTATCGAAGCCGCCGATGATCTCAAGCATCTCGGCATTGGCGTGGCACTGGACGGACATGGCGTGACCTGCCCGAAATGCGGCGGTGTCTTTCCGCTGCTTGCAAGCGGCCCGCGCACGCACCGTGGCCGCCGGGTCGGATATCTGGGCGACAAGACCGCGTGCGGCGCCACGGTCGTCGGTGCCTGACGCAAGAGGATCAAAATCATGTCGATCCTGAACCAGGCCCGTACGCTGTCCATCTCCGGTGCTGCGTTACCCACTTACGGGATGGATGCGCTCCCGGTATTTGTTCCGGTGCGATTGCAAGGCACCGAAGCAATCGGTCGCATTGAAGAATGCCGTTATCTCGTTACGCTGCGCACCGACGATGCTTACGCGTTTTCTCCGAGCGTCACCGCCAATCTCGATCTGGATAAAGTAGTCGGCACCGAAGTCACCGTTTCCATCCAACTCGACGGCAAAGGCCGTTTCATTCCCGGTTTGGCGGGCAATAGCGGGCTCGGCAATATCGGCGCCGGCACACGCGAAATCACGGGGCTGGTCGAAGCGGCACGGATTGTCGGCCAGGACCGAGATTCGATCCTGTACGAACTCGAATTGCGCCCGTGGCTCTATCGCGCGACGCTGACGCAAGACAGCCGCCTCTTTCAGGAGATGAACGTCGTCGAGATCACCGACGCGGTGCTGTCGACGTATCCGTACACGGTCGACCAGCGTCTGGCGGGCGCATTCCGCGGGGGTTATCCGAAACGCGACGTACAGCGTCAGGCATTCGAGTCGGACTGGGCGTTCCTGCAACGACTGTGGGAAGAATGGGGCATCTGGTGGTGGTTCGAGCACGATGACGGCCATCACCGCCTGGTCTTGTGCGACACGATCGGCGGCCATCAACCGCACGGTCCTGCCTATGAGACGCTGCGCTACCTGCCGCCGGACGGCAAGCACATTGACGAAGAGCACATTCATGCACTGTCGGTAACCAGCCGACTCACGGCAGGCCGTGTGACCGTGACGGACTATGACTACACACGCCCGCGCGCGAAACTGGCGACTACCGAGGAAAACCCGCGCGACACGGCGAGCGCCGACGGGGAAATCTATGCATGGGGCGACTACAGCCAGCCGCTGGCGGGCGCACAAGGTCTCGCGGGCCAGCCCAACGATACGGATCTGGAAGCGCGCCACCTCGCTCGCGTACAGCTTGAGGCGCAACACTGTACGGGGCTGCGTGCCAAGGGCGCAGGAAACCTGCGCGGGCTGACGGTCGGTCGCACGTTCACCTTGACCGGATACCCACAGCAATCCGCGAACCGTGAGTATGTGGTCGTGTCCTGCGCGCTCGACATCGAGGAAATCGGGGGCCGCACTGGCGCCGCGCAAACGTACCGCGTCGATACGCAGTTCGAACTGCTGCCGGCGAATGAGCCGTTCCGCCTGAAGCGCAGTGTCGACAAGCCCGTGTTGAGCGGCCCCGAAAAGGCCGTCGTGGTCGGGCCGGCCGGACAGGAAATCTGGACCGACCAGTACGGCCGCGTCAAGGTGCAGTTCGAATGGGACCGTCAAGGCCCGCACGACGAGCGCTCGGGAATCTGGCTGCGCGTGTTGTCACCATGGCAAGGCATCGACATGGGCGCGACGTTCATCCCCCGGATTGGCCATGAAGTTGCCGTCATGCACTACTATGGCGATCCGGATTTGCCGGTCATTGCGGGTAGCCTCGCGAACGCATTTCGTCAGCCTGCGCTGGACCTGCCACACAATCAGGGCGTGTCGATACTGCGTGGCCGCGAGCACCAAGGCTCGGCATCCGGTCACGTCGCAATCGACGACACGCAGGGGCAAATTCATACGCAGATTGCGAGCGATGCCGGCACATCGCAGCTCAGTCTCGGTAACCTACGGCGCATGCTGAAGAAAAAGGGGCGTGCCGAGGCCCGCGGCAAAGGCTTCGATCTGCGTACCGACGATTGGGGCGTGATGCGAGCGTTGAAAGGCCTGTTCGTCACGACAGATGGTCAACCGGGCGGTGCGGGTCACGCGAAAGACGCGAAGGAGGCAATCGGTCGGCTGACTCGCGCGCGAGAACTGCAAGAGAGTCTGTCCGGGCTGGCGCAACGGCACGACGCACAACGATACGGCGCGGATCAGAGCGAGGTCGTCAAGGCGATCAACGCGCGCAACGATGCGATCAAGGGAAATCCATCGGGGGATCCGGACCACTTTCCCGAACTGACCGAAGCCGACATCGTGCTGGCCGGGCCGGCGGGCATCAGTCTGGCCGCCGAGCGCGGTGTCCATATCGCCAGCAACGAGGATGTGGCCGTGACGAGCGGCCGGCATGTCGGCCTGGCCGTGGGGCGTTCTCTGCTCGCGAGTGTGTCGAACGCGTTCTCGCTATTTGTGCACAAGGCGGGCATGGCGCTGGTCGCCGCAGCCGGGAAAGTGCGGATCGAAGCGCAGACCGATGGTGTTGACCTCGCTGCGAAGAAGACGATCAACATCACAAGTACGACCGACAGTATCCATCTCCACGCAGCCGAGGAAATCGTGCTGCACGCCGGCAGTACGGAGGTCCGCATCAGCGAACGGGGCTATGTCGTCAAGACGGCCGGCGAGCACACGATCCACGCGGGCAGTCATCAGACTGACGCTGCGCAGGTGCGGCCGATGCGCCTGCCGGTCACGCCCGAGCATCCAGGGCAGTTCGCGGCGCACTTTGTGCTGCTGGAACACGACAGCGGGTTCGCGCTACCGAACCAGCCGTACCGCGTCACACTCGATAACGGTCGCGTGATCGAGGGGGTGAGTAACGAACTGGGCGAAACGGACGTGGTAACGAGCCATGACATCGCGTTCGGTACAGTGGAACTGCTGGCGGCGAGCGATCCGGACAAGGTGATTGCGGTCAACCGGGCAGCCATCGTGCGTGATAACGCGACGCCCTACACCGCCAAGGCACCGAATGCCGACAAGCGCACCGCGACGATCAAAGGCAAGAAGGTCAACACCCCAGAGCAGGGGGCGACGTCCGAAAGTCAACCGGCGGCATTCGCGACCTGCGATCCGCTCAACTTCGGATTGCGTTTCCATCACTTCGTTGACGAGGCTAAACAGGGCGATACGCCTCCGGACATGCCAGTGCGCCGGGATGTTGAGTATCCGGTGACGAAGGCCTATACAGCGGCGATCAAGAAAGCGCTCACCGGGATCGAGTGGAGCAAGTTCAAAACGTTGAGTGGCGAGGTATCGAACGATCTGAAGGAAAGTATCGCGCTTGCGGTTGGCAATGTATTGAATACCGCCCTTGCGACGGGGCCATTTGGGTTGCCCAGGGGGGCGTCGGGTGACCCGCTTAGATCAAATGGCGTGACTCCAACGATCGATATTGTTAATGAAAAGGAAGGCAGAGCCAGATACAACATGCGCCCGGATGTCAGCGCATCATTTATTGGAAGCCGCTGGTCAATAGCTATCCAAGAGAGAGAAATCACGAAGATCATTTCGTCATCGAATAATGCGATCGCTTTGGATGGGTCCCTGCAGGCTTTCGCGGATTTGCTTTATCACGAAGCGCGGCATTGCCAACAAACATTCTGGATGATGGCCCTGCTCCAACAACATCCGATCGAATATGTGATGTTCTCGAAAGCAATTAATATTTATAAAACAAATATTCGCAAGAATGTCTTTGAAGTAGCCGAAAAGACGCGACTTCCAGATGACACGAGGGTAATGACGGGGCTGCATCGCATGTTGGTTTTCCACTATTACTGGACTATTTCCTACATGCAAAATCAGACAGGCGGAGCCGATGTGAAGCCTGATGTACAAATTGCACAGGCCGAAGTTTGCAAGCTGTTGAGGGTGTCGCCAGAAACGGCGGCCAAGATGGTGAGTTTCGAAGAGGGTTACCGGAGCCAGTTACATGAAGAAGATGCCTATGCGTGTGCGGAAGTGGTGCAAGCCTATTGGGACCGTCCTGATCGTGCTTTCGTGCGTAATCCCGGTACATGCACAGGAGAATACGATGCTTCACTTAAAACCATTGGAGGAGGGATTTAGAATGCAGACGACCGACGAAGAACAGCGCGTCATGCTGCGAACCATCCTTAAAACCTCAATGGAAATCCTGCGGGATGATGCGGCATACGATCCGGAGCACATTGTCTTCGGAACAAACTACACGACGTGGACACACCCCCCTGCGAAAGGGTTTCTCTACAAGTATGCAAATCGCTCGCTATATGGGACGAAGATTGAGTTTTCAACAGGTGACGATCCAGAGAACTACAGCGATGATCGAAATAAGGTGAAGATTGTTCCGGCTGGGGTCAGAATAGTCGTTGACGCAAGGGTTGCCAATCTGCCTGATACGGAAATCAAATCGCTTCTCCAGTTAGAAGACTTTTGGATTGACTCACGCGGGAATCGTGAATATGGAAACGAAATGAGAGGGCGCACCCCCGATGCTCCCAATTTACAGTCCTTTCGCTACCGCTCGAAAGATATTCCGGGCAGTAAATTTCCGATCGATGTCGATCTTGCTTACATAAATCCGCTAGATGGATCATCTCCGCAGCAATTGTGGATAGTCGAAATACGCCGCACATACAGAATCTTGGCACCAGAGGAGCGCAAGCAGCGCCGCTTGGAAGAGCAACAAGCGAAGCGCCATAAATACGGGTTGATGAATCTGTGTACGGGCATGCTGTGCCCTGAAACGGGGATATGGCAGGGATATACCAAGACCTCCGATTCGGATATCCACCTGATTCGAAAGGGACAAAAATTCCCCGATGTTCGCAAGCTGACTCCTCGGGAACAGGCGGAACGAGGTCAGTACACGAACCTCTTTGAGCCGGGACAGTGGATGTGGGTGGAGGAATATCAGGAGCCGTCATAAGCAAGGTGCGACCTGAAACAGCTGGGATTGCTGTCCGCCTGCTAGGCCTTTCCCGCCAACATCCGCCATTCAGGCCGCGGGCATACCCGCGAACCGCGCCGTCGGCAACCCCGCGTAGCGCGTCTGCGCGACGAACACACCGCCCGCATGCGCATCGCTCGCCAGCGCATCATCGCTCAGCCCAACCCGTGCACTCGTCACATACAACCGGCCGTCACCGTCGATCGCCACGCAGCTCGGCTGCGCGGTCGGCACTTCAACGCGATCCGTCTCGATCCCGTCCGGCCCATAACGCACCACCCGCCGCCCACCCCACTGCGCATTCCACAGCCCGCCGTCACGATCGACGATCGAGCCGTCCGGGTCGCCGTCCACATCCGTCAGCCGCGCGAACGGCCGCACGTTGGCCACGTCACCTCCCGCACGGTAATCGCACACAAAAATCTCACGCACCAGCGAATCACAGAAATACATCTTCGACCCATCCGGCGAGAACCCGATGCTGTTCGCGATCGCGGCCGCCGGCAACGCGAGCCGTTCGAGCGTCAGATCGGAATTGAGCCGATAAAACCCACCAACCGCGCGCGGCGGCTCGCCGCCTTCGTCCTTCATCCCGAACACGAATGCACCAGCCCCGTCACAGCGCCCATCGTTCAGCCGCGTCGGCAGCTCAGGCTCGACGTCGACGATCCGAGTAAACGCGCCGCTCCGCAGATCGAAAAACGCGAGATGCGTCGCGAGCCCGACGAGCAGCACGTCCGGATCGTCGGTCAGCGCAAAGCACGCGAGCCGCTCAGGCATCACCCATTGCACGAGGTCCGAGCCATCCGCCCCGCAGCGCCACAGCCGCGCGCCTTCGATGTCCACCCAGTACAGCGCGTGCGTCCTGTCGCACCACGTCGCGCCTTCGCCGAGCGTGTTGCGGCTGTCGGCCAGCAGCGTCGCCGCCGTGCCCGGATGAGTCTGTTGCATGCCGTCTCCCGATATCTGATCTGTCGCGTTCGCGGGCGGCCGCGCAATCACCGAAATCACCGAAATCAGATCTTCATCGCGCGCCGCTGGTTGCGACGATACTGGTCGAACAGCACCGCGAGCAACAGAATTCCGCCGCGTATCAGATATTGGTAAAAGGTCGGCACGTTCAGCAGGCTCATCGCATCCTGCACCGAGCCCATGATCAGCACGCCGACCAACACGCCGGAGATCGTCGCGACGCCGCCCGTCAGCGACACGCCGCCGAGCACGCACGCGGAGATCACGCCGAGCTCGAGGCCGACCGACGTCTTCGGATCGCCGAGGCTCATCCGCGACGCGAGCATCACGCCGGCGAAGCCGGTCACGAGCCCCTGCAGCACGAACACGGCGATCTTGATGCGCATCACCGGCAGCCCCGCGAGCAGCGCGGCCTCGCCGTTGCCGCCGACGGCCAGCACGTTCTTGCCGAACACCGTCTTGCGCAGCAAAAAGCCGAACACGACGAAGCCGATGATGTTGCTCCAGATCGGAAACGAGATGCCGAGGAACGAGCCGCCGCCGAGATCGAAGAAGCGCTCTTCCGAGATCATCACCGCGTCGCCGTTCGACGTGATGAACGCGAGCCCGCGCACGACTTCCATCATCGCGAGCGTGACGATCAGCGAGTTGATCCGGTAGCGCGCGATCAGCACGCCGTTCACGAGCCCCACCGCGCCGCCCGCGAGCACGCCGGCCGCGACACCGAGCACGATGCTGTGCGTCGCGGTGATCAGCGTCGACGCGACGACGCCGGAAAACGCGACGATCGACGCGACCGACAGGTCGACCTCGCCGAGCGCGAGCACGAACATCATCGTCACCGAGATCGAACCGATCAGCGTGACCGACAGCAGCAGGCCCTGGATGTTGCGCGGCGTGAGGAAGTCCGGCACGGTCAGCGACAGCGTCGCGAACAGCACCAGAAACACCATCACGATGCCGGAGCGGTTGATCAGCTGCCACACGCCGCCGCGCGGGCGGGCGGCCACGGCGGGGGTATCCGGGGAGGGGGTAGTCCGTTGGGGTTGCATTGCCTGGCTCATAACGTTTGCTTTCCGGTTGACTGCGGGCCGCTAGCGCGGCAGCGCGAGCTTGATCAGCGCGTCGGGCGTCGCGTGCGCCTTGTCGACCTCGCCCGCGATCCGTCCTTCCTTCATCACGACGATGCGGTCCGACACGCCGATCACCTCGGCCAGATCGCTCGACACGAGGATCACCGTGCGGCCCGCTTCCGCGAGTTCGTAGAACAGGTTGTAGATTTCCGCGCGCGCGCCGACGTCGATGCCGCGCGTCGGCTCGTCCATCAGGAACACGTCGATACGCTCGGCCAGCCAGCGCGCGAGCACGACCTTCTGCTGGTTGCCGCCCGACAGCGCGCCGATCGGCGTTTCGCCGTCGCGGGTCTTGATCGCGAGGCGCTCGATGTATTTCTGCGCGAGCTCGCGTTCGCGTCGCCCGTCGAGCAGCACGCGCGCCGGGCTGAAGTGACGGCGCGCGCTGATGTTCAGGTTGTCGGCCACCGACGCGATCGCGACGATGCCTTCCTGCTTGCGGTCTTCCGGGCACAGCGCGATGCCGGCGCGCACCGCGTCGCGCGGGCTGCCGAACGCCACGCGCTTGCCGTTCAGCTCGACGTGCCCGGCCGTCGGCCGCACCGCGCCGTACAGCAGCTTCATCAGCTCCGAGCGGCCCGCGCCGACGAGCCCGAAGAAGCCGACGATCTCGCCGCGCCGCGCGGTGAACGACACGGGCTCGGCCAGCCCCGGCCCCGTCAGCCCCTTCGCCTCGATCAGCACGTCGCCGGCCGGGCGCGGCCGGTAGCCGTACACGTCCTCGATCGAGCGGCCGACCATGCAGCCGATCAGCCGGTCGCGATCGAGATCGGCGACGGAGTCGAACGTGTCGATGCGGCGGCCGTCGCGAAACACCGTCACGCGGTCGCACAGTTCGTACACTTCCTCCATCCGGTGCGTGACGTAGATGATCGCGCGGCCTTCCGCGCGCAGCGCGCGGATGATCCGGAACAGTTGCGTGGTTTCGCGCGCGGACAGCGAACTCGTCGGTTCGTCGAACGCGATCACGCGCGCGTCGCGCATCAGCGCCTTGCCGATCTCGATCATCTGGCGCTGTCCGATCGACAGATACTTCACCGGGATGCCCGGATCGATGTGCTCGCCGAGCCGCTCCAGCGCATCGAGCGCGCGCGCGGCGAGCGCACGTTCGTCGACCACGCCGAGCCGGCTCGGCAATTGCCCGAGCATCAGGTTTTCCGCGACCGTCAGCTCGGGCACCAGATGCAGTTCCTGGTAGATGATCGCGATGCCGGCCTCGAGCGCCGCGCGCGTCGACGCGAAGCGCTGCTCCGCGCCGTTCAGCGTCAGCGTGCCGGCCTGCGGCTGGTTCACGCCGGACAGCACCTTCAGCAGCGTCGATTTCCCCGCGCCGTTCTCGCCCATCAGCCCGTGCACTTCGCCCGCGCGCACCGACAGCGACACCGCATCGAGCGCACGCACGCCCGGAAACGTCACGGTGATGCCGTCGAGCGCGAGCAGCGGGCCGTCCGGCGGCGTACCCGCTTCGGCGTCGTGGCCGGACACGGCCGTCATCGTCTGCATCGTCATCGCGTTCTCGCCTCGCCCCGCTCAGATACCGAGTTCGGCGCGCACGGCCTGCCAGTTCGCGCGCGTCATCAGCTTGCCGCTCGTCTGCGTGTCGGCCGGCGGCGTCTTGCCGTTGCGGATCCAGTCGACGAGGTTCTGCGTGCTGTCCTTGCCGTGGTTCGTCGAGCTGACCGCGATCGTCCCGTAGAAGCCGGTCGGCTCCTTCTTCTGGAACTCGGCGAACGCCTCGCCCGCGCCGTTGATGCCGACGCCGATCACGTCGGCCGCCGGGATGTGCAGCTGTTCGGTCGCGCGCACCGCGCCGAGCACGGTTTCCTCGTTCAGCGCGTAGACCACCCACTTCTTCACGTTCGGGTGGCGTGCGAGCACCGGTGCCGCCGCGCTGAAGCCGCCTTCGTCGTCGGTCGTCTTCTGCGGCGCATCGAAGATGTTCTCCTTGCGGAAGCCGTTCGCGAGCAGCGCCTGCGTCGCGCCGTCGGTGCGCAGCTTCGCGGTCGGCAGCTCGTAGTTCGTGATCCGCAGCGCGCCGACTTCTTCCGGCTTCCAGCCGCGCCGCTTCATCTCGTCGGAGATCGCCTGGCCGACCTGGTTGCCGATCTTGGTCGCCGACATCCCGAGGTGCGGCACGTTCGGCAGCGGCTTGCCGCTCGAATCGACGAGCTGGTCGTCGACCGTCACGAACTTCATGTTGTAGCGCTTCGCGCGCGACGCGATCGCCGGCCCGAGGCGCACGTCCGGCGCACAGATCACGAAGCCCTGCGCGCCTTGCGAGCCGAGGTTGTCGATCGCGGCCAGCACCTTCTCGCCGTCCGGCGTGCCGATCTTCACGACCGAGAAGTTCTCCTTCTGGCCGAGCGCGGACGCCGCGTTCTGCTCGTTGATGAACCACGCCTGCTCCGGCATCTTCACGAGGAAGCCGATCTTCAGCGGCGCGTCGGCGTGCGCGGCGCCCGTCATCCCGAGCGGCGCGATGCAAAGCGCGGCCAGCAGCGCGCGCAGGGTGTGTCGACGGATCGTGTGAGTCGTGCGGTTCATGGGTGTCTCCTTTGTATCGGCAGATGCCGTGATGTGTGTCGAAATATCAATCGATCGTCGCGCGCGCTTCATGCTTCATGCCGAAGCGCACGCAGGTTCAGCGGCCGAACGCGTCGGTCTGCACGCGCCGGCCGAACAGGAAGGCATCGGCGACGAGCCGCAGCGGCCGCACGTCGACGTCGCTCTCGCCACGCGCGATCAACGCGTGGAAATGCGCATACAGCGCCGGGTACTCGCGTTCCGGCCCGATCTCGACCGGCTCGCCCGCGATCGACAATTGCGCGCCGCCGCGGCTGATCGCGAGCACGCCGTCGGCCGTGTCGACCGCGATCTCCCATTGCTCGACCGGGCCGTGCCGCCAGTCGAATTCCGCGCGCACCGGCACGCCGTCGGTATCCGCGCAATCGAGTTCGGCTGCGATCGGCATCTGTGCGTCGCTCGGCACGATCAGCGTCGCCTCGCGCAGCACGAGCTCGCGCGGCAGGATTCGCGTGACGATCGACAGCGCGTTGATGCCGGGATCGAACACGCCGAGGCCGCCCGGCTCCCAGATCCACTGCTGCCCCGGATGCCAGCGCCGCACGTCTTCCTTCCAGCGCACCTGCACCGCGCGGATCGTGCGCGTGGCGAGCCACGCACGCGCCGGCTCGACCGCACTCGCGCAGCGCGAATGCCAGGTCGCGAACAGCGTGAGGCCGCGCTCGCGCGCCAGCGCGTCCAGCGCGGCCACTTCGCCGAGCGTCGCGCCCGGCGGCTTCTCGAGCATCACGTGCTTGCCGGCTTCGAGCGCCGCGCGCGCCTGCGCGTAGCGCACCTGCGGCGGCGCGCACAGCGACACGGCGTCGAGTTCGGGCTCGGCGGCCAGCAGCGCGTTCAGATCCGGATAATTGCGCACGCCGTTGACTTCCGCGTGACGGCTCGCACAGGCAGTCAGCGCGAAGCCGGGTTCGGCGGCGATCGCCGGCAAATGCTGGTCGCGGGCGATCTTGCCGATCCCGACGACACCCAGCGAAACTGGATTGCTCATCGTGTATCTCTCCTTCGCGAATCGCTCAGCGCGCCCAGCGCAGCACGAGCGGATCGAGCCGGCGCGCGATCGCGAGCAATTCCGCGCGCGTGTCCGGGTGCAGTTCCGGCATCGGATGCCGCGGCCGCTCGCACGCGATCACGCCGCCTTCGCGCATCAGCGCCTTCGCGGTGAGGATCCCGGACTGGCGGTTCTCGTGATTGATCAGCGGCAGCCACGTCTGGTAATGCGCGAACGCATCGTCGTGGCGCCCTTCGCGCCATGCTTCGAGGATCGGCCGGATGCCGTCCGGGAAGCCGCCGCCCGTCATCGCGCCGGTCGCGCCCGCATGGAGATCGGCGAGCAGCGTGATCGCTTCCTCGCCGTCCCACGGCCCCTCGATCGCATCGCCGCCGAGCCGGATCAGCTCGCGCAGTTTATTCGCCGCGCCCGGCGTCTCGATCTTGAAGTACGCGACCTGCTCGATCTCGCGGGCCAGCCGCGCGAGGAACGGCGCGGACAGCGGCGTGCCGCTCGCGGGCGCGTCCTGGATCATGATCGGGATGTCGATCGCATCCGACACGCGCGCGAAGAAATCGAAGATCTGCGCTTCCGGCACGCGGAACGTCGCGCCGTGATACGGCGGCATCGTCATCACCATCGCCGCGCCGAGCTGCTGCGCGCGCAGGCTCCGTGCCGCGCAGATCTGCGTGCCGTAGTGCGACGTCGTGACGATCACCGGCACGCGGCCGGCGACGTGTTCGAGGATCGTGCGGGTGAGCACGTCGCGTTCGTCGTCGGTGATCGCAAACTGCTCGGAGAAGTTCGCGAGAATGCACAGCCCGTCCGAGCCGGCGTCGATCATGAAATCGACCGCGCGCTTCTGGCTCGCGAGGTCGAGCTCGCCGGTGTCGGAAAACGTCGTCGGGACGACGGGGAAGATGCCGCGATAGCGCGGGGTGCTGCTCGATGTCATGGTGGGTCCTGCGTCAGTCGAATCGGCGTTCAGCCGGAAAACAGGGCGTTCAGGATTCGCGGGCGAATGCGCCCGCGGCCGGCTCGGGCGCGCGCAGCGCGGCCCGGACCACGAACGTCATCAGCACCGCGAACAGCAGCGTCGCCGCGAGAAAGTACAGGCCGGCCGCGAGGCTGCCGGTCGATGCCTTGATCAGCCCGATCCCGTACGGCCCGACGTAGCCGCCCAGGTTCGCGAGCGAATTGATCGCGGCGATGCCGACCGCGGCGCTCGTACCGGCCAGGAATTCGCCGGGCAGCGCCCACACGACGGCCTGGATCGAATAGAGCGAAAACGCGGTGAGGCAAATGAACATGAATTGCAGCGCCGGTTGCCGCACCCACGCGCTCGCGGCCATCGTCACGGCGGCGGCCGCCGACACGACGACGATGTGCCAGTAGCGCTCGCGCTTGCGGTCCGAGTGGCGCGGCACGACGAGCAGGCCAACCACCGCGAACAGGTACGGCACGGCGGACAGCAGGCCGGTCGTCGCATCGCCGGTGCCGAACGCGTGGATGATCGTCGGCAGCCACAGCGACAGCCCGTAGATGCACAGCGGGAACGGCAGGAACAGCGCGGCGAGCAGCAGTACGCGGCGGTCGCGCAACGCGGCGAGCGGATTGCCGTGCGAATCGGGGCGATAGGTGTCGCGGTCGGCGGCGAGCTGCCGCGCGATCCAGCGGCGCTGGCCGTCGTTCAGCCAGCGCGCATGCGCGGGCGATTCGGGCAACAGCCGCAGCGTCGGCCACGCGAGCAGCACGGCCGGCAAGCCGCTGACGACGAACAGCGTCTGCCAGTCCGACAGGCCGAACCACCCGTGCGTGGACAGCAGCCACCCGGCGAGCGGCCCGGTGACGATCCCGGCGAGCGGTTGCGCGAGCACGAGCAGGCCGATCACGCGGGCGCGGTCGCGCATCGGGAACCATTGCGTGAGGAAGTACAGGATGCCGGGATAGAGACCGGCTTCGGCCGCGCCGAGCAGGAAGCGCAGCACGTAGAAGCTGGTCGGCCCCTGCACGAGCGCCATCGCCATCGTGATCGCGCCCCAGGTCGCGAGGATGCGCGCGAACCACACGCGTGCGCCGAAGCGGCCGAGCGCGAGGTTGCTCGGCACCTCGCACAGGAAGTAGCCGATGAAGAAGAGTCCTGCGCCGAGCCCGTACGCGGCGTCGCCGAGGCCGATCGCCGCGTTCATGTGAAGCTTCGCGAAGCCGACGACGGTACGGTCGACGTAGGCGACCACGTAGATCAGCGCGAGGAACGGCACCAGCTTGCGCGTGAGCAGGCGGGTCAGTTGCCGTTCGTCGACGGCTGCCGGCGAATCGGACTGCTCCGCCGCGGCCTGCGCGGGCGTGTACTGCGTCGTCATCTTGTCTCCTGTCGGCCCACGTTAGCGCTTTAGCGCTTACGTACGTCCCATGCATCGCGGTCGGCCCACGTTAGCGCTTCAGCGCTTACGTGGGCCCCATGCATCGCGGTCGACGTACGTTGGCGCTTCAGCGCTTACGTACGTCCCATGCTTCGCGGTCGGTCTGCGTTAGCGCCTCAGCGCTTGCGCACACCCCATGCTTCGCGGCCGGCCCACGTCGGCACTTCAGCACTGACGTAGGCCGCGTCCCTGCACAACCGGCTATACCACCCGCCGCTCAATGCGAATGGCTCGGCACGTCCGCGCCGCGCATGCCGACCAGGAAGTCGAGGTCGCACCCCTCGTCCGCCTGCAGCACGTGATCGATATACAGCCGCGCATAGCCGCCCTTGCCGAGCTGGCCGGCCACGCCCGGCGCCGCGGTCGGATCGACGTCCGACAGGCGGCGTTGCAGCTCTTCATCCGTAATGTCCAGATGCAGCGTGCCGGCCTCGCAGTCGAGTTCGATCCAGTCGCCGTTGCGCACGGCCGCGAGCGGCCCGCCGGCCGCGGCTTCCGGCGCGACGTGCAGCACGACCGTGCCGTACGCGGTGCCGCTCATCCGCGCATCGGAAATCCGCACCATGTCCTTCACGCCCTGGCGCAGCAGCTTCGGCGGCAGCCCCATGTTGCCGACCTCGGCCATGCCCGGATACCCGCGCGGCCCGCAGTTCTTCAGCACCATCACCGAGCTCGCATCGATGTCGAGCGCTTCGTCGTTGATCGTCGCCTTGTAGTGGTCGAGGTTCTCGAACACCACCGCGCGGCCGCGATGCTTCAGCAACTCGGGGCTCGCCGCCGACGGCTTCAGCACCGCGCCGCGCGGCGCGAGATTGCCGCGCAGGATGCAGATGCCGCCGTCCGCGATCAGCGGCCGGTCGAGCGGGCGGATCACTTCGTCGTCGTAGTTCGGCGCTTCGCGCACGTTGTCCCACAGCGACTTGCCGTTGACCGTCAGCGCGTCCGGGTGCGGCAGCAGCCCGCCTTCGCCGAGCCGGCGCAGCACGGCCGGCAGCCCGCCCGCGTAATAGAACTCCTCCATCAGGAAGCGCCCCGACGGCATCAGGTCGACGATCGTCGGCGTGTCGCGGCCGATGCGCATCCAGTCTTCCAGTTCGAGCGGCACGCCGATGCGCCCGGCGATCGCCTTCAGGTGGATCACGGCATTGGTCGAACCGCCGATTGCCGCGTTCGCGCGGATCGCGTTCTCGAACGCCGCGCGCGTGAGGATCTTCGACAGCACGAGTCCTTCGAGCGCCATCTCGACGATGCGGATGCCCGACATGTGCGCGAGCACGTAGCGGCGCGAATCGACGGCCGGAATCGCCGCGTTGTGCGGCAGCGCGACGCCGAGCGCCTCGGCCATGCACGCCATCGTCGACGCGGTGCCCATCGTGTTGCAGGTGCCGGCCGAGCGCGACATGCCGGCTTCGGCGGACAGGAAGTGATGCACGTCGATCTCGCCGGCCTTCAGCGCTTCGTGCAGTTGCCACACGGCCGTGCCCGAACCGATGTTCTTGCCCTCGAGCTTGCCGTTCAGCATCGGGCCGCCCGACACGACGATCGCCGGCACGTCGCAACTCGCCGCGCCCATCAGCAGCGCGGGCGTCGTCTTGTCGCAGCCGGCGAGCAGCACGACCGCGTCGATCGGGTTGCCGCGGATCGCTTCCTCGACGTCCATCGACGCAAGATTGCGCGTGAGCATCGCCGACGGCCGCAAGTTCGATTCGCCGTTCGAGAACACCGGGAACTCGACCGGGAAGCCGCCCGCCTCCGAGATCCCGCGCTTCACGTGCTCGGCGAGCTTGCGGAAGTGCGCGTTACACGGCGTCAGTTCGGACCACGTGTTGCAGATGCCGATGATCGGCCGGCCGTCGAATTCGTGATCGGGAATGCCCTGGTTCTTCATCCAGCTTCGGTACATGAAGCCGTTCTTGTCGTTCGTGCCGAACCATTGGGCGGAGCGCAGCCTGGGTTTTGTTGCCGACATCGTCAGTCCTGTGGTGACGGGATACCGGCGCAGTCTAGGCAGAATTTTGATAACTGGCTAATGACGATTTAGGCGATTACGATATCGATTCAGATATCGATATAAACCCGTACGATGACCGAAGCCAGCCCGTGGGGAAACCGCGCCCGCCTGAAGACGCGCCAGTTGCTGCTGCTCGTCGCGCTCGCCGACGAAGGCAGCATTCACCGCGCGGCGGCCGCGCTGAACATGACGCAGCCGGCCGCGTCGAAGCTGCTGCGCGAGCTCGAGGAATCGATCGGCGCGGTGCTGTTCGAGCGCCTGCCGCGCGGGATGCGGCCGACGCTGTACGGCGACGCGCTGATCCGCCACGCGCGTGCGGCGCTCGGCAGCCTCGACCAGGCGCGCGAGGAGCTGGCCGCGCTGAAGGCCGGCCATCTCGGCCACGTGGCGGTGGGGGCGATCACGTCGCCGGGCCTGCGGCTCGTGCCGCCGGCCGTCGCCGCGGTGAAGGGCACGCATGCGGGCCTGCACGTGTCGGTCGAGATCGACACCAGCAACGTGCTGCTCGAACATCTCGCGCAGGAAAAGATCGACATCGTGCTCGGCCGGCTGTCCGCCGAACACGACAAGCTGCGCCTGCGCTACGAGCCGCTGACCGGCGAGTCGGTGGCCGCAGTCGTGCGGCCCGGCCACCCGCTGCTCGCGCAGGCGCCGCTGTCGCTCGCGGACGTGCAGCGCGCCGCGTGGGTCGTGCCGCCGGCCGGCAGCGTGCTGCGCCACCGCTTCGAGCTCGTGTTCCAGCGCGCGAGCCTCGCACCGCCGGCGAACGTCGTCGAGACGGCCGCGCTGCTGTTCATCACGCAGTTGATCGAGCAGAGCGACATGATCGCGGTGCTCGCCGAGGACGTCGCGCGCTACTACGCGCGGCACGGGATCGTCACGATGCTGCCGCTGGAGATGGATTGCCGGATGGACGATTTCGGGCTCATCACGCGCACCGACCGGCTGCATTCGCCGGCCGTCGCGGTGATGGTCGATGCGATTCGGGCGGCGGCGCGCGAGGTTTACGGCGTCGCGCCGTGACGACGGGGCGGCGATTTCCTATTCAGCGGCGAATTCGATCACCGGTTCGCAGCGAATCGGGAAATTGACCGAATTCGCGATATAGCACTGCGCGTGCGCGTCGTGATGCAGATGCGCCGCGCGTTCACGATCGTCGCCGGCCCGAATCGTCACCTGCGGGCGCAGCACGATGTCGGTGAAGTGCCCGGCTCCGGCGCCATCGAGCATCGTGCCTTCGGCGTGGTCGACGTAGGCCAGCACGCGGATGCCTGCCTCCGAACACAGATGCAGATACCAGAGCTTGTGGCACGCCGATGCCGACGCGAGCAGCAGGTCTTCGGGGTTCCAGCGCGCCGCGTCGCCGCGGAACGCCGGGTCCGACGAACCGGGAATGTCCGGCTTGGAACCGGCCCGGATCACGTGATCGCGGCCGTACTCGCGATACCCCGACGTGCCGGTGCCCCGATTGCCCGTCCACTCCACTGCGACGCGATAGTGATGTTCGCCCGATGCCATCTCGCTCTCCATTGATGTCGGTTGCCTTGACCGTACCGGACGCCGTTGAGCGGCGCCTGCCGGTAGTCGCCATTGTGGCATCGGATGGTCGTTTGGTATACCATTATTCCAAATTAACGAAACACGCAGGCATGGAAGCCAAACTCGACTCCACCGCGGACGCGGTCGCCGCGTCGCTGCGCGACATGATCATCAACGGCGAACTGGCGGCCGGCGAGCGGCTCGTCGAGCGCGACCTGGCCGAGCGGTTCGGCATCAGCCGGATTCCGATGCGCGAGGCGATCCAGCGGCTGGAACGCGAAGGCTTGCTCGATATCTTCAGAAATCGCGGCGCGGTCGTGCGGATGCTGAGCGCGTCCGACGTGCAGGAAATCTACGATCTGCGCGTGCTGCTCGAAGGCGACGCGATCTACCGCAGCGTGAAGCGGCTCGACGACGAAACGCTCGCGCGCGCCGAACTCGTGCATCGGCTGCTCGGCGATGCAACCGTGCCGCGCCGGCAAGGCGAACTGAACCGCGAATTCCACGCGTTGCTGTATGCGTGCTGCGGCAACGCGCGGCAGTTGAAGTCGATCGCCGAACTGCGCAGCCAGGTCGAACGTTACGAGCGCCTGCAGGCCACGCTGCTCGCCGATACGCCGTCGTTCCAGGTCGAGCACGAAGAGATTCTGCAGGCGTGCCACGAACGCAACGCACGCGCGGCACGCGCGATGACGGTCGCGCATCTCGAATCGGCGAGAAGCATCGTGCTGCGGCTCGTCGAAGGCGGCTGAGGCCGGTGCACGGCGCGGGTGCGTCGCGCGCGCCGGGCTTGCGAACGGGATTTCATGCGATGACGAGGGCCGATGACGAATCGGGAAAGCCGCCGCGCATCACGCGACCGCGTTCTGCGCGATGCATCGCGAGTAGTACGCAAGGCTGCGTTTGGGCGTACGAACCTGCGTGTCGAGATCGACGTGCACGAGACCGAACCGCTTCGAAAACCCCTGCCCCCATTCCCAGTTGTCGGTGGCGGCCCAGTAGAACAGCCCCTTCAGCCGCACACCTTGCCGACAGGCATCGTGTGCCGCGCGCAGGTAGCGCGACAGGCAGTCGATGCGCGGGCCGTCGTCGACGACGCCGTCATGCGGCGCCGGATCGTCGAGCGCAAAGCCGGTTTCGGTGATGTAGATGTCCGGCGCGCCGTAGTCGCGATGCACGCGCAACAGCATCTCGGTCATCCCGTCCGGCTCGACCTGGAAGTACGCGGTGCGCGGCAGATCGGCCGGCGGCTCGGCTTGCTCGACGCCGAACGGCGCCGATGGATTGGCGCGTGCATAGATGCGCGAGTAGTAGTTCATCCCGAGGAAATCCGGCTTCGCGGCAATGATGTCCGTGTCGCCCGGCCGGACGAGGCCGGCGAGCGAATGCATGAGCGGCTCGGGATAACCGCGCCCGTACAGCGGATCGAGGAACGCGCGATTCCACAACACGTCGACGAGGCCGGCCGCCTTGCGGTCTTCGTCGCGCGGCGCCGCCGGGCGCACCGGCTGAAGGTTGATCGTCGTGCCGATCCGCGCGTCGCGCAGGTTCGCACGCAGCGCCTGGAATGCGAGGCCCTGCGCGAGGTTCTGGTGATGCATCGCCGCGAACACGCCTGCCGGCGACCGCAGCCCCGGCGCATGCACGCCCATCCCGTAGCCGCGCAGCGCGAGGCTGTTGGGCTCGTTCAGCACGATCCAGTGCTTCACGCGATCGCCGAGCCGGCGCGTCACCCGATCGGCGTAATCGGCCAGTCGATAGGCGATGTCGCGACTCCGGAAATCGCCGGCCCAGACCGGCGTATCCCAGTGAAAGAGCGTCGGAAACGGCTCGATGCCGCGGGCCAGCATCGCATCGATCATCCTGTCGTAGGTGGCGAGGCCGGCGTCGCTCGGCGCGCCAGGCCCCTGCGGCTGCACGCGCGGCCATGCGATCGAGAAGCGGAATGCGCGAATCCCGGCTGCCGCCATCCACGCGATGTCGGCCGGATAGCGCCGCTCGAATTCGGCGCAGCGTGCATTGGTCGAGCCGTCGGCGATCGTGCCGGCCCGATCGGCAAATTCATCCCAGTTGCTGCGTCCGCGGCCGTCCCGGCTCTCCGTTTGCGCGGCCGACGCCGCGACGCCCCACACGAAATCGTCGGCGAAGCGAGCGTTGTCGTCGCGCGCGAACGCTGGCGCGCAGGCCAGACCGGCTGCTGCCGCGCCACCGGCGCGCAGAAACGTGCGGCGCGCCGACGAGCGTGGAATGGACGTATCGATAGGCATTGATGTCTCCATGTGGCGACGGACGACCGCGTGCGGTGCGGTGTCGCGTTAATCAAGCAATACACACTGCTTTTAAATGACGTGCGGACGGTGCACGCTGCGACGGCCGCCGATTACGGTGCCGGCGTAACCTCGACGACCACCTCCGCCGCATCCGCGTGGGCGGCCACCCGCAGCGCGCGCGCGTTGGGCGCGGATGTGACCGTTCCACCCGTCACCCGCGCGCGATAGCCGTGCGGATAGCGGTAGTCCGGCACGAAGATCTGCGTCGTCGCGCCGGGCCGCAGCGCCGGGCCGGCCGGCCGCGTCGCATAGCGCAGCTCGAAGTGCTGTGTCGTCGGGTCGAAGCGCCAGCGCGTCGGCGTGCCCGCGATCGCTTGCGGATAAGGGCGCACCAGCGCGTCGCGCACCGACTGCCACGACGCGGCCGTGGAATCCGCGGGAACGGGAAAGCGCCAGTAGATCCACGGGATCATGTCGCGGTCCGCGGCGTCCGCCATCCGCTCGGCCCGGCGGCCCGACGGATCGGGTGCATCGAGGCCGCTGAATTCGGTCATCAGCAGCGCTTCGCCGGTCGCATCGACACGGGCGAGCGCATTGCCGAACACGCGCGCCTCCTTGTCCGCGTCGGTCCCGCCGAGTAGCGGCGCAAGCCGTTCGGGCAACGCAGCCTGGCCGGCGGGTAAGGCCGTGCCAATAGCTTTCGCGAACTGATCGATCTTCGACGCGTAGTTGTGGAACGCGAAGCCCGAGCGCGCATCGCCTGGGTCGAGATGCGTCGGAAAGCCGAGATTGAACAGCGGATTAGGTTCCTGAAAGACCAGCGTGTTGCGGTCCGTGTCGCGAATCGCAGCCCGCAGCGTACGGTTGAAAACCGACATCACCTTCTGGTCGAACCCCGCGCAACCTTGCGGCCCCGCGCAGTCGAGCCAGCGTGTGCCCGGCCACGGTTCGTTCAGCAATTCGTAGCCGAGCAGGTAAGGCCGGCCCGCAAAGCCGGCGGCGACATGCCGCCACGCGGCGGCGAAACGATCCGCTAGCCCGACGCCTTCGGGCCCGCGCGCATTCCCGTAGAGATCGTCGAACGCGCGGTTGATCGCCTTCGACGTGACGTAGTAGTACGGGTGGCCGGGGTTGACGTTCGGCAAGCCGTCGTCGAGCGCCATCCAGTCGGCGAAGCCGTTGTTGATTTCGGCCCCGGGATTGCCCGCCGCGACTTCGCCGCGGCGGCGTTCGGGGGCGAACCGGCGCGAGTAGCCATCCTGATGCATGTCGAGCAGCGTGTAGATGCGGCGATCCGCGAGTTGCTGCTGGGTGCGGGCGAGCGAAGCCAGATAGGCGCCGTCGTAGCGTCCGGGCGCGGGTTCGAGCTGTTGCTGCGCGACGCCCAGGCGCACGGCGTTGAAGCCGTCCGCCGCAAGCCGGTCCATTTCCTTCGCGCCGAAACCCGCGGCTTCCGGCGCATACGGGGGTTGCTTGACCACGACGTTGACGCCATGAACGATCAGCACGCGCCCGTGATCGTCGATCAGCCAGCGGCCGGCATGCGAGACGGAGGAGGAGGAAGCGCCGGTGTCCGCGCGATCGGCATCGGCGGCCTGCGGCGTCATGCTCGCGCAGGCGGACAGCATCAGGAGGGTCGCGGCGAAGCCGGCGGTTCGGTACAGGGGCATTGCTCGGGTCATGTCGGCAAGAATCCGTGATCGGGTCGCGCAGGAATGCGTATCGGTTCGACGCATTGCCATCAGCGACAGCGCAGCCACGAACATGCATGGGCTGCAACATACAAGTAGGCTATATTGCTTGTCAATTGAGCAAACCGAGCGGTGTCTCGAAATGCGGAGCGGCCGGCGCCATGACGCGCGCGGCCGGAATCGTCAGCGGAATATCAGCGTGAAGCGCGCCGCTTGCCGGTTTTCGTGGGGGCTTGCGCGGGAGATTGCGTCACGTCCGTAATTTGTCCAAGCGCGATGTCACGCCAGAGCGCAAACGCGGCCCGCGCCGCGGCAGGGTCACCGCCCGTCACGACGTCGATGGTCAGCCCGCGAATCATCGATCCGCCCAGCAACTGCAGTTGCGTGATCTTGAGCGCGGTCGCACGATCGAAACCCGCGACGACCTCACGCATCAGTGTGCGAAACCCCTCGTCGAACGGCTGCAGGATACGTGTCACGGCCTCGTCGAGTTCCTTGTCGGCGCGCCGCGCCAACTGGATCTCCATGCTGGCGGCGAACAGCGGCGTGCCGATGAGCGCGCCCGCGACATCGAGCATCCGGTCGATCCGCTCGAGCGGCGTCGTCGCGCTGCGCGACGCGCGTTCGAACTGCGCGAAGCGATCGCCGGTGAGCCGCTCCTGCACCGCGGCCATCAATTCGGCCTTGGTCGGAAACTGGTGCTGCAGCGCGCCCATGCTGACGTCGGCTTCGCGCCGGATCGCGAGCGTCGTCGCGCCCGAATAGCCTTCCTTGTGCAGCAGCGATATCGCGGCGGCAATGACGCGTTCGCGCGTCGCGTGGCTGCGTTCCGCCTGCGTCTGCCGGCGTGCGCGCGCCGTGCCGGAAGCCGTTGCCGCACCTGTCTTGACGGTTTTCTTCATTCACGTATGGGGTCGAGCGCCGAAGTGGCGCGGGTCGGCCGTCGGGCACAGCCGCTGGCGGTTTGGATCGCTGCTGCCGGCGGCTGTCCACGGATGCGGATTCTACCAATGAACCTCGCGCCGCCACATGGCCCGTTCGCGGCCTTACGAACCGGGCGTATGCACGGCCTGGTGCGTTGCGCGGCCGTGCACCGGCCCGGTCGTGCCACGCACCGTCAGCGTCGGCAGCGACGCGACCCGCACGCGCGACGCGTCGTCGCCCTGCCCGCCGGCCTCGCGCAGCGTATTGAGCAATTCGACCGCGATGCCGGCCGCCTCGGCGGTCGGGATCGCGACGGTCGTCAGCGTGGGCCGCGTGTCGCGGGCGAGATGGATGTCGGTGATGCCGACGATCGACAGATCGTCGGGCACGCGCCTGCCGCGATCGGCCGCCGCATGCATCGCGCCGATCGCCGGCAGGTCGTTGGTCGCGACGAGCGCGGTCAGTTCGGGATGCGCATCGAGCAATTGCCCGGCCGCGCGCACGCCGCCCTCGATCGAATCGTGCCCGGCGCCGACGCGCGACGCGTCCAGCCCGGCTTCGCGCATCACGTCGACGCAGCCGTCGTAGCGCGCGGCCTGCACGCCGTTTGCCGACCCGCCGACGATCACGCCGATCTCGCGATGGCCGAGTTCGAGCAGATGCCGCGTCGCGATCCGTCCCGCCTCGCGGAAATCGATCGCCACGCACGGCAGCCCGTCGGGCGGCGCCTCGGGCCGCTCCCACAGACACAGCACCACCGGCACGCCGCGCCGCGCGACGTCGACCAGATCCGGCAGGTGCAGGTTCGCATTGGTCACGAGAATCCCTTCGGAGATCGTGCCGGCGATCTGGTCGAGATACGCGCGCCCCTGCAACGGATCTTCGTTGGTATTGCAGACGACCAGGAACTGCCCGTTGCGGCGCACCGCGCGCTCGACCGCCAGCGCGAACTCCGGATAGAACGGGTTCGCGATGCTCGATACCATCAGCGCAACCGTCGGCGCACGCCCTTCCGCCAGCGCCCGCGCGGCGAGATGCGGCCGATAGCCGAGCGCGTCGACCGCTTCGAGCACCCGCGCGCGCGTCGCGTCGCCCACCCGGCCGCGGCCGCGCAGCACGTTCGACACCGTCGCGGCCGTCACACCGGCGCGGCGCGCCACTTCATCCAGAGTTGCCATCGTGTGCTCACTATATGAGACGTCGATCCAGTATTTGCTTCGCTTACCGAAGCGGCGCACTATCGCCGCACACCTTGCCGCCCGACCGACGGGCGCGACTCGGCCGCGATCACGTCGCCTCTTTTTTGATCGCGATGATTAAGCGCTTAATCAAGTAGTGCGGCGCATTAGAACATGGAGCGGAGACAATGGCGAGCATCTCGATGCGGCGCGTGCAGAAAGCCTACGGCGAGCACGCGCCGGTCATTCGCGACGTCGATCTGGAGATCGGCGCGCACGAGTTCTGCGTGTTTCTCGGGCCGTCCGGGTGCGGGAAATCGACGCTGCTGCGCATGATCGCCGGGCTCGAGGATCTGAGCGCGGGCGAGCTGTCGATCGACGGCCGCCGCGTGGACGACGTGCCGGCCGCCGAGCGCGGCGTCGCGATGGTGTTCCAGAGCTACGCGCTGTTTCCGCACATGACGGTGTACGAGAACATGGCGTTCGGGCTGAAGCTCGCGCGCGTACCGAAGGCCGAGATCGACCGGAAGGTGCGCGACGCCGCGCGCATCCTGCAGCTCGACACGCTGCTCGAGCGCAAGCCGAAGGCGCTGTCGGGCGGCCAGCGGCAGCGCGTCGCGATCGGCCGCGCGATCGTGCGCGAGCCCGGCGTGTTCCTGTTCGACGAACCGCTGTCGAACCTCGACGCGGCCTTGCGCGGCCAGACCCGCGTCGAAATCGCGAAGCTGCACCGGCAGTTCGAACGCGCGAGCGTCGTCTACGTGACGCACGACCAGACCGAGGCGATGACGCTGGCCGACAAGATCGTGCTGCTGCACGCCGGCGCGGATACCGCGCAGCACGGCAGCATCGCGCAGGTCGGCGCGCCGCTCGACCTCTACCACCATCCGGCGAGCCGCTTCGTCGCGGGCTTCATCGGCTCGCCGCGGATGAACTTCCTGCCGGCCGTCGTGACCGCGTGCGACGCGCGGCGCACGACCGTCACGCTCGTGCCGTCCGGCGAAACCTTCGTGCTGCCGCGCGACGGCTCGGCGCTCTCCGCCGGCGCCGCCGTGACGCTCGGCATCCGCCCCGAACACCTGATGCTCGGCGCCGCGCCCGACGCGACGACGCTCGCGCGCGACGTCGCGCTCGTCGAACGCCTCGGCGAGCAGACCTATGTGCACCTCGACCAGCCCGGCGGCACGCCGCTGATCGCGAAAGTGCCCGGCGACGCGCAGGTCCGCACCGGCGAACGCGTGCACGTGCACGCGCCGGCCGCGGCCTGTCACCTGTTCACCGAAGACGGCCGCGCGGTGCCCGCGCGCGCCGACCTTCCCGTCCACCACTACGCATAAGGATCGGGCATGCGCCTCGGAGTCTGTTACTACCCGGAACACTGGCCGGAATCGATGTGGGCCGACGACGCCCGCCGGATGAAAGCGCTCGGCATCGACCAAGTGCGGATCGCCGAATTCGCATGGAGCCGCATCGAGCCGTCGCCGGGCGAATACGACTGGGGCTGGCTCGACCGCGCGGTCGACGTGCTCGGCGCGGCCGGCCTCGAGATCGTGATGTGCACGCCGACCGCCACGCCGCCGAAATGGCTGGTCGACCGCCATCCCGACATCCTCGCGATCGGCGCCGACGGCCTGCCGCGCAAGTTCGGCTCGCGCCGCCATTACGACTTCTCGTCGCCGACCTATCTCGAAGCGTCGCGCCAGATCTGCACGGCGGTCGCCGAACGCTACGGCCGCCATCCGGCCGTGCGCTACTGGCAGACCGACAACGAGCTGGGCTGCCATCAGACCGTCGTCAGCTACTCGCCGGCCGCGCTCGTGCGCTTCCGCGAATGGCTGAAAGCGCGCTACGGCACGATCGACGCGCTGAACCGCGCGTGGGGCACGGTGTTCTGGAGCATGGAGTATCGCCATTTCGACGAAGTCGACGCGCCGGTGGGCACCGTGACCGAAGCCCATCCGTCGCATCGGCTCGACTACCGGCGCTTCGCGTCCGACGAGCTCGCGCGTTATCACCGGATGCAGGTCGACGTGATCCGCGCGCACTCGCCGGGCCGGCCGGTCGCGCACAACTTCATGCAGTTGTTCACCGAGTTCGATCATTACGAAGTCGCGCGCGACCTCGACCTGGCGACGTGGGACAGCTACCCGCTCGGCGCGCTCGAGGAGCTGTGGTTCGCGCCCGACGTGAAGGCGCGCTGGCTGCGCACCGGCCATCCGGATTTCGCGTCGTTCAATCACGACCTGTATCGCGGCATGTCGAAGCTGCCGTTCTGGGTGATGGAGCAGCAGCCGGGCCCCGTGAACTGGGCGCACTGGAACCCCGCGCCGCTGCCGGGCATGGTGCGGCTGTGGAGCTGGGAAGCATTCGCGCACGGCGCCGGCTGCGTGTCGTACTTCCGCTGGCGGCAGGCGCCGTTCGCGCAGGAACAGATGCACGCGGGCCTGAACACACCCGACAACCAGCTCGACGAAGGCGGCCGCGAAGCGCAGCGCGTCGCGCAGGAAATCGCCGCCGTGCTCGATGCCGACGCGGATGCCGACGCGAACGGCTCGGTACGCGCGCCCGTCGCGCTGGTGTTCGACTACGAAGCGAAGTGGCTGTTCGAAGTACAGCCGCAAGGCGCCGATTTCCACTACCCGCGCTTCGCGTTCGAGTACTACTCGGCGCTGCGTTCGCTCGGCCTCGACGTCGACATCGTTTCCGCACATGCACAGCTCGACGGCTACCGGCTCGTCGTCGTGCCGCCGCTGCCGATCGTGCCGGACGATTTCGCGTCGCGGCTCGCCGCATCGGGCGCGCACGTGGTATTCGGCCCGCGCACCGGCTCGAAGACGGCCGACCTGCAGATTCCGCCTGCGCTGCCGCCCGGCCCGCTCGCGTCGATCCTGCCGGTACGCGTGTGGCGCGTCGAATCGCTGCGCCCGAACGTGACGGAGCGAATCGACGGCACGCTGCGCGACGGTTCACCGCTCGCGGGCGAAGCGCGTCACTGGCGCGACCTGGTGGAGCTCAACGACGACGCAAGCAGCGTCGTGCGCGCACGCTTCGCCGACGGTCACCCGGCCTGCGTATCGCACGGCGCGCTGCATTACTGGGCCGCGCTGTTCGACGACGCGACCACCGCGCGACTGTTCGCCGATATCGCGGCCGAAGCCGGCCTGGCCCCGACGCCGCTCGGCGATGCCGTGCGCGTGAGCCGGCGCGGCGGCCTGACTTACGTGTTCAACTACGCCAGCGCACCGCACACGGTCGACGCGGTGCCGCCGTCCGCGTTCGTGGTTGGCGCCGCGCAGGTCGAGCCGCAAGGCGTGGCCGTGTATCGAAGCCGTTCGTAGCAACCGCCCCGGCGCCGCCACGCGCCGGTCACGCACAAACAACGACACACAGGACTGGAGACACTCATGACCCATCGCCCCCTTCGCGTCGCTGCCCGCCTCGCGACCGCCGCCGCCATCGCGTGTGCATCGTTCGGCGCTACGACGCCCGCCGATGCCGGCACGCTGACGATCAACATCGCGTTCAAGGGCGCGAGCCAGCGCGCCGTATGGCAGTCGACGATCGAAGCGTTCCACAAGGCCCATCCCGACATCGACGTGAAGCCGACCTTCGTCGACGAGGAAGCGTACAAGGTGCAGCTCCCCGCGTGGCTCACGACCGTCGCGCCGGACGTCGTGAACTGGCACGCGGGCGAGCGGATGGCGTACTACGCGAAGCGCGGGCTGTTCGAGGACCTGAGCGGCGACTGGGCGAAGAACGGCTGGGACGCGATGTACGCGTCGACGCGCAGCGCCTCGTCGTACAACGGCAAGCAGTACGCGGCGCCGACCGTCTACTACTCGTGGGGCCTCTTCTACCGCAAGGACCTGTTCCGCAAGGTCGGCATCGCCGACGAGCCGAAGACCTGGGACCAGTTTCTCGACGCGTGCAAGAAGCTGAAGGCGGCCGGCATCACGCCGATCGCGATCGGCGGCCGCGACGCGTGGACGCTCGCCGGCTGGTTCGACTATCTCGACCTGCGCCTGAACGGCAACGCATTCCACCAGCAGCTGATGGCCGGCGACGTGCCGTACACCGACCCGCGCGTGAAGAAGGTCTACACGACGTGGAAATCGCTGATCGATTCGGGCTACTTCATCGACAACGCGCTGTCCTACGATCTCGACGGCGCGCAGCCGTTCCTGTTCCAGGGCAAGGCCGCGATGATGCTGATGGGCACCTTCATCGCAGCCGGCTTCCCGCCGAACGTGAAACCGGACATGGGCTACTACCGCTTCCCGATCATCGATCCGAAGGTGCCGACCGCCGAGGACGGCCCGGTCGAATCGCTGCACATCCCGACCAAGGCGAAGAACAAGGCCGACGCGCACACGTTCCTCGCGTTCGTCGAAACGCCCGAGATGGGCGCGAAGCTCGCCGAAGGGCTCGGCTCGCTGTCGGCCAACAGCAAGTCGCCCGAGCCGGCCGATCCGATCTCGCGGATCGGCTTCCGGATCCTCGCCGACACGAAGGGCGGCGTCGCGCAGTTCTACGACCGCGACATGACGAAGGAAATGGCCGACGAAGGGATGAAGGGCATGCAGCAGTTCCTCGCGAACCCCGCGCAGCTCGATACGGTGCTCGCGCAGCTCGAACAGACCCGCAAGCGGATCTACAAGAAGTAACCGCGTGACCCCACCGGCGGCCGCGCGCCGCCGTGTCCGTTCAGGAGGCTTGCCGTGTCCAGTCCGATCACGTCCCCCCCGCCCGCCGGCACCGCGCCGCCGCCGCGCGGCTCGTCCGCCAACGCGTTGCCCGCGCGCCGCCCGTCGCCCGCCGTGCGGCGGCAACGGCGCGCCGCGTGGCTCTTTCTCGCGCCGGCCTGCGCGATGGTGGCCGTCTATGTGGTCTGGCCGATCCTGTCGACGCTGTGGCTGAGCCTGTACAACTGGGACGGGATGACCGAGCGCACTTTCGTCGGCCTCGCGAACTACGCGGAGCTGCTGCATGCGCCCACGTTCTACACGGCGCTGCGCAACAACGTGATCTGGCTCGTGCTGTTCATGCTCGCGCCGCCGCTCGGCCTCGCGCTCGCGCTGTACCTGAACCAGGCGGTCGGCGGCATCCGGCTCGTGAAGTCGCTGTTCTTCGCGCCGTTCGTGCTGTCGGGCGTGGTCGTCGGGCTGATCTTCTCGTGGTTCTACGATCCGACCTTCGGGCTGCTCGCGCTCATCGCCGGGCACGGCATTCCGGTGCTCGGCGACGCGCGCTACGCGACCTTCGGCATCGTGTTCGCCGCGCTGTGGCCGCAGACGGCGTACTGCATGATCCTGTACCTGACCGGCCTCACGTCGGTCAACCCGGAACAGATCGAGGCCGCGCGCATGGAAGGCGCGCGCGGCTTCGCGCTGCTGTGGCACGTCGTGCTGCCGCAACTGCGGCCGACCACGTTCATGGCGATCGTCGTTACGGTGATCGGCGCGCTGCGCAGCTTCGACCTGATCTCGGTGATGACGGGCGGCGGCCCGTTCGAGAGCTCGACCGTGCTCGCGTATTACATGTACGACCAGGCGATCAAGTACTACCGGCTCGGCTATTCCGCGTCGATCGCGGTCGTGCTGTTCGCGATCATGCTCGTCTACATCGTGTTCCAGTTGCGCCGCATGCTGCGCAACGAGCAGTGACTTCCGGGAGTTCACTCATCATGTTTCCGACACCCGTTGCCCACTGGAAGCCGGTATCGCGCCGGCTGTACAAGCTGTCGCTGCCGGTCGCGCTCGTGATCTGGCTGCTGCCGATGATCGCGGTGTTCGTCACGTCGGTGCGCTCGACCGAGGAACTCGTCGAAGGCCATTACTGGGGCTGGCCGCGGCATTTCTCGATGATCGAGAACTATCGCGATGCGCTGACCACGTCGCCGATGCTGCATTACTTCTGGAACAGCGTGCAGATCACGGTGCCGTCGGTCATCGGCTCGATCGCGCTCGCGTCGATGGCCGGCTTCGCGCTCGCGACCTACCGGTTTCGCGGCAATACCGCGCTGTTCGGCACGTTCGTCGCCGGCAACTTCGTGCCCGTGCAGGTGCTGATGATTCCGGTGCGCGACCTGTCGCTGCGGCTCGGCGTATTCAATACCGTCGAAGCGCTGATCCTGTTTCACGTCGCGTTTCAGACGGGGTTCTGCACGCTGTTCCTGCGCAACTTCATCAAGCAGTTGCCGTTCGAGCTGATCGAGGCGGCGCGCATCGAAGGCGCGGGCGAATGGACGGTGTTCTGGCGAATCGTGCTGCCGCTGATCCGGCCGGCGCTGGCCGCGCTCGCGATTCTCGTGTTCACGTTCGTGTGGAACGATTACTTCTGGGCGCTGTGCCTGACGCAAGGCGACGAGGCCGCGCCGATCACCGCGGGTGTCGCGGCGTTGAAGGGGCAATGGACGACGTCGTGGAATCTCGTTTCCGCCGGGTCGATTCTCGCCGCGCTGCCGTCGGTCGCGATGTTCTTCGCGATGCAGAAGCACTTCGTCGCGGGGCTCACGTTCGGCGCGACGAAAGGCTGAACGCGCGCCGCTCGCGCTTTCGAATCTCCCCCTCCGCATCGTGAGGTTGCCCGCTTCGGCGGGCTTTTTTCGTTGCGGATTCGGGCGGGGCTCGCTCGGCGAACCCGGTCCGCCGTCCAGGCTTCAACGCGCGTGGACGTCAGGGCGCGACTTTGCTCGACATCGATTCAACTACGCATACTTGTCGCCGACCGTACTGCGAATCGGATGGGTGTCGTAGACGATGATCATCCGTTCGATCAGCCCCGCGATGTCGAACTCGAACACGTCGACGCACTCGAAGCGCGCCACCGAACCGTCTTTCAGGCCCCAGTCGTAGATGAAGTAACCTGTCGCACGTCGAGCCCCGCTCGTGCTGACGCAGATGTCGATCGGCGTAATCCTGCTTTCTCCCGACGCGGCAGCGACCTTCGCAAAGAAGGGCTCGGGATGCATCCAGCCGAGAAATGGCGAGAAAATCCGCGCGTCCGGCGTGAATAGCGCGCAGATCGCACCGACATCGCCTCGCTCCAGTTCCCGAAGGTAAGCGCGAACCTGTTGCGTATAGCGTGATTCCGACGTTGAGTCCAAAATTATCCTCCGATCATTCGTTGACGCCCCGTTCATCCATAAGAACGGGGCACCCGGCAGACGCACGATAGCGACGCACCGATGACCGAACAATCGAAAAATTTGCAACCCGGGTATGCGGCGCATGCATATCCGCTGGCCGACCTGACGCGGCCGCTCCCGCCGTTGGCGGCGATTCAGTCGTTCGTCGCGGCGGCGCAGCTCGGCAGCGTCAGCAAGGCCGCGGATCATCTATGCCGGACGCAAGGTGCAGTGAGCCGCCAGATACAGCAACTGGAGACGCATTATCGATGCGCGCTCTTTGTGCGCCATGTATCGGGCCTGACGTTGACGCCAGAAGGAAATGCACTGCTGACGGTCGCGGTCAACGTGCTCACGCAATTGGTCCAGCACGCGGACGTCCATGCACGGGCGACCTCGGTGCTCACGTTGAAGTTGCCGTCCACGTTCGCCATTCGCTGGTTGCTCCCGCGACTGCCGGACATTCATCGCGCGACGAGCGGCACGGAGCTGCGTATTTCGACCTCCGCGGACGATACGCCGGATTTCACGACGTCCGACGTCGACGCCATCATCGTGCGCGGCACGGGGCAGTGGACCGGTATGGAAGCGGTACCGCTATTTCCCGAGACGCTCACGCCGATGTGCGCGCCCGCACTGGCGACATCGCTGCGATCCGTTGCCGACCTTGCGCAGGTCGATTTGCTCCATCCGGGGCCGAGCCACGCGGAATGGAAATGCTGGCTCGATCACGTCGGAGCACGCCAGATCGACGCGGGACGCGGGCTCGTATTCGATACCCTCGAATTGACGCTCGCGGCATCGACGGAAGGCCACGGCATTGCAATCGGCGACCCGCGAATGGCGCGAGACCGGCTCGGCGCCGGATCGCTGGTGACACCGTTCGAGGAGGTGGTTGAAGACGGCCTTTCCTACTTCCTCGTCTATCCGCCCCAACGTGCGGCACAACCGAAAATTCGGGCCCTCGCCGACGTCTTGCTACGCCTTGCGCGAGAAGACTGATTGATAGGCGAGAGGCCGGTACCTGGGTGGGGTTGACATTCACATGGCGCACCCAACGTACCGGCGAATGACAGGCCCGGGTCAGAGATCCCCGCGCACTTCCCCGGTGCCCAGCGCGTTCCGCTGCCGGTTGACTTCCGCCCACAGCGCGTCGCTGTCGTCGTCGCGCAGCACGATCATCCAGTCCAGTTGATCGTCGGTCACGCCGAAGTACTCCCGAATTTCCCGCCGAACCCCATCGATGAACGCCGCGTATTCCGGGGTGGCCTGCGCCCGCGCGTGCAGAGCGTCGTATTCCGCATCGTCCACGCCGCCGCCGTGCTCGTCGATATAGCGCGAGATCCACTGGTCTCGTTCGTGGTCGTAATCGGCTTCGGCGCGCATCGCTTGCACGGCCGTGTAGAAATCCAGTTGGGCAAACGCGGCGATCGCCGCCGTTGTCGCCTCGTCGAATGTCGTCGTCATTCCATCTCTCACTTCAGTCATCGCACATCATCGGTCACGCCGCGAAGCCCCTTATCGCGGGCGGCTTCAGGTCGTCGACGAGAAAACCGGCAGTCCCGTTCCGAACCACCCATATTCGTTCACTGCGTCGAACGGTTCAACCGTATCGGGCACCTTGAAAGGGAAGGATTCAAGCTACCTGGACGGTTTGCCAGGTTTGCCGCGACCACCAGCGGATTTGCCGGACGCCTTCCCCGTCGCCGGCTTGCCAGCCGGTTTGCCGCGCGGCTTCTGCACGCTGAACGGGCTACCGATGGTGTAGTCCGGGCCTTGACCGGCACCATTGGCCACCGCGTGCTGCGCCCCGGGCTTGCGCTTGCCTTCGCCACCTTGCGTAGGCGGCTTCTTGCCCGGCGCCTGCCTGGCGACCGGTGCAGCTTGCGGCACCTTGGGCTTCTTCGGCTTTTTGGGTTTCTTGATGATCTGACCCGTCGCGCTGGTTTCCGGCACGCGGTGTTCGGCTTCGAAACCCGGCTCTTCTTCCCGGCGCAGCGTCTGCCGGATCAGCGCTTCGATCGCGGCCAGTTGCGGCGCTTCATCGGCGCACACGAGCGATACGGCCACCCCGCTCGCGCCCGCGCGGCCGGTGCGGCCGATACGGTGCACGTAGTCTTGCGCGACGATCGGCAGATCGACGTTGATCACCAGCGGCAGATCGTCGATATCCAGCCCGCGCGCCGCCACGTCGGTGGCGACCAGCATCTGCACTTCACCCGTCTTGAAGCGCTCCAGCGCACGCAGACGCGCCGGTTGCGGCTTGTCGCCGTGGATCGTGTCGACCGCATAGCCGGCTTTCTCCAGCATGACCGCCAGATAATCGACGCCATTGCGGGTCTTGACGAACACCAGCGCGTGCTCCCACTTGTTTTGGGCCACGAGGTGCATGAAGAGGTCGGGCTTGTTCCGCTTGTCGACCGGCACGACCCACTGCTTGATCTTGCTGGCCGTCGCGTTGGGCGGGCTGACGCTGATATCCACCGGGCTGCGCAGAATGCCGGCCGCCATCGTGCGGATTTCGTCGGAGAACGTGGCCGAGAACAGCAGCGTCTGGCGCTTGGCGGGCAACGCGGCAAAGACCGCGTCGAGTTCGCGCGCGAAGCCGAGATCGAGCATGCGGTCGGCTTCATCCAGCACCAGCGTCTGGACCTGATCGAACTGCACGGCGTTCTGGCGATTGAGGTCGAGCAGGCGGCCCGGCGTCGCGACGAGCACGTCGACGCCCTTGCGCAGCTTCATCATCTGAGGATTGATGCTCACCCCGCCGTAGGCGGCCAGGAATCGCAGATCGAGGCCCTTGCCGTACTCGACGAAGCTTTGCAGCACCTGTTCGGCCAGTTCGCGCGTGGGCACCAGCACCAGCACGCGCGCACGGTTGCTGGATACCGCCGGGCCGTGTTGCACCAGCCGTTGCAACAGCGGCAGCGCAAAGCCGGCCGTCTTGCCGGTGCCCGTCTGGGCGGCGGCCATGACGTCCTTGCCGCCGAGCACGACGGGAATCGCCTTGGCCTGCACCGGCGTGGGTGTCTGGTAATTGAGGCCCTGCAGATTACGCAGCAACGGCTCGATCAGGCCGAGCGAGGCAAAAGACATGGACGTGTTCCGGGCTAAAACCGCAATTCTAGCGGTTACCGGGCGGGCCAAGCCTCGTCCGCTCACGCCCCTCGTTCGAGCCGCAACGTCGACGCGTGGTGGCCCGCGGTCGAAGCCGGCGCGGAAGCGATCGTGCCGACCGCAAGCGGCCGCGGCGCGTTCGTGAAGGAATACGGCGACCTGTTGCGCTCCGACCCCGTCTATGGCGGAGAAGGCGCGGCGCGTCGGCGCGCTCGCACACGCGCAGCCGGAATCGATTGTCACCGTCGACGTTGGCTGCCAGACTCATCTGCACGACGCGGGCCGCACACCCGTGCGTCACTGGATCGAGCTCGTCGACAACCGGCTGGTCAACCGACCGCCGCTTCCGGAGGAAAGCCATGCAAACGAAACCCGAACTCGAACTGGCCGACGCCGAGCGCATGCTCGCCGCCGCCCGCGCGGAAGCGGAACGCCACGGCTGGGCCGTGTCGATCGCGGTCGTCGACGACGGCGGCCACCTGCTCGCGTTCGCGCGGCTGGACGGCGCATCGCCGGCCAGCAGCGCCATCGCGCAGGACAAGGCGCGCGCGGCGGCGCTCGGCCGTCGCGAGACGAAGGCGTATGAGGATATGATCAACGGTGGCCGCACCGCATTCCTGAGCGCGCCGCTGTCGGGGTTGCTCGAAGGCGGCGTGCCGGTCACGGTCGGCGGCCGGATCGCAGGCGCGATCGGTGTGTCTGGCGTAAAGTCCGAACAGGACGCGCAGATCGCCCGCGCCGGTACACAAAGCGTCGTGGCCTAGGGCCTGTTCACGCTAATAACGGGCTTGCGAACGTGCCTTTCCGCCCGCAGGGCAAGAAGAGAGGAGGCGCAATAGCCGTAGCTATTGCAACGACGAACGACGCCGCCATGCGGGCGGAAAGGCACGTTCCCCTGTTTGGAGAAAATCGTTCGTGGGGCTGGCCCCCAGAAGGGCCGATCGCCGCGTCATGCTCCTCGCGAATACGTCGAGTATTCGCTTCGTCGCAATCCTTGCGCTCGGCCCTTCTGGGGGCCAGCGCAAGCCCGTTATTAGCGTGAACAGGCCCTACAGCCAACGCGCGCGTTTCTCATTCCCCGGGAGGAATCACGATGATCGACCAAGCAGGACTGCAAGTCGCGCCAGCGCTGAGCCAGTTCATTGAAAACGAAGCGCTGCCGGGCACCGGCATCGACAAGGCCGCGTTCTGGAGCGGTTTCTCGGCGCTGGTGCACGACCTCGCGCCGCGCAACCGCGAACTGCTCGCCGAACGCGACCGCCTGCAGCAGGAACTCGACGCGTGGCATCGCGCGCACCCCGGCCCGGTACGCGACCATGCCGCGTATCGCGCGTTCCTCGAACAAATCGGCTACCTCGTGCCGGTCCCGTCGAACGTCGCGGCAGCCACCGCGAACGTCGACAGCGAGATCGCCACGCAGGCCGGCCCGCAGCTCGTCGTACCGCTGTCGAACGCGCGCTATGCGCTGAACGCCGCGAACGCGCGCTGGGGCAGCCTGTACGACGCGCTGTACGGCACCGACGCGCTGCCGGAAGACGGCGGCGCCGAACGCACCGCGGCCTACAACCCGACGCGCGGCCAGCGCGTGATCGACTACGCGCGCAACGTGCTCGACAACGCGGCGCCGCTCGCGAGCGGCTCGCACCGCGACGCGCTGCGCTACCGCGTGCAGGACGGCCAGCTCGCGGTCGAAACCGCGAAAGGCGTCGTGCACCTCGCGCAGCCGGCGCAGTTCGTCGGTTACCAGGGCGCGGCCGACGCGCCGTCCGCGATCCTGCTCAAGCACAACGGCCTGCACCTCGAGATCCTGATCGACGCATCGACGCCGATCGGCCGCGCCGATCTCGCGAACGTGAAGGACGTCGTGCTCGAAGCCGCGGTCAGCACGATCATCGACTGCGAGGATTCGGTCGCCGCGGTCGACGCCGACGACAAGGTCCAGCTCTACCGCAACTGGCTCGGTCTGATGCAGGGCACGCTGGTCGAGGAAGTCGCAAAGGGCGGCAAGACCATCACGCGCCGTCTCAACGCCGACCGCGACTACACGACGCCGGCCGGCGGCACGCTGTCGCTGCACGGCCGCTCGCTGCTGTTCGTGCGCAACGTCGGCCACCTGATGACCAACGGCGCGGTGCTCGACCGCGACGGCAACGAGATTCCGGAAGGGATTCTCGACGGCGTCGTCACGACGCTGTGCGCGCTGCACGACCTGAAGGCAAAGCGCAATTCGCGCACGGGCTCGATCTACATCGTGAAGCCGAAGATGCACGGCCCGGTCGAAGTCGCGTTCGCCGATACGCTGTTCGCGCGCATCGAGGATCTGTACAACCTGCCGCGCAACACGCTGAAGATGGGCATCATGGACGAGGAGCGCCGCACCAGCGTGAACCTCGCCGCGTGTATCGCCGCGGCCGCCGCGCGCGTCGCGTTCATCAACACCGGCTTCCTCGACCGCACCGGCGACGAGATGCACACCGCGATGGAAGCGGGCCCGATGATCCGCAAGGGCGACATGAAATCGTCCGCGTGGATCCAGTCGTACGAGCGCAACAACGTGCTCGCGGGCCTGTCGGCCGGCCTGCGCGGCCGCGCGCAGATCGGCAAGGGCATGTGGGCGATGCCGGACCTGATGCAGGCGATGCTGGAACAGAAGATCGCGCATCCGCGCGCCGGCGCGAACACCGCGTGGGTGCCGTCGCCGACCGCCGCGACGCTGCACGCGCTGCACTACCACCTCGTCGACGTGCAGGCCGTCCAGCAGGAACTCGAGAAGACGCCGTACGCGAGCGAGCGCGACGCGCTGCTCGAAGGGCTGCTGACCGTGCCGGTCGTCGAGCGCGCCGCGTGGAGCGAGGCCGAGATCCTGAGCGAAGTCGAGAACAACGCGCAGGGCATTCTCGGCTACGTCGTGCGCTGGGTCGAACAGGGCGTCGGCTGCTCGAAGGTGCCGGACATCCACGACGTCGGCCTGATGGAAGATCGCGCGACGCTGCGCATTTCCAGCCAGCACATCGCGAACTGGCTGCGCCATGGCGTGATCACCGAGGCGTTCGTGCTCGACGTGTTCAAGCGGATGGCGCGCGTCGTCGACCAGCAGAACGCCGGCGACCCGAACTATCGTCCGATGGCGCCCGACTACGACCGGTCGACCGCGTTCAAGGCCGCGTGCGCGCTCGCGCTGCAAGGCACGTCGCAGCCGAGCGGCTATACCGAGCCGCTGCTGCATCGGTTCCGGCTCGCGTTCAAGGCGCAACAGCACGGCGCATGAATCTGGGCATGCGGGCCTCGTCCCGCATGCCGGGTGCCGGTCGTACACCGGCCTTGCGAAACGGGCAGCCCTCACGGCTGCCCGTTTTCATATTCGCGTTCACCCGACCGTTGAAACCGATAATCGGCACATATCGCGCGCTTTTGCGTGCGACGCCGCCCGCCGTTAATCCGCGGGAATCCGCCGCCGCATGCCGCGCGCGCTTTCCCGCCGCACCGCAAAGCCTTGCGTCACAACGATCCGGCCGATATTGGCAAGCCCGGGATTACGCCATAACTTGATCCCGATCAACGGCTCGCAACATTTTCCGCGCACGCAAACACGCGCGTTATACTCCGTGGAATTCGCCTTGCGCGATTCGTCAGACCGTCGAATTGCAGCAGATATTACCTATGAATATAGGGTTTATCCGGCCGCGATGGTCGATAATCGGTGCCGGTTTTCTCCGCTGAACGAAGGGCAGGCACGGGAAGGGCTGCGCACCGGGTCGCCGCCGGTAGTCATACGAACAATCGCATCGGCCCGCCGCCCGGCGACGATGCCCCCGATCCACGGACCATGGCAGAAACCGACTACGCAATGCCCAGCGAATCCGGCCTGACGAGCCGTGTCGCCGCTCATCTGCGCCGGTTCCTCCTGCCGCACCTGATCTTCTATACGGGGCTGCTGATCGCGCTGGTCCTGCTACTCCTGTGCGGGATCGTGCTGTACGAAGGCCGCATCGACGCGCGCGACCGCTCGCGCAGCATGCAGCAGAACCTCGCGCTGATGGCGTCGTGGGACATCGAACGCAACATCGAGATCTATTCGCTGTCGCTGCAGGCGGTCGTCGAAGGCGAGAACGACCCCGAGGTCGCCCGGCTGCCGATGCCGTTGCGCCGCCAGGTGCTGTTCGACCGCGCGACGACGGCCAAGTACCTCGGCGGCATCTACGTGCTCGACCCGAAGGGCGACATCGCGGTCGACGGCAAGAGCGACGTGCCGCGCAAGGCCAACTTCGGCAACGAGCCGTACTTCACCGTGCACCGCGACCACCCGGACGTCGGCCTGTACGTCAGCGATCCGTATCATTCGCGGCTGCGCGGCGGCTCGCCGAGCATCGCGCTCAGCCGGCGGATCACGCGGCCCGACGGGTCGTTCGGCGGCGTCGCCGTGATGTCGATCCGGCTCGAATATTTCCAGAACCTGTTCTCGCGGCTGTCGCTCGGCGATCGCGGCTCGGTCGCGCTGATCAACACGGACGGCAGGATGGTCGCGCGCGAGCCGTACGACCCCAAGATCGTCGGCCGCGACATCAGCCGCGCGAGCACGTTCCGCCAATTCATGACCGCCAGCGAAGGCAGCTTCGCCGACACCGCATCGATCGACGGCGTGCGGCGCCTGTACGTGTTCCGGCACCTCGACGGCCTGCCGCTCATCGTCATGGTCGCGCGCTCGGAAGCGGACACCTACGCCGCGTGGTACGACCGCGCGATCCCGATCGGCTCCGCGATGGTCGTGCTCGCGATCGGCTTCGTCGGCTTGTCGCTGCTGCTCGACGTGCAGCTGCGCAAGCGCCATCGCGCGGAAACCGAGCTGCAGGCGCTCGCGCGCACCGACGGCCTGACGGGCCTCGACAACCGCCGGATGCTCGACGTCACGCTCGCGCGCGAATGGCGCCGCGCCGCGCGCTCGCAACATGCGCTGTCGCTGCTGTTCATCGACGTCGATTACTTCAAGCACTACAACGACACGCAGGGCCACCAGGCCGGCGACGACGCGCTCGCCGCGGTCGGCCACTGCATCGCCGGCTGCCTGCGCCGCCCGGCCGACTATGCGGCGCGCTACGGTGGCGAGGAATTCGTCGTGGTGCTGCCGGACATCGACGCGGACGGCGCGGTGACGATCGCCGAAACGATCCGCACGGGCATCCTCGATCTCGGCATCCGGCACGACGCCGGCACGGTCGGCCGCCTGACGGTGAGCATCGGCGTGACGACCAGCTATCCCGAACACGACGACAACATCCAGGCCGCGCTGAAACGGGCCGACGATGCGCTGTATCGGGCGAAGGAAGGCGGGCGCAACCGCATCGTCGTGCAGACGGCCGCGCCGGCCGACGACCTCGAATCGCGGCGGGCCTAAGCATACGGGCGGCAGCGGGCGGCAGCGGGCGGCCGCCGGGCCGCCGCCGTCCGCATGCGAAATCACCGACAATATCGGCTCGATACGCCGCCGCGCGGCCGATGCGCGTCGCCGGCCGCATCTGGCCGGCCGCACCTGGCCGGCCGCACCGGTTCGCCGCCGCTTCGCACCACCATGAGACTCAAGGCAAAGATCTTCCTTCTGGCCATCGTGCCGTTCCTGCTCGCGATCGCCGGCATCGGCTTCGGTGTGCGCCAGCAGGCGACGTCGCTCGCGCGCACGCAGCACGCGACGATCCAGGCCGCGTACCTGTCGAGCAAGGAAGTCGAGCTGAAACACTACGTCGAGCTCGCGACGAGCGCGATCATGCCGCTCTACGACGCGAGCGGCCGCAATGCGCGCGACGACACGCTGCTGCGCACCCAGGCGCTCGCGATGCTGCAGAAGATGGATTTCGGGCCCGACGGCTATTTCTTCGTCTACGACCTGCACGGCAATTCGCTGATGCATCCGCGCGAGCCCGAGCGCGTCGGCCACAACTTCTGGTCGATGCGCGACCCGCAGGGCGCGCTGACGATCCAGAAGCTGATCGGCGCGGCGTCGCAGGGCGGCGGCTACGTGCGCTACGCATGGCAGCGGCCGTCGACGGGCCGCGTCGCGCCGAAGCTCGGCTACGTCGTCGCGCTCGAGCGCTGGGGCTGGATGGTCGGCACCGGCATCTATCTCGACGACGTCGACACCGCGCTGCAGCGCATCGACGCGCGCGCGTCCGCGAACATCGAGCGCACGATGAGCTGGCTCACCGCGATCGCGCTCACCGGCGCGGCGGCGATCGCCGTGTGCGCGCTGGTGCTGAACGTCAGCGAGTCGCGCAGCGCCGATGCGAAGCTCAAGCTGCTCGCGCAGCGCGTCGTCGAATCGCAAGAGCAGGAGCGCGCGCGGCTGTCGCGCGAACTGCACGACGGGATCAGCCAGATGATGGTGTCCGCGAAGCTGATGCTCGAATCCGCGCTCGCGCGCTTCGAGCGCGGCACGTCGCGCGTGCCCGAAGCCGAACAGGCGCTCGCGTCGGGCGTCGGGCGGCTCGGCGACACGCTGCGCGAAGTCCGGCGCATCTCGCATGCGCTGCGGCCGTCGATGCTCGACGATCTCGGCCTCGCGGCCGCGCTCGAGCAACTCGTGCGCGAGCTGGGCGCCGAAAGCGGCATCGACATCGGCTACACGCAGGTCGCGCACAGCGGCACGCGGCCGCTGCCCGAAGCCGTCAATACCGCGCTGTTCCGGATCGCACAGGAAGCGCTGAGCAACATCGTGCATCATGCGCGGGCGTCGCGCGCGGCCGTCACGCTCGACGTCGGCGCGCAATCCGTCACGCTGACCATCGCCGACAACGGCTGCGGCTTCGACGCCGAACGCTCGCAGGCCGACGCCCGCCGCGGCATCGGCCTGCGCAACATGCGCGAGCGCCTCGACGCGCTCGACGGCACGCTGACGATCACGTCGCAGGTCGGCCATACCGTCGTGGCCGCGCGCGTGCCGCTGCGGCGCGCGGCCGTCTGAGCCCGCGCACGCTATAACCGGAGACTTGCCCATGAGCGCCCCCGATACCGCCCGGCCCGCTGCCCGACTGCTGCTCGTCGACGATCACCCGCTCGTGCGCGACGGCTTGCGGATGCGGCTCGAAGCGGCCGACCTGTCGGTGGTCGGCGAGGCCGGCAACGCGGACGAGGCGCTCGCGCTGGCCGCCTCGCTCGAACCCGATCTCGCGCTGATGGACGTCGGCATGAACGGAATGAACGGCATCACGCTCGCGGGCGTGTTCCACGAGCGTTTTCCGGGCATCCGCGTGCTGATGCTGTCGATGCACGACAACATCGAGTACGTGACGCAGGCGGTGCGCGCCGGCGCGAGCGGCTACCTGCTGAAGGATTCGCCCGCGAGCGAGATCGTCCGCGCGATCGGCGCGGTGCTGGCCGGGCAGACGTTCTTCAGCGAAGGGCTGGCCGCGCGGATGATCCAGGCCAGCGCGATGGCATCGCCGCTGGACCGGTTGACGCCGCGCGAACGCGACATCCTCGACGCGCTGGCCGAAGGGCTGTCGAGCAAGCAGATCGCGCAACAGACGGGGCTGTCGGTGCGCACGGTCGAGACGCATCGGCTCAACCTGAAACGCAAGCTGGAAATCGAAGGGCAGGCCGAGCTGATCAAGTTCGCGGTCGAGCATCGGCGGCGGTAGGCGCGAACCCGGACGCAGTCCACGCGCCGCCATGAAAAAAGGACGCCCGAGGGCGCCCTTCGTGCATCCGGACCGCGGCCTTGCAACGCCGTCAGTTCGTCCGCGAATTGTGCTTCTGCAGATACGCGATCAACCCGTCGATCCCGCCCGTCGCGAGCTGGCTCCTGAACTGGCCCTGGTAGACCTGGATCAGCCACGCGCCCGACATGTCGATGTCGTAGATCTTCCAGTCGTTGCCGACCTTGCCGAGACGATAGCCGACCGACTGGCTGTCGCCCGGCGTCGTGACCGTCGACTGCACGAGCGCATCGGCGCCCGACGCGCCGCCCGGCTTGAACGAGAACTTCGCGTCCTGGTTGCCGAGCTGCGCGAGCGACGCGGCATAGGTGCGCGTCATCAGCAACCGGAACTGCTTGTACAGCTCCTGCTGCTGTTGCGGCGTGGCCTGCTTCCACGCGTCGCCGACCGCGATGCGGGTCGTGCGCTCGAAGTTGGTCACGGGCAGGAAGCGCTGCTCCACGACCTGCGTGATCTTCGCCATGTCACCGCCGCGCGCGGCCGGATCGGCCTTCATCGCATTGACGGTGCCCTCGACCGCCGTGCGGACGATATCGACCGGCGCGCTCTGCGCGAAAGCGGAAACCGACACGGCGGCCGCCGCGACGAAAGCAAACAGATGACGTTTCATACAAATTTCGCACTCGATGGGAAAAAACGGCCGACTCTTTGCATTGGCCGGTGGAGCAAAGTATACCGGGCTCGACGTCCCGTTGCCGCGCGGTGACCGACTGTTACCTTTCAGCGCCGTTTGTCACAGGGGCAAAGGGCGCGGCGGCGTGTCGACGCATCGCCGCGGCGATTATGTCAATATCCCCATACAAATGAACCGGCCGATCCGATTGCCACGCCGGTAGCAAATATCCTTCCCGCCCCGATTCTCCGCAACGTCACGACCGTCGCCGCGCCGCGCCGGTATACTTGGCTACTTTGCCCTAGCCAGCCGCTCCCCACCGCCACATGGTGACATCTCTCATCGTCCGACTCGTTGCGTGGTCGGTGCGCCGCCCCGTCTGGGTCGTCGTCCTGTCGCTCGCGATCGCCGCCTTCAGCGGCGTCTATGTCGCGCAGCATTTCAAGATCAACACCGACATCAGCAAGCTCGTCGACGCGGAGCCTCAATGGGCCGCGCTCGGCCAGGCCGTCGACAAGGCGTTCCCGCAACGCAACGGCACGATCCTCGCGGTCGTCGAGGCGCCCGCACCCGAATTCGCGACTGCCGCCGCGCACGCGCTGACCGAAGCGCTGCAGAAGGACGCCGCCGCCGGCCGCATCGGCCCGGTCGCCGAACCGGGCGGCGGGCCGTTCTTCGAGCACAACGGGCTGCTGTTCCTGTCGCCGCAGGAAGTCTCCGATACGACCGAGCAGCTCGCGAGCGCGCGCCCGCTCGTCAACGAGCTCGCGAAGAACCCGAGCCTCACCGGGCTCGCCACCACGCTGTCGACCACGCTCGGCCAGCCGCTCCTGACCGGCCAGGTGAAGCTGCCCGCGATGGCGAAGCTGCTCGCGCGCAGCGCGGCGACGGTCGACGACGTGCTGGCCGGCAAGCCGGCCGCGTTCTCGTGGCGCGCGCTGGTCGACAACGATGCCGCGCGGCAGCCCGCGCGCGCGTTCGTCACCGTGCAGCCGGTGGTCAACTACGGCGCGCTGAAGGCCGGCGCGGCGACGAGCCAGGTGATCCGCGACGCGGCCCGGGCGCTCGACCTCGACAAGCGCTACGGCGCGGCCGTGCGCCTGACCGGCGAACAGCCGCTCGCCGACGACGAATTCGCGTCGGTCGAAGACGGCGCCGCGCTCAACGGCGTGCTCACGCTGCTCGCCGTGCTCGTCATCCTGTGGCTGGCGCTGCGCTCGAAGCGGATGATCGGCTCGGTGCTCGTCACGCTGTTCGTCGGCCTGGTCGTGACCGCCGCGCTCGGCCTCGCGATGGTCGGCTCGCTGAACATGATCTCGGTCGCGTTCATGGTGCTGTTCGTCGGCCTCGGCGTCGATTTCTCGATCCAGTACGGCGTGAAGTACCGCGAGGAACGCTTTCGCGACGAGCGCATCGATCACGCGTTGATCGGCGCCGCGCACTCGATGGGCATGCCGCTCGCGCTGGCCACCGCGGCCGTCGCGGCGAGCTTCTTTTCGTTCATCCCCACCGCGTATCGCGGCGTGTCCGAGCTCGGCCTGATCGCGGGCGTCGGGATGTTCGTCGCGCTGCTGACCACGCTCACGCTGCTGCCCGCGCTGCTGCGCCTGTTCGCGCCGCCGGGCGAATCGAAGACGCCTGGCTTCCCGTGGCTCGCGCCGGTCGACGATTACCTCGATCGCCATCGCAAGCCGATCCTGATCGGCACGCTCGCGGTCGTGATCGGCGCGCTGCCGCTGCTCGCGTTCCTGCATTTCGACTTCAACCCGCTGCACCTGAAGGATCCGAACAGCGAATCGATGGCGACGCTGCTCGCGCTGAAGGATTCGCCGGAAGCCGCGGTCAACGACGTCACGCTGCTCGCGCCGTCGCTCGCGCAAGCCGATGCGGCCGCGAAGCGCCTCGATGCGCTGCCCGAAGTCGGCCGCACGACCACGCTGTCGACCTTCATCCCGGCCGACCAGCCGGCCAAGCGCGCGGCGATCGCCGCGGCCGCGAGCGAGCTGCTGCCCGCGCTGACGCAGCCGGCCGCGCCGCCCGCGACCGACGCGCAACGCGTGGCCGCGCTCAAGCGCGTGTCCGACCTGCTCGGCTATGCGGCCGAGGATCATCCGGGCCCGGGCGCCGCGGCCGCGCAGCACCTGTCCGCGTCGCTCGCGAAGCTCGCCGCCGCCGACAGCGCGACGCGCGACCGTGCCGAACGCGCGTTCTCCGATACGCTGCGCATCGCGCTCAATCAGCTCGCTGCGCTGCTGCAGCCGCAGGACATCACGCGCGAATCGCTGCCGCCGCAGGTCGTGCGCGACTGGGTCGCGCCGGACGGCCACGCGCTCGTGCAGATCTCGCCGAAGGTGCCGAAGGGCGTCGATCCGAACGACGACACGATGCTGCGTCGTTTCGCCAAGGCCGTGAAGGCCGCCGAACCGGGCGCGACCGGCGGGCCGATCTCGATCCTGCATTCGGCCGACACGATCATCAACGCGTTCCTGCACGCGGCGCTGTGGTCGATCATCTCGATCACGGTCCTGCTGTGGGTCACGCTGCGCCGCTTCGGCGACGTGCTGCGCACGCTGGTGCCGCTGCTCGTGTCGGGCATCGTGACGCTCGAGATGTGCGTCGTGCTCGGCATGTCGCTGAACTTCGCGAACATCATCGCGCTGCCGCTGATGCTCGGCGTCGGCGTCGCGTTCAAGGTGTATTTCGTGATGGCGTGGCGCGCGGGGCAGACGGGCCTGCTGCATTCGAGCCTCACGCACGCCGTGCTGTTCAGCGCCGCGACGACGGCGACCGCCTTCGGCAGCCTGTGGCTGTCGCACCATCCGGGCACGTCGAGCATGGGCAAGCTGCTCGCGCTGGCCCTGACCTGTACGCTGATCGGCGCCGTGGTGTTCCAGCCCGTCCTGATGGGCAAACCGCGCGTCAAACGCGCCAAGAACCAATCGCAAGGAATCAATGAATAAGGTGCGAATCATTGCGGCGACCGTCGCCGCCAGCGCGATGCTGACCGGCTGCGCGACGGGACCGAACCGCAATCCCAACGATCCGCTCGAGCCGATGAACCGGGCGATGTACAAGTTCAACGACACGGTCGACACGAACATCGCCCAGCCGATCGCGAAGGGTTACCAGAAGGTCACGCCGACGCCGGTGCGCACCGCGATCAGCAACTTCTTCTCGAACCTCGGCGATCTCGGCAACATGGCGAACAACCTGCTGCAGTTGCGCATCACCGATGCGACGCAGGATCTGATGCGCGTGGCGATGAACTCGCTGTTCGGCGTCGCCGGCCTGATCGACATCGCGACGCCGGCCGGGCTGCCGAAGCATCACCAGGATTTCGGGCTGACGATGGCGCGCTGGGGCATGCCGTCCGGCCCGTACCTCGTGCTGCCGGTGTTCGGGCCGAGCACGATCCGCGACGGCGTCGGCCGCGCGGTGGACGTGCGCTTCAACCTGCTGAACTACATCGAGCCGGCCGCGCGCAATCCGATGTACATCGCGCAGTTCATCAGCGCGCGTTCGGATCTGCTTGGGGCGACCGACCTGTTGAAGCAGGCCGCGCTCGATCCGTATTCGTTCGTGCGCGACGCGTATCTGCAGCAGCGCAAATCGCTGACGTACCGCGGCCAGTCGGCGTCGGCCGCGGCGCCGAACTACGCGGAGCCGGGTGAAGCCGGTGCGGTGCCGGCGGCTACGCCGACCATACCGGGCGGCTTGCCGAACTATGAGGATCCGGGCGAATCGGGCGGCGCATCGGGCGCGGCGCCGAACAACGCACCGGCCGCGCCGGGGTTGCCGCAGTACGACGATCCGGGTGCGGATAATGCGATGCCGGCGAGTGCGCCGGCCGCGGCACCGGTCGGGGCGTCGGCTGCTGCACCGGCTGCCGCGTCGGCCGGAGCGACGACAGCGCCGGCCGCCAACGGCGCGCCGATCGCGCCGGCAATGCCGACCGTGCCGGCGAGCAGTCCGGCCGCGCAGTAACGCCGCAACGGCGGCTGCGCAAAAGCAAAGAGCGCTGCATGATGCAGCGCTCTTTTTTTGTCCGCGCGAAACGGCAAACCGGAAAGCAGGGAGAGGGCGGCGGCGAATGCCGTTCAGACGATCCGCATCGCGCCCGTCCGTTCGAACGCGTGGCGCGCCTGGATCAGCGTCGTGCGCGCCGCGCGCGCGTCGCTGGCGACTTGCAGCAGCGGGCCGAGTTGCGACGGCTGCTTCAGCAGTTCGCGCAGGATCGGCAGGATCGCCGTGCTGCCGTCGTCGCGCAGGCCGGCCGTCGCCGCGCGCGGCAGCGTGCGCCACGCCGGATCGACGATCGCGCGGCACACCGCGAACGGCACGCCGCGCGCCGCCGCGAAGGCTGCCGCGATGTGCGACTCCATGTCGACGGCCAGCGCGCCCTTCGTGTGATGCAGCGACGCCTTGTCCTGTTCGCTGACGACCGGCGCACCGACGGCCGCGATCGTACCGCGCGTGACGCGCGCCCACACCGGCGTGTCGTGCAGCGACGCGACAAGCCGCGTGCTCCAGCCCGCGTCGGTCTCCACGCGACCGAACGGCCCGTCGATCGCGTTCGCGATCACGAGCGCGCCCGGCGCCAGATCGGGCGCAAGCCCGCCCGCCGTGCCGAAGCTGACGATGCCCGCGCAACCGCGCGCGGTCGCATCGGCCAGCGCGCGTTCGAGCCGGTCGGCCCGCGCGGCGAACACGGCCTCGACGCCGTGACCGCGCGCGATGCGCGCCTCGAACGCCATCCCCGTCACCGCGATGACGGGCAATGCGCCGTTGTGCCGTGACACGCCCACGCGTCAGATCCCGACCGTCACGCGCGTCGCATTCGCGCGCTTCAGGTTGCGGTAGCGCGCGAGCGCCCATAGCGGGAAGAACTTGCGATAGCCGTGGTAGCGCAGGTAGAACACGCGCGGGAAGCCGGTCGCCGTAAAGCGCGTCTCGTCCCACAGGCCTTCTTCGTTCTGCTGGGCGACCAGGTAGTCGACGCCGCGCGCGACGGCCGGGTTGTTCACTTCGCCGGCCGCCATCAGGCCGAGCAGCGCCCAGGCCGTCTGCGACGCGGTGCTCGGCGCCTGCTCGTAACCGCGGTAGTTGAGCTTGTAGCTGTCGCCGTCCTCGCCCCAGCCGCCATCCTTGTTCTGGATCGACAGCAGCCACTGCGCAGCGCGCTTCATGCGCGGATCGTCCGGCGTCAGGCCGGCCGCGTTCAGCGAACACAGGGCCGTCCACGTGCCGTACACGTAGTTCATCCCCCAGCGGCCGTACCAGCTGCCGTCCGGCTCCTGTTCCTTCAGCATGTAGTCGAGCGCGCGGCGGGCCGGCTCGCTGTTCAGCGGCGTCTCGCCGAGCTGAGACAGCATCGACAGGCAGCGGCCCGACACGTCGGCGGTCGGCGGATCGAGCAGCGCGCCGTGATCGGAGAACGGAATGTTGTTCAGGTAGTACTGCGTGTTTTCCGGTTCGAACGCGCCCCAGCCGCCGTCGCTGCTCTGCATGCCGACGACCCATTCGCGCGCACGCGCCATCGATTCGCGATACGTGTCCGACTGCTTGAGCTTCTGCGCGCGATCCATCGCCATCACGACCACGGCCGTATCGTCGACGTCCGGGTAGTGCGCGTTCGCGTACTGGAACGCCCAGCCGCCGGGCCGCACGTTCGGGCGGCGCGAGATCCAGTCGCCGCGCACGTCGAGAATCTGCAGCGGGCGCAGCCATTCGAGGCCGCGCAGCACGGCTTCCTCGGCACGCGCATCGCCGGTCTCGAGCAGCGCATGCGCAACGAGCGACGTATCCCACACGGGCGACAGGCACGGCTGGCAATACGCTTCGTCGTCGTGCACGACGAGCAGCTTCTCGATCGACTTGCGCGCGAGCGCGCGGTTCGGGTGATCTTCCGCGTAGCCGAGCACGTCGTACATCATCACCGCGTTGGCCATCGCCGGATAGATCGCGCCGAGGCCGTCCTCGCCGTTCAGGCGCTCGTCGACGAACGACACGGCCTGGCGGATCGCGCGTTCGCGCGTATAGCTCGGGAACAGGCCGTCGACCGCGCGCAGCGCATGGTCGACCACGCGGAAGAACGCGAACCAGCCCGCGCTCTGGTGGCCCTGGCGCGGCAGCAGCCCCGCGTTGACGGGCGGATCGATGAACAGCTCGTCGATGCGCACACCGCGCGGGTTCTTCGCGAGCGGACGCTTCGCGTTCAGCACGAGCAGCGGCACGATCACGGTGCGCGCCCAGTACGACACCTTCGACAGGTGGAACGGGAACCACTGCGGCAGCAGCATGATCTCGACCGGCATCATCGGCACCGCGCGCCACGGAATCGCACCGTACAGCGCGAGCTGGATGCGCGTGAACACGTTCGACATCTCGGCGCCGCCCATCGCATGGATCGCGCGGCGCGCGCGCTGCATGTGCTCGGCGTTCTCGTCGTCGCCGATCACCTTCAGCGCGAAATACGCCTTCACGCTCGCGCTGATGTTCGGCGCGCCGTCGGTGAACAGCGGCCAGCCGCCGTCGGCCTGCTGGATGCGGCGCAGATACTTGCCGATCTTCTGTTCGAGCTCGAGGTTCGGCGTCTCGCCCAGATAGTGGACGAGCAGCACGTATTCGGCGGGAATCGTCGAATCCGCCTCGAGTTCGTAGACCCAGTGTCCGTCCGCTTGCTGCGCGGCGAGCAGCGCGTCGGTCGCACGCGCGACAGCCGCGTCGACGCCGGCCGGCACGGTGCCGGCGGACAAGGTAGCCATTTCGGTGAGATCGTTCATCGGTCCCTCTCTTTATTGCGTCTGGAGCACGTCCGCGGCCAGCTGGCCGGAACGGATCGCGCCCTCGATCGTGGCGGGCAGGCCGGTGGCAATCCAGTCGCCCGCGAGTACAAGATTGGTCCAGCGCGTACGCACGGCCGGACGTTTCATTTCCTGCGACGGCACCGCCGCAAAGCCCGCGCGCGGCTCGACGACGAGCTGCCACGCGGGGATGGTTTCCGGGTTCGCGCCGGTCACGCGCGCGACGTCTTCCCAGATGCGCCGCGCGAGCATGTCGCGCGGCATGTCGAGCCAGCGGCCCGCATCGCGGATCGTCGCCGCGAGCAGGCCGTCGCCGGTCCGCACCGCGTCGACGACACCGTTGACGATGGTCGTCTGCAGCAGCGGAATGCCGGCCGGCGGCGTTTCGACCGCGAAATACGCGGTCACGACCGCGCTGAACGTGTCGGGCGCGGTGAGTTCGGGCACGAGCGGCTGCGCGACCTCGGGCGGCACGGCCAGCACGACCGCGTCGCCGGGCGCGAGATCGATGCGCTCGCCGCCGATCGACACCGCATCGACCGCATTGCCGTGCGCGCCGAATTCGAACGCGTCGAGCCGCGAATTCAGGCGGATCTGCGCGCCGCCGTATTGCAGCATCCGCAGCGCCGGTTCGACGAACGCGCTGCCGAGCCCGTGGCGCGCGACGAGCGGGCGGCAGCCGGGGCCGCCCGCGGCAAACGTGCCGCACAACGCGGTGCGCGCGAGCTCGGCGCTCGCGTGGCGCGGCTCGATATTCAGCACCCCGAGGAAATACGGTCGCAGCCAGCGATCCCACAGCACGCCGTCGCATCGCATCGTCTGCGCGAGCGAACGGCCCGTGCGGGCGAACGCGAGCGGGGCCAGCGCAAGGTAGTCGAGCGGCGTCGTGCCCGGCGCGCGCGACGCGGCGTCGAACAGCCACGACGGCCAGCGGCCGTTGCCGAAACGCAGCGTCCAGCGCTGCTGCGACGCGATGTCCATGACCGGGAATTCAGCCAGCGCGGGCCCCGCGAGCTGATCGGCCGCGCCGATCGCGCGCAGGTAGCGCTGCGTCGCGGGCTGTCCCGCGAAAACCGTGTGCAGCCCGCTGTCGAGCGTCGTGTTCAACGTCCCGTCGAACCACGAGCGGCAGCGGCCGCCCGCGTGTGCATGCGCGTCGTGCAACACGATGCGACGCCCGCGACGTTGCAGCTCGACCGCGGCCGACAGGCCCGCGAGTCCTGCGCCGATCACGTGGACGGTTCTGGGCATCGCGTCGGTCGACTCAGAACAGCGCGTAGCGCGCGGCGATCATCAGCATGCGCGCCTTCGGCTTGCGCAGCGGCGCGCGCGGCGCGGCAAAACCGCGTGCGATCGCCGCATCGAGAATGCAGCGATACGCGCCCGACATGATGCGCGGCGCCTTCACCTGCGCACGCGGGCAGGTGTCCATCACCGCGTCGGCCTGGCGGAAGTGCTCGAGCGCGCGCTCGACGAGCGTCGCGCACACGCGCGGCAGCGCCGGATCGCGCACGATCGTCGCCGGATCGGTGATCGCGATGCCTTCGCGGGCGAGCAGTTCGCGCGGCAGGTAGCACCGGTTGATCGCGGCATCGTCGTCGATGTCGCGCAGGATGTTCGTCAGTTGCAGCGCGCGGCCGAGGTGGTGCGACAGCGTGATCCCTTCGGCTTCCGGCATCCCGAAAATCCTCACCGACAGCCGGCCGGCCGCGCTCGCCACGCGATCGCAGAACAGGTCGAGCGTCGGCTCGTCGGGCGCGCAGATGTCTTCCACCGCGTCCATCGCCATCCCGTCGATCATCGCGTGGAAATCGTCGCGCTGCAGGTTGAACGCGCGGATCTCGCGATCGAGCGCGGCCAGGTGGCGCGGCGGCCGGCCGGCGAAGCAGGCGTCGATGTCCGCGCGCCAGCGATTCAGGCCCGCGGTGCGCTCGGCGCGCGGCAGGTCGCTGTCGGCGATGTCGTCGACCGCGCGGCAAAACGCGTAGACCTGGAACATCGCATCGCGCTGCACGGCCGGCAGGATGCGCATCGCCAGATAGAAGGAGCTGCCCGATGTGACGGCAGCGGCGTCGGTTTCTTGTTCGTCCACGACGGAATGGGAAACGGCCAAGACGAGCTCCACGGAGACACCCACGCGGGGCGATTGAAGAAGCCATGCCCGGCTGGGATGGTCAGGGCGTCGAATGCGTGCGAGATATGCGAACGATCGACGCAGACAGGCACAAATTACCGGCCGGAAGCCGGAATTGGGCGAAAGTATAGCAATCTTTGAAGTTCGATGGCGGACGCGCGCCACGTCCGGCGGGGTGTCGGGCGCCGCCGGCAGGCCGGTGCGGCCGGCCTCCGCGACCGGTCTCCCGAAAGCGCGTCAGCCGTAAACGATGTCGCGCTGCAGATCGAGCGCGATGAGCCCCATTTCGCGCGTGAGCTGCAGCATCGAGCGGCGCTCGAGGCGCGAGCCCATGAAGCTCGTCACGCGGCCGTCGGGCTCGGCAGTGAACTGGAAAACCGCGCCGCCCGTACCGAACCACGCGCCCGGCACGTCGGGCGATTCCTGCCAGTCGATCTGCTCGAACACGCGCGCGATGCCGGCCCGCACCAGGGCGCCCGGACCGATCGGCGGCGCGATGTCGCCCAGGTCGTCGAGCGAATAGGGGCCGGGTTTGTTCGGCTTCCGGTAGAAGAGATAGTCGACGTTCATGGGGCGCAATCGCAGGCAAAGCAACAAATTAGCGCGCTTCGGCACAAATTCAAATCGGATCCGGACGAAATGTGGCCTGTGCGACACAAAGGGACGGATCGTTGCAGGACATGAAACGCGCCGCGCGATCGCGTCTCGATGCCGGCGGGTTCGTCTAAGATGACTCCTTTCTCAAAAAAATACGGACACCATGGAGACGAACGACACCGCCACCCCGCAGTCCGATCATCCCGTTTTCGTGCTCGTGCACGGCGCGTGGCATGGCGCGTGGTGCTACGCCCACGTGGCGGCCGCGCTGGCCGCGCGCGGCTATCTGTCGATCGCGCGCGACCTGCCCGCGCACGGCATCCATGCGCGCTTTCCCGCGTCGTATCTCGCCCGGCCGCTCGACAAGGACGCGTTCGGCGCCGAGCCGTCGCCGGTCGCGAACACGACGCTCGACGACTACGCGACGCAGGTGATGCAGGCCGTCGACGACGCATACGCGCTTGGCCGCGGCAAGGTCGTGCTGGTCGGGCACAGCATGGGCGGCCTCGCGATCACGGCGGCCGCCGAACGCGCGCCCGACAAGATCGCGAAGATCGTCTATCTCGCGGCCTTCATGCCCGCATCGGGCGTGCCGGGCCTCGACTACGTGCGCGCGCCGGAAAACAAGGGCGAGCTGCTCGGCCCGCTGATGCTCGCGAGCCCGCGCGTGGCCGGTGCGCTGCGCATCGATCCGCACAGCGGCGACGCCGCGTATCGCGAATCGATGAAGCGCGCGCTGTACGAAGACGTGCCGCAGGCCGACTTCGACGCGGTCACGAACCTGATGAGTTGCGACGTGCCGGCCACGCCGTTCGCGACCGCGATCCCGACGACCGCCGCACGCTGGGGCGCGATCGACCGTCACTACATCAAGTGCCTCGCCGATCGCGTGATCCTGCCCGCGCTGCAGCAGCGCTTCATCGACGAAGCCGACGCGTTCGCGCCCGGCAACCCCACCCACGTGCACCAGCTCGACAGCAGTCACTCGCCGTTCGTGTCGCAGCCGGCCGTGCTGGCCGGCGTGCTCGCCGACATCGCGAAAAGCTGAGTGGGACGGGCGCGGTCAGTCGGTGTGCGCGACCGACCGATCGCGCCCCAGCCGCTTCGCGCGATAGAGCGCGGCGTCGGCCTCGTTGACGAGCACGTCGCAGGTCGGCGCGCCAACTTTCGCGCACGCGCCGCCGACGCTCGCCGTGACCGGCACGCTGACGCCCTCGGCATCGACCGGCACGCTGCCGATCGCCTCGCGCACCTTGTCGGCCACCCGCATCGCCTCGTCGAGGTTCGTGCACGGCAGCAGCAGCGCGAATTCCTCGCCGCCGAAACGGCCGAACGTATCCTGCGCGCGCACGATCGACGCGACACGGCGCGCCGTCTCGCGCAGCACGGCGTCGCCCACCGCATGCCCGAAGCGATCGTTGATCGTCTTGAAGTGGTCGAGGTCGAACAGCAGCACCGACAGGTCGCCGCCGTAGCGCTGCCAGCGCGCGAATTCGTCGCCGAGCCGCGTCTCGAAGAAGCGCCGGTTCGCGATGCCGGTGAGCCCGTCGAGATTCGCGTGTTCGCGCAGCTTCGCGACGGCTTCCTCGCGCTCCCGTTGCATCACGCTCACATGCGTGACGTCCGAGATCGTCACGCACACGGCCTCGACGTCGCGGCCGCGCGTGAGCGGCATGAACGTGCAGTCCTGCTGCATGTAGTCGACGCCGCCCGTGATCGGCCGGTCGTGCTCGAAGCGGAACAGGTAGGGCCGCTGCTCCCACGAGCTGAACGCGAAGCTGCCGAGCTGGAACACGCTCTCGAGCTTGCGCGACAGCCACGCGCGCGGCAGGTCGGGAAAGCAGTCGAAGATGTTGCGGCCGATCACGTCCGCGGCCGGGATCCCGCTGTGGTCCTGCATGAAGCGATTCCACATCAGGACGGTCATCGAACGGTCGAGCACGAACAGGCCGAAGCCGACCCGCTCGATCACGAGGTCGCTCAGCGACGGGGCGGCGGCCGTCATAGCGCGGACAGCAACGCGTCGAGCGCGTCGCCCATCAGCCGGATCGAATCCTCGGCCATCAGCATCACGAAATGCGCGCGGAACATGTGGTTCTCGAGCCCGAAGTTCACCTCGAGCAGCAGCGCGACGCTCCACCCGAGTTCGTTCGGCTGGAAGACGTCGTCGAACGACACGTTCGCACCGAGCAGCCCCGGCGGAAAGAACACGGGCTTGCGGCCGAGTTCGTCGAGGATCGACGCGACGCAGGCGCCCATCAGCACGTTCGCGACGTCGAACACGAGCTCGTCCGGCGTCGCCATCCCGCCGTACACGCCGTCGCCAAAGGTGCGGTCGACGACCGACATGAGCCGCGCGACGCCCGCGGTGCGGCACAGCACGATCGCCTCGCCCTTGATGTCGGAGCGGAAGCCCTGGCGCACGGCGGTCACGTTGTCGTGGATGCCCGTCATCTCGCGCAGCGCGTCGCTCGCGTCGGCCGCTTTCACGACGCGCACGCGCGGCACCGACAGCTCGATGAAATGCCCGAGCAACAATGCAAGCCGCGCGGCGGCGCGGCCCATTGCAAGATTGGCGATTTCCTGCAACGCGTCGCGTTGCTCCGCCGTGAACACCGATTCAGGCATACAACCCATACTCCTTGAGAATGGGCAGCAATGCCTCCGACGTCACGGGCTTGGCTACGAATGCGATCGCGCCCAATTCGCGCACGCGCGCTTGCGCTTGCGGCTGGATATCGGCGGATACCACGATCACGAACGTGTTCAGATCTTCGTGGCGCAGTGTTTCCAGGACCTGATATCCGCTCATGTCGGGCATCGTCAGGTCCAGAAACATCACGGAAGCTTTGCCGTCACGATAGAGCGCCAAGGCCTCGCGACCATTCGCGGCATACGCGACGTCAACGTCCCAATCTCCCGGCAGCGCCTTTGTCAGAAGTTTGCGAGCGAGCAGCGAATCGTCGGCAATTACAATCGGCAAAGGCATGGGGCGATACGGTATACGGAATGGTCTCTCTCGCGTTAACGACCGCGCGGCGCGCTTCTTTAGTGCCATGCGTTTCGGGCGCGGCCAACCGCCTTGCGACCGCGCACGGGCGCCGCGCCGCAGGTGCGCGCGACGCGCCGCGCGGCAATCGCCGGCGGGCGCATGTATCTGTCATAGGGAAAGCAAGGCGCGATTCTCGGAGTAAACCGGAGGCGATGCAACTCGCCATTTTCACCATTTCGAACAAAATTGGTCCCATCGCGCACCTTTACGAAAACAGTCCCGACCATTTTCGAGATAAGCACGCAAAATTTTTCCTTGTGTACGTTTGCGCTGCCGGATTCGTCGCGTTTTCAATCTGACGGTTTACCGCTGTCATATACGACAGGATTGCGCCTGTATGGCGCCGCACGGCGGGCCGTCGCAACTCGTTTATGATGGCAGGCACTTCTGCCTCACCCGCTTTCCTCGATGACGTCCGAACGGCCCGCCGACTCCCCCGCCCCCGCCGCCCCTCCCGCCGACGACTGGCAGGACGACGGCAGCTACGCGTCCGGCGCACCCGAGCACGATTTCGCGGTGCGCCGCGTGACGCTGATCGTGCTGCTCGTCGCGGCGATCGTGCTGCCGTGCATCTACGTGGTGGTGATGGCGTACAACGACCTGAAGGCGCGCGAGGCCGCCGCGAGCGACGTGACGATGCGCACGGTGCGCGTCGCCGAGGAGCACGCGCTCAAGGTGTTCGACCTGAGCGAAACGCTCGATGCGCGCATCGTCGACCTCGTGCAGGACATGGATGACGCGACCGTGCGCAGCAAGGAATCCGACATCCACGAAGCGCTGAACACGATCGGCGGCGGCTATCCGCAGGTGGCCGCCGTGTCGATCTTCGGCGCGAGCGGAATGCTGCTCGCCAACAGCCTCTACTATCCGGCGCCGTATGCGTCGATCGCGAACCGCGACGACTTCGCCGGGATCCGCGACGGCAAGGTCATCGAACACATCTCGAAACTGATGATGGGGCCGCTCAAGCTCGAGAACATTCCCGTATTCAACACGGGCGTCGCGCGACGCCATAGCGACGGGTCGTTCGCCGGCATGGTGTCGATCGCGCTGAAGTCGTCGTATTTCAATTCGTTCTACCGCGACCTGCTCGGCGGCGCGAACACGCCGATGACGATGGCGCTCGCGCGCTCGGACGGCGCGGTGATCGCGTCGTATCCGCCGCCGCCGTCGCTCGCGCACACCGATCGCTCGGTCACGTTCGGCAATGCGCACAACGAGCCGCGCGCGGGCGTCGTGCGCGTGCGCCACGACGATGCGAGCAGCGAGATCGTCGCGTATCGCCAGGTCGGCAGCTATCCGGTCTACGTGAGCTGCGCATACCGCACGTCGGCGATCTGGCATGAATGGTACGAACACCTGAGCGTGCTGTTCATCTCGATGTTCGCGCCGTCGGTCGCGCTGTGGTCCGTGATCTGGCTGTCGCTCAAGCGGCTGAAGGCGGAAGAGGAGGCGTGGGACCGCTGGCAGGCCGAAGCGTCGATGCGGCGCTCGATCGAATCGGCGTACCGGCAGTCGCGCAAGATGCAGGCGCTCGGCAATCTCGTCGGCAGCGTCGCGCACGACTTCAACAACCTGCTGATGATCATCTCGAGCAACGTGCAGATCGCGCGGCGGCGCGGCGTCCAGCATCTCGACAAGGAGCTCGGCGCGATCGAACGCGCGCTGAAGAACGGGCAGTCGCTCACGCGCCAGCTGCTCGGCGTCGCGCGCAAGCAGCCGCTGCACAACGAGACGATCGACATCGGGCAATGGCTCGGCACGTGCCGCGAGCTGCTGAAGACGTCGCTCGGGTCGAAGTCGTCGCTGGTCGTCGCGATCGAGCCGGGCGTCTGGCCGATCCGCGTCGATGTCGCGGAGCTCGAGCTTGCGGTGATCAACCTCGCGGTCAACGCGCGCGACGCGATGGCGAACGGCGGACGCTTCACGGTCGGCGCGCGCAACGTCACGCTGCGCCGCGAGGACGGCTTCCCGCTGACCGGCGATTTCGTGCAGATCTCGCTCGACGACACCGGTTCGGGCATGGCGCCCGACGTGCTCGCGCGCGCGTTCGAACCGCTGTTCACGACGAAGGCGCAAGGGATGGGGACGGGGCTCGGCCTGCCGCAGGTATTCGCGTTCTGCGAACGCTCGGGCGGCCTCGCGACGATCGACAGCGCGGTCGGCGCGGGAACGTCGGTGCGTCTGTACCTGCCGCGCGCGCGTGCCGAGGATGTCGTCGCGCGGCCGGCAGCCGTCGCGCACGATGCGGGGAGCGGCGCGCTCGCCGGCCTGCACGTGCTGCTCGTCGAGGACAACGGCGAAGTCGCGGCCGGCACGGAAGCGCTGCTGTCGCTGCTTGGGCACCGCGTGACCTACGTGCCCACCGCCGACGACGCGTTGCGCGTGATCGAAGGCGCCGCCGCGAACGACGCGTTCGACCTCGTGATTTCGGACATCCACATGCCGGGCCGCCTGAACGGCATCGACCTGGCCGAAGCGATCGACAAGCGGCCGGGGAAGCTGCCCGTGATTCTCGTCACGGGTTATGCGGAGGAGCTCGACCGCACGCGCACCGTCAACGTCCGCGTGCTGTCGAAGCCGTTCGACATCGCGCTGCTCGACGAGATCCTGCTGCGCATCCGCGAAGCGCGCGACGCACGACACGCCGGCGCGTGACCCGCTGCGCGCGGGCCGACGCCGATGCCGCGGCGTGAACGGGCGCGGCGATCAGGCCGACGACGTCACGCCGATTTCAGCAGGCGCACCCAGCCCGCGTAGCGATCGACGAAGCCCTGCAGGAACTTGCGGGTGTCCTCGCTGACGATCTGCCCCTGATCGTCGATGCGTGCCGGGTCGTGCTTGATGAACATTTCGGGCTGGCCGAGCGTCTTCACGTCGAGGTACGCGAGCACGTTGCGCAGGTGCTGCTGCGCGAGCGCGGTGCCCGTCGCGCCCGGCGACGTGCCGAGCACCGCGCCCGGCTTGCCCGACCACGAGTTCGAACCCCACGGGCGCGAGCCCCAGTCGAGCGCATTCTTCAGCACGCCCGGAATCGAGCGGTTGTACTCGGGCGTGACGAACAGCAGCGCGTCGGCGGCTTCGATCGACTGCTTGAAGCGCTTCGCGACTTCCGGGAAATCCGCGTCGTAGTCCTGGCTGTACAGCGGCAGCTCGCCGATCTCGACGAATTCGAACGAAAAATCGGCGGGGGCGAGCGAGATCACGGCGTGCGCGAGCGCGCGGTTCGTCGAAGCGCGACGCAGGCTGCCGACGACGACCGCAATGCGATAGGACATGGCATTCTCCTTCCGGTGAGTGAGGAATCGGATCGATTGCTTCCGAATCGGCGACAAAGGTCTGTTTATAGGCAAGCCAGCCCGCGAGCCGTCCCACGGGGCCGTCCGGCCGACTTTCCACAAGGTTTTCCACAGAAATTGTGGATAACTCGACCGTTATGTTCCGACGTTACAGATTGCCCGCCGCGCGGCCGCGTCGACGCGCGAGACGAGGTTCGGCAAGGATAGCGCAGCGCGGCGGCCGGCTTCGCGAATTCGTGACGGAACATTGCGTTGCAGGCCGGCACCGCGCCCAGTAAGCTGCTCGCACCGCGACACGCCCGCTCCGTGGCGTACGCGCGTCGCCATTGCTTCGAAACACTGCAACCACACATGCCGTCCGCATACGACGATCCCACCTATCTCGCGCAACTGCGGCGCGACCTGCTGCGCTTCGCGCGGCTCCAGCTCCGCGATGCCGATGCGGCCGAAGATGCCGTGCAGGAAGCGCTGGCCGCCGCGTGGTCGCACGCCGGCGAGTTCGCCGGGCTGTCGGCCCACAAGACCTGGGTGTTCGGCATCCTGCGCAACAAGCTGATCGACGTGCTGCGCGCACGGCAGCGGTTGGTGAGCCTGACCGCGCTCGATGCGGAGCTCGACGGCGAATCCGTGCTCGATCGCGAACTGTTCAAGGAAAACGGGCACTGGGCCGCGCATGCGAAACCGCGACCGTGGCCGAAGCCCGACACGCTGTTGCAGCAACAGCAGTTCTGGACGCTGTTCCAGGTCTGCCTCGATCACCTGCCGGAGCAGATCGGACGCGTGTTCATGATGCGCGAATTCCTCGATGTCGAGATCGTGGACATCTGCAGCGAGTTGACGCTGACGACGAATCATTGCAGCGTGCTGCTGTACCGGGCGCGCACGCGCCTGCGAACCTGCCTGAGCGAAAAAGGACTGACGACCGAAGATGCTGCCGGGGAAATGTACTGACGTGACACGACTGCTGTCGGATGCGCTCGACCGGCATCTGACGCTGCACGAGCGCCTGCAGGTGCGTGTGCATCTGCCGACCTGCAGCGGATGCCGCGCGTATCGCGGGCAGATCGCGTTGTTGCGGACGGCCGCGAAAGCGGCGGCGGGGCGGGAGCCGGACGATGAGGGTGGGTCGTCCGGTGGGGGCTAGGCGCTGTGGCGTCTGTGTCGACGTATCGTTCGGGTGGTGGCTAGCGCGTGCGGGCTGGCGGTCGCGTCGGCCTGGATTGCCGTTGCGTGTACCGGGCTGGGCTCGGTCGCGTTGATCCAATAAGAAAAATACGCCGGACAAGAATTATTCGAACAACGCCTTCACCGACTCAGGCGGGCGACCGATGGCCGCCTTGCCGCGGTACACGACGATGGGGCGTTGCAGCAGAATGGGATGAGCGACGATCGCCGCGTAGGCTTCAGCGTCGGTCAGATCCGCGCGGGCCAGGTTCAGCGTCTTGTACGGCTCCTCGCCATCGCGCAGCATGTCGCGGACCGGGCGACCGAGCTGCTGGTGCAGCGTTTCCAGTTCCTCGACCGTCGGCGGCGTCTTCAGGTACTCGACGACGTTCAGCGGCGCGCCGGCGGTATTCAGCGATTCGACCAACGCAAGCGTCTCGCGCGACTTCGAGCATCGGGGATTGTGGTAGATCGTGATCATCATTCAGGCCTGGAGGGTGGACGGCCTGTATTGTAGCCAGTCTGCGTCGAGGGGCTCGGTGGGTGGTTCAACCGAGATCGGCGGTGGCTTTCCGTTCGATGGGTTGCTGAGGCGGTTCGGTTTGGTGATGCGCCGTGATCGGGATTGGGGCGTCTTCGGTGTCAGGGGAGATGCTTCAAAGAGTGGTTGTGGTTGTGTTTATGTTTATGCGCATAAAGTCGGGCGGCCTGCTTTGTGGGGCCATGAATTGCGATCCGCTCAGCCAACGCTTCCTGACGGGCAACCTTGAAGAGGGATGCGTGAAGGCGAGGCGCGGCGGCTGGTTTATGCGCATAAAGGCCGTAATCGCTCAGCGAGGTACCGCGTGACTCTGGGTGGAGACGGGTATCGCGGCGAGACGGCCCCGGCGATCGGTGTATCGATAGGCTGTTCTGCCGCGACATCACCTCGCGCCCGATTTAGGCGAGGTCTCAGCCCGCAGCACTTCATCGCGGGCGATCATGGCGTCTGGTTTATGCGCATAAACGCTGCGGCCCAGCAGCGCGTTGCCTCGCCGCACCTCCGTCGGCCCAACGGCGCATCTTGTGGACATACATCCGACTCGCCCTCGCAGATCACGCCTCTCGCTCCGAATGCAGGGCGCTCCAGCGACGAAGTCGACCGCCGCGGCCTCCGCAGAGTTTATGCGCACAAACTCTCCCACTCGCCGGCAACGAACCCGTGCAGCGAAAGGGCGGCGCACCGAGACATCTCTGCGACGAATAGTGTCCGACGCTAACGCACGTAAAGTCCCAACCATCGAGCCGCCCATCGCGCCCGGGTGCATCAGCCTCGCCATCTTCAACGCAGCGCCCAAACACGCCGCCCATCTCGGCCACCTCGTTTATGCGCATAAACCAATAGTCCGAATGGCCAATACGTAGTTGTTGCACGACAATTTCATTGAAATTCAAATATCGTCCTGTAGAATTCCAACGACCAAAACAGGAGTGAAAATTGGCCGCGGAAATCATTGCAGTCACTCAACAAAAAGGTGGCGTCGGCAAAAGCACGATTGCCATGCATCTCGGCGCCGCGTTCCACGAAAAAGGGAAGCGCGTTCTCGTCATCGACGCAGACCGTCAAAACACGCTGGTTCACTGGTCGAGCGCATCCGGCGACAGCGACAACGGCATCCCGTTTCCGGTCGTCAACCTTGCCGAAGCCGACGGCCAGATCCATCGCGAGATCAAGAAGTTCATCAACGACTACGACATCATCGTCGTGGACTGCCCGCCGTCGATCACCGAGAAAGTCTCGGGCGTCGTCCTGCTGGCCGCATCGATTGCCGTGATCCCGACATCGTCGTCGCCGGCCGATTACTGGTCGAGCGTCGGGCTGGTCAAACTGATTCAGCAGGCGCAGGTGATGAACGAAGACCTCCGCGCGGTCTTCCTGCTGAACAAGACCGAAGAGAAGCGCATGCTGACCCGCGAGCTCAAGCGTGCGCTCGAGGAACTCGGCTTCCCGCTGCTGAAGACGCAGATTCCGACTCGGGAAGCGTACAAGCAGGCGATGGCGCTCGGTCAGACCGTACTGCAGATGAACGATCGCGGCGGCAAGCTCGCCGCCACCGAAATTCGCGCATGCGCCGACGAAATCGTCGCCATGCTGCCCTGACTTTATGCGCATAAAGGAGTCACATGAAACCTTCCCAATTCGCCAAAGGATTCCAAGCGCGCCCGGATATCACGACGAGCGAGAAGCGCACGGCGCTTGATCGGCTCAATGCGATCGACGGTATCGTCAAGTCCGAAACGCCTACCCCGGCACCGACCAAATCCGCGAAGAAGGACATCGCCCCGCCGCCTGCTCCGGAATTCACGATCGATCCGTCGATCGACGAATCGCCGCAATATCGCGCGTGGCGCCTCGAGAACCGCTATGCGCCGGGGCAGGTGATCGAGCTGCCGCTGAAGGCGATCAAGCACAGCCCGTTCAACCCGCGGCACTTCTATCTGAAATCGTCGATTGCCGAGCTCGCGGTCAACCTCGCGAAGCAGGGGCAGCAGCAGGCCATCCACGTGATTCCGGATTACGACAATCCGGGCACATATTTCGTCAGCGATGGCGGCCGCCGCGTGCGGGCGCTGAAGGAAGCGAACAAGGAGTCGGTCAAGGCGATCGTGATCGACGTGCCGATCGGCATCCAGAGCTACAAGCTCGGCTACGACCTCAACGTTCAGCGCGATTCGCAGACGGTGTTCGACAACGCCGTCGTGTGGCGCCGCTTCCTCGACGACAAGCATTTCCAGAGCCAGAAAGAACTCTCCGAGCATCTCGGCCTCGACGAGTCGACGGTGGCCGTCGCGCTGTCGATCGGCAAGTTGCCGGAAGCGATCATGCAGGAAATGGTCGCGCGTCCCGATCGCTTCGGATCGAACATGGCGTATCAGGTCGGCCGCTATCACAATGCGCGCGGCACCGAGGCGACGCTGCGGCTGATCAACAAGATCGTGTCGGACGATCTCAGCACGCGCCAGGTGTCGGACATCGTCAAGGGCCGCGTTGCCGCGCAGGAAACGCCGAAGGCCGCCGGCCGTCAGCGCTATGCGCAGCGTCTCGAGATCAAGCTCGGCGGCAAGTCGGTTGGCGACCTGAAGTCGTATGGCGAAGACCGCATCGAACTGCGCCTGCGCGGCCTGCCGAAGGACAAGCGCGACGCGATTCTCGAGCAGCTCGAGCGGATGCTGTTGTCGGAGTAAGGAAAGCGGCCGGCTGGGCCTGGTGAGAACGCCGGTCCCGCCCGACCAAGGGGTGGGTACCGGCGGCGCCCGTCAGCGGGCCTGAGCGCGCCTCAAGCGGCCCGCGACTGGTTCAGCGTGAACGACAGCAGGTCGCCGTCCGTCGGCTCGCCCCAGGTCTTCTGGGCCAGCCAGTCGAAAAAGGCCGTCTCGGCCAGCTTGGAATCGAGGCCGCGCTTGCGCCAGTCGTCGCGCAGATGCGAGCCCATCGTCGGCAATGCCTCCGACTCGAACGACTCGCGCGCCACTTCGCGCTCCGCGTCGCCCTGCTCTTCGTACAGCACCTTCGCTTCCTTGCGGCGGAACGCGGCGAACTCGCTCAGCAGGCGCGCCTTCAGATCGTCCGGCTGCGCAGCCGCGACCTTCGCGGACGGCGTGCCGGCCGGCAGTGCATCGACCGACTCGACCGGCGGCGCATACCCCTTCTTCAGCGCATCCTTGAACAGCGCCGGCGCGCTGCGCACCGGCGGCAGCGTCGTGCTGCGCATCCGCTGCTCGGTCATCTGCAGTGCGGCGCGAATCCGGTTTTCCTCGCTGTCCGCATAGAGCGTCTGCGCTTCCTTCAGCGGAATCCCGAGCTTCACCATCCGGTCGACCAGCGTACTGTCGAACACGTTCGGGTGTTCGTCGAGCGCGAGCATCGGCTGCTTGCGCTCGGTCACGCGGAACTGGATCTCGGCCACCCGACGCCCTTCGCGGTGCTCGATCAGCTCGACGAAGATGTTGGTGACCGCGTTGACTTCCGCGATCGCGGGGCGCAGGTAATCGCGCTTGAAGTACTTGTACTCGCGCTTCGCTTCGTCGCCGGCTTCCGTGTCGGGCGTGCCCGACAGGATCGGCCGCCACCATTCCCACGGCTCGCGCATCGTCAGGTGGCTCGGGTTCGTCAGATAGCGCACGCAGATCTCGTACAGCGCGAGGCCGGCGCTGCTGCGCAGCTGACTCTGGAACTGCAGGCTCAGCCGCGCATACTGGACCGGGTCGAGCAGCTTCTTCTTGATCTTCGGCGCGAACGAGAATTCGACCCACACGCGGCGGGTGGTCGGATCCTCGAGAATTTCCGCATCGGCGATCAGCGTGGAGATCCCCCACTTGCGGCCCGGCTTCTGGCTTGATGTGCCCGTGCTCCATTCGACCTGCACCGACACCATGCGGCGCAGGTGTTCCTTCACCAACGCGGTGTCGTTCGAATCGAAAGCGGAGTTGGCGACGATGTCCGACAGCAGCGCGCGATAGGTATCGCCCGAGTCGTCGGCCTGCTGCGCGACGGCCAGCAGGACATTGAACAGCTTGCGAGTGAGGAGCGTGATCTTGCCGCTCTTCGGCTGAATGGCGATCGCCTCGACGGCCTTTCGCAATTCGGCTGAACTGGCACTCACCACATCCACATCGGTTTTCTTGGCGCGCTTCGTCGTGGCCATACGTCGGGTCGGAGGAGAAGTTTCCCGGAAGGATAGCGCCTGCGGTGATGTGCGTCCAGAACGACATGCTCACCATAGCCGGTGAAGCGCGTCGACAAAACGGCACTCACCCGAACCGCTCCCGAAAACGCTCACCGGTCCGCCCCTGCGGCGTTCCGGACTCTTCCAGACGTGCCGCGGCATGCGCCGATTCACAGAATTTCACCTGTGCGGGACACGTGCGAAATTGGCTCCCGTATCGGCTCACCTTTCGATTTGTCGTAATTTTGCGACTGCGCAACCGTGAGTTCGACACAGGGTCGCAATTGCACCTCACCACGCGTCCCCGACTCTCGCGCATCGGCCTGTATGCATGTACAGGCGCGGCTCGCCGCAGGTTCGGTTCGGCTTCGATACGTGGAAAACCGCCGTCGAAACGGGCACGCGCAACTCGATCAGCAGGTGCTTGGCCAGCCCGGGCGCGCATTGTACAGCGTGCGAATCGTGTCCGGTCCCGAAAATACTCACCTCAGGCACAGCATGTTGATTCGTCCGGATGCCGACGAACGCCCGGCACACGCGGGACTGACCACTCGCCCCTCCCGAAAACGCTCACCTTACGGAAAAAATGCGGCACAGCAGCGGGCAGGGAAATGGCTCCCGAAAAATCTCACCGTAACCGTCGCGGTATCAAAAATCCCAATCTCTTCCGATACTTATGCATAGAAGGCATTTGGCTGTGCAGCGCCAGACTCCCCCGAAAAGCCTCACCTTTCGACCAGAATCCTTCATACGACAACCGGATGTCGGCCCCCGAAAATTCTCACCTGTGCCAAAAGGTGGCACAGCAAAAACGAGATTTCTTCCAGTCCTGGCGGGCTTTTCGGCGAATTCGGCCGGTCCCGGGTCCCGAAAAACCTCACCTTTGACCATTTTTTCAGCAATTATGGCTCCCGGAAAGCCTCACCTGTGAGCCTCGTCACAGCCTGTGATCCATGCCCCGAAAAAGCTCACCTTAAGGGGATCGGAGCAGGAAAACCCGGATTTCCCTCCCGAAAAACCTCACCTTTGGGGCATCACCGGCCCCCGAAAGCACTTTTGCTGTGCAAAATGGCGTTCGCTTCCCGGAAATCCTCACAGCAAATTCCCGTGGAGTCCCGTGAAACCTCACCTTTCACCAAATCTGCCCAAAAGATGGGCAAAATCAGGGCGCAAAGCAGGTCCTGCAAATTCTCACCTATGTCTGCACAGGCAGAAAACTGTGCACTCAGGCACGGCGCGGGTTCCGTGGCTGTGCGGCCCCGAAAACCCTCACCTGTGGGAAAACTCGTGTTTTACTGTGATCCCGAATCCGCTCACGACCCTTCCTGCATCGGCTCACGCAGATCCCTGAACCCCATCACGTCAGCTCCCGCAGAAGATCACCTTGGCTCCCGTAAAACTTCACCTTGTCGGCCGGAAAGCCTTGCACCATAAGGCTGTGCCGTGGCGTTAACGTTTTTAACTAAGGGTTCAAGGGTGTTTACTTCTAATACTCTCAAGACATCGGCTGACGAGTTTTCCACAGACACCCCAACCCCTGAACACCCACGGGTAGCCTGGTCCGCCGTCATGTGAAACAAATGCCCAAATTCGGGGTTCGCTGGAAATTGCTTGCAGTACAAGGACTTGGCTGACTTTCTTCGCTTTGTTTCACGGAATTTGAGGTCACCTTCAGCAGGATGGGCTCACAGATCCGATTTCTGTGCAAAACGACGTAAATTCACAACGGACCCTCGAAACAAGTATCAAGAAATACGTATTTCGTTATGATCGACACATTTCATTGTCTACGAGTGTGGTCATGACCTTGGACGAAATGCGTCAAGTCATTCGGGAAGAACTGGAATCGCTGCGCGCAAGCGGTGCACGGCGCCAGGAACTGTCACTGCACGCGTGCAAGCGCTTGTTTTTCGATCTCGGCATCCGGCCGTCTGCCGCCAACGTCCGTGATCTGACCCAGACCGGCAGCGCCAGCGACATCCCGAAAGACATCGACCACTTCTGGGAACGCATCCGTTCCGCTTCCAAGATCCGGCTCGACGGCGCGGCAATCCCGAAGGCCGTCGAGGAAAAGGCCGGCGCGTTGCTCGGCGCACTCTATGAAGAGGCGCTGAAAGCCGCGCGCGACAGCCTCGATGGAGATCGCGAGCAGGTTCGCGCCGACATGGCCGACGCCGAACAGCGGTTGCGTGACGCAACCGTCCGTCAGGAAACGCTGGAAGGCGCGCTCGCGCGCGGTGAAGCAAGAAACGAGCAATTGCAGGCGCGGGTGACCGAACTCGAGGTTCAGCTCGCGTCGCAAACTACCCACGGTTCGGCGAGCGAAGCAACGTTGCTCACCACAGTCGCCCGACTGGAAAAGGAACTGGCTGCGGCTGCGGGCCGGATCGATGCCGAACAGGCGCAGAACGCCGCGCTGCGCGACCGCATCGACGCGCTGCAAGCCGAATTGCAGCAGCGCACCGAGCACTACGCGCAGCAAATCAAGGATGCGGTGGCCGAAGCCGAACGCCGCGTCAAGCCGATGCTGGTCGAACTGGATTCATTGCGCAGCATGGCGTCGACCTACCAGAGCGGGTTGCGCGACGTTCAGCGCAAGGAGTTCGATTTCCTGCAGCAATTGAGTTCGGCGAAGGCGCGCGCCGACCGCCTCGAAGAACAGTTGCGCACCCAGAGCGACGAACTGGAGCGCGCCACGCGCGACGTGAGCTCGTTGCGTGCGAGCCGCGGGATGAATCCGGAAATCGCCGCGCTGCTGCGGCGTCTGGCCGATGCCGGCCAACTGGACGCGGACGCGTATGCCGCGATCGGCACCTCGCTGGATCAGGAGATTCCGGCGCCGACCCGGTGCCCGCATTGCGACGGAGAACCGGAACTGTCACATGGCGACGAGGGTTTTGAAGTCGCGTGCCCCGAGTGCGAGCACGCGTCGGGCGCATGGCCGTCCCGCTTCGAAGCCGTCGCGCGTTTTGCGCATACTTGATCCGGAAGTCGGCAGCGCCCCACAGGTGAGAGGATCCGGGACGTTTGAGGTGAGGTTTTTCGGGAGCCGTGAAACGGTGAGGCTGCGCCACGCAAGGCTGCTCACGGATCGTTTCGCGTGAGCAGCCGTTTCGCGATCAGTGAGTTTCGTCGCGGTCGGACGCGTCACCGTCATCGTTGCTGTCGGCCAGCCCGTCGCGCCAGTTTTTCCATGCGCGATGCAGGCGATTCGACGAGATCGGCCGCAGGAAGCCCAGCCATTTGCCGACGCGCTCGGGCGGCACGTCGTGCTCGAACAGTTCGGCCGCGTAGGTATTGCGCAAGGTTTGCGGGCTGGCGCGCGCGGTGCGTGACGACGTGAGCCCGGCCGATTCGACGATCGCATCGATCGCGCGCAGCATCGTCGCCTTGTGCATCGGCCGCCCTGCATGCGACGCGGGGAAGACGAGCTCGCCCGGAATCTCCTGGCGTTTGCGTTCGGTGAGCCACGCTTCGAGCAACGCGATCGCGAACGAGGCCAAATGGGTTTCGCGTGCGTAATCCGGATGCGTCGACTCGATCCGCAGCGACGTGCCGCTCGTATTGATGCAACTAATCGTAAGTGCGCGCGCTTCGCCGGTTTTGATGCCCGCACCGAGAAACGCGGCGACGAGCGCGCGGTCGCGACGCTCCTTCCAGTACGCGGAACCCGATACGCCGATCGGCGAAAACAAATATGCGAGCAACGTCGCACGTTCCGCCGGCGTGAGGAACCCGGTCGGTTCGTTGTCGCGGGCCTTGCGCCAGTTCGCTTCGCCATCCTGAGCAATGAAGCGGGCCGGATTGGTCGATGCGTACTCGGTGCGGCGGACATGATCGAGCACGCGCTCGATCAGCCGGAGATAGCGCATGCGTTGCGTTTTCTTGATCGGCAACTCGCCGACGAAGTTCGCGATGGTCGGCGTATCGACCGTTGCCAGGTTCTTTTGATGGGCACGCATCCACGTGAGAAACGCGCCCCATTGCGCGCGATAGACGTCGGCCGACGAGCGGCGATAGTCCTGCATCGCCAGCCACGCGTCGAACGCGGCTTCGGGCGAGACGACCCAGTCGGATGCATCGCGGTCGAATAGATCCTTTTCTTCCGGCGTGGCGGCGGTGTCGGGAGAGACGGGAAGGGACATGGTATTAATTCCGTTAGTTGCGTATATGGTAGCCCTTTCCGCAACGTATCGGGCCGCAAAAGGGTGAACCGGCCGCTCTGCGTTGCGGCCGGGGCTGGACCGTCAATCGCCCCACGCCTTGGACGGGCGATGAGCGCGCGCGGAACGCGCGGTGTCGTGCGCCTTTGCCGCGGCTTCGTACGCGAGAACGGCGAATGAAAAGACCGCGGGCAGCGCATTCGAGCGGCCGAAATCGATCGGATCGTCGGTTTCGGGAAACGCCATGTCCGACGGCCGTTCGAACAGTTGACGCATGCCGGCGTCGTGCCGGCTGGCAAAGCCGAGATCGGCCAGCGCTTCGGCTTCGATCGCGTGCAGCAGGCGCCACGTCAGCGGCACGCGCTGACGGATGTAGCGCCCCGCGATATGGCGAACGATCAATTCGAGGTCGTGCGCGGCAGCCTTGAAGCTGAGCGCGGCCAAATCTTGTTCTTCTGTCATTGCAGGCTCCTGTCGACCGGGGCGGGCGCCTCGGTGCGCCAGCTCCGGCCCGTGCATGGCGGAATGTCCGTATACTGTACAAACATACAGTATTTTCCGCAACTGGCCTGCAACTGACCTTTTGGTTAGGGGCCTGTTCACGCTAATAACGGGCTCGCGAACGCGCCTTTCCGCCTGCGGGCGGAAAGGCGCGTTCGCCTGTTTGGAAAAATCATGAATGGGGCTGGCCGCCCGAAGGACCGATCGCCGCGTCATGCTCCTTGCGAATACGTCGAGTATTCGCTTCGTCGCAATCCTTGCGCTCGGCCCTTCGGGCGGCCAGCGCAAGCCCGTTATTAGCGTGAACAGGCCCTGACTGCACGCGCCGTCAGCGATGGATCACGATAAGCAATGCCCGCGCTTCGGCCTTGCCGGGATTGCGGATCGCATGCGGCTCGTCGGCCGGGTAGCGCGCGGTGTCGCCCGCCTTCAGGCGTCGGCTCGCGGCGGCGGCCTCGATTTCCATCGCGCCCTGCAGCACGGTGAGGTGCTCGCGGGTGCCGGGTTCGTGCGCGTTCGATACCAGTGCGCCGCCGCTCGGCAGCGTCAGCTCGTACCACTCGAACTTGCCGGCGAGGTCGATCGGGCCCCATACGCGCAACTGGTACCGGCCGTCGTGGCCGGCGAGCGTCGGGATGTCGTGCGGGCCGTCCACGCGGATCGTCTCGGGCGCCTTCGGCTGCGAGAACAGTTCGTCGAGCGTGATGCCGAGCGCGTTCGTCAGCCGCCATGCCACGGCGATGGTCGGGTTGGCCTTGTCGCGTTCGATCTCGGAGAGCATCGATTTCGATACGCCGGCGGCGCGCGACAGGTCGTCGAGCGTCAGCTTGCGCTCGTTGCGCAGCCGCTGGATCTGCTCGCCGACACGCGGCGGGGTCGCGGCCGGCGGCTGCGGGGCGGCGTCGGCACGCGTGCGCCGCGATCCGGAGGAACTTGCCATTTGGATTCCGTTCGCTTAGAGTTGTTCGATATTTCGAATTCTAGTTCGGAATATCGGATAAATGCGGTCAACCGAACGACCGACTATAACAGTAGCAGGCCGTTGCGCTGCCACGAGCGGTGCGCTGCGGAATGCGAAACCCTGTCAGGAGCTTTGCGATGCGTGATGCCTTTCTCGCCCAGGTGCGCGGGACGCTCGACCAGATCCGCGCGGACGGTTTTTACAAGACCGAGCGCGAGATCGCGAGTCCCCAGGCGGCAGCCGTGCGGCTCGCCGGCGGTGCCGGCGTGCTCAATTTCTGCGCGAACAACTATCTGGGTCTGGCGAACGATCCGCGCCTGATCGACGCGGCGAAGGCCGGCCTCGACCAGGACGGCTTCGGCATGGCATCGGTGCGCTTCATCTGCGGCACGCAAACCGTGCACAAGCAACTGGAAAGCGCGCTGGCCGCGTTTCTCGGCACCGAGGACAGCATCCTCTATTCGAGCTGCTTCGACGCGAACGGCGGGCTGTTCGAGACGCTGCTCGACGAGAACGACGCGGTGATCAGCGACGAGCTGAACCACGCGAGCATCATCGACGGCGTTCGCCTGTGCAAGGCGAAGCGCTTTCGCTACAAGAACAACGATCTGTCCGACCTCGAGGCGAAGCTGAAGGAAGCCGACGCAGCCGGCGCGCGCCACAAGCTGATCGCGACCGACGGCGTGTTCTCGATGGACGGCATCATCGCCGACCTCAAGGGCATCTGCGATCTCGCCGATCGTTACGGCGCGCTCGTGATGGTCGACGATTCGCATGCGGTCGGCTTCATCGGCACGCACGGCCGCGGCACGCCCGAGCACTGCGGCGTCGAAGGTCGCGTGGACATCATCACGGGCACGCTCGGCAAGGCGCTCGGCGGCGCATCGGGCGGCTATGTCGCCGCGCGTCGCGAGGTGATCGAGCTGCTGCGCCAGCGCTCGCGTCCGTATCTGTTCTCGAACACGCTCACGCCGAGCATCGCCGCGGCGTCGCTGAAGGTGCTGGAGCTGCTCGGCAGCGACGAAGGCGCGAAGCTGCGCGAGCGCGTGCGCGAGAACGGCGCGCGGTTCCGCAAGCAGATGACCGAAGCCGGCTTCACGCTCGTGCCCGGTGCGCATCCGATCATCCCGGTGATGCTCGGCGACGCGCAGCTCGCGACGAACATGGCCGACAAGCTGCTCGGCGAAGGCGTCTACGTGATCGGTTTCTCGTTCCCCGTCGTGCCGCGCGGCCGGGCGCGCATCCGTACGCAGATGAGCGCCGCGCATACGCCCGAACAGATCGACCAGACGGTCGCCGCGTTCGTGCGCGTCGGCAAGTCGCTCGGCATCATCTGACGGAGGCGCGACCATGAAAGCACTGGCAAAGCTCGAACGCGGCCCCGGCCTCACGCTCACGCGTGTGAAGCGCCCCGAAGTCGGCCACAACGACGTGCTGATCAAGATCCGCCGCACGGCGATCTGCGGCACCGACATCCATATCTGGAAGTGGGACGACTGGGCGCAGAAGACGATTCCCGTGCCGATGCACGTCGGCCACGAATACGTCGGCGAGATCGTCGAGATGGGGCAGGAAGTGCGCGGCTTCGCGATCGGCGATCGCGTGTCCGGCGAAGGTCACATCACCTGCGGTTTCTGCCGCAACTGTCGCGCCGGGCGCCGGCATCTGTGCCGCAACACGGTGGGCGTCGGCGTGAACCGCGAAGGCGCGTTCGCCGAATACCTGGCGATTCCGGCGTTCAACGCGTTCAAGATTCCGCCGGAGATCTCCGACGATCTCGCGTCGATCTTCGATCCGTTCGGCAACGCGACGCACACGGCGCTGTCGTTCAACCTCGTCGGCGAAGACGTGCTGATCACCGGCGCGGGCCCGATCGGCATCATGGCCGTCGCGATCGCGAAGCACGTCGGCGCGCGCAACGTCGTCATCACCGACATCAACGACTATCGGTTGGAGCTCGCGCGCAAGATGGGCGCGACGCGCGCGGTCAACGTCGCACGCGAGTCGCTGCGCGACGTGATGGCCGACCTGCACATGACCGAAGGCTTCGACGTCGGTCTGGAGATGTCGGGCGTGCCGAGCGCGTTCACGAGCCTGCTCGAGGCGATGAACCATGGCGGCAAGGTCGCGCTGCTCGGCATCCCGCCCGCGCAGACGGCGATCGACTGGAACCAGGTGATCTTCAAGGGGCTCGAGATCAAGGGCATCTACGGCCGCGAGATGTTCGAGACCTGGTACAAGATGGTCGCGATGCTGCAGAGCGGTCTCGACCTGTCGCCGATCATCACGCATCGCTTCGCGGCCGACGATTACGAGCAAGGCTTCGCCGCAATGCTGTCAGGCGAAAGCGGCAAGGTGATTCTCGACTGGACGGCCTGAGTCGGGTGTCGACGGAGACGGGGCAGCGCGGCACGTTTGCCGGCTGCCCCGTTTTCGTTGACACACGCACGCACAGTCGCGCGTCGAAACGCGCGATTCAATGCTTGAGGTGAGATTATTCGGGAGCTGTGTGCGCGCGCCGAATCGTCACACGATCCCGCTTCGGTGACGTGCAATGGCAGGTTCGCTTCACCTGTCGGTAACCGCTTCGCTTCTTTCTGTCGCGCCATTCGGCACGCGATCTTCCTCTTCCACGTACTTCCCCGCTTCGCTTGGCGTGCGAGCATTCGCTCGCCACCGTGTGCGAGATCGTACCAACCCGGAACATCAACCTTGAGCCGCACGCTGCGTTGCGGCTCACTGGTACGAGGCGCGCGCTCAGCCTCCCATCGGTGCGCAGCCCACTACTTGATCCGTTCACCCTTCGATTCGCGCGGATCGCGCTGAAGGCTCAACACGACGAGCCAACGCTTCGGGCACGGATTCAGCCCTCCCACCAGCAGGGCCTTTTCATCCGGGTGTTGACGACGGAGAACGATCGTTCTACCGTAAACCCATGAACCCACCTCTCGACTCCTCGGGCGAACCGGGCGTTCGCGACCGGCTGCTCGACGCGGCCGAAGCGCTGATCTATTCGGGCGGCATCCATGCGACCGGCGTCGATGCGATCGTCAAGCGATCCGGCGCGGCGCGAAAGAGCTTTTATTCGCATTTCGAATCGAAAGAGGCGCTGGTCGTCGCCGCACTCGAACGTCGCGACGCGCGCTGGATGCGCTGGTTCGTCGACGCGACGCTGGCGCGCGGCCACGCGCCGCGCGCGCAACTGCTCGGCATGTTCGATGTGCTGCGCGACTGGTTCGGGCAGCCCGACTTTCACGGCTGTGCGTTCCTAAATGCGTCGGGCGAGATACCCGACGCCGACGATCCGGTGCGCGTCGTCGCCCGCATGCACAAGGCACGCCTGCTGGCGTTCGTACGCGAGCGCTTCGACGCCTATGCCGACGAAACCGGCATTGTGCGCCGCGGGCTCGCGCGCCTCGCGCGTCAATGGCTCGTGCTGATCGACGGCGCGATCGGCGTGGCGCTCGTCAGTGGCGATGCAAACGCCGCGCGCGATGCGCGCGCGACGGCTGAACTGCTGCTCGATACCGTATCGCGGTAGTCACGCAGCGAATCCGAACCGGCTGCGTTCGATCGCGGCCAGAATCCTGAACAGGAGCAACCCATGTCCGCTTCCCCCGAAGTTCGTCCGCCCGTTCCGCCCTTCACGCTCGACACGGCGCGCCAGAAAGTGCGCGCTGCAGAGGACGCATGGAACACGCGCGACCCGCAACGCGTGTCGCTCGCCTATACGCCGCAAAGCCGCTGGCGCAATCGCGCGGAATTCGTGACGGGCCGCGACGAGATCGTCGGGCTGCTGCAGCGGAAGTGGGCGCGCGAACTCGACTACCGGCTGATCAAGGAGCTGTGGGCGTTCGGCGGCAATCGCATCGCGGTGCGTTTTGCGTACGAGTGGCACGACGATGCGGGCAACTGGTTCCGTTCGTACGGCAACGAGAACTGGGAGTTCGACGAAAACGGCCTGATGGCGCATCGTCACGCGAGCATCAATGATCTGCCGATTCGCGAGGCGGACCGTCTTTATCACTGGCCGCTCGGCCGTCGTCCGGACGATCATCCGGGGCTGTCCGATCTCGGGCTGTGATGATGCGCGCACGCGTTCAACGGATCGGCGAACGCGTCACCAAGGTTCAATGGTGAGGAAATTCGGGAGCCGTCCGCTGAAGGTGAGATTTTTCGGGACCAGGTGAAATGTCGCGTCGAACTGTGTGCGTTGAACGGATCGACGCGGCATCGCACCGGTGAAGCGGTGCATATGTCGACGTGCAGCGGTGTGCTTGCCTGCGCGATGCATCTCACCGATCGCGTCGAAGCGGTCGTGCATTGACGATCGGTGTGCGCGAGCGCGACGTGCAACTCACCGATCGAATCATCTTTCGACTTTCAACGAAAAACCGCGGAAGCGGTGCGCGTTGCTCACCGCTCGATGTTCACCGCCGCCGCCGCATCGTCAAAGTCAGCACACGTGCGCAACCGCATCGTGTGCCGCTCACCGCAGACCGATTCACGAAGCGCCGCCCGGCGCGAGCACCGGGCACGCCCCTCAACTCTCAACCCTCAACCCGCGATCCGCGCGGCGATCGCCTCGCCCACTTCCTGCGTGCCCGCGTTGCCGCCGAGATCGCGCGTACGCGGCCCCGTGCGCAGCACGTCCTCGATCGCGGCGACGATCGCATCGTGCGCTTCGCGTTCGCGGCCCGTGCCGTTGCCGAGGAAGTCGAGCATCATCGCCGCCGACCAGATCATCGCGACCGGATTCGCGATGTATTGCCCCGCGATGTCGGGCGCCGAACCGTGCACCGGTTCGAACAGCGACGGGAACATGCGGTCGGGGTTCAGGTTCGCCGACGGCGCGATGCCGATCGTGCCCGTGCAGGCCGGGCCGAGATCCGACAGGATGTCGCCGAACAGGTTCGACGCGACGACGACGTCGAAGCGGTCCGGCTGCAGCACGAAGCGCGCGCACAGGATGTCGATGTGCTGCTTGTCGACCGCGATCTCCGGATAGCGTTCGGCCATCTCGGCCGCGCGCGCATCCCACCACGGCATGCTGATCGCGATGCCGTTGCTCTTGGTCGCGACGGTGACGCGCTTCGCGCGCCGCTGTGCGAGCTCGAACGCGAATTTCAGCACGCGCTCGGTGCCGTGCCGCGTGAAGATCGACTGCTGCATCACGACTTCGCGCTCGGTGCCTTCGAACATCGTGCCGCCGACCGACGAATATTCGCCTTCGGTGTTCTCGCGCACGATCATGAAATCGATGTCGCCCGGGCGGCGGCCCGCGAGCGGCGACGGCACGCCGTCGAACAGGCGCGCGGGCCGCAGGTTGATGTACTGGTCGAACTCGCGGCGGAATTTCAGCAGGGAGCCCCACAGCGAAATATGGTCGGGCACCGTCGCGGGCCAGCCGACCGCGCCGAACAGGATCGCGTCCATGCCCGACAGTTGCGCTTTCCAGTCGTCCGGCATCATCGTGCCGTGCTGCGCGTAGTAGTCGCAGCTCGCCCAGTCGATCTCGACGAAGTCGAAGCGCACGCCGAAGCGCGCGGTCACGGCGGCGAGCGCGCGCAGGCCCTCGGGCATCACTTCGCGGCCGATGCCGTCGCCGGGGATCACGGCAATCCTGTAAGTCCTGTCGGTCATGCAAATCTCCTTGGCTGGTTGGCCGGCTGCCGGGAAGGCATCGGCCCGTCACGTCATTCTATTTATTTCCATCTGGATTAAAATCGCTCAAAAGTTAATCGACTTTCCACGAATCGTGAATAAATCGCCGAACCTCGACGACCTGCGCGTGTTCAGCCTGGTCGTCCGCCTCGTGAGCTTCAGCGCGGCCGCCGAGCAGCTCGCGGTGTCGCCCGCGTATGTCAGCAAGCGCGTCGCGATGCTCGAGGCGCAGCTCGGCACGCGCCTGCTGCATCGCTCGACACGCCGCATGACAGTCACCGAGGCCGGCGAACGCGTGTTCGCGCGCGCCGAGAAGATTCTGGACGACGTCGATCATCTCGTCGAGGACATGTCGACCACGCGCACGGTGCCGCGCGGCACGCTGCGCATGTCGAGCAGCTTCGGCTTCGGCCGGCACGTCATCGCGCCGGCGCTGCCCGACTTCAGCGCGCGCTATCCGCAGTTGAATGTGCGGCTCGATCTGTTCGACCGGCTCGTCGATGTCGCGGGCGAAGGCTACGACCTCGACGTGCGCATCGGCGACGACATCGCCGATCACCTGATCGCGCGCCGCCTTGCCACGAACCATCGCGTGCTGTGCGCGTCGCCCGACTATCTTGCCCGCCGCGGGACGCCGCGCTCGCTCGCCGATCTCGCGTCGCACGACTGTCTCGCGATCAAGGAGCGCGATCATCCGTTCGGCGTATGGCGGCTGAACGTGCGCGGCGAAACGGTCACGGTGAAGGTCGGCGGCGCGCTGTCGACGAACCACGGCGAGGTGGCCGTGCAATGGGCGCTGGCCGGGCGCGGCATCGTGCTGCGCTCGATCTGGGAAGCCGGGCCGCTGATCGAACGCGGCGCGTTGTGCCGCGTGCTGCCCGACGCGGTCCAGCCCGCGAACATCTGGGCCGTGTATCCGGAACGCGTCGCGGCGTCGGCGAAGGTGCGCGTGTGCGTGGATTTTCTGGTGGAGACGCTGGCCGGCCTCAATGCCGCCGCGGGTGACGATACGGCCTGAAACCGGCTAAAGGTGAGCTTTTACGGGGGCGTGCGCAGGCACCGTCGACGATGCCTGCGGAGCGTCACGCCGCGTGTCGCGCACCGAGCATCAAGTCGAGATTCTGCACGGCTGCGCCGGATGCCCCTTTGCCGAGATTGTCGAACACGGCGGACAGCAGCACCTGCCCGCCGTCCGCGTTGACGAACACGCCGAGCCGCAGATCATTGGTGCCGTTCAACGCTTGCGGATCGAGATGCGTTGCCGCGCGTGCGTCCGCGAGCGGCATCACGTCGACGTGACGCGCATCCGCGTAGTGGTGCGCGAGACACGCATGCAGTCGCTCACCGGTCACCCCGGCCGGCAGCAGGCGCAGCTCGATCGGGATGGTGAGCACGATCCCTTGCCGATAGGCACCGTAGGCCGGCACGAAGAACGGGCGGTGCGCGAGCCCCGCATGCTGCCGGATCTCGGGCACGTGCTTGTGTTCGAGCGCGAGGCCGTAGACCTGCAGCGGCAACGCGCGTGCGGCGGCGTCGCCCGATTCGAATGCGTCGACGGCGGCTCTCCCACCGCCCGAGTAACCGGACACCGCGTGGATGCTCACCGGGTAGTCGCGCGGCAGCAGCCCGGCTTGCAGCAGCGGGCGAAGCAGGCCGATCGCGCCGGTCGGGTAGCAGCCCGGATTGGTCACGCGCTTCGCCTGCGCAATGTTGTGTGCGTGTCCGTCTGCCATCTCGGGAAAGCCGTAGACCCATTCGGGCTGCGTGCGATGGGCCGAACTCGCGTCGATCACGCGTACCGCCGGGTTCCGGATGAAGCCGACCGCTTCGCGCGCGGCCGCATCGGGCAGGCACAGGATCGCGATATCGCACGCGTTGAGCGCGTCGGCGCGGCGCGCCGCGTCCTTGCGTTCGGCCGCGGGAAGCGTCAGCAGCCGCACGTCGGTGCGGTCGCGCAGACGCGCGTGAATCTGCAACCCGGTCGTGCCCTGGTCGCCGTCGATGAAGACAGTGGGGAAGCTCATGATGGTCGTGTGCGTCGCGTTCGGTCGTCGGGGAAACCGTATCGTCCACCGAACGCCTAGAATAGGAAAAGTTGAATTTGCTGATCGTCCGATTCAGCTTTCCTGAACGAGAGGTGTGTGATGCGCGAGATCAGTCTGGACCGCCTGCGTACGCTGGTCGCGATCGCGGACCACGGATCCTTCGTGGCGGCGGCGCAATGGCTTCATCTCGCGCCGCCGACCGTCAGCCTGCATATCGCCGAGCTGGAAAGCCGCGTCGGCGCGCCGCTGCTGTCGCGCACACGGGGCAACGTGCGCCCGTCGGTGATCGGCGAAGTGCTGGTGGAGCGGGCGCGGCGTCTGCTCGCGGAAGTCGAATCCACGCTGGACGACGTGCAGCGACAGGTGCAGGGGTTGACCGGGCGCGTCCGTCTCGGCGCATCGACCGGCGCGATCGCGCACCTGTTGCCGCAGGCGGTGGCCGGATTGCGCGCGCAGCATCCGGATATCGACGTGCAGATCGCGGTGCTCACGTCGCACGACACGCTGGCGCGCATCGCGCAAGGCACGCTCGATGTCGGGCTGGTCGCGCTGCCGCAAGCGCCGGTCGCGGGGCTGTCGATCCGCCCGTGGCGTCGCGATCCGGTGATGGCTTTCCTGCCCGCGGACTGGCCGCTGCCGGCCCGTGTGACGCCCGCGTATCTGGCCGCGCGGCCGCTGATTCTCAACGATGCGACGACGCGGCTGTCGCGGCTCACGACCGAATGGTTCGCGCTCGGCGGCCACCGGCCCGAGCCGCGGATCGAACTGAACTACAACGATGCGATCAAGAGCCTGGTCGCCGCAGGGTACGGCGCGACGCTGCTGCCGCACGAGGCCGGCGCCCCGCTGCCGGATGCGCGCATCGTCATGCGGCCGCTACGTCCGGCGTTGTGGCGTGAATTGGGAATTGCGCATCGGGCCGGCCCGGTCGAACGGGCGACGCAGCACGTGCTCGATGCGCTGCGGGCGCTCGGCGCGCGATAGCGGGCCGTCGTGCGGCCGGCCCGCGCGGGCCGTGCGGGCCGAACGCGCGTTCAGAGCCGGTTGTCCTTCGCCAGCGTGAGCACGCGCGCCCAGCGCTGCGCATCGCGCTTGTCCATCATCGGCAGCTTCCATTCGCCGCGCACGGCATCGCGCACCCTCACGACGAGATGCCAGCGGCCGTCGATCGGCGCGGCCTCGCAACCGTCGAGCTGCGACAGCGTATAGCGGCCGTCCGCACCGTCATGCGACAGCCACAGCAGCCCTTGCGTCGCGGACACGCGCAACTCGCCCCACGCGCGATGCACGATATGCGTCCAGCCTGCTTCCTTCGTGTTCGGTGCGATGTCGCGGCGGCGCTTGAGCCACCACGCGACCAGTGCGATCAGGAGCGCGGCGGCGACCACGGCGGCCGCGATCGCGACCGGCTGGCCGAACTGCGCGGCGATGACGTGAAACAGGTGAACCGCACCCCAGCCCAGGGCGATGAGCGCGAATAGCGCAATGAAAATCGGCATGTCGAATCGGAAAGGAGGACGGGCCGGCGCAGGCGGCGCGCCGGCCCGTTGCACACGGCATTACCGGCGGCGGTGAATGTCGTGCGTGACGAAGCCCGCGTCGTTGGTGGGCAGCGCGAGGCCGTCCTTCACCGCGAGCGTCTTGCGGATGTCGTCGAGGCCCGCGGACCAGTGGTCGCGCATCGTCGACAGACCGAACTGATAGTCCTTGTAGTGATGCTCGTACGCTTTCTGCTGATAGATCAGGTGCTGGATGTTGTACTTCTTCCCGCTCGACATTTCTTCGGCCTCGACGCACCACGGGTCGCTCTTGCGCTGCTCTTCCGGCACCTGTTCGAGCACGTGGCGCAGCACGTTGCGGTAGCGCTGTTCGCGCTGCAGCGTGTCGGTGACGAAACGCGTGCGGCTCGAATACTGCACGTCCTTCGTGCGCTCGGCGACGTCGGCCATCGTGCGCGGCAGCGGCCCGCGCGCGCTCCACAGATCGACCTGGAACGCGAGCGTGTCGCTGCGCGGCCGGGCGCGCAGCACTTCCATCAGCGGCGTGTTCGACACGACGCCGCCGTCCCAGTAGTACTCGCCGTCGATCTCGACGGGCGGGAACGCGGGCGGCAACGCACCGGACGCCATGAAATGCTCGGGCTCGAGACGGATGCGCGAATTGTCGAAGTACACGAAGTTGCCGGTGCCGACGTTGACCGCGCCGACCGACACGCGCGTCTCGCCCGAATTGATCCGGTCGAAATCGCACAGCTTGAGCAGCGTCGTGCGCAGCGCCGACGTGTCGTACCAGCTGATCTTTTGCGGATGATCGGCCACACCCGGCAGCGGCGGCGGAAAGCGCGGCACGAAGAACCCTTGCTGGCCCTGCATCATCGCGCTCGCGGCCTGCGACGCGGTGAAGAACGTGCGCACCTGGTCGATGCTGTTGAACAGCGCGAATTCGAACGCGGCCGGAATCGCGGGAAAGAACGCCGGCTGGCAGATCGTTTCCCAGAATTCGCGCAGGCGCTCGACGCGATGCTCGGGCGCATTGCCGGCGATCAGCGCGGTGTTGAGCGCGCCGATCGAGATGCCGGCGATCCAGTCGAGCGGAATGCCTGCTTCATGCAGCCCTTCGAACACGCCGGCCTGATACGCGCCGAGCGCGCCGCCGCCCTGCAGGACGAGCGCGATCGTTTCGTACGGCAGCGACCGCGCAGCGGCCGGCGCGCCGGCTTCGTGGCGCAGGTCCGACGCATCGACGGCCTGCTTTTCTGTACGCGCGTGCGGTTTCATCAGTTGCTCCGAGAAATCCCGCCGTGGACGGCGGTGATGGATGGCGTGACGTCGCTCGACGACACGCCATCTCGAGAAGGGAGGTGGCGCGGAAGTCGCCTACCGTCGGGGAGGCGCAGGCGTTACTGCATGAACCAGCCGTGGCTGACGACGAACGACTGGCCGGTGAGCGCAGCGCTCGGGAACGCCGACAGGAACAGCACCGTCTGCGCGACGTCCTGCACCGTCGTGAACACGCCGTCGACCGTATTGCCGAGCATCACCTTCTTGATCACGTCCTCTTCGCTGATGCCGAGCTCCTTCGCCTGCTCCGGAATCTGCTTGTCGACCAGCGGCGTGCGCACGAAGCCCGGACACACGACGTGCGAGCGCACGTTGTGCTTCGCGCCTTCCTTCGCCAGCACGCGCGCGAGACCCAGCAGCCCGTGCTTGGCCGTCACGTACGCCGACTTCAGCGGCGACGCCTCGTGCGAGTGCACCGAACCCATGTAGATCACGACGCCGCCGCGATCGTCCTTGTACATATGCTTGAGCGCGGCCTTGGTCGTCAGGAACGCGCCGTCCACGTGGATCGCCTGCATCTTCTTCCAGTCGGCGAACGAGTAGTTCTCGATCGGGTTGACGATCTGGATACCGGCGTTCGACACGAGGATGTCGACCGAGCCGAACGCTTCGGCCACCTTGTCGATGCCGCTGTTCACCGCGTCCTCGTTGGTCACGTCCATCGCGACGCCGATCGCCTTGCCGCCTGCCTTGTTAATCTCGTCGGCAACGGCGTTCGCGCCGTCCTGGTTCAGGTCGGCGATCGCGACGGCTGCGCCGGCCTTGGCCAGCTCCAGCGCGATTTCCTTGCCGATGCCGCTCGCGGCGCCCGTGACGACGGCGGTCTTGCCATTCAGGTTGCTCATGTTCGAATTCCCGTAGTGAAAGGATTGACAGGGAGAAAGGACTGCGGACGTGTTACTGGGCCAGGTAATCGTAGACGACTTCGCCGAGGCCCAGCGTCAAATCTGCGACGAGGTGGCGCGCCTCGACGATCTCGAGCACGGGCAGGTCGGCCACCGGCGCGAGCGCGTGCGGCGCCAGTTCGAGCGATGCGGGGCCCGTCCACGCGCCCTTCATCTTGATGTCCTGCATGTAATAGCGCACCAGTTCGCAGACGCGCGCGGTGCCGTCGACGTGCGGAATGATCTTCAGCAGGAAATTGGGGCCGGCGAGCCGTTTCGTCTGCTCGTCGATGTCGAGTTCCTTGTGCTTGTAGCCCATCGTGCCGGTCGCGACGCGCACCTTGCCGTAGTCGAGCGTGCCGAGGAGGTGATCGGTGTTCACGTGCAGCGTGGGCGACGCGAGTTTCTTCGGGAAGCCCCACAGCTCGCGGCCGCCGGCGATCGGCGGGTGATCGTCGAGATACATCGCGAGCGTATAGCCGCCCGGCTGGCCGTCGTATTCGACCGGGATCACCTGACCGCTTTCGGTGTAATCGCCGAAGCCGGTCGAATCGGCCATGCGGATGAATTCGTAATGCACGAGCGGCTCGGTGACCTGCAGCGGCTCGGGGACGATTTCACGAAGGCGGTCCGGATCGGTGCGGTACGTGATGATCAGAAACTCACGATCGACGAAACGGTACGGGCCCATCGGGAATGCAGGGCTGGTCAACGGCATCGCAAACGCTTTCGATCGGACATCGCTGGGTTTCATGCGGACTCCTTGTTGTTGATCGCTTCGTGGATGAGTGGTCGTAATCGTATGCCTGTGCGTTGCCGTTGTGCGATGCCGCATGTGGAATTAATTGTTGCCGATTTCGAATAATTTGCGGCGTAAATATTGAGACGAACGATGCAAACCGCCTCGATGGCGCCCCGGCCAAGCGAGGGTCGCACGCGTCGATGACGCCATCTGTGAAAAAGGTGAGGCTTTACGGGAGGCGGGGTGAGCTTTTACGGGGACGTTCGCGCGGGAATATGACAATTGTGTGAACTTGTGTTGCAGTGCAGGCTCTAAGTGCGTTCGCCGCGCGGCCCCGCTGATCTTGTCCGGGCGGCTGCCGCATTAAGCACCGCTTAAGCGGCCACGCCCTAGCATCGTTCGTCTCCGGCCGGGCAACCGGCCGATCCTTTACGCCCCACGCAACTGGATTCATGCAGAACCTCAATCTCGCCCTCTTTTCCGCCATCAACGCCGGGGTCGCGCCGCACCCGGGCGTTGCCCGCCTCGCGATCTTCGCCGCCGACTGGCTCGTCTATGCGCTGCCCGCGATGCTGCTGCTGACCTGGATCTTCGGCGCGCGCCCCGCGCGGCGCCAGGCGGTCGAAGCCGGCGTGGGCGTCTGCGTGGCGCTCGTGCTCGCGCAGGTGCTCGGGCATGTCTGGTTCTCGCCGCGCCCGTTCATGGCCGGCGTCGGCACGCAACTGATTCCGCACGCGCCGGACAGCTCGTTTCCGAGCGATCACATGACGTTCGCGTGGAGCATGGCGGTCGGCCTGCTGCTCGGCGGCACGACGCGGGTCACCGGTTTCGTGATGGCCGCGATGGCCGTGGCGATCGCATGGGGGCGCATCTATGCGGGCGTGCACTGGCCGTTCGACATGGCGGGCGGCGTGCTGGTCGGCACGGTCGGCGCGCTGGCCGCGCACCTGTACGGGCAACGCGTGACCGCGCTGCTCGAACGGCTCGGCGATGCGGTGCATGCGGTCGTGATGGGGCGCCGGCAGGCGCCGTAAGCGGAGGGAAACCGGCAGGACGCCGTCAGCCGGACGAGCCGGATGTGCGGGCCGATTCGGCCGAGTCGGCCGACGCGGACGGGCCGCCGCCCGCGTCGCGCAGTTCGGGTGTATCGGCCGGATGCCGCGCGGCATCGCGGTCGAGGGCGCTTTCCGTCAGGATCGCGCACATCGCGACGAACAGCGCGACGACTACCGCGGCGAGGCCGCAATAACCGGCGATCTTCAGGTGGCGAAGGAAAGGCGAAGCGTGGCTTTCTTTTGTCATGACCGGGCGCTCCTGGGCGGGCTGCGGCGGCTGTCGCCTGACAGCGGCGCGCAGACATACATATATACCAGCCACGATGCCGGTGCCAAGCCCGCCGCTGCGCCGGCGCCACGATTGTTTCGGCCGCCCGGCAACCGGGCGCCGATTCCCGGTCAGTCTTCCAGCGTTTCGTGCACGGCCGCCGCGCCGCGTTTCCAGTAGGCCGCCGCGCGGATGCGCGACTTGTCGACCCCGCGTTCGCCGGTCAGGTGCTGGCGCACCGCGCGTATCGACTGCGCTTCGCCGGCCGCCCACACGTAGCCGTCGCCGGACGACGGCAGCGGCAGGTCGAGGACCGCATTCAGCAGACCGTCGCCGTTCGCCGCGTCGGCTTCGGCGCGGAAGCGCCAGATTTCATGCACGTCGGCACGTGTGTCGAACGAGATCTGCGCGGTGCGATCCGCGACTTCCAGCACGACCGCCGCGCGCGCACCGGCCGGCAATTCCTCGATACGCCGCGCGATGGCCGGCAGCGCCGTATCGTCGCCGATCAGCAGATGCCAGTCGAAATCGGTCGGGACCACGAACGATCCACGCGGGCCGCCGATGCCGAGCCATTGGCCGACGCGCGCCTGCGCGGCCCACTGCGATGCGGGGCCCGGATGGTTCAGCACGAATTCCAGATCGAGTTCGCGGGCCGCGCGGTCGAAGCGGCGCGGCGTGAAGTCGCGCGCGACCGGCTTCGGTTCGCCTGCCGGAAACTCGGGGCCGTTCGCGCCGAGCGTCGGCAGCGCGGGCCGTTCCGCGCCGGGCGGCGGGAAAAAGACCTTCACGTGATCGTCGAACGACGCGGATTCGAAATCCGCGAGATCGGGGCCGCCGAGCGTGACGCGCAGCAGATGCGGCGTCACGGTATGCACGCGCAGCACCTGCAGCAGGCGGAACTTGAGGGTGTGGCGCACGCGGGTGACGGTGCGTTCGGACGTGTTCTGCATCAATCCGTTCTCCTTGGGTGGTGACGGGCGGCGCGGATCACGCGCCGGCGCCGCCTTCGATTTCGGCCGTCGCGCGGCGCATGATGGCCGCGATGCGGCGCTGTTCGTCGGCATCGGCGGCGCTCTTGTGCAGCAGCGCGCGCTTGAGCGCAAGACGCGCCTCGACGAATTCCGGCAGCCAGCCGGCCTGCGATTCGTCCTGCGTTTCGTTGCCCGCCGATTCCCCGGCGAACGCGCGGCGCATGAATTCCATCTTGCGAGCGAGATGCGTGAGGCGTGCGAACAGCGTGTCGACGCGTTCGCGCTGGGCGTCGAGATGCGTGCGGCCGGCGTCGGTCAGCGCATAGCGCTTGCGGTTGCCTTCCGCCTGCGACGCGACGAAGCCGACTTCCTCGAGATACGTGAGCGCCGGATACACCATGCCGGGGCTCGGGCTGTAGAAACCGTTCGAACGCGTGTCGAGCGCCTTGATCAGTTCGTAGCCGTGGCTCGGTTGTTCGGCCACCAAAGCGAGCAGCAGCAGCTGGAGATCGTCGGAGCTGAACTGGCGGCCGCGCGGCATGCCGTCGTCGCCGAAATCGCCAAAGCCGCCGCGCCCGCCCCGGCCGCCGAACGGGCCGCCGCCGAATGCATCGTGGCCGCGGCGGTGGCGGCCGATGGCGTGCCAGAGACCGGCGAACCAGTCAGGGCCGGCATGCGCACCATGACCGTCGCATCGGGCATGGCCGCGGAAGTGGTTGTGTCGCATGATCGTGTCCTATATGTCGTAAAACATATCTAAAGATATATATCGAAAGATAGGGCGTCAAGGGGATTATTGGGGGCGGGAACGAGGACCATGCTTTCCTTCGAGCAGCGGATGAGATTCTGTTTTCCCGCCAGCGCGAGTTTGCGATTTCCGAGACGCGACAGCGGCACCGCCTTGTCGGGCCTCAAGCCGGCGTCTTTCGCGCCCACGAGGATGAGCGGCTCGCGAACGAGGGGCGTATGGACATAGCCCTGCGGCGGCGACCCACCGCGCCACGAAGTTCGATGTGAAGAGATTGCGCCAGGACGGTGCTGTCCACGACCTGCAGAAAGGCGTGTGGATAGGTGTTGCCGCTACCGGCCAGGCCATCCGAGCGCCTGTGCCCGATCGAGCGAGGCTCGCACGACGAGGCGATGGAAAGGAGCGATCACGCCAAGATAGGCCCGGCCCAGCAGACGATTGTAGAAGACGAGCGTAGTGAGTATCAGCCGCCGGGGCCCGTCCCCGGAGGCAGGCTGCACGAGAATCGACACGCGGAAATCAAGATGCGCGTCGTCCTCGCCCAGAATGATCTCGTCTTCATGCCGTTCGAACACGCGGAAAATACTGAGCCGGTCGTCCTTCGCGGCTTTCAGATCGCTCGTTGTCTTGAGGCCGAATGGCTGGACGGCAATGTCGCGAATTCCCTGCAGCATCGCGATCCATTGGGGTTGTCCTGCAAAGATGTATCGAGCGAGAGACTCTGCGTCGTTGCACGCGGTCGCAGGCAAGTCCACCGAGAATGCGTCGACAAAATCAGCGTTGCCGTACGACCGGCTCAGCCTCGAAGTCGTCGGCGGGCCGACCTGTTCGGCCTTCTTCGGTTGCTTCTGCATGCCCATTCTCCATGCGTTCAAGTTGTCCGGCTGCCTCGGCGCGACCCAAATGAACGCAGTCGAGAGAATGAGCGCGACATATTCCCGCTTGAGCCGAAGTCGAACGGATCGCGGTGGTTCGGCAATGAACGAGGTCAGAACATTCATCCGGCCGGGACCCTCGGACCGGATCACCCCTCGCGGGCCGCCCACCTTTGGGCACTCACATCCGCCAGCGCTTCGAATACGGCCGGCGTGCGTTCCAGGCGGGCGATCGTTCGCGCGCCTTCGAGCGCGGCGACCAAGGCGGCCGCGGTCGAGGATGCGCGTGCGGGAGCGAAACCGCATTCCCTGAAATGCTCCGCAATAATCCCGGTCGATTCGGCGAATCCGCGCGCCACGCGCTGGGTCAGGTCGGCGTCGAGCGCCGGTAGCTCATTCGCCAGATTCTGCATCAGACATCCGTACTGGAAATCAGAGGCGACCATTTCGGCCGCGAATGTGCTGAAAATTCGATGGACGAAATTCAGCGCATCGCCCGCGGTACTCGCCGAGATGTCCCGTAATACGGCCATTCGCTTCGCGACGTAATTGTCGATGGCTTCTTCCGCGAGTTGCGCCTTGCCCCGCGGAAAATGAAAGTAGAACGACCCTTTAGGCGCGCCGCTTTCCTCGAGTATCTGGGTCAACCCGGTCGCGGTGTAGCCCTGGATGCGAAATAGCCGCTCGGCGGTGGCAATCGCGCGATCGCGCGCGTCAGTCTTGCGTGTCATGCCGAAAACGTACCACGTCTCGCTTGACGTTGCTATGGTGATCGCCATAGTATGGCGATCACCATATGTCGGAGATGAGCGATGTCCCGGTATCGAATCAAGCCATCGGCGTCCCGACGAGCGGTATTGGCGATGGGCGCGGCCAGCGTGGTTGCGGCGTTACTCCGACCGGCCCGCGCCAACCCTACGGGAGGAACTGATTTGGCTACGTCGACCTATGGCGAAGGAACGCTTCCCGCGGGGGTACGCTCACGCATGATCCATGGGGTCAACGGCCTCGATGTCCATATTCTCGAGGCCGGTTATGAAACGCCCGGCCGGCCGCTCGCGCTGCTTCTGCACGGCTTTCCGGATCTGGCTTACGGTTGGCGGCACCTGATCCCGATCCTGGCTGACGCCGGATACCACGTCGTCGCGCCCGACCAGCGGGGTTTCGGGCGCACCACGGGCTGGGCGAACGGTTATGACGCCCCTCTGGAACCCTTCAGCCTGTTGAATATGGTGCGCGACGCCCTCGGACTGACTTCGGCGTTGGGGTATCGGCGGACGACGATGCTCGTCGGGCACGACCTCGGCTCGCCGGTGGCGGCCTATTGCGCGCTGGCGCGACCTGACGTCTTTCCCTCGGTGGTGCTGATGAGCGCGCCGTTTCCCGGTCCGCCCGCCCTTCCGTTCAACACCGCGCAAAGCGACGCATCGTCGGTTCAATCGAACACCGGCAATCAAAAGCTGGCGGCCGCGCTGGCGGCACTCGATCCGCCGAGAGAGCATTACCAGCAGTACCTGAGCTCACGCGGGGCGAACGATGACATGTGGCATCCGCCGCAGGGCTTGCACGCGTTTCTTCGTGCGTTTTTCCATGTCAAAAGCGCCGACTGGCCGGGAAACAGGCCGCATCCGTTGAAGGCGCCCACCGCCGCGGAACTCGCGCAGATGCCCACCTATTACGTGATGGATCTCGGCAAGACGATGCCCCAGACCGTCGCTCCATTTCAGCCATCCGCCGCCGAGGTCCGGGCCTGCAAATGGCTCACCGAGCCGGAACTCGGGGTGTACACGGCGGAGTATGGCCGCACGGGATTTCAAGGCGCGCTGCAGGCTTATCGCGTGTTTTCCGATCCTGACCTGAACGCCGAGTTGCGCCTGTTTTCGGGCAAGACGATCGACGTCCCCTCGCTCTTTATCGGCGGCAAGAGCGATTGGGGCACCTATTCGGCGCCGGGCGCGCTCGATCTGATGAGGACGAAGGCGACGACGAGAATGAGCCGCATCGAGCTGATCGACGGCGCCGGTCACTGGATCCAGCAGGAGCAGCCGGGCCGGCTCGGCGAGTTGCTGCTCGCCTTCGTCAAGGAAGTCGGCGCGGGGGATCATGCCGGCGATTAGGTCGGGAACGGCGGCTGTTCTGGCATCAACTTCCGGCCGCACCGTCTTCGATACCTAGTCATGAGAATGTTCGACAGAGAAAATTCTCATGAACGTGCCTGACTTTTTGAGTTGCATAGGGCAGAAAGGCGGATTCGCCGAGACCCTGCAAGCGTACGATTCGTCGATTCGCACATCGCTTGCACATGCCTGCCGGCGTGCATGCATGCGAATCCTGCATCCGGCGCACGGATGTCCCAGCGTCGCCTGCACCGGCGTCCTACAGTGGGCCAGATAAGCCGATCCTCCTTCCCCGGATCGGCCCTTGATCGGGATACCACGAGATGACAGCCGACTACACCCTCACACACCGGATCGCGGGCGAGCCCTGCAACGCTGCGCACGGCGAGTGGTTCGAGAAATTCGAACCGTGCACCGGACACCTGCTCGCCCGCGTGGCGGCCGGCACCGAAGCCGACGTCGACGCAGCCGTGCGCGCGGCGCGCGCCGCATTCGACGGTGGCCCATGGGGCCGGTTGTCCGGCGCCGCGCGGGCGAAGCTGCTGCATCGGCTGGCGGACCTGCTCGAACACGACGCGGAACGCTTCGTCGAGCTGCTGGCGCGTGAGCAGGGGCGTCCGGCCATGGAGGTGCGCATGATGGACCTGCCGATGTCGATCGACACGCTGCGCTACTTCGCCGGCTGGGCGGACAAGCTCGAAGGCCGGCAGATTCCGACCGGCGGCTTCATGGGGCGCCCGACGGTCAACTACACGGTGCGCGAGGCCGTCGGCGTCGCCGGCCTGATCGTGCCGTGGAATGCGCCGCTGATGATCGCGTGCTGGAAGCTGGCGCCCGCGCTCGCGGCCGGCTGCACGGTCGTGATCAAGCCGTCGGAGGACGCGCCGCTGGCCGTCGGCGCGCTGGCGGATCTGGCCGCGCAGGCGGGCTTTCCGCCGGGCGTCGTCAATCTCGTGCACGGTATCGGCGCATCGGTCGGGGCCGCGCTCGTCAATCATCCGGGCGTCGACAAGATCAGCTTCACCGGCAGCACCGGGGTCGGCCGGACGATCGCGCGCGAAGCCGGCGCGCAATTCAAGCGGCTGACGCTCGAACTCGGCGGCAAGGCGCCGCAGATCGTCTTCGACGATGCGAACCTCGAGGAGGCGATCGCCGGCGTCGCGATGGGGCTGTTCGTCAACCAGGGGCAGACCTGTGCGGCCGGCACGCGCGTGCTCGTGCAGCGTCGTCGCTACGACGACGTCGTCGGCGCGCTCGCGCACGCGGCACGATCGATCAAGGTCGGCACACCGTTCGACCCGGCGACGCAAATGGGTGCGCTGATCAGCGCGCGCCACGCCGAGCGTGTGAAAGCGCATATCGCAACGGCGCTTCGCGACGGCGCGACGCTGGTCGCGGGCGACGAGCCGGTGCCGTCGCAAGGCTTCTTCGTACGGCCGACGATCTTCGCGAACGTCGATCCGGCCATGCGCATCGCGCGCGACGAAGTGTTCGGGCCGGTCGGTACGATCATCCCGTTCGAGACCGAAGACGAGGCCGTCGCGCTCGCGAACGACACCGTCTACGCGCTGTCCGCGACGGTGTGGACGCGCGATCTCGCGACTGCCCACCGCACGGCGGCCCGCCTGCGGGTCGGCGCGGTCGCGGTGAACGCGTGGAGCCCGCTCGACGCGCGGCTGCCATGGGGCGGCTTCAAGGACAGCGGCGTCGGGCGCGACCTGTCGCAAAGCGGGCTCGATGCGTACCTGGAAGAGAAGGTCGTCACGATCGCGATGTAGCCGAGGCCGTGCCCGTTCCGGCACGGAAACACCACCACCACAACGAGACCACGCGCATTGCGCCGCTGGCCCGCTTACCCCTATCGACAGACACATGACTACTCAAGACCTGACCTTCGATTACGTCGTCATCGGCGCGGGTTCCGCCGGTTGCGTCGTCGCCGCGCGGCTGATCCAGCAGAATGCCGGCTCGGTGCTGCTGCTGGAGGCCGGCACGCGCGACGACAATCCGTTTCACCGGATTCCGGGCGGCGTGATGCAGGTGTTCCAGAAGAAATCGTGGCCCTACATGACCGAGCCGCAGCCGAACGCGAACGGCCGCCGGATGATCATCGCGCAGGGCAAGGTGCTGGGCGGCGGCAGCTCGGTCAACGGGATGATCTACATCCGCGGGCAGCGCGACGACTATGACGACTGGGCGACGCAGTGGGGCTGCACCGACTGGCGCTACGACGACGTGCTGCCGTACTTCATGAAGGCGGAAGCGAACGAAAGCCTGGGGCCTGCGTATCACGGCCAGACCGGGCCGCTGCCCGTCAGCGAGAACCGCTATCGGCATCCGTTGACGGCCGCGTTCATCCGGGCCGGGCAGGAGATGGGGCTGTCCTACGTCAACGATTTCAACGGCGAAGTGCAGCAGGGCATCGGCTATTACCAGACGACGACGCGCAACGGCGAACGCGCGAGTACGGCCCGCACGTATCTGGCGTCGGTGCGCAACGACGCGAAGCTGAAGGTGGTGACGGGTGCGCTCGTGCACCGCATCCGCACCGATGCGGGGCGTGCGGTGGCGGTCGAATTCAGCGAGGACGGCAATGCGCCGGTGTCGGTGCGCGTGCGCAAGGAGGTCGTCGTGAGCGCGGGAGCGATCGGGAGTCCGAAGGTGCTGATGCTGTCCGGTATCGGGCCGGCAGAGCAGCTCGCCGCGCTCGGGATCGATACGGTGGCCGCGTTGCCGGTCGGCAAGAACTTCCACGATCATCTGCACATGTCGGTGCAAGCGTCGATCCGCACGCCGACCAGCCTTTACGGCGAGAACGCGGGGCTCCGGGCGATGCGTCACTTCCTGCAATGGAAATGCTTCCGCAGCGGGCTGCTGACCAGCAACATCCTCGAAGGCGGCGCTTTCATCGATACGCTCGGCACCGGGCGGCCGGACGTCCAGTTCCATTTCCTGCCGCTGCTCGACAATTTCGACAATACGCCGGGCGAGAAGCCGCCGGCGAGCGAGCACGGCATGTCGGTCAAGGTCGGCCATCTGCAACCGAAGTCGCGCGGGCAGGTGGGGCTGCGCAGCAAGGACCCGGCGGATCTGCCGACGATCGATGCGAACTTCCTCGGCGATCCGGCCGACCTCGAAGGGCAGATCCGTGCCGTTCAGGCCGGGCTCCGGATCCTGTCGGCGAAGGCGCTGCAGGCGCACGTGAAGGAGATCGTCGCGCCCGCGCGGATCGATCCGGACGACCGGTCGGCGATCGAGGCGTTCGTGCGGCAGGACATCAAGACCGTCTATCACCCGGCCGGCACTTGCCGGATGGGCACGGACCCGCGGACCTCGGTGGTCGATCAGAAGTCGCTGCGCGTGCACGGCTTCGCGAACCTGTGTGTGATCGACTGCTCGATCTGCCCGCAGGTGCCCAGCGGCAATACCAATGCGCCGGCGATCATGATCGGCGAACGCGGCGCCGATCTGCTGCTCGGCCGATGAAGAATGCGGCGCAGGGACGACCTGCGCCGCCGCCGCCGCGCCGGCCGATGCCGGCGCGGACCCGTTCGGGTCACAGCGGAAACACGGCCTTGAGCCAGAATGCCGCGCCTTCGGGGCGGTTCCGCACCTCGGTTTCCATCTGGTATTTGGCGGTCACGAACCAGCCCTTTCCGCTGTCGTACTTGACCGACGGGCCGATCGCGAACGAACGGCCGCGATTGCCGGCGATGGTCTGCCCGGCCTGCGAATCGTCCGTCGTCTGTCGGTAGAAGTAACCCCCCGCACCGACCGTCAGCCCGTTGCCGAAGCCCCAGCCCGCCGAATAGTCGACGATGAATTCCTGACCGGACCGATAGTCCGTCGCCGGATTGCGCCGGTTGAAGGTCCACATGACCTTGGCGTCGAACACGGGCCCGGTGCGGCCGCCGTAAGAGAGGCCGGCGATCGGCTGGATCGCCCAGTAGTGCCGGCCCAGGTTGGCCAGGTCGTTCCTGTCGTACCGGCCGGTCGGCGCGAAGACATCGACGGCGAGCAGCGTATGGAACGTCGGCGTGACGTGCCAGCCGAGCGCCGGCCCGAACGTCGTGTCGCCGATGCCGGTCCGTCGTTGCGATTGCCCGCCCGCGTGGACGTCGAGCGTGACGAGCGGCAGCAGCGCATGCACGGCGAACGACGCGCCGGCGAAGGTGTACGGCGTCACCCACACGATCCGCGGCGTGACCGCATAGGCCGTGATGCCGAAATCCGGCGGCGCGACGTTGCGGCCGTCGTTGTCGCGCAGTTCGCCGGCATGGTAGCGCTCGGCGTAGATCAGCGCATACAGCCCGGGCGGCGGCAGCGCGCAGCACAGGTAACCTTCCGCGCCCGTCGGGTACACGGAGCCGCCGCCTTCGGTCGCATGAGCGCCGTGCGCGGCGACGAGCGCGGAAAGCATCAGGGCAATGCGTAGCTTTTTCATCGTTTGTTTCCTGCTGCGGCGCATGAGTGGCCGCTGTTGGTCTTCGGGCGGTGTGTTTGACGGCGTGAACCGGCAAACCCGAACGGATGGGGGATTCCGCTCGTCAGCAGGGTGCCGCGCCGTATTGCCGGTCGCATGTGTTTGCGTGCAGAGCCGTCAGGAGTGCGGTGCATCTAGGTGAAATCTTTACCGCGTCAGGTAGCGTCCCGGCCGGCCATGGGCGTCATGTGAATTTTTTTTTGCGCGGCGGCGTCGTATGCTTCGATCCGATCCCCTCGATGCGTGACCGGCACGCGTCGCCGCACACGACCGGGAAGTCGGACGAGTCGATCATCGCGCCTGCGGCGTATGGATGCATGCGGCCAGGTAACGGACGGACTTGAAAGCCGGATTCTTCTGGAGATGAACATCATGATCGATTCGGGATCGCTTTCGCGGCGGCGGGAGGGCGGCATTGCGTGCTGGTCGGAGCAGATCCGGCATCGATTCTTTCCGCTGGAACTGAGCGCCGGCGCATCCGGCGAATTCGACGCACACGTCGACGTGCTCGATCATGCGCGTTGCCGCGTCGCGCGCGTTTCGGCAAGCGCGCACAGCGCTTCCATCGGACGCGACGCATGCCGGACGCTGAAGCACCGCTACGTGAAGGTGATCTGGCAACTGAGCGGGGCGGCGACGCTCGAACAGCGTGCGGGCGAGGTCGTCGTGCCGCCCGGGCATTTCACGCTGTACGAGGCGAGCAGTCCATACTGGATTCAAAGCGATACCGGTGGCGAGTTCGTCACGATGCTGTGCGAAGTGGCCGATCACGACGCGCTGCTGGCATTGGCCCGGCACGCGATCGGCCGCGCGATGCCGACGACGGGCGGCGCGGCCGTCGCGCTCGCCGGCCTGCAGGCGATGATCGCCGAGGGTCCGCGCATGAATCCGCGTAGCCGCTTCGGCGTGCTGGAGCTGGTGGCAGGGCTGATCGCAGAGGAAATCGATTTTGCGGACGGGACGGCGCCCGCGTCGCGGCGCAGGCTCCGCGAAGCATTGCTGCGCGACGCGCAGCACTACATTCATCGGCATCTGGACGACGGCGAACTGTCGCCCGATCGGATCGCGGCGGCATTGAAGGTCTGTCGCCGCACGCTCTACCAGGCGTTCGAATCGATCGGCGAAAGTCCGCAGGCGATGATCCAGCGTCTGCGGCTCGAGAAGTGCTACGACGTGCTGTCGCAGACCGGCGCCGACGGCGCGAGCATTACGCGCCTCGCGTTGCAGTCGGGTTTTTCCGATCCCGCGTATTTCTCGCGGCTGTTCCGCCGGCGTTTCGGTGTCACGCCGTCGCAGTGCCGGGATACGGCGATGACGCGCGACACGGGTGATCCGCTGCGGTAGCGGTCGTCGATGGGGACGAAGGCAGCGGACCGAACCGGCGCCGCGCCTTCGTCGTCAGCCGCGCCGGATGCCGGAACGCCGACAGTCCGCGCCGGCTCAGAACCGCGTACTGAACCCGATCCGCGCGATCGACTGCAACGCGCCGCTCGATGCGCCGTTCGCGTCCATCACGCCGTTGATCTGCGCGTTGCTGCCGTGGCTCGCGCGTTGATGCACGCCCGCGACGTACACCATCGTGCGCTTCGACAGCCAGTACTGGACGGCGGCGAGCAACTGGTGCGCGTGCGCGTTGTCGAGCGTGTCGTTGCCCTTCATGTACGTGTAGCTCGCGCCGATCACCCATACCGGCGACGGCCGCCACGCGGCGCCGGCTTCCGCCGACCATGCGCCTGCGCCGTTCTGCGCATTGCGCACGGTCGTGAAGAGCGCTTTCCCCGTGACCGTGCCGACCGTGTAGTGCACGCCCGCGCCCCAGTTGCGCACGCTGGTGGGCGGCAGCCCGTCGGCCGCGCCGTATTTCTGGTTCGTATAGGCGGCGCCCGCGCCGAACGGGCCGTTGTCGTAGCTTGCACCGACGCTGACCGTGTTGTTCGCGCCGATCGATCCCGCGACGTTGCCGAAGCCGTACAGTGCGCCGAAAGTCAGGCCCGACAGCGACGGGCTCGTGTACTTGACCGAATTCGCGACGCGATTGCTGCCCGCGACGCGGTCCCAGTCGAATGCGCCGGTCGGGTTGTTCGGCAGCGCGAGCCGGTCGAACGGCCCGTTGCGAAAGCCGTACAGGCCGACGAGATCCTGCGCGATCTCGTTGCCGCTGGCGGCCAGCGAATCGACCATGAACTCGTACTGCTTGCCGAGCGTCAGCGTGCCGTACCGGTCGTTCTGCAACCCGACATAAGCGGTACGCGCGAACAGCCCGCCGCCGATGATCGAGCCGTTGCCGAGCGAATACTGGTTGACGAGCCGGAAGATCGCACGCGTGCCCGCGCCGAGATCCTCCTTGCCTTCGAAGCCGAGCAGGTTCGGAAAGAAGATGTTGTCGTCGAATTTCGCACTGCCGTGGCCGCCCTGATTGCTGACGTAGCTGATGCCGGCATCCATCAGCCCGAACATCGTCACGCTGCTCTGCGCGAACGCCGCGGCCGGAAGCGCGCAGGCCGCGAGCGCCAGAAAGGTCTTTTTCGTCATCTCCAAAGTGCTCCTCACATGATCCGATCGAGCCGGATATTTTTAATTGGACTACTGATTGATATGAAGAAAAGTGAACCGGGCGAACCCGGTTCGGCGACAGTCAAAGGGAGCGGCGGCGTGCAACGGGCATCGGCAGGTCTCGTCGATCCGGCGACGGCCCGCAGCCCGCCCCGCGCGCGCTAGACCGTCGAATACCCGCCGTCCACCGGCACGATCGCACCGGTGACGAACGACGCGCCGGGCGAGCACAGGAACAGGATCACTTCCGCGACTTCGTCGGCCGTGCCCCAGCGCCCGAGCGGCGTGCGCTCGAGAATGCGGCGCGACGCCTGCGTGTCGGCCATCAGAGCGCTGCTGAGCGGCGTGTCGATCCAGCCGGGCGCGACCGCGTTCACGCGGATGCCGCGATCGGCCCACGCTTGCGCGAGCGAACGCGTGAGCTGCGCGATGCCGCCCTTGCTCGCGCTGTACGCGGGCCGGTCCTTGCTGCCGAAGTACGTGTACATCGACGCGATATTGACGATGCTGCCGCCGTTCGCCGCCAGCGCGGGCCGCGCGGCGTCGGATGCCCGCATCACCGATGTCAGGTTCACGTTCAGCACGTGCTCGAACTGGTCCATCCGGTATTCGTCCGCGTGCCGGCTGATGCCCACGCCGTTGACGAGCACGCCGAGCCGCGGCAGCGCGGCGATCGCGCGCGTCAGTGCCGCGCCGTCGGCCACGTCGAGTTCCACGCACCGGATGCCCGCATGCACGGGCGCATGCGGGCCGGCCGCGTCGAGCCCGAGCGCGACGACCGATGCGCCGGCTTGCGCGAACCGCAGCGCGGTGCGCGCGCCGATGCCCGACGTGCCGCCCGTCACGACGACGGACTGCCCGTCAAACGTCCACTGATGACTCATGCTCGACACTCCCGATGGTGGTGGCGCGGCGGGCCGGCCGCTGCGCGGGTGAAACGAGGATCTTGATCTGCGCGCGGTCGGCGAGCAGCGCGTCGAAGCCGTCGGCGACGGCATCTTCGAGCGCCACGGTGCGCGTGACGATCGACGTGAGGTCGAGCGCGCCCGACGCGACGATGCGCAGCAGGTCTTCGTACGCATGCCGATAGCCGACGCTCGTGGTGAAGGTCAGCTCGTCGTTGACCGCGCGGAACGCGTCGAAACCCGCGTGCGGCATCAGGCCGACCATCACGACGCGGCCGCCCTTGCGCAGTGCGTGCATCGCCGATTCGAACGTGGCCTGCAATCCGGCCGCTTCGAAGCTCGTATCGACGCCGAGCCCGCCCGTGGCCGCGCGAATCGCGTCCTGCAACGCGGACGCATCGAGCCCGCGCGCATCGAACGCATGCGTCGCGCCGAAGCGCGTGGCGGCCGCGAGCCGTTCGGGCGACACGTCGACGGCAACGATCGTCGTCGCGCCCTGCAGTTTCGCGAGCATGATCAGCAGCAGGCCGATCGGCCCGAGCCCGAACACCGCGCAGGTGTCGCCGAGCCGCAGTTCGCCGCGCCGCAGCGCGTGCAGCGCCACGGCGGCCGGCTCCATCACCGCGGCCTGTTCGAGGCTCACGCCGTCGGGCAGGCGATGCAGCATGTAGGCCGGCACGACCGCGAAGTCGGCCATTCCACCGTCGCCCATCAGCCCGGCGAAGCCCATCGACACGCACAGGTTGTACGACCCGGAGCGGCAGTACGCGCACTGGCTGCAGCGGTACTCGGGCTCGACCGCGACGCGGTCGCCCGCGCGCAGCGTCGTCACGCCTTCGCCGACCTCGACGACGGTTCCGCAGAATTCGTGGCCGAGCGTGAGCGGCGCGGTGCGGCGCGACAACGGATGCGGCGCGTCGACCGGAATCGCGTGCGGGCCGTCCGCGTATTCGTGCAGGTCGCTGCCGCAGATGCCGCAATACGCGACCGCGATGCGCACGTCGCCGGGGCCGACGCGCGGCGTGTCGATTTCCACGAGACGGACGTCGCGCGGGCCATGCCATTGAAGTGCGCGCATGTCAGCGTCCTCCGAGGTTTTGCGTGTCGAGACGGGCGGCGGCGCCTGCGAGCGCGCGCTTGCGCAGCACGGCCGGCGCGGTTTCGACGAGGCCGAACGACAGCACGCACGCGAGGATCGCGCCGGTGGCCGACGTCCACATCGCGAACTGCAGGCCGTACCTGTCCGCCGCGAAGCCGGCGACCGTCGGCGCGACGAAGCCGCCGATCAGTTCGCCGGCGCCCATGATCAGCCCGAGCGCGCTCGCGATCGCGCGCGGCGGCACCGTTTCGGCCGGGATCGTCGCCATGAACAGCGTGAAGCAGCCGAGGCCCGTGTACGTGACGAACACGAGCGCGCCGAGCGCCCACACCGAGCCGACGTGGATCAGCACGACCGGGCACGCGGCCGCGATCAGCGCGAACACGATCATCGTCGGCTTGCGGCCGATCCGGTCGGAGATCGCCGGCACCGCGAAGCCCCAGAACACCCACGCGGCGCCGAGGCAGGTCATCACGACGCCCATGTCGGACGGCGCCAGGTGGCGGCTTTCCACGAGGAACACCGGCGCGAACGAGATGATCACGACGAACCACGTGAGGAAGAAGCAGCTGATCAGCACGCACAGCAGGATGTTGCGTTCCTTCAGCAATGCCCAGCGGCTGACCGCCGCGCCGCCGGCTGCATGAGCGCCATGCGTGGCCGCGCTTTCCGCCTGCGCATGGCGCACGCCGCCGGGCGGCACTTCGCGCACCCAGCGCCAGATGCAGAACGCGATCAGGAAGCCCGGAATGCACGACACGTAGAACGCCTCGCGCCAGCCGTATGCGGTGGCGATGCCGATCACGACCGGCGGCCCGATCATCGCGCCGAGCAGGCCGGCGGCCGAGCCCTGCAGCAGGCCCATGTTCAGCCCGCGGCGGCTCGGCGTCGAACTCTCGACCATCAGCGATTGCGACAGCGGCAGCACCGGGCCTTCGGCGATGCCCATCAGCGCGCGAAACGCGATCAGGCTCGCGAAACCGCCGACGAGCCCCGACAGCGCCGAGCACACGGAGAAGCCGAGCACGGCCGCGACCAGCAGCGGCTTGCGGGTGCCGCGCGCGTCGGACCATGCGCCGGTGGCGGCGCCCGACAGCGCCCACGTGAGCGCGAGCGCGGACGACACCATGCCGAGCTGCGTGTTCGTCAGGTGCAGCTCGGCCGACATGAACGGGAACAGGAACGACAGCGCGAGGCGGTCGAAGAACACGAAGCCGAACGTCATGAACAGGATCAGCAGCAGCCTGTTCTCGTACGTCCAGGCGGGCGTGGAGGAGGAAGGGGACGTCATCGTGAGCCTCGCCGCGCGTCAGCGGAACAGCTTCTCGATCGCTTGCGCGCCGAGGCCGACCTTCTCGTAGTGCGCCTTGCACATCGCGATGTACGAATGCACGTCGAAGTAGCCGTCGGGATTGCCTGCTTCGTCGAGCCAGATCAGCGGGCCCTTGACGATGAAGAACGCGCGCATCGGCTCGGGGTGATCGAACGCGACGAGCGTGTGGCCTTCGCCCGGCGTCTCGTACACGAAATCGCCGCGCGTCGCGGTCCATTCGTGTTCCAGATAGCCCCACTTTCCTGACAGCGTGTAAGCGAACACCTCGTGCGGGTGATAGTGCCGGTTCACGAGCCCGGCTTCCTTCGCCATCAGGATGTCGCACCATTTGTTCTGCGACGGCGAGATCCACAGCGGCCGCGACGAAACCGTTTCGGTGAACGGAACGTAATAGCGTTCGTCGTCGGTGGCCGCGTTCGGGATGTAGGCCTCGGGCAGCGCATCGGGCTTGAACGGATTGGCAATCGCCGGGATGTTTTGCCAGAATTCGGATACGGCTTTGTCGACCACGGTGTGTCTCCTTGTATATGGGGTGTCGTGGGCTCGACTTTAGCCAGCCGGTGCGCGCCGCTCTTGACTGGGCTGGACGAATTGCTTGACCGCGCCGGACATTGCATCGCACCACAATCCAGACGAACCATCCCCCAATTCGTGCCGCTGCGCACGACAGGCGCCAGCAGGAGGCGACGTGACGAATTCGACCGTTTTTCCACGCACGCGAGGCTCGACGGCCGACGTGCCGGCGCGCGACAGGATGGCGTACTGGGATGCTTTCAATGCGGCTACGCTGGTCGGCCTGCGCTGCTCGTCGCTGTCGCCGGCCGGGCTCGAGGTCGAGAAGACCGACATCGCGCTGCCGGGCCTCGGCATCGCCGACATCAGCGGGCAGGATCACGTGATCGAACGCAGTCCCGCGCTGGTGCGCCAGTTGCCGAAGGAGTCGCTGTTCGCGTGCCAGATCCTGAGCGGGCGCGCGTATTTCATCCAGCGCGACCGGTGCCTGCTCGCGGAAGCGGGCGATGTCGTCGTCTACGACACGCGCGTGCCCTATCTGTTCGGATTCCTGACGCCGATGCGGCAGCTGCTGATCGATATCCCGATCACGACGTTCGACGACCGCTTCGATGCGGAGCTGGCCGCGCTGCCGCTGCGGATCGCGCCGAAGCCGGGCGCGGGCGCGATGCTCGGCGCGACGTTGCGCGCGAGCGTCGAGCGGTTCATGAATACGCCGGTCGAGCGCGACGCCGCACGATTCGCCGAACACACGCGCACGCTGATCGCGGAACTCATCGACACGGAAGTGAACGGCGCGGGCGCATCGCGCGCGTCGCTGTCGTACCTGCTGACCGCGAAGCAGTACATCGCGACGCATCTTGGCGAGCCGGAGCTCGGGCCGCAGGCCGTCGCCGATGCGGTCGGGCTGTCGCTGCGGCATCTGGGCCGCCTCTTCGCGGCCGAAGGCGAGTCGATCACGCAGCACATCTGGTCGGAACGGCTGTCACACGCGCATCGCGAGCTGACCGACGCGCGGCTGCGCAAGACGAGCATCGGCGAGATCGCGTTTCGCTGGGGGTTCTCGAGCCAGGCGCACTTCAGCCGCGCGATCCGCGAGCGCTACGGCGCGTCGCCGATGGCGCTGCGCGATGCGGTGCGTGCGGCCGGCGGCTGATGCGGGCTTTTCGATGATTCGGTGGCGGCGGCGGCGCGTGCATCACGCGCCGCTTTCGTTTTCGGCGCGGCGCACCGCATGCGCATCGCGTCACTCCGCCAGCATGAACTCGGCGCAGCGCTCCGCGATCATGATCGTCGGCGCGTTCGTGTTGCCCGACACGATGCGCGGCATCACCGATGCATCGCAGATTCGCAATCCGTCGATGCCCTGTACCGCGAGACGCGGCGTGACGACCGCGTGCGCGTCGTTGCCCATGCGGCACGTACCGGCCGGGTGATAGACGGTTTTCGCGCGACGCCGCACGTAGTCGGCGAGCGCGGCGTCGGTCAGCGTCTCGGCTTCGCGAACGATGCGCGCGAGCGACGGCGCACGCAGGATCCGCCGCGCGAGCGCGACGCCGCGCACGAGGCCGTCGACGTCGGCCGGATCGGACAGCGCGCCGCTGTCGAACCGGATCGGCGCGGCCGGATCGTTGCCGCGCAGTTGCACAGAGCCGCGCGAGCGCGGCCGGAGCAGGCACGGGTTGATCGACAGCCCGTGGCCGGGCAGCGGTTCGCGATCGACGTCGCCGACGAGCGTCGGCAGCACGTGGAACTGGATGTCCGGGCGGCCGCTGCCCGTCGTATCGACGAACGCGCCCGATTCGACGACGTTCGACGTCAGCAGGCCCGAGCGGCACAGCATCCATTGCAGCCCGTGCCGCAGCGCCTTCCACCCGCGATCCTCGCCGAGCAGGCTGACGGGCGCATCGCTGCGGCCGTAGATCGACACTTCGAGATGGTCCTGATAGTTCGCGCCGACTTCCGGGCTGTCGTGCAGCACGTCGATGCCATGTTCGTGCAGGTGCGCGCCGGGTCCGATGCCCGACAGCATCAGCAGCTTCGGCGTGCTTAGCGCGCCGGCCGCGAGCACGACGTCGGCGCGTGCGGCGGCCGATCCCGTCGCGCCGCTCGCGGTGCGCCATTCGACGCCGGTCGCGCGGCGGCCGTCGAACCGGATGCGCGTCACGCGGCAGCCGGTCAGTACGCGCAGGTTCGGATCGGCGATCGCGTCGGCCAGATAGGTGGCCGCGGTGCTGCCGCGCTGCCCGTCGAAGATCGTCGTGTGATAGAAGCCGACACCATGCTGCGCGGCGCCGTTGAAATCGTCGTTGTACGCGATGCCGGCTTCCTGCGCGGCCTTCACGAACGCGAGGCTCAGCGGATGCCGGAAGCGCGTGTCGCCGACCTTCAACGGCCCGTCGGTGCCGTGGAACGGCTCGGACAGCCGCAGGTGCGATTCGGCGCGCTTGAACACGGGCAGCACGTCGTCCCAGCCCCAGCCGGTGCAGCCGAGCGCGGCCCAGTCGTCGTAGTCGTCGCGCGTGCCGCGCACGTACAGCATCGCGTTGACCGAGCTGCCCCCGCCGAGCGTGCGGCCCTGCGGCACGTAGGTCTTGCGTCCCGCCGCGCCCGGCTGCGGATCGCTTTCGAACGTCACCGTGCGCCGCGTGCCGAGCACGCGGATGAACGTCGCCGGAATCCGGATGAACAGGCTGTCGTCCTTCGGGCCGTCCTCGAGCAGCAGCACGCGCCGGCCGGCCTTCACCAGCCGGTGCGCAACCGCGCAGCCGGCCGAACCGCCGCCGACGACGATGTGGTCGTACGTCTCCATCCCGCTTCTTCTCCTTGCTGTCGGGCGGCGGAGCGAATGCCGCCGCGCAGAAAGCCAGCTTAGCGAGCGGGTTGCAGCCCCATTTGACCGGGGCGGACGTCGTGCTTGTCTCGGCGGGACATCGCGGCGAGTAGCGGCGGCAACGGCAAGTAGCGGCCTAGCGCGCGTCGATCGGCACACGCGTGTCGCTCGGCGTCTCGCCGAACCGCGCGCGATAGCTGCGACTGAAGTGCGCGCTGTTGTTGAAGCCCCAGCGGAACGCGATCTCGCTGACCGTCAGGTGCTTCAGCGAGCGGTCGCGCAGGTCGGCGCGGCAGCGTTCGAGCCGCCGCGCGAGGATGTAGCGCGTGAGCGGCATCCCTTCGATCTCGAAGACGCGCGCGAGCTGGCGCGGCGACAGGTTGATCGCGCGGCTGACCGAGCGGCTGTCGAGATCGTCGTCCGCAAGATGGCTGTCGATGAACGCCTTCGCGCGCGACAGCGTGTGGACCGTCGACTTCGTCGGCGACATGTCGCCGTCGTGCAGCCGCAGCATCGACCGCACGAGATCGAGGATCGCGGCGGCGCGCCGTTCGTGCGCGTCGGGCGTCGGCTCCGGCGGCGCGGCGAGCAGCGCAACCACCTGCCGCACGGCCCACGACGCGACGCCGTCGTCGCGGTCGATCTTGACGAGGCTGCGGTAGCGCCACGGGCCGACGCGCGCTTCGAACACGTCGCGCGGCACGTCGAGCACGGTCATCGCCATGTCGGCGGGAAAGCCGTGACCGTACGGCATCGACGTGTCGTACAGCACGAGGTCGCCGGGCCCGTGCTGCATGCAGTCGACGTCCTGGAACGTATAGCCGTGGCCCTCGCGCATCAGGCAGATGAACACGGCGTCGCGCTGGTCCGCGTGGATGTTGTGCGGCGTGCGCACGACCGCGTGCCGGTTCGCGACGATGTCGCATGCGCGGAACAGCCCGAGATCGCGTTTGCGCAGCGACGCATCGATCCCTTCGGACGATTTTCCGCTGCATTCGATCCGCACGAGCGAGCGCGCGACATGGTCGATCCAGAAGTCGACGCGCTCGGCGCCGCGTACGGCGCGCGTCGAGATCGTGGCGATCTCCGTGCTGGTGTCCGGCATGACGTTCTCCCGATGACGGCCGAGCGGGGCAGTCTCGGGCACGCCGAACGCCGCGGTCAATCCGTGAAAGACCCGGGGCGCACGCGTGACGCGCTGGCGGCGGGGCGCGGCGGGCGATTGCGCAGTCGATGTCCTTCCCGGTCAACGAAAGCGGCCGGGCGAGTCAAGACACGTGTGCAGCTTTGGGGTAAGCGTTGCCGGCTTACTTCGACTTCGATGAAGACGACGGCAGCCCGAGCGAGACGTCCTCTGCGTAACCCATCTTGCCGCCGCGGAACTCGACGCTCACGTGGCCCGCCCGCTGCGCGTCGCCGCTGACGTTCGCGTAGATCGACGTCATCACCATGCCCGCGTCGCAGTCGAGCGCGATCGTGCGATCGACGCGCCCCGTCGCGATGTTCACGGCCCGCAGCGACTGCATCGCGACGCCGCACTTGTCGGACAGCGCATAGACGCCGACCAGCATGTGGGTCTTCGTGCGATACCACATCGGGATATCGACGCTGCCGTCGAGTTGCAGGTGCTGCGTATCGGTGTCGTTCAGCCGGCCGACTTCGTTCAGCGTGATCGGCAGCGTCTTGTGGCCGTCGTCCCACGTGCCGGTCGCCGTTTTTCCGGTGACGTTCAGCGCGATCGGGCAAGGCTTCGGCCGTGACGGCGACGCGGCCGGCACGACCGGCGAGTCGGCGTTCGACGCGGGCGACGACGCTTCGCACAGCGTCAGGCGGCCGTCGGGCTCGCGGTGGCCCCGCAACGGAATCGGCTTGCGATGCGCGTCGTAGTAGTAGCTGCCGTCGACGCGCCAGCGGCCCGCGTCGTTGCGGTTGATCGCGTCGTAGGTCTGCAGCGATACGTGCACCGGCGCGTTGCCGATCGTGCCGGTGTAGTTCGCGATTTCGTACCAGCCCGCGAAGGACACGGCCGGTGCGCAGGCGAGCAGCGCGGCGATCGTTGCGGCGAGCGGGCGGGCATGACCGGCATGACGGGCATAACGTGAATGGCGGGCAAAGGGGTTCATCGGCGATTTTTTATGGGTGGTTTTGATTCGGCGCGAAGAAGCCCGGTCGAGCCCCGCGGCCATCGGATGCTCGCCATTGTATCCATCCGCCCTGCGCGAATCGCAGGCAGGCCGCGGAACCGCCTGCCCGTGCGATTCCATCGGCCCGCCGCCGGCGGCGTCAGGGCGCGCTGGCTTCGTCGATCTGGCGGATGTCGTCCTGATCGAGCGTGACGCGGATCGCTTCGCCGAGCAGCGCGAGTTGCGCAAGCGACGTCGCGCTCGCGATCGGCGCGGTGATCGTCGGCCGCGCGATCTGCCAGGCGAGCGCGATCGCGGCCGGCTGCGTGCCGTGCTTCGCCGACACGGCGTCGAGCGCCGCGAGGATGCGCAGCCCGCGTTCGTTCAGATAGCCGGCGACGCGATCGCCGCGCACGCTCTTCTTCAGGTCGGCCTCGCTGCGGTACTTGCCCGACAGGAACCCGCTCGCGAGCGCGTAGTAGTTGACGACGCCGAGCTTCAGGTCGCGCACGACCGGCTCGAGATCGCGTTCGTAGTCGGCGCGGTTGAGCAGGTTGTATTCGGGCTGGATGACCTGGTAGGCCGGCAGCCCGTCGCGCGCGCTGATGGCGGCGGCTTCGCGCAGGCGTGCGCCGCTGTAGTTCGATGCGCCGATGATGCGTACCTTGCCCGCATCGATCAGCGTTTGATAGGCGGCGAGCGTTTCTTCGAGCGGGGCCGTGTCGGCGAGGTCGCGGTGCGAGAAATACAGGTCGATGTAGTCGGTCTGCAGGCGGCGCAGCGAATCGTCGACGGCCTTCAGGATGTTGTCTTTCGACAGCCCCGCGCGCGTGCCGAGCAGGCCGACCTTGGTCGCGATCACGACCTGCTCGCGCTTGCCGGAGCGCTTCAGCCACTTGCCGATGATCGTTTCCGATTCGCCGCCGTGATTGCCGGGAACCCAGGCCGAATAGACGTCGGCCGTGTCGATGAAGTTGATGCCGGTGTCGGCGAGCGCGTCGAGCAACGCGAACGATGCGTTTTCGTCGACGGTCCAGCCGAAGACGTTGCCGCCGAACGCGAGCGGCGAAACCTGGATGTTCGATGTACCGAGGGTGCGATGTGCCATGTTCCTCTCCGATAACTGCAGGTAACGGGATTGAACTGCGGGATGGGTCGAGGCGATCGCGGCGGGACGGCCGGGTGCGCGGTGCGGTTCCGCCGTGGTCGCGGGACACCGGACATTCTCGCCGATCGTTTCGATTCGTGCAGGCGGCGTGCCGCCGCGATGATGGACGGCTTGCGGCAGATGGCGGATACCGTGTCCGCTGCGTGAGTGCTCCGTGCGGCTGCGTTCGATCGGGAGCGAATTTTTTGTGGCGGAGTGTACGACGGGATTCAGGCAGGTTGCGCTGGCGGGGCGCCGACGCGGAGGGAAAGCCGGGCGGCAGGCCGCCGCCCGTGTGCAGACGGTTCGGTCAGCGCAACTGCACCGCCGCGAGAAACAGCACCATGCTGCCGATCGCGCCATCCAGCACGCGCCACGCGACCGCCTTGCGGAACCACGGCGCCAGCAATCGCGCGCCGTAGCCGAGCCCGAGGAACCACACGACGCTGACCGTCATCGCGCCGATCGCGAACGCGAGCCGCGCGCCTTCCGGCTCGCGCGCGCCGGCCGTGCCGATCAGCAGGAACGTGTCGAGATACACGTGCGGGTTGAGCCACGTGAACGCGAGCGTCATCAGCACGATCGCGAGCGTGCCCTGCGGCGGCGGCGCGACCGCGTCGCCGCGCACGTCGAGCGTGTCGTGGCCCGGCTTGAACGCGCGGCGCAGCGCGTTGATGCCGAACCATGCGAGATACGCGAGGCCGACGTACAGCACCGCGTGGACGAAGGTCGGATAGCGCTCGACGAGCACCGATGCGCCGCCGACGCCCGCGCCGATCAGGATCATGTCGGACACCGCGCACAGCAGCACGATCTTGCCGACGTGCGAGCGCATGATGCCCTGGCGCAGCACGAACGCGTTCTGCGCGCCGATGGTGACGATGAGCGACGCGCACAGTGCGGCGCCGTGGGAAAAAGCAAGCCAGTTCATGATGGGGACAGCCGTGGAAGCAGTAGACGAATCAATCGGGTAGCGCTAGTCTGCGGTCGGCACGGAAATAAGAGAAGCTAAATCACCTAATGCGGATTAAGGAAATCTAATGCTCGACTACGCGTTGCTCGATGCCCTCGCGGCCGTGATCCGGCACGGCTCGTTCGAGCGGGCGGCCAAGGAGCTGAACGTCACGCCGTCGGCCGTGTCGCAGCGCGTGAAGCTGCTGGAGGAGCGGGTCGGCAGCGTGCTCGTCAAGCGCGGGCAGCCGTGTGTCGCGACCACGTCGGGCGCGCTGCTGTGCCGGCATACCGAGCGCGTGCAGTTGCTGGAAGCCGAACTGGGCGGCCGGATGCCCGCCTTGCCGGGCCAGATCGCGAGCGCGTGGCCGACGTTGCGCGTGGCCGTCAACGACGACAGCGTCGCGACGTGGTTCATCGACGCAGTCGGGCCGTTCTGCACGGCGCGCGAGACGCTGCTCGATCTCGTGATCGACGATCAGGATTACACCGCGTCGCGCATCCGCGACGGCAGCGTGCAGGGCGCGGTGACCGCGCAGGCCGAGCCGATCCAGGGATGCCGGTCGGAGCGGCTCGGGCGAATCCGTTATCGCGCGGTGTGCTCGCCGGCGTTCTACGCCCGCTATTTCGATGCGGGGATCACGCGCGATGCGCTGCGCCGCGCGCCGTGCGTGATGTTCAATCCGAAGGATGGGTTGCAGGCGCGTTTCATCCGGCGCGTGACGCGCGCGGATCTCGATCCGCCGCAGCACTGGATACCGCACGTCGCGGGCTATCTGCGCGCATGCGAAACGGGATTGGGATGGGGGATGTGCCCGGACCGGATGGTCGACCGCCAACTGGCGGCGGGTGAGTTGATCGACATGTCGCGCGGGCGCACCATCGACATCGATCTGTACTGGCAGAGCTGGCGTCTGTCGATCGGCTGGCTCGACGATTTCAGCGCGGCGCTGAAGACGCGTGCCGCGCTGTTTCTCGATTGACCGGCGAGGTGATGCAGGCGGCGCGCGCGAGGTGCGCGCCGTGCGATGTCAGACGTGCTGCAGGCCGTCGAAGTCGACGATCTGCACGTGGCGGCCCTGCATTTCGATCAGGCCGCGCTTCTGGAATTTCGACAGCGTGCGGCTGACCGTTTCGAGCGTCATGCCGAGATAGCTGCCGATATCCTCGCGCGTCATCCGCAGGTTGAATTCCGACGGCGAGTAGCCGCGCTTCAGGTAGCGCGACGAGACGTCGAGCAGGAAAGCGGCGACGCGCTCCTCGGCATTCAGCGAACCGAGCAGCATCGTTTGCGACGTTTCGCGCACGATCTGTTCGCTCATCAGCTTGTGCATGCGCAACTGCATCGAGCCGGCTTCCGAGCACAGCGTCTTGAGCGCGCTGTACGGAATCACGCAGACCGAACTGTCTTCCAGCGCGACCGCGGTGCGCGGGTGCGTGTCGTCGCAGATGCCGTCGAGGCCGAGCGCTTCGCCGGCGAGGTGCAGGCCCGTGACCTGTTCGCGGCCGTCATGGCGCGTCGCGACGGTTTTCAGCGAACCCGAGCGCACCGCGTACAGGTTGTCGAATGCGTCGCCTTCGCGGAACAGCGCTTCGCCGCGCTTGACCGGGCGGGCCGCGCAGATGACCGATTCGAGGCGGCTGAGCGCTTCGGGCGCCAGGCCTTGCGGCATGCACAGGTGCCGCATCGCGCACGACGAGCAGTGTGCGGCCTGGCGGGGAGCCCAGCTACCGGCATGGGGCGTGGCGGCGGGGCGGGTGGCGACGGGCGTCAGCATGATCGTTTACTCCGGCGTTGAATCGACGAAATCATTGTCCCACCGCAAGTTGCCGCCGTCGGGTGACAAAACGTCGCGACCGGCCGCGCGTGCCGAACGCCGCTCAGGCAGCCGGCTCGTCGGCGCTGGCGGCCGCCGGGATCAGCAGCACCGGCAGCGTCGCGTGGCGCACGCATTGTTCGGCGATGCTGCCGAGCACGAGGCGGCGGAAGCCGCGGCGGCCGTGCGTGCCGAGCACCAGCAGATCGGCGCCGAACGCTTTCGCACCGTCGAGGATCAGCGACGATACGTCGTTGAGCGACGTCGCTTCGTTCAGCCGCGTTTCGCCTTTCACGCCGGCGGCCTGCATCCGGCTCGCGAAATCCTGCGCGAGCGTGTTGCCCTGTGCGACGAGCTGATCGCGCAGCACGGACGGATCGTAGCCGGGCACGTTGTAGTAGATCGCGGCGTTCTCGACGACGTAGAACGGCTGCAGCTCCGCGCCGTGCGCTTTCGCGAGCGCCAGCGCGGCATCGAACGCATGGCGGGACGTGTCGCTGCCGTCGACGGCAACCAGAATACGCTTGTACATAGTGTCTCCGAGTGGCGGGTTGAAACGAAGTCGGTCGAATGGCCGATGGGGCCGGGCAATGCGCAATGCTGCGAGGCAGAGTAAACCAACGGGCACGATCGTGCAGCGAGGTGCCCGTCATGTCGCACGACCGCGCGGCTCCTGTCGCTGTCGTGCATGGCCATGCACGCGACGCATGCCGCACCGCGCGATGCGTGTCGTATGGATCGGCCGCATCGTCGACGAAAGCGCATGCGTGCGCATCGACGCGACCCGGCACGGCGACCAGGTCGACGCGCCGCACCCATCGCCATTCAATCGCAATCGCGCCGTGGCGCCATGACTTCGGTCAACGCATGTGCGTCGACGCGATGCACGGCATGCATGGCCGAAGATGCGGACGCGCCGAATCGTTCGCTTCGGCACCGCGCGAGCGAGTATCGGCGTGCAGCGCAATCGCCCGCGCCGATTCACCACCATCGACCGATGGCGATTCCCAAACGAACGACCGATTCAAACGCCGCGCGGGCTATCTCGGTACGGCCGTCAACTCGATGACGCGCTCCGGCCGGCGGCCGTGCCCGGGCCAGTACGCGCTGCCGTACATCCGATGAACGGGACCGAACGGCGCATCACCCGCAGTCGGCGTGTCGAAGCCTTTTTCGATCACCATGTAGCCGGCGCGCAACGCGAACGCCGGATGGTTGCCGTCGGGGCGGCTGTCGAATCCGGCGAAGCCGTCGCCGGCTTCCGGCATCGCATTGACGAGCGACGCGTTGCTGCGCGTGACCTGGTCGGGCGAGATGAGCCCGACGCCGGCGAGGCGCGACGCTTCGCGATTCTTGCCGTCGGTGTCGACCGTGCTGTCGTGCGTGTCGTCGTTGTCGAGTTCGATGCTGCGCGGACGCGCACGACCTGTTTGAGCGGAGGATTCCATCGCGGCTCTCCTGGCGGCGACACGCTCCGGATCGAAGCAAATCCCGTTCCGGGCACGACGGGAAAAGGCGCGCGGGCGATCGCCGCGGTCGCGCGACGCGCACTGATTTGTCATGATTTATTTCAGCTAGAAGACGCGTTTTCTACAGAGTATGATTCTTTTCCTGCGAAGCGGCGACAGGGGATGAAGTCTCGCCGCCTCTGCCCGCGCCGGGGCGCCGCAGCACCCTTAAAGACGGGTAGCGAACAACAAAGCAAGGGACTAGAGGTGGCGGATTCATGCAAGCGACTACTGCCTTCACGCACCGCGGTTATCTGTTGAATTGCGCGCCCGCACGCGCCAGTGACGGTTCGTTCAAGCCCTACGTCGTGATCTCCCGATCGAGCGACGGGGAGCTCGTGGCGAACCGGTTTTTCCCGATCGAGCTCCAGTTCAACGACGAAGGCGACGCGATCGCGCACGCGCGCGACTGGGCCGTGCGCTGGATCGACGCGAGCAGCATCTCGATGTGACGCCGCCGCGCGCGAGCGGCGTCGGCCGTCCGGCCGATCCCCGGGGTGCCGCTCCCGGACAAAAAACGCGGTAATCTTGCGGAACCCGTCACTTTATTAGCGGCCGCGCAACCGCGCGCGGCTGCCCGCATTGGCATATGTCGACATCACCCGCCCGTCAGTGGGGCCTCGAAGAAATCGTCGCCGGCTTGCGCGAGTCGCGCGAGGAACTCCATCGCACGCGCCATCCGCGCGGCATCCGCGAACTGCCGTCGCGCGATGCGATCTGCAAGATTGTGACCGGCCTGCGCGCGTCGATGTTTCCGACGCACTACGGCGCGCCCGACCTCACCGACGAAAGCGTCGACTTCTACGTCGGCCACACGCTCGAAAGCACGCTGCGCGTGCTGTCCGAGCAGATTCGCCGCGCGCTGCCGTTCCTGCCCGAGCATGTCGATACGCCGTTCGCCGAGCTCGACGAACGCGCGTTCGAGATCGCGCGCGAATTCGGCCGACAGTTGCCGGCCATTCGTGCGCTGCTCGTCAGCGACATCCAGGCCGCGTACGCGGGCGATCCGGCCGCGCAGCACATCACCGAGATCCTGCTGTGCTATCCCGGCGTGTTCGCGATGATGCACCATCGGCTCGCGCACGCGCTGCACCAACTCGGTGTGCCGCTGCTCGCGCGGTTCATCAATGAAATCGCGCACTCGGCCACCGGCATCGACATCCACCCCGGCGCGCAGATCGGCCCGAGCTTCTTCATCGACCACGGCACCGGTGTCGTGATCGGCGAAACCGCGATCATCGGCGAGCGCGTGCGCGTGTACCAGGCCGTCACGCTCGGCGCGAAGAGTTTCCCGGCCGATGGCGAAGGCGCGCTGGTGAAGGGCAATGCACGGCACCCGATCGTCGAGGACGACGTGGTGATCTATGCGGGCGCGACGATTCTCGGCCGCGTGACGATCGGGCGCGGCTCGGTGATCGGCGGCAACGTGTGGCTCACGCACAGTGTGCCGCCCGGCACGAGCGTCGCGCAGGGCAAGGTCCGCGAGGGCGGCAGCGCCGAGAAGCCGTAACGCGGTGGGCGAATGCGCGGGCGCCGTTCCGCGCAACGCGGCGGATGACGCGCAATGGTTCGGCGGCCGGCCCGCCGTCGGGCGCTACCGGACGTGAGCGGCGCGAAACGCGCTCGATCCGGCGCACGAAGGCAGCGCGCAGCCGCCGTCGTTCATCGAAGCCTCACTCAGTGCTTGCCGTCCGGCGAGCGGTGCTTGTACAGCACGTCCTGATCGACGCGGATCAGGTTCTGGCCCGCATCGACGACGAAATCCACGCCGTTGTACGCATTGCCCGTCAGCAGCAGGATCGCGCTCGCGACGTCGTCGGGGCCCGCGATGCGTGCAAGCGGCGTCGATGCCCGGCTCGCGTGTTCGAAGTCGGCGGGCGTCTGGTCGTCGCTCGGCAGCATCAACCCCGGGAACACCGCGTTCACGCGCAGCACCGGCGCGGACGACAGCGCGAGCATCTGCGTGAGGTTGCCGAGCGCGGCCTTCGCGACCGTATAGCTGAAGTGGTCGCGGTGGAAGTTTTCCTTGATCTTCTGATCGACCACATTCACGACGACGCCCTGCGTGCCGGCCGCGCGGGCCCGTTCGTAGAACGCGCGTGTGAGCAGGATCGGCGCGCGGCAGTTGACGGCCCACGCCTGGTCGAACGCCGCGAGATCGAAGCTCGGGAAATGGTCCTGCCAGAACACCGACGCGTTGTTGACCAGCACGTCGAGACGCCCGAAGCGCGCATAGACCTGGTCGATCAGCGCGGTGATCTGCGCGGCATCGGACAGGTCGGCCTGCAGCGCCACCGAATCGTGCCCGCGCTCGGCCATCGCGCGGGCGGCGGCGTGCGCGGCATCGGCCGACCGGTCGTAGTGCACCGCGGTGCGATAGCCGTGCGCGGCGAAATACTCGGCGAACGCGCGCCCGGCCCGGCGCGCGGCGCCGGTCACGAGCACGACGGGCGCGTGCGCCGTTTGCTTCGTCTGCTCCATCAGGTATTCGTCAGGTTGACCGAGGAAGGATTCGCGACGATCGACAGGAATTCGCGACGCGTCGACGGATCGGTGCGGAACGTGCCGAGCATGCGCGACGTGACCATTTCGACGCCCGGCTTGTGCACGCCGCGCGTCGAGATGCACTGGTGCGCGGCTTCGAGGATCACGCCGACGCCCTTCGGCTGCAGCACGTCGAACAGCGTGTCGGCGATCTGCACGGTCATCTTTTCCTGGATCTGCAGGCGCTTCGCGAACGCGTCGACGAGGCGCGCGAGCTTCGAGATGCCGACGACGCGATGGTTCGGCAGATACGCGACGTGCGCGCGGCCGATGATCGGCACCATGTGGTGCTCGCAATAGCTCTCGAAGCGGATGTCCTTCAGCACGATCATTTCGTCGTAGCCGTCGACTTCGCTGAACGTGCGCGCGAGGATGTCGCGCGGCTCCAGCGCATAGCCGGCGAAGAACTGCTCGTATGCGCGCACGACGCGTGCGGGCGTGTCGAGCAAGCCTTCGCGCGCGGGATCGTCGCCGGCCCAGCGCAACAGCACGCGGACGGCGTCTTCTGCTTCTTCGCGGCTCGGCCGGGTAACGGCCGGCTCGGGCGGTGCGGATTTCTTTCCCTTACCCATCTAGTGGCTCCATCGAAGGCCGCCTGTGGCAGCCGATATCCGGCCATTGTTTCATGCTTTCGCCGGTCGTGTGTGCGGGCCGCCGCGCTCGCTTCTTCACTTCGGCCATTCGTCCTGCTCGTCGTTGAACAGCGACGCGACGACGCCGCGCAGCCACGCGGTGCGCGGGTCGTTGTGGTACTTGCGATGCCAGTGCTGCTTCAGGTCGAAGCGCGGCAGCGCGAGCGGCGGCTCGACCGGCACGATGAACGCGTGCTCGGCCGCATACGCATAGCCGATCGCGTGCGGCACCGTCGCGATCAGGTCGGTGCGGCTCAGGATGAACGGCAGGCTCATGAAGTGCGGCGTCTCGAGCACCGCGCGGCGCTGCATGCGCTGCTTCGCGAGGTATTTCTCGAGCACTTCCTGGCTGCGACCTTCGGCGCGCACCACCGCGTGCCCGCACGCGAGGAACTGCTCGACCGTGAACGGCGGCGTCTGCTCGAACGGATGGCCGCGCCGCATCAGGCAGACGAACCGGTGCGTGAACAGCCGCTGCTGGAAGAAGTTGTTGCCGTCGAGATCGGGGAAGTAGCCGACCGCGAGATCGATCGACCCGGCTTCGAGGCCGCGTCCGACTTCATCGTGCGCGAGCGAGACCGACCGCAGGTTCGCGTGCGGCGCAAGCGTCGCGAACGCCTGCAGCAGCTTCGGCAGGAACACGATCTCGCCGACGTCCGACAGCGCGATCGAGAACGTATGCGTGCTCGCGGCCGGGTCGAAGTCGTGCGGCGCGACGAGGCCGCGCTCGATCTGCGCGAGCGCGTCGCGGGCGGCCGGCAGCAGCGCGAGCGCGCGTGGCGTCGGCTCCATCCCGCGCGACGTGCGCACGAACAGCGGATCGCCGAAGTAGTCGCGCAGCCGGCCGAGCGCCGTGCTCACGCGCGGCTGGCTCACGCCGAGCAGGTCGCCTGCGCGGCTCACGTTGCGCGTGTCGTCGAGGGCGACGAGGTAGGGAATCAGGTTCAGATCGAGCGTTTCCATCGCCGGGGCCGTTATCTCCAAAACGTATACAACATATCTCCTGAATCGCGTTGCCGCATAGTCGGGAAAGCGCTCAAATGTGTTCCATTACTCGAACCAAAGTTCTGGAGACGAACAATGCGCACCCAAGTCGCGATCATCGGCGCCGGTCCGTCCGGCCTTCTGCTTTCCCACCTGCTGCGCTTGCAAGGCGTCGATTCCATCCTCGTCGAAGCGCGTTCGCGCGAATACTGCGAGAACCGTATCCGCGCCGGCGTGCTGGAGCAGGGCACGGTCGACACGCTGAACGAAGCCGGGCTCGGCGACCGGATGCGCCGCGAAGGGCTCGAGCATCACGGCATCGAACTGCTGTTCGACGGCCAGCGTCACCGCATCGACCTGTCCGAACTGACCGGCGGGCGCGCGATCACCGTCTATAGCCAGCACGAAGTCGTGCGCGACCTGATCGCGGCCGGCATCGAGCACGGCCATCAGATGCACTTCGAAGTGAGCGACGTCGCGCTGCACGACGTCGAAAGCGAGCACCCGTTCGTCACGTTCAAGCACGCGGACGGCCGCGCGGACCGCATCGACTGCGATTACATCGCCGGCTGCGACGGCTTCCACGGCATCGCGCGGCAGACGATTCCGGCCGAGCGGCTGAACACGTTCGAGCGCGTCTACCCGTTCGCGTGGCTCGGCATCCTCGCTGACGCGGCGCCATCGCTCGACGAACTCGTGTACGCGCATCATGACAACGGTTTCGCGCTGTTCTCGATGCGCTCGCCGACGGTCACGCGGCTGTACCTGCAATGCAAGCCGGATGAAGACCTCGCCGAATGGTCCGACGCGCGGATCTGGGACGAACTGCACACGCGCTTCTCGAACGACACCGGCTGGACACCGACCGAGGGCCGGATCACGCAGAAGAGCGTGACGCCGATGCGCAGCTTCGTGTCGGAGACGATGCAGCACGGGCGCCTGTTCCTTGCCGGCGACGCCGCGCACATCGTGCCGCCGACCGGCGCGAAGGGGATGAACCTTGCGGTGGCCGACGTTCGCGCGCTGTCCCGCGCGCTCGGCGCGCGCTACCGGACGGGCGCCGCGACGCCGCTCGAGCGCTATTCGGCGACCTGCCTCGAACGCGTGTGGCGCGCCGAGCACTTCTCGTACTTCATGACGAACATGCTGCATGCGTCGCCGGACGACTCGCCGTTCGTCAATCGCCTGAAGTTTGCCGAGCTGAAATACGTGACGCGTTCGCGGGCGGCCGCGCAATCGCTCGCCGAAAACTACGTCGGTTTGCCGTTCGACGACGCGACGGCCCCCGAGGGAACCCGCCTTGACAACGCGCTGTGCGCGACTCTATGATCGGCCCATCGTTCGCTAATCGAATCTGGGTTCGAATAGCGAACAAAAGCCGAGGGTCGACGAAGGCCTCCGGCGCGGCACGCGGCACGCGCGTGTCCCCTCGACAGGCCGCGCACGAGCCGCGGGTTCGCATCAGGAAGAGACATGGTCAACAAGATTTTCGAATCGCTTCAGTCGGCGGTTGCCGACGTCCACGATGGCGCGACAATCATGATCGGCGGCTTCGGCACGGCCGGCATGCCGTCCGAGCTGATCGACGCGCTGATCGAACAGGGCGCGCGCGACCTGACGATCGTCAACAACAACGCGGGCAACGGCGAGACGGGTCTCGCGGCGCTGCTGAAGGCGAAGCAGGTGCGCAAGATCATCTGCTCGTTCCCGCGCCAGAGCGACTCACAGGTGTTCGACGCGCTGTACCGCGCGGGCGAAATCGAGCTGGAGCTCGTGCCGCAGGGCAACCTCGCCGAGCGCATCCGCGCGGCGGGCGCCGGTATCGGCGGCTTCTTCACGCCGACGGGTTACGGCACCAAGCTCGCGGAAGGCAAGGAAACGCGCGTGATCGACGGCAAGCCGTACGTGTTCGAGACGCCGATCCACGCCGATTTCGCGCTGGTGAAGGCGTACAAGGGCGATCGCTGGGGCAACCTCGTGTATCGCAAGACCGCGCGCAATTTCGGGCCGATCATGGCCAGCGCCGCGAAGGTCGCGATCGTCCAGGTGTCGGAAGTCGTGCCGCTCGGCGGGCTGAACCCGGAACACATCGTGACGCCGGGCATTTTCGTGCAGCGCATCGTCGAGGTGCCGCAGGCCGCGCACGCGGCCGAGCTGGCCGCCGAACACGCTGCATCGCAAGCCGCCTGACCCGCCTGGAGAAACCGACATGAAACGACTGACCCGCGATGAAATGGCCAAGCGCGTCGCCCAGGACATCCCCGAAGGCGCGTACGTGAACCTCGGCATCGGCGTGCCGACGCTGGTGGCGAACCACCTCGACCCGAGCAAGGAAATCTTCCTGCACAGCGAGAACGGCCTGCTCGGCATGGGCCCGGCGCCCGCACCCGGCGAGGAAGACGACGAACTGATCAACGCCGGCAAGCAGCACGTGACGCTGCTCACCGGCGGCGCGTATTTCCACCACTCGGATTCGTTCGCGATGATGCGCGGCGGCCACCTCGACTACTGCGTGCTCGGCGCGTTCCAGGTGTCGGCCAACGGCGACCTCGCGAACTGGCATACGGGCGCGCCCGATGCGATTCCGGCCGTCGGCGGCGCGATGGACCTCGCGATCGGCGCGAAGCAGGTGTTCGTGATGATGGAGCACCTGACGAAGCAGGGCGAGAGCAAGATCGTCGCGCAGTGCTCGTATCCGGTCACCGGCGTGCAATGCGTGAGCCGTATCTATACGGATCTTGCCGTGCTCGACGTGACGGCCGACGGCCTCGCGGTGAGCGAGATCTTCACCGACCTGTCGTTCGACGAGCTGCAGAAGCTGACCGGCGTGCCGCTGATCGACGCGACGCAGAAGGCCGCCGCCTGAACGGCAAGCGTGCCGGTGCGCGCATTCGAGCGCACGCCGGCACGCTTGGGTAGACAATAGGCGCACGCCGTTTCCCCATTCCGATGCCATGCTCGAAGACAGCGCCCGCCTGACCTCCCTGATCTGCGGCACCGAGCCGCTCAACCGGATCTGGTCGCCCCGCGCGACGATCCAGCGGATGCTCGACGTCGAAGCCGCGCTCGCGCGCGCGCTCGCCGTGCAGCAAGTGATTCCCGCCGCCGCGGTCGCACCGATCGAACGCGCATGCGATGCCGGCCGGCTCGACGCCGATGCGCTCGCGCACGGTGCGGCGCTCGGCGGCAATCTCGCGATTCCGCTCGTCAAGCAACTTACCGCGCAAGTGAAGGCCGACGACCCCGAGGCCGCGAAGTTCGTGCACTGGGGCGCGACGAGCCAGGACATCATCGACACTGCGACCGTGCTGCAGTTGCGCGACACGCTCGACGTGCTCGAACCGCTGCTCGACGAAGCCTGCGCGTCGCTTGCGACGCTCGCGCGCACGCATCGCGCGACGCCGATGATCGGCCGTACGTGGCTGCAGCAGGCGCTGCCGATCACGCTCGGCCTCAAATTCGCCCAATGGCTCGATGCGCTGCTGCGCCATCGCGCGCGTTTCGCCGAGTTGCGCGAACGTGCGCTCGTGCTGCAGTTCGGCGGCGCGGCCGGCACGCTTGCGAGCCTGCGCGAGCAGGCGGCCGGCGTGAGCGCCGCGCTCGCGGCCGACCTGAAGCTCGCATTGCCGGCCGTGCCTTGGCATACGCAGCGCGACCGCATCGCGGAAGCCGCGTCGTGCTTCGGGATGCTGACCGGTACGCTCGGCAAGATCGCGCGCGACGTGTCGCTGCAGATGCAGACCGAAGTCGGCGAGCTCGGCGAACCGGCCGCCGCCGGCAAGGGCGGCTCGTCGACGATGCCGCACAAGCGCAACCCGGTCGGCTGCGCGGCCGTGCTGACGGCCGCCGTGCGCGCGCCGAACCTCGTCGCGACCGTGTTCGCGGGGATGGTGCAGGAACACGAGCGCGCACTCGGCGGCTGGCAGGCCGAATGGGATGCGTTGCCCGATCTCGCGCGCCTGACGGGCGGCGCGCTCGCGCAGATCGCGCAGATCGTCGCGGGCCTCGACGTGAACACCGAGCGCCTCGCCGCGAACCTCGACCTGACGCACGGGCTGATCCTCGGCGAGGCGGTGATGCTCGCGCTCGGCGACCGCATCGGCCGGCTCGATGCGCATCACGTGGTCGAGCACGCGTCGAAGGAGGCCGTGCGTACCGGCGCGACGCTGTTCGACGTGCTCGCCGCCGATGCGACCGTGTCGGCCCACCTGTCGCGCGATGCGCTCGCGCGGCTGCTCGATCCCGCACATTACGTCGGCGAGGCGCAGGCCTATGTCGACGCCGTGCTCGCGCTGCACGCGGGCGCGAAATAACCAGGAGAACCTTGAGATGCCTTTCGCCACTGTCAACGGCGTGAAACTGCATTACCGGATCGACCGTGCCGCACGCGACGACGCGCCGTGGCTCGTGTTCTCGAATTCGCTCGGCGCCGACCTGCAGATGTGGGCGCCGCAGATCCGCCCGCTCACGCAGCACTTCAACATCCTGCGCTACGACACGCGCGGCCACGGCCATTCCGATGCACCGGCCGGTTCGTACACGATCGAGCAACTGGCGGGCGACGTGATCGGCCTGCTCGACCACGTCGGCATCGACTGCGCGCATTTCTGCGGCATCTCGATGGGCGGGCTGACCGGCGCCGCGCTCGCCGCGCGCTACCCGTCGCGCATCGTGCGCGCGGTGCTGTCGAATACCTCGGCCAAGATCGGCTCGCCGGAAGTGTGGGCGCCGCGTGCGCAGAAGGCGCGCGCCGAAGGGATGGCCGCGCTTGCCGACGCCGTGCTGCCGCGCTGGTTCACCGACGCATTCGTCGACCGCGAGCCGCGCCTGTTCGATGCGATCCGCGACACCTTCGTGCATACCGACAAGGACGGCTATGCGGCGAACTGCGACGCGCTGAACGCCGCCGACCTGCGCGAGGAAGTAAAGGGCATCGCGTTGCCGGTGCTCGTCGTGACCGGTGCGAAGGACATGTCGACGCCGCCCGACCAGGGCCGCGCGCTCGCCGCCGCGATTCCCGGTGCGCTGCACGTCGAATTCGACGCCGCGCACATTTCGAACATCGAGTGCACCGACGGTTTCAACCGCGCGCTGCTCGATTTCCTGACTGCATGAGGCACCGCGATGGACGACCAGGAACGTTATGAAGCAGGGATGAAGGTGCGTCGCGCGGTGCTTGGCGACGCGCACGTCGATCGCTCGCTCGAGAACCGCACCGAGGTGACGGAGGAATTCCAGAACCTGATCACGCGCTACGCATGGGGCGAGATCTGGACCCGCGACGGGCTGCCGCGCCATACGCGCAGCCTGCTGACCATCGCGATGATGGTGGCGCTGAACCGCGGAGAAGAACTGGCGCTGCACCTGCGCGCCGCGCGCAACAACGGCGTGACGCGCGACGAGATCAAGGAAGTGCTGCTGCAGACCGCGATCTATTGCGGCGTGCCGGCCGCGAATTCCGCGTTCCATCTCGCGGACAAGATCTTCAAGGAACAGGACGAAGCCGGCTGAGGGCGGCCGCAACCGATCGCGCGGCCTGCTTTCGCAAGCGGGCCGTCGACGACGGGATCGATGAACGCGCCGGCAGAGCATCGGCGCGGGGCGCACCGGATGGCTGGTGCGCGAACAAAGGAAGGGCGCGGCTGCCATGCCGTATTGCTCATACATATATAGGCGTTGCATGGGACCGGAGTAAGCGCTGAAGCGCCCACTCCGGCCGACAAGGAGACAGGCGATGAATCGCACACCCGTGGTCGATGTCCAGACCTTCATCAACGAGCAGCCGTTCGGCGGCTTTCAATGGCTCGTGTTCCTCATGTGTTTCGTGATCGTGCTGCTCGACGGCTTCGATACGGCCGCGATCGGCTTCATCGCGCCGTCGCTGCTCGGCGAATGGAACCTCACCAAGCCCGATCTCGCGCCCGTGTTGAGCGCCGCGCTGTTCGGCCTCGCATGCGGCGCGCTCGTGTCGGGCCCGCTGTCCGACCGGCTCGGCCGCCGCTCGCTGCTGCTCGGCTCGGTATTCCTGTTCGGCGTGGCGTGCCTGATGTCCGCGTTCTCGAACACGATCGGACACCTGACGATCCTGCGCTTCGTCACCGGCGTCGGGCTCGGCGCCGCGATGCCGAACGCGGTCACGATGATGGGCGAATTCTGCCCGGACAAGCGCCGCGCGACCGTGATCAACCTGATGTTCTGCGGCTTTCCGCTCGGCGCCGCGTTCGGCGGTTTCCTGGCCGCGTGGATGATTCCGCATTTCGGCTGGCGCAGCGTGCTGATGCTCGGCGGCGTGACGCCGTTGCTGCTCGGCGTGCTGTTGCTGCTGAAGATGCCGGAATCGGTGCGCTTCATGGTCGCGAGCGGCCAGTCCATCGACAAGATCCGCGCCACGCTCGCACGGATCTCGCGCGACGCGCTGAACGCCGGCTCGTTCGCGTTGACCGAAGCCGCGCCGCAGACCGGCGGCAAGGGCCTCGGCGTCGTGCTGTCGCGCTCGTACATCGTCGGCTCGGTGATGCTGTGGCTCGCGTACTTCATGGGCCTCGTGATCTTCTACGCGTCGATCAACTGGATGCCGATCCTGCTGAAGGATGCGGGCCTGACGCCGAAGAGCGCGACGCTGATCTCCGCGCTGTTCCCGCTCGGCGGCGTGGGCGCCGTGCTGTGCGGCGTGCTGATGGACCGCTTCAACGCGAACCGCGTGATCGCCGTGTGCTATGCGCTGACGGCGGTGAGCGTGTATGCGATCGGGCAGGCGGCCGGCAACGTCGGGCTGCTGGTGCTGGTCGTGTTCGTGGCCGGCGTGCTGATGAACACCGCGCAATCGTCGATGCCGGCGCTGGCCGCCGCGTTCTATCCGACCGAAGGGCGCGGCACGGGCGTCGCGTGGATGCTCGGCGTCGGCCGTTTCGGCGGGATCGCGGGGTCGTTCCTCGTCGCCGAACTGACGCGCCGGCATTTCTCGTTCGCGGGTGTGTTCGCGACGATCGCCGTCGCCGGCGTGCTCGCGTGTGTCGCGCTGCTGATCAAGCAGATGGCGCGGCCGCATGGCGTCGCCCAGCCGGCAGGCAAGATCGAGTCGCTCGGGCATTGAACGGCAGGCGGGCCGGTGCGTTGCGCCGGCCCAGTGCATGACGGATTCAGGTCGATTGCAAGCAGATCGACCGACGCAGGACAGCAGACCGGGCCGCCTTTGCGGCCCGTCGACATTCGGGCGGCCGCACCGCTACTCCTCCGCGTCGTGTTCCTTGACGAAGTTGCGCAGATACGCGCGCAACGCGGCTTCCCGGCGGCGATGATCGTCGTGGTTCGCGGCGCCCATTTCCTCCTCGTCACCGAACAGCGTCGGCGGCGCGCAGTAAGTGCCGACTTCGATGTTCTCGCGCAGCACGCGGATGTCGTGCGTGAGCGGGTGATACTCGGCGATCCAGTGCATGCCCTCGATGTGCTCGCCCGCTCTCAGCATTGGCTTCATCAGCAACCTCCATGCAGAGCAGCGGTGCAACCGCCGAAGCGGTTGCACGCGCCCGTACCGAAAGGGTACGCCTGCATCACGTGAAGCTCAACGGGCGCGCGGGTGAGCGCTCACTGCGGCAGCAGATGGGCGACGAGCGGATACAGCGACAGGATCAGCAGCACGGCCATCGTCACGTTGAAGAGGCGCAGCGCGCGGGGATTCGACAGGAAGCGACGCAGGCCGAGGCCGAACGCGGCCCACAGGCAGATGCACGGGAAGCCGATCAGGATGAACACGACGGACATCCACGCGGCGTTCAACCCGTAGTCGGCGGACAGGCGGATCGTCGTTGCGGCGGTCAGCACCATCATCCACGCTTTCGGATTGACCCACTGGAACGCGGCGGCTTCGATGAACGTCATCGGCCGCGGCTTGGCGCCGTGGGCCTTCACTTCGCCCGACGTGCCGATGCGCCATGCGAGGTACAGCAGGTACGCAACGCTCGCGGCTTCGAGAATCGTATACAGCAGCGGCAGGCGCTTGAACGCTTCGCCGAGGCCGAAGCCGACGCAGAGCATCAGGATCGCGACGCCGATGCTGATGCCGAACAGGTGCGGCATCGTGCGGCGGAAACCGAAGTTCACGCCGGACGCGAGCAGCATCGTGTTGTTCGGGCCGGGCGTGATCGACGTGACGAGCGCGAACAGCATGCCGGCCGGCAGCGCGCTGAGGGTGAGGAATTCCATCGCGGATTCTCCATTTGTGTTCGAGGCTGGGATGGAGATCAGTTTAGCGACGGTTTTCTGTACAGTACCGGTACAGTTTGCTTGGCGGATGCCGGTACGGGGCGAGACTTGTTGGGGGCGGGTGTTCTTCCGTTGTTGGTTCTCAGAAAAGCCCTCCGCCTTTCCAAGTGTTGTCCTTGAATAAAAAGCCGCCCATCTGAAGAAATCGCGCCGGCTCTGCGAATTTTTGTTGAGATCGAGATTAGGGCGCCAGAGTTCTATCAGCAGAGCAATTTACCACTGCGTCAAACGAAAGAAGTGCATCGCGAAGGGGCCAAAAGCGGGAGGCCCACCAAAGATCGAAGGGGCTTGTGGAAGAGTCGGCTTGATCATTCGAGCTTCCTCGCAGGTTTCTGCGCTGAGAACGTGGCAAAGTAGCGTCTGCTGAAAAAAACACACTAGGTGTGCATGCGGATGCTGCCAGAGCCGACCGCACACAGAACCTTGAGAGAGACCGTGGCTTTAACTCTAATAATCCTTGTCATCCTCGTTGCAGTGTTGCTGTGGCGATACTCCGCCGCCTCCCAGGCGTTGTCAGCAATCAAGAAGGAGTTTGCCGACCTCGGCGTGCACGTCGAAGCGTTGCGAACAGCAAAGGAGGAAAACGATGCCACGAACGCGCACGCGATTGCCGACTTGCGAGAGCAACTGGCGGCAGCGACGGCGGACAGAGACTCGCTCTCCAGGTTTGTCGATATACGTGACACGGTGATCGAGGCTGACCGCATCAGATCCGAAGCTGCTCAAATCCTGAGCTTCGCTGAGAGCCGGTCCACGGCGTCGGTTGCTGCTGCCGTGGAAGAGGCGACACGCTTAGTGGCAGAAGCGACTTCTGAAGCCAAGCAGAAGCGCGGCGAGGCGGAGCAGATGATTTCGCGCGCGAGCTTGCAGGCAGCGAAGGTTATCGAGGACGCTCGTACGCGGGCGGAGGAAATTGGAGGTGATGCTCTTCGTGCGCTGGAAGATGCCGACCGCCTTACAGCGACTATGGCCGCCATGAAGAACGTCATTGACGGCTACGGGGATTCGTACATGATTCCCAGCCACAGTTTGCTCGACGAGCTTGCCGAGACCTATTCGCATACAGAGGCCGGAAAGCAACTTAAAGTTGCGCGCGACTACTCGAAGTTGATGGCAACACAGAAACGGGCTGCCGAGTGCGATTACGTGGAGAAAATCCGCCGCGATACTGCTATCAGGTTTGTGGTTGATGCTTTTAACGGGAAGGTAGATTCCATTCTCTCGCGCGCTAAAGTTGACAACTTCGGAACGCTGCAACAGGAAATCAAGGACGCCGCAGCGCTGGTGAACCACAACGGCTCCGCATTCCGAAATGCACGGATTTTGAAGGAGTACATTGACGCGCGCGTTGAGGAGCTGGTCTGGGCGGTGCGGACGTACGAGCTTCGCGAGCGCGAGAAGGAGGAGCAGCGGCAGATCCGCGAGCAGATGCGTGAGGAGGAGAAGGCTCGTCGGGAGTATGAGCGTGCGATGCGTGACGCTGCGAAGGAGCAAGACCTCATTCGCCGCGCGATGGAGAAGGCGCAAAGTCAGATTGCTCGGGCCACGGAAGAGCAGAAGGCGCAGTTCGAGGCTCAGCTTGCCGAACTCGAAGAAAAGTTACAACAGGCGGAAGAGAAGAACCAGCGTGCGCTGTCGATGGCGCAGCAAACGAAAGCCGGTCATGTCTATATCATTTCCAACATCGGCTCGTTCGGCGAGCATGTTTACAAGGTTGGTCTGACGCGCCGTCTTGAGCCGTTGGACCGGGTTCGGGAGCTTGGTGATGCGAGCGTGCCGTTTTCATTCGATGTCCACGCGATGATTTGGTCGGAGAATGCTCCAGATCTCGAGCGGACGCTACATCGCAAGTTTTTCGAGGCGCAGGTCAACAAGGTCAATCCGCGCAAGGAGTTCTTCCGCGTGGGCCTCGCGGATCTCCGGGCAACCGTCGAGGACATGGGGCTGAACGTGTCGTGGACGATGACAGCTGCTGCGGCGCAGTATCGCGAGAGTCTTGCGATTGCGCGTCAGATCGAGTCCGATCCGGAACTGCGCGACAAGTGGTTCAGGCAGCAAATTGCTTACGAGGCGGCGTTGGAGAACGACGAGGAGAGTTCGACGGAGGCGCAGACCGTTGCTTAAAGCCAATTTGGCCTTCGGTCGGGCTCCGGATGCCCGAACTGGCGACCTTCAGAAGGCATGTACGCAACGGACTTTAGGCAAACCGGGCGAGATTACGAGCACCTGCAAGCTCCTCGAGTCGTCGGCGGACGGGTTCGTGAACGGCAGCTTGAAGATTTATACAACAACAGCTTGTACATTCGAGCTCGGGGAAATATTTGATGCGTTCGACGGATGTCCTTCAGGGATCGGAAGGGACTGTGTTGAGCAAGCTTCGAAATGAATTCCAACGATAGACATCATCACGGCAGCGTTTTCCGTGGCCGTGATTCCTCGCACCAGGCTATCCAACAGTGTGCCGCATCGAGGATTGTCGTCAATCAATCGCGACGCACCTTCCCTTTTCCCGAAGACTGTCTGACCACCCATAAATACGTGCGCGCCACGGTTGCTCGACGTACGTATGCAGGATCTGCGCTGCTCCGTAGGAGATCAGGACGTATGAACCACCGACCAGCACAGGAGACGTCGCGCGGAGCGCGAAATAGTCGAGCAACGGACGAAAAACGTCGTGCACCAGATAGACCGAGTACGACACTGCGCCGAGCCATTGAAAGATGCGTAACGAGAATAGGCGTGCGACCGGGCCATGGTCGGACGACAGCGTAGCAACGAGTAATGCGAATGCGAATGGTGCGACGAACGAAACAACGGAAAGGCTCACGCCTTTGTAATCACGCGCGCTGATCACGATCACCATTATGGCGACGGCGAGAGCAAGCGATTGCGTTAGGGGCCGCGTTAGCTCGAGAACGGCGCGCGTCGTCCGATAGTGCGCAATCAGTGCGCCGAGGAAAAATCCCGCGAGGCATCGAGCCCACCCATAGTCGAACAGAAGATTGAAGCATCCGCCAGCGCTTATGCATGAGGACGATACGACAGAGGCGGCGACCGCGACACCATAGCCGAAGGCCGCGAGTGCGATGAGCGCCGCGACGCGTGCATGGCCGCGTAGCACGAGGCAAAGCGCGCCGAATAACATATAGACGAAAAACTCGCAACTCGTCGACCACGTGACAGGCAACCCGACAAGGCGTCCATATAGCGGTAGTCCTTGCGTCATCGTGAACACCGCGAACACGTCAGGGAGCGGCGGCAGGCTCGATTGCGCGGCGAGCCAGCCACCGGATAGCAGCACCGAGCCGTTCAGCAGCGCGAACAGCGCGAGGCTTGCTACCAGTTGCGCCGGATATAGGCGGCCGAAACGACGAATCATGAAGATGCGCCACGCCAGGCCATCGGTCATGCGTTCGCTGTAAGTTGCCGAGATGACGAAGCCGGACAGGACGAAGAACAGATCGACCGCGAGATAGCCGCCCTGTAGCCAGCGCATGCCGTGCCACATGAACTGCATGTGGAAAATGACGACGAGCAATGCAGCGGCCCCGCGCAGTCCCTCAAGACTCGATATTTTCATTTCTATCACCGCCAAGGAATTATTTATCCGAGGAAGACAATTTGTAGGGGCTTCCGATCCTGGGCCAACTACGGAACCGAGGCACCAGAGGGACGCACAACGGCAATGGGGGATATTTGATAGTAGAAGAGCCATTCCGAATATCTGCTCTTGCATGCAAACGCCTCGAATGGCGGAGGAAATCGATCAACCTTTATCGGGTGTCGATCGGACGCACTACTGACTCCCATGATTTTTCCACCGGGCGTCATCACCAGCAACCAATCGTCTCGCCCGGTAAGCGGATCCACGTAGATCTGCCGAAGATGGCGGACGATAGTTGGAAAGCGCGGGTCCAGCAACAGCACCTGAAGTGATGAGGGATAAGGATCACCGCCGGGAGGCGTCACTTCATAGTAGCTCTTGAGGGCTGCTCGGAATTGTGCACCCACAAACAGCAATTCTTCCTCGGCGATCCGGCGCTGAGCGATCGAACCTAGTGCTGCTGCAGCGGCTGACACGATCCCTAGAATGGCAACAAAAATCAAGAGTCCAATGTATGTGAACCCTCTCGCTGATGTCGCGCGTCGACCTCTAATAGTCGCCATACCTTGTCCCATTTTTGTCGCTACCTTGTGCCATGCTCTTCACATCGTAGACCTTCCCCTGATCCAGATCGTCTGGAGGCAAGATCTTCCACTCGGCGGCGGGGCCGGCCACGGGATCGACAGGGATCACACGTAGATACTTTTTGTCAACGAGTTGAGTGAGACTGTCTGGGTAACGTCCGGTATCTCCATAGTATTTGTCGATGGTCTCGCGTATGACGCGCAAGTTCTCACGCAACACCACTTCCTTTGATGTTTCAACACTCTGGAAGTACTTTGGTATAGCTAGCGTCAGCAGCACGGCGACGATCGCCATGACGACTAGCAGTTCAATCAGCGTGAAGCCCTTTGCCCCGGAGAGGCGGTGCGACCGCGACTCCGAGGACGATTGATCTGGAGCACTACCACCGGCGATACGGAATGCCGTTAAGCCCGACGCGCGGCGATTTCGAATAGATATCGTAGACATCATCCCCCTCCTGAGGGTCTGCTCCATCACTCGTATAACTGCGCTTTCCCCATGTGTCCGCGTTACCAATGGCGTCATTAGGAAAAAAGGGATCTCGGGGGATACGTCTCAAGAAATAAATTTTCGCCTTCTTGGGATCACGAACATCCTCAACACCGTCCACGAGCACATTGAGATTTCTCGGATATCCAGTGCTGTCGGCAGTCTTTTCGATGCGTCCGTGGTCGGCTGCGTCCTTGTAAGCGTCGATCCCCGCACGTATTTCGCGCAGGTCACGGTGCAACTCCAGCTCCTTCACTCGTTGGACAGAGACCTCTACTGTCGGCAACGCAATACACGCTAACGTCGCGAGTATGGCCAGCGTAATGAGCAGCTCGATAAGCGTGAACCCGGTCTGAACGCATCGCATGCTGCACCTTTCAAGGCGTGACGACTATTGCTTGCGGTGCTGGCAGCACAAGCGGAACCGTTGTCCCGTTCTGCCCCACCGGCACCATGGATACGACAGAAAGCGATGTTGGGTTGGCCGAGCCAATTGGTTTGAACGTCGCGGTGAACACTGCACCCTGTCCGGTCGCGCCAGCGGCACCGGATTGGCCATCACCGGTATATGTTTCGGTCACGTAGATTTGCCCTGCTGCAGGGTCCGCACGAACCTGGAAACTGGTCGGTATTCCCCCTTGTTTCAGGAAATCTCCCTCGACAATATTGCCTACTTCCAGCTTCTTTGGATCGTAGCCAATCGCCAACGGAATTCCGGTCACAGGTTGACCTGAATTCATGACTAGTTGCACGGTGAAGGGCTGACCTACTTTGGCTTGCGCAGGCGCAAGCCAGATCGCCTGTGCCGGGTCATTTGTCTGCTCAGGTCCCGCATTCCCCGGAGAGCCGACTGGGGAAGCGGACGCTGGGGAACTCGGTATGCTCGTTGGCGAGGTGCCGGTGGGACCAATGCTTGACGAGGATCGTCCCTCCGGTGTTGGCTTCGAAATCGTGGGAGAACTTGCAGGCGCCGTGCCGGGTAGTGAAGTGGTGTCTACGTTGACATCACTTCTCGCAACGCTACGCGAGTTGGATTCAGTACCGGAGTCGAATGCCAGCAGTCGTGCGTCGGGGTTGGGAATGGTACGAATCAGGTGAGGGGTGATTGACAGGACGATTTCGGTCTTTTTTCCGTCGTTCTGATGACTGGAAAAGAGTCTGCCCAATAGTGGAATCTGGCCGAGCCCCGGAATTTTGTTCGCCGTATGCGTATCGTTGTCGTTGATGAGGCCGGCGAGAACCTGGTTCTCGCCATCCTTCAGTCGAAGTACGGTGGCAGCGGATCGCGTCCCGATCTGATAAGCGATAGTGCCTTGCGATGTCGTTAACTGGTTCGCGATGTTGCTCACTTCCAGGTTGATCTTTATCTCAACCTCACCATCGGCGGCTATGACTGGCGTGACCTCGAGTTTCAACCCGACATCGAGATACTGAACGTTCGAAGACACGAAGCCGGTTGCGGTCGACGTAGACGTGATGTTCGGGACCTTGTCGCCAATCAGGATTTTGGCGGTCTCGCGGCTACGCACGCGGATGCGAGGATTCGCGAGCAGGTTTGTATCCGTCGTTGTGAGACTCGCGTTGACCGTAAGTGGTGGCACGGTCGCACCCACAGCCGCCGTCGTCAGGCGACCCAGATCGGCCAGTGTCAGCGTATTGTTTGAGCCGCTCGGTAACGGCGTCAACGTAAGCTGATCGGGATACTTGATGCCGAGGCTTGAAAGGCGGTTGCGATCAACTTCCAGAATTTCCACTTCCAGCATCACCTCCGGGTCTGGCAGGTCCAGAAGTTGAACGAGTTTTTCCGCGATTGATACGTTTTCCGGTGAGTCGCGCATGATGACGCTGCTTTCCTTCTTGTCAACGATGAGATCGCGGGTCTTGGCTATCGTCTTTAGCGTGTTGGCGACCTGTTCCGGGTCTGCATGCGCCAGGAAAAAAGTTCGCACCGTCAATGGTTTGTAGTCTTTCAGTTTCGCCGGTGTGTTGGGGTAGATGAGGATCGTGTTCTCGTCTAGGGTGCGTTGTTCCAACTGGTTGGTCATCAACACGACATCGATCGCAGCCTTGACTGTCGTGTGATTCAGAAAGACTGAGGTTTTTTGGTCAGTGCGTACGTCCTTGTCGAACACAAAGTTGACGCTTGACGTGCGCGACATCACCTCGAAAACCTGTGAAAGGGTCGCGTCTTTGAAGTTGATCGTGAACATCCGCTTCAGTGCCTCTGTCATTGTCGCGTTAAGAGGTGGTCGCTCAACGGGATCATCAAGAGACTTAAATAGCGTCCGAGCAGGCGTGTTGGCGGGGTCCTCCGCGAGAATTCTCTTCAGCAACGGAATCGCTCCGTCGACGTCCTTTTTAGCGACCATCGCTCGGGCCTGATCTAACCACTTTGTGTGGAGTGCGTCAGTATCCAGTTGCACTAAACCGTACTTCGCCCGATCATTGTCTGGATCAAGCTTCAAAACGTTCTGATAGTTATCGCGCGCTGCAGGCACATTGCCTTTGCGTACGGCGTCTCTGGCCGCCTCCAGCGAGGTCGCGACGGCCTGATCGCGCAGTTTTAGATACTCGGCGCGCAGCACCGCGTTTGTAGGGTCATTCTTGAGTGCTATTCGCAACGTCGCGAGGCTCTCGTCCACCTTTCCAGCATCGAAGGACTCATGCGCCGCACGCAGCGCTCGCTCAGTGCCACACGCAGACAGCATCGCTATTAGGATGGCTCCAAGCAGAATGGATTTGGTTGACATGGCCGACGCGACTCGCTATTGGATATTCAGCTGTTGGGCCTCATTCAGAGGTAGATAGCGAATGGTCGCAATCGGTGGAGTGATATTCTCGACTCGATAGGTATCGCGTATTACGTCATTGGCCTTGACGATCAGTATCTCGTCGCCCTTGGCAAGAAAGACCTGCCACTGTTCGCCTTCCAGCTCTTTGCCGAGATAGGTAAATGGAAGCGGCGGTGCGGTAGGCTTCTCTTCGACTGACGATGCGGGTGGCGGTGGAGTCCAGGACGTCACAGCAAAAGGTGCGGCGTCTTGTTTGTGAATGAGCGGGGAGGCGCGGCCACGCAGCAGCAAAACGCCACTTGAACGAGCATCGGGATCGACACGGTCTGATACGCTCGCCGACGTCGCCTGAATCGACCCTGGAGAGGGTTCGGATGCCGGGACGAGCGCTCGGCGCGTCGCACCTACCGCCTCTCCCGGATTCGATCGATCTCCGAACACCGCGATGAGAGCTGAAGCGACTAGGCCGCCGGCCATTAGAATGCGGCGCATTTTCATTTCGTCGCCCCCGAGACCAATTGAGCTCCCGCTGGTGGCGATGGTTGGGGCGGTGCCGGCCGCGACATACGCAAGCCAGTAAAGAATGTCAGCCGAAGCGTTGCTTCGATCTGTCCGTTGCTGACCTTGTCGCGATGGAATTTGATGGCGTCCAGTGACGCTGATGGAAACTCAGCCAGTACCTGTTCGCAAAACATCTGGATGGCTGCATAGGCTGCCCGAATGGGCAGGTCGACTTGATAGGTCTCGTACTGTCCAGCCTTGTCAGTGGTCAGGCGGTAGTCGGCTTTCTCGAGCTTCACACCGGAGAGGCTGGCAATCTCGAAGAGCCTTCCAATCGATCGCTCGAGCTGATCCTCAGGGATCAGCACGGAGTAAAAGTGTTTGAGCCGGCTTTCCGCCTCGTCAAACCTCGCTACCGGACGCGTGCTAGACCGTTGGAGGGTCCGCTCTTGCTGACGCAACTGCCAATTCTGCGAATTCAGTTCGCGATCCATCAGTGGTGCAACGACGCTGCTCAGCAGAAGACCTAACGTAAATGTTCCGGCCGCAATCCATTCCGCTATAGAAAACGTTGCGAGCCACAGAGTGAAGTTGAGGACGGTGCGCTTCATCGCTCGGATCCCCGCCAGGTCGCATCAAATCTGAAGCGTATTGGCAAGTTGGAATCGGATGTGTTGATCTCGTGATGGGTGAGGGTTACGCTCGTAAAGAACCCGTTCCGCCTGAGATCCTCGAGGTACTGAACCATTCCCTCCGGCCCTGCGGCCTCACCCGTGCCTTTCATGGTGAAGGTCGTCGCTTCGGGCTCGATTGCCAACAGCGTTACATGCGGTGTAGCTACACTCTGTAGCGCTTCGAAGAAATCACCCCACGGTACATTTAGCCGCCCAATTCCTTGATTGACCGCGCGCACCTGAGCGTCGGGAGGCGGCGGAGATGGGCGATTCGCGGTTTCGCGCATCGCAAGGACCGACTCGAGATGGTTTTCTCGAGCACGGACTTTCGCGGTCGTGCTAAGCGCTTCATCGATTCGAACGCCAGCCCAAAGACATAGCCCTAGACCGATAAGCGCGAGCGCGAGGGCCGGCGAACGGAGCCGCCGCTGTGGCTGTCCGACTGATGCCGCGTAATCAATGTTTAGGCGCATCATTTCGAATCCCTTCGCGAATCCGCGTCACGAGACTCATTGGAACCGACCTGTACTGTGACGCCTTGTACTCGTTTGAAATGGAACCCGGCGATATCGGTTCCGTGCCAGGCTTCAGGGACGTCGCCGCTCAATATGACAGTTTGGGGTGAACTACCGTGATGGTGTAACGCCAGGCATCGAAGCGTGGACACGACCGTGTTCAACGAAGTCTCTTCACCAATTTGGTGCTGCACCTTACGGATGAATCCGATCTGCCGGTTCTGAATCAGTGCTGCGGTAAAGGTTGAGTCGCTGAGCACCGCGAACCACGTTTCGCCCTGGTGGAAGGACCGATAGTATTTGTTCCATTCAGCTACGAAATGGGGCACACAGCGTTCGACACTGAGGCAACGGGACGACATTCCCGTGCGAATCGCGTTGACGAGTGACAACGGAATTGCGCTGGCAATAAAAGGCCTGGTCGCGTGCCAATCAGCTTGCAGGCTCCAGTTGTCTGGCGAGTCGCCAAACAGCTCTTCGAATCGCAACAACATGCACAGTCTGAGATCCCTCCGTGTGGATACGTTCTTGGGGGGTACGACGATCCAGAATCGGGTATATGCATCGCTAACCACGATGTCCACGGCAAACTTCGTCTTTTGCTCATCGGCAAAGCACGACGCCACCGCGTCCTCAACGGATGCCAAAATTGGCACGGACAACGGCACGACCGGACCGACCGCGTTCATTGCGGAGCGTCGAAAAAAGGAAACGTGATCCTGGGCGACCACGAGTTGGACGGTTTCACGTGACCATTGCCACACGTCGAACCTCCTCGAGTGTGGTAAGCCCCTGTGTGGCCCAATCCAAACTCGTCTGGTGTAACGGTCGAGTCCCAAGCCTGTACGCTGCTTCCTTGATTTGCCGGATAGGCGCTTTTTCGACGATCATCTCGCGAATCTCGTCGTTGAGAGTCAGGATCTCAGCGACTGCCTTTCGTCCGCGATATCCAGTGCCCCGACAGTCCCCGCAACCTACGCCCTTCACGAACGTGAATCGATCTGCGTCTTCTGCGAGCAGACCCGCGCTGAGCAATTGCTCAGGGGTAGGACGGTCGGATTCGCGACACCGAGTGCAAGTCAAGCGCACCAGGCGTTGTGCACAAATGCCATTCAGGGACGATACGAAGGCGTAGGGGTCGATTCGCATGTGGGTGAATCGACCAAAGACGTCGAATACGTTGTTCGCGTGTACCGTGGTTAGGACAAGGTGGCCAGTGAGGGCAGCCTGCACCGCAATTTCGGCCGTTTCGGGATCCCGAATCTCGCCGACCATGATCTTGTCGGGATCGTGCCGCAAAATCGAGCGGAGACCGCGGGCGAAAGACAGCCCCTTTTTGTCGTTCACGGGAATCTGCAGGACGCCGGGCAGTTGGTATTCCACCGGATCCTCAATGGTGATGATTTTGTCGTGGCCGGAGTGCGTCTCCGCAATGACGGCATACAAGGTCGTCGTCTTTCCCGAGCCAGTGGGGCCCGTAACCAACAACATGCCATGGGGAGCATCAGCCAGTTGACGCAGCGTCTGGAGCGTTGACTCGTCAAATCCAAGCGCATGTAGGCTCAAGCTGCCGTGAGCTTCGATCATTGCCTGCTTGTCGAGAATTCGGACTACGGCGTCTTCACCGTGGACACTTGGCATGATAGAAACGCGCAAATCGATATCGCGCCCCTGCGCACTCACGCGGAAACTGCCATCCTGAGGAACTCGTCGCTCGCCGATATCCAGATCGGCGAGCACCTTGAGGCGGGAGATGACCTGTTCTGCTAAATCCACACCGCTAAAAGTTGCCGCTACCACGAGCACACCATCGATGCGGTACCTGACGCCGAGGCCGCTCGGGTGGCACTCGAAATGCACGTCAGACGCGCCGGCCTTCAGTCCGTCGTACAGTGTGGAGTTGACGAGCTTAACTGCGGGGCTTGAGCCGTCTGCCGCTGCTGCATACGATAGCTCCGGCGTATTCCGCTTGTCGCCGGCGTCGCTTCCCGCGACAGCCAGGATGCCGTCCACCGCACGGGTGCGTTCCTCCTGTTTGGCGAGGTAAGCCCGAATGTCTTCCGCGACAGCCAGCCGAAACTGCAATGGCGCACCGGCATGAGCATCAAGCCAGATCTGCAGATCCGCATCAAATGGATCCGGGACTACGCCCCACAGATCACCAACCTCGGTCCGTAACAGGACCGCCCCTCGCTGCAGAGCCTTGACGAGCGGTAGTAGATCGAATGCAGGTGTGACTGCACTCATATCGGCCGTTTCCACTACGGGCCAATTGAGGTGGCTTCCGAGCAACGCGACAATTTCCCGGCCACTTGTTCCCGTCGTCGTCTGCAGCGCGTCGATCATGCTCCCGGATGACCGACGGACAAGATCACGCGCCCTGTCAATCAGCTCGGCGTCCAACGACAAGACTGGCGAGGTGGTGTTCATTGCAGACTCGAAGCCAGATCGAAGATCGGCATGTACAGAAGAATCACGATCGCCCCGACGATCACTCCGATCGTGGCCATCAGTAGAGGCTCAAATGTACGTGTGAATCTATCGACGAAGCGCGAAATGTCACCCTCGTAAAACTCCGCGGACTGCCGAAGCATTTGCCCCATTTGGCCAGAGTGCTCACCCACACGCAGCATTCGAAGTGAAACTGCCGTCGTAAGTCCGTGGCGTTCAAACGCGGCGGCAAGCCCGTAGCCTGCCTCGACGTGGCCGCTAGCGCCATCAAACGCCTGATCCCAAGCGCGCGGAATCACGGCTCGCGCACTGCGCAGTGCGTCCATGACCGGCATACCTCCCTCGAGCAGCACGCCCAACGTTAAATAGAGACGTGATAGTTGATAGGTACGCACATGCTCGCCAATGAATGGCAATGACGACATAAGCCGCCCCAGTCCACCACGTGTAACCCACGAGCGTGCCGCTACAAATACAAGGGTGGTGCTGCAAATTGCAGCAATCGCTATTGCGAGTGGATGCTCCCCTATGAATAGCCCAACTTTGATCATGGCAAGGGAGAGCATGGGAAGCGGTCGGCCCGTGTCCTGATAGATGACCGCAAAGCGTGGCACCACATAAGCCATCAGAAAGACCGTCACGGCGCCACCTACCGTACAGAGAATCACTGGGTAGAGCGAGGCGCTCACAATTTTGCTACGTACCGTATCGACGCGTTGCTGATATTCGACGTAGCGCCCCAGAGCGACCGGCAGGTCGCTTGTACCCTCGGCCGACCGGACAAGGCCAATGTAAATGGGCGGAAACACGGATGTATGTTCAGCAAGGGCGGAAGAGAATCGATTCCCTTCACGTAGCGCCTGCAAGAGCCGTCCAATGAGTGCCCTGGTGCTTTGTACAGCCTCCTTTTCTTCGAGCGCTTCCAATGCCTCCACAATGGCGAGGCCCGCACGCAGCAGCGCCAGGAGTTCTTGCGTGAACAACACGACCGGGAAACGAAATCGGCCCTTCATCGATCGACCGACGATTGCAGGCCGAATATCAATCGGGCGTAGCGATTGAGCTTCAAGTTCGCGCCTTGCCGCTGACGCGTCACCAGCTTCAATCGTTACCTGAACGATTCGGTGGTCGGCGCTTAGAACTCGCGCATCGAAACGCATCGCTGGGACCCTCGTTGACGAAATCAAGGAATGGTAATTTCAGCGCTCTCGCCGGTTCCATCAGGCGTGCCGCTCTTGCCGAGAGTCTTGACCTCAAACTCACCCTTTGGGCCTGGCGCTCTGTACTGGTAAGGCCTGCCCCAAGGGTCGGGAGGAACCTCTCTCTTCAGATACGGACCATTCCAGTTTGCAAGCGTCGCCGGCTGTACCATGAGGGCATTCAGTCCTTCCTCGGTCGTGGGATAGCGACCGGTATCCAACCGAAACGCGTCAAGCGCTTTCTCGAAAGATGCGAGCTGCGCTTTTGCAAGTGTCGTTTCTGACCTGTTCACCTGGGCGAAATACTTGGGCCCGACATACGAGGCGAGCAGGCCAATGATCACGATGACAACTAGCAACTCGAGCAGGGTGAATCCCCTGGTTCGAGTGATCGTGCATGACCGAGTTTGCTCGGCTGCAGCCTCGCTTCCGGCCGAGGTTCGAAGGAATTTCATCGGCTCCCCTCCTGCTCTACGTTTGTTGCCCGGTAGACTTCGTAACGCGCTAATACTTTTGGAACGTAGAGCATCGTTTCCCGGTACGGTGGAATAAGACGGTGACGTGCAATGATTGTCCGCTCCCCCGCGTTGTATGCAGATAAAGCTAGAACGACGTTGCCATGATATTGGTCGAGCAGCATCTTCAAATGCCGGACGCCAGCATCGATGTTCTGGTACGCATCGAAGGCGTCAGTCACACCGTACCGAGAGGCCGTCAGTGGCATCAACTGCATCATCCCGGCTGCCCCAGCTCTTGACTTCGCGTGAGGGTTGAAGTGTGACTCGACGTCGATGACAGCCCGTACGAGGGCAGGGTCTACTCCGTGTTGCTCGGCTACGTCCTTGACCACAACATCCCAATGCGACCTCGAATCCGGAGGCTTTGCCGTGAGGGCGAGCTTTGAAGGGGAGTGGGCGGCCATCGATGGATTGGAAATTCGCCGGGATGCCCTGTTGCGGGGCGCATCGCTGTAGCAGGGTGTTCCGTCGTCCAGGCGCGTCAGGTATACGTCACCGAAAGCAGAGGGTAAGTCCTGTACCAGAACAGCAATCGCGATGAAGGGCAAAAATGCCGCGCACGGAGAGCTCTTGCCGTTCATCTCAACTTTTCCCCAAAAACGGTGGCACCGAATACATTGACTCTCACGGAGCCTCTGGCGTCTCACCTATTGTCGTTTTACCTGCATGAATCGTGTGTGCTTTCCAGCCGGAGGTCAATTTTTCAACTTTGATAGTGCCGTGCTGCTCGTTAGGCTTTCCAGAAACGAGATCAGATCGCGCTTTTCATTCGGCGTCAGAATCAATGGGTTGCCGCTTTGCGCCGTACGGTAGTAGATCTCCTGGTCCACCGCCTCTTCGAGCGTCGCGACACTTCCGTCATGCATGTACGGTGCGGTCAACGCGACGTTTCTGAGACTCGGTGTTCGAAACTTGCCAATGTCGTCAGGGGCAAGCGTTACAACAAATCGACCGAGCTGTGCGATATCGTCGTTGCTGAGCACGAGAGCCGCAATAGAGTCACCATGGCTCCGCGATTGGATGACCCGCTGAGTCAGCTCCGCGAGTCGGCCATCAATGCGGGACATCCCGACATGAAGAGTATGGAATTGCTCGTCGGAGAAGCTAGCACCTAGTGGATCGATTGTGTGGCAGCTTGAGCAACGTGCTCGCCCGACAAATAGCAGGAACCCTCGCATGGCCTCCGGAGAGAGCGCCGCTTTATCGCCGCCAAAATAATACCGATCGAGCGCTGAATCGCTGACGACGAGGCTGCGTTCGAAGCTCGCGAGCGCCCGTGCAATATGCTGCGTGGTGATGTCTGGTCCGGAGACACCAAATGCTGCCCTGAATTTTTTGACGTATTCCGCATCACCCCGGAGTAATCCGAGCAGTGAGTCGAGATTGTCGAGACCGTGCTCTACAGGGCTAACAAAGGGCTCGAGGGCTTGAGTTTCCAGTGAAGGTTCTCGGCCATCCCAAAATTGGGTTTCTAACAATGCTGCGTTGAGCAGGCTCGGGGCATTACGAGTGCCAGTAAGACCTTTTACACCATGCGATCGTGGCAGCCCATCCGTGAACGCGTGTTCCGGTTGATGACAACTTGCGCAACTTATGGTGCCGTCAGCACTCAATCGCTTATCAAAGAAGATCTTTTGTCCCAACTGGATCACATTCCCGTTGCCGTCAGTGCCAGCCTCGCGTGTCGAGGGAGGCGGGCCTAGGCCGTCGGTGGTGACTTGTCCGGGGGCTGCAGTAGGTGTGCCGACGGCAATGGCCGCAGCGATGCAATGTGCAGTTAGCGCTGGCATGAGATTTTGGCTTGATCGCCAGCGGACGACATGTGCGTTCATTCGCTCTGTTACCCCGATGTCCGAAGTGTGAGAATCCTTCGGCAACGAAAAAACTAGCACATAAGGAAAATCGTACAAGGACTCTGTGTCACGCAAACGTTTGTCCCTAGGGGATTTACTAGAGTTCATCGACACCGTCGGATCTTGAGTGTGGGGAATTTATGGAAAATGCCGAGTTTTATCGTTAATCGTCACATCATTGCTTTATGTTGGTGACGTTGACTATCTGAGTCGCATGATCTAAAACACATCTCATTGTCGTAAAAGACTGGATTTAATAAAAGAAAGCGAATCGAAAGTAAATAAATGAAATCGGGGATAAAGATGCGAACCATTATCAAAAACAAATTTGGCACGCCCGCACTCGCTCGCGTATACCCCGAGTGTTCCGACGATTTGTCACGAACATTAGAATCGGCGCCGGGATCCAGCACTGCCCATCCATCTCCCTAGCCAGCATCATTGTTCGGCTTCCTCGTCATTCTGTTCGGTATTCGAAGTACCTACCTACAACGGGGTATAGGCGATGCTGCGTCGATCTTCTGGTTTCGTTCGTGTTGTTATCGGAATCGCCGCAGTCCTTGCGTCGCTTTCGGTCAACGTCTCATCGTTGGCTTCGACGTACAACTTGTCCTATGACGAGCTGGGGCGCCTAGTTGGGGTGGTAGACAGCGGTGGAAACACTGCCGCGTACACCTACGATGCGCTGGGTAACATCTTGTCGATCGCTCGCGGCAATAGCGCGGTCTCTATCGTCTCGTTTTCTCCAAGCAGTGGGCCAGTCGGCTCGAGCGTCACGATCTCTGGCTCTGGCTTTTCGGCTACGGCCGGTCAGAATGCCGTCACATTTAACGGTACCGCGGCGACAATTGTTTCCGCGACAACGAACCAATTGGTGGTCACGGTACCGGCAGGTGCTACGACGGGGCCGATATCCGTTACTTCACCCGCAGGAAGTGCAACGAGCAATAGTGTGTTCACCGTTGCTTCGGGGCAAGCACCGACCATCGCGAGCTTCTCACCAACGATAGGGGTGTCTGGGGCAGCAGTTACGATCAATGGTACTAATTTTCAAACTACAACGGCCGATGACAACGTCGTCCTTAATATTCGTAACGCGAGGGTTTCCACGGCGACAGCGACGGCGATTGGAGCCACAGTGTCACCATTGTCGACTTCTGGTCGCTTTACTGTAATCACGCCCTTTGGTCAGGCGACCAGCAGCCAAGACTTCTTTGTGCCGCCCGGTACACACGTACCGGCAGATGTGGGCGTTACAGGCCGGATGTCGCTCGGAAGCTCGCAATCCGTCACGTTGGGTACCGCCAATAAGATTGGGATGATCCTATTCGACGCGACGCCGGGGCAAAGGGTCATCCTGCAGGTCACAAGCTCCAGCTTCGGCTCTTGTGACGGCGGCACCATTCAGATTCTCAACGCCGACGGCACGGTCGCGGGTAGCGCGAATCTGTGTAGCGGTGGGTTCATCGATGCGATCACACTGCCTGTGGCCGCTACCTATACCGTTCTCGTGACCCCGTATACCTATACCAACAGCACTGGTAGCGTCACGTTTTCACTCAGTAGTGTGCCTCCGGACGTGACGGGGACAATTACCGCAGGTGGGGCTGCAGTGACACTGGGCACGACGTTTCCTGGCCAGAATGGCAGTCTGACGTTCAGTGGTACCGCTTCACAGCGTGTGTCGCTATATATGGCTCGCAGTTCTGGCACCGGGTGCTGGCGAGTCACGATATCCAATCCTGACGGCACTACCTTACTCAATTACTCCGATTGCTCAGGCGTTTACTTCAGCGATGTGCTGACGCTGCCAGCCACGGGTACGTACACGATCAAGTTTGATCCGCAGTCGACTAGCACGCAGACATCGACATTCACTCTCTACGACGTTCCACCAGATTTGACAGGAACGATTGCAGTGGACGGAGCAGCTGTAACTCTTGCTATCACGACTCCCGGTCAGAATGGCATCCTGACGTTCAGCGGCACGGCTTCTCAGCGTGTAGCACTCTCCATGACTCGCAATTCGGGCAGTGGCATCTGGAGGGTTACGATCAATAATCCAGACGGCTCCACGCTGACCGGTAACCTCGATGCCACATCCACCTATTTCAGCGATGTGCTAACGCTACCAGCGACGGGCACGTACACGATTAAGTTCGATCCGGACTGGACCAGCACCCCAACATCGACGTTTACTTTGACATCCGTTCCAGCGGATGTGACCGGGGCGATTACGATCGGTGGGTCAGCCGTTACGCTCTCCACCACGGCACCTGGTCAGAACGGTAGTCTGACTTTCAGTGGCACCGCTTCGCAACGTGTGTCTCTGTACATGGCACCAAATTCGGGGGGCGGATGCGGGCGAGTCACTATTTTCAATCCCGACGGTGTCAACACGACCGGGTATCCGTACGGGTACTCCTACTGTGGAAGCCCCATTTTCACTGACGTACTAACACTGCCAACTACTGGTACATACACAATAAAGTTCAACCCGGAGGCGGCTGCGGTTCAAACTGCAATGTTCACCTTATACAGCGTTCCACCGGATGCGACGGGGACGATTGCAATAGGTGGGGGAGCTACGACGCTCACCATCACAGCACCAGGCCAAAACGGCAGCTTGACGTTCAGTGGTACCGCCGCGCAAAGCGTGTCGTTGTCTGTGAGTATGGACTCTGGGCTCGTCAATGGGTGTGCACGCGTAAGAATCGTCAACCCGGATAGCACCGTCCTGCTCAATCCGGATCTGTGTAGTACGTCCAATACCTTAGGCCCCGTGACGCTGCCCAGCACAGGCACATATTCGATCATTTTTGATCCGGATGGGAAGAACACTGGCACGGCGTCCTTCACGCTAAGCGGCCAATGACGGGAAGAATGATGCTCCCGGAATGTCAATCGTACTTCACGGCAAGGATCGCGTCATGAACGGGTCGCTTCGCAAGGTGATTGGTTTCCTGCTGCTGATAAGTGTGGCGCTAGTTCCTGCACTGGCGGCAACTCCGTCGGCAGTAATCGGGCAGAGCGTGACACTTTTGCCAGATGGGCACTCGCTAAACATTGGAGGAGAGGGTGGCGCTGCGGCTTCGGCTTCTCTTTTTGACCCGACTACACAGCAGATAGTGCGACTGGCATCGGGACCGACGACGCCCCGGGCATGGCACGCGGCAACCTTGCTGCCTGACGGTAGAGTATTGATTCTCGGAGGGGTCGGAAAAGACGGTTCGATAATTAATAGTGCAGAGTTGTTTGATCCGGCTAACCAGTCGTTCACCGTCCTCGGCGATGTCGGGTTGCTAGCGCGTGCCCACCATACGGCCACCGTGCTCATGGATGGTACCGTGCTTGTGGCAGGAGGTGTTTCGGCGACAGGCGCACCGTTGCCGCAGGCGGAACTGTGGGATCCGACGTCCCGCCGGGCCCTGGCATTCAACGCGCAGATGGTTTTCCCGCGCGCTGACCATACTGCAACGGTGATGCCCACCGAGCCGGTATTGTTGTCCGGCGGACGCGACGGGAAAGGCAAACCCGTAACAACACCTGAGACTTACTCTCCGCCGCAGCAAAACTTTGCGGCGGTTGATGCTGCCGGCAGCGGTGTGCTGGCTTCACAGCCGGGTCAGGACGGTCCAGTAGTGATGGATTCCTTACCGGCGGCCGGCATGTCGAGCGTGGCCATTAATGCTCGTCTTGCCGTGCGCTTCTCGACGCCATTGTCGGTTGCCAGTCTCAATTCACGGACAGTAACGCTCTTGGGGCCCACGGATGCCGTACCTGCGAGCGTTGTGCCCGTCGAGGGCGGACGAATGCTTTTCGTGACGCCGCGGACCGATCTCCGGCCTGGGGCAAGCTATACGCTTTTCATCAGTGGTGCTGTCGACGCGGCGGGCAGGCCGCTCCCGTTTACCTCGATTGGCTTTTCCACACGTACGCTCAGCGCTAACTCCACTTCTGCGAGCACGTCCGCCGGTGGATCTGTCACGGTCGCCGCGGGTTCCGTCGGCGCTGCAGTACCCAACGCGGCATCAGCGCCGAAATCGTCAGCGCCATCGCCGTCATCGGTGGCTGCGGCTGCGGCCGCAGCCGGTATGGCTGACCTCACCAGCTGGATACCGAATGGCGCCCAGCTGGCAGGAGACTGGCGTGTGAAGCTGGCAGCGTCCCCTCTGCAGAAGTTGCCACCCCTGAACGCTGGACCAGGCGTCACCGCGTTGTCCGGTCAAGTCCTCTTCATGAACGGCACGGCGGCGGCAAACGTGACCATGAAACTTGGCGGTCAAAGCACGCTAACTGATGCAACTGGACGCTTTCTGCTTTCGGGTGTAAGTGCGGGCGCTCAAACTCTTGTTATCGATGGCCGTAGCGCGAACCGGTCTGGCAAGACATTCGGTTATTTCGAGGCGTTGGTTAGCGTGGACGCTGGTAAGACTACGGTGTTGCCGTATACAAGTTGGATGCCACTGATCGATACCGCCCATTCGGTGAAGTTCGATTCACCGACCGCCAGTGAGGTGGTCATTACCACGCCATACATCCCAGGTTTGGAGGTACACATCCCCAAGGGGACCGTGCTGCGTGATCGCGCTGGCCACATCATCAATGAACTCTCGATCACTCCGGTACCGGTGGACCGGCCGCCGTTCCCGTTGCCGACGCGCTATGTTCCGGTGTACTTCACCTTGCAACCGGGTGGGGCACATGTCGAAGGCGTCGATGCGGCGAGCGCACTTGGCGCTCGCGTAATCTATCCGAACTACCATCATGGCGCGCCAGGCAGTACATTGGATTTCTGGAACTACGACCCTACGGTCAAGGGTTGGTATGTGTACGGCCAAGGCAAGATCAATGGTAGTGGCCAGCAAATCGTTCCTGATCCAGGTGTAGCCATTTATGAACTCACCGGCGCAATGGTGTCACTGCCCAGCAATGCGCCCCCGAACGGCCCGCCCGTCGGCGGTTGTGGCGACTCGCCGGGCGCCGCTACCGTGCCGGCACCCGCAGGTCCTGATCAGAACTGCTCACAACAGCCGCAGCCAGGTCATCCCGCGAATCCTTCAAGTCCTAGTCACTCGGGAGGGCAACCCGGCTGCGTGTCGCAGGGGGGAGACCCGGTGGATTGTGCCACTGGACTCTTCGTGCTGTCGCGAAACGACTTGGCGGTTGCCGGTACGATTCCGTTGGTCTTGACGCGCGTCTATCGTCAGGGCGACAGCACGTCTCGCGCATTCGGTATTGGTGGCAACGATCGGTACGATATCTTCACGGTCGGTGACACTTGGCCGTGGACGTATCAAGATCTGATTCTCCCTGACGGCGGACGCATCCATTTCGTGCGCACCTCCTCTGGCACGAGCTGGACCGATGCGGTGTACAAGCACACGGCCACGCCTAGCGCCTATTACGGCGCCGTAATCAGCTGGGTGAACAACGGCTGGCAACTCAAGATGCGTGACGGGCGAACCATGTTCTTTGCCGAATGCGCGGGCTGTACGAGTTCCCGAATGGCTGCGCTCCGTGAATTTGATGACCGTCTAGGAAACAAGCTGATGCTGACGCGTGACTCGTACGGGAACCTGACGCAAATCAGTAATCCGGACGGGCGTTTCATTAGTTTGACCTACGACGGCGCCAATCGGGTGACTCAGGCACAGGATAGTATTGGCCGCACAGTCACCTACCAATACGACTCGAGCGGACGTTTAGCCCAGGTCACCGATCCCGACGGCGGCGTTGAACACTATACATACGATTCCGCCAATAACATGCTCACCGTCACTCGGCCGGGCGGCCAGGTAATGGTGACCAACCAGTACGACACACACAACCGGGTGGCGCAGCAGACGCTCGCCGATGGCGGGATATACCAGTTTGCCTACACGCTTGATGGTAGTGGGAACGTGACGCAAACCAGTATCACGGATCCGAACGGCAATGTGCGTCAGATCGCGTTCAACAGCAGCGGGTATGCGACCAACGCCAGCTGGGCAGTAGGTAAGCCGGAAGCGCAGACCTTTACCTACGGTCGGGGTGTTGGCACCAACTGGCTGACCTCCAGCGCTGATGCGTTGGGACGAACGACAGCCTACACCTATGACGCCGCAGGCAATCTCGCGACCGTGACAGCGCTGTCGGGAACTTCGCAGGCGGTCACTGGCACCTATACCTACGAGTCGGTGTTTAACCGCCCGATCACGTACACGGACGGGCTGGGTCACACCACGACCTACCGGTACGACACCTCGGGCAATCTCACCGAGATAGACGATCCGCTAGGCAACGCCACTCACTTTACTTACAACAGCCTCGGGCAGATGATCGGGAGCACCGATCCGCTGGGTCATGCCACGACGTTCAGCTATCAGTATGGGGACCTCGCGGGCGTCACCGATCCCCTCGGCAGAACAGTTACCCGCTACACGGACGGTATCGGCAGGATACTGTCCGTCTCCGACCCGCTCGGCAATCGCACGGTGTTCGACTACAACGGGCGCAGCTTGCCGACCCGCGTGACGGATGCGCGAGGCGGCGTCACGACCTTCGCTTATGACACCAATGGCAACCTGACGACCTTCACGGACGCGCGAGGTGGAGTAACGACCTTTGCCTACGACTCGAAGGAGCGGCGGGCGAGCCGCACTGATCCGCTGCAGGCAATCGAAACCTACATTTATGATGGGAACGACAATCTCACTAAGTTCACCGATCGTACGGGGAAGATTGGGACGTTCAGTTACGATGGGCTCAACCGTGCAGTATCGGCTGCCTATGGGCAGACCAGCTCCGGAGGCGGTCTAACGGCACCCGACGCCACAGTGGCCGTTACATACGATGCGGGTGACCGGGCTACCCAGATCACTGATAGCCAGGGCGGAACCATTACGCACACTTATGACGGCCTGGACCACCTCACCGCGGAGACCACGTTGCAGGGTAGCGTCACGTACATATACGATGCCGCTAGCCGGCGAGCTAGCTTTCAGGTGTCGGGTCAGAACGCAGTCACCTATGGGTACGACAATGCAAATCGCCTCACCGGTATTACGCAGGGCAGTGCGCAGGTCGGGTTTACCTACGATGCTGTAGGCCGGCGATCGACGTTGACCTTGCCGAATGGTATCGTCGCCAATTACAGCTATGATGTGGCAAATCAGTTGACCAGTATTTCATTTGCGAACGGTAGCACTATCGTAGGCAACCTGACCTACGCGTACGACAACGCCGGCCGACGTACGCAAATTGGAGGATCGCTTGCCGGGATGAACCTTCCGGCCGCACTAGCGAGTGCGACCTACGATGCCGATAATCGCCTCACCAACTGGGCCGGCACCACGCTGACTTATGACGCGAACGGGAACTTGAAGAGCGATGGCAATCTCACGTATGGCTGGGACTCGCGTGGTCGGCTCAACTCGCTCTCTGGTACGGCAACAGCGAGTTTTGTCTACGACCCAATGGGGCGCCGGTCTGGGAAAATCGTAAGCGGGACAGCGACGAATTTCGTCTTCGATGGACCGAACGTGGTTCAGGAACTGGCGGGTAGCGCACCCACAGCAAACCTATTGACCGGCCTTCGTGCTGATGAAATCTATAACCGTACCGACGCCCTCGGCTCACGTAACTTCGTCACCGATGCGTTGGGCAGCACGGTAGCACTCACAGATGCGGGTGGCGCGATCAAAACGAGCTACGTATATGAACCGTACGGTAACACTTCCGCCTCTGGCGAAGTGAATTCCAACCCGGTTCAGTACACGGGACGTGAGAATGATGGCACCGGCCTATACTACTACCGGGCACGGTACTACCTACCAGGATTCAGCCGATTTGCGTCAGAGGACTCGATCGGTTTAGCCACGGGGGCTAACCTATACGCCTACGTAAATGGCGATCCGATAAATTTAGTGGATCCGTTTGGATTAATGGCTTTGGGTGGTTCTTTGCCTTTTGATTTGCCAGACTCACCTGCTTCGGCTTGCGAAGTTCCGACGCAAGGTATAGCAATGGACGGTGGCAACGGAGGCGGCGGTGAACGGGGATGGGCTGGAAGTCCATACGGAACAGACAATCCATTCAAACATATGAAACCGCATCCGACAGATCCTGATAAGGTGATTTATAAAGATCCTCAAACGGGGAAGAAGATAGTCAAGCCAAAACCTCCGGGCTTCCCGGGGTAGATATCAGTGTGTTATTGGAGAAAGTCGTGGGAAAAGTTTCATCTTTATTTTCCAGTCATCAGATGATAGGTACCTGGCGCGCAGATGAAGATGATGCGCGATCGGAATACACAGTAAGTGCTACAGTAAATGGACTTACCGTATCTGGTCGAGACTTCCTCGATGGTGAGTTATATCAAATCTCTAACGTGCGCTGGACTGATGAATCGGTGGAGTTTGACACATATATGACATCGACAGGAAGACATGGTCATCTTGTTCTATCTAAACTTCCGGGAGGGCAGGCGGAAATGCTTTTCACTTTTACAGATCGCTGTTTGGCTTGTAGATTGTGAGTTTTGAGATCTAAATTTAATAGTATTTGGTGAGTTTTAAATGCGATAGGTGGCCAGGTTCTTGAGGAATTGATTTCGCGACTACTCGGTAATGGGGTTCCATCCAGGATTTTGGACATCGTAGCAGATGAAGTGATTTTATTTGCAAAGTACGTTTGATGCTGCTCGGAGTGTGATGAAGTCACACACTTCAAGTGGCTTGATAAATACGTCTATGTCTCGATTAATTAGGTGAATTTCAATGACCCGCGCGACTACTGTCTGTGGTGCAGAGCTGCTATCGTTGGTGGCGTCATCGGTGGAATAAGCGGGGGCCTTTCAGCCATCAATACCTCGGGAGTATCTGCTGAGGGAGTTTTGTAGGTGTTGCAGTCGGAGTCGCGTTGGTGCTCTTAGCACCGTCTCATTTGGGGCTGGAAGCATGTTTGCCCTTTCCAGTGCTGCGACAGGCGGTCTTGCTGGAGCAGCCGAAAACGTGGCTGGTCAGTTAGTCGGTGGTACATCTCCGTCGTGCATTAATTGAGGGGCGGCCGGCGCTCAAGGTGCTATCGGCGCATTGGCGGGGCTTCTCGGAGGTGGGTTACCGGCAACGAGTTGCTCGTCTCTCGCCCTCGGAGCTGTTCGGGTCAAAGAACGCGCCATTTTGGGGCGTGCCGTCGAGGATCGCACGTCCGCGGGATATTCTGGCGCCATAAAGCGGGACTCATTCCAAAAAAAGACCTTCAGTCCTTGCGGGCGTTTTTTGCTTCGAAGCAACAACCACTATAACCGGCAGATTTCGGGCACTCTTTCGAAGAGAACGAATAGGGGAAATTTCGGACTGGTCCGTGCTGGTCCGCCTCGATCCGGTAAATTCATTAAGTAATTGAAATATAACGATAATTATAGGGATTCCCGCGCTCCTGTTGCTGCTTCGACGCTTGTCTACGCTTAGCTAAACTTGCCGCCTTGGCGTAGGTTTTTGTGGCGTTGTGCACGAAACCTACGCCGCGTATGCTTTTCTTGGGAAAAACCTACGCCGAGGGAAGAATGCGCTTTGATGCCCGTATCGTCGCCAAGCTGCCGAGCGGCGAACACATGACCTTTGAGAGATTTCCGGGGCTTCGTCTTCAGGCTTCGGCGAGTCGCAAATCGTGGACGTATCGCTACAAGCCGCCGGTCGACGGCCGCATGAGGCAGGTGAAGCTCGGCGAGTGGCCCGCGATGGCATTTGCTACAGCGATCTCCGCGTGGGAAAAGAGTCGCGCCGAGCGCGATTCGGGCGCCGAGCTTTCCGTTCCACGTCGAAAGCGGGAAGAGGCGGCTGCTCGTCCATCACCAACCAGCTACACCGTCAGGGAGCTGTGCCGCGACTATCTGGAAGGTCACGTAAAACCAAATCGGAAGACGAAGGGAGCAGTAGAAGTCGCCCGTATATTCAAGGCGATGCTTGGGCCTATTGCGGACACCAGCGCGGCGACCATCACACGTGCCCAGGCGTTCGATTTCCTGGATTCATATCGCTCGACGCCGGTGCTCGCGGCGCGCCTTCGCATGGAGCTCGGAGGTGCCTGGAACTATGCGGTGGATGCCGGGCGCCTTCCCGACACCACTGCGAATTGGTGGAAGGATGCTTTAAGGGGGGGATTGAAGAGCAAAGGCCGCAAGGTCGAGGGGAAATACACCGGGACGCAGAAACGAGTGCTGTCGGTGGATGAACTCGGCACATTGATCCGCTGGCTGCCGAATTTCAGTTTGACTGTCGCTGATGCGCTGACGCTCTATCTTTGGACTGGCACGAGAGGGGGCGAGATCGTCGCCATGGAGTGCGCCGAGGTGACGGAGGAATCCGACGGCCTCTGGTGGACTATCCCGAAACACAAGACCAAGGGGCTGCAAAAGCGAGAGAGCAACGGATCTGCGCGTGCCGCTCATCGGTCGTGCAGAGGTTGTTGTGCGACGGCGCCTCGGTCAGGCTAAGGGAACCTTTTTGTTCCCGTCTTCGCGCGGAACGTCGATGGACCAGACGGTGGTCCAGCACGGCGTCTACTACCATCAACCATATTGCAAGATCGCGCCGAAACATGACCGGCCGCGTTTGCCAGTCACGCACTGGTCAGCTCACGATCTTCGACGAACAGCCCGGACATTGCTTGCAATGATGGGATGTCCCAATGATATTGCCGAAGCAGTCCTCGGCCATGTGCAACCCGGAATCATCGGCGTCTACACGGGAAGGCACGGGAAGGCCGGCAGGCCTGGTTCTATCGCCACCCGCCGGCGAACGATCTGTCAGCCATTTGTATTTACGATGTTCAGACCGATGAGGAAATCACTGACACCAACGAGCCGCTCCAAGGCCGGGCGCTGAAGCTCTGCACCTTCAAGGTCGGTGAGCGATGCCGCCGCGGGGTTGGCGTCACTTGAGCGGCTGGCACGTGACATCCTGCGAAGGATGTCACCTCAGATGCTGATTGTTGATGAGGTACATCACCTCCACCTCCGCCACGCCACGAGCAAACCACGGAATTTGTGGCTGACCTGGGGTGCTGACAAAGAATGCCCACCTTGCGCGCGAATCGGAAAACGTCATAGACGATCAGCACCAGTTAATTGCTGGAGTATGGAGATGACATAAAGGCGGGTTGGGGCATGGATTTCAGGGCTTCTAACTTATGTCAATGTAAATGGGCGGTTCGTGGTGGAGGCACCTGAATTGTCCATGGCTCTAGTGCGAACTCATATACGTTGATAGCGCCTTGTTGCAGAAATACGTAGGCCGCAGTGAATGGGTCACCGCCTGGAGCACGACAGGCGGAAACGATCTGCGAAGTGTCTCGACCGAGTTCGCCGGACCTAACGACATTCCCTGTCCCATCGCTCGCCACAACCCGAGCCGATTTCGGCTGATTGTGTGGACCTTGGAGTGAGAGTTTCACTGCCGTTGCTTCCCTGAGGCCTCCCAACGCGAGGTTTGACTTGACCGTGTGGGATCATTCGAATCGTGAGCGGATAGCACTTAAACAATCGATAAGATAACGCGAATATTATTAATTTATTTCCATAATGAAGGCCGATTCGCCCCACAAGATGCCATAGTTATTCAAATAATTTCGGGTTTAGAAAAACTAAATTCCGGATGAAGATCAAATCGCTTGTGGTACAAAATGGCCACCTCTACGCTTGCGAACAACACAACAACGTCAGCAGGCTTCCACCCCAGAGGGGTGACTCCCCCGTCGCATTCTATCAAAAGAGGATATAAACAGTGTCATTGTTACCCATGAAAACCCGCAGCAATGAGATCTCCGAAGTCCAGCTCGGCGCATCTAATATTTCGATCGAACAATTCGTTGCGATTGCGCGGAACGGTGCGCATGTGACATTTTCATCGGATTATTGCGAGCGCGTATTGAACTCGCGCCGTCTCGTCGAGCGATTCCTCGATCAAAACCGGCTGGTCTACGGTGTGACGTCCGGGTTCGGCGCAAACTCGACACGCATCGTCAGTCCGAGCGACGCCGAGCAGCTTCAGCGCAACATCGTGCGCTCGCACGCCGTGTCCGTCGGCGAACCACTGCCGCGCGAGCTCGTCCGCGCCACGTTGCTGATGATGCTGATCAGCCTCGGCAAGGGTTACTCCGGCGTCAGCCTCGAATTGCTGCAGCAAATCGCCGGGCTGCTTAACAACGACATCACGCCGTTCGCGCCGGGCGACGGGTCGGTCGGCTATCTGGCGCCCGAGGCCCATATGGCCCTGGTACTGATCGGCGAAGGAGAAGCGTTCTTTCGCGGCGAGCGCGTGAGCGGTGCCGAGGCACTGGAGCGCGCGGGACTCAAGCCACACAAGCTGCGATGCAAAGAAGGGCTTTCGCTCACCAACGGCACCACGTCGGTGACGGCGATCGGGATGCTCGCGCTTCACGACGCACTTGAGCTGTCGAAGGTCGCCGACATCGCAGCGTCGATGTCCATGCAACCGCTCAAGGCCACCACACGCTCGCTGGACGCGCGGTATCACGCCGTCAAGCAGCACGCGGATCAGCACAACACGGCCGACAACCTCCGCCGCCTGTTGGCCGGCAGCGCGCTGTGCGAGCGCTTTGCCGACTACCGGCTGCAGGATACCTACAGCCTTCGCGGAATCGCACAGGTCCACGGCGCGGCGAAGCGGGCGATCAATGACGCATACGACGCGATACGCGATGAAGTCGGATCGTGCGGCGACAATCCCGTGATCCACCCCGACGGAGACGACGGCACGGCGATTTCCGGCGCCAACTTCGACGGCACCTTCGTCGGCATTGCGTGCGATCTCCTGTGCATCGCCATGACCACACTCGCGAAGATCTCGGAGCGGCGCACGGATCGGCTCGTCAACCCGTACTTCAGCGAACTGCCGGCGTTCCTCGCGAAAGATCCGGGGCTGAACAGCGGCTACATGATCATTCAGTACACGGCGGCCGGACTGCTGGGCGAAATGCGCACCCTCGCGCAACCGGCCAGTGTCGACAGCGTGCCGACAAGCGGCAATCAGGAAGACCCTGTGAGCTTCGCCTATCACGCGGCACGGAAAGCCTATGCCACGTCCCGCAAGCTGCAGCACGTGCTGGCGATTGAGTTGCTCACCGCTGCCCAGGCGCTCGACTTCTTCGATCCCGCCGATGCGTCGCCGGCAACCGCGGCGGTCTATGCACGCATTCGCCAGGCGGTCCCGACCGCGGAAAGCGATCGCTTCTTTTACCCGGACATGACGGCCGTGCACCGGCTGGTCGAACAGGGCCACCTGGTCGACATCGTCGAGCACATCGCCGGCACGCTGCACGACTGACGTCCACGCTGCCGGGAACGGTTTGCGCCGCGAGTCGGCGGTCCCGATCCGAGCGGCACGACAACCCGGCGATTCCCGCTCTGGCGAGATCGCTTCAACGAAATGGAGATGCAGCATGAAAATGACTTCCTCGAATGCCTTGAAGGCATCGCTCGTGACCCTCCTCGGCGCGCTCGCGCTCATCGGCAACGGTGCACAGGCAAAGGAATGGAAATCCGTCAAGGTCGCACTGGAAGGCAGCTATGCGCCGTGGAATCTCACGTTACCGAGCGGCAAACTGTCGGGATTCGAGCCGGAATTGCTCGACAATCTTTGCAAGCGCGTCAACCTGCAATGCGACACGGTCGCCCAGGACTTCGACGGCCTCATCACCGGTCTGCAGGCCGGCAAGTTCGACGCGGTGATGGATGCCCTCGCGATCACGCCGGACCGCGAACGCATCATCGCGTTCTCGAGGCCCTATGCGGCGACGCCGGCCGCGTTCGCGTCAATCGACGGGCAGGGATTCGCAAGGGGTGCCGGACCCGCCGCGCTCCTCAAGCTGACCGGCAACGCCAAGGCCGACAGCGCGACGATCGCTCCGCTGCGCGCGCAGTTGAAAGGAAAGTCGATCGGCATTCAATCCGGCACGGTTTATACGCGGTTCGTCTCCGACAACTTCAAGGACGTCGCGTCCGTGCGGCTCTACAAGACTTCGGCCGAACGCGATCTCGACCTGGTCAACGGGCGCATCGACATGGCGTTCGACGACGTGACCTACTACGCCGGCATCAGCGGTAGCAAGGACACCGCACGCATCCGGATCGCCGGACCGACGATCGGCGGCGCCATCTGGGGCCCCGGGGAAGGTCTCGGTTTCCGCAAGCAGGATGCGGATCTGAAGGCGAAGTTCGATGCCGCGATTACGGAAGCGCTCGCGGACGGAACCGTGACGCGATTGTCCGAGAAATGGTTCAAGACCGACGTGAAACCGTAGACACGCGGCATCGAACGGTCAGGTTGCGGGTTGCAACGACTGCCGCATGAAAGAACGAGATGCGCGGTTGATCTTTCGTATGACAAACCGCGCCCCACGCTTTTCCAAACGATCCCCTCGCCACACACCGAGCGCCCCGCAACGTTCCGGTGTCCTTGCGAGCGCGCGCAGGACGCGTCCGCTCCGGCATGCGCGCCACGCGCCAGTCTTTGCTAGACTGGCGTCGACCATTCCGCATGCGCCGCCGAGCAACGTTCGTACTGCTCCGGGGGCGCCGCCTTCCGACCGCATTTGCCAGGTCAGCTTCATGAACCGCCTTCCGCCACTTCGCGCCCTGCAGATCTTCGATGCCGTGATGCGCCACGGCGGTGTCGTGGCCGCCGCAGAGGCACTTCATGTGACTCCCGGTGCGATCAGCCAGCAGATTCGCGTGCTCGAGACGTTTCTCGGCATCGCGCTTTTCGACCGGGAGAACACAGGTCTGAGGCCGACCCCGCTCTGTGAGCTGTACCACTCGCACATCTCGCGGGGATTCGAGTGCTTCCACAGCGCCCAGGCCGCGCTCAACGTACAGACCGGGCGCCGGCTCACGCTGATGACGTTTCCATCGGTCGCGACGCACTGGCTTGCCTCGCGACTGGACACGTGGCACACCCTCTGCCCGCATGTGCAGGTTCACGTCGAAGTCGTCGATCACGAAACCAGCATTGCGACGAGAAGCGCAGACATCCGGTTGACTTACGGGACCCTTCCCAGTGACGGCACACCTTATCGCGTGATCTTTACGGACAAGGTCGCACCGGTATGCGCGCCGTCCCTGCTGCAATCGACGGGCGCGATCTCGCAACCGGCCGACCTCCTGCGTTGCCCGTTGATTCAAGTTGAGTGGGGCTGGGCGAACCTGTCGCCGCCGACCTGGGCCAACTGGCTGCATGCCGTCGGCGTGCCGTTGCCCGCGGCGCTGTCGCCGCTCACTTACTCGGTTTCCGGGATGGCGATCGACGCGGCCATTCGGGGACGAGGTGTTTCGCTTGGCCAAGGATTCTTTGCCGCCGACAGCATCAAGCGGCACGAACTCGTTGCGCCATTCAAGATTGCGCTGCCGATGCCGTTTCCCTATTTCGTTTGCTGGAAACAGGCCGTCACGGAATCCCCCGCCACTCGACAATTTCTCGATTGGCTGATCGAGGAAGCGGAGCAAACTGGGCGAGATATCGCGACCCTGTTTGGTTAGCTGCTGACTCTGCAGTTTCTGTCAATGACAAAAGCGAATTAAAAACGAGAGAAGGAAGCTGTGCTGGGCAATCCTCGTCTCCTCGCGAAGCAACGGCGTGCAAGGGAAGACTCGCAGCTTGAAGCGTGATGTGGCCGAAGTATTGCGCGCGCGCCACTTTCTATCATGCTATCAAAGCGAGGAGGCTTGGCTTGGCGGGAGAGTACCTTGATCACCCGACGGTTTGCGCTTTCCGAGAGTGCGACATGCGATGCCATGCCTCGAGTAAGAGGCCAGTTCAAAAAGGCTGTTCGATACGCCTGAAGATGTTCCAACAGACAAGCGAACAACCGAGTTTCAAGAATGCCTCGTGAATGTCAGCACGTCGCTCGAAGCGAGTGCGTAGGCGACGAAAATTGTGGAGCCAGGAGTGCGTGCGTTCGACCACCCAACGATACTTGCCAAGTCCGCTGCCGTGTTCGGTCCGGCGCTTCGCGATCACTGGCTGGATACCGCGATTGCGCAGGGCTCGCCGATGCCGCTCGCAGTCGTAACCGCGATCGGCGTAGACGACGCGAGGCCGTTGAATCGGGTGGCCGCGCAGGCCGCGAATCGATGGAATCGCGTCGATCAGCGGCAGCAACTGCATAACATCGTTGACGTTCGCGCCAGTCAGGATCGCGGCGAGAGGTGTGCCGTTGGCGTCGGTGACGATGTGGTGCTTGGAGCCGGGTCGCGCGCGATCAGTGGGGTTCGGGCCAGTTTTTGGCCCGCCCCAACAGCCCGTACCGATGATGAATCGACGGCGGCACGTGAGAAATCGATCTGGTCGGCCGCCCGCAGTTTGGCGAGCAATAGTTCGTGGAGGCGAACCCACACGCCGGCTTCGTGCCAGTCGCGAAGCCGGCGCCAACAGGTCGCCCCCGAACCGAAGCCGAGCTGCGTTGGCAGATGGTTCCATCGAATGCCGGTCTTGAGCACGAACAGGATGCCGTCCAATGCTGCCCGATTCGGAACCGGAAACCGTCCTGGATTCTTCGTTCGCCGCGGTTTCGGCGGCGGGAGCAATGGTTCGATGAGTATCCACAATTCGTCATTAACGATCGGCGCTTGCATTCCTCATGATCCCGTTGCTCAGATGCTCGAGGTTAACAGGTCACCGGTGAAGTTAACAGCCCCTCGAGGGTCTTTTTGAACTGGCCTCTAAGGATGCGCCGCGTGCTTCGACTTGAGGACGTGTAGCTTGCTGGAGTCGCAATTAGAAAAATCAGATGCGGAGTTCAGCATCGGCGCTCTAGTCATCATTGTCTGATCTTGTCGATGCGCAGCACGCGCAACCAATTCTCGCACATCAACAAAGGACTGAGGATTGCGTGACAACAAAGCAATTTTGTTTTTCGGACAATTTTTATTTGTTTCACAACAAGGATTGATCCCTCGCATAATTTAAAGACGTTTGATGAGTCGAGTGCGATTGACGTCCCTCGTGCGTGATTTTCACACTCCTCTGCCGATCGTCCTGTGGGCTTCGTGACCAGAGTGGTCATCTGCCTGATTTCCGTACCGCTGAACCTGAGAGAACTCCTTTGAAGACAATCGACCAAACCAATGAGTTGCGATCAAGCGGGATCAATCACGCCACGATCATCGGGGGTGGAGTTATCGGCGCCTCGTGGGCGGCGCTCTTCCTTGCCAACGGCCTCTCTGTAACGGTCACCGATCCCGATCCTGATATCGCGGAGAAGGTCGAAGCTGTCATCACCGGCGCGATTCCGGCGCTTCGGGGGTTAGGCTATCAAACGTCGGGCCTGTTCGATCGGTTGTCGTTCGACGGCAATCTGGCTACTGCCGTCGCTTCGACAGACCTGATCCAGGAGTGTGGCCCCGAACGAGCTGACTTCAAGCAGGATCTATGGCGCCGGATCGAGCAGGTTGCGCCCCAAAACGCGCTGCTGCTCTCTTCCAGTTCGGGAATTCCTGCGTCGGTACAAAATGCGGGAATGGCCGAGCCGGGTCGGTTGATCATCGGCCACCCATTCAATCCTCCCCATCTGATGCCGCTCGTCGAAGTCGTTCCGAGCGATAAGAGCGACGCGGCGACGGTTGCGCGGGTTCTTTCTTTCTATCGCGGTGTTGGCAAGATCGCGCTGGAACTGAAGAAGGAGATTCCGGGATTTGTCGCCAATCGCTTGCAGGCGGCGATTTTCCGTGAGTGCATGTATTTGGTACGGGAGAACGTCGTAACGATGCGTGATCTTGACGACATCGTGACGAGTTCGCTTGGCGTGCGCTGGGCAACGAATGGCCCGTTCCTGTCATTTCATCTCGGCGGCGGCGAAGGTGGTATGGCCCACTTCGTCGAGCATCTCGGCAAGGGTGGCATGGAGAAGCTTTGGGCAACGTTTGGTGACGTGTCCTTTGATGATGCCACCTGTCGGCTCCTCGTCGAGCAAGCTAGCGAATTCTATGGTGGCAGTTCCATCGATGCGCTCGCTGAAGACCGTGATGCGAAGGAGGTCGCAATCCTCAATGCCCTCGCGGGCATGGGCGATCCTACCAATACCTAGAGCGGCATCCGCTGGTATCTCTCCGTCACGCATTCTCGGTAGGTATTCATCATGTCAATCGCAACAGGAGAAGGCCTTACTAGGCACTTCAAACACATTCTTGCGAATCCGGAGACTAGCGTCGATTTCGATCTCGCTGGTGAGACGACGGCGTTGCTGGCCAGTATCGGTGCATCCTCGTCCGAAAGTGGTGGAAAACTAAGTTTTTATGGTCTGGATCCGATCGTGCCTAGTGTTGTGCGATTTGGTGCGATGTCGGCTATTTCGCTAGCTGCGAAGTCGTTGCAGACTGCTTCAATATGGCGCATGCGAACGGGGGAGGGTCAGGATATTCACGTGGATGTCCGGAAGGCGCTGCGTCGGTTCAGTCCGTTCATCGACGGACGGTGGGAGTTGCTGAACGGCTATCCGGGCGGCATGTATTCCAACGTCGACAGTGCGGTCGCGGGCAATATGTATCGCTCGAAGGATGGAAAATGGTTCTTTCCGACCAACCCCTATCCCGGACTGTACGGTCGTATGTTGAGGTTCCTGGACGTTTCGGGGTCGTCTGAATCGATTGAGCGCGCGATCGCTCAACGGGATAGCGGTGATCTCGAACAGGCGGCAGCACAGGCAGGTGTATCGCTGGCAATGGCTCGCTCGCTCGAGGAAATCATGTCGATGGACGTGTACACGCAGGGATTGCGTGACATGCCGCTGATTTCGGTCGAGCGCATCGGGGACGCGCCCCCTAAACCGTTCGACGAGAAGGTCGTCGCGCCTTTGTCGGGTGTGAGGGCGCTCGGTCTTGGTCACGTCATTGCAGGCGCCAGCATTGGGCGAACGTTAGCGCTGCACGGTGCGGACGTGCTCAACGTTTGGAATCCCCACGACTGGGAGCATGACGTTTTCCTGAATACGTCGCATGTCGGCATGCGCTCGACCACCTTGCAACTGAAAGATGCCGATGCACGGGCGAAGTTTCTTGAGCTGATGTCGAGAGCAGACATTTTCTTTGCCAATCGTCGTTTCGACTATCTGGACCGCTACGGAATTACTGCCGAGGAGATGTGCGAGTCCAATCCTGGCCTCATTCACACCAATGTTTTGTACTGCAATGGGCCGGGGAAGCCGTGGTCAGATCGGGTTGGGTTTGATGTAACAAGTGGCTTCGCAATGGGTCTCGATTATCTGGAGGGTAGTCCCGAAAAGCCCGAGTTCCCACCGATTTTTGTGGTCAACGACTATGTTGCCAGTTGGTTGGCAACCATCGGTGCACTGCAGGCCCTCAAACGCCGGGCAATCGAGGGTGGAAGTTACAAGGTGACTGTTTCGCTGTGCAGAACGACCTTGTGGCTGATTTCGTTGGGAATTTTCGACAAGGCATTCGCGAAAGCAACGGCGGGGTCAAGCGACGAACATCGCTACGTCGAGCCGGAGCAGTTCACAGTTGAGACGCCGATGGGAACCTACACCGGTGTAACGGAGATGGTCGAGATGTCGAAGACACCTGGGAGCTATCGCTTTCCGCGGGAGCCACGGGGTAGCGCCAAGCCGGAATGGCTTTCGGAGGGCTGAACTCATGGTTGGAAAAAATCAGGCAACAGCAAGTGGCATCCTCTATTTCCTTCGCGCCCATCCGGCGGCGATCATGGCACTCCATCCGGATAGCGGCGAAGTCCGCGAAGTCTTCACCGTTCCCGACGGGACACCAGACGGCATCCAGGTCGATGGCGCAAGCCGGACGATTTACTGGACGAATATGGGCCAGATGCCTGCCAGCGGAGAGGCTTTTCCTGACAGGGATGGAACTATCGAGTGCTGCGACCTCGACGGTGAGGGCCATCGCAAGCTAGTGGGTAACGGTGCGATCGTTACGCCCAAGCAGGTGCAGCTCGATTCGGCCCGTGGTCTGCTGTATTGGTGTGACCGGGAAGGGATGGCGGTGTTTCGGTCCCGCGTCGACGGAACTGAGTTGACGATGTTATTAAGTACAGGCGTATGGCCGAACGCAACACAAGACGTCCTTCGCCATTGCGTTGGGGTTGCCCTCGATTCAGAGCGCGGTCAAATCTATTGGACGCAAAAAGGGCCACCCGACGGTGGACTGGGGCGAATTTTTCGCATGGGGCTCGACATGCCGGATGGGGTGATGCCGGATATGCGGAATGACGTTGAACTCCTGCTCGACGGGCTACCCGAGCCCATCGATCTGGAGATCGATCATGAGCGCCGCCAACTGTACTGGACGGATCGCGGCGATCCCGCCGCGGGCGGCAACAGCCTGAATCGTGCCGATATGACTGCTGGTGGGCTGACGAATCATCATGTGCTCGCGACAGGTTTGAAGGAAGGCATCGGACTGGCTCTGGATCTTAGAAATCGTCGAGCTTTTGCTGCAGATTTGAGCGGGGCAGTATGGGCGGTGCCGATGGACGGAGGCGAACTCGCCATGATTCATCAGTGCTCGGGGCCGGTCACCGGGATCGCATTCCTAGCAGCAGCTGGCGGGTCGGCCTGACTGGTCCGGAATCTTTGAGCGGAAGATAGTCTGATATTCGAAGATTTTCGGCTTGCCGGGCTGGTATTGCCATTCACGTCAGCCGTATTAGTTATCCGGTTGTCGAGAGAGCGCGTCAGTTTCGCATCTCGCCCGCGACTCGCTGGGGCTGCAGTGCTTTGTCCCGCTCTTTTCTCCGGCCACTGGCTTCCAGTGCCCCGTCGTCATACATTCAGATTTTTCCATACCTGAGTGCCTGCGGCCTCGATGGACGTATCGTATGACCGTATGTACGGGGACGTGAAATTGGCCGATGATCGATGCGTAAACGGCGCGAGGTTGATGATCTGTCGATGGGGTTAAGAGCGAAATATTTGACCGACCCTGGCTTCTGCCGAAATATGTATAGGGGACGATGACATATCCCGACTCATGAACTTCCCAGACGGTTATGCAAGATGCTGAATCGAACGATAGATTCCACCTTGATGGAAATGATGGTTTGCCTTGCCGAAGAAAGCAGCTTCACGGCAGTAGCGGAGCGCATGCATCTTACGCAGCAGGCGGTAAGTGCACAGGTCAAGCGACTCGAGGCATTGACCGGGCAGCAGATCGTCGTTCGATCGCCTCATGAGGTCCATTTGACACAGGCCGGCGAGAAACTGTTGATATATGCCCGTCAGGTTATCGCAGTAGGCGAGCGGATAAGGCAGCAGTTTTCGATCATACCGCTTGAAGGGACGGTTCGCTTTGGCTTCACCCCGGGATTCGGTGCGCCGATGCTTTTCCCGGTGCTGAGCGAAATCAGGCGCGTTCACCCTCGACTGGAACTGCAGTGCGAAACTGGGCGGACGACTAACTTGCTTTCAAGAATGGAGGCTGGAAAGGTCGACGTGATCATTGGCGCACAGGCCGACGGTGGAAATTGCGGTGAAACGCTCTGCCGAGAAAAGCTTATATGGCTGGGAGATGCAGAGAGGCTGGTCCAGTCAGGTTCACCTGTGCCGCTGGTGATGTTGCCCAAACCAACCTTCCTGCGGGAGCACATCTTCAAAATACTGGATGGCGCAGGCTATACCTGGTCGGTCTTCTTCGAAAGCGATGACGTCATGGCGTTGCGGGCGGCGGTTCAGGCCGGTTGGGGAATGTCGCTGTTTAACAAGGTGTTGGTCGCTGGAGAAGACAACCTTGTATTTGAAGGTGCGTCAGAACTTCTGCCCGACGCGGGCCACGTGGAGTTTTTCATGCGATATCGCGAGCAGTCCGAAGATGTCGTGAAATCTTTTGCGAAGGCACTGCGTAGTGTTCTAGGGGACTCCTAGCGGTTTTACTTCTATCGCATCGAGTCAAGTGCAGCTTCTTGCAGAAGCAGACGTCCCAGCCTTGTCGGATGGCCATGAGCGCTTCAGACGATCAAGAGACTTCGGATGCGAGGATCATGGCCGTCGCGTTGCTCGGCCGTGGACGCCCAGTCGGGCGAAAGATCGGATCTCCAGGGCTGATGTTCTTCCCCGAATAGGCACATACCCCAAAACGAGTCGCGATCCTGGGGCGCCAGATCTGCTCACCATAATGGCTGCCACCAGGCTCGACCCAGCGGGCAACCACCCGATCCGAGGCGCATTCGAGAATGTATATCTTGACATCCATGGGCAAGGCGTTTCGGGTTCATTGATTACAATCTGTTTGCTTTGCCTGCTTGGAGAAATATGAGGGAGCGGCTACGCTGCGAAAATGACCAAATCGGACAAGAAAATTGTCCGACTTGATCTGAATGTCGACGGTAGCTGCATCATGGGTATTCGGCACTCAACTCGCCGTTCCATCCATCCCTGTTGCGGCGAACTTCATTGGGTGTCATGCCTGTCCAGCGCTTGAATGCATGCCTGAAGCTCACTGCGTCGCTGAACCCCAATGCCAGTGCGATGTCTTCGGTGTTCAGAGTGGTTGTGGTGAGGTAGTCGATCGCAAGTGCTCTGCGCACACTCATCAGTAGCTCGTGGTACGAAGTTCCTGCGGCTTCGAGCTTGCGGCGTAGGGTTCGTGCTGTCATACACAGAGCTTCGGCAACGGCGTCAATCTCAGGAAATCGACCTGGAACGCGTGTGAGTTCCTGATAGACGCGCTGCGTGATCTCCGACTGACTCCGGAGTTCATCGAGTAGAAGCGCGCAGTGATGCGAGACTTGCGCCGCCGTGATGGGATGAGCAAGTTGCGGAGCCCGCGGTAGCCATTCGGCAGGGTAGCTGAGGGTATTGGATGATTGCTCGAACAAGAGTGGGCATTCGAGTACTTCCGAGAGCAGCGTCGCATGTGCGGGCCGGCTGTATGTGAAATTCGCACATACCGGTGTGCACCATGGGCCCATCACGTTTTTGATGACCGTCACGTGCAATGCGAATTGCATATCGAGTAGAAACTGGTACATCGGTGCGTCGAGTTCGGGGAGCGTGACTTCTTCTCGCGCAGGAAAGTGCCACGATGCTTTGTCTCCGTCCTCAATCCAGCGGATGCTGAGCATGCCGTTGGCGAGCTGATGGAACTTGACGGCCGAGTCGAACGCGCTCGCCATCGACTCGGCGCATAGGGCTGCATAGCCGAACATCCCATAGCTTGACGCATGCAAAAGTTTCCCGACCCGAACGCCTAGATCTGAATGCGGGTATTGACGGATCGCGTTACGTGCGGCCGTCAGGAATTGTTGCGTCGACGTCAATGTAAACGGATCGGAGAGATCCTTGAGATTGAGACCCGTGCCCGTCAAAACCTGGTCGGCATCGAGTCCAAGGTTTGCGACAACTTCGGCTAAAGCTGCGAGCTTCGACGGAGAAAAGCGCTTTTCAGACAGCGTAGCGGGTTGCGCAGGTTCGGATGGTTGATCTGCGGGAACGCCCGAGTCTGCTGAGTTCGATGGGGTATTCCTGTTCATAGCGGGATCCAGTAGGTCGAGCTTCATCCCCAGAAGACACTGGGCATTCCCATGCCTCAATTTCCTCCGGGCCCTGCTTCATGGGCGATGACGCTACGTCATACGGTCGTCACTGGCCGCGACCAAAACGGACAATTTTCGTGTCCGTTTCCACCATTTCCAATGTATGCGCAGGACGCCATAGTCACAACCGGAGACATAGTCCGCTGATACAGAAACAGTGCCTGTCGCGTGGGTGCTGGCCGGGCTATAGCAGTATTTCGAGCTGGTACTTTGATGCTCGCCTCAGGGGGTACCTATATGATGAACAGACACTGGATAGCGTCGTACGGTTCGATTCCTGCTGAGATCGATCCCGACTGCTATTCATCCGTCAATGCGATGCTCGACGTCGCCATGGCGCGGTTCGCCAATAAGCCGGCATTTCGCGTAGAAGACCTAACGTTGACTTACGCAGACGTTGATCGCTTGTCGACTGCCTTCGCTGCTTACTTGCAGCAGATCGTTGGTATTCGAAAGGGGGATCGAGTAGCGGTCATGTTGCCCAACGTCCTGGCGTTTCCGATTGCATTTATCGGTATCACGAAGATCGGCGGCATACAGGTCAATGTCAATCCTCTTTATACGGCGCGGGAGCTCGAACATCAGCTTAACGACGCTGGGGTCGAAACGATCGTGGTGTACGACGAGTCACTCGGAACACTGGCTAATGTGATTGAAAGGACGAGTATCCGAACTGTCATCCGGGTCGACCCCTGCGAATTTGGGGTTGCGCCGTCCGCTCCCGTCGGTAGTTTCGACTTTCCGTATGACGCGATTGGCTTTGCGGCAGTGCTAGATGAAGGAGAGCGTCTTGCCTGCGAGCCCGTTCCGCTAGTCGGTAACGATCTTCTTTTGCTTCAATACACGGGTGGTACGACTGGATTGTCGAAGGGCGCTGCGCTGTCTCACCGGAATCTCGTTGCAAATATCGAGCAGTTTCAGGCGTTCATGCCGGATGCTCAACGTCCGGGCGAGGAAGTTGTCGTCACAGCTATCCCGCTGTATCACATCTTCGCGCTGATGACGAACTTCCTGTCGTGCTTCTCGATCGGCGCCGAAAACTGGCTCGTTACCAACCCGCGTCGAATCGAAGCGCTGATCGACGTTCTTAAGGCGGCGCGGCCGACGGTGTTCTTCGGTGTTAATACGTTATACGCGAGCCTGGCCAATCACGCTCGTTTGAACGACGTGGACTGGTCGCGCTTGAGATTGTCGGCCGGCGGCGGTGCAGCTGTAATCGACGTCGTGTCTGACCGATGGAAAGCAGTTACTGGAAATTTCATTCGGGAGGGTTATGGCCTTTCCGAGACCTCACCCATCGTGTCGTTCAACCCTCAATTTATTGAGGAATTCTCCGGCACTGCTGGCTTGCCTGTGTCGTCAACCGACGTGGTACTACTCGACGACAATGATCGTCCGGTTGGCATCGGCGAATCAGGCGAGATTTGCGTGAAGGGGCCGCAGGTAATGGGGGGATATTGGGAGTCACCCGAAGCGAACGAGAATGCCTTCACGCCGGACGGCTACTTTCGAACGGGCGATGTAGGGGTATTCGACAACAAGGGATTTCTCAGAATTGTTGATCGAAAAAAGGACATGGTCATTGTTTCAGGCTTCAACGTTTACCCGAACGAGGTCGAGGCCGTTGCGACCGCGCTTCCCGGTGTCGCCGAATGCGCGTGCATCGGCGTACCGGACGAAAAGACGGGCGAAGCGGTGGTGCTCTTCATCGTCAAGACACGTAACGCAGACGTGACACTCGAAACCGTCATCGCACACTGCCGCGCGCGGCTTGCACCCTACAAGGTGCCGAAGATTGTTCACTTTGTGGATGCGCTGCCGAAGTCGACGGTTGGAAAAATACTGCGCCGAGAGCTACACGGTATGACGAAACGTCATTGGGCGTAATAGAAATGGCACGAGGGGGTGATGTACGGCTTCCAATCTATAAAATACCGATAAAAAATTATTACGGTATCCATATAATAAATACGGAGACTCAGTGCAATGAAATACAGGAATCTGGTAGTGACCATGGCCGCGTTGACGGCTGCGGTCGGAGCTCAGGCTCAAACTGCGGGTAGTAATGTTGCCAGCGTCGGATGGTTGAGGATTGCGCCGCAGACCTCAAGTGACCCGTTGACTGTTGGTGGACACTCGGTTCCGAATACGGGGGCAAGCGTCGACAATGCAGATACGGTTGGTTTGACGCTCACCCATTTTTTTACGGACAACATCGCGGTGGAAACCGTGGCCGGGATCCCGCCGAAATTCAAGTTTTCGGGCACCGGCGTTCTTGCGGAACCAGCGATCAATCCGCTTGGGGATGTGCGGCAATGGAGTCCGGCAGTGTTGCTGAAATACTATTTCGGGCGCGCTGATTCTCGGTGGCGTCCGTTCCTTGGTATCGGTGTCAGCTACATCTGGTTCACCAACGCGCACGTCAATCCCGCATTTCAGCAGGCATTAAGCGCGCAGATCACACACGGTGCGACATCGAGTCTTTCGACCAGCGCTGACATCGAAAGCGAATGGTCTCCGGTGTTCAACGCTGGCATGATCTATCAGTTCGACAAGCACTGGTCGGCTGGTCTCTCCATTTCATATCTCCCGTTCGGTACCAAGGCCAATCTGAGCACGAGGCTGCCGAATGGGCAAGAAGTCAAGAGTCAAGCAAAGATTACGCTTGATCCGATCGTCACGCTTGTCTCGGTCAGTTATCGATTCTGAAATAAATTTAATCATATTGATTCGTACTACATCGTATTTGAGGTGTGAAGTCGAGAAGCGAACGATGGAAGCTGGTAACACGGCCGGAACGGTGTTCCGGCATTGTCTGATATCTGGATTCCAGGGGGCACGATGGGTATCAAGGAATACAGCGTTGCGACGATCGAGGATTTCATTGGGCACGAGCTGGGCGTGTCTGGTTGGGTTCTGATCGATCAGGAGCGAATCAACGACTTCGCGAAATGTACTGGCGACCACCAATGGATCCATACGGACTTGGTGCGGGCCGAACGCGAGAGTCCGTATGGCGGAACCATCGCGCATGGTTATCTGACGCTTTCCCTGTTGGCTGCGCTGGCAATCGAGATCGGCGCTATTCCGCATGACGCAGCGGCCGGGCTCAACTATGGACTGGACAAGGTTCGGTTCATGACACCGGTCAGGGCCGGCAAGCGTGTGCGTAGCAGGATGACTCTCGCGTCGGTTGAGAAGCGGGAGGGCGGACGTCGCGTCATCCTCAAGACGGTGAGTGAACTTGAAATCGAGGGCGAGGACAAGCCGGCCCTGATCGCGGAGTCTCTGGTCATGCTGGTTGTGTGACTGGCACAGGAAACGACGCGAGCCACCCTGTTCAAGGAGCATCGAGATGACAAGAAATACCGACGGTGAGCCGCGCAACGAGGCGGCCGATGATCTTGCCGCGGCGGCTGCAGAAGGCATGCTCGGGCCGAACCCATTCGTCGGGCTGCGGTCGTCCGATATTGTGGCGACCACTCAGTTGATCGGGGCACAAGCGCTGAGGCAACCTTCGCTTGTTCTGGAGCAAGAAGCCGCGCTTGTTCGCGATCTCGTGGCAGCTCTGTGCGGCGCGGAATTTAACGCTTCGAAAGGTGACAAGCGCTTCGCGGACCCGGCCTGGCATGAGAACGCGATGTACCGATTGACGATGCAAGGCTATCTTGCATGGCGCAACGCGCTGTCAGGGTTCGTCGAGCGTTCTGCACTGGATCCGAAAAGCAAGGAGCGCGCGCTGTTCGTGATGTCGTTGTTCACGGAAGCGCTGTCGCCCACGAACACACTGTTGGGCAATCCTGCGGTAATGAAGAAGATCGTCGAATCAGGTGGCGCGAACCTCATCGGAGGTATGAGGAACTTCCTGGTAGACATGTTGCAGAACCAGGGGATGCCGTCGCAGGTCGACAAGACAGCGTTCAAGGTTGGAGAAAATCTCTCTACCTCGCCGGGGGCGGTGGTGTTTCGCAACGAAGTGCTGGAATTGATCCAGTACGCGCCGGCGACAGATCATGTTCATTGTCGCCCTCAGTTGATCGTGCCGCCGCAAATCAACAAGTTCTATGTGTTTGATTTGGCGAAGGGTAAGAGCATCGTGGAGTTCCTCGTCAAGAACGAGTTTCAGGTGTTCGTCGTGAGCTGGCGCAATCCCACTGCGCGACAAAGCCATTGGGATCTCGATACCTACGTCGGTGCACTGCTTGAAGCGATCGAGGCGGTGCGCGAAATTACTGGAAGTGAGGATGTCAACCTCCACGGTGCGTGTTCCGGGGCAATGGCCATTTCCGCGCTCCTGGGCTATCTGGCTGCTGGAAACGAAAAGATGGTCAATGCGGCGACCCTGATGGTGGCCGTGCTCGACAATTCAACGGATTCGCAGCTTGGTCTTTTCGCGACACCGGAGGCCATTGAAGCAGCAAAGCAGAACAGTCGGTCGAAGGGCGTACTCTCAGGAGAGGAGATGGGACGTGTCTTCGCATGGATGCGTCCCAACGATCTGGTGTGGAACTACTGGGTCAACAACTATCTGTTGGGTAAGGCGCCCCCGGCCTTCGACGTTCTCTACTGGAACAACGACACGACGCGGCTGCCGGCGCGTCTGCATGGTCAACTGCTGGACATCTTCTCGGGGAATCTGTTTAGCAAACCGAATGCGTTGACGGTACTTGGCACTCCGATCGACCTGTCGGGCGTGACCTGCGACAAGTATGTCGTCGCCGGCATGACCGATCACATTACGCCGTGGAAAGGCGTCTACAACACAGCTCGCACCTTCGGCGGCAATACGCGATTTGTATTGAGTTCAAGCGGGCACATCCAGAGCCTGGTCAATCCGCCCGGCAATCCGAAGGCGAAGTACTTCCTGAATCCCGAGTTGCCGGCAAGCGCTGATGCGTGGCTCGAGCGCTCGCAGCCGGAAAAGGACTCGTGGTGGGGCAACTGGGTGGACTGGTTGCGCGAGCGTTCCGGCGAACGACGCGCGGCACCTGCCGTGCTGGGTAGCGAACGTTACCCCTCAGGCGCAAAGGCGCCAGGTACGTATGTGAGCGCGTGACCGATCACATTCTTTCAACGTCGAACAGTGGAGATTCCTATATGGATCCGACCAACGTCAAGAGCATTTTTTCGGAGTACACGAAGGTTATCGGGCAGTTCAAGTTGCCGGGTATCGATCCCGGTGCGCTGCTCGAATCCAGTCGCAAAGACATCGAAGCGCTTGCCGCGGCGAATACGACCGCGCTCGGGGGAATGCAATCGCTGGTCGAGAAGCAGGCCGAGATTTTGCAGACGACGCTCACGGAATTGCAGTCGTTCGTTACGAACCTGGCAGCTTCCGGCGATTCCCCGAAGAATGCGGGCGAGCTGGTTCAACAGGCTCTGCATAAGGCGATGGTCGATATGCGCGAACTCGCAGACACGGCGTATCGCACGCAGTCAGACAGCATCGCCGTGATCACTAAGCGGGTGGCGGGACACGTCGAGGAACTGAAGGCTACCTTGGCGGCGAAGAAGTAGCGTGATGCCGGGATTCGGCTTGCCGAATCCCTTATGGAAAACTTGCAGGAAGGTCGCCGTATGTCAGAGACGTGCACGTCATTCGAATCGACTTGTGGCATGCAGATCAGAATGATTGATCTGGATGGCCAGATGCTCAGAGTCGCCACGCGGCAAGGGAGCAGCGTATCACCGCCGCTTGTCATCTTCAATGGCATCGGCGCCAATCTCGAACTCGTCGAGCCGTTCGTTGCAGCGCTCGGAGATATAGGTGTCGTCATTTTTGACATCCCTGGCGTGGGAGGCTCTCCCGTGCCGATTGTGCCCTATCGATTCTCGTCGCTGTCGGTCTTGACGGACAAACTGCTGTCGAGACTGGGGTACGATGGGCCCGTAGATGTGCTTGGCGTGTCGTGGGGAGGCGCACTGGCGCAACAGTTCGCACATCTGTACCCCGATCGCTGTCGTCGACTGATTCTCGCATCGACGTCTCCGGGTGTCATCATGGTGCCGGGCAAGCTGTCCGTGTTGTCGAAGATGATCGGCCCGAGACGCTATACCGATCCAGACTATCTCGAGAGAGTTGGCGGAGAGATCTACGGCGGGGTGTACCGGAAAGATCCTTCACTGCTCAAGTCGCATAGCCAACACATTCAACCTCCGCGTGGGCGCGGCTATCTCTATCAACTACTGGCCGTAACGGGATGGAGCAGTTTGCCGTGGCTCGGCACATTGCGCCAGACAACGCTCGTCATGCACGGCAACGACGACCCAATTGTGCCTTTGACGAACGCGAAAATTCTCGTGGCGCGTATCCGGCACGCGACGTTGCATGTTGTCGACGATGGGCACTTGTTTCCGATCACGCGTGCGAGAGAGGTGGCACCCGTGGTGACGAGATTTCTTCAGCAGGCGGAATGTTGAATGTCTTCGCAAAGGGCGGGGAGGCTGCGAGCCGCTCGGCGACGGGCGCCACCGAACATGAGGGCGCGTTGCGCCTTATCCGGATGCGGCGAATTGCGACGTACCTGCTTACGGGAATGGCAGTTCTGTTGATCGTGAGCGTAACGTGGCGGCGGAACTATCCATGGCTTTCATGGCTGCAGGCTTTCTCTGAAGCCGGCCTGGTTGGCGCGATCGCGGATTGGTATGCTGTTGTTTCATTGTTTCGGCGTCCGTTCGGCTTGCCTATTCCGCATACAGGCATCGTACCCAAGAATCAGAATCGGATCGCTGAGAGTCTTGGTAGTTTCGTTGAGAGGAACTTCCTGGAGCCCGAACTTATTGCGAGTCGACTGAGCAACTACAACGCCGCGCAAGCCGTGGCCGTGTGGATCTCAGAACCGGAGAATCAGAGAACAATTGCCGATGTCGCGAGTACGTCGCTGCCGGGTCTGTTGAGTGAGATTGACGAAGCAGATATCGGATATTGCTTCGATTACGTAGTCAGGCCGCAATTGCGCACGCTCGATGTGTGCCGGATCGCTGGATTCATTGCAAAGGCCATGGTCGAGAGAAAGCTTCATCAGTCGCTACTCGACCAGGGACTGCCGGTAGTGGAGAAGTGGTTAATGAACAATGCCGGTGTCATCGGAGCCAAATTCAGTGCGGCGTCGAGATATACGCCCGCGCCATTTGATGCTTACATCGTTCGAAAATTTCTAGAAGGGATTGTCGCGCTGCTTCGCGAAGTTGCATCAGATCCCGAGCACGAGCTCCGACGACAGTTCGATGCTGGCATCCAGCATTGGATTGCCCAGTTGCTTACTTCACCCGCGTTGAGGCGCGCAGGACGACTGGTGGTGCGTGACTTTGTTGGTCGTTTCGGGAACGAGGACGTCTATCGCATCTTATTGGAGTACTTTCGCCGGCAGGTGGAAAGCGATCTCGAGCGCGAGCGTTCCGTGATTCGTGGTGCTATCGGCAGTCTCCTTGGTTCCCTGGGTGCAACCTTGAGCAGGGAGCCGGCGATTCAGCGCAAACTTAACGCGTGGTTGCGCATGCTTGCTCGTGAACTGATCGTACGTCATCGACATCAATTGTCACTGTTGATCGTCGAGGTCGTGAAAGGCTGGGATACAGAGATGGTGAGCCGGAAGGTCGAATCCGAGATCGGTTGTGACCTTCAATATATCCGGATCAATGGCACGTTCGTTGGCGGAATCGTGGGGGTGTTGCTTCACGCATCCGTACTTATGCTCGTGGCTTGACGTATCGAATTCCAGCGATCATTACCTATGGCGATTTCCGTGGCAATCGGAGCCATCGAGGAGATTTGACCGATCACCACCCATGTTAGCAAGATCAGGCAGCAATGTTCCCGCGCGTCCGAGATCTTCCGATCAGGGCTTCAGCCACTGAAGTCATTCCTCCGCTGCTAAAACCGTCCAGACAGAGATCTAAGCAGGAGATTATATGAAGAAATTGGCGTTCAATGCCTTTATTCTGACCAAGGTGCCGATCGCTTGGATCGCTGGTGTGAGAATTCGCCATCTGGACAATAGATCCTGCCAGATGGAAGTGAAATTTGGTTGGCTGAACCAGAACCCGTTCAAGAGCATGTTCTGGGCGGTGGAGGGAATGGCAGCCGAGTTCTCGACAGGCACCCTTTGTATATCCAAGATTCGGGCGTCGAAGCGACGAATCGCTGTGCTGGTCGTTAATCTGGAAGCCAGATTCACCAAGAAGGCAGTCGGGAAGATAATTTTTAGTTGTGACCAAGGCGTAGATGTAGACGCCATAATTGAAAATGCTATCAATACCAGGGAACCACAGGTTCTCCGGATGCGGAGTGTGGGAATCGACGGTCAGGGTGATCTGGTTGCCGAGTTTGTCTTCACATGGAGCTTCAAAGCGAATAAATAGGGGCTATTCGAGACCTCTATCCGGCACCCATATTCGTTGCGGACGTCTCGGTAACGTGCAATTCGTGGAGGTATCAGGCACACCCACGCATATCGATATCCGATGGATCATGCGTGGTGTGCACCCGCTAGCGGGACGGTGGCGGACGTTGTAGCGTCTGAGTGATCGCTGAGAAGTCGGCCTGAATTACGGCGAAAATGAATGCAGTCGACATGCCAAACAGCAGCACGCCGTCGGATGACTCGATCGCACCCAGCATCCGCCAATTTTCGGTCAGTGAGAGGCCCGACGCGCCGCGTGTCGCCATCGTATCGATCGAGAAGAACAGCGCGTCGCCAAACGAGCCAATGGCTTTGAGCTGGACGAAAACAATGGCCCATATGGCCGCCTCCAACGTGTGGAGTAGGCCAAGAGCGATGCAGACGAAGGCGACGATGCCAACCAGTTTTCGCAGTTGTGTGTGAATGGTATGGCGTTGCATGTCGAGCGCGCAGCGTAGTCGACGTGCGATGACGGCGAGAAATACCATAGCTGCCGCATGAACCAGAATGTTGGCCATGCCGAGAAGCACGCCGATCGTCCAGCTTTCCATGGTGATGTTGTCGTGAGGGAGCGTGGAGGAGAACGGAACAGGATGCTGTCCCGCGAAGTAAATACGCGGGCAAGCCATCAACGACCGTCATTTGGCCGAGGTGCGCAACTTGAGCGCAATATCTAGTTTTGAGATCCAGCTAGAGTCGTCCAGACGCGCGCCGAGCATGTTTTCGATGCGCTCAAGGCGGTAATTGAGCGTGTTGGGATGGATCCCCAGGACACTCGCCGTTGCCTTGCGCCGCTGAAGTTGATTGAAGAAAGTGCGGAGTGTTTCGAGTAAGTCGGGCTCGCTGGCCAATTGGTCGATTAGCGATGTCAGATAGGTAAGCGCGCGTTTCGTGCCGCGTATGCTTTCCTCAACCGCGATCTCCGAGTACAGACGTACGCGCTCGTTATCTACATGCTCCCGGCCAAAGCTGAGCGCCCGGCTCGCTTCATTGGCGGACATCGCCCAGCCTGGCGCACCTTCTCCCGGCAGCCCGATGCCGATGGCCTTGACTTCCGGTAGTGCGTCCGCAATCGAGGCGATTTGCCGTGCCAGTTGAAGATCACTTTTCCAGGTTGCCTCGTCAGGCCGCATGGGTATCCATATGAGCAATTGCCCACGAAACCAGACGTCGAAGATATCGTCGACGGGCAGCCGTAGGCGTCGGGCGGTTGCTGCTACGACACGCTCGATCTCATTCTTGAAATTGGCCGAATTGCTGTCGATTGATTCGATGTCGACGGCCAGAGCGGTTCGTGGTACCGAGACGTCGAGGCGCAGCGCAGCCGCGGTCTTGTCGAATTCATCGGTATCGTCTGGAAAGTTGAAGATGATGCCGTGCAACTGATAGCGCAACGATTCCCGCCAACGCGCCTGTTTGTATTGTTCTTCGAGGAAGGTCTGGGCCATTTCCTGCGACAGGATGTCGAAGAACTCCATCAGATACGGGGAGATTCGGAACAGGAGGTCGTCTCGAAGCGTGTCGTTTTTTTCCGCGAGACCAATATAGAAGCACCACAGTTCACGGGATCCAAGCCGGAATGCGCGCAACAGCGATTCGAGCGGAACGCCTTGGTAGACGCGCCGACGCCCATGTGCGCGGAACTCCTCAAGCGCCGCATCCGACGGCATCGTGCCCGATAGCAGGCTGTCGAGCCAAAGCTGTGACGACAGCGCGATCTGATCACGGATGTCCAGCTTCGTCGTCGAATCGAGATCAGCATAGGGTTTGACATTCATTAGCGCCCTGTATACCCGCTCGATGAAGTCGGCGTTGTGCTCGGCAATGCCCGTGATCCACTGACGCAAGGCCGGCGAAATGTCGGGAATGGCTGTAGTCATGCGATTTCGCTCCTAGCGACGGCTTCGCGCGGCTGGATCGTGTGCCGGAGACACTGACGGGCACGTTCGAGACGATTGCGCGGCTTGATGGTGACGAGACGGATACCAAAGCATACGTCTTCGAGGAGGCTGACAGGGCCAATTCCAATCATTTTCGTTGACGATGCACGGCCGTCACATCCGGGAGCGTGCGTTGTCGTCTCTGCACGATCAGTCTTCACGTACCCGTCGGGGAGGGAGTTGATCACGTGTCAGCCGACACCTGATGGAGGGCGTCGCAGATTTTCACCGCAAGTTTGCCCTCAAACGCTAACGGACATTTTTATAGTCAACATCGGTTTGCGACGTCAACATAAATATTAGTCGCACTCGATGGACGAGTCGTGGCGATGCGATGTGTGAGCGCAGGCGTGATCGTTCATTGTTTGATTCGACAAATTGTTTTGTGTATTTCCACAAATTTGTGAGAACGCACAATCGCAATAGTTCATTTCACGGTTTTATCGGAGCCGCGACGCGATTACCATCCCGAAGCGAGTCGCGCGTTGCTGATGTGCGATCCGCCATGTGCTCTCGGCGCGGAGGCAGAAGGGAGGCGTGGCGTCGAGCAGCACGTGCCCCGGCCTTCTCTCGTCGCGCTCATTCGAGCGCCGAATCAATCCCCGCGTCATGTCGTCATGCCGCCTTCGTCCGTTGCCTTGAGTCATTTGCCGATGCGTCTGTCTATCTCCCTGAGTTTCGTTTCGATTGGGGCCAGCGTGCTGCTGGGAGGATGTGCGGCCGCACCGTCGGTTGCCGTGTTCGGCGCGGCCTTTCCCGACTGGCTGTTCTGTATCGTTGTCGGCGTGCTGGCGACCTCGATCGTCCACGTCGTGCTGGGCAAACGCGGCAAGCGGGCGCTGCTCGCGCCGTTGGCGATTAGCTATCCCTCGCTCGCCGCCGCGTTCGCGATGGCGTTCTGGCTGCTCTTCTTTCCCCACTGATTCCGCGTACCGTTATGTCCGACGCTTCCGGCGCATCGCGCAAAAAGTCCCTGCCTGCATGGCTCATCGTGATTGTCGCGCTGGTGTTGCTCGGCGTCGTCGTGTGGCGTCTCGACCAGTCGCCGACGACCGATGACGCATACGTCTACGCGGACACGATCAACGTCGTGCCGGAGGTCAACGGTAAGATCGTCGAGATGCCGGTGCGCGACAACCAGCCGGTGAAGCAGGGCGATCTGCTGTTCCGGATCGATCCTCGGCCGTACCAGAACGCGCTGAACCAGGCCCGCGCACGGCTGGTTACGCTCGACAAGCAGATTGGGCTGACGCAACGCACGGTCAATGCGCAGCAGTACAACGCAGATTCCGTCAAGGCGGCGGTCGAACGCTCGCGCGCGCAGGCCGTGCAGGCAGCCGACACGCTGCACCGGATGGAGCCGCTTCTCGCGCCGGGCTATACGTCCGCGGAGGACGTCGACCGGGCACGAACCGCGCAGCGCGCGGCGCAGGCGGAGCTGAACGCGGCGATGCTTCAGGCGCAGCAGGCAGCTGCGGCGGTGAGCGGCGTGGATGCGCTGGTCGCGCAGCGTGCGGAAGTCGAGGCGCAGATCGCGATCGCCGAATTGAATCTCGAGTACACCGAAGTTCGAGCGCCGTTCGACGGACGGGTGGCTTCCCTGCGCACGACGGTCGGCCAGTTCGCTTCGGCGCTCAAGCCGGTCTTTACGCTGATCGACACGCGTCATTGGTACGTTGTAGCGAATTTTCGCGAAACCGATCTGAAGGGCGTACGTGCCGGAATGGCTGCCACCGTCTATCTGACGAGTGATACCGGAAAACGCTTCGGCGGTACGATCGATTCGATCAGCTACGGCGTGCTGCCCGACGACGGTGGCGTGGTGCTGGACGGGTTGCCACGCGTGGCGCGCAGCATCAACTGGGTGCATGTGTCGCAGCGCTTCCCGGTCAAGATCGCGGTGCGTGATCCGGATCCAAACCTGTTCCGGGTCGGCACCTCGGCGGTCGCGACGCTCAGGCGCGACTCCGCTGTACACGACACGGCACGGTGAGCGCGGCATGAGCACCGCGCAATTATCGCCGAGCTGTCTGCAGCGCTTCGTGGACTTCGTCGGTGGAGAGATTCGCCCGTACCCGGGGCGCATGAACGTGATGCTGCGTTGCGTGCTCGCCAGCGCGCTCGTTATCGTTGCGTCGATGGCGCTTCAGGTGCCGCTGCTCGCGGTGTCGCTGATCGTGGTGTTCTTCGTGACGCAGGCGAACGTCGTGGTGACGCGCCTGATCGGCATCCTGTTCGTCGTCGGGTCGACGCTCGCCGTCGGCAGCTCGATCCTGGTGTTCAAGTTCACCTACGACTATCCGCTGTTGCGGATACTACTAGCCGGTGCGCTGTTTTTCTTCAGCGTCTACATGATGCGGGTGGCGAAGATCGGCGTGGTGTTCTTCGTCGTTGCCATCGTTATCATTTACTCGCAGACCTTCGTCGACCAAACCGACCAGGCTGAACTGCTGGTGCGCGCCGTGCTCTGGGTATGGGTCGCAGTCAACTATGCGATCGCGGTGACGCTCCTGATTAATACGCTGTTCCTGCCGATAGAACCGGCGCGTCAGCTCCGTGCGGCCCTGTGTGGGCAACTGAATGCCGTCGACGCGCGTTTGATCGCGCTCGAACAGCGCGTACCGACGCTGAGCGGCCCGACGGCACGCGACATCCAGGTGGGTGCGCTGACGCTGCAGAAGCTGCTCCGCTTCGCGACGATGCGCGATCCCGCTTACCGTGCGAGCCAGGCATTGCATCTCGCTCGAGTGGTGACGGTGTCGCGCCTGTACGCGGCGGCAGGTCATCTTCCACCCTCGGCCACTGGATCGGTGGCCGACGCGCTTCCGGTGCTGCGCGATGCCGTCCGACGGCTGGCCGATGCGGCTGGGACGGACGCCCGTTTTGTCTCGCCGGACGCGCTGGTTGGACTGGCGTCGGAAGGGTTGCCTGGCGCGCTGGCGGAAATGCGCGACGCGTTGCTGACGTTCTCGGACCGTTCGGCCGCACCACCCGAAGCTCAATCCACAGCCGAGAAGGAACGCATGCTGGTGCCGGATGCCGTCAGTAATCCCGTCTATGCGCAGTTCGCACTGAAAACGCTGATGGCGGCCATGTGCAGCTACGTCTTCTACGTCGCGACCGACTGGCAGGGCATTCATACGATGATGCTGACCTGCTTGATCGTCGCGCAACCGAGTCTCGGCGCATCGGCGCAGCGTGCCGTGCTGCGGATCGGTGGAGCGGCGGTCGGCAGCGTGCTGGCGCTCGCGATGGTTGTCTGGGGCATGCCACATCTGGACGGCATTGTTGGCTTGCTGATGATGACGTTGCCAGTGATCGCGCTGGCCGCATGGGTGTCGGCGGGCTCAGAGCGCATCAGTTATGCGGGTACGCAAATCATGTTTACGTTCTCGCTGGCAGTGCTTGAGCACTTTGGCCCGACCACGAATCTCACGGAAATTCGGGACCGGATGATCGGCATCCTGCTGGGCGTCGTCGTGTCCTCGGTCGCTCATGCGTTTCTATGGCCAGAGGCCGAGGGTGAGGCGTTGCGTCAGCGTGCGGCGAAGCTGCTGCGCCGCATTGGTACGCATCTTCGCTCGGATACAACCGGGCCGGTCCCGATCGGCCTGTGGGCCGAACTGGGCGACAACGAGGCGATGTCGGCACGTGTCGCGCTCGAACCGGGGTGGCAGATGGCGGACGGCGAACACGAAGGCCTGACTTTGCGTGTGCAGACCTTGCTGGCTCGCACACGGGAAATCCTGTTGGCGACCGATGCGTTCGCCGCGGAGCGGGACGCACGGCACCTGCCGGCGGAGGTCACTGTCGCAACAGCAGCGTTCCAGGCCGAGCTCGCCGGTGCACTCGACAGTTATTCAGACGCGCTGGTCGAGCACCCGTTGACGATTGACGCGCCACCACGTGCATCGATCGCAGCTCTCTCGGATCGCTGCACGGAGGATCTGTCGGCCCGCCGGGGCGATGCGTCGCAGATGGCGTATGACCGACTGCTGACCCGCGCCGGCGATCTCGCCGGCCAGATAGCGGGGCTACCCGCTTGGGCGCCTGAACCCGTCGCTTCCGTACTGACTTCCCGAGCTTCCCAAGCATGACCGATTCGTTGATTCGACCTTCCTGTTCGTCGTTGCGTCGCTTGGCCGTCGCGGCGATGCTGTGCGGGCTGTCCGCGTGTGCGCTGATTCGTCACGACGCCAAGCCCACGACGACACTCGATCCGAACCGGATCCACATCACTGACGATATACACCTGGCGCAGGACGGCTGGCCGTCAGCGCGCTGGTGGATGCGCTACGGCGATCCGCAGCTCGACTCGTTGGTCGGGCGGGCGTTGGCCGATTCACCGACGATGGCGATCGCTCGCACCCGCGTTTCGCAGGCCAAATCCGACGTCGATCTTGTGAAGGCGGGGACCAACCTGCAGGTGAGCGCGCTCGGGTCGGTGGATCGGGAGCGCGTGTCGAGCAACGGCTTCCTGGGCGCCTATTCCGGTAATCAGCCGCTGCTGGGCGCGACCGGACCCTGGTACACGGAAGGCATCGTTGGCCTGAGTGCGAGCCTGGATATCGATATCTGGGGCAAGCAGCGTGCGCAGGTCGAGGCCGCATTGGGTATGCACAACGCGCGGGTGGCCGAGACGTCGGCGATCGAGCTGGAGCTATCTGCAGACGTCGCGCAGCTCTACTACGGTATTCAAACGACCTATCGCCTCATCGGTCTGCTGGAACAATTGCATGATGTGGCCGCGTTCTCGATGGATGCGCACGCCGCGCGCGCCGCACGCGGGCTCGAGCCGCAGACGCAGGCGGAGCTCGCTCGCGCGCAGAAGCTGGCGACGGAGCGGCAGCTGGTGGCTGCACGCGGGCGCATCGTGCAGTTGCGTGAAGCGCTGCGTGCGCTGCTCGGTGCCGGGCCGACGGATCTGCCGGAGATCCGGCCCGTGCCGTTGCCGCAGCCGCCGTCGTCTCTGCCGACGACGCTGTCGTATGAACTGCTTGCGCGGCGCCCGGATTTGCAGGCGATGCGCTGGTATGTGGAAGCGTCGTTCGACAAGATCGACGCGGCGAAGGCCGCGTTCTATCCCAGTTTCGACATCAAGGCATTTTTCGGCGTCAATGCACTGCATCTGGGTGACCTGTTCACGCATGCGAGCCAGCAGATCAATCTCGTCCCCGGCCTGTACCTGCCGGTATTCGATGGCGGCCGACTCAACGCGAATCTCGGCAATGCGCGCCACGCGAGCAACCTGCTGATCCTGCAATACAACCAGTCGGTATTGAACGCCGTGCGCGACGTTGCCACGACGGGCAGCCAGCTGCAGGACCTTGACGCGGAAGCGAAGCTGCAGGCGCAGAAGATCCAGGCCGTGACGTTTGCGCAGGACAGCGCAGACGCGCATTACCGTAGCGGGCTGGGCAGTCGCCTGACCGCGGAGGAAGCGAAGCAGGCCGTGCTTCTGGAGCAGGTCGCACTGCTCGATCTCGACGGTCGTCGGATCGGCCAGGACATTGCATTGACCAAGGCGCTCGGCGGTGGCTACCGGTCGGATGCGCCTGTCGTCCTCAACCCGCGGTAATGCCCCTCATGTTCGAACAGTCACTACGATCGTCCGTTCGTGACGTGCCGCGCGAGGTCGACGGCTTTCGCACGATGATGGCCGTTCAGCTCTCGATTCGGAACGTATTGAACGAGAGAATGCTGACGGCGCTCGGGGTTCAATTCTCGCAGGGCAATGCGCTGGCCCATCTCGCGCGTAGCGACGCGATATCGTGCCAAGCGCTCGCGAAGTCGCTCGGTTGTGGAACGAGCCGTCTCACACGACTTGCCCAAGATCTGGAACGTCGAGGGCTGATCGTGAGGCATCGGGATAGCCGGGACCGCCGCGCGCTGAATCTATCGCTTACGCCGAAGGGGAGAGAGATCGCGGAGCGGGTTCCGCCCGTCGTCGCGGAGGCCGAGCGGATCGTGCTGGGGCGATTGTCTGAGGAGGAACGGATGTTTCTCAGACGATTTCTCCGGCGAATTATTTGTGAGATCGAGGCATGAAGGGTTGCGCCGCGACTGCGCCATGCCAATGGATTTGGACGCGTGCGTCGTCGATCCGTGGCCCATGGCCTGAAACCTGTAGAGCGAGTGTCGCCGCATGTCCCGCACTGTATTGATCGCTTGTCATACCTGCGACACGTTGCTACGCAAGCTGCCGCTTGCCGGGAACACGCAAGCACGCTGTCCGCGTTGCAATGAACTGCTTTATCGAGGCGGCGTTTTGCAACTCGACCGCGTCTGCGCGCTCACGCTGGCCGCGCTGATCACGTTCGTGATCGCGCAGGTTTTTCCGATTCTTGAAATGAACGTGAACGGCATGCACGTGCAGACGACGCTGCTCGGCGCGCTGGCGGCGTTGTGGAATCAGGGCATGGACCTCGTCGCGGCGATGGTGTTCTGCGCCACGTTGCTGTTTCCGCTTGCAGAGATGGCGGCGCTGCTCTATGTGATGCTGCCGCTACGCGCCGGTCGCATTCCACCCGGGTTCGGCATGGTACTGCGCTTGATCGGGCTGGTGCGTCCGTGGGGCATGATCGAGGTGTTCATGCTAGGTATTCTTGTCACGATCGTGAAGATGGTGAGCCTCGCGCGCGTGGTACCCGAGGCGGCGCTGTTCGCTTTCGCAGCGCTCACTTTGATGCTGACCGTCGTCGTGATGTTCGATCCGCGTGCTTTGTGGGATCTCGCTGACGAACTACGCGATGCGGCGCCCTCCGGCAACGAGGCGGCAATTCTATGAAGACGACGACTGCTGCTCGTGAGGGTATGGCGAGCTGCCACGTTTGCGGGCGAGTTCAGCCGCTCGCGGCGGATCCGCATGCAGTGTCGACGCATTGCACACGCTGCGGCACTGCGTTACACGTGCGCTTCCCGAGCAGCCTGGTGCGCACTTGGGCATTCCTGATCGCTGCCGTGATTTTGTACATACCGGCAAATCTGCTGCCGATGATGCGCACATCGTCGATCGTCGGTTCTCAGTCGGACACGATCATGAGCGGAGTCGTCTACTTCTGGGTGTCAGGCGACTGGCCGCTCGCAGTAGTCGTGTTCGTCGCTAGCATTCTCGTGCCGATGCTCAAACTCTGCGTGCTGCTCATCCTCGTGATCACCGCGCAATGCCGTGCTACCTGGCGGCCGATGCAGCGCACGACACTCTATCGAGTCGTCGAACACATTGGCCGCTGGTCGATGCTCGACATCTTCGTCGTCACGCTGACCGTCGCGCTCGTCCACTTCCGGTCACTCGCGGTCATCACCGCCGGACCTGGTGCGTTGGCATTCGGCTCGGTCGTGATTCTGACGATGATCGCTTCGCTGCAGTTCGATCCCCGCCTGATTTGGGATCCCGTCGAAATTTCTGGAACACGCCATGAATAGTCCGCAAAACCCGCAACGCGATTCGAACGCGGGTGCCGGTCAACCCCCGTCCATTGCTGATCCGGTGATCGCGAAGCGCGCCGGTTGGTTGCCGTCGCTTGTCTGGCTTGTGCCGCTGATCGCCGCCCTGATCGGCATTGGCCTTGTCGTCAAGTCGGTGCGCGAGCGTGGCCCGGAAATCACGATTAGCTTCATTAACGCCGAAGGACTTGAACCTGGTAAGACGCAGGTCAAGTACAAGGACGTCGAGGTCGGCACGGTCGACGCGATCCGGCTTGCGAAGGATCTGTCGCATGTACTGGTCGATGTCCGGCTCAAGAAGGAAGCAGAGGATTTCGCGGTAAAGGGATCGCGGTTCTGGGTCGTGCGTCCGCGTATCGGCGCGACTGGTGTGTCGGGGCTCGGCACGCTGCTGTCGGGCGCCTACATCGGCGTCGATGCCGGCCGCTCGAAAGACAGCGAGCGTGCGTTCACTGGTCTCGACACGCCACCCGCCGTGACTGGTGACCAGCGCGGCACGCAGTACACGCTGCGCGGCGACTCGCTCGGCTCAGTCGACATCGGCTCGCCCGTCTACTACCGGCGCGTGCAGGTCGGGCAGGTAGTTGGCTTCTCGCTGGACAAGCTCGGCACCGGCGTCACGTTCACGGTATTCGTCAACGCGCCCTACGACCAGTATGTTCACGAAAATTCGCGCTGGTGGCAGGCGAGCGGCTTCGATCTGCGTCTCGATTCGAGCGGCCTGAAACTGAACACGCAGTCGCTTGCCACAGTGATTCTAGGCGGCATCGCGTTCCAGTCTCCGGCCGACCAGTCGCCTGGGGACCTGGCTGCGCACGACACGGTATTCCAGCTCGCGTCGGACGAGGGGCAGGCGATGCGCGACCCCGACGGCGAACGGGTGCCGGTCGTGATGAATTTCAATCAGTCGCTGCGCGGACTTGCGGTGGGCGCGCCGATCGACTTCCGCGGCATCGTACTTGGCGAAGTGACGAATATCGGCATCGACTACGACGCGAAGGCGAAGAGCTTCAAGATGCCGGTGACGATGAATCTGTATCCGGAGCGGCTCGGCAAGAGTTTCCGGGACGCGATTCGCAGCAAGGGCGAACCGGAACGCCGGCAAATCCTGCAGAGGCTCGTTGAGCACGGGCTGCGAGGACAGTTGCGCACCGGCAACCTGCTAACGAGCCAACTGTACGTCGCGCTCGATTTCTTCCCGACGGCGCCGGCCGTGAAGCTTGACATTAGTCACGAGACGGTTGAGCTGCCGACGGTTGCGAACACGCTCGACGAACTGCAGTCGCAGGTGGCCGATATCGCGAAGAAGCTCGACAAGGTGCCGTTCGATCAGATTGGCGCGAACTTGAACAGCGCACTTGGCAATGCAGACAAGCTGTTCAAGCAGCTCGACACGCAGGTTGCGCCGCAGGCGCGCGACACGCTGTCGGCAGCCAAGCAGACCTTTACCGCTGCGGAGGTGACGCTACAGCAGGATTCACCGCTGCAGTCCGATGTGCGCGGCGCGTTGAAGGAACTCACGCATACGCTGCAGTCGCTCAACATGCTCGCCGATTACCTCGAGCGTCACCCCGAATCGCTGCTCAAGGGCAAGCCAGGAGATGAACAATGACGACACGAGTGAACAGTTTCGCGAGCGGCGCGGTGGCGGCGCTCGCCGCACTCGCGCTTGCCGCGTGCAGCTCGCCGCCCGCACGGTTCTACACGCTTAGCCCGGCCGACGCCGCGGCGCCGCTGAGCACCGCGCCGGCCAACCCGGCGTTCCTGATCGAGGTGCCGTCGGTCGGCGTGCCCGAGCAGGTCGCGAAGAGCCAACTGGTCGTGCAGAAGAATGCTGCGCAGGTCGACGTGCTCGAGGAGGAGCGCTGGGCGTCGCCGCCTGCCGACGAGATCCGCCGTGCGCTGTCGGACGATCTCGCCGCGCAGCTCGGCACGATCGACGTCGCGAATTCCGCGCGCCCGCCCGGCGTGCCCGTGTACCGCATCAGCGTGAATGTGCAGCGCTTCGAGTCGTCGCCGGGAAAGCGCGCCGCGGTCGAGGCCGTGTGGAGCGTGCGCGCGCTCGGCATGCAGGCCGTGATGGCCTGCCGCGCGAGCGTCGCGGAACCGGTTGCCGACGGCTACGACGCGCTCGTAGTCGGCCACCGGCGCGCACTTGCGGAACTGGCGAGTCAGATTACCCGGGGTGTCGAGGCGATAGAAGCATTGCGTATTCGATCCGTGAAAGCGCCTATGTCTCGTCAATCCAGGGAAGCGAACATGTCAATGGCTTCGACTGTACCTTGCCTCGATTTGCCGCACTGAATGCGCCTATCGGGCTGGTGCCGCAAAGCTTATCCGGGCTGTAAATGCGACGCAGACGTGGCAAGGGGCTATGACGTGATGAAAGTGCCGTCGATCCACCGGGCGATGTAATCGTAAAAGGAGACGTAATGGACCGCCTGGTGGCAATGAAGGCATTTGTTCGCGTGGTCGACTGTTTGAGCTTCACCACGGCGGCCAAACATCTGCATCTCGCGCCCGCCACTGTGTCGCGCCTCGTTCAGTATCTTGAGAAGCAGGCCAGCGTGCGCCTTCTGAATCGAAGCACGCGCACCGTCAGTCCGACCGAAGAGGGCCGTGCCTACTACGATGCGTGCGTTCGCGTGTTGGAACAGATCGAGAACATGAACGCGGAGGCTGCAAGCGCCGGGCGCGCGCCGGAGGGACGGATCAAGGTCGGGCTTTCTTCTGCGATTGCGAAAAGCGTGCTGATTCCCGCGCTGCCGTCGTTGCTTGATGCGTTCCCGAAACTCGATGTGGAGATGGCGATCTCCGACGACCCATGCGATTTCGCAAAGGACGCGATTGATTGCAGGATCCTTGTCGGTACCGTGCGGGAGAACAGTGTAATCGCAAAGGAAGTGGGACGGATCGCTCGAATCATGTGTGCATCGCCCGCCTATCTAACGCGCTACGGCGAGCCTCGCACGCTCGCAGAACTGAAAGACCACATGACCGTGGCAGCCGCATGGGATGACGGGACCGGACTGAAACCCCGGGAGATCTACGTCGGCGGTAAGGTCGCGCCGGTTGTGATGAAGAGCCGGATCATGGTGGACGACGCGGATGCAGTCATTTCCTGTGCGCTAGCAGGACTGGGCATCATCTCGGATTACCGCTTTGCGCTCCGCTCCCATCTTGACGACGGCTCGCTCATGGAGATCATGCGAGGTAGCGTCGCGGAAACGAAGCCGGTGAGCATCGTGTATTACCCGAGTCGTCATATGCCAAACAAGCTGCGTACCTTCGTCGATTGGTTCAAGGCAGTATTCGAAGAGACGATCGTGGCGTCCGGCAATTAGTGCTACGTCACTCGATGCTGAGATGATGGCGTATCTCAATGTATCGAGCCGTTCGACAGCTCGTCCTGGCTGATCTGTGGCAATTTCGAGCCGCGCCTCCATCTCGCACCAACTTGCCCACGTGATAAGGAAGCTGCCCACCGGCATAGGAATCTGCTCGGGTATGAGCGAATCCAACGCATCGACGGTTTCTCGCGCGCGATCGATCCAACCATGCTGAAGAAAGAGGCGCACGGTGTCGGCATCGCACGCGGCACGCAGGCGCAGCCAGTGTCGAGACGTGGCGATTTCGGCCCCTGGGTCAGGTAGAGCTAGGCAGACGCAATATCGTTGCGTCTTGCATGCAGATCAGCTGTTCAAATCACTTGATGGTCCGCAATGACGCTACCCTTAGCACTGCACCCGTCCGAGAAATATTTCATTGACGCATTGTCGGCCCGACCCGGTGGGAATTGAGAGCCGTCAAGCCGCATGTCGCAGAAACGACAATGCCCGCTCGTTGAGCGGGCACATGAAGAGGTGGGGCGGGAACAAACCGCGGAACAACGTCCAGTCCGATAAGCCCCGCTCCCTGTTTTCTTACGTCGAACCTGACCGGGTACATCGCAAGAGTAGCTGGAGTTCTGGCGGCCTGCAATGCATGCGTGGCCTCACCCGGCTGCCCCCGCATCGAGCGATGTGACGTAGCGCAGTAGGTCTTCGGTGCGTCCTTCGGATACGAGTTGTTCTGCAGTTTTGTAGTCGAAGACCGGCAAAGGCGCATTGCGATACCAGAAGAGCGCCCGCTGCAGGTCGCCGGAGATGTCGGTCGCGGCTCGAATAATTCTGAGTGCTTCCCGAAGGTACTGCTGCACGCTTTCGGAACCCGCCAGACGGCTCAGCGTATTGCGATGAACGTGTGCCAGTCGCGCGAGTGTCTGCATATCGATTCGCAAGGCTGCCGCGAAGCGTCGTGCCGAGACGATCGGTGCAGCGCTTTCCGAGTCCCTCAAGAACGCCATGAACTGGTCGAAATCGAGGGGCGGTGTTGAATCGCGGGCCAGATCAGGATTCATGACAGGTCACTCTGTGCACATTATTTGCACAGTTATAGCACAATCAGTATCGACGGTGCGGGTCGCTGAAACACCCGTTTGCGGCGCTGCTTGTCGCCAAATTCAGTCGAGGAACATAGGCAGGGGCGTGCCATTCCCAAAGACAACTTTTCTGAGAATATCGGGGGTCACGGACATCTTTTCTGAGACAAGGGGCATGTGGATTTCTCAAAAAAGATGTCCAAGTCCTTGATATGTCTAGGGGCCCAAAGACACCTTTTCTGCGAGCCCACAGTTGTTGGTTCTCAGAAAAGCCCTCCGCCTTTCCAAGTGTTGTCCTTGAATAAAAAGCCGCCCATCTGAAGAAATCGCGCCGGCTCTGCGAATTTTTGTTGAGATCGAGATTAGGGCGCCAGAGTTCTATCAGCAGAGCAATTTACCACTGCGTCAAACGAAAGAAGTGCATCGCGAAGGGGCCAAAAGCGGGAGGCCCACCAAAGATCGAAGGGGCTTGTGGAAGAGTCGGCTTGATCATTCGAGCTTCCTCGCAGGTTTGATCGCGGCATTGCTTCTATTGCTTTCGATCAGCGTGTCGTCATGGGCTTCGACGTACAACTTGTCCTATGACGAGCTGGGGCGCCTAGTTGGGGTGGTAGACAGCGGTGGAAACACTGCCGCGTACACCTACGATGCGCTGGGTAACATCTTGTCGATCGTTCGCGGCAATAGCGCGGTCTCTATCGTCTCGTTTTCTCCAAGCAGCGGGCCAGTCGGCTCGAGCGTCACGATCTCTGGCTCTGGCTTTTCGGCTACGGCCGGTCAGAATGCCGTCACATTTAACGGTACTGCGGCGACAATTGTTTCCGCGACAACGAACCAATTGGTGGCCACGGTACCGGCAGGTGCTACCACGGGGCCGATATCCGTTACTTCACCGGCAGGAAGTGCAACGAGCAATAGTGTGTTCACCGTTGCTTTGGGGCAAGCACCGACCATCGCGAGCTTCTCACCAACGATAGGAGTGTCTGGGGCAGCAGTTACGATCAATGGTACTAATTTTCAAACTACAACGACCGATGACAGCGTCGTCCTTAATATTCGTAACGCGAGAGTTTCCACGGCGACAGCGACGGCGATTGGAGCCATAGTGTCACCATTGTCGACTTCTGGTCGCTTTACTGTAACCACGCCCTTTGGTCAGGCGACCAGCAGCCAGGACTTCTTTGTGCCGCCCGGTACACGCGTACCGGCGGATGTGGGCGTTACAGGCCGGATGTCGCTCGGAAGCTCGCAATCCGTCACGTTGGGTACCGCCAATAAGATTGGGATGATCCTATTCGACGCGACGCCGGGGCAAAGGGTCATCCTGCAGGTCACAAGCTCCAGCTTCGGCTCTTGTGACGGCGGCACCATTCAGATTCTCAACGCCGACGGCACGGTCGCGGGTAGCGCGAATCTGTGTAGCGGTGGGTTCATCGATGCGATCACACTGCCTGTGGCCGCTACCTATACCGTTCTCGTGACCCCGTATACCAACAGCACCGGTAGCGTCACGTTTTCACTCAGTAGTGTGCCTCCAGACGTGACGGGGACAATTACCGCGGGTGAAGACGAGCTACACCTACGAGCCGTACGGCAATACTTCCGCGACTGGTGAGGCGAATGCCAATGTGGCGCAGTACACCGGGCGAGAAAATGATGGTGCTGGCCTGTACTACTACCGGGCGCGGTACTATCACCCTGGCATCAGCCGTTTTGTGGCTGAGGATTCGATCGGATTAGCAGCGGGGGCTAATCTTTATGCTTATGTAAGCGGCAATCCCGTTTTGTTTGTCGACCCCAATGGACATTGGACGAGACAGATTGGCTTTTCTTTCAGCTATACGTTTCCTTTTGGGCTATCGGGTACGTATTTTGCTGGGGTTGCATACGACTCTGAAGGAAATATCGGGACGTATTATGGAGGTGGAGGTGGGGTTGGTGTTGGGGCCGGTGTTTCTGGTGGGGTTAGTGCCCAGGCTTCAAACGCCAAGACGATTTGCGATCTAAGCGGGCCATTTGGGAATGCAAGTGCAGGACTGGGAGCCGGTGCTAACGTTTCTGCCGATGGTTTTTGGGGGCCGAGTGACGACGGGTTAGTGATCGGCGGGGGTGCCACATTCGGACCGGGGTTGGGGGTAACGTCATTTAATGGGGCAACCAATACTTGGGTGAATCCGATAGGTCGCTTCAAATAGTGGGGGTTTTATGAAATTCTGGAGAAATTTCGAGATTATATCTCTGATTGTTTCTGTAATGACATTTTTATCGGCGATTTATTTGTCGTTTTATCTGGTGAGCACTCGACCGAAAGTACCGGAGCCCTCTGAGTTAAGGGTATATGCTCATAACGTCCACGGAAAGGTTGCTTATCTTAATAATAGTGAACGTCTTTCTTTGGATTTGTTGTTTTGGATCGCTGGGATTAGTTTTGTTGCTGGCGTGATTGTTGATAGATCAAAGCGCCCATTTCAGAAAAAATCGCAATGATGCGCCCATTTTTCTGTGAATCCCTTAGTTGGGCTGCGTCACTTGTCATGCGACGAAAAACTATTCAATTGGTCGGCTACCACGGCGACCTATGGCCCGAATGGCAATCTCACGGGCGACGGCAACCATCATGGATGGTTGGCATTCGCACGGTCGGCTTTTCTCGGTGACCGGGAGGGCGACTGAATTTCACCTACGACACACTGGGGCGGTGCACTGGTAAGACGGCGAACGTGGATAGCATGGCCTTGCGGCGCCGGCGTTACGTACCGAGGAACAGGAGTGAATGGTGTAGCGTTTGTTCAACGGTTCAGGCAATGGCGAGCGCAGATGCGCGGCCTTATGTGAAGAAGCGTCGTGGATGATCAGCCTCGGAGATAAGGTGAACGATTGCTCATCTTTGCAATCAGCATGGTGCGTCCTTCCGACACCAACTTTTCAGCAGTCTTGTAGTCGAAGATTGACAATGGCTCATTGCGGTACCAAAAGAGCGTGCTCGGTACATTGCCGGAGACATCGGTCGCAGCTCGGATGATTCGAAGCGCGTCTCGAACGTATTTTGCGCTCCTTCGGAGCCATCCAAGCGGTTCACCGTATTGCGATGGACGTGGGCTAGCTGTGCAAGCGTTTGCATATCGATATGCAAGGACGCCGTGAAGCGGCGCACAGAGATGATGGGCGTGGCGCTCCCTAGCTCCCTCAAGGGCGCCATGAACCGGTCGAAGCTCCGGGGCGGCGTTGAGTCGCAGGTCAGATCGGAATCCATGGCAGATTGCTCGGCGCACACTATTTGCACATTTATCGCACAAGTAGATCGATGCCGCTGGACGCGGGAATACACTTCCATGGCGCCGTTTGTTGCCAAGTTCCGTCGAGACCACGCGGCAGCGCCTGCGACATTCCCAAAGACGCCTTTTCTGAGAATTCCCGTGGCCACGGACATTTTCTTTGAGACGAGAGGCATGTAGCTTTCTCAGAAAAGATGTCTAAGTCCTTGATACGTATAGAGGGCCAAAGACATCTTTTCTGAGAGCCCACAGGGCTCGCGCAGCAGGGATACTTCCTCTTCATTTGGGACGGACGTCTCTACATTTCCGGCGCGTTGCGACACGCGTCCGACCTATCCACGCACACCCGCATTCAGAAAGGTAGGCAACTTGCCTATCAAATTGTAAGAAATGATGCCCGGATGAGTTCGATATTGGGCTTATTCAAAGCTGCATCGACGAGGGGTATTTTCAAAATTTGGGAGAAGCTGAATATTCTATTTTCTAGGCGCGCGTTAAACCTGATGTTTTTACGAGGTGCGCAATTCCTTGAGTATCGAATGATGTCGATTGGTAATTGTAAAAATGCGAGCTGTATGTGCGTTTCCCAATTGAAAGCACGACGAAGGCGTCCGGCAAAGTAGACGTGTGGGAGGGACTGTTATGGATGGCTAGTGAAATTCTTCTTGCGCTACTTAAATTTGTTAACTTAGGATTGAGACTCGTCGAATCGGGAATGCTTATATCCAGAACGGGAAATCTTTCAAATTCCTTTGGCTTGGCCGCCGCGCGAAATGATCTTGCACGGACGTAATAGCTCGCATGAATCGCGATCGGACGGGGAGCGGGAACTGTCGTTTTCGCATGCCGAAGAGAAAGCAAATAAATTTCTGCGAAGTATTTAATCGATGCCTCTCCATGTTCGTGAGTAGGCTGAGTAGAGTTGCGTCCATATTTCTTTGTTGGGCGGTACTGTGGCTTGGGCTTTCTGCATCGCGTAGCTATATCGACGATATGGCTCGATGGGATATTTCAGGTGTCAGTTTGTGTATATCCCGTGATCGATGCTTTCATGGGTTGATGGATTTGCAGTTTGCAGCGTTGTATGGGCCGTATTCCGGTTGAGTGTGGTGTCGATGGTTTTCTATCCGATGCTCGGATCATGGGTCGTGTTGAATTCATGAGCGTAACGATACGTTGATCGCATTTCGTTGGTCTAGAGAGGGCTGAGTAAAATGTTGATTGGAAATTCTGGTGGCGAAAAAAAATATTCGGACAACTATCGGAGTTTTGATGTCGCGTCGGCCGAATGGCGCGACTGGCGCTGGCAGCAACGGAACACCATCCGGGAGGAAGCATCGCTACGCGAGGCCTGCGGGGGCTGGTCCGACGAACTGAGTTCGCACATTCAAAGCAACCTGAACGGCCGCAAGCTACAGATCACGCCCTATTACCTCCGCTTGATTCGCGAATCGCAGGGCGACACCGACATCGTCCGGAATCCGCTATGGCGTCAGGTCGTTCCGTTCTGGAGTGACGAAATCGTCGGAGGATACGATGGCGAATCGGAAAACTGGGAGCTGGCGCATGAAATGAAGACGCCGATCTGTCAGCACAAGTACGACAATCGCGTCATTTTGCGCATGGTCAACACGTGCAATTCGTATTGCCAGTTCTGCTTCGAGGCGCTCCGCACGCTTGAAGTCAATAGCGAAAAGACCAACGCCAGCCGGGACACGTTCGGCGAAAGCGTGGCCTATATCAAGCAGAATCCGGCAATCGAGGAAGTTATTCTGAGCGGCGGCGACCCGTTGATGCTCTCCGACGCCAAGCTCGACGAGCATCTGTCCGCCCTGCGCGACGTCGGACGCGATCTCCTGATCCGGATTCACTCCAGATCGCTCACCTTCAATCCGTACAGGGTCACCGATCAGTTGGTCGCAATGCTCGAGCGGCATCGGGTGAACGCATTCGGCGTTCACGTTTGCCATCCGGACGAACTCAGTCCGGCCTTCACGGACGCAGTGAAGCGGATTCGGTCGGCGGTGCCGATCGTATTTTCCAACATGCCATTCCTGCGCGGCATCAACGACGACGAGGAGACGCTGCATCGGCTCTTCATCGAACTGTATCGCCGCGGCGTCAAACCGTACTACCTGTATCACTTCATGCCGTTCTCGCCGGGCGCGTCGGTCTACAAGGCCTCGATCCGCGACGCCATCCGCATCATGAACCGACTGAAGCGGCGCGTTTCGAACGTTGCGATGCCCGAGTATGTGCTGCCTCATGCGAAAGGAAAGTTTACGGTGCCGCTGTTCGAAGGCCAGGGCGACATCCCGCAGTTTGTAGAAACCGGCGAACAACGCATCTACCGGTTCGTCAACTGGCAGGGCGAGACGTGCGACTGGATCGATAACTGAACGGGCGCTGAGCGGTGTGCGGACTGATTTCTCATCCAGGTGAAAACATGCGACAAGACGCGGTTTTGTTTGTGCAAATCGAGGGCTCCTTGCTGTCGTTGACCAGCTATCGGGATTATCACTTCGAGGTCGCTCGCAAGATGGGTCTCGCGTGCCTGACGGCCGTCGTGCGCCGGCACGTGCCGACGGACGGCGATGCAGGCGCGGGGAGCGACGACACGTGGTGGCTCGATTCACTTTCCGTCGAGTCGCTGCTGAGATTGCTCGAGCGTCTGGACGCGCACTATGACGTGGAGGCCGTCTTTTGCTATGCGGGGCAGGCGTCGGCCTATGGGGAAGTGGGCGCGGTGGTCGCCGAGGTTTGCCGGATGACCGGCCGAGTCCATTCTCCGTCGGCGGCCGTCGCCGCCTGCAACAACAAATTCCTGATGCGTGCGGCGCTGGAGGAACGGGGGGTACGGTCGATTCGACACGCAATGTGCAGCGATGTCGACGCATTGCGAGAAGCCGCCGACACAGTGGGCTATCCGCTGATCGCGAAACCGCCTTACGGCGCGGGCTCGGCCTTTACCGCGAAGTGTCGCGACTGGAACGAATTGCGCGATCACTATCAGCGATTCACCGCGCAACATGGTCAGGCAGTGGTTTCGGACTACTACGGCATGCCGCACGACGTCTACGCCCGTGACGGCGCCCCGGTTCACTATGAGCCGGGCAAGAGCATTCTGCTTGAACAGTACATCGACGGCGTCGAAGGCAGCGTCGAATGCGTGATCGTCGACGATCAGGTTTATCCGGTGCTGATCAACGAAAAGCTGATCCTGACGGAGAAGCGCGGCACGGTGCTGGAAAACCTGCTGATCTCGCCGCCGGTGTCCTTTCCGGCGCCCGCGATTGCCGAGATCAATCGGTATGCGATCGATTGTCTCGAAGCGATCGGCCTGCGCAACGCGATCGTGCACCTCGAATTCCGTCTGTCGCCGACCGGACCGATCGTCATCGAGATCAATCCGCGGCTCGGCGGCCTTTATGTGAACGCGGCGCTCAAGGACATCGCGGGCCTCGACCCGTACGAGCTCTATCTGCTGATGCTGACACGGGCTTCCGGGCTGCACGAACGCTTGCGAAGCGCCTGCGAACGCGCGGCGGACGGGCGCCAGCATTACTCGATGTTCGCGCTGTTTCCAGAGGCGAGCGGAACATTCAACGGAATCCGCGGGCTCGATTCCGTCGTCGGCGATCCGGCGATCATCGAATGCAAGGTCGCCTGCCCGGTCGGTAGCGAGGTCCGGGCGGACATCGAGGAAAATTATCTGCTGAAGGGCTGGGCCGCAGTGAATGGGCGCGATCATGCGATCGATCTCTATGACCGGATCGTTCGCGAACTCGAGCCGGAAATCGTTTCCTGAACGAATGGCCCGACTCACGGGAGACACGATGTCCATCGATACCGTCATTGACGCGTTGAATCGCAACGGCTATTGCCATGCACCACGCTTCCACGGCGTGATCCGCTGCGATGGCGACGAGGTCGTTGCGTTCAAGCGCCACTGGGAGCGCCTTGTCGTCGACGAGAACTATAAGCGCTACACGCGACGCGAACGGCGCTTCCTGCTGTATCGCTTCAAGCCGGGCCAACCGTTGGAAATTGACCGGAACACGAATTTCGAGCCAACCGCGACCTACGATGTGGACTACGTGCCGGGCGTCAATCGCTTGACCTATGCCGAGGACTCCTTCATAGAAAGTGCGATTCTCCGCCAGTTGCTGGACGTCGACATCGCCATCCTCGGGGAGCGGCTGGTTGCGGGGCGGGAGTACAAGATCGATGTCCATCTGTTCCGGATCATTGCGGAACAAGGTGAGGTCAGTCCGACCACATCGGGGATTCACCAGGACGGGTTGGAATGGGTCTTCATGCATTTCATCGATAGTCGAAATATCCGGCCGGTTGTATCGGAGATCCACGCATCGAAAAATTCCACCGTTCCGTTGTTCGCACGGCCGCTGACGGATTTCCTCGATACCGTGGTCGTAAACGACGCCGTGTTGTACCACAGCGCCAATGCCGTTCAGCAAGCCAACCCCGACGAACTCGCGTTCCGGGACATGTTGCTGATTTCCTTTTCCTCAGCGAGATAAGCTGTCATGAAATCCGAGCTGGTTCTAGAAAAACGCGCTTCGTCTTCGTTGGCGCAGTTGTACGTCTGGTTGTCGTTCAAGACAATCTCCGACATCAGTTCGACGATGATCAGCATCGTTCTGGCGACCTACGCGCTCGAGGTCACGGGCTCCGCCGCGCTGCTCGGCCTGACGATGGCGTCGCGCCTGCTGGGTGCGGTCGCGGGCGGCGCCGCGGTGCCGCGGCTGAGCCGGTTCTCCCGCCGTACCCTGATCTTCGCCGCGGAAGCGGGCAGTGCACTGGCGATCGGCGTGCTGGCGATGTCGTCGCGTGCCGCCGACGCGTCGCTCATCTATTTCGTGCCGTTCTTCATCGGCCTTTTCCAGGGGATCTACCGGGTGTCCATCATGTCCGAGGTTCCGGAAATGGTCGGGCAGGAGGGGCGGCATCGTTTCAATGCGGTCCTCAGTGCGACCGATGGGGTGTCGGTGGTCGGCGGTAGCCTGCTCGCATCTGTGATTACGCAGTACCTGGCCTACAAGAGCGTATTCCTGATCGATTCGATCACGTTCGCGATCTCCGCCATCGCATTTCTGATGCTGGTGGGCAACATGCCGCGCCGGCATCGACCGGCCGAGGAGACGCACGCTGCGGCCGAGGCCGGCGCACTGCCGCGCGCGGCGCGTTATCTGTCGGTCATCGTGATGCTGGTGATCTGCGCGCGCTTCGTCGAAGCGTTCGGCTCGGGTACGCACAATGTCGGCTTCCCGATCAGATCGCAGCTGTTCGACCCGAATCAGCCCGCGTTTCTGTACGGCTGGCTGATGGCTGTGTGGGGCGTCGGACGGCTCGTTTCCGCGGCAGTGACGCCGCGCTTGCTGGAGCGTCTCGAATCGCGTCACCAGCCACTCGAGCCGTATTTCATCGCGTTGCTGATCCTGACCTTCGCGTGCTTCCTCGGCGTCTTCGAGGTGCGTGGCATGCCGGGCATGTTGGGCTTCGTCTTGCTGGCGGGCATTTTCGACGCCGCCACGGAGACGATCTACTATTCGCTCCTGCAGTCGACGCCGGCCGCGTCGCGCGATCGCGTGATCGGTATCTCGTACGTCGCTGAGCGCACCGGCCTCGGATTGGGCATGCTGGCGGTCGGGTTCGTGTTCTCCCGGCTCGGAACGGACGTGACGGCACTGCTGTTTTACGGTGGCTCCATCGCGCTGGCTGGCCTGGCGTTCGTGGGCGTCAAAAGACGGCTGGCGCAGGAGGCAGTGGTCGGGCAGGTCGACTGATTCCGGATGTGTTCCCTGGTTCGTCAAGACGACCCGAGGCATCTTCTCCGAGCGCCCACGACGGGCCGACGAGCGAGAACGTCGAACAATGAGCGTCGAACAATCAAAGAGGCTTCCGCCGCTGCCCTGCCGTCGGTGAGGTCATGAGCCTGCATGCCCCCGCGCTGCGCGGCCGGCACAGGGTGACGACGGCCGTCAGCGCTACGCAGGTACCCGGCAGGGTTCTACCTATCCCAGACGAACGATAGATCGCTAGCGCTCCGGCGACTCCTCGGGCGCAGACGTCACAGCTGGCGGCAACGGGCGATTCGCAATCTCTATCGCTTCACTCGGCGGCACACCCAGCGTCTGCAAAAGGGATGAAGCTGCACGCTCGGCAAAGCCGTTCCGACTGTACCCGACCATGTTCAACATGTCGGTAACCGGCTTCTCGTCTGCATCAAATCCTAGTTCGATTGCAATGGCGGTCAGTACCGCGCCCCCGACCGTGACAACGCTCATCAGCGGGTCGTTTGCCGAGAATCTCCCGGCGCGGATCCCTTTCTGAATATCCCTCAACAACCGAGGTCCGAGGCCGCGGCTGAGCGCTCGCATGGACAGCCCTTCGCGGAGGAGAAATTGTCCCCAGACCGGCTCACTTCCGGCTCGCAGCAAAGCACGGCGCAACGACACCGAAATGATTTCAGCCGGGTCGGTGAGGTTGGCTGCGATGCGGTCCAGGGTATCCGCGAACTCCTCGAACACGATTTCCACAACCGCAGCGTGAATCGCTTCCTTCGATGCGAAGTGGTTGTAGAACGAGCCCAACCCCACGTCCGCGGCTTCCGTAATTTCGTTGATCGCGACGCCTTCCATTCCCTTTTGCGCCATGAGTACGAAGGCGGCATCCAGCAGGCGCGCCCGCGTCTCACGCTTTCGACGCGCGCCTCGGGGCTCGCGGACCTCGGGGCCCGACGGCGCTTGCCCGTTCGCGACGGCCGGCAGCGGCGTTCTGATGCGACGGGAGGAAGTATTGGGCATCGGCGTGCGCATGGGTTCGATGTTCGAGTATACGTTCGAACGTCACAATTGACAGAATCATCATTTATGAATTTAATGTCATCAGACGGCCTGCAGTGGCCTGTCCGGAGAATTGGAGACAGAACGGTGGCGGAGACAAAACTGACGGGCGAGTCGGCCGTCCATGAAAGCAACGAGAACGCGAGCCGTGTCGGTGGCCGCGATTTGCCGTCGGACGTAGACGTGCTTGTCGTGGGCTGCGGTCCCGTCGGCGCGGCAATCGGCGCGCTGCTTGGCCGGGACGGCGTGCGCGTGCTTGTCGTCGACAAGGCGGCGGAGATTTTCATGGCGCCGCGTGCGATCGCGCTCGACAACGACGCGCTTCGCATCCTGCAGTACGTCGGGGTAGATGAGGCCGACCTCGATACGGTGGCGATTCCGTACGTCCGGATGCGCTCGCCCTGGTTCGGCGAGTTCGGGCGTATCAATACGCTGGGGAGCGTCGATGGCCATCCGAAGCTCGTGACGTTCTATCAACCGGACCTCGAGCGATGCTTGCGTGCCCGGCTGACCGCGCACCGCACCGCCCGAATGGCGCTCGGTGTAACGCTCGTCTCGCTCGACGAGCACGCCGATCACGTCGCCGCGACGCTCGACAGCGGGCAGGGCGCGTGGCACGTCGTGCGCGCCCGCTACGTCGTCGGCGCCGACGGTGCCAGCTCGATCGTGCGCCAGTTGATCGGACAGGATTTCAAGGGCAAGACGTTCGCGGAAGACTGGTTGATCGTCGACGCGCGAAACGTGCGCCGACCCATCGACCATGTCGAGTTCATCTGTGACCACCGACGGCCGACACCTCATATGACCGCCCCCGGTGGGCGCGAGCGTTGGGAGTTCATGCTCCATCCCGGCGAGACGCGAGAGAAAATGGAATCCGACGAACGCATCCGCGAACTGCTCGCGCCGTGGGGCGGCATCGAGGACATGGTGATCGAACGCAAGGCCGTGTACCGTTTTCATGCCCGAACCGTCACGACGTTCAGCAAAGGGCGCGTTTTTCTTGCCGGTGACGCCGCCCATATCACTCCGCCGTTCGTCGGCCAGGGGCTCGTCGCCGGCCTGCGTGATGCCGCTAATCTCGGCTGGAAACTGGCGTGGGTCGTCAAAGGCCACGCAACCGCGAAAATTCTGGACTCCTACGATCAGGAACGCCGACCGCACGCCAAGGCGATGATCGGCGTCGCGAAATTCATGGGGAAGCTCGTGATGCCGCGAAATGCCGGGATCGCGTTGTTCACGCATGGCCTGATGCGATTGACGCGGCTCGTTCCGTCGCTACGGAATCACTTCGACGAGCTCGGGATCAAACCGAAGAATGCGTTCCGGAGCGGTCTGTTCGTCCCCGGCTATTCCTCCACGCGGCTCGTGCGCGGCGCAGCCCTTCCGCAGGGGTGGCTGCGCAAGCACGATGGGGCGATTCGCCTGAGCGACGACGTGTTCGGTAGCGGTCTCGCGTTGGTCGGATTCGGACGGGATCCAGGCGCGGAGCTCGACGCCGGCGCGCGAGCCGCGCTGATTGCGGCGGGTGGTGTCGTGGTGCAGGTCGTGCACCGCGGGCAGCGCCTTCATCGCATCGACAACGACGGATGGGAGGACCTGGACGGTACGTTCATGCCAGGTGTCGTGCGGTTTGGCTGGGCCGCCGTGATTCGGCCGGACAAAACGGTCCTGCACGAAGGCCCGGTGGCCGACTCGACCCGCCTCGTTCTCGAATCCCTGCGATTGCTTGGTGCGCGCACCTCGTTGTCGTCGCTATCCGGTCACATTGCCCAGCCGGTTTCCTGAGGACTCCCATGAAACTCTCTACCGTACAACCCGCACGGAATCCCCGGCCGACGACGAAGGCTCGGGCGCTTTCCTATTTGATGTTCGAGCGTTCCGATCTCGAACGGGCCGAACGATTTCTCAACGATTTCGGCCTGCGGACGGTATCCCGCGACGGCGAATATCTGTTCCTCCGAGGCACGGCCGCCACACCGTTCTGCTACGTCGTCCGGCGGGCTGAAAAAGACCGCTTCGTCGGCTTCGGGCTTGAAGTTGACGGCATCGACGCACTGCGCAAGCTTGCCGACGTGCCGGGCGCGTCGGACGTGGAGCCGTCACCGTGGCCCGGCGGCGGCCATCGCGTCACGCTCGTTGATCCATCGGGTTTTCGTGTCGACGCAGTCGCGGGACAAGCGCGGGCCGGCGCCCTGCCGCACCGGTCGGCGTTACCGTTCAACTCGCCCGATTCCGTCGTTCGCGTGAACGATACCCAGCGTCCGCCGCTGGAGGTGCCGGAAGTGATTCGCCTCGGTCACGTCGTGCTCGAACTCGCCGATTTCCAGGCGACCTGCGCGTGGTACACGTCTCACTTCGGCTTCATCCCGAGCGACGTTCAGGTGTTGCCGGATGGATCGCCCGCCGTCGCGTTCCTGCGACTCGATCGCGGGGCGACGCCCACGGATCACCATACCCTGGCATTGGCACAGGGATTCGCCGCGCTCTACAGCCACTCGGCATTCGAGCTGGTTGACGCGGATGCCGTGGGGATCGGGCAGCGCGTGCTGAGCGAAAAAGGATGGACGCACGCATGGGGGGTGGGTCGCCACATTCTCGGTAGCCAGGTCTTCGACTATTGGCAGGACCCTTGGGGCGACAAGCACGAACACTATTGCGACGGGGACATGTTCACGGCGGACGTGGCGACGGGCATCCACGAAGTCAGTCGTGAAGCGATGTCGCAGTGGGGCCCCCGGATGCCGCGCAGCTTCACCAAACCGAAGATCACGGCGGCAAGCATCGCATCGCTCATCCGAAACCTCCGGACCAGTCCGGACGTCACGTTCGCGAAGCTGCGCACGCTCGCGAAGCTGTTTGCGTGACCTTCATCTCCACTCAGACCTGTTCGAGGCATCTTCATGGCATTGCACGTCCTGCACTATCGGCATCAGGGGCGCGCCCAATGGGGCGTGGTGAGGAATCACCGGATCACACCGATACCGGGCGACTACCCGACGACCGGCGAATTCGTGCGAGCACATCGGATCGATGAACTCGCCGCGCTCGGCGGAGAAACGATTCCCGAGTCGGACGTCGAGTGGCTGTCGCCGGTCACGCGCAATCAACGGTTCGTTTGCCAGGGCGCCAACTATCGTCAGCACATGATCGAGTCCGGCATGAATCCGGATGCGAAGTCATTCAACATGATCTTCACGAAAGCGAACAGCTGCATCGTCGCCGCCGATTCCGACGTCGTCCGGCCGCAACATGTGCGGTTTCTGGACTACGAGATCGAACTGGGACTCGTGCTTCGCCTCGATATCACGTCCCGGCAAGCCATCACGGACAAGAACCTGCACGAGTACGTGGCCGGCCTCGTGATCGTCAACGACTATTCCGCACGCGATATCCAGATTCCCCAAATGCAGTTTTACAAGGGGAAAAGCTATCGAACGTTCGGGCCGGTGGGGCCGTATCTGTGCCTGCTGGAGGCAAGCGATATCGCGCGGCTGCGCGCGCTGACACTGACATTGACCGTGAACGGGGAAGTGCGGCAGAGCGATTCGACCGGGAACCTCGTGTACGGTCCGGCCGAAACGCTCACCGAGCTGTCGGGTGTTCAGGATCTGAACGCCGGTGACTTGCTTGCAACGGGCACGCCGTCCGGATGCGCGCTCAGCATTCCGTCGCCGGCGAAGCAACGGATCGCCGCGTTGCTGCCCGAGCACATGAAGTGGCGGATGTTCACGAAGGTTCAGGCCGCTCGCCCGCAGTACCTGAAGGCCGGGGATCTGGTCGAATCGTGGATCCGGAGCAGGGACGGAGCGATCGACCTCGGTGTGCAACGCAACCGAATCGTGGACGCGCTCGCATGAACGCCATCGCAACCGAAGCGGACGTGCTTCGGATCGAGAACCAGGGGCCGCCCGACGACCTCCCGGCCAGCACTTACGAAATGATCGGCCGGGGTGCGGCCATCGACCCGAGCGCGCCGGCCTTGTCATTTTTCCTGCGCGCCGACGATCATCGCAAGCCGTTGCGCTGGACCTATTCGGCGCTTCTGCGGGATATCACCCGGGCCGCGAACATGTTTTCGCGCCTGGGCATCGATCGCCACGCGGTGGTCGCCTACGTGCTGCCGAACTTGCCGGAGACGCATTTCGTCATCTGGGGAGGCGAAGCGGCCGGGATCGTATGCGCGATCAATCCGTTGCTGGAGGGGCCGGCCATCGCATCGCTGCTCAAGGCCGCAAACGCAAAAGTACTGGTGACGCTGGCGCCCTTTCCGGGCACGGATATCTGGTCGAAGATCCAACCCATCCTGAGCCAGGTGCCGTCGCTGCAAAGCCTCGTCCTGATCGATCTGGCCGAGCGCGTGCGGGGGTGGCGCCGAATGGCGGCACGCATGATGCAGCGTCGCGAATGCAAACGGTTGCACGGGCGCGCGGGCGTGCGCGGCGCCGTTCCGCGCCACATCGAGATCCACGATTTCGACTGTGCGATGTCGCGTGAATCCGGTGATTCGCTGCTGATCCCCCGGCGTTTCGAAGCCGACGACATATCGTCCTACTTCTGCACGGGCGGCACGACGGGATTGCCGAAAATCGCGATTCGCCGGCACGGCAACGAGGTGGCCAATGCGTGGAGCGTCGGGCAGGTCGTCGGTGCCGGGATGGGCCCCGGCAAGACCGTTTTCTGCGGACTGCCGCTGTTCCATGTCAACGCCGTGCTGGCAACGGGCCTGGTGCCGTTCTCGCGCGGCGCACATGTGGTGCTGGGTACGCCACAGGGCTATCGCGGCGACGGCGTCGTCAAACGATTCTGGGAAATCGTCGAGCACCACCGGATCAATTTCTTCAGCGCGGTGCCGACCTTGTATTCGGCCTTGCTCGACGTGCCCGTCGACGGCCGGAATATCGCCTCGCTCGAGTATGGGCTTTGCGGGGCCGCGCCGATGCCCGTGGAAGTATTCCGCACGTTCCAGGATCGCACCGGCGTCCGGATTCTCGAAGGCTACGGGCTCACCGAGGGCGCATGCGTGAGCAGCGTTAACCCGCCAGGCGGCGAACGGCGTCTCGGTTCGATCGGTTTGCGCATCCCCGGCCAGATGATGAAGGCGGTGATACTCGACGACGCCGGCCGCTACGTGCGCGATTGCGTCGAGAACGAAGTCGGTGTGCTGACGATTTCCGGGCCGAACGTTTTCGCGGGCTATCTTCAGGAAGATCAGAACAAGAGCCTGTGGCTCGATCTCGGCGACGGCCGGCAGTGGCTCAACACCGGGGATCTCGCGCGCCGCGATGGGCAAGGCTACTTCTGGCTCACGGGCCGCCGCAAGGAACTCATCATCCGCGGCGGTCACAACATCGATCCGGCGACGATCGAAGAACCGCTGCACCGCCACCCGGCAGTGCAAATCGCCGCGGCAATCGGACGCCCCGACGTACATGCAGGCGAACTTCCCGTTGCCTACGTGCAGTTGAAAGCCGGCGCAACAGCAACCGAGACGGAGCTCGACGCATTCATACGCGGCTCGATCGGCGAGCGTGCTGCGATTCCGAAGCGGATTCACATCGTCGATGCGATGCCACTGACGGCGGTCGGCAAGATCTTCAAGCCCGAACTCAAACGATGGGAAACGTTCGACGCGCTGATCTCCGCGCTGAAGGATGCCGGCGTCGAGGGTGCACGGGTGAGCATGGTGGACGACCCGTCGCGCGGGCTCGCCTTGCATGTGGCGCTGAGCGATCCCGCGCAGCTGGCGAAGGCCAATACGGTGATGGGCCGCTTCCCGTTCGCCTTTTCGACTTCGGTTGAACCCGAACATCGGTGATTGTCGATTCCTGGAACGTTTGAGGTTGAAGTGAGCAAATAACTTCGGAATGCGAAGTTATAGATTAACGAAGCAGTACCCGATGCCTTTGGCGTCGCGCTTCATCAGCGCAGGAACAGCCCGCGAGTCACGTCTGGCGCACGGGGATGAAGGCAGGTTTCACGATTCTTGAACATCAACACCAAAATATGGAGACATTCATGAAACGAATCAGTGCAGGAACCGTCGTACTGCTCGCGGCCATCTCCGGTGCGCATGCGCAATCAGCCGGTCAGTGGGTCGTCAATGCCGGCTGGTCCCACTTTGCCCCGCAAGGGTCGGCGGATCCGCTGACCGTCAATGCGCTCGGCCAGTCACAAGTGATGACCGGCAGCGGTGGGGAGATCGCAAGCGGCGATACGTTCGGATTGACCGCAACCTACTTCGTGACCGATCACATCGCGGCGACGACGATCATGGGTTTTCCGCCGACATGGCACTTGAACGGCGCAGGTACGCTCAGCGGCTTCGGCGAACTGGGGACCGCGCGCGCCTGGAGTCCGGCGATCATTCTCAACTACTACTTCGGCCAACCGAATGCGCGGTTCAGGCCGTATCTGGGCGCCGGCGTCACCTACACGTGGTTCAGCAACGTCAAGCTCAGCAATCCCGTTTCCACTGGCCAGATCTATTTCTCGCCGACTGTCGGGACAGCGCTCGAGGGACCGACATCCGTGTCACTCAGCAAATCCTTTGCGCCCGTCGTCAACGGCGGCCTGACCTACAACATCGATTCTCACTGGTCGATCAACGCGTCGGTGGCGTATTCGTGGGTATCGACGCGCGCCACGCTGACTACCCGGTCGTCCGTCGGCACGGTCACGAGCACCAGCAAATTCCGGGTCAATCCGATCGTGACGTTCCTTTCGGTCGGATACCGCTTCTGAGCCGCATTGACGTAGACGCGGCAATGGAGCTTTACATAGCGCGGTTTGAACATGAAGGACTGCTAACCCGAACGATGAATGTGACATCGACGTTAGGAGATGTTCGAGTATACGCTCGACCAATATAAGTGACAAAAATATCAATGTTGAATTTAATGTCACAAGATGCCGTGGCCGGCCTCCGTGAGGGCACGTGGTTACCGGTCTCGGCGTCGAGGGTTGCTTGATTCCGATGGAGCGAACGCGCAGCAGAGGAGTCCCGAACCGTCTTACGTTGGTGTTACCCCGGGAGGGAAATGTGAAGTCGATTAGCTGTGTTTACGCCATTGCGCTCATCGCGGGATTGGCGATGCCACATGCGCATGCCGAATTGGGCGGCGCACCGATATCGCTATCCGCCGCCGATCATGCCGCGAAAGTGCGCGTGATGCGGCCTGCGAATCGAGCGGCCGATGGCGTGACGGCGAATCCAGCCGCTTACATCGTCCGTGAATCTACGCTCGGATCGGGAACCGTGATTCGCGAATACCTATCGGGCGACGGAATCGTCTTCGGCGTGGCGTGGCAAGGGCCGACGGTTCCCGATCTCGAGTCGGTGCTCGGCGGTTATCTTCGCGATTACAGCGCAGGCGTGGAAGCCGCGCATGCACGTCGTGGCTGGCGTACGCCGGTATCGGTATCGACGGGCAATGTCGTGATCAAGACAGGAGGGCATATGGGGGCATTTTCCGGACAAGCCTGGTTGCCGCTTGCGCTTCCGTCCGGCCTGACCGGCAACGATATCCTGTGACTCCCATGAGAATGATCATGAGCATTTTTGGTTCGGTCGTTCGGTGGTTCAGCCTATTCAGCTTGATGACCGTTTCGACCGCTTTCCTCGTTGCGTGCGGTGGCGGCGATTCAGGTTCCGGCGAAACGGGCGTCAGTAGTTCGGGTGCATCGGACGGTAACACCGGGAATACCGCCATCATTACGGTCGCGCGAGGCGTTGCACGCGTCGTCAACATTCCGACCGTCAACATCAAGATTTGCGCGCCTGGAACGTCACGCTGCCAGGTGGTGTCCAATGTGCTCGTTGACACGGCATCGTATGGCTTGCGGATCGTACGCGATGCAATTCCGGGCGTCATCGACAGCCTGCCTAAAACGACCACAAGCGACGGGTCGACGCTTTCCGAATGCGGCAAGTTCGTTTCGAGTTATACGTGGGGCACGGTTCGAACGATCGACCTGTCCATTGGCGATGAACGTGCAGCTTCGTTGCCGGTGCAGATCATCGGCGATCTCGGAACGGAAAATGTGCCGAGCTCCTGTACAAACGGGAATGAATCGGCGAACTCGGCCGTTGCTCTCGGTGCAAACGGCATCCTTGGAATTGGCCCGGCGCCCTACGATTGCGGCGCGGCTTGTGTGAAGGTCACGTCGTTGAGCAACTACTACGCGTGCGAGGACGGAAACTCGAGCTGCGAACAAGTCACCGTGCCGCTCTCGCAACAGATCAGCAACCCTGTCGGTCAGTTTGCCGCAGACAACAACGGCGTGATCGTCCAAATGCCGCAGATTTCGGCAGACGGTCAGGAAAGCGCGACGGGCTCATTGATTTTTGGCATCGGCACGCGAAACAACAATGCGTTCGGTGCCACCACGAAGCTGATGTCGACGACGACGGGCGATGTGCCGGGAGCGTTTCTTTCCAGACAGGTCACCGCGTTCTTCGACACTGGGTCAAATGCGAATTTCTTCGATGATTCGTCGCAGATTACGTGTACAAAGAACACGCAATTCTATTGCCCGTCAACGACGACCACGTATGCCGCGACGCTGGTGGGTCTCGATGGCACGGCGAGCATGGTTTCCATCTCCGTCGCAAATGCAGATACGTTGTTCTCGAGAAGTTCGACATATGCATTCAATGACGTCGCCGGACACTTCGGATCGTCCTCTTGGCTCGATCTCGGGCTGCCGTACTTTTACGGTCGGACGATCTATTTTGGCCTGGATCGTTCGGCGGACGGCGGGTCTGCGCCTTACATCGCGTACTGACGCATCGAGAAGCAGTCCACACACCGGAGCAGACCCTCGATTTCACTCAAAAAGCCCGACAAGCAACTTGTCATACGCGTCGATCTGCTTCGGGTTGGTCGACAAAAACCGCCCGATCCTTTGTCGTTGCTGATCTCGATAGTCTTGCCAACTGTCGTCGTGAGATTCGATCGCGCGCTCGAGCTGCCGACAACCTTCATCCACATCGTTCTTATCGTAGAAGTAGCCCAGCTCGCGGCAGAGGTCGGCGTTGTGAACCAGCGCGTAACCGTTCCAGCAAACGTCGAAATAGAAGTAGTTCAACGCAAGCCCGGATTGATGGGAGATGACGATGTCGGTGAATTCCGAAAGAAACTGAGGCGTATTGTGGTAACCGACGAAGCTTATTTTTGAATCTCGCACGAGATCCAGATGATGCGCGATGCCGATGAATTCGGGGCTGCCCGTTGCAAGATGCTCCGTGTTCGTCGCGTGCACGTACGCTATTTTTTCGCCGAGCTTCCGGTAACCCAGTTCCGCGATCAGGATCGGGTAGAGGCAGAACTTGGTGACGTCGATATTTGCCTCCATGACGGACAACCGTTTCGGTTGCCCGGTCGGGCGATATTCGCCGCGATGCGGGAGCGCGGCCGATCGTTCTTCCACGCAGATCGGATCCCACACGAACGGTACCTCGCGAACCGGCTGGCGTCGCAACACGCTGAAGAAGCCGGCGCTGGTCTCGGCGACTTGCGGAATGATCCACACCTGGTCGTAACGTTGGTTGATGAAGACCGTTTCAGCATGCCGTCTGCCGAAAATCATCGCTTGCATCATGTGCACGTATTCCGGACCACAGCAGTAGCTCACGACTTTCGTGCCGCGCGCCTGCAGATACGCGGTTTGCTGCTGATCGATTTGCCCCCCGAGCTCGATCAGGACATCGAGCGAATCTTTCGCGTCGTCGAACGCGCACACCGGAAACTGCTTGATATCCCACGGGAGCGCGGGCGTGACCTTGACGCTCGTGGTGTTGACGAGCGTGACCCGATGCCCGAGCGGCGAGTGCTGAAAGAGCTTCATCAGGTACAGGGCGTTCTGCTTGATGCCGTTGACCCAAAGGCTCTCCGTCGCGTGGTGAAGGCCGATTGTGATGCCGATGTTGAGTGATCGTGCGGAACTCATGGGGTCTCCGGTATGCGCGTCAGGGTGCGAATGAGATCATAGCGTCCCGCTTTCTGGGGGCGGTTAAAAACTGTCAAAAATCGGGTTCTCGCCACTCCGCCGCAACCCGCCCCTTCAAACACTTGAACCACAGTCTCACAGCCCCGACCCCGCCCGCGACCGTAATCCGCGGCAACAGAAACGGATCGTCGTTCGCACCGGCGCATCCGCGCCGGGTCGTCGTCGCATTGCCGTAACCGGCGGCGATCACCTGGTCGCGCACGCGTGGGTCGAGATCCCCGTACGGATAACAGAACGATTCGACGCATTGGCCGCTCAGCATTTCGAGTTTCCGCTTCGATTTGGTCAGCTGAAACGCCGATACGGGCGCCGGCACATACGATAGCGCAACGTGATCGAGCGTATGCGAGCCGATTTCATGGCCGTGATCGCGCCACGCGAGCATGTCCGCGCACGTCATCAGCGGCGAGCGCGTCGTCGGCGCGCCGGCATCCCAGTCGTTCGTGCCGCCGAACCGGCCGGCGACGAAGTAGCAGGTCGCGGTGAACCCGAGCGCGTCGAGCACGGGCATCGCATGCGTGAACACGTTGAGAAAGCCGTCGTCGAACGAAATGCCGAAGACCTTGCCCTGCCGCTCTCCGCGCAGGTACGGCTGCAGTTCGCGCACGCTCAGGCCACGGTAGCCGAGCCGCCTGAACAGCGTCATCTGGCGGCGGAACGCGTCGGGCGCGACGCTCAGGCTGCGCAGCCGGTCGGTCGGCGGCGGCAGCGGGCGGATCTGGTGATACGTCAGGATCGGATAGCGTGGAGTGAGCGCAAGCATCGGCGGATCGCAGGAAGGCGGGATTACGCGGCCTTGCGGAAAATCCGCAGGGTCTTGAAGTCGCCGACCTCGGCGAAATCGGCATGCGCGGCGGCCCACTGCGCGATGATCGGCTCGGCCTTCCGGTAGGCCGACGATCCCTTGTAGAACAGCAGGTGGCCGTTGGGCGCGGTATGGCGCGCGAACAGGTCGAGCACCTCCTCGTCGCTCTTCGCGCCGTAGCGGCTGTTCGCTTCGTCGCGGAATTCGCACAGATGAAACAGCGTGACGGCGTCGAACGTCGGCAGCAGGCCCGAATGGCTCGTATAGATGTCGCCGAAATACGCGAGGTAGGTCTTGCTCACCTCGGGCTGCCGCGTGATCAGATCGACATACGACTTGTATTCCTTCGGCGATGCGGTCACGCCGAACACGGTGTTGTTCAGGTGCGGCCGCGCGCATTCGACGCCGACATGGTGGTGGCCGCCGGTACCGAAGTGATAGATGCGGATGCCCCTGAGGCGCACGGATTCCAGCCATTCGACGAAGTGCACGTCGCACGGACATTCCCGCGTGCGCAGCGCCCAGTACTTCTTCCAGACATTCATTGCCATTTCGTGGATCTCAGGGAGGTCACCCAGCGGGACGGGTTGTGTCGAATCGAGTGGTGATAGACGGACAAGGTCGCGTCGACGAACGCGTCGAACGAGAATTCGCGCTTGCCTTTCAGCCGCGCGCTGCGTCCCATCGCACGGACGCAGCCGGGTTCCTGCACGATCGCGCGCAGGATCGCTTCGATCTCTGCGGGCGCGCGCGGCGGGACGACCCAGCCGTCGACGCCCGGTTCGACGTTTTCGGGCAGTCCGCCCACGCGCGTCACGATCGCGGGACAGCCGAGCGACATCGCTTCGCGGCACGCATACGACAGGCTCTCGTGATACGACAGCACGAACGACACGTCGATGATCGAGAACGGCGCCCGCACGTCGTCGAGGCGCCCGGTGAACGCGGTGCGCGACGCCATGCCGTGCCGCGCGAGCTGTTCGCGCTGCTCGCCTGACGGCTCCGCGCCGACCAGCAGCACGCGAAACCGCTCGCGCTTGGCTTCGGGCAGGCGGCCGAGCGCCGCGATCAGGTCCATCCAGCCTTTTTCCGGCGCGGTGCCGGCGCTGCTGCCCAGCACGATCGCGTCCGCGCCGGACGCGCCGAACAGCGCGATCTTGCGGCGTCGGATCTCGTCGGCCGCCAGTCGTTCGGCAGCCGGCCGGCGCACGCCGTGCTTGACGACCGTGACGTTTCCGTACGGCGAGCGCAGCGCGAGCATGCTTGCGACGTAGTCGCTGACCGCGATCGTGTGGTCGGTGGCCAGCCGCGCGCGCAGCAGGTTGCCGAAGCTGTCGGCGCGATAGGTGTTGTGCTTGGTCAGCACGATCGCGGGACGATACCGGCAGCCGAGCAGCGCCAGCATCACCTGCCGGTGATCGGCGGACCCGTTCACATGGATCACGTCGAAGCGCTCGGCGACGATCCGCCGGCGCAGCCGCAGAATCTCGTGGCACAGCCGGTTCCAGCGCGGCTTGAACTCCATGTCGAAGATCGCGACGTCGGGACTGTCCTTCAGCAGTCGCGACAGGCGGCTGCCTTCCGGCGACGCCACGGTCACGCGGTGATGGCGGCTCATCGCGACGGCGAGATCGCGGACGTAGGTGTCCTGGCCGCCACCGTAATCGCCGTGGAAGTTGGTGTACAGAATGTTCATCACGATGCCGCTTGTTCTCGATCCTTCATTTCATAGGAATACTGATGAAATGAATGAATCGACCCGATGGAAGCAATGACGTGAACGCGGTGCCGCGTTTCCGGCTCGAGATTGCGTGTTGACGTCAAGACATGACGTCAACACGAATCATTTCCAAATATTACAGATCGTTTACGTGCCGTAGTGTCGAGGTCTGCGCATCTTTGTGAGAATGTGTCGCGATCGCTGGATCGTGTCGGCCCGTGTGCGACGATTTCCCGCGAAAGCGACGGTGGCCGGCACCTACGTGCGGGTTGCCTGACGCCGGGCGTCGCCGGGGCGCGTCGCACTGATGCGTTCGCCGGCCTGCCGGGTCTTTTCGGGCCGGCCGCCTTCTGCGCGATTCGCTGACATTCCCCGGCATCCGGCCACACCGGAAGCGGGCCGGACCGCGACAACCCGTCCTTTCCCGCCGACATCAGGACGCAAATCAACCCGCGCTGCTTTCAGATTTGAAAGCTGGGGCGCCATTTGCGTTAGAATGCCCCCCCTGTCCGCCCCGGTGACCGCCGGAGACCGCCGAAAGCGGACAGGTCGCCCGCATGGCGACACAGGTTTCGATTCGCAGCCGGACGCGAATGATTGGCCCGCCGTTAGCAACATACGCTTTGTAATTTGGACGACTAATGAAGAAGAAGCAGAACATTACCAAGTACATCGTTGTCGCGATGATGCTTGGTATCGCCGTGGGTTACGCCTGCCATAGCGCGTTTCCCGACCCGAAGATGGCGAAGGAAGTCGCCGGCTACGTGTCGTTGCTGTCCGACGTGTTCCTGCGCTTGATCAAGATGATCATCGCGCCGCTGGTGTTCGCGACGCTGACCGTCGGCATCGCGCAGATGGGCGACGGCGGCGCGGTAGGCCGCGTGGGCGTCAAGGCGTTCGGCTGGTTCTTCATCGCGTCGTTCACGTCGCTGCTGCTCGGTCTGCTGACCGCGACGATCCTGCAGCCGGGCAGCCACCTGAGCCTGCCGTTGCCGCCGTCCGATGCGGCGCTCAACCTGAAGACGGGCGCGTTCACGCTGAAGGATTTCGTGGTGCACCTGGTGCCGAAGTCGATCGCCGAGGCGATGGCGAACAACGAAATCCTGCAGATCGTCGTGTTCTCGATCTTCTTCGGCACCGCGCTGTCCGCGCTCGGCGAATCGGGCAAGCGCCTGACCGGCGTGATCGACGATCTCGCGCAGGTGATGCTGAAGGTGACGGGCGCGGTGATGTGGTTCGCGCCGGTCGCGGTGTTCGCGGCGCTGGCGTCGACGATCACGACCGAAGGCCTCGGCATCCTGCTCACGTTCGCGAAGTTCATGGCGAGCTTCTATCTCGCGCTCGCGCTGCTGTGGGCCGTGCTGACGCTCGCCGGCGTGACGTTCCTCGGCAAGCGCGCGTTCACGCTGCTGCGGCTGATCCGCGAGCCGTTCCTGCTGTCGTTCGCGACGGCCAGCTCCGAGGCCGCGTATCCGAAGCTGCTGGACGCGCTCGACCGCTTCGGCGTGAACCGCAAGATCTCGAGCTTCGTGCTGCCGATCGGCTATTCGTTCAACCTCGACGGCTCGATGATGTACTGCACGTTCGCGGTGCTGTTCATCGCGCAGGTGTACGGCATCCATCTGCCGCTCGGCACGCAGATCACGATGCTGCTGATGCTGATGGTGACGTCGAAGGGGATGGCGGGTGTGCCGCGCGCGTCGCTGGTCGTGATCGCGGCGACGCTCAACCAGTTCAACCTGCCCGAAGCCGGGTTGCTGCTGATCATGGGCGTCGACATGTTCCTCGACATGGGGCGCTCGGCCACCAACGCGGTCGGCAACTCGATCGCGGCGGCCGTGGTCGCGAAGTGGGAAGGGCAGCTCGACACGCCGCGCGACGACGACGATTCGGACGGTGCGCGCGTTGCCGAAGTGAAGGTGCGGGAAACGTCGGCGTGATGTGTGGCAATGCGGCGGTGCGCAACGCCGCGTTGCCCGACCCGCGGCAAATGACGTTCGCCGGCCTGGATTCGATAAGGATTCAGGCCGGCGTTTCGTTTTGGGTAGTGGCTTCTCCCGATGCGTCCGGAATGGCATGCACCGTTTCAATTGATCGACGTCGAATCGGCGGCGATATTCCCGCACGCAACAACCTGACTCTCCCGATTCCCCGTCCGACGCGTAAGTGACCATTCACTGACGCGTGGCGGCGCTCGCCGCAAACGCGGGCGATTCGCAATTTTTTTCGATTTATATAACGCTATTCTCGCGCTGCGCATTATCGAATGCATGCCGTACGTCATACCGACTGCGCCGGATGATTCAGGGAAGAATTTACATCTCGCGGACTTCAAGCCATCTGGCCGGCCGATCCTTCATGTGAATGTTTGCCCGTTCAGGAGAGCATCCGTCATGGTCGCCAGAAAACGCATCCAGGCCGCGCTCGTTGCCGCGGCGATCGCCGCATTTGCGCCCGCAGCGCACGCAACCAATACCACCGACTGGCTGGCGAACACGTACGGCACGCTCGCCGCGCACGTCGGCAACGTCGCGCGCGCGATGTGGGTCGCGCCCGAAGGCGTGATCTACACGGCGTCGATGTGGGACGAGGACGAAGGCGGCGTCGCGATCTACCAGAACGGCAAGAGCATCGGCTCGATCGGCGCGCATTCGGAATTCCAGGGCAGCGCGATCACCGGCAATGCAACGTCGCTGTTCGTCGCGTTGCAGCCGGGCAAGACGTACGGCAGCGGCGCGGTGGGGCGCTACAACCGCGCGACGAAATATCGCGACCGCGTGATCCAGATCAGCGCGGCGACCAACCAGCCGCGTATCGACGTCGTCACCGGGCTCGCGACGGCCGGCTCGCTGCTCTATGCGAGCGACTTCTACGGCAATCGCGTGCGCGTGTTCACGACCGATGGCGTGTGGCAGCGGGACATCGACGTGTCGGCGCCGGGCGCGCTCGCGGTGGACGGCGCGGGCAACGTGTGGGTCGCGCAGAAGAGCGCCGGCTCGATCGTCGGCTTCAGCCCGGCCGGTGCGCTGCTGAACACGATCCGGATGCCGGCCGGCTCGCACCCGTCGGCGCTCTACGTCGATGCGGCGGCCGGGCAACTGCTGGTGGGCGACGAAGGCCCCGACCAGAACATCAAGCGTTATTCGATCTCGGGCCGGCCGGCACTGGCCGGCACGTTCGGCGTGCGCGGCGGCTATCTCGACACGACGACGGGCATCAAGGGGCAGGTCGGCCCGCAACGCTTCACGCGCATCGCCGGGATCGGCAAGGACACCGGCGGCAACCTCTATGTGCTCAACAACCCATGGGGCGGCAGCTGGGATCTCGGCCGCAACGGCGCGACCGACATTCATGCGTACGGCAGCAACGGCAACCTGCGCTGGACGCTGCAGTCGCTGAATTTCGAAGGCATCGCCGCGCCGGACCCGGTCACGGACGGCGCGCTGTTCTACGGCGCCACGCACATCTACAGCGGCGGCGCGGGCGGCAAGTTCGTCGCGAACACCGTCGACCCGTTCACGTACCCATCCGACCCGCGCATCGACATGAGCGATACGCAGCGCGACGAACACTTCGGGCTGCTCACGTCGGTCGGCGCGAACCGGATCCTCGTCGCGGCCGGCCAGAACCCGCCGGTCTTCTACTTCTATCACTTCAACGCGGCGAACGGCTACATCGCGATTCCGGACGGCTCGATTCCGGGCCCCGCATTCAACACGACGCAGCGCGTGACGGGCGGCTTCAGCGTCGACAGCCAGGGCGGCGTGTGGGCCGGGCTCGACAAGACCGGCGCGATCACGCATTACCCGCTGACCGGCTTCGACGCGAACGGCAAGCCGTCGTGGGGGCCGGGTGTCGCGACCCGCATTCCGGCCAGCATCGTGCCGCTGACGCGCATCGTCTATCTCGCGGACAGCGACACGATGGTGCTCGCGCAGGGCGCGGTCGGCACCAACGACTGGACGTCGATCGGCACGCGCATCGAGGTGTATCACGGCTGGCGCGCGGGCAACACGACGAAGCCGAACCCGGTGATCACGCTGCCGCACAGCGGCGCGAAATCGATCGACGCGGCGGGCAATCACCTGTTCGTCGGCTACTGGTTCAGCAGCAGCGGGCCGCTGTGGCCGAACGTCGACGCGTTCAACCTCACCACCGGCAATCTCGACACGACGCTGGTCAACGCGAGCCCCGCGACCGTCGATACCAGCAGCGCGATCGACGCGATGTACAGCATCCGCGCGTACCGCCGGTCGAACGGCGAGTACGTGGTGATGAAGAACAACGTGAAGGGGAACAGCATCACCGTGTACCGGTGGACGCCCTGATCTGCTGAACGTGCGGCGGCTTCGGGCGGCGGCGCGTACTCGCGCGCGAAGCCACGAAAGAATCGAAGCGTTTTCGCGGGATTGTTGCGCAACGCGCATGCAATGAACGGCGGGCACAATGCGCGCGGCGCCGCGTCGGGCCCGCTTTCCCAACCTCCCGACGTGGAAATGCGGTTCCGTGCACAATGGCTGCTGCTCCCGCAGACGTCGTGCGGGCGTGCACGATGAACGGACGCGGCTGCCTCATGCCGCGTTCCTTACGCTCGAACTGACAACCCGATGAAGATGAAAAACACCCCGAACCGCCTGTTGACGATCGTCGCGCTGGCTGGCGCATTGAGCGGCCCTGTCCACGCGCAGACGGCAGCGACCGTCGCGACGGTCAACGGCACGCCGATCACGCAGACCGACGTCGATACGCTGCTGCGCGCGTCCGGCCAGCCCGATTCGCCGCAGCTCCGCCAGGCGATCAAGAATCAGCTGATCACGCGCGTGCTGGTTCAGCAGGCGGCCGAGAAGGCCAACTATGCGGACAAGCCCGAGGTCAAGGCGGCGATGCAGCAGGCGAAGGTGACGGCCGAGGTGCAACTGTACCTGCGCGACAACGTGAAGCCGGAGCCGGTGACCGACGAGCAGGTCAAGGCGCGCTACGACGAAATCGTCGCGTCGCTCGGCAAGAGCGAGTACAAGCCGCGCCTGATCGTCGTCAAGGATCCGGTCGCGGCGGCGACCGTGCTGAGCGAGCTGAAGGCGGGCAAGTCGTTCGACGCGCTGGCGCGCCAGTACAGCCTGGCGCCGAGCCGCGATACCGGCGGCGAGCTCCCGTGGGTGAGCTTCAACACGCCGGCGGCGGAAGGCAAGACGGCCGGGCTGCCGCTGCCGGTCGCACAGGCGCTCGAGAAGCTGACGGTCGGCGCGGCGACGAAGGATTCGATTCCGGTCGATGGCGTGCGCGCGATCGTGAAGCTGGATGCGAAGCGGCCGACGCAGGTGCCGGGTTTCGAAACCGCGAAGCCGACGCTTCAGCAGCAGCTGCAGGCGATCGCGGCCGAGAAGGCGAGCGCGCAGATGATCGGCAATCTGCTGAAGGACGCGAAGATCACGCAGTAAGGGCCATGTGGCGGCGTCGACATGACGCGCGTCACGCGCGCCAGATCAGGTTCGCGCTCGTATCGGTTTCCGACGCGACACGAAAGCCGAGCCGTTCGTAGAGCCGCCGCGCCGGGTTGCCGTGCAGCACGCTGAGCGATACCGACACCTGCGCGCGTGCCGCGTCGGTCAGCAATGCGCGCAGCACGGCTTCGCCGATGCCGTGGCCCTGACGCGCGGGGAGGATCTGGATCTGATGGACGTGCCATTCATCGGCGGCGCGCGTCACCTTCAGCAGGCCGATGGCGTCGCCGCCTTCGCAGACGATCATCGCGTCGTCGAAGTTCGCACGAATGCGCCGGTCGTGCGCTTCATCGTCGATCGGCGCGCCGACGCGCTGCAGGTGCTCGGTCATCGTGAGTCGACGGAGCGTCAGCAGGAACGGGATATCTTCCTGGGACGCGGCACGCAGATGGATCGCCGGTTGCATGAGTGAGGAGAGGTTGCGCCGGGCGTGAGGCCGCGACGTGGATCACAGGCCCGACAACGGAATCTGCAAGCCGGCCGGACGGTGTTCGAGGACATTCGTGACCTCGTACTCGGTTTTTGCGCCGTCCGAGGTTTGCCACTGCTGCATACGGACATTACACAACAGCACGTCCCCCTTGCTGAAACTGATCTGGCTGTTGTTCACGCGCGACAGGAAGCCGGCATCGGTGATCGTCGCGTGAATCGTCGACGTGCCGTCGTACAGCCGCCACTTGTTGTCGTCCTTGAACGCGAGCGACACGATCGAGAACGCCATCTTGCGATGCTCGTCGAGCAGGAGCGCATCGGCTGGCTCCGGCGCGTGAAACCATGCGATCTCGTTGCGGGCGACCGTCTCGTACACCTCGGTATCGGTGCCGGCCGCGAAAATCTCGATGCCTTCGCGCGCGAGCGGCGCCAGCACTTGCGCGGTGGCACGGCGAACGCGGACGTCGCGCAGCAGTGTGAGCACGGGCAGGTCGATTTCGAGTGTGTCGCCGTCGACGTCCAGCACTGCGGTGTGATCCTGCATCCGCACGTGCGTGATCTCGCGCCCGCGCAGCCATTTGAGGACGGCGAAAAGCCCCTTCCTCGCCTTGGGTGCGGCGATGCCGAGCGCGGTCAGGATGGTGACCGCATTGGCGAGCGCCGTGCTTTCGTTGCCGCTCAGCATGTCGCGCATGCGGCCGAGCAGCGAGGTCGCGAGTGTGAAGTCGATACCGAAGCTGCCGGTCTTGAAGCTGCCGCGCACGTTGACCTGCGGCCGGACCTGATCGCCGCACAGCGCGCGCGTCGACGCGTCGAGCAAATCGCCGAAGGCGAGCAGCGCGGGCGCGAGTTCGCGCACGTCCATCTCGGACGATTCGAGCGTGGGCCCGTCGTAAGTGATGCGAAACCGGCTCATGGCGTCGAAGGGGCCGATATCGGCCGGGTCGGTACTGTTTCCATTGTGTGCGGTCATGTCGAGTGCGGGCAGGAGAGGTGGACGATACCCGAAACGAACGCTTCCGGATGCCTTTCATCGTAGGGGCGAATGGCTGGCCGCGGGCGATTTTGGCCATCCGGACAAGACCGCTTGCGGACGTGTCCCGATAGCCCCGGCAAGCAACGAACTTTTCCGATACTCTCCCGGTCACATTCGCCAGCTTGCGGGCGCGCCGGTGCCCCGAACGTGCTGCCGCCTTCCGGTTCCGGTATTCCGCCGTTCGCCTATCATTCGCACATCGCTCGCACGCACGGCGCAATACACAGGGATTCTCGATGGACACCAAACGATCGCGGCCGGGGCTCGTCGCCGCGCTGCTCTGGGCGGCGCTGTATCTCGCGACCGGCTACATCTCTCACGAGTTCAACGGCCCCGTCCGGCTGACGGGCTACATCTGGCTGCCGGCCGGCGTGACGGTCGGCGCGTTCATGCTGCGGCCGATGCGCGAATGGCTGACGCTGGCCGGCGCGTTCCTGGTCGGGCAGCTCGTGCTGTCCGGCATCGAGCACGGCAGCCTCGTCAACGCGGTGCTGTTCACGGTCGACGAGGTCGGCGCGGCCGCGCTCGCGGTGTGGCTCGTGCAGCGCGTGCGCTTTTCGCTCGAAGGGCTGTACTTCCTGCGCTCGGTGATCCTCGCCGGGCTGATCGCGGGCGTGGTGGGCGCGACCGGCGGCGCGGCGTGGTACACGACGCTCAAGGGCGCGCCGTTCTTCGACGTGTGGTCGGTGTGGGCCGCGTCCGATTTCGTCGGCGTGCTGCTGGTCACGCCGGTGCTCGCATCGTGGTCGCGTTTTCGCGCGCACCGCTCGGGCGATCACGAGCGCTTCGACCTGATGCTCGGCATCGTCGCGTTCGCGCTGCTCGCGGTCGTCGCGCTCGTGATCTTCGACGGCGATACGTCGCGGAAATTCGGCACGGGCGCCGGCTTCGCGCTCACGTATATCCCGCTGTTCCTGACCGTCGCGGTGACGCTGCTGCTCGGCGGCCGTGCTGGCTCGTCGTCGGTGCTGGTGCTCGCGCTGATCGTGATCGAGCAGACCGCGCAGGGCGACGGCCCGTTCGCGTCGTTCCACGAGCATTACGGCAGCGCGCTGCTCGAAGCGCAGCTCTATCTGGCGGTCGCGTCGCTGCTGGTGCTGACGGTCAGCACGCTGAAGACGACGCGCGAGCGCGTGCACGAGCATGCGGCGGTGCTGCAGAACAACATGGAGCTCGCGCTCGCGAGCGCCGGCCAGATCGCTTACGTGCTCGATCCCGAGTCGGGCCGCATCGAATGGAGCGGCGACGTCGAGCGCGTGTTCGGCGTCGGCGTCGACGTCGCGCAGATCGCGAGCGTGCCGCTCGTGCTCGAACGCGTGCAGCCGGGCGACCGCGACGCGCTGCGCGACTACTGGAACGCGGAGATCGCGGGCGAGGATCGCGCGTCGCTGTCGCTGCGCATCGTGCTGCGCGACGGCGGCACGCAGACGATCACCGACCACGGCGCGCCGCTGCTCGATTCGAACGTCGACGTGACGGTGGTGGCGGGCGTCTGGCAGATCGAGCGCGTGTGGCCGGCGGACGAATGAGCGGGTGCGCGTCATGACGGGCCGCACGGGCGTGCTGCTGATCCACGGGCTCGGCGGCACGCAATACGATCTCGGTTCGCTGCACAAGGCGATACGGCGCGCGGGCGGCGACACGCACATGATCACGCTGCCGGGGCACGGCACGCGCCCCGAGGATCTGGTCGGCGTGCGCGCCGAGGCGTGGCTCGACGCGGTGACCGAGCAGTACCGCGCGCTGGAACGCGAGTACGACACGCTGCACGTCGCGGGGATGTGCATGGGCGCGCTCGTCGCGCTGCTGCTGTGTCATCGCGTGCAGCATGCGCGCGGCCGGCTCGCGCTGCTGGCCGCGCCGGTGTTCATCGACGGCTGGTCGACGCCGTGGTATCGGTCGCTGCGGCACGTGCTGTATCGCGTGCCGGGTGTCGCCGAACGGATGCGCGTGGAGGAAGGCGATCCGTTCGGCATCAAGAACGCGACGATCCGCGCGATCGTGAAGAAGAAGTTCGAGCGGCAGGACAGCTTCCACTATGCGTGGGTGCCGCTCGCGTGCGTGCGGCAGGTGGACCGGATGCGCGACTGGGTGCTCGACGCCGCGGCCGGCACGCCGTGCCCGACGCTCGTGCTGCATGCGCGCGAGGACGAACTGACGAGCCTGCGCTCGGCCGACTTCCTGCTGGAAAAGCTGCCCGACGCGCGCGGGATCGTGCTGGAGAACAGCTATCACATGATCTGCGCGGACAACGATCGCGACGACGTCGCGCGGCACGTGCTCGAGTTCTTCGGCTTCGATCCCGTGCATGCGGTGAGCCCGGCGATGGCGCGGAGAATGGGGCGGCCGGGATCGTGACGGTGGCTCACGCCGTCGTTGGCCGCCGCGCAATCCGCTCCCGGACCTCCGGCGACGCCAGGCACGTGGCCACGGCTTCATACCCCGGCGCGCCGGGGTAAGGCGCCACGCGCGCGGGCGGGCTGTGATTGGCCGGGCACAACAGGATGGTTTCGTCGGGGCCGACCGCCGCGAGATCGAGGATCGCCGACGAGCGCGTCAGCAGGAACAGTGGCCGCATGCCGGCGGCCGCGGATTCGCGCAGATGCGCGATCAACGCCAGTTGCGTGGCCCGGTCGAGACCCTGTTCGATCATGTCGACGATTCGCACGCGCGGGCCTTCCGCTTCGAGGCTGACGAGCAGGGCGGTCAGCGCTGGCGACGGCGTCGCGCCGTTGCCGACGAGCACCGCCGCGGTGCGTTCGACGCGCGACTTCAGTTCCGGATCTGCGCGCAATGCATCCAACGCAGCAGCACAATCGTCGTCCAGCCGATCGAGTCCGACGAACACCGCGTCGGGCAGCGCGTCGGCCAGCCGAAGCGCGAGCCGCGTCTTGCCGCTCCCCAGCGAACCGATGATGTAGTTCAACGGCCGGATATCGCGACACTCGAACCACTCACCGCCCCACGGCCACGGCAGGTTGAACGCGACGCCGGCGCTGCCAGCGTCGACCAGCCGCGTGAGTTCGCCTTCCGCCGGCATTCGCCCTCGTGCCAGGCCGGCGCGCATCGCGCGCACGCTGTCGAGCTTGCCGACGAGATCCTGAATCCCGTGATCGAGCGCCGCTTCGTGAGCAGCCAGCGCGGCGTCGAGACTGCGCGCGTCGCCGTCGAGCACGCTCGCCACCTGCGCGAGACCGAGGCCGAGCTTGCGCAGTGCCGCGATGTCGGCAGCGCGCGCGAGGTCGGCTGGGCCGTACGCGCGGTATCCGGCCGGCGTGCGTTCGGGCGTGACGAGGCCGTGCCGCTCGTACAGCCGCAGCGCCTTGATCGAGACGCCGAGCCGCGCGGCGGCGGCCGATGCGTTCAAACGCGGTGTGGCTGTACCCATCCGTCACCTCTTTGCTGTCGATTCGTTGCGGTCAGCATAAAGGCGATCCCAAGGGCCGGGTCAAGCGCGATCGCGCGGCCGTTCCCGTTCAGTCGGCGGCCGCGAACTCGTCCCGCAACACGCGATACAACCGTCGATAGCGCGCGAGCCGCCCCGCCAGCAGATCGACGGACGCGGGATCGGGCGCGACCGTCTCCGTGACGGGCGGCGCGACGCAGACTTCTTCCAGGCTGTCGTTCGTCGCCGCCAGCCGGGCGAGCCGCGCCGCGCCGAGTGCAGCACCGACCGCGCCGTCCGCATGACGCCGCATCGCGAGCCCGGTCGCATTCGCGCACAGCCGCGCCCAGAACGCGCTCTTCGAGCCGCCGCCGATGAACGACACCGCGTCGAGCGTCGTGCCGGCCGCACGCAGCGCGTCGTAACCGTCGGCCATCGCGAACGCGACGCCTTCCATCACCGCATACGCGAGATCGTCCGCATCGTGTTCGTTCGACAGCCCGAAGAACACGCCGCGCGCATGCGCGTCGTTGTGCGGCGTGCGCTCGCCGCCGAGATACGGCAGGAACAGCGGCGCGAGAGCCGGATCGGCGCGTTCGGCGCGCGCCGCGAGCAGGCCGGGTGTCGAGCCGTGCGCGCGTGCGAGCCAGTCGAGGCTCGCGGCGGCCGACAGGATCACGCTCATCTGGTGCCAGCGCCCTTCGACGCAGTGGCAGAACGCGTGCACGGCCGCGTCCGGGTTCGGCGCGAAGCGGTCGTTGCCGGCGAACAGCACGCCCGACGTGCCGAGCGACAGGAAGCCGCTGCCGGCGCCCGTGACGCCCATGCCGATCGCGGACGCCGCGTTGTCGCCGGCGCCGCCGGCGATCGTCACGGGCCCGGCGATCCCCCATTCGCGCCGCAGCGCGTCGCGCAATTGCGCGGCGGCCGTGTTGCCTTCGACGAGGCGCGGCATCTGCGCGCGCGACAGCTCGGTCGCGGCGAGCATCCGGTCGGACCAGTCGCGGCGCGCGCAGTCGAGCCACAGCGTGCCCGACGCGTCGGACATGTCGGACACGAATTCGCCGGACAGGCGCCAGATCAGGTAGTCCTTCGGCAGCAGCACCTTGTGCACCGCGCGAAACACGGCCGGCTCGTATTTCGCGAGCCACAGCAGCTTCGGCGCGGTGAAGCCGGGCATCGCCATGTTGCCGGTGATCGCGCGCGATTCCGGCACCAGCGCCTCGAGCTCCACGCATTCGGTGCCGGCGCGCGTGTCGTTCCACAGGATCGCGGGGCGCAGCACCTGGTCCGCGCGGTCGATCAGCGTCGCGCCGTGCATCTGCCCGGACAGCGCGATGCCGCGCAGCGCGGCGAAGCCGGCCGGGTGCGCGGCGCGCACCGATGCGATCGCGTCGAGCATCGCGTGCCACCACGCCTGCGGGCTTTGTTCGGACCAATGCGGATGCGGCCGGCTGATCGACAGCGTGGCCGCGCCCGTCGCGAGGGGGGCCGATCGGGAATCGGTGAGCAGAACCTTGACCTCGGACGTGCCGAGATCGATGCCGAGGAATGTCACGTGTGAAGCGTCCTGTCTGGGGTACGCGGCGGCGGCGGCGGCGCGCGTCGCGCGGGCGGCGCGTCGTCGCGGCCGTGCGGTTCGTTGAGCCGGTGCAGCGCGCGGAACTTCGACGGCGGCACCTGCTTCATCGCGAGAAACTGACGGTTGAAGTTCGACAGGTTGTTGAAGCCAACCCGGTAGCAGATGTCGGTCACCGTCAGGTCGGAAAACATCAGCAGCTCGCACGCCTCGTTGATGCGCAGCCGGTTCAGGTAGCGCACGAACGACGAGCCGGTGTGACGCCGGAAAAACCGCGTGAAGGTGCTGACGCTCATGCCGGCGAACGCGGCGACGTCGGCTTCGCGCAGCATGCCGGGCAGGTTCTGCTGCAGGTACGACAGCACCTGGTTGATGGTCGACGACATGTAGTGCTGCGCGTCGCTGCGGTAGCCGGGCCCCGCGAGCACGCGCCGCTCGCGGCACGACGACAGCCGGTCGAACAGCGACATCAGGATCTCGACGCGCCGGCAGCCGTGCGCGTTCGCGAGTTCGAGCATCAGCGGCGCGACCTCGACGCCGACGCGGTCGGGAAACTGCACGCCGCGTGCCGCGTCGTCGATCAGGTCGATCACCGGCTGCAGCTCGCTGAACGCGCCGACCATCTTCTCGATCGCATCGCGCGAGAACTGCAGCACGACGTCGCGCGACGGCACGCGTTCGCCGTCGGCGAGTTCGCTGACCCAGTTGTGCGGCAGGTTCGGCCCGGTGACGATCAGGTTGCCGGGACCGAAATCGCCGATGTGGTCGCCGACGAACACCTTGCCGCGCGACGCCTGGATCAGGTGAATCTCGTACTCGGGATGGAAGTGCCACTTCGCGACCGAGTGCGGATAGTCGTGGACCCACGCGCGGAACGATTCGTCGCGGTGGGTGGGAACGATCTCGAGATCCGGGTTCATCGTGTGCTCCGTCGGGGCGTGCCGGCGTGCTACGGACGGGACATCGACCAGCCCGTCGCGGCAGGCGGCGTGGCGCGCGTCGCGGCGGCCGGCGGCGCCGCGTGCGCGATCGGGTTCGCATCCGGCAGCGTGACGTTGCGCTCGGTGCCGGCGTCGAACAGATGCAGCGCTTCTTCGTCGAAGCGAAACGCTACCACGGCGCCGGGCGCCGGGGCCATCGGGGCCGGCACGAGGGCCGCGCACGGCTGGCCGCGCCAGTCCAGCGTGACGAGCGCCTCCGCGCCGAGCAGCTCGACGAGCTCGACCGTGCCGGTCAGCGCGAGCGCGCCGGGGGTCGGATCGCCTTCGGCGACGAGCCGCAGGTGGTTCGGGCGGATCGCGGCCTTCACCTGCTGGCCGTGCTGAAGTCGCGCGAAGCGTGAAGACGCGAGCGGCCAGCGTGCGCCGTTGCAGTCGACCAGCACGTTCGCGCCGACGCGCTCGATCGTGCCGTCCGCGAAGTTCATCGCGGGCGTGCCGACGAACCCGGCGGCGAACACCGTATGCGGCTGGCCGTACAGCTCCGCCGGCGTGCCGATCTGCTCGATGTGGCCGCCGCGCATCAGCACGACGCGGTCGGCGAGCGTCATCGCTTCGAGCTGATCGTGCGTGACGTACAGCGTGGTCGTCTTCAGTTGCCGGTGCAGCCGCTTGATGTCGCCGCGCAACTGCGTGCGCAGCTTCGCGTCGAGGTTCGACAACGGCTCGTCGAACAGGAACACGGCCGGCGTCTTGATCATCGCGCGCGCGATCGCCGCGCGCTGCTGCTGGCCGCCCGACATCGCGCGCGGGCGGCGGTCGAGCAGCGCATCGAGGCTCAGGATGCGCGCGACGTCGCGCACGCGGCGATCGATCTCGTCGGCCGGCACCTTCAGCCGCCGCAGGCCGAACGCGATGTTGTCGTACACCGTCATGTGCGGGTACAGCGCGTAGTTCTGGAACACCATCGCGACATTGCGCTCGCGCGACGGCAGGTCGTTGACGACCGCGTCGCCGATCACGAGCTCGCCGCCGGTGATCGCCTCGAGGCCCGCGATCATCCGCAGCATCGTCGATTTGCCGCAGCCGGACGGGCCGAGCAGCACGATGAATTCTCCGTCGGCGATTTCGAGGTCGAGCGGATGCAGCACGGCGGGGCCGCCGTCGTAGTGTTTCGACAAAGCGTGGCAGACGATTCGGGCCATGGCTCAATCCATTTCGATCTGAATCTTGACGTCGCTCGGCAAGCCGCTCGCCGCTTCCTCGAACGCACGCACGCCTTCGGAAAACGGGAACGTGCGCGAAATGAACGGCTTCACGTCGATCGCGCCGGACGCGATCAGCGCGAGTGCGCGCGGGAAGATGTTCGCGTAGCGGAACACCGATTCGATGCGGCCTTCCTTCGCCTGCAGCGCGACCACGTCGAGCGGCACCGGCGCGACCGGCATCCCGATCAGCACCGCGCAGCCGCCGGGGCACATCAGGTCGACGAGGCCCGCATACGCGTTCGCGCTGCCGCTCGCCTCGAACACGACGTCCGCACCCCAGCCGCCGGACGCTTCGGCCACCGCGTCGGCCAGCGGCCGCGTGCGCACGTCGACGGTCGTGACGGCCGGCTTGCCGGCGAACAGCGCGAGCTTGTCCGGCACGACGTCGGCGAGGATCACGCGCGCGGCGCCGCCGGCGAGCGCGGCGAGCGCCGTCATCGCGCCGATCGTGCCCGCGCCGATCACGACGGCAAGGTCGCCCGGCTTCATCGCCGCCTTCTTCGCGGCCTGCAGGCCGATCGACAGCGGCTCGACGATCGCGCCTTCGGCGAACGACACGTTGTCGGGCAGCCGGTACGTGAACGCGGCCGGATGCACGACGAACGGCGTCAGGCAGCCGTGGATCGGCGGTGTCGCCCAGAAGCGCACGTCGGGGTCGAGGTTGTAGAGCCCGCGCAGCGTCGCGGGCGAATCGAGGCGCGGCACGCCGGGCTCCATGCACACGCGGTCGCCGACGCGCAGGTGCGTGACGCCGGCGCCGGTCTCGACGACGGTGCCGGACGCTTCGTGGCCGAGCACCATCGGCGCGTCGACGCGGAACGGGCCGATCCCGCCGTGCACGTAGTAATGCACGTCGCTGCCGCAGACGCCGACCGTATGCACCTTGATCTGGACGTCGCCGGGGCCGACCTGTTGCGGCAGGTCGATGTCGCGCAGCGCGAGTTCGCGCGTGCGTTCGAGGACGAGTGCTTTCAACATGTTCTCCTTATTTTCCCTTGACCATCGAATTGAGCAGCCGGCTCAGCATGCCGACGAAGACGAGCGGCGGCAGCGCGAGCAGCACCGTCGACGCGTTGATCACGCCCCACGGCACTTCCTGGCCGAGCGACGTGAACGCGGATGCGACCACCGGCAGCGTCGCGCTGCGCGACGACGTGAGCGCGAGCGCGATCATCAGTTCGTTCCACACCAGCACGAAGCTGAACACGATGCCGCCGAGCAGCGTGCTCGCGCACACCGGCAGCGCGATGTGCCAGAACACCGCGTACGGGCCGTAGCCGTCGAGCGCGGCGGCTTCCTCGATCTCGCGCGGCAGGCGCCGGAACACGGGGATCGACAGCCACGTGATGGTCGACAGCGTGACGAGCAGGTACGTGACGATCATCGACAGCTTCGTGTCGTACAGCCCGAGATCGACCCAGATCGCGATCAGCGGCAGCGCGACCGCGACGGGCGGCAGGAAGCGCAGCGACAGCAGGAAGAACTGGATGTCGCGCTTGCCGCGCACCGGGTAGCGCGCGATCGCATAGGCGGCCGGCACGCCGAGCACCGCGCCGATCAGCACGGCCGCGCCGACGATCGCGATGCTGTTGCCTAGCCCGATCAGCACTTCGGGGCTCGACAGCACCTGCTCGTAGTTCGCGAGCGTCGGCGTGAAGAAGAAGCGCGGCGTCGGCGTGACGATGTCGAGCAGGTGCTTGAGCGAATTGAGCACGGCCCAGAACAGCGGGAACGCGGCGACGAGCAGGATCGCGCCGGCGATCGCGACGGTGGAAGCGGTGGCGGTGGCAGCGGCACCGCGCCGGGCCATCAGTCGTCCCATTTGTTGACCCTCTTCCAGATGAGCGTGAACACGAGCGTGGTCGCGACCATCATCAGCACGGCCATGCCCGACGCATACGACACCTTGCCCGCGAGGCCGATGCCCTGCTGGTACGCGTAGAGATCGAGCGTTTCGGTCGCGATGCCGGGGCCGCCCTTGGTCATCACGTAGATCAGGTCGAACGAGCGCAGCGACTCGACCATCTTGATGAACACGAGACTCACGAGCGGCGCCTTCAGCATCGGCAGCGCGATGTACGCATGCACTTGCCACGTCGTCGCGTAGTCGAGCCGCGCGGCTTCGAGCGGCTCGGGCGGCAGCGTCTCCAGCAGCTTCAGGATCACGATCGCGAAGAACAGCCCCCACTGCCATACGTCGACGAGCGCGACCGCGTACAGCGCGAGATGCGGATCGGCGAGGAACGCGGTGTGCTCGACGCCGAGCGCGCCGAGCAGCCAGCTCAGGATGCCGGTGAGCGGCGCGTACATGAATTTCCAGATGAACGCGGCCGACACGCGCGGCAGCAGCACCGGCATGATCAGCACCAGCGACGCGAAGCGGCGCCAGCGGCCGTGCACGCGCTCGAACAGGAACACCGCGAGCGCGATGCCGACGAGCACCGCGCCCGCGACCGTGACGACTTCCCACAGCACCGACACCTCGATCGCGTTCAGGAAGCGCCGGTCCGACGCGAGCCGCACGAAATTGCGCAGGCCGACGTATTCGCTGTCCGGATAGCGCAGCACGCGATTGCGCAGCGCGAGGTTGATCGCGGCGATCGTCGGGACGAGGCTCAGGACCGCGAGCAGCGCGAGCGTCGGCGCGAGGAACACCCACGGCAGGCTCGTGCGGTCTCGGCGCGCGCGGCCGCGCCGGGCCGAAGGCGGGGAAGAGGCCGGGCGGACGCCGAGCGCGCGTCCGCCGGCGCCGTCATTTGCGAGCGCCATGTTCGAGCGCGTCCTTCGCGTACTGGTCCGCGTCGTCGAGCGTGCCGCGGATATCCGTCTGCGTGCCGGTGAACACCTGTTCGAGCGCGATGCCGAGGTTGTCGCCGATATCCGGCCACTGCGGCGTGCGCCAGATCGTCACCTGCGTGACGGGGTTGGTGTCGTTCAGCCCGGCCTGGATCTGCGGCGCGACGTGCTGCTTGAAGTACGGGCTGCCGATCGTGCTCGAGCGGTTGTAGTCGCTGAACACGCCGTTGCGCAGCCGCGCCTGTTCCTGGTCCTTGCTGGTCGCCCATGCGATGAAGCGGCCGGCGGCCATCCGCGTGCAGTCGTCCTTCGCGCCGACCGCCGAGATCGCGAAGCCGTGGCCGTACGCGGCCGACGGCAGCGGCGCGGGCGGGCGCGTGTAGCCGACCTTGCCGGCCACGCTCGACTTGCTCGCGTCTTCCATCCAGTCGGCGAACGGCGTCGATTCGATCATGAACGCGACCTTGCCCGAACGGAACGCTTCGAGCGCGTTGCTCCAGTCGTAGGTCGCCGAGCCGGGCGGCGCGTACTTGAACAGGTCGCTGTAGAGCTGCGTGGCCTTCACCGCGCCCGGCGAGTTGAACGCGGGCTGGCCGCCCTTGTCGGTCCATGCGCCGCCCATCCCCAGCATGAACGGCGACCAGCGCCACACGTTCATCCCCGAGCCGCGCTGGCCGCGCGCGACCCAGCCGTACAGTTTCGGCGGCGCGTTGAGCTGCTTGATCGCGGCGACGAGCTGGTCGAGCGTCTTCGGCACCGGGATGTGCGCGGCGTCGAGCAGGTCGCGGCGATAGAACAGGAAGTCGCCGCCGCCGATCAGCGGCGCGAAGTACGCGACGCCGTTGTAGCTCGCGACCGCGCGGCGGCCGGGCAGGAAGTCGTCGTAGTCGTAGTCCTTCGGGTAGTACTTGAGGAGCGGCACGATCCAGTTGGCCGACGCGAATTCGGCGACGTTCGCCTCGTCGACGTAGTAGATCTGGTAGGAACCCGCGCCGGTCGACGCGTCGAGCCGCGATTTCGCGCGGCGGTCGTTCTCGCCGAAATAGCTGATCTCGACCTTCGTGCCGTTCTTCTTCTCGTAGTCGGCCAGCGACTTTTCCATCACCGACAGGCCGAGGCTCTTCTGCGCGAGCACGCGGAGGGTCGGCACCTTGCAGGTTTGCGCGGCCGCGACGCCCGGCAGACAGGCGCCGAGCAGCACGCCGGCTGCGACGATTCGCATCTTGTTCACCCGTGTCTCCTTGATTCTGCTTGTTCGAATGCCGCCGATGACGGCAGGAACAATGGTGTGACGCGGGCGACGCGATCACCACATCAAAAGAGTTCGGGAACCGATACTTTTTGCTCAGGATCGGTCGTGCGATGCACAAAATGTGGTGGTCGGGCGGCGGCGAGCCCTTTCTCGCCTTTCTCGCCGCGCCGTGCATCTGGGAGAATGCGGCTGCGGCCGTGCCGATTCACGGCCGGCGTGCCGGCCGTCGCCGGGCACGGTGCGGGACCCGACAGGTGGGAAATTGACCGACGACGACGAACTTTCACTCCGCCCGGAGAGCCGCTTCTGGCAGCTCGCGCCGGTGAGATGGTGGATCCGCGGGCACGGCCGCGACGGCTATGCGTTCCGCCTGCTGCTGTACCCGCTCGCGATCGTGTTCGTGCTCGAATTCGTCTGCGTGATGGCCGGCGCGCTGTACACCAGCCTCGCGATCAGCGCGGCCGCGACGCTGTTCCTCGGCATCGCCGGGTTCTACGGCGCGCAGCGCGAATGGCTGATGACGTCCGAGACCGCCCGCGCACTCGTGAAGGCCCGCATGAAGAAGGCGGCCGAGCGGCTCGCGTCGCTCGGCGTCGGCGCGACCGTGCTCGCGATCTTCGTCGCCGCGACGTCGCTGTCGCTCGTGATGTCGGGCCAGCCGGTGCTGGACAGCGTGTCGAAGGACGCAGTGTCGATCTTCATCGCGCTGGCGTTCCTGCCCGTGTACGTGTCCGGCGCGGTACGCAAGCTGGCGATCGCGCGGATCGAGGAACTGGAGGCATTGCGTCACGCGACCGTCGGCACGCAGCTGAGATTCGACCGCGCCGGCGCCGTGCGCGCGGTGATCGTGCAGGGCGCGGCCGGGAAAGGGACGGTATCGGTGATGGAATACACGGTGCTCGGGTTCAGCCCGCCGCTCGAACAGGTCGGGCGCGAACCGCGCGCGTGAGCGGCAAGGCCCGCGCGTTACGCTGGGAAGCGCTCGCCTTCGGGCGCCGGCACGAGATCGTCGGGCCACTGCACCTCGAACCGCGTGCCGCCCGCGCCGGTCGGCACGCACAGCGCTTCGCCGCGATGCGCATGCGCGATCGCCGCGACGACGGCGAGCCCGAGGCCGCTGCCGCCGGGTTGCGATTCGTCGACGCGCCGGAACGCCTGGAACACGTGCGGCGCGAACTCGGCCGGGATGCCGGGGCCGTCATCCTCGACGCGCAGTCGGCACATCCCGTTCTCGATGCGCGTCTGGATCCGGATCGTGCCGGGCACCGCGTGGCGGCGCGCGTTCTCCAGCAGCGCGAGCAACGCCTGGCGGATGCGGACCGGGTCGCAACGCATGCGCCGCGGGTCGAGATCGAGCTGCGGATGCTGGCCGGCGGCCTGCAGTGTGTGCGCGAACACGTCGACCACCGCGCGCACATCGGCGGCGAGATCGGTGTCGCGGATCTCGATGCTCAGATGGCCGCTGTCGGCGAGGCTGACCACGCGCAGATCCTCGATCAGCCGCGTCAACCCTTCGACCTGCGCGAGCAGGCTGCGGTACAGCGCGTCGCTCGGCGTGAACACGCCTTCGGCGAGCCCCTGCAGCCGGCCGCGCAGCACGGTCACGGGCGTGCGCAGCTCGTGCGCGATCGCCGCGTTCCAGAACGTTTGCTCGTCGGTCACGCGCTGCAATTCGCTCGCGAGCGCGTTGAAGTTGTCGGCGAGCAGCGCCGCTTCCTTCAACGAACGATCGCCGGCGACCGCCCGCGCGCCGAGATCGCCGCGCGCGACGCGGCGGATGCTGTCCGTCACCGAATTCAGCGGCACGAGGATGCGGCGCGACAGGTTGATCGCGACGATGACGGCAATCAACAGGCCGACCAGCGTGGTCGAGACGATCCACACCCACTCCGGCCCGGTCGGGAGCCAGCTCACCGCCTGGAACGACTGCGGCGAGTACTGGTACAGCAGGTAGTAGAACGCATAGGCCGTCACGACGATCAGCACCGTGATGCCGAACGCGATCGCGCCCATCGTCAGCGCGATCTGGCGGCTCAGGCCATCGAGTCTCACTCGCCGCTCCACAGTTTGTAGCCGACGCCGCGCACGCTCGCCGGCACGCCCGCGACGCCGAGATCGTCGAGTTTCTTGCGCAGCTTGCTGACGTGGCTGTCGACCGTGCGCTCCAGCGCATCGCCTTCCGGCAGGCACGTGGCCATCAGCTCGGCGCGGCTGAACACGCGGCGCGGCGCGCGCGCGAGCTGCGCGAGCAGCTTGAATTCGGTGAGCGTCAGCACGAGCGTATGGCGCGCGCCGTCGACTTCGACCGTCGCTTCGTGATGCTCGAGATCGATCTCGAACGGCGCGGCGCGCAGCACGCGCTGCTCTTCCTGACGCGCGCCGCCCATCGACCGGCGCAGCACCGCCTGGGCGCGCGCGACGACTTCGGCGGGGTTGAACGGCTTGACCACGTAGTCGTCGGCGCCGATGCGCAGCCCGGTCAGCTTGTCGATGTCCTGGTCGAGCGCGGTCAGCATGATGACCGGCGTGTCGCCGCGATGGCGGATCTCGGCGAGCACCTTCCAGCCGTCGACGTGCGGCATCTGCACGTCGAGCAGCACGAGGTCGGGCTTCAGCGACAGGTGGAGTTCGAGTGCGCGGCGGCCGTCGGCGGCGTGCACGGTGCGCAGGCCGTTGCGCGCGAAATAGGCGGTCAGGATCTCGGCGATCTCGGGTTCGTCCTCGGCGATGAGGACGAGCGCTTGCGCGCCTTGGCCGGCGCCGGGAGATGAAGAAAATTCGGGCATGGCCACTCGTTCGGATTCAGCGGGATTCCATCGAATCGCCATACTACCGTACGGCCCGCGCAACCGAACGGAGACGGGTGGGGCCGCACCGGTCGCCACTGCCGGCGCGATCTTTCCGCGACCTTTCGGCAGCGCTGAAATGCACGGCCCAGACAGGGGATTACCCTGTCTTTTTTTTTCGATCGTGTTTTATGTATCATGACCTATCTTTTGCAACATGTACTAATTAAGGGCGCCGGAAAATCCTTACCGGTACGGAGCAGTACGGCGCGTGTACAGGCAGGAATGCGAACCGGAGTCGCGCCCCGTCAGGGGCAGGCGGGCGGTGGCAGGTGAAGCGGATCGGGATCGCATCCCGTCTTCAGATTCCGCGCGAACGATGGCCGCCTGCCGCCAGGGCGGCCGGCGTTCGCGCCCATTGCAGGCGTCATTCACAGATCATGTCCAGGAAGTCATCCATCAGCGGGGCGGCCGACCTGCAGCGCAGGCAGTGGCTCAAGGTCGCGGGCGCGTCGGTCGCGGCGGGCGGTCTCGCGCTCGGCGCCGCACGGGCGAAGGCCGACGCGGCGCCGGCCGCCGGCCATGAAGGCGATGTACTCGATGTCGCGATCGTCGGCGCCGGGCTGGCCGGCCTGACGGCCGCCCGCGACCTGCGCTACGCGGGCTGCGAATCGTTCGTCGTGCTCGAGGCGCGCGACCGCGTGGGCGGCCGCACGCTGAACTACGACGTGGGCGGCGGCTTCGTGACCGAAGTCGGCGGCCAGTGGATCGGCCCGGGCCAGACGGCGGTCGCCGATCTCGCCCGCGAGCTGGAAGTCGGCACGTTCCCGAGCTACTACGCGGGCAAGACGGTGATTCTCGGCGGCAACGGGCGCGCCGAGATCGACCTGGAGGGCACCTTCGGCACCGACGAGGCCGTCGCGACGAAGCTGAGCAAGCTGTCGCGCGACGTGCCGTCCGGTGCGCCGTGGACGTCGCCGAAGGCCGGCGAACTCGACCGGCTGTCGGTCGGCGACTGGCTCGCGACGCAGGGCATCAAGGCGGAGGACAGGATGGGCTGGAACGCGTCGATCTCGCTGTCGGGCGGCGTCGCGCCAGCGAAGATGGGGCTGCTGCACTTCCTGTCGATGATCAACTCCGCCGATTGCGATTACGCGCAGCTCGACTCGATCAAGCACAGCGCGCAGGAAACCCGCTTCGTCGGCGGCTCGCAGATCCTCAGCATCCGGATGGCGCAGCAACTGGGCGACAAGGTGCGGCTGTCGTCGCCGGTGCGGCGGATCGTCGGCTGGGACCGCGACGTCGTGACCCTGGAAACCGATCGCGGCACGGTGCGCGCGAAAAAGGTCGTGATGGCGCTTCACCCGGCGCTGTGTCACCAGGTGCAGTTCGACCCGCCGCTGCCCGACAAGCGCGTCGCGCTGCAGCGTGCATGGCCGGCCCATTCGCCGGCGCGCAAGACGGCGATGGTCTACCGCCGCCCGTTCTGGCGCGACAAGGGCCTGAACGGCCACATCTTCCAGACCGACGGGCCGGTGTTCTGGGCTTACGACAATTCGCCGCCGGGCGGCGAGATCGGCGTGATCAACGCGTTCGTCCGGAATGCGCTGATGCCGTCGGATCCGCAGGCCGCGAAGCAGATGCACATGGATCTCTATGCGCAGGCGTGGGGCGACGAAGCGCGCGCGCCGGTGTCGTACCACGATCGCGACTGGGGGCTCGCCGACCCGTGGACGCTCACATGCGTGTCGGCGATCCCGCCCGGCTTCTGGAGCGCGCACGGCGACGCGCTGCGCGCGCCGTGCGGCAACCTGATCTGGTCGGGCACCGAGACCGCGAACATCTGGGCCGGCTACATGGACGGCGCCGTGCGCGCCGGTCACCAAAGCGCGCTTCAGGCGCTCAATGCGCTGCGTCGTGCTTAGGAGAGCGAAGATGAAAAAACGCATGCTGCTCGTCGCGGCGCTCGTGGTGCTTGTGGTGATCGGCACGTTGCTGGCGCTCTACGGCCCGACGCTGCTCGGCTTCTATCGCCTGCAGCGCCATATCGACACGGCCGCGCAAGGCGACGACGCCGACGGCGGCCCGTGGCCGCGCGTGACCGACGCGTGCATGGGCTGCCACGGCGTGAAGGGCACGTCGCTGAGCCAGGCGTATCCGAGCCTGGCCGGCCAGCCGGCGCAATACGTGGCCGCGCAGCTTCGCGCGTTTGCGGGCGGGCAACGCACGAACCCGACGATGGGCCCGCTCGCGATGACGATGAGCGAAGCCGAGATCACCCGCCTGGCCGGCTATTACGCGAAGCAGGCGCCGCTGGACAACCGCTATTTCAAGCCGGATGCCCGACTGCGCACGAAAGGCGAACAACTGGTGACGGGCGGCGCGTGCGCGGCCTGCCACGGCGCACGGCTGACGGGGCAGGCGCAATTCCCGCGTCTGGCCGGGCAGGGCTACGACTATCTGCTCGCGCAGCTCGACGCGTTCGCGACGGGTTCGCGCAGCGAGGCGACCGGCACGATGCAGCGCGTCGCGCAGGCGATGTCGGCGGACGACCGGGCGGCGGTCGCGACCTATCTCGCGAGCGTCAACCCCGCCCCGCAGTGAATCAACGGCAGCAATCGACCTCGGGAGTTCGTACCATGGATCACAGATCACTTGTTCTTTGTCTTTCCAGCGCGACGCTCGCGGCGACCACTGGTGTATACGGCTTCAAGTTCGTGCGCAAGCGCAACTTCCTGATCGGCCTCGAGTGGTGGATCGTGACGATCTCCGCGTCCAACGCGGTGATCTTCTTCGCGACCGAATCGCCGGTGTCGTACTTCATCTCGCACTTTCTCGACGCGTTCTCGCGCGGGTTCGGGATGCCGGTGATCGCGGTCGCCGGCCTGATGGCCGTCACGCACGGCTACCGGCCGTCGATGCGGCAGGACGTGACGCTGTTCGTGCTCGCGACGCTCGGAACGATCGCGCTCGTGGCCGGCGTGTTGCAGCACGCGCTGCCGTACTTCTACGTGGCGATGTGGACGCTGATGTCGATCTATCTCGCCGGTTTCGTGTGGCGGCTCGCGCGTGCCGGCCACGCGTTCCATGCGCTGACGACGACGCTCGCGCTCGTCGCTGCGCAGGCGATCGCGTGCATCTACGACTTCTACAAGATTCCCGGCGAGGAAACCAACGTCGTGTTCAATTTCTACGTACTGGCGCTGCTGACCTGGTCGTACCTGACCGTCACGCTTTATTACGCGTATTGCGCACTGGAGCGGGAGAAGGGGCGCAGTCGGGCCGATGCCGGTGTGTTGTCGTATCCGAAATGAGTAGCTCTACTGAGGAATTGGCGAAGGCTCGGGCCGGCTGCCGTGATCGCAGAGCGCGCGGATGGACCGGGTTCGCCTGACCCGCGCCGAGCGGCGCGATGCGACGCGCGAACGCCTGATCGACGCCGCGCGGGTGATCTTCGCGGAGAAAGGCTATGCGGCCGCGAGCGTGGAAGACATTGCTGCGGCGGCCGGACACACGCGTGGCGCGTTCTACTCGAACTTCCGCGGCAAGGCCGACGTGCTGTTCGAGTTGCTGGGGCGCGATCAGGACGAGGCTGCGGCGGCATTGCAGCGGATCGTCGGCGCGCACGACCCGGACGACGATGCGCAGCGCGCGATGCTTGCGTACTGGCGAAGGGGCACGACGCAGCCTGCATCGCGCCTGATGTGGCTCGATGCGCAGCTTCAGGCGGCGCGCGATCCGCAGTTCCGTGCGCGGTTCGGCGCGTTGCTGCACGACCGGCGCGCGCTCGCGGCCGCCTGCATCGACGCGTATGCGGCGCGGGTCGGTGTATCGCTGCCGTTGCCCACGCAGGTGCTGGCGCTCGGCCTGACCGCGCTGTGCGACGGCATGCAGTCGCACGGTGCGGCCGAAGCACGCCCTACCGCCGACACGCTGGCCGATGCGGTACTGGTCGGCTTCATCACGCACACGGTGTTCGACCGCGTGCGCGGTTGAAGGCGCGAAGACGCGGCGGCCGCACGTTGTCGTGCGCCTGTATGAAGGCCGAAAGCCGATTGTCATGCCGGGCCGGCGGCGGGCGGCCACAGACGTTCGATCATGCAGACGAAACAGGGAATACCCCGTCTTTTTCTTTTAATTATTTTTGTCATGATGACCTAACATAGTCATCATGTTCTACTGATGTGCCGGCAGTGAAGACGAACCGCCGGTTGAGGCTGAACGAATCGGGAGATAGACGATGGATGCAATGAAGCGAAAGGCGTTCTTCGAGGACGGAGCCGTGCTCGTCGAAGGGGTGCTCGACGACGGGCAACTCGCGCAATGCCGCACGGTGTTCGACTGGGGAATGGAGAATCCGGGGCCGATGGCGACGACGCTGCTCGACGGCACCGAATACAAGTCGCACAACGACAACGCGAACCCGTATGCGAAGGAGCGGCTCGACGCGCTGGTCGGCACGCTGCCGTTCGGGCAGTTGTTCGCCGACCTGTGGGGTTCGAAGCACGTGTGGTACTTCGCCGAGGAGCTGTTCATGAAGGGCGGCGGCAAGAGCGCACGCTCGCCGTGGCACCAGGACACGTCGTACCTGCCGTGGCAGGGCATGCACTTCGGCAATGCGTGGATCAGCTTCGAGCATGTGCCCAAGCGCAATGCACTGGAGATCGTGCGCGGCTCGCATCACGGCGTGCGGCATGACGGCACGACGTTTCAGAATGCCGAGGACCCGACCGACCCGCTGCACGGCGGCGACGTGTGGCCGCGCCTGCCGAACATCGAGGCCGAGCGTCGCGCGGCGCCGGATGCGTACGACATCCTGTCGTGGGAAACGAAGCCGGGCGACGTGCTGCTGCTCCATCCGGGCGTGCTGCACGGCGGCGGCGCGGTCGATGCCGATTTCCCCGATCGTCATACGCTCGTGCTGCGCTTTTTCGGCGACGACGCGGTGTTCAGCCCGCTGCCCGACGAAAGTCGCTCGGGATTCACGCCGGCCGGCGTGCTGTTCGTCGAGGAACTCGCCGGGCTGAAGGCCGGCGATCCGTTCCGCGCGCCGTGTTTCCGTCAACTCGTCTGAACCGGGAGAACCCATCATGACAGCAACACCGAAGCGCCAATCGATCGTGCCGGCCGCGTTCCAGCCGTGGTACGACGCGTACCACTTCTCGCCGGCGACGCGCGTCGGCGACACGATCTGGGTGTCGGGCCAGGTCGGCCTCGACGCGCAGATGCAGCCGGCCGACGGCGTGCAGGCGCAGGCGCGGATCGCGTTCGAGTGCCTGAAGGCGATCCTCGAGGAAGCCGGCGCGAGCCTCGCCGACGTCGTCGAGCTGACGACTTTCCATACGGATCTGCAGCGCGAGACCGAAGGCTTCGCGGCGGTCAAGGACATGTATTTCCCCGACCGTTACCCATCGTGGACGGCGGTCGGCGTCACGCAACTGGCGCTGCCGGGGCTGTGCGTCGAGATTCGCGCGGTGGCGGTGGCCGGGTCCGGCAAGGGCTGACGGAAGGCTCGAGGGTTTTTCGCCGGATCTGCGTTCCATTCGAATCGCAGTACTGACGAAATATACGGAATGGCAATCAGGCGGCAGGCGGCCGGCCGGAACCCCGGCCGGCCTCGATCAGGGAACGACGTCATCGTCGGCTGACGATGGCGATCGAAGCAAACACGTGTCGTCCGGGATGGGCGAGCGAAGGCGGAGCACGAAGGAGAACCATGATGAAGAAGCATCGTTTCTGGACCACGTCCGCGATCGCGGCCGCTGCATGTGTCGCGATCGGCACCGCCGTCGCGGCGGACGACCTGACGCCGGCCGGCGCCGACCGCTCGGCGAGCAAGGACGGCGCGGTGCCGGCCTATGCGGGCAAGCAGTCGCCCGACGCCGGCTGGGAGTGGGGCAAGGTACGCGGCGATTTCTGGAAGCATCGCAACGAGAAGCCGCTCTACTCGATCGATGCGGCGAACGTCGACAAGTATGCGGACAAGCTGTCGCCCGGCCAGGTCGCGCTGATCAAGCAGAAGAAGGGCTACCGGATGGACGTCTACCCGTCCCACCGCGAATGCCAGTTGCCGGATGCCGCCGAACAGAACTCGAAGGCGAACCTCACCGCCGCGAAGCTGGATGCGAGCGGCGAGAACCTCGCCGCGGCCGCGTTGCCGGGCGTGCCGTTTCCGCAACCGAAAAGCGGCATCGAAGCGATCCTGAACTACGAGATGCGCTATCGCGGCGAAGGCGTCGAATGGGCGCAGGTCGCCACGAGCATTTCGCCGCGCCCCGGCGGCAGCGAATGGATCGACGCGGTCGGCCCGCAGACGTTCTACTTCCCGTCGGCCAAGCTCGGCAAGACGTCGCCGCAGGAGGTCGACCAGTTGAGCGCCGCCGTCTACTTCCAGATGAACTCGCCGGCCGCGCTCGCCGGGCAGGCCTTCGTCCAGCGGCAGTACTTCAACAAGGACTCGGAAACCTACTACTACTTCCCGGGCCAGCGCCGCGTGCGACGCATGCCGGCCTATACGCACGACGCGCCGCTGATCGGCTTCGAGAACCAGTACCTGATCGACGAGGCGAACATGATCAACGGTTCGCTCGACCGGTTCAACTGGAAGCTGGTCGGCAAGAAGGAGATGCTCGTCCCGTACAACGCGTTCGGCATGTACCGGTTCAAGAACAAGCTGCACGACGTCGCGACACCCGACGGCCTCGCCGCGGCGAACCGTCGCTACGAGACGCATCGCGTGTGGGTCGTCGAAGCAACGCTGAAGCCGAGCGCGCGGCACGTTGCGTCGAAGAAGGTGTTCTATCTCGACGAAGACAGCTGGCTTGCGCTCGTCGGCGAGGACTACGACGCGCAGGGCAAGTTGTGGAAGGTGCGGGAAAGCTACCCGATTCCAGTATGGGAGCTCGGCGGCACCTGCGACAACGAACCGCTCGCGCAGTACGACATGATCAACGGCCGCTATGTGTTCGATGCGTCGTCGATCGGCCAGGGCAAGGACATTCGCTGGTTCGGTCAGGTCGACGATCCGCGTTTCAAGCAGGATTTCTACACGGCGGAATCGCTGCGCTCGGTCAGCGAACGGTGACGGCGACCGGCTGACGGATACAAGGACCGGCGCGCGCAACGATCGCGCGCCGGCATCGAACAGGGGCGGAGGTGGATCATGGAACCGGCAAGATTGTTCAGGAATGCTACGGTATCGGTGGCGATGGCGGGCGCTGCGACGTCGAGCGCGTACGCGTATGACTTCACGTTGAACGGCGGGGCCCTGCAGGGCTCGTGGGTGTCGAACCTGACGGCCGGCGCCGGTATCCGCACCAAAAACCCGAGTTGCTCGCTCACGGGCGACCCGAACGCCTTCGGCTGCGGCGCGGGCGCGAACACCAACCAGTGGGGCTACGCGGACAACGGTGACTTGAACTACCGCAAGGGTCAGCCGTTCAGCACCTACATCAGCGCGACCAGCGAGCTGCTGCTGAAGATGCCGAGCGAAGGGCTGAAGTTCATGGTGCGCGGCACCGGCATGTACGACTTCATGGCCAAGAACACGAACCGCACGCCGTTGTCGAGCACGGCCGCCGCGCAGGTCGTCTACAACGCGCAACTGCTCGACCTGTGGGCGCAGAAGGATTTCACGATCGGCGGGCGCAACGCGCACGTGCGGCTCGGCAATCAGGTGATCAACTGGGGCGAGAGCATGTTCGCGCAGAGCGGCATCAACGCGACGAACTCGATCGACACGCAGAAGCTGCTGATCCCCGGCTCGCAGCTCAAGCAGGCGCTGCTGCCCGCGCCGATGGTGAGCCTGGCGGCCGACCTGTCGCACGGGTTCAGCACCGAGGCGTACTACCAGTTCCAGTGGAACGGTAACCGCTATCCGCCGGTCGGCTCGTACTGGTCGGTGACGAACGGCTTCGGCCGCGGTGCCGAACCGTTCACGATCAACACGAACAACCTGAACGTGACCGGCCCGAGCGCCGGCACGATCGCCAACGCGATCGGCGGATCGGGCGCGGCCGGCAACCAGGACACGCTCAACGCGATCAAGAACGGACTCGTGAACGGCGCCTACGCCGGGCCGCCGTTCAACGACATCGGCCTGCCGAGCACGACGAACTTGCCGGCGAAATACCGGCCGCAGTTCGGCGTGAAGTTCAACTACGCGCCGCGCTCGTTCGACGCGAACTTCGCGTTCTACTACCTGAACTACACCGACAAGTCGCCGGTGCTCGCGTCGCTCGCGAACGGCACCGAGCAATGGTCGTATCTCGGCCGGCGCCAGTTGTTCGGCGTCAGCGCGAACTTCGGCGTCGGCCCGTGGGCGATCGGCACCGAATTGTCGTACCGGCCGCGCGACGCGGTCGCGCTGTCGAGCTGCTACGGCGCGGGCGGCCCGCTCGACCTGAACACGAACGGCGTGGCCGGCGTGGACTGTCCGCAATGGGTCGACAAGAAGAAGTTTCAGTACGACATCAACGGGCTGCTGGCGCTCACGCGCAGCGAGTACCCGTTCCTGAAACTGCTCGGCGCCGATTCGGCCGCGTTGACCTGGGAACTGACGTGGATCTACTACCCGGGGCTGAGCGCGAGCGGCGTCACGCGCACGGTCGGCGGCCAGACCGTCACGCAGGTGCCGCAGACCGGCTACCTGCCGTGGCTGAACAACGGATCGGCGGCCGGCTATCCGATCGGGATGGGCCAGGGTACATCGAGCTCGGTCGGCGCGACGATCGACTTCAACTGGACCTACGACGGCTCGCTGATTCCCGGCTGGCAGGTCACGCCGGGCCTGACCTTCAGCACCGGCCTGTACGGCTACACGCCGACCTTCACCGCGAATTACATGCAGGGCGCGAAGTCGCTGAACGTCTACGTGCTGTTCAACCAGAACCCGCCGAACTGGCAAGCCGGCATCAACTTCACCGCGTTCTGGGGCGGCCACAACACGGTGGGCCAGCCGTACGCGGACCGCAATTTCGTCGGCTTGTTCGTCACGCGGAATTTCTGACGGCGGCGGGTGGCAAGTGGCAGGTGGCAGGTGGCGTACGTCACCGGAATACATGAAGGAGTAACGTCGTGCTCAATCGTCTGGTCAGTCGTCTCGAAAGGCTTTTCTTCGGTCACCGCGCGATCGTGCTCGCGGCGATCGCGTTGTTCACCGTCGCGATGGCCGTGTTCGCCGTGCAGCTGCGCATGGATGCCGGTTTCGAAAAGCAGATGCCGATCGGGCACGAGTACATCCGCACGTTCCAGCAATACCGGAACGACCTGCTCGGCGCGAACCGGATCACGGTGGTGGTGCGTGCCAAGCACGGGTCGATCTGGTCGAAGGAAGGCTTGACGCGGTTGTACAACGTCACGCAGGCCGTTACATACCTGCCGAACGTCGACCGCATCGGGGTACGCTCGCTGTGGACGCCGAACGCGTTCGTCAACGAAGTGACCGACGAGGGCTTTCGCGCGGAGCCGATCATTCCGGGCACCATCACGCCCGACCAGTTGACGCCGGAGCGCGTGCAGGGCATTCGCCGCGCAACGACGCTCGGCGGCTACGTCGGCACGCTCGTGTCGCACGGCGAGGACAGCGCGATGATCACGGCCGAGCTGAACGAGCGCGACAGCGCCGGCAAGGTGCTCGACTACGTGGCGTTCAATCATCTGCTCGAAGAGAAGATCCGCAAGCCGTTCGAGGATGCCGGCTACGAGATCCAGATCATTGGTTTCGCGAAGCAGATCGGCGACATCGCCGACGGCGCGACGGCCGTGCTCGGCTTCTGCGCGGTCGCGCTGCTGCTGACCACGCTCGCCGTGTACTGGTATTGCCATTCGGTGCGCTTCACGGTGCTGCTGGTCGCATGCTCGCTCACGTCGCTCGTATGGCAGTTCGGCACGCTGAAGCTTCTCGGCTTCGGCCTCGATCCGCTCGCGGTGCTCGTGCCGTTCCTCGTGTTCGCGATCGGCGTGTCGCATGGCGTGCAGCAGGTGAACTTCATCGTCCGCGAGATCGCGCACGGGCAGAGTTCGTTCGATGCGGCGCGCCACAGCTTCAGCGGCCTGCTGATCCCCGGCGTGCTCGCGCTGATTACCGCGTTCGTGTCGTTCATCACGCTGTTGCTGATTCCGATTCCGATGGTGCGCGAGCTGGCGATCACCGCGTCGCTCGGTGTCGCGTACAAGATCGTCACGAACCTGATCCTGCTGCCCGTCGCGGCATCGTGCTTCAACTTCACGAAAACCTATGCGGACAACTCGCTGAAGCGCGCGCAGCAGCGTGCGAAGCCGCTGCGCGTGCTCGCCCGCGTGGCGGAACCGAAGTACGCAGGCCTCACCGTCGCGCTGACGGTGGCGATCTTCGCGCTCGCCGCGTGGCAAAGCCGCGATCGCGTGATCGGCACGCTGCAGCCGGGCGCGCCTGAGCTGCGCGCGGACGCGCGCTTCAACCGCGATGCGACGTCGATTGCCGGCAACTACGACATGGGCCTCGACTGGCTGACGGTGGCGATCGAATCGACCGGCAAGGCATGCGACAACCCGGCGGTCGGCCTGTACGAGGACGACTTCTCGGCCGCGATGAAGACAGAGCCTGGCGTCGTGTCGGTGCAGTCGTACTCGGCGATGCTGCGCGCGTACAACCAGGGCTACAACGAGGACTTCCCGAAGATGAACGTCGTGCCGATCGCCGCCGAGAACTACGGCGCGGTGTCGGTCGACGTGTCGCGCATGAAGGGTTTCATGAGCCGCGACTGCGGGATGACGGCCGTGCACCTGTTCCTGACCGACCACAAGGCGACGACGATCAACCGCATCCTCGACGACGTGAAGCAGTACCGCGCGGCGCATCCGTTCCCGGGCATCACGGTGCGGCTGGCCGCGGGCAACGCGGGCGTGCTCGCCGCGACCAACGACGAGGTCGAGAAGAGCGAGCTGCCGATGATGCTCTACGTGTATGCGGCGATCCTGATCCTCGTGTTCCTCGCCTATCGCGACTGGCGCGCGATGCTCGCGTGCTGCGTGCCGCTGTCGGTCGCGACCTTCATCGGCTACTGGTTCATGAAGGAGCTGCAGATCGGGCTGACGGTCGCGACGTTGCCGGTGATGGTGCTGGCGGTGGGCATCGGCGTCGATTACGCGTTCTACATCTACAACCGGCTGCAGGTGCATCTCGCGGGCGGGCAGGACATCGTGAAGGCCGTGCAGCACGCGATGCTCGAAGTGGGCGTGGCCACGATCTTCACCGCGATCACGCTGGCGATCGGCGTCGCGACGTGGAGCTTCTCGGCGCTCAAGTTCCAGGCCGACATGGGCAAGTTGCTCGCGTTCATGTTCATCGTGAACCTGGTGATGGCGATGACCGCGCTGCCCGCGCTCGCGTCGCTGCTCGAACGCTGGTTCCCGCGCCGCAAGCCGGCCCGCGCACCGGGCCTGTTCAGCCACTGAAGTTGACGCACATCCCGACGGAGATCCAGTCATGGTCAAGACCTTTGCCGTGTGCGGCGCACTTTGCGTCGTGGCGACAGGCTTCGCACGCTTCCATGCAACGGTTGCGCAACAGCCCGCGCCGGCCCACGCGTTCGCAACCAACGCGCAACGCATCAGCGTGCGCCACGCCACGGGCGGCGAACCGGCCGTGGCCCCGTCGTCGAACGACGGCGACGCCGGACGTCTGGCGGCGGCCGCGCAGGTTGCCGACAAGCCGCCCGTCATCGCGCTCGGCGTCGCGCATGCCGGCTGGTCGGTGCTGTTCAGCCACTGATGCCCGCGCACACCACTACGGAGGTTCTTCCATGATCAAGACGCTCGTTGCCTGTACCGCGCTGTGCGCCGCCGCGATGGCCCTCGCGCAACCGCAGGACGGAACGGTGGCGGCCTGGGCCGCGAAGCCCGCGCATGCCTGGGCCGCGCCGACGCACCGGATGCTGATGGATGCGGCGCGCGCCGGATCGCGGATCGTCGCGGTCGGCGAGCACGGCATCGTGCTGCTGTCCGACGACGACGGCAAGACCTGGCGGCAGGCGCGGCGCGTGCCGGTCGCGGCGACGCTGTCGGCCGTGTCGTTCGCGGATGCGAAGCACGGCTGGGCCGTCGGCCAGTGGGGCGCGATTCTCGCGACCGACGACGGCGGCGACACGTGGGTCACGCAGCGGCTCGACACGTCAGTCGACCAGCCGCTGTTCTCGGTGCTGTTCACGAACGCGCGGGACGGGATTGCCGTCGGCCTGTGGTCGCTGATGCTGCAGACGCACGACGGCGGCAAGACGTGGGCGCGCACGACGCTGCCGAAGCCGCCGGGCGGCGGCAAGGCCGACCGCAATCTGTATCACGTGTTCGCCGACGCCGCGCAGGCGCGCTACATCGTCTCGGAACAGGGGATGGTGCTGAAGTCGACCGACGGCGGCGCGAACTGGACCTATCTGCCGACCGGCGGCAAGGGCACGTTGTGGTCGGGCGTCGCGATGCCGGACGGCCGGATCGTGGTCGGCGGGCTGCTCGGCAGCCTGTTCGAGAGCCGCGACGGCGGCGCGACGTGGGCGGCGCTGCAGACCGGCACGCGCAGCTCGATCACCGATCTGGTCGCAACCGGCGGCGGCCTGGTCGGCGTCGGGCTCGACGGACTGACGTTCACGCAGCGCGTCGCGGGCGGCCCGTTCGACGTCGCACAGCGCGCGGATCGCGCGACGCTCACCGCCGCGCTGATCGACGCGCGCGGCAAGCCGGTGCTGTTTTCGCAGGACGGCGTGCTGGCCGTGCCGTGAATCCGTCGAGAAAAATGAGGACGCATGGAGTACTCGGAATGAAACGCAAGCACAAGCCGGACATGCAGGCCCGGCGGCAAATATTGCGCGCCGCGGCCGCGGCCGCCGCGTCGCTCGCTACCGGCGACGTGTCGTTCGCCGAAGGCGCGACGTCGGCATCCGCCGATCGCGGCGTGTTCGACGTCGTCATCATCGGCGCCGGGCTCGCGGGGCTGACCGCCGCACGCGACCTGAAGCGCGCCGGATGCGAATCGTTCGTCGTGGTCGAGGCGCGCGATCGCGTCGGCGGGCGGACCTACAACCACGATCTCGGGCACGGCGTGGTGTCCGAAGCCGGCGGCCAGTGGATCGGCCCGGGGCAGACGGCGATTGCCGATCTCGCCCGCGAGCTCGGCGTCGATACGTTCCCGACGTATTACGCGGGCAAGACCGTCGTGCTGGCCGGCGACGCGCGCGTCGCGCAGGATTTCCACGGCGGCTCGGGCGGCGACGACGCACTCGGCGCGAAGCTCGGCGCACTCGCACGCGGCGTGCCGTCGCGCGAGCCGTGGACTGCGCAGCACGCGGCGGAGCTCGACAAGCTGACCTACGGAGACTGGCTGCTCAAGCAGGGCGTGACCTACGAGGACGGCTACTTCCTCGGCCTCGCGGCGAAGCTGTCGCTCGGCGGCGCCCCGGCCCAGCTTGGGCTGCTGCATTACCTGTCGATGATCAACAGCGCCGATTGCGACTACGCGAAGCTCGAATCGACCAAGGGCGGCGCACAGGAAACGCGCTTCGTCGGCGGCTCGCAGGTGCTGAGCCTCCGGATGGCGAGCGAACTCGGCGCGTCGAAGGTGCAACTGTCCTGCCCGGTGCGCAAGATCTCGGGCTGGGATCGCGACGTGGTCGACGTGCAGACCGATCGCGGCGTGCTGCGCGCGCGGCGCGTGATCGTCGCGCTCAATCCGGCGCTTTGCCAGCAGATCGTGTTCGATCCGCCGCTGCCGGACGGCCGCGCGCAGTTGCAGCGGAACTGGCCGGCGAACGCGCCGATGCGCAAGACGGTGCACGTGTACGACCGGCCGTTCTGGCGCGACGACGGCTACAACGGACAGATCTTCGAAGTCGGCGGCCCGGTGTTCATGGCGTACGACAATTCGCCGCCGGACGGCTCGGTCGGCGTGCTCGCCGCGTTCGTCGCGCCGGGCGCGCTGCCGGCCGAGCCGAAGGCGGCCGAACGGACGCTGTCGGCCATCTTTGCGAGTGCGCTCGGCGACAAGGCGCTGCACCCGACGCAGTTCCACGACTACGACTGGGGCCGCGTCGATCCGTGGACGCTGCAGTGCATTCACCCGCTGCCGCCCGGCTTCTGGACGAAATGGGGCAAGTTCCTGCGCCCGGAGGCTGGCCGGCTGATCTGGTCGGGCACCGAGACGGCCGACCTGTGGCCCGGCGCGATGGACGGCGCGGTGCGCTCCGGGCATCGCGCGGCGCTGCAGGCGCTCGGCAAACTGGCCGGCCGCGGCAAGGAGGCCTGAGTGAAACGAACCTGGATGATTGGCGCCGCGCTCGTGATAGCGGGCGTGGCGGCAGCCGGCACGCTGTACGGCCCCGACTTGGTCGACGGCATGCATTACCAGAAAGCGATGGCCGCGATCGGCGAAGCCGACAAGACCAGCGGCGGCGCGTGGCCGCAGCCGCAGGAGACGTGCTTCTTCTGCCACGGCGCGCACGGGCAGTCGCAGAACGCGTGGTATCCGTCGCTGTCCGGCCAGCCGGCCAGGTATATCGCCGCGCAACTGCGCGCGTTCGCCACCGACCAGCGCCGCAACGCATACATGGGGCCGCTTTCGCGCGAACTCGACGACGCGAAGATCGCCGCGCTGGCGACCTATTTCGCGCGACAGGCGCCGGCGCGCAACGAGGCCGTGCCGACCGACGCGGCGCTCGACAAGCGGGGATTGGCGCTCGTGGAGGCGCGAAGCTGCCGCGCGTGTCACGGCGCGGCGCTGACGGGCAAGGATCCGGCGCCGCGCCTCGCCGGCCAGGGGCAGCTTTACCTGGAAGCGCAACTCGCGGCGTTCCGCTCGGGCGAGCGGCACGATCCGACCGGCGCGATGAACGCGTTGGCCGCGACGTTGTCGGGCGACGATACGCGTGCGGTTGCGCACTATCTGGCCGGCCTGTCGCCGGACGGGGCGGCGAAGTGATGCGCGAAACGCGTCAGGGCCGGGAATACCCTGCCTTTTTCTTTATCCTATACTTTGTCATAGTGACCTAAGATTGGTAATGTGTTCTACAAAAGAACGCGCCGGATACGAAGCAGCAGTACCCGAGTTTGAACCGAACCGGTTCCCGACAATTCACGTTTCAGGAGACAAGCATGGCCAAGCACCCCGTCGTCGTTTATGGCGCAAGCGGTTACACCGGCATGTTGATCATGGATTGGCTGATCGACCAGAACATCCCGTTCACGGCGGTCGCGCGCAATGCGGGCCGCGCGAAGGAAATGATGGCGCAGCGCGTCGTGCGCCTCGAATCCGCGCAATACGAAATCATCGAAGCCGAGCACGACGTCGATGCGCTCGTGAAGGCTTTCCGTGGTGCGAAGGTGGTGTGCAACACGGTCGGGCCGTTCTCGAGCTTCGGGCTCGTCGGCGTCGAGGCCGCGCTGAAGGCCGGCTGTCACCACCTCGATACGACCGGCGAACAGTCGTATATCCGCGCGGTGCGCGACCAGTTCGGCGAGCAGTATCGCCAGGCCGGCCTGCTGGTGTCGTCGTCGAACGCGTACATGTACACGTTCGCGGAGATCGCCGCCGAGCTCGCGCTCGAAACGCCGGGCATCGATGCGCTGGAGACGGCCACGCTGACGCGCGGCCCGCGCGGCGCGGCCGGCGTGAGCATCGGCTCGACCGCGACGATCTTCGACGGCGCGCGCCACGAGTCCTGCTACCTGTGGGAAAAGGCGCTCGTGCCGCACGCCGCTGACGCATCGTTTACCGTCGCGACGCCCGAGCTGATGCAGCCGGTGTTCTGCCTGCCGTGGGGCGGCACGTCGCTGCCCGTCTACTTCGAGCACGATGCGCGCGTGCGCAGCTGCATTTCGTGCGTGGGCTTCTACGACAACAACGTGATGAAGCTCGTGCACCAGTTCGGGCAGAAGTGGGAAGCCGAATACAAGCACCTGCCGCGCGAGCAGCAGGACGAAGTGCTGAAGCAGGTCGTCGCGTCGACCACGCCGACGATGCCGCCGCGCGAGCGCACGACGATCCAGCGCAGCGTCGACTTCGCGATCGGCCGCGGCCAGCTCGCGGCGGTGCGCGCGACCGTGCACGGCGTCACGCCGTACATCTCGACGGGCGCGATTCACGCGGCCGGCGTGCTCAAGCTGCTCGACGGCGATACCGCGCGCACGGGCTTCGCGTCGGGCTCGAAGGCATTCGGCCATCGCTACCTGCTCGGCTTCCTCGAACAGCGCGGGCTCGCACGCGCGACGGTCACGCAACTGTGACGGCCGCCGCACCGGACCAGACCCAACGGAACTTGTGACATGGCCATTATCGATTTCTACGACCGCGGCTGGCGGCTCAATCCCGACGGCATCGCGTACATCCAGGGCGATCGCAACTACACGTTCCAGGAGATCGGCGAGCTGTCGTGCCGCATCGCCAACGGCTTGCTCGCCGCCGGCTTCGCGAAGGAGGCGAAGGCGGCGGTGTGGGCCGACAACGACGTGATCGGCTGGAGCTGCGCGCTCGGGATGTGGCGCGCCGGGCTCGCGTACATCCCGGTGAACGGCCGCAACGCGGTGGCCGAGAACCAGTACGTGCTCGATGCGTTCGACTGCGAAGTGCTGTTCTTCCATCAGGCGTTCGCGGCCGCGATCGATGCGCTGCGGCCGAGCCTGCCGAAGGTCCGGCTGTGGGTGTGCCTCGACGCGGACCTGCCGTGGGCGCCGTCGCTGGCTTCGTGGAGCGAGCACCAGCCGGCGACGCCGCCCGCCGTCGATTACGCGATGGACGACGTCGTCGCGCTGTCGGCCACGGGCGGCACGACGGGCGCGCCGAAGGGCGTGATGAACACGCATCGTTCGCTGCAGACGTACTTCGCGCAATTCATGATCGCGATGACGTACGACGATGCGCGCCCGGTGAATCTGGCCGCGGCGCCGATGACGCACACGGCCGGCATGATGTCGCTGCCGTGCACCGCGCGCGGCGGCACGGTGGTCGTGCTGCCGAAGCCCGACCCGGCGCTGCTGCTCGGCGCGATCGTCAAGCACCGCGTGACCGAGTTCTTCCTGCCGCCGACCGTGATCTACCGGCTGCTCGACATCCCCGGAATCGAGCAGGTCGATTTCTCGTCGCTGCGCTACTTCCTGTACGGCGCCGCGCCGATGTCGGTCGAGAAGCTCAAGCGCGCGATCGACGTGTTCGGCCCGGTGATGACGGGCGGCTACGGGCAGACCGAGGCGCCCGCGTCGATCTCGTACCTGACGCCGGCCGAGCATTTCGTCGACGGCAAGCTCGCGTCCGACACGCGGCTCGCGTCGGTAGGCCGCCCGAACCCGCTGGTGCGCGTCGAGATCGTCGGCGAGCGCGGCGAGCTGCTGAAGCAGGGCGAAACGGGCGAGATCTGCGTACGCGGCGACCTCGTGATGAAGGGCTACTACCGCGCGCCGGACAAGACGGCCGAGACGATCGTCGACGGCTGGCTGCACACCGGCGACATCGGCCACCTCGATCGCGACGGCTATCTGCACATCACCGACCGCAAGAAGGACATGATCATCAGCGGCGGCTTCAACGTCTATCCGAGCGAGATCGAGCAGGTGATCTGGGCGCATCCGGCCGTGCAGGACTGCGCGGTGATCGGCGTGCCCGACGACAAATGGGGCGAGGCCGTGAAGGCCGTGGTCGAGCTCAACGCCGGGCAGCAGGTGAGCGCGGAGGAACTCGTCGCGCTGTGCAAGGAGAAGCTCGGCTCGGTGAAGGCGCCCAAGAGCGTGGACTTCGTCGCCGCGCTGCCGCGCAGCACGGCCGGCAAGGTGCTGAAGAAGGACCTGCGCGAACAGTACTGGCAAGGCCAGCAACGCAGGATATGAACCTGCTTCATACGGATTCCATACGATGAGCAACATCTACATCGCCGGCATCGCGATGACCGTGTTCGGCCGGCATCTCGACCGCAGCCTCGACGATCTCGCGAGAGAGGCGCTGCAGCGCGCGTTGCGGGACGCCGGCTGCCACGCCGATGCGATCCGCGCCGCGTTCTACGCGGGCATCACCAACGGCGCGCTGCAGGGGCAGTTGTCGATTCCCGGCCAGGTCGTGTTCAGCAAGATCGGCCTCGAAGGCATTCCGGTGTTCAACGTCGAGAATGCGTGCGCGTCCGGTAGTACGGCCGTGCACCTCGCCGTGCGTGAACTGCAGTCGGGCGCGTGCGACGTCGCGCTCGCGCTCGGCGCGGAAAAGATGAACGTCGCGGACAAGGCGAAATCGTTCGCGCTGTTCGACGCCGGCTGGGACGTGTCGCGCGTCGACGAGAATTTCGCGACGCTCGCGCGGCTCGGCGAAGGGATCGAGCCGCCGCCCGGCTCGGAGTCCGAGCGCCCGTACAGCCGCTTCATGAAGATCTACGCGGCGATGTGCCGGCACCACATGCACACGTACGGCACGACGCAGCGGCAGATCGCGGCCGTGTCCGCGAAGAACCACGGGCATTCGGTGCACAACCCGTACTCGCAGTTCCGCCAGCCGTTCACGATCGACGAGGTGCTGGCGGCCGCGCCGATCACGTACCCGATCACGCTGCCGATGTGCGCGCCGCTGTCGGACGGCGCGGCGGCCGCGATCCTGTGCACGGAGGAAGGGCTGGAGCGCATCGGCGCCGATCGCAGCCGCTGCATCCGGATCGCCGCGAGCGTGATCCGCAGCTTCACGCGGCGGCGCATCGACGAGCCGCACAAGCACATCGGCCGGCTCGCCGCGTTGCAGGCCTATGAACAGGCCGGCGTGGGGCCGGAGGACATGGACGTGGCCGAAGTGCACGACGCGTCGGCGATGGGCGAAATCATCCAGGCCGAGAACCTCGGCTTTGTGCCGCTCGGCGAAGGCGGTCCGGCCGCGGAGCGCGGCGAGTTCACGCTCGGCGGGCGCATCCCGATCAACACGTCGGGCGGCCTCGAATCGAAGGGCCATCCGCTCGGCGCGACCGGCATCGGGCAGTTGTACGAACTGGTCACGCAGTTGCGCGGCGAAGCGGGCGCGCGGCAGGTGGACGGCGCGCGTCATGCGATCCAGGAGAACGGCGGCGGCTTGCAGGGCGTCGAAGAGGCCGCGTTGGCGATTCACATTCTCAGCAGGGACTGACGGAGGCGGACATGGGCGACGCACACGGCGCAATCGCGCTCGGGCAGGGAGCGCAGGCAGGACAGACGACGCGACAGGCGTCGGGCGGGGTCGGCGCGGCGGCGGCGATGCAGGCGGCGAGCGTCGACGCGGCGGGGCCGCTCGCGCGCTGGGGCGAGGAAATGCGCGCCGACGCCGCGTTGCAGAAGTATCGTCCGGTCGGCGGCTGGATCGACGCGCCCGAGCGTGCGCAACCTGAGCTCGAAGGCGACGTGCAGGCGGACGCGATCGTCGTCGGCGCGGGCTTCGCCGGTCTGTCCACCGCGCTGGAACTGGCCGCGCGCGGCGCGAGCGTGGTCGTGCTCGAACGCGAATTCGCGGGCTTTGGCGCGAGCGGGCGCAACGCCGGCTATCTCGCCGGCGGCCAGGGGCTCGAGTACGAGCTGTTTCTCAAACGGGTCGGTCACGAACAGGCCAAGCGAATCGTCGGCTTCTACGACGAAGGCGTTGCGTACGTCGAACGCAAGCTCGCCGAATACGCGATCGACTGCGACTACCGCGCGTCGGGCATCATTCGCGCGGGCGTGCATCCGTCGCAGGAGAAGCGCTTGCGCGAGAGCATGGCCACCGGCATCGAACTCGGCTCGCCCGCGCAGTTTCTCGATGGCGCGGCGATGCGGGAGCGCGGCATTCCGCCGGCCTTCCTGTTCGGCGCGTACGTGCCGGGCGGCGGCACGCTCGATCCCGGCAAGTACGTGACGGGCTTGCGGCGCGCGGCGCTCGCGGCCGGCGTGAAACTGTACGAGAACACCGCGCTGCTCGATTTCGACGCGGGCGAGACGGTGCGCGTGCGCACCGCACGCGGCAGCGCGAGTGCGCCGGTGCTGGTGCTCGCGACCAATGCGTACACGCCGCAGCTCGGCCTGCTCGGCGACAAGGTGATGCCGCTGCGCGTGTCGGCGCTCGAAACCGAGCCGCTGTCCGACGCGCAACTCGCGGCGCTCGGCTGGCCGAATCGCGAGGGCATCGTCACGCCGCACCTGACGATGGAAAGCCATCGCCTGACCGCGCGCAACACGTTGTTGCTGACGACCAAGCGGCTGCATTACGTATACGGCTCGCAGACGCCGAACGTGCCGGACGACGACGCGTATCGCGCGCTGCTGAAGACGCTGCACGCGCGCTTTCCGCAACTCGGCAACGTGCCGGTGCGCGCATGCTGGAGCGGCTACATCTCGTTCGCGGGCGATGCGTTGCCGGTGGTCGGCGCGGCCGGTGCGCATGGAAACGTGTTCTACACGGCCGGGTGTTCGGGGCATGGCGTCGGCACGCAGTCGTTGATCGGGCGCGTGCTGGCCGAGCGCATTCACGATGGACGATCGCCGCTGCTCGACACGCTGACGCACAAGACGCCGTCGGTGCCGCCCGAGCCGCTGCGATGGTGTGCGATGACCGCGATGCTCGGCGTCGCGAACCTGCTCGACGAACGCGTGAACCGCAAGGTGCGGCCGGTGTAGCGGCGCATGCGATCGTCGCGACACGCAAACGTGGATCCGGCCGGGCCGCCCGACGCAGGGGCGGCTCGATGGAAAATGCAGCGCGCATCGGGTATAGTCGTTGGCGCTCCGTAAGGCACGGAGCCTCCATTCGACGAAGCCGAAACGCCACCTTCACGACGAACACGATGACAGTGTCCAACGAGCCGCGCAGCACGAGAAAGCGGCGCACTTCGACTCCCACCGCCGCGGCCGGCAACACCGACGGCTTGCGGGCGCAAGGCCTGCGCACGCGCAACACGATCATTCGCGTCGCACGCAAGCTGCTGCTGGAAGGCGGGCCGCTGGAGTTCTCGCAGCGCGCGGTTGCGGCGGCGGCAGGGATCAGCGTCAGCAATCTGCAGTACTACTTCCCGACGCGCATCGCCGTGTTGCGGGCCGTCATCGAGCCGGTCATCGAAGCGTATCTCGACGACATGAAGCGGGCGATCAGCAGCGATGCGTCGCCGCGCGACGTGTTCGAAGAGATCATCGTGCGCTCGATCGCCGATGCGAAGGATGCGAAGTACAACGCACTGTTCCGGCATTTCCTGTCGTTCGCGGCCACCGATCCCGAATGCCTGAAGCTGTGCGAAGAATGGTATTCGGCGCTCACGCGCGACCTCACGCAGCTGGTGCGCGCGCTCACGCCGACCTTCAGCGCGGCCGACGGCCGGCATGCGGCCACGATGCTGATCGCGCTGGCCGACGGCCTCGCGATGCAGTACGGCACCATCGGGCGGCACACGCAGGCGCTCGACGCGTATTTCGCGGCGACGTCGCGCGCGATCGCCTACGGCACGCTGACGGCGCCCGCGGGCAAATAGCGGCGCGATCCGCCGCGGCGGCCACGCGAACGGAGACAGGGGAATACCCTGTCTTTTTTTTGCTTCCAGTGTTTGTCATGATGACCTATGTTTGGTATGTATTGCTAGATTTGGGGTGGCCGGGCGCGTCCGCTGCCGGGCCGACATGATTCGAGTCCAGGAGGAGAACGGAGATGATTCGTCTGAACAAGTCCGCGGCGCTGCCCGTGGTCGGCTTGACCGGCTTCGAGACGCCGCTGAGCGAAGAGGAAAGCGCAATCCAGCACACGGTTCATCGTTTTGCGCGCGACGTGCTGAGGCCGATCGGCCGCGAGCTCGACCGGATGACGGCGGAGGACGTGATCGCGCCGGGCTCGCCGTACTGGGCCGCGATCGTCGAGAGCGCGAAGCTCGGACTCGATCCGCAACTGATCGCGCAGTTTCCGCCGGAGACGGCCGTGCGCATCGAGTCGCTGATCGGCGAGGAACTCGGCTGGGGCGATGCGGGCCTCGCCGTGTCGATCGGCGCGGCCACGATGCCGCTGATGATGGCGCACACCGTCGGCAACGCCGAACTGGTCGAGATGTGCACGGGCAAGGTCGGCTGCTGGATGAACACGCAGCCCGATCGCGGGTCGGACGCGGCGATCCTGTATCGGCAGGAACTCGCCGGGAACGGCCGGCAGCCGGTCGGCAACGTGACCGCGAAGGTCGGCGCCGACGAGATCGTGATCAACGGGCAAAGCTCGGCGTGGATCTCGAACGGCTCGGTCGCGCAGGTCGCGCTCGCGTACATGGCGGCCGATTACGGCGACGGCTTCTACGGCGAAGGCGAGCGCAGCGCATTTACCAACGGCATCGCGATGATCCTGCCGCTCGATCTGCCCGGCGTGTCGCGCGGCAAACCGCTCGACAAGATCGGCCAGCGCTCGTTGCCGCAGGGCGAGATCTATTTCGACAACGTGAAGGTGCCCAAGCGCTTCGCGGTCGCGCTGAAGGACGACTATCTCGGCAACCTCGCGTCGACGTGGTCGTATGCGGGCACGCACATGTGCCAGATGTTCGTCGGCGCGGCGCGGGCCGCGTTCGAACTGGCGCTTGCGTATTGCCACGAGCGCAAGCAGGGCGGCGCGCTGCTGATGGATCATCAGATGACGCACCTGCGCATCGGCGAGATGCTGCGCCGGCTCGAGATGGCGCGCGCGATCGCGCGCCGCAGCCTCGCGTTCTCGCGGATGTCGCCGCAAAGCCATCCGTATGCGACCGCGCAGGCGAAGGTGAGCGTGACCGAGGAAGCGATGAAGATCGCGCACGAGGCGTTTCAGCTGTTCGGCGGCAACGGCACCACGCGCGAATTCCCGATCGAGAAACTGTTCCGCGACGTGCGTTCGGCACTGATCGAGGACGGCGAGAACTACGTGCTCGCGTCGCGCCTCGGCGTGCTGGCCGGGCAGCTTTACGAGAACGGCTGGACGCGCGAATAAGCGGGGGCCATGCGGGCCGCTCGGGCGCGTTTTCCTTTACGGCTTACTTTCGCGTGTAAAGAAGTCACGATGGCAGGTCGGAACGCCAGACCGGAACGCGCGTGCCCGTGCAGCGGCACGCGCGTCCGTGCTCAGATGCGACCGAGCAGCACCAGTATCACGACAATGACGACGATCAGCCCGACGGTCCCCGATGGCCAGTAGCCCCAGCTTCGGCTATGCGGCCATGCAGGAAATGCTCCGATGAGCAGCAGAATCAGAACGATGATGAGGATCGTACCGAGCATCGCATCCCTCCTGGATTTATTCGACACGGTCTGCGCTGTCGCAATTCGCGTGCCGCGCCGCGGGGGGCCGATGAAAGCCGGCGCAAGCGCACTGTCTGGATACGCGGAATTCATGCGATGAATACCGATTGATTCAGAAAATAAATTTCAAAAATGCACGCCCGGTCGCTATGCTGGGCTTTCGGTTTCCTCAGGCGAGCGCAATGGCTGAACTCTTTCTGGTACGGCACGGGCAGGCGTCGTTCGGCACCGACGACTACGACCGGCTGTCCGCGGCGGGCGACCAGCAGGGCGTCTGGCTCGGCGAATACTTCGCGCGGCAGGGCCTGACGTTCGACCGCGTGATCTGCGGCACGATGAACCGCCATGCGCAGACGGTCGCCGCGATCCTGCGCGGGATGGGGCGCGAAGGCGTCGCGGTCGATCGCCATCCGGGGCTGAACGAATACGATTTCCACGGGCTGTTCGCGGCAGCCGCCAGCGACTACCCGGAGATCGCGCGGCTCGCGGCCGGCTCGATGAAGGATCACTTCCGCGCGCTCCGGCAGGTGCTGCAACTGTGGACCGAGGACAAGCTCGGCGATGCGGCCCCCGAAACCTGGGCCCATTTCCAGCAGCGCGTGGCCGACGCGCGCGCGGCGATCCGCGCAGGCGGCGGTCAGCGCGTGCTGGCGGTGAGCTCCGGCGGCCCGATCGCGGTCACCGTGCAGCAGGTGCTCGCGGCGCCGCCGCCGAGCGCGATCGCGCTGAACCTGCAGATCCGCAACAGCAGTCTTTCGCAGTTTTTCTTCAACGCCGACGCGTTCCACCTCGCGTCGTTCAACGGCATCCCGCATCTGGAGGATCCCGAACGACACGCGCTGCGAACCTACGGCTGACCCACGAACGATCGCGACGATGACGAACCCTTCCCAGCAACTCGACGTAGCCCGCCTCACGCGCTATCTGGAAACGCACGTGCCGGGCTTCGAAGGCCCGGTCGACACGGAGAAGTTTGCCGGCGGCCAGTCGAATCCGACCTTCCTGCTGAATGCGAAGAGCGGCCGCTACGTGCTGCGCCGCCAGCCGCCGGGCGAATTGCTGAAATCCGCGCACGCGGTCGACCGCGAATTCCGCGTGCTCACCGCGCTGTCGGGCACCGCGGTGCCGGTCGCGCATCCGTATCACCTGTGCGAAGACCGCGACGTGATCGGCAGCCTGTTCTACGTGATGAGTTTCGAGGATGGCCGGATCTTCTGGGATCCCGCGCTGCCGGAACTGCCGAAGGCCGATCGCGCGACCTGCTACGACGCGCTGCTGCGGACGATGGCCGCGCTGCACGACGTCGATGTCGACGCGGTGGGCCTCGCCGACTACGGCCGCCCGGGCAACTACTTCGAGCGCCAGATCGGCGTGTGGACGAAGCAATATCGCGCGGCTGAAACCGGCCGCCTCGACGCGATGGAGACGCTGATCGACTGGCTGCCGAAAGCATGCCCCGAGGACACGGGACGGCCGGCGCTGGTGCACGGCGATTTCCGGATCGACAACCTGATGTTCGCGCGCGACGGCTATCGCGTGCAGGCCGTGCTCGACTGGGAATTGTCGACGCTCGGCAACCCGCTCGCCGATCTCGCGTATTTCTGCATGTGCCTGCGGCTGCCGTCGGGCGGCCAGGTGCGCGGGCTCGCCGGCCAGGATCGTGCGGAACTCGGTATTCCCGACGAAGCGGCGATCGTCGCGCGCTACTGCGAGCTGCGCGGCATCGAGCCGATCCGCGACTGGCATTTCTACCTCGCATTTAGTTTCTTCCGGCTCGCGGCGATCGCGCAGGGCGTGAAGGCGCGCGCGCTGCAGGGCAACGCATCGAGCGAGCAGGCGCTGCGCGTTGGCGAAATGGCCGGCCGGCTGGCCGAACTCGCCGTCGGCGTGATCGACGCGCATCGCTGACCTCGCCGCGAATCGCCACGATCGCCACGATCGCCGCGCGGCGACACGACAACACAATCAATGGAGGAGCACAGCAACATGGCAACGAACCTGTTCGACCTGACCGGCAAGATCGCACTGGTGACGGGCGCGAGCCGCGGCATCGGCGAGGAAATCGCGAAGCTGCTCGCGCAGCAGGGCGCGCACGTGATCGTGTCGAGCCGCAAGCTCGACGACTGCCAGGCGGTTGCGGACGCAATCATTGCGGCGGGCGGTCGCGCCGAGGCGCTGGCGTGCCACGTCGGGCGGCTGGAGGACATCGTCGCGACGTTCGAGCACATCCGCGGCAAGCACGGCCGCCTCGACATCCTCGTGAACAACGCGGCCGCGAATCCGTATTTCGGGCACATCCTCGATACCGATCTCGCCGCGTACGAGAAGACCGTCGACGTGAACATTCGCGGCTACTTCTTCATGTCGGTCGAAGCCGGCAAGCTGATGAAGACGCACGGCGGCGGCGCGATCGTCAACACCGCATCTGTGAATGCGTTGCAGCCGGGCGACCGGCAGGGCATCTACTCGATCACGAAGGCGGCCGTCGTCAACATGACGAAGGCGTTCGCGAAGGAGTGCGGGCCGCTCGGCATCCGCGTGAACGCGCTGCTGCCGGGGCTCACCAAGACGAAGTTCGCGGGCGCGCTGTTCGCCGACAAGGACATCTACGAGACGTGGATGACGAAGATCCCGCTGCGCCGCCACGCGGAGCCGCGCGAGATGGCCGGCACCGTGCTGTATCTCGTGTCGGACGCGGCGAGCTACACGAACGGCGAATGCATCGTCGTCGACGGCGGCCTGACGATCTGAGCGCGCGATGAAACTCGACAGCTACGCCGGCCAGGCCGTGATGATCACCGGCGCCGCGAGCGGCTTCGGCGCGCTGCTCGCGAGCGAACTCGCCGCGATGGGCGCGCGGCTCGTGCTCGGCGACCTGAACGGCGATGCGCTCGAACGCGTCGTCGCGCCGCTGCGCGCGGCCGGCGCCGACGTGATCGCGCAGCGCTGCGACGTGCGCGTCGAAGCGGACGTCGCGTCGCTGGTGCATGAAGCCGTCGCGCGCTTCGGGCGGCTCGACGTCGGCATCAACAACGCGGGCATCGCCCCGCCGATGAAGGCGCTGATCGACACCGACGAAGCCGATCTCGACCTGAGCTTCGCGGTGAACGCGAAGGGCGTGTTCTTCGGGATGAAGCACCAGATCCGCCAGATGCTCGCGCAGCGCGAAGGCGTGATCCTGAACGTCGCGTCGATGGCCGGGCTCGGCGGCGCGCCGAAGCTGGCCGCGTATGCGGCATCGAAGCATGCGGTGGTCGGGCTCACGAAGACGGCCGCGCTCGAATACGCGCGCCACGGCATCCGCGTGAACGCGGTGTGCCCGTTCTACAGCACGACGCCGATGGTCACCGACAGCGAGATCGGCGAGCGCCAGGATTTTCTGGCGCAGGGCTCGCCGATGAAGCGGCTCGGCCGGCCCGACGAAATCGTCGCGACGATGCTGATGCTGTGCGCAAAGGACAACACTTATCTGACCGGGCAGGCCGTCGCCGTCGACGGCGGCGTCTCGGCCTTCTGAACCGAACGAACGGAAACACGGAAATCTCGAGGAGTCGATCATGGACTTTGGCTACACCCCGAAAGTGGAAGCACTGCGCGAACGCGTGAGCGCATTCATGGATGCGCACATCGTGCCGCGCATCCGCCAGTGGAACGACGAAGTGCACGCGGGCCAATATCCGGTGTCGTTCATGGAGGAGCTGAAGGAGCGTGCGAAAGCCGAAGGGCTGTGGAACCTGTTCCTGCCGCACCTGAAGGACGACGAGCCCGGCACGGGCCTGACCAACCTCGAATACGCGCCGCTCGCCGAGATCATGGGGCGCGTGAGCTGGGCGTCGGAAGTGTTCAACTGCAACGCGCCGGACACCGGCAACATGGAGCTGCTGCACATGTTCGCGACGCCCGAGCAGCGCGAACAGTGGCTGCTGCCGCTGCTGCGCGGGGAAATCCGTTCGGCGTTCGCGATGACGGAGCCCGACGTCGCGTCGTCGGATGCGACCAACATCACGACGCGTATCGAGCGCGACGGCGACGAGTACGTGATCAACGGCCGCAAGTGGTTCATCACGAACGCCGCGCATCCGAACTGCAAGATCTTCATCGTGATGGGCAAGACCGATCCCGAGGCCGAGTCGCATCAGCAGCAGAGCATGATCCTCGTGCCGCGCGACACGCCGGGCGTGACGGTCGTGCGCAACATCACGGTAGTCAATCACCACGCGCCCGAAGGGCACTGCGAGATCACGTTCGACAACGTGCGCGTGCCCGCGCGCAACCTGCTCGGCGAGGAAGGCAGCGGCTTCGCGCTCGCGCAGGCCCGCCTCGGGCCGGGCCGCATCCACCACTGCATGCGTTCGATCGGCGCGGCCGAGCTGGCGCTGGAGCTGATGATCGACCGCGCGCAGTCGCGCGTCGCGTTCGGCAAGCCGCTGAACCGGCATGGCACCGTCGGCGAATGGATCGCGCGTTCGCGCATCGAGATCGACCAGGCGCGCCTCCTGGTGCTGAAGGCCGCGTGGATGATCGACAAGGTCGGCGCGAAAGCCGCGCGCAAGGAAATCTCGATGATCAAGGCGCTCGTGCCGACGGTCTATACGGACGTGTGCGACCGCGCGATGCAGGTGTTCGGCGCGGCGGGCTTGAGCCCCGATACGCCGCTGGCCGACCTGTGGACCTGGGGCCGCGCGCTGCGCTTCGCCGACGGCCCGGACGAGGTGCACCTGCAGGCCATCGCGCGGATGGAGATCAAGGACGGCGAGCCTGGCTCGACCGCGCCGTACCTGACGCCGCCGCCGCGCGGCTGAGCGGCGCGACGTGGACGAACGAATGGCGCCCGCCGTAAGATCTCGGCAAGGAGATCCGGCGATGCGCCTTTCGAAGATTGATCTGAACCTGTTCGTCGTATTCGAGGCGATCTACAACAAGCGCAACCTGACGCGCGCGGCCGAGGTGCTGAACCTTACGCAGCCGGCCGTCAGCAACGCGCTGGCGCGGCTGCGCAAGACGCTGAACGATCCGCTGTTCGTCAGCACGCCGGCCGGGATGATGCCGACGCCGATGGCCGAGAACATCGTCGGCCGCGTGCGCGAGGCGCTGCAACTGCTCGATTCGAGCGCGCACGAAGGCGACGTGTTCGATCCGGCGTCGTCGGAGCGCGTGTTCCGGCTCAGCATGAGCGACCTGACGGAAGCGTTGCTACTGCCCGCGCTCGGCGAACTGCTGCAGACGCATGCGCCCGGCATGCACGTGCGCAGCTACACGATGGATCGCCGCGAAGTCGCGACCGCGCTCGCGAACGGCTCGGTCGACATCGCGATCGACGCGCCGCTGATCGGCGATCCGCATCTGCACCAGGCGCTGCTCGTGCAGGATCGCTACGCGTGCATGATTCGCGACGATCACCCGTTCAAGGGCGACAGGCTGACCATGGACGACTACCTGTCGATGGGGCACATCCACGTGTCGAGCCGCCGCAAGGGCAGCGGGCACGTCGACGCGGAACTGACGCGGCTCGGGCTGCGCCGCAACATCCAGATGCGTGTGCAGCACTACATGGTCGCGCCGCTGATCGCGATGCGCGGCGATCTCGCGCTGACGGCGCCGCTGCGGCTGCTGCAGCGCTATCCGGCGCGGATTCTCGAACTGCCGTTCGAGATGCCGGGGCTCGACTACTTCTGCTACTGGCATCGCAGCGCCGATCAGGATCAGGGCAGCCAGTGGCTGCGCGAGCAGTTGATGGCGTTGATGGGCGGGATGGGGGAGGTGCGGTAAAGGGCGGCGTGCGTTTGGCCCGGTCGCTCGTGCTTGTCGGCTCAATACGAATCGTCGTCGAAGCGGGACGACGCCGGCCGGCGCTTCATGTCCTTCAGCCAGCGCCTGACCTGATCCGGATCCTCGAACTCGCGCAGCGCGACGCTCAGATCCTGGTTGCTCCGCTGCATGCCGGCGATGTCGCGCGCCAGCATGCGCAGCACGGTATCGGGTGCGACCTTGGTGGACGATGCGATCCCGTACGTGCGGCGGAAGTCGTTCTCGACGTGAACGATCTCCTGATCGAGTTCGCGCAGTTGCTCGTCGAGGATCCCGTTGTAGCGCGTGAGCCGCGCTTCGCTGAGGCCGTCGATCGCACGCCGGTCGATCTGTTCGATCTCCAGTTGCAGTTCGAGCAGTTGCAGCAGATTGCCCTTCTCGTAGGCGCGGTTGACCCGCTGCATCAGCACGGTCTTGCGTTGCTGCTCCTGCGGATCGGTTTCGCGATCGGGATGCAAGGCGCTTGCGAGCTTGCGATAGATCTCGCGGATCGACTTGTTCGATTCGGCCTGCTCGGCTTCGATGCGAGCCTGTGTGGCCGATTGCTTCGGTGTTTTCTTGCGCTTCGCGCGCTGCGCCTCGCGAGCCGCATGGGCGGCCATGTCGCGCTCGAACTGTGCGTCGAGTTCGGCCTGCATGCGTGCTGCGAGTTCGTCAGGCGACAGCGTGTCGAGATCGTCCGACGACGCTTCGGCAGCGGATAGGGGTTCGGGTCCCGGCTTCGTCGGCGCTTGAGCGCCCGTTGCGGAGCCGCCGTCGCCGGACGCGGCATGCCGGTTGTAGATAATTTTCAACGTCGCGTCGTCGCTGACGTCGAGTAAGTCGCGCGCCATGTCCGTGATCAGGTCCGACAGCGTGCGCTGCTCGGCCTTGCTCAGGCCCTTCTGCAGGAACGCGTCGTCGAGCAGATGGATCAGCCGGATGCGCAGCGCCGTCGCTTCCTGTTCGAGCGGCAACAACCCGTCGACGAACTTCTTCTGGAACGCAGGCATCACGGCGTCCCACGCGCCGAGCCGCTCGCGGCGCTTTTCGATCTGCTTGACGAGCGTATTGAACGTTTGCTGGGCTTTCGACAGGCTGGCTGCCTCGTGGCCGGGTGCGATGGCGACCGCGGCACCGCGACGTGCGGTCATGTTGAGTGTCCTCCGGCCGCGGCGGGACGCGCGGCAGGCCGGTATTTTAGCCGGACCGGCGCGTGCCGGTGCGCCGATGCCGATGCGTTACAGCACCGCCATCGATTCCGTCATGTTCTGCTTCATGTAGTCGAGGAAGCGCTTCTGGAACAGCATCGTGTGCTCGTGTGCGGCGCGCTCGGCGGCGTCAGCATCGCGGCGCACGATCGCGTCGATCAGTTCGTCGTGGTCGCGGCCGAGCTTCGCGGCCGTCGGCGAACTCACGGTGAAGTCGAAATGCAGATGGAGCAGGCGCTGCCCTTCGCCGAGCAGACGCTCGTAGTAGCCGACGAAGTATGGGTTGTTCGCCGCATGCGCGATCGCCATGTGCAGCGCCTTGTTGGTCTCCGACATCGCCTGGAAGTCACCGCTCGCAACGGCTTCCATGTACACGTCGTCGGCCTTGCGAATCTTTGCGAGGTCGCCTTCGGAGCGCTGCGTGGCCGCGAGCCGCGTGACCGCACGCTGGATCAGGTCGAGCGCCGAGATGTATTTCGGGAATTCCTCGATCTCGAACGGCGTGACGAGCGTCGTGCGGTTCGGCAGGATCGTCACGAGCCCTTCGCTGCTCAATCGCGCGATCGCGTCGCGCACCGGAGAGCGCGACAGCCCGAACTGCGCGGCCAGCGAGATTTCGTCGAGCTGCACGCCCGGTTTCAGCTTCAGCGTCAGGATCTGCTTGCGCAATTCCTCATACACATACCGCCCGCCGTGCCGGCGGCCGCCACCTTCGGTTTCAACGGCCTCTTTGCTCATCTCGCTACCCTTCCTGTAATCGGCCCGGGTCGCCGGGCGCGCTCTGGAGTTTAGCATCGCGTCCTCACGTGCCCGACGCGGCCGACGGGCCGAATCCGTCGCCCCACGTGTCGCTGAGCATGAACCCGGCGGCGAGCGGATCGTCGGGGTCGACGCCGAGCTGCTGGAACCCGAACACCCATGCGCGCCCGGTCACGCGCGGCAGCACGGCCGGCCGGCCGCCCACTTCGGTCGTGCCGAGCAGCTCGACGCGGAATTCGCCGCCGATCGTCGAGCGCGACGTGAGGACGTCGCCAACCTGCACGCGTCCGCGCGCGGCGAGCGTCGCGAGGTTGGCCGAGCTGCCGGTCCCGCATGGCGAGCGGTCGACGCGGCCGGGCGGCAGCGTCGTGCAGGTCTGGTAGACGGTATCGTCGACGCGGTTGCGGAACATCACGTACGCGACCTCGTCGATCTCCCGGAACAGCGGATGCTGCACGGCGACCTGCCGGTTGATGATCTCCTTGAGCCGCACGCCATGCGTCGCAAGTTGCCGCGCGTTGCCTGGCGCGATGTCGAGTCCGATCTGGCCGACGTCGACGAGCGCGTAGTACACGCCGCCGAATGCGATGTCGACCTTGATCGTGCCGAACTCCGGCGTGTGGATGTCGACGTCCAGCTGTTCGACGAACGCCGGCACCATGTCGAGCGAAACGCCGACGCAGCGGCCGTCGCGGCACGCGGCCCGCGCGGTGACGAGCCCGGCCGGCGTGTCGAGCACGACCGTGGTCTCCGGTTCGTGCATCGGCACCATCCCGAGTTCGAGCAATGCCGTCACGACGCAGATGCAGTTGCTGCCCGACATCGGATGCGCCTTGTCGGCCTGCAGCACGATGAAGCCAGCGTGCGCGTCGGGCCGCGTCGGCGGCAGCAGCAGGTTGACCGACATCTGCAGGCAGCCGCGCGGTTCGAGCACGACCAGGCGCCGCAAGCTGTCGTCGGTCTCGTTGATGTGGTTCATCTTGTCGAGCATGGTCTTGCCCGGCACGTCGAGGACGCCGCCGGTGATGACCTTGCCGATCTCGCCCTCGCAATGCACGTCGACGAGCTGCAGCGTTTTGTTCCAGCGCATGATCGATTCACCTTCGTCTTACTTGATATACCAGCCCCACGGCTTGTCGCTGTCGTAGCGCGTGATCTGCTTGACTTCCAGGTAGTTGTTCAGGCCCCACTCGCCGAGTTCCCGGCCGATCCCGCTCTGCTTGTAGCCGCCCCACGGCGCCTCCGTGAAGGTCGGCTGCGAGCAGTTGATCCATACGATACCCGCGCGCATCGCGCGTGCGACGCGCTCACAGCGCGGCAGATCGGCCGACATGACCGCTGCCGCGAGACCGAAGCGCGAATCGTTGGCCGAGCGTACCGCTTCGTCTTCGGTATCGAACGGCCGCACGCACACCACCGGCCCGAAAATTTCCTCGCGCCAGATCCAGCTGTCTTCCGGCACGTCGGCGAACACGGCCGGCTCGATGAAGTAGCCGCGTTCGAGATGCGCGGGCCGCGCACCGCCCGTCACGAGCCGCGCGCCTTCGTCGCGGCCGCGCGCGATTGCCTCCCGCACCTTGTCGTACTGGCCGCGGCTCACGAGCGGGCCGAGCAGCACGCCGTTGTCGCGGCCGTTGCCGATGGTGATTTTGCGCGCTTCCTGCGCGAGCCGCTCGACGAGAGGAGCATACAGCGAGCGCTCGACGAGTACGCGCGACGTGGCCGAACATACTTCGCCCTGGTTCCAGAAGATGCCGAACAGGATCCATTCGACCGCGGCGTCGATGTCGCTGTCGGCGAACACGATGAACGGCGACTTGCCGCCAAGTTCGAGGCTCACGTTCTTGATGTCGCGCGCGGCGGCCTGCATGATCCGGCTGCCGGTCGGCACGCTGCCGGTGAACGCGAGCTTGTCGATGCCCGGATGCTCGGCGAGCGGCGCGCCGGCGTCCGAGCCGAGGCCCGTCACGACGTTCAGCACGCCGGCCGGGAGCCCGGCCACGTCGGCGATGCCGGCCAGTTCCAGCGCGGTGAGCGGCGTCAGTTCGGACGGTTTCAACACCATCGTGCAGCCGGCCGCGAGTGCGGGCGCGACCTTCCACGCGGCCATCAGCAGCGGGAAATTCCACGGGATGATCGCGCCGGCCACGCCGATCGGCTCCTTCCGGACGACCGTGCTGAAGCGTTCGTCCGCGAGCGGCACCGGCGTCTCGGCGTTGCCGTCGAGCTGTTCGGCGAGCCCCGCATAGAAGTCGAAGCAACCGGCGGCGTCGCCGAGATCCCACATCGCTTCGGGCAGCGGCTTGCCGTTGTCGCGTACTTCGAGCTCGGCGAGCTCGTGCAGGCGGTCGCGAATACCTTGTGCGATCGCGCGCAGCACGGCGGCCCGCTGCGCGCAGCTCATCCGCGGCCATGGGCCTGCGTCGAAAGCGCGGCGGGCGGCGTTGACCGCGGCGTCGATGTCTTCGGCGGTGGCGGCGGCCACCTTTGCGATCACCGTTTCATCGCTCGGATCGAGCGTATCGAAGGTACGGCCTTGAACGGGCGCTACCCAGCGCCCATCGATGAAAAGTCGTTCGTAGGAGTGCATGAGGGGTCTCGTAGGTCAGGCGAAGCGATAAGCGCTGAACGGCGTCAGGTCCTGCCGTGTCGGGCGGCCGGCTGCAAGGTCGCGGACCAGGCGCCCCGTGGTTGCACCGAGCGTGAGCCCGAGCTGGCCGTGGCCGAACGCCATGATGACGTTCGGCAGTCGCTTGGAGCGGTCGATTACCGGTTTCGTGTCGGGCAGGAACGGCCGATAGCCGACGCCGTATTCGACGCGGGCGGTCTGCAGCTCGGGCAGGATGCGTTTGGCCTTCTCCAGGATGATGTCCGCGCGCCGGAAGTTCGGTGCCGCATCACGGCCCGCGAACTCGATGGTGCCGCCGATCTGCAGGCCGCGTGTCATCGGGCTGAAGCAGAAGCCGCCGTCCGCATAGATGACGGAGTGACGGAACTCGACGCCCGGATCGGTCACCAGCGCCTGGTAGCCGGCGATACCTTCGAGCGGCACGCGTACGCCGAGCGTGCCGAAGAACCGCCGCGAACCGGTGCCGGCCGCGACGACCACATGATCGGCCGCAAGACGCTCGCCGTTCGCGAGCGTCACGCCGGTCGCGCGCCCGTCGGCTTCGTCGATGCGCGCGGCATTCGCGCGGATGCGGCGTCCGCCTTGCGCTTCGAAGCTGGCGGTGAGCGCCGCGATGAAGCCTTCGGTATCGTTGACCGCGCGCCAGTCGGGGAACAGCAGTCCATGCTTGAACCGGCCGGCGAGCGCCGGTTCGAGATCGCCGATGTCGGCGGCGCTCAGCCGCTGCGACGCGAAGCCGAGCGATTGCCGCAAATCGAGATGCGGCTGCTCGTGTGCGATGCCGGCCGGATCGTCGAACACTTCGAGCACGGGCCGTTGACCCAGCAGCGCGCGGTCGCCGCACGCATCGAGCAGCGGCGCGTAGTCGGTGTAGACGTCGTGCGTAAGGGTGGCCATCGCCTGCGCGATCGACACGATCTTCGCGTGACGGGCCGACGCGACGAACCGGAAGAACCACGGCAGGATGCCGGGCAGCGCGCCGGGCCGCAGCGCGAGCGGCCCTTTCTGGTCCATCAGCCAGCGCGGCACCTTCAGCAGGATGCCGGGTTTCGACAGCGGGATGACCTCGCTGACCGCCATCTGCCCGCAGCTCCATTTCGCGGTGCTGTCGCCGGGCGCGGCCGGATCGATCAGCGTGACCGCGCGGCCGTCGCGCTGCAGATAGAGCGCGCAGCACACGCCGACGATCCCGCCGCCGATCACGATGGCCGTTTCCTCGCGAGCGGTGCCCGGTGCAGCGGGCGCATGCTGTTGCGGAATCGCGTTCAATTGACGAACTCCTGCAAGCTGAAGCCGTGCGCGTACGGCTGGGACGGATCGACGCGATACTGCGCGCGCCCGGTCACCCATGCGCGTCCTTCGATGCTCGGCCGCACCGCGTCGAGTCCGCTGTCCAGACGCGCGACCGATTCCACGCGGCCGATGAAGCGGCTGCCGATCAGGCTCTCGTGGCAATATGCGTCGCCGGCCTTCAGCCAGCCGCGCGCGAAGCGCTGCGCGACGCGCGCGGAGCTGCCGGTGCCGCACGGCGAACGGTCGACGAGGCTGTCGCCGGCGATCACCACCGCGCGCCCGTGCGCATCGTCCGCGATCGGCTTGCCTGTCCACATGCAATGGTGGACGCCGCGAATCGCCGGATGATCGGGATGCACGACGTCGCGTGCCGCATTGACCGCGCGCTGCACGTCGCGTCCCCAGGCCAGTAGCTCATCCGGAGTGAAATGCTCGCAGCCGGGGAAGTTCGGCTGAACCTCGACGATCGGATAGAAGTTGCCGCCGTACGCGATATCGACGGCCAGCGTGCCGAGCGCGGGAATCTCGATCTCGACGTCGCGCGCGAGCAGGAAGCTCGGTACGTTGGTGAAGCGCACCGACGTCACGCGTGCGCCGTCCATCTCGTAGCGCGCGACGATCTGGCCGGCCGGCACGTCGACCGTGACCGTGCCCGGCTGTTTCGGCACGACGAGGCGCTCCTCGATCGCGAACGCGATCGAGCCGATCGTCGCGTGGCCGCACATCGGCAGGCAACCCGACGTCTCGATGAACAGCAGGCTGAAATCGGCGTTGTCGCTGACGGGCGGGTAGAAGATCGTCCCGGACATGTGCGCATGGCCGCGCGGCTCCAGCATCAGCGTGCGGCGCACCCAGTCGTGCTGCGCGACGAAGTCCTCGCGGCGCGCGTTCATCGTCGTACCTTGCAGCGCCGGCGCGCCGTCGATCACCATGCGCACCGGCATGCCTTCGGTATGGCCTTCGATACAGGTAAAGCTGTGAATCGTCATGTTTGAATTCCCCGGTCGGCGTACCGGCGCCCAACGGCGCCGGTACGGAAGCGCATTACGGTATTACGCCTGCGACGCCTCGAAGATCGTGCGGAACTCGGCCTTCTCCTGATCCGTCAGCGGCTGCAGCGGCATGCGTGCATTGCCGACCTTGAAGCCGGCCAGCTCGCAACCGTACTTGACCTTCTGGATGAACTTGCCCGACTCCATGCTCGCCATCACCGGGAACAGCGAGCGCATCACGTCCTGTGCACCGGCGATATCACCGGCCGAGAATTTGTCGTAGAAGCTCACGACCTGTTTCGCGAAGCAGTTCGCGGGCCCGCAGATCCAGCTTGCCGCGCCCCACAGGAAGAAGTCGAGCGCCTGGTCGTCCGAGCCGCACGACAGCTGGTAGTGGTCGCGGTACTTTTCGCCGATCTCGATCGCGCGCAGCAGGTTGCCGCTGCTTTCCTTGATGCCGATCACGCGCGGATGGTCCTTGAACGCGTCGAGCACGCCGAAGCCGACCTCGACGTTCGTGCGCACCGGATAGTTGTACAGAATCACGTTTACGTCCGTTACCGCCGCGAGGATCGCGTCGTAGTGGCCGATCAGTTCGTCTTGCGACGGCAGCGCGTAGTACGGCGGCGCGATCAGGATGTTCGTGTAGCCGGCATCGCGCGCCTGGCGAACCTGCTCGATCACTTCGCGCGTCGATGAGCCGTTCGCGCCAGCGATCAGCGTGCCGCGGTTGCCGACCACTTCGCGCACGGTCTTCATCACCGCGCGGCGCTCGTCGTTCGTGAGCGCGTAGTACTCGCCGGTCGACCCCAGCGGCACGAAGCCGCTGACGCCCGCGGCGAGCTGAAATTCGAGGATCGACGCGAGCGTGTCGTGATCGACCGCGCCCGATGCATCGAACGGCGTGACGAGGGCGGGCAGAATGCCTTTCAGTTGCATGAGATTTCTCCGGCTTGAGGAAAGCGTTGCGAGTTAATAGGCATAGCGCCTGAGCATCCTGGACTCCACTACGCCGACCAGGCGGGTCAGCGGAAAGGCGACGAGGAAATAGATGACGGCGACGGTCGTCAGGAATTCGACGGGTCGCGCGGTGCTGTTCGACACGTTCTGGCCGACGAACATCAGGTCGGCGATTCCCACCGACGAAATGAGCGCGCTTTCCTTGAACAGGCTCACGACGTTCGACAGCAGCGGCGGAATCGCGCGCAGCAGCGCCTGCGGAAAGATCACGTAGACGATCTTCACATGCGGCGACAGGCTAAGCGCGATGCATGCGTCGTGCTGCTCGCCGGCGATCGACTTCAGCGAACCGCGGAACGTCTCGCTCGTGATCGCGGCCATGTACAGCGTCAGCGAGATCAGCACCGACAGGTACGGCGGAATCGGCAACCGCAGCACGACCGGGAAGCAGAAGAACACCCAGAACAGCTGGATCAGCAGCGGCGTGCCGCGGAAGAATTCGACGAACGCGGTGACCGGCCCGCGCAGCCAGCGCGACGGCGACATCCGCAGCAGGCTCAGCACGAAGCCGAGCAGGCTGCCGACGAGCGCGCACGTCACGGTGAACGCGAGCGTCAGCCCGAGGCCTTTCGCAAGGACGAGCCAGTACGGCCAGACGACAGCAAAATCGAGATTCACGACGGGCTCCTCAGCGCTGGACGGCGACGTCCTGACGGCGCTCGATGACGTTGACGAGTTTCGCGATCGGCAGCGACAGCGCGAAATACACGAGTGCGACGACCGAATAGGTTTCGAGCGGCCGGTACGCTTCGGTCGCGATGCTCTTCGCGACGTACATCAGGTCGCCCACCGCGACGATCGCGACCAGCGCGCTTTGCTGCAGGCTGCCGATGCCGTTGGTCAGCAGCACGGGCATCGCGCTGCGCAGCGCCTGCGGCAGCACGACGAACAGCGTGCGTTGCCGCGGCCGCAGGCCGAGCGCCACCGCCGCGTCGAGATGCTCCTTCGGCACCGCCTGCACGCCGGCCCGGTAGGCTTCCGCGTTGAACGCGGTCAGGTTCAGGCCGAGCGCGAGCACGCCCATTGCGACTGGGTCGATGAACACGTCGACCATCATCGGGATGCAGTAGAAGAACCAGATGATCTGCAGCAGCGCGGGCGTGCAGCGGAAGAATTCGATGAAGAGCTGGGCGGGCCAGCGCACGATCGTCCAGCGGCTCATCGCGAGCAGGCACAGCGCGAAGCCGAACACGAGGCCCATCGCATTCGCGGCGACGGCCAGCACGACGGTGACCTTCAACCCGTCGAGCAGCGCGCCGACGCTGCCGGCGAGGAAGCTGAAATCGAAGTGGTAGTTCATGGCTTCGGGCTCAGTCGAGATGCAGCACTTTCTCGAGGAATTCGCGCGTGCGCACTTCCTTCGGACACTTGAAGATCTGGTCCGGAGTTCCTTCCTCGACGATCTTGCCGTTCGCGCAGAGCACCACGCGCGTGGCGATGTCCTTCGCGAAGTGCATGTCGTGCGTGACGATGATCATCGCCATCTTCTGCTCGGCGAGCTGCAGCATGACGTTCTGGACTTCGATGACCATCTCCGGATCGAGCGCGGACGTCACTTCGTCGAACAGCATCAGCTTCGGTTCGAGCATCAGCGCGCGCGCGATCGCCACGCGCTGCTTCTGGCCGCCGGACAGCTGGCTCGGATATGCATGCAGCTTGCTTTCGAGGCCAAGGCGCGCGAGATACATGCGCGCGCGCTCGGTCGCATCCGACTTCGACAAGCCGCCCACGCGCATGGGCGCGAGAATCAGGTTGCCGAGCACCGACAGGTGCGGAAACAGCGTGTAGTGCTGGAACACCATGCCGACCTGCTTCTGCAGCTTCGCGTCGATGCGCCAGCCGCCGCGCGCATCGCCGCCGCGGATGTACGACGCGCCCTGGAACGCGATCTCGCCGCGCTGGATGCCTTCGAGGCCCATCATCACGCGCAGCAGCGAGCTCTTGCCGCTGCCGCTCGGGCCGATGATCACGAGCCGGTCGTCGGCGCGCATGTCGAGGCTCATGCCGTCCATCACGACGAGGTTCGGGCCGTACGCTTTGTGCACGTCGCGCAACTGCACGAAATCGCCGTCCGGCGCGGACGTGGCGACGCGCGTGGTCGAAAGGGGATGCATGGCCGACCTGACGGCCGTCGTTTGAGGCGACAACATGACTGTCTCTCCAGGGGCGCCCGAGTTCGGCGCGCAAAGTGCGAATCGGGAAATCGGAGCCCGCCGGCGAGCGGCCGGGCCCGTTTGCGCGGCCGGCGCTTACTTGCCGGGGACGAGCATCGCCTGCACGGACGTCTTGATCAGGCGGTTCACGGCGCCCGACTTGACCTGCCGGGCGAGGTAGTCGTTGAGCACGTCGAGGTCGGCCTTCGACGTGTCCTTGCGCAGTCCGAACGCGACCTCCTGCTGCGCGAGCGGCGGCGCCGGATTGAAGCTGGCAGCCCAGTCGGGGTGTGCTTCGGTCAACAGCATGTTGGTGATGTTCGCGTCCGCGAGCAGGTCGGCGCGCTTCGAGATCAGCGACAGGCGCGTCTCGTCGTTGCCGGGCAGCCGCATGATCCGCGCCTGTTTCAGTTCGGCCGAAATCGCCTTGTCCTGCGACGTGCCGGACATTACCGCGACCGTGACGTTCGACTTGTCGATGTCTGCGAGCGAGCGCAGGGGCTTCGCGATTTTCGGATTGTTCTTGTTGTAGACGAACGAGACGTTGTAGTCGGTCGCCGGCGCGGAGAACGCGACGGCCTTTTCACGCTCGGGCGTGTCGTTCAGCGCGAGCGACAGGTCCCACTTGTCCGATTGCAGGCCGGCCACGATGTTGTCCCAGCTCGTGTCGACGAATTCGACCTTCACCTTCAGCACGTTCTGCCCGAAATCGCGGCACAGATCGGAGAAGAAGCCGCTGTAGGCGCCCGTCTTCGGGTCGCGCATCACGTACGGCGGCGCGACGGCCGCGCCACAGCGGAGCACGCCGGCCTTCTTCACTGCGGCCCAGGTATCGGGCCCGGCAGCGTGCGACGGCGCGGCGGCGAGCAACGATGCCGCCGCCACGGTGCACGCGGCGATTTGACGGGTGAAACGGGACAGTCGATTCATGGTGACCTCACTCGAGATGGGTAAGCCCGGATCCTGCTGATGGTTCCACACAATACTGTGTGGTTTGTTGTGTGCAGCGTTGTGTGCATATTAGGAGGACAAAAATCGCTGTGTCAACGGGAAGTTGCGCTGTGACGGGGGCGGGTTTCCCCGGGGCGAGGGAGGCGGTCGGCCGCATCCGGCGCGAGACGGCGGACGGTGGAGCGTGGAGAGCGGAGAGCGTGGGCGCGACGCGGAGCGGGCGGCGGCTACGGGGAAAGGCCGGAAGGTTCAGTTGGCGTCCGGGCGGACGGGGGCGCGGGTTCGGCGCAACAGACGGCTTGATGGAGGAGAGGCGGGGTCAGCACGCCGTCGTCCTGACCGACGACGGCGTCGTTGTTTCAGGCGGTGAGCGGTTCAGCGTGGGAGGCCATGCTTGCCGCGGCGCTGGCGGCGCGTTATTGCTTCACCGCGCCTGCCGGCGCGCCCGAGGACGTGCCCGGTGCGCCATTCGGCCCGTAGGCCGCTTCGGCGTTCTTCTGTTCGGCGAGGCGCTTCGCGGCCAGGCGGTCCTGCGCGGCGACGATGTCGTCCGGATAGCTGTCGCCGTCGCCAATCGTCGGGTTGTAGCCGACCGATTCGAGGTCGAGCAGTTCCTGGCGCACTTGCGCGCGGGTGAGCGTCGAGTGCGACGATTGCGCGTAGGACGTGGTCGGTACGGCGAGCAGCACGGTGGCGGTAGCGGCGATGGTAACGATGATCGATTTCACGATTTCCTCAGACAGTTTCGTTGCGGTTCGGCGCACGTGCGGTAGGCCGGACCGATGGAGCAAGTTTAGGAACCCGCAACGGCCGGATAAACGGCGATTCCTGGCGAGCTGTGTTCCAGAATGCGCGAGAGTGCGCAACGCGCGTTCCGTGGAGATCACGCATCGGCGGTTGCTGCGACGGTGCTTGCCGCATTGGCCGTGCCCGACGCGCGCGGCGTGCAGGCCGGATTTCCGACCGGGCAATCGGTTTTTGCTTATCGTTTGGCAGGTAGGCGCGTGCGAACGCCGATCTATGCCGCTATGGATCGATCGCGAAACAGTGGGCTACGCGCTGCTGAAGGAAATCGGTTGCACGCGCAACCGGGTCGGGCTCGAGCGTGATCCGTCAGTCGCCGAACAACTGCCCCTGCCCGGAGATCACGCGTTCGAAATCGTCGCGCAGGAACGGCAGGATCGCATCGGCGACGGGTTGAAGCTGGCGGCTCAGGTAGAACGCATAGTCGATCGGCGAGCGCATCGTCTCGAGCGGCTCGGGGCCGGCCGTCGTCATCACGTAGCTGATCCAGCCGCCGCGCTGATACTGCAGCGGTCGGCCCTGCGCGTGGTTGAACTCGTCGGCGATCCGTGCCGCGCGCACGTGCGGCGGCACGTTGCGCTCGTATTCGCGCAGCGGCCGGCGCACGCGCTTGCGGTAGACGAGTTGATCGTCGAATTCGCCGGCCAGCGTGCGCTGCACGTAGTCGCGAATGAAATCCTGGTACGGCTCGCGCCTGAACACGCGCCGGTACAACTCGCGCTGGAATTGCTGCGCGAGCGGCGTCCAGTCGGTGCGCACCGTTTCGAGCCCCTTGAACACGAGATCCTCGCCGCCGTCGGCCGTCGCCGCGAGGCCCGCATAGCGCTTCTTGCTGCCTTCTTCCGCGCCGCGCACGGTCGGCATCAGGAAGCGGCGGTAATGCCGTTCGTATTGCAGCTCCAGCGCGCTGTCGAGCCCGAACTGTTCGCGCAGGTGGGTATGCCACCAGCGATTCACGTGCTCGACGAGCGCGCGGCCCTTGGCGCCGGCTTCGTCGTCGTCATGCGCGCGGCCGAGCCATACGAACGTCGAATCGGTATCGCCGTAAATCACTTCGTATCCCTGAGCTTCGATCAGTTTGCGCGTGCGATGCATGATCTCGTGGCCGCGCATCGTGATCGACGACGCGAGGCGCGGGTCGAAGAAGCGGCAGCCCGTCGAGCCGAGCACGCCGTAGAACGAATTCATGATGATCTTCAGCGCCTGCGACAGCGGCGCATTGCGCTGCCGCTTCGCGTCGTCGCGGCCTTCCCACACACGGCGCACGATATCGGGCAGGCAGTGCGCGGTGCGCGAGAAGCGCGCGCCGAGAAAACCGGGCACCGATGCGTCGTCGCCGGGGTGCGCGAGCCCCTCGATCAGGCCGACCGGATCGATCAGGAACGTGCGGATGATCGACGGATAGAGGCTCTTGTAGTCGAACACGAGCACCGAGTCGTACAGCCCGGGGCGCGAATCCATCACGAAGCCGCCGGGGCTGTTCTGCCCCGTCACGTCGCCGAGGTTCGGCGCGACATAGCCGAGCCGGTGCATGCGCGGCAGGTACAGGTGCGTGAACGCCGCGACCGACCCGCCGGTGCGATCGGCCGCGAGGCCCGTGACGCTCGCGCGTTCGAGCGCGAAGGACAGCAGGTCGGCCTTGTCGAAGATGCGCGTGACGAGTTCGCAATCCTTCAGGTTGTAGCGTGCGAGCGCGGGCTTGTCGTGATCGAAGCGGCGCTGGATCTCGTCCATCCGCTGGTACGGATTGTCGATCGACTTGCCTTCGCCGAGCAGCGACTGCGACACGTATTCGAGGCTGAACGACGGGAAGGTCCACGTCGCGGATTTCAGCATGTCGATGCCGTCGAGGATCAGCCGGCCGGCCGCGCCCGCGAAGAAGTGGTCGGGCTGCTGGCCGTGCGCGCGCCAGTCGAGCACGCTGCCGCCGCGCCCGAGCTTCAGCGGGATGCCGTATTGCTCCGCGTGCGCGTGCAGGATGCGCAGGTCGAACTGCACGAGGTTCCAGCCGATCACCGCATCGGGATCGTGTTCGTCGAACCAGTCGTTGAGCCGCGCGAGCATCGCGGGGCGGCTGTCGCAGTAGTCGAGGTTGAAGTCCAGGGCGCCTGCGTCGCTGCCTGCGTCGCCGTTCGGCGGCCCGAGCATGTAGACCTGGCGCTGCCCGCACCCTTCGAGCGCGATCGAGTACAGCTCGCCGTGGACGCTGGTTTCGATGTCGAGCGACACGCAGCGCAGCGCGGGGCGGTAACCGGTTGCGGGCTTCAGCTCGCCGCCGGTGAGCGTGCCGTCGCGGCCGGGCTGACCGCGAAACTGGACGCATGCGGTGATGAAGCGCTCCATCGCGTAGCGGTCGGGCGGCTGCACGTCGGCCTCGTAGACGTCGACGCCGGCGGCGGCGAGCCGCTTCTGAAGCCCGGACAGATGGCGGTAGCGCTTGCAATAGAGGCCGACGACCGGGCGCTGCCGGAAGTCGCGCAGCGCGAGCGGGCGCAGCTCGGCTTCGTGCTCGCCGGCCAGCGTGCGTTCGGCGAGCGCCTGCTGGTCGGCCGGGATGAACGCGACGGCTTCCTGCGGGCGCAACCGTACGCGGCGCGGACCGTGTTCGGTTGCCAGCCAGAACTCGATCTCGATGCCGGATGCGGTGTCCCGCCAGTGGCGGGTAAGGATGAAGCCCTGCTCGAACGCCGTCAAAACGCTTGCTCGTCGTGGATGCCCAGGCGGCGGATTTTAGCGCCTGGAAGCGCTTCGCGCCGGCGGCGGCCGTCTGGCATCAGGTGGCAGGAAGGCGGAGCGCGACGCGCCATCCCGTCTGGGCCGCATCGATCGGCTGCAGCAACCAGCGGCGCGCGGCGATCGCGTTGCGTTTCTGCGTGACGTATTCGTCTACCGCGAGTTCAAGAGTATCGTCGCCGACGCGGGACAGTGTCGCGGCGGCGCCGGAGCCGTCCGCGAATTCGATGACGGCCGGATGCGGCTGGGCGGTGCGCGGCGCATCATGGTCGAGCGTCACGATGCTGCCCGGGTAGAGGTGCGAATGGCTTGTCCGCAGCAGGACGGCAGTGGGCATGAAAAGCGCTCCGGAAAACGCCGGCCTGGGCGACGTGAGCCGGCTTCCGGAGCCTACATGAAGGTGAGCGTTTGCGGGATCATGGCTGGCAGACGTCAGGGTGTTCGGTGCCGGGGGCCGGACTTGAACCGGCACCCCTCAAACATGCCCCTCATGCTCGATCGCCCCGCCATGCGCCGCCCGCGTCGCGACCCTCACCGGCACCCCGGAAGCCTTGGCCGCCCGCTTCGCCCACATCGCGGTCAGAATCGGCACGAGAATCGCCGTCACGAGGCATGCGGTCGCGACGATCGCCGTGGCCGCCGGCACCATCGGTTTGAACTTCGGAATCATCTCGCCGATGATCGCCGGGTTCGCGACCGCGGCGCCGGCCGTCGACGACGCGGCCAGCCCCGCCGTGCCATTGCCGCCGCCCAGCAACTTGTCGGCAAGAATCAGCGGCACGCCCGTCACGACGATCACCGCGAGCCCGAGCGCGATGCCCGGCAGCCCGCTCTTCGCGATCACGTTGAGATCGATGCCGTTGCCGAGCGCGAAGCCGAAGAACGGAATCAGCGGATGCACGCAGCGCCCGAACAATTCGCGCAGCTCAACATCGAGGTTGCCGAGCGTGAAGCCGATCAGGAACGGCAGCACCGCGCCGACGAAAAGCCGCGTCTCGAACACCGCGACGCCGGCCGCGCCGAGAATCAGCATGCTGACGAGCGGCCCCGATTCGATCGACATCAGCACGAACGCGCCGGCCTCTTCCCTGGTGCCGTACTGCTGCATCACGGCCGCATAGAGGCCGCCGTTGGTCATGTCCATCGACGTCGTGATCGCGAGCAGCGACAGGCCGGCGAACAGGCCCGTGCGGATGCCGTCGTCGGGGATGAACCGCGCGGCGATCACCGTCGCGAGCCACGCGACCACGATTTTCGTCGCGAGCAGCGTGCCCGATTTGCGCAGCACGACGCCCGTCGCGCGCAGGTCGATCGTCGCGCCCATGCAGAAGAACCACACGGCGAGGATCGGCACCGTGCCCGCGATCAGGCCGTTGGTGAACGAGCCGAAGTACTTCCCGGCATTCGGCGCGAACGTGTGCACGCACGCGCCCAGCAGCATCGGGACCAGCATGAGCCCGCCCGGAATGCGGTCGATGGCCTGTTTCAGCTTCACGTCTCCTCCGTGGACGTCGATGCGTCCCGTTGTCGAATGATGTCTGCTGACTGACTATAGGACATGATTCGGAACGGTGTTCCGTTTTTGTGGATTTCGACGTAGTCGTATCATCCGGAAGGGGCCGGCGTCGTAGCGACGAGTCGTAGCGACGACCGTCACGCAGGATTGAACGTGTGCCGGCCGCGAACCGGCAAACCGAAAAACGAGAGGGCGTAGAGGGCGAACGATGAAGATGAAAATGACGATGCGCACGGGCATCGCGATGCTGGTGCTCGGCGCGAGCCTGGCCGCGAATGGCGCGCATGCAAAGAGCGCGGTCGATTGCGGGAAGCTCGATGCGGCCACGAGCGGCCCCGACGACAACTTCCGGCCGCCGGCATCCGGCACGGTCATCGGCACGGGGCGCGCGTATTTCTACTCGGCGCCCGACGCGCAGTGCATCACGAAGCGGACCTTCATCGTCCCCGGCGATTCGGTGACCGTCTACAAGTCGCACGGGCGCTGGTACGACGTCATGTACGTGAACGGCAAGACCGGCGACGATTTCGAAGGATGGGTCGAGCAGGGCCGTGTGCACCTCGGCGGTCAATACGGCGCGCAGTAGTCGCCGTCGGCGCCGCCGCTACACCGTCGCGCAGGCGAAATCGCGCGTCAGGTTCTCCGCGCGCAGGGGGCGCTGATACAGGTAGCCCTGCGCGTACTGGATCCCGACCGCATGCAGCGCGCGATGCTGGGCCTCGGTCTCCACGCCTTCCGCGATGATCTTCAGGCCGTAGTGATGCGCGACGGCCGCGATCCCCTCGATCAGCTTCGCGCTGCCGGTGTCCAGTTGCGACACGAACTGTCGATCGATCTTCACGTAGTCGAACGGAAAGCGCGACAGCATGTCGAGATTGCTGCGATGCGTGCCGAAATCGTCGATCGCGAACTTCGCGCCTTTCGAGCGCAGCGTCTGGAAGATCTCGGTGGTGCGCGCGTTCTGCTCGAGCAGGATGCGCTCGGTGACTTCGAGCACCAGCGTGAAGCCGGGCGGCAGCGCGCGGATCGCTTCCTCGACGACGGCCACGAACTGCACACGCTCGAGGTCCTGCGGTGCAATGTTCACGGCGATGCGCAGCGGCGCGGACGGCGTCAGCGCGGTCAGCTCGGACACCGCCGTGCGCAGCACGAAGTCGGTGACCTTCGGCAGCAGCGTGCTCGATTCCACCTGCGGGATGAACACGGCCGGGCCGATGGCCCCCCACTTCGGATGGTGCCAGCGCAGCAGCGCTTCGACGCCGACCGTCCTGCGCGTCTGCACGTCGACGATCGGCTGGTACACGACATGGAATTCGTTGCGCCTGAGCGCGTGACGCACGGCCTTCAGCAACAGCCGCCGCGGCGCCATCGCGAGCAGGTAGGCGGCCATCACGAGGCTGTCGGCCAGCAGCACGATCGTCGCGCAGATCAGCCGGTAGTGGCGCTGGACCTGCGACGCATAGCGCGCCGATGCGACGACCGACACCGTGAACGGCCAGCGCTGCGACGCAATCGTGCTGCCGCCGGCGGCGCCCGCGTCGGTTTCCGGCGCGAACGTCCCGTGTTGATCGAGGCGGCCCGAACCCGCGATCGACAGCGTGGCCGTTTCCGCTTCGTTGCCGGTGCCGTGGGCGAGCGCGTCGGCCACGTAGTCGCCCTCGATCACATACAGGACGCCCGCGCCGCGCGCGGTGGCGCGAAATACGCACAGCACCGGAATGCCACGCTGGAACGGCGTCTGGCGCAGCAGCGTGACGGTCATCGCGCCCGGTTCGGGCTCGCGTGCATACGCGGCGAGCGGCAGGTCGATCGAACCGAGCGCCGACGAGCACATGAGGCGGCCGTCGTTCACCAGCCCGACCGCACGCAGATAGCGCAGGCGAGTGCCCACTTCGGCCAGCGTCCGGAACACCGTCTTGCAGGGCCGCCCGACGAGCGCGGTCAGCTCGTCCGCGTGTCGGAGACGCACGCCGTCCAGGATGCGGTCCACGGAAGCTACGATGTCGTTTGCCGCGACGCGCTCGTGCGCGGTGACGACATCGCGCGCGTAGCGGTCGGCGAGCACGAGCGCGAACGCGGGCACGAGTACGCAGATGATCGCGGCGGCGAGAAACATGACCCGCGGCCCCGCGCCGCGGCGGTGGAAAGCAGGCTTCGAGCCGGCGGTGCGCGCCCACAGTCCCGCGATTGCCTTTGGTGTTATACGCATGGCGTGGCAAGTCGAACCGGTCGATATGCAAACGGCGCGCATGCCGCATGCCTGATTCGGGCCATGCGGCTCGCGCGCCGGTTTCGGGACGCCGATCGATTCGGCCGTCGCGACGGGCATCGGCACGAGCCTGTCGCGATCGGCCACTTATCTGGCAGCATCACGCAATAACATGCGCGCATCAAGCATGTATATCGACGCAGCGTACCGAAAAAAGCCCCGGCCGCACGGTGTGTGCAGCCGGGACAAAAGACACCGTCTCTTGGCACGAGGATGGTGCGCGGCAAGTATATGACGCGGCGCGCCATTGCGAAATATTGTTGTTTAAATATTGATGAGGTTTCGTGATTGTGTCTCAAAAAGAAACATTTTCATGTGACGACGTTGTCGGCAGTCGGCTGCCTGCGCGTCGAACCCGGAGCGTTGCGATGGAAGACAATGCCGCACCCACGGTCATCGTGACCGATGGCGCCGCCGCGGCGGACGGCGGTTCGCTGTGGATTCGGATCGCGGTGGACGGAGCAGCCCGCGACTATTCGCTCGATCGCGCGCTCGCGTCGCGCGGCACGCCGCGTTACGACAGCATCCGCGGCGCGCACGGCGTGCTGTCGAACGAAGAACGACGGGAATTGCGGGCGCTGCTGGAGCGCATCGCCGACCCGGCGATGTGGGCCGGCATCGTCGGCACGTTCATCCAGGTGCTGAAGTGCCCCGACCCGTCATGATGATGCGGTGCCGCGGCGAGTCAGAAATCGTTGCGCATCTTGTGGAGCAGGCCGCGGGGCGACTGGTGCGTGTCCACGGCGGTGAGGACATCGGTCACGAACCACGGCAGGTTCAGCTGCGTGTCGGCATCGCCGACGCAGACGCGGATCGGCGGCGCGCTGGACGGTGAGCGGGCGCCTTGCGCGGCATCCCGCGACGGCACGCAATTCTTTGCGTATGCCTGAGCCGGAACCGGCGCGACGGCGCCGGAGGAGGCACCGGCGAGTGCCGGCACGGGCAAGCTGATGGCGGTAAACAGGGTCAGGGCAGCGGCAAGGGCGACGCGTTTCATGAGGGCTCTCCGACGATGCTCGTTCGACCATGCGAGCCGCCGCGAGTTCGTCGGCGCGAGATGCCGGCCGCCGCCCGCACCGCTGCCGGTTGCGCCGCTGACTATCGCATCACTGATACCCGTAACACTGCTTCAGCCCCGCGTAGTCGTAGAAGTGGCTGCCCGGCGCGATCTTGGCGCCGTCGCACGTGGCCTGGAAATCCGTCTCGCGCTCGTTGTACAGCATCTTCACGATGAGCCGCGACCCGTTGCGATAGACGTCCCACTGCATGTTCGCGGCCATCGGTGACACCTGGTCGCCGCGCCACGGATTGTTCGCATACGTGTACGTCTGCGCCTGCGGCGTCGGCACGAACACATTCTTCAGGTTCATGATCGACGCGAACGGAATCACGATCTCCGCATGCGTGAAGCGCAGCTTCGCGGCGTGCGTCAGGTCGCCGCGCGCGATCGCGTCGACTTCACCGAAGAAATCGTCCTGCAGCACCTTCGCCATCCGGTACGTCACGGGATTCGCTTCCTGGATGCCGGGCCCCTTCTGGTAGTAGTCCTCGGCATCCTGCAGGTACGCGAGATACTGCGCCTGCTCCGCGCCGATGTACTTCTCCATCGTGACGCCGCCCGTTTCCGCGGTCATTGCCGGCGCGACCTGCAGCAGGTTGTACAGCACGTTCACCGCATCGACGGCGGTCGCGATCTTCGTCTTGCCGTCGCCCTTCAGCGTGTTGGTGAACTTGCCGTCCGTCGACGTGAACGCATAGGTGCCGGTGTTCGCGAACGTGTAGCCGTCGGTGCCGAGCTTCGCGATGAAGGCCGGCGACACGAGCGCGGACAGCACCGTTTGCGCGACGTCGGCCGCCTGCGGCGCGGCCTTGATCGCTGCCAGCTTCGCGGCCACCGTCGCGTCGCTCGCATAGGTCTGGTACGTCTGGCTCGCCTGATAGGTCGCGTAGTATGGATCGCTTGTATCGGTCACGAGATCGGTGGCTGGCTTCAGCGAATGGAAATACAGCAGGAAACGGTTGGTGCCGGCCGGCTGCGCGACCGGCGCGCTCGCCGGATAGCCGGCCGGCGCGGCCGGCAGCGTGATGGCCGGCGCCAGCGCCGGCTGTGCGGTAACGAGTGCTGCCGAGAAGTACGTCGAACTGTCGACCGCGCGATCCTGGCCCGAGTTGACGACGATCACCTGCCGGTTGCCCGCGGCGAACAGCGCGGGCAACCGCTGCGCGAGACGCGCGGCGAGTTGCTGATGTTCGCGGATGCCGGTTTGCGTGAGGTTGCCGTAGCCGGGTGTCGAGATGCCCGGCACGCCATAGCCGAGCAGCGCATTGGCCTTCATCATCGCGTACGTGTCGGCCTTGAGCTGCACGCCGAGCGGCGTCAGCGCGCCGTCGGCCTCGGCCTTGACCAGCATCGCGTAGATCGCGCCGTCGTACTTGAAACCCGACAGCCCGCGCGAGCCGTGACGGGCGACGAGTTCGGCATAGACCGGCGCGTAGCCGGCCGGCGGCGCTTCGTACGTCGCGGCGTCCTGCTGCGGGCGGTACGGCGTCTTCGTCTGGTAGTAGGTCGCGGGTGCCGGGGTCGGCGTGGGCTGAGGTTGCGGCTGCGGCGTGGGCGCCGTGCCGTTGTTGTCGGCCGACGTAGCGGGTGGCGTCGAGTCTTCGCCGCCGCAAGCGGCGAGCAGCAGGCAGGCGATCGTGAGGGCGGAGGCGGTGCGGGTCGGGCGTGTCATCGTGGCGGGCAACGGACGGGACGATGCGCATGCGCGTCGTCCCGTCTCCGGGGGAAGGTGGTCGAGCCCCGGAGTGTTGCAAGCGACTTTGACAGCAGAATGTCAGGATGCGGTCGGACAATCGTCGGATTGCCGCCGGATCGCCGATGATGGCCGGCCGCGGCCGGCCCGTATGCGGGCCTTCAGTGCAGCCCGGCCGATGCGATCGAGCGCACGGTATCGGTGATGTTCACGCAGCGCGACAGCCCGAAATGCTCGGCTTCACGGCGTTCCGGTTCGCTGCTCGCGATTCCGACCGCGCGCTCGCGCGGCACGCCGAGTGCTTGCAGCGCGACATCGAACGGATGCTGATTCGATCTGGAGTCCTGTTGATTGGTGTCCGTGACGACGACCGAGAAGCGGTCGAGGTTCGCGCGGCCGAACTGGCCTTCGAACATGTCGTTGAGCCGCGCGGCCGGCAGCGTCGTGATGAGACCGAGTCGATATCCTTCTTCCGATGCCCGGTCGAGCCACTGGATGATCGCGTCGCGCTGATGGCGAGATTCGTGCGAATCGGGGGTGGCTTCGATTTGCGCGAATGCTGCGTCGAGACGGGTGACGATGGCTTCGATGACCACGGTGATTCCTTTTCAGAAACGTGATGATCCGTTCGCCGACGGGAATGCCACACACCTTAGCGTCGATCCGGAAAACGCGACCAATTAATATTTTTCGCCGACTCATACGGTTTGGCTAATGAATGGAGCGGCAAGCCAGAGCGGGCACGGGATGCGTGTCGCACGGCATGTCCCGCATGAACTGCATTGTGTCGACGGTGTTCAACGTGATGCACCAGCGTGGCGCGCATTGCGAATGCATCGAGCATATGCATATAAAAAAACGGCATATCGGGCGATGCCTGCCCGATATGCCGCGTTGCGATGCCGTGCGCGAGCGGGTGCGATCAATGCAGCTTGATCGACGGCTGGTTACGGCTTTGCAGCCAGTGGCTCAGCGACTGGAACAGCGCGCGCTTCATGCCGACCACGCTGAACAGGTGCTTGCGATACAGGAACTTGTACAGCCCGATCGCCGCCAGCCCATCGACGATCAGCGAGCGCGAGCGCATGCCGATGTCCGCCTGATACACGGCGCCCGCATGCCCGAGCGACACGACGGTGCCCGCATCGTGGAACGTGAAGCCTCCCACCGGCTTGCCGGCGATGCGGCGCGCGAAGGCGTTGACCAGATACACGGCCTGCTGGTGCGCGACCTGCGCACGCGGCGGCAGGCACCCGCTTGCACCGGCCGACGGGCACGCGGCGCAGTCGCCGAACGCATACACGTGCGGATCGTCGGGCGTCTGCAGCGTGTCGGTCACGATCACCTGGTTCGCGCGGTTGAGCGCGATGTCGCCGATGTCCCGCAGCATCGCGGGGCCCGCGACGCCGGCCGCCCAGATCGTGATGTCGCTCGCGAGGCGTTCGCCGGTCGCGGTCGTCACGGCATCCGCGCCGACTTCCGCCACGCGCGTATCGGTCAGCACGTCGACGTTCAGCGCGCGAAGCCGCGCGTGCATCTTGCCGGACAGCCGTTCGTCGAGCGCCGGCAGGATGCGCGGGCCGCCTTCGATCAGCCGGATGTGCACGTCGCGCGTGGACACCAGCGCCTTGAAGCGGTACGTCGTCAATTGCTGGATCGCGTGCCGCAGCGCGGCGGCCAATTCGACGCCCGTCGCGCCCGCGCCGATCACGTTGATGCAGATCGGTGCGCCGCGGCGCGCGGGCTGCTGCTCGGCAGCGTGATTCGCCTTCGTGCACGCGGCAAGGAACTTGCGGCGGAAATCCTCGGCCTGATCGAGGTTTTCGAGCGGCAGCGCATGACGCTCGGCGCCCGGCACGTTGAAGAAATTCGTCACGCTGCCGACCGCCAGCACGAGATCGTCATAGTCGAGCGTGCGCTGCGGCAGGATTTCCGTGCCGTCCGCATCCTGCACGGCCGCGATCGTCGCCGTGCGCGCCACGCGGTCGACCCGCTGCAGTGCGCCCTGCACGAAGCGAAAGCCGTGGCGCTTCGCCTGCGCCGCGTACTCGATCGTGTGGGACGCCGGATCGCGATGGCCCGATGCGGCTTCGTGCAGCAGCGGCTTCCAGAAGTGTGTCGGATAGCGGTCGACGAGCACGACGTCGGCCTGCCCGCGGCGTCCGACCGTATCGCCGAGACGCGTCGCGAGCTGCAGGCCGCCGGCGCCGCCGCCGACGATCACGATGCGCGGCAGGCGCGGTGTGCGATCCGTTGCAAGGGTGGGCGTGGTGTTGTCCATATCGGGCTCCCGCTGAATGACGATTCGGATGACATTGCTCAAGAACCGACGATATAGTTTCGAACCCAGTCGAACAATTTAATGTTTATAAGCGACTCATATGTATTCACTTATAGGAAAGACCGCGACGTTCCGGCAGTTGAAGGCGCTGGACATGATCGCGCGGCTCGGCAGCGTGTCGCGCGCGGCCGAGGAACTGAACCTGACGCAGCCGGCCGTGTCGCTGCAGGTTCGCCTGCTCGAGGAGGCCGTGGGCGCCGCGTTGTTGCAGCGGGTGGGGCGTGGCGTGCAGCTGACCGCGGCGGGCGAGATCGTGTCGCGCTACGCGCGCGAGATCCTGCATCTGTGGAGCGAGGCCGGCGACGAAGTGGCCGCGTTGACGGGCGATCTCGGCGGCACGCTGCGGATCGGCGCGATCACGACGGCCGAATACCTGATCCCGCCGCTGCTCGTCAAATTCACCGCGACGCGCCCGCACGTGAAGACGTATTTCAAGGTCGGCAACCGCGACGACATCATCCGCATGCTCGCGACGCATGAAATCGATCTCGCGGTGATGGGCAGCGCGCCGAAGGAACTGCGCACGCACGCGGTCGAGTTCGCGAAGCATCCGATGGTGTTCGTCGCGGCGCCGGGCCATCCGCTGATGCAGCGCAAGCGCGTCGCGCTGAAGGATCTCGAATCCGCGCACCTGCTCGTGCGCGAGCGCGGCGCGGGCACGCGCTCGACCGTCGAGAGCCTGTTCAAGAACGCGGGCCACCGTTTTCATGTGGGCTCCGAACTGTCGAGCAACGAGGCGATCAAGCAGATGGCCGAAGCGGGCCTCGGCGTCGCATTCCTGTCGTTGCATGCGTGTGCGCTCGAACTGCGCACGGGGTTGCTCGGGCAACTGCCGTTCCCCGGCAACCCGATCGAGCGCGAATGGTATGTGGTCACGCTCGCCGACCGGCGGATCTCGCAGGTGACGGGGCTGTTCCGCGACTTCCTGATCAAGCAGGGCGCGCCGGTGATCGACGGCGCGACGGTGGCGCCGCACGAGCGGCGGCGCAAGTAGGCGGTGTGTCGACCGGCCCGTCAGACGAGCCCGAAGTCGTCGTTGCTGTCGGGAATCGATGCGAGCAGCCGTTCGAGCCGGTACCAGCCGACGACGCGCAGGCACCACACGGCGAGGGCGGCGCGGCCGTTGCGGGAGTCGGGGCCGGATGAAGGGCGGGCGGCGGACGGCGAGCGCGCGATGAACGCCGCGCGTTGCGGGCAGTAATGGGGCATGACGGGCTCCGTAGGTGTCGGATGAGGCGATCGTAGGCTTTGCGGCGCCCGCCGGCGCGCACGCAAGGATCGTTCCGAGCAGAAACGGATGATCTTTTTCTGCTCGATTCGGCGGCCGCCGCGCAGGGCCGGCACGCCGGCTCGAAACGCGTCACAATGCACGTTCGGCACCTGAACTGGTGGAGACCATCAATGAGCGATCCGATTCTTGCCGCGCCGACGGACAACGGCGTCCCGGTCAGCCTGCGCTCCAGCCGCGGGCTCGGCTGGCACGGCTTCGGCGCGTCGCTGCTGGAGATCCGCGCCGGCACGTACCGGATTCCGGCGGCCGAACATCACCGGATCGGCGTGCATATCGGCGCGCCGGTGCGCGCGGATTGCGTGTGCGACGGCGAGCGCGTGTCGCGCATCCAGGCGCACGGCGACATCGACGTGATTCCGGCCGGCCTGCCCGGCCAGTGGACCGACAGCGCCGACTGCCAGATTCTGCACATCGCACTCAGCGACACGTTCGTACGGCACACCGTCGAACAGCTCGAACTGAAGCCGTCGCGCGCGCAGATCCGCCGGCGGCTGCAGGTGCGCGATCCGCGGCTGCAGCACATCGCGTGGGCGATGGCCGCCGAACTCGAAGCGGAAGACGCGTCCGACCCGCTCTATGCGGAAAGCCTGTGCACGGCGCTCGTCGCGCGGCTTGTCGACGGCCAGCCGGCGTTTCGCGAACGCCGACGCACGCTGGCGCCGAAAGCCGCGGCGCGCGTGATCGACTATGTCGAAGCGAATCTCGACCGGCGCATGACGCTCGCCGAACTCGCGGCGCTCGTGTCGATCAGCGTGCCGCATTTCAAGGTGCTGTTCCGCGAAACGCTCGGGATGCCCGTGCACCAGTACGTCGTGCGGCGCCGGGTGGAGCGTGCGAAAGCGCTGCTGCTCGAAGGCCGGCTCAGCATCAGCCAGATCGCGCTGGAAGCCGGGTTTGCGCATCAGAGCCACATGGCGAACTGGATGAACCGCGTGCTGGGTGCGACGCCGACGGAGGTCGCGCGGGGCGGGTTGCGGCTGGCTTATGACGGCGAGGATGGGGCGAAGCCCTCGCGTCGCTAGCGTTCCGATGGATGCGAGCCATGCCCGCGCTCGCATCCCGTCATCCTTTCCTGCTCGATTCATCCGTCCGTGCGCGCCTTCCCGGCCGCGCATACCGACAATCACAGCACTTTCATCCCTCGGGAGCAGATCGTGTTCGTGATCTTCGGAGCATCAGGCAACGTCGGCCTGTCGACCGTGACGACCTTGCGCAACGCAGGCCATTCCGTGCGCGCGGTGCTGCGCGACGCACGCCATCGTGAACGTTTCGTGCAGCTTGGCTGCGATGTCGCAATCGCGGACCTGACGGACGCGAACGCGGTCGCCGCGGCGATCGACGGCGCGCAGGCCGTGCAGCTACTGTGCCCGGTGCCGGCTGCCGATCCCGATCCGGCCGCGACGATGACGCGAACGATCGATGCAGCGACCGCCGCGCTCGCCGCGAACCCGCCGCCGGCGCTGCTTGCGTTGTCGGACTACGGCGCAGAGCTTGAAGGCAATACGGGTATCACGCGTCTGTTCCATGACTTCGAGGAACGGCTGAAGACGATCCCGACGCAGTTGACGCTGCTGCGCTCGGCCGAGCATCTGCAGAACTGGGCGCGCATGCTGCCGGTCGCGCTCGGCACCGGCGCGCTGCCGAGCTTCCACCATCCGGTCGACAAGGTGTTCCCGACGGTCTGGGCGCCCGATGTGGGCGTGGTCGCGGCGCGGCTGCTGCTCGATGCACCGGAAGGCGGGAGCGGGCCGCGCATCGTCAGCGTCGAAGGGCCGCGGCGGGTGAGCGTGACGGCGATCGCGGATACGTTGGGCGCGGCGGCGGGCCGCTCGATCGTCGCGCACGAGTTGCCGCGCGGCACGTGGAACGCGACGCTGCTGCGCGCGGGGCTCAGCGAACGTCATGCGCAACTGATTGTCGATCTGTACGACGTGCACAACGCGGGGCGGATCGATGTCGAGGCTGGTGCGTCGGAGCGAGTGTACGGGACGACGACGCTGAAGGAAGCGCTTGCTGTGCTGGTGCGCGCGCATGTGGCGCGGGCGTGAGGCGGGGCCACCGACCCAGTCGCATACGAGGTTTGCCGGCGAGACGCCGCCTGGTCGTCGTACGGTCGACTTCCGAATCTATTCCAGGCCATTCGCCTGATCCCATTGCGCAAGAAGCTCTGCGGGAATCGCGTTGACAACCTCGACATAGCGTTTGCCAACGCACTGTTCAGCCCGCTTCAGCAATACCGGGATAGGGCTGCTTGGTTCGTTTGCTTCGAACCACTGACGCGCCATACAGATCAGCGTCAGCGCCGCCTGGCGGTTCATCGGCATATGTTCGATACACGTGACGGCGGTCGGCGCGTGTGTGTCGGCGATGAATTTGCCATTCGCAAGCATTGACGGAAATGCTCCATCTTGCCGCCCACTGCCTGTATCCGGGCTTTCAATGTCGTCCTCGAAAGCGCGTGCGACGTTTGAAGCCGCTTCGGTATTCTCATCTTCGACATTTGACAGCCGCAGCAATCGAGTCAACGGCGAAAGGTCGGGAAGATACGTCTCGAGATGCGTAGCCGCCCACAGGTTGATCGCAGCAAGATTTGAGGTCGCCTGGTCGAACGCGCTCATCATTTCCGGCTGTCGGCTCCGCAGATCCTGCAACTGCTGGATGACCGAATCGGGCGCGAGCGCATCCGCCGAACGCGGGTGGGCAAAAGCACGCTCGATATCCCGCATCTGCAGGCGTGTGGCGGTTGACTTCATCAGCACGATCTCCCGGACGTCGGCCAGCAAGCCGTCGGGATCCGCCAATGCCTGCAGCGCATTCATGCGCATTTCCAACGCCGCGCCGCGATCGTCATCCGTGCTTGCCTGAGGGTGAATGCTATCGGGAAATGCCTCCAGCAACGCCGCAAGCAGCCCCGTTCCTTCGGCCAACCCTGACGGACCGCCGAGGCGCGTGCGGCAGCGGGCGTAGAGCACCGCGACACGCATATCCTTCGTGCGCAGCATCAGCCGGCGGCAGTTGCGTTCGAGTTCACTCCAGTTGAGCGGATCAGGTGATCCGACGAACGCGCCGTACTGCACGTCCGGTCTTGACGCGGCTTCAGCGAAAAGCACCACGAAGTCGTGGTCATACTCGAGATCCGAGCCGCACGGCGCGTCCTCGTTTACCGGCGCCAGCCAGTCGACGTGCGTGGTATCGATCGCGGTTGGTCGGCTCGACTTCGCGGAAGTGGCCGGCGGTTTCTTGCTCATGGTCAGTCAGTTCAGGGGGCTGGTCGGACGACGATTGAAATGGCGCGCGTAACGTTCGGGTTCGAACCGCATGCCGGTAACGGGGTTGCGCTGGTCCGGGCGGCCGAGCCATCCGGACCAGCCCATGCGTTGTGGACCGCCCATCACTGCCGGCGGTGCACTCTCGGGCTTGATACGCAACTCGAGTTCCCATTCCAGTTCATAGCCGACGAACGTCCGCACCCATTCGACAAGCCGTGGCAGATCCTCGCCCTGAGGTGTGAAGCGCAGATAAGCGTCGAGATCGAGCGGGCCGATGATGATTCGAAAGCGATGCTGACGGTCCGGTGCGACGCGTCCCAGTATCGCGCCGTGTCCCATCGTCGCGGCGGTGCCCGGGCGGCCCATGCGGCCGCAATCACCCGGATCGATTGCGATCCAGTGGAATACGTTCTCCTCAATCGCAACCGGTACGCCAAAGTAGCGTTCAAGCGTCGCGCGCAAACCATCAGGATTGCGCGATTCGCGGATGAGATGCGCCGAAGCGGCGAGGCACGCGTGCGAGGGGAGCGCACGCTGGGTGATTTCTCCGACGTCCAGTCCGGCGAGGCTCGCGATGTAGAACGAAAATCGCTCCTCGTGCTTTCGATCAAGTCCCGCGGTCGATTGAGCCGAAGCCCACGCCCGATAGAACAGTGTGAAGTAGCGGTGATGGAAGATGTCGAAAAAATCGACGGTCGTCGTGTCCCGCCGGCTGTCCTCACGATCCTTCGCGATCTCGGTGAAGTGGATCGGTAGCGGGCCATTGGGACCGAGCATCCCGAGACTGAAAAGCCGCAGCTTTAACCGCCCGTCCGTTTGTTCCGCGCTGGCGACTTCTCGCGGGGCAAAGGCGAGGCTCGGTTGCTGACCAAGCCGGAAAGGCTCCGCACCAGGCCGGCGTGCCGTGCCGATCGAATCGATCTCGGGGTTCGCGCCGATGCGTCGCAATAGCGACAAAAACCCGAACCGCCATGGCTCGGCGTGCAAGGATTCGAGTTGTTCGCGCGACAGCGTGCTGTCGCGCAGCAGTGCGGGCAGTGTGGCGCGTTTCATCACAGCGCTCCGCGCGTGCCGGTGCGTACGGGCCAGCGTGCGATGCGGCCCCGCTGCATCGAATGAAGTTCGGTCTGCGTAAAGCTGTTGATTGACACGTGCCGCGCAAGCCAATGCTCGACGACCACGCCGAACAGATAGGGGCTTATCCCCGAGAAGTCGGTCTCGTCGACTGTCAGTGTGCATTCGATGCCACGCCCGAATGTCATCGGGCCGCTCTGCAGCAGCTTGCGCGTCACCGGACGCGTCTTTACGCCGACGAGGCTTTCGACTTGCCGGCCTTGTCCCGAGTTGCCCTCCGCGACGTACAGGCGCAGCAGATCACGCAGCCCTTGACCTCCTTCACGGTGGTCGAAATCGTCGAGCGGCAGATAATTGAAGTTGAGCTGGCGGATCAGACGCCATGCCATTTCCCGCTCGGCATAGGGCGGCAGCGGCGGGCTCGGCGGGCGGAGGAGACCGATGCTCTCGACTGGCGCGGATTCTGCCGTGTCCAGGTCGTCGATACCGTTGCGCGGCACAAGCGTAGCGAGATCGCGGTTTGTCAGCAGCGCATCGACCGACAGATAGCGGATGTTTTCGTGATAAGGCGCTTCGTTCTGGTCGACGAGAGAGAGAAACACTTCCGTGCCGATGTACGGCGTACGTGTACCGTAGCGACGAGCGGAATCGGACATGAGACGCCGCTCGCGTCTTGCCGAAAAGTAGCGGCCGTGATTGCCTTCGTCATTGTTCAGCGTTTGGTACAGCGGGCGGAACGTGAGTTCGTCGGATGTCGCGGCCACGCGGCCATACACGGCCTCGACCGAAAACACCTCGTAGTCGAGCGGTGCGAGCCGCGTCGGTACCAGATGAAACTCGGTTTCTCGCGGCGTGATCTCGATCCGGTCGGTATGTTTGCTGAAGAGGTTGATGACGGGTGTGCAGAACAGCGCGAAGCGCGAGGCGTCGACGAGGTTTGCCAGTTGAGCCGGCGAGCGGTCGAGCAGCACGACGACCTCGACTTCCCGGCCGTGTACCGTCGAAAACCCTTCCGACAGCCCGGTCAGCGCAAAAAACCAGAACCGGGCCGGGCATGCGAAATACTCGTGCAGCAGGTTATGGCCATGGAACTTCGTCCATGTGAGCGGCAGCAGATTCTGGTCGGTGCGCAGCCCTTCGTGTTCCACTGCGTCACGCGTCACGGCTGCGAGCGGGCGCCCCGGGACGCCGAACTCGCCAGGCGTGCCGATCACGGACGCGACGGCGCCCACATGCAGCAGCTCGAACAGGTGCGATGCAACCTGCTCGTCACCGGCAAGGTAGACCGGAAGTCGATCAAGCCCCTTCAGGTCGGAGATTCGGACGTCACCGGTCGTCGCCAGCCGTAGCCGCAGTGCGCCCCGCACCTGCGTATCGGGCGGCGCGTAGCGCTCCAGGCCGGCGATGTCCGGCGGAACACCCGTCAAGCGGGCCTCGGTGATCGTCAGCGGCCACAGCATCACGTCCTGACCGCTCGTGAATTGGCACGCGGTTCTTTCGCCATCGGGAATGCGGGCAGTAAACGCGGTGCCGCGCGCAATTCGATATCCGTTCGCGAGGCTGCCTTCCGCCTCCCCGGGATGAAGGCGTGCGACCGCAATCGACGGCGTGGGCGCGACGTAGTTCGGGTAAACGACTTCGAGCAACCGTTCGGTAAAGCGCGGGAATTCCGCGTCGAGCTTGAGCTGCATGCGAGCTGCCATGAAGCTGAACGATTCGATCAGCCGCTCGACGTAGGGATCCGCCACTTCGCCCGCCTGCATGCCGAGCCGGCGGGCGATCTTCGGGTGTGCATGCGCGAATTCGGCCGCGAGCTCCCGCATGTAGAGAAGTTCCTGATTGTAGTAGTCGAGCAGTCGCGGGTCCATCGGAATGATCTCGTTATCGTTGTGGCGTGCCGCGCTTAACTCGTGCGCATGCCGGTGATGCGAATCTCGCTGGTTTCGAGATCCAGCGAGCTCTGCACCATGAACTCGAGCGGGTACGGATCCATGTGAATCAGGCCGCGAACTTCGAACGCGAGGACGTTGTGATGCTCGCCGGCATCGCCGCTGCCGGGACGTGGGGACACCACCAGGGATGCCGGAATCAGCCGCGGTTCGAAATCGGCAATGGCCCGCCGGATCGTCTGCTCGACGTCGTTCCAGTGACGTGATGCGATAAAGGCGCCCGCAAGGGGGGGCACGCCGAAGTTCACGGTCGACGCAGCGACTTGCGGGTGGCGGCTCCGATCGATCTGATCCTCGATGCTGGTTGTGTTGAGCAGGTAGGCGAGATCGCGCTGCACGATGTCGCGCATCTGTTTACGGGTGACCGTGTATTCTTCCGGCGCCTCCGTGCTTCGATGCGGTGCATCGTCACGCAGCCGGTCAAGCAAGGTCGGCATCAAATGCGTATTGGCGCGCCGTGGCGCGCGGACGGCGAGCGAGTCCGCGGCCCGCGGCACTTTCCTGCGCTCACTCATCGGTCGGCTCTTCGGTCGTGGCGCTGTTCTCGATACCCGCGCCGAACTCCGCGGTTGCCAGTTCGAACAGCCCGAAGTCGCCCTGATCCGTTGACCAGGTCTTTTGTCCAAGTGCCATGACGCCGGTTCGGCCGTGCTCTTGCCAGAACGTTTCGCGTCCGATGCGAGCGGCATCGATACCGGCTTCCGAACCCGGATATCGAGCCGGCATGAAACCGTGCATGATGGCGCCGTCGCCAAGCGTGAACGTGCAGGGCGCCCAAACCAGATCGACGACCTTCGTCGGAGGCGGCACGCGCCATGACGCCAGATCGGCGAACGGAATCCAGCGATAGTGCCCGGCCACGATGATTTCGCAGACGGGACCGAAGCGGGAGTCGCTATCGACGATCCAGGCTATCGCACCCTGCGGGATGCGCGCCGGGACGGTGAGAGCAGCGTCGAAGGCCGCTTCGCGCGCGGCGTCGGCTACGTCGATTCGTCCCGCCGCGGCCAGGTGCAGTGCATTCAGCAATCCGTCGATCCACGTAGGCTGCTCGAATACGAAGCCCGGACGCTCACACCCGTCGACCACTTGCTTGCGCTGGCATTCGGCGCGGATCAGATCGCGATAGACCTGTGCGGTTGCCGTTTGGCCGGGTTCGAGCATGGCCCATGTCTGTAGTTGCTGGATTGCCCGCGCCCATTCGCCCACGACGCACAGCAGCTGGAACAGCGCCCATCGATGAGACGCGATGGCCGGCTGCGCGCGCACGCGTGCGGAGATTCGTTCGATCTGTTCGCTGAAGGAGGCATCATCCAGACGAACGAGAGTGGGCGGGTGGGAAGTGGTAAGCCGGGTCAATCTTCGTCCTTTCGCACGGGCGCGGACAGCGGGCTGTCGATAGTCAACGTGTGGTGCTCGCGCCGGGTTAGCGCGGGGGGATGTTGGGCGGCCGTCGCTCGAAAATCGGGCGGCGCGAACAGATGCAGAATCTCGGGAACGGGTTCATCGTCCGACAACGGATCAGTGTGCTCGTCCAGTCGCTCGAATACGTCCTCGAGCGTGCGGTCACCAAACAGCAACGCTTCGATTGAATCGTGATCGCGACTCGCATCCGGACACTCCGGCGAATCAAGCACGGTCGTGCGCGTTGCCGGCTCCGCCGTCGCTGCGATTGACGCCCATTCAGCGGTAGCGGATGCGTGGGGATCGGCCAGCGCACGCCAATACTGGGCGTGCAATGTATCGATCAGCACGTCGGTGGTGTCGGGCGTGTCAACGGAAGCTCGGGACGAAGGAGCTGAATGTCGCGCGACGCGTTCCATGCCGTCGATGCCGAGTTGGCCGAGCAGTTCGTCGGCACAGGGCGACGTGGATGATTCGCTTGCTGGAACCGCCGGTTGGGCAGCAGCAGTGTGGCTGGGCCGCGCATGATCTTTACCACGCGCGAGCCTCGCGTGCGACACGTCCGATTGACGACACCATGGCAGGCGAGGGGAACGCATCTGGCTGTCCAATGATGAGAAGCCCGCATTTTAACCACGAGTTTCGGCAGATTGTTTATTGAGATGAAAATAATCTATTTGGTGTGGATGAGTGGAGTGTTTTTTGAGATGAAGTCCGAAATGTAAAATAAAGTCACAATATGGGTGTGATTATTTTGAGATAAAAATATCGATGAGGTGAGGAGTTTTGGCTCTTTGGAAAAATAAAATTTATCTCAAAATAACAATGACTTGCGATCGTTGGCCGTGAATGCTCTGGTTGGGGCTCTAACCGAAAATTGATCTGGCTTTGCGTATGGCGAGGCAGTAATTTGTCGAAAGGCGATCGGGGGAATTTCCAAGAAAAATTTCAGATCGAATGCATTGACGGAAGTTGTAACTCGTGCTGATAATGCGACTTCGATTTGATTGGCCGATCAAGTCGAGTTGAAGAGAGGGTGACGTACCGGTGCTTCCGGAGGGGCCTCTGGAAGATGATCTGTATGGCAGTCCTAATAGATCATGCGTGGCGCGGGAGTCATCGCGTCCGACAACAAAGATCAACATGACCATTTCTCGCCAAGCACTGTTCGGTAAGCTCGGGGTCCAGCTTTACCGAGGGATCGAGTCGGCGACGAATTTCTGCAAGCTGCGCGGGAATCCGTTCGTCGAGCTCGTCCACTGGCTGCATCAGTTGCTGCAGCTGCCGGACGGCGATCTTCAGCGGATCGTGCGTCACGCCGCGATCGATCGCGACGGGCTGGAACGCGATTTCGCGCGGGCACTGGCCGCGTTGCCGGCCGGCGCAAGTTCGATCAACGACTTTTCGTGGCATATCGAATCGGCGATCGAGCGGGCGTGGGTGCTCGCAACCCTCGAATACGGTGACCGACGCGTGCGCGGCGCATGGCTGATTGCGGCACTCGTGTCGGCCCCTGAGCTGCGGCGCGTCATGCTCGCGATCTCTCCGGCGTTCGGCAAAATTCCGGTCGACGATTTCGACGACGTGCTGCCAGCCTGGGTGGCCGGTTCGCCGGAAGCGGACGACGGGCCGTATGACCATAGCGAATATCTGCCTGCCACGCCGGGTGACGCATCCGGCGCGATGCCGGGCGCGCCGAAGGGCGGGACATTCGACCAATACTGCGCGGATCTGACGGCACGTGCTCGTGCCGGCGAGATCGACCCGGTCATCGGTCGCGAACTCGAGATTCGCACGATGATCGACGTGCTGCTGCGCCGCAGACAAAACAATCCGCTGGTGACCGGTGAAGCCGGGGTCGGCAAGACGGCCGTGGTCGAGGGGCTCGCTCGTGCGATCGCATCGGGCAACGTGCCGCCGAAGCTTGCGGATGTGCGTCTGCTGAGCCTCGATGTCGGAGCATTGCTGGCGGGTGCCAGCATGAAGGGGGAATTCGAAGCGCGCCTGAGGACGTTACTCGAAGCGGCCGCGAAATCGCCAGTGCCGGTCATCCTGTTCATCGACGAAATCCATACGCTGATCGGTGCCGGCGGCCAGGCCGGCACGGGTGACGCCGCCAACCTCCTGAAGCCGGCGCTCGCGCGCGGCACGCTCCGCACGATTGGTGCGACGACCTGGGCCGAGTACAAACGGCATATCGAGAAAGACCCCGCATTGACGCGACGCTTTCAGGTCCTCCAAGTCGCGGAGCCGTCCGAAGCCGCTGCTGTCGATATGGTGCGGGGACTCGTGCAAACGTTTTCCGCACATCACGGCGTAGTGGTGCGCGACGAGGCGATTCGCGGTGCAGTGACGTTGTCTCACCGTTACATCCCGTCGCGCCAGTTGCCGGACAAGGCGATCAGCTTGCTCGATACCGCCTGCGCACGTGTGGCGCTGTCTCAGCATGCCACGCCGCGACAACTCGACGACGTGCGTCAACGGCTTGCGGCGGCTCGCGCGGAAGAGGCGCTACTCGCGCAGGAGGCCCGTATCGGACTAGGCGTGGACAAGACACTCGACAGTGTGCACGAACGCATCGCGGCGCTTGCAGCGGACGAGGCATCGGTCGAGGTGCGCTGGCGTGAACAGATGGCGGCCGCGCAGGCATTGCTTGCGGCACGTGAAACGATGAGCGGCGATACGGCGCACGCGCCGGTGTCGGTTGATCGGCTTCGCGAGCTCGAACAGGCGTTGCTGGCGCTGCAAGGCGATGCGCCGCTCGTGTTTCCGGAGGTCGATGCGGCGATCGTCGCGGAAATCGTCTCCGACTGGACGGGCATCCCTGCCGGGCGCATGGTCACGGACGAAGTCGAGGCGGTGCGTCGCTTGTCCGAAACGCTGGAGGCGCGCGTGGTCGGCCAGACGGACGCGCTGCGCCTGATCGGCGAACGCGTGCAGACCGCACGGGCCGGCCTGACCGATCCGAAAAAGCCGCTTGGCGTGTTTCTGCTCGCGGGCCCGTCGGGCGTCGGCAAGACCGAAACTGCATTGGCGCTGGCCGACGCGCTGTACGGTGGCGAACAAAACCTGATCACGATCAACATGAGCGAGTATCAGGAAGCGCACACCGTCTCGGGGCTGAAAGGGGCGCCGCCCGGCTACGTCGGATATGGCGAAGGTGGCGTGCTGACCGAAGCGGTGCGCCGCCGCCCGTATTCGGTCGTCCTGCTCGACGAGGTCGAAAAGGCCCACGGCGACGTCCACGAAATGTTCTTCCAGGTGTTCGACAAGGGCTACATGGAAGACGGTGATGGCCGCCATATCGATTTCCGCAACACGACGATCCTGCTGACCAGCAATGTCGGCGCGGACCTGAGCGCGACCCTGAGTGCCGATCCCGCGCTCGCGCCGGACCTCGGCGGCTTGCGCGAGGCGCTTGCTCCCGAGCTGCTGAAAACTTTCCCGGCGGCTTTCGTCGGCCGCGTGACGGTGGTGCCGTATCGGCCGCTGGCGGACGACGCGCTCGCGCGCATCGTTCGCTTGCACCTGGAGCGCGTCGTGAAACGCATGGCCGACACGCACGATATCGCACTGACGTTCGACGATGCGGTGGTCGGCTACATCGTCGGTCGCTGTCTCGTTCAGGAAACCGGTGCGCGCGTTCTTATCGGTTTCATCGAACAACACATCCTGCCACGCCTGTCGGCGCTGTGGCTCGATACCTTCGCGTCGAAAGGCGCGCTCGCGCGCATTGCGATCGGTGTCGCCGACTCGGCCGCCGACCCCGTGCGGGCGCTGACCTTCGATGCAATGCCTTCTCGCCTGGACGAATCGCTTCGCTAAGCGCCGTCCACTTCCCACTGTTCAGGAGAACCTGTCCATGTCCGCTTCCAGCAGTTCGCAGAAATTCATCGCGCGCAATCGTGCGCCGCGCGTGCAGATCGAGTACGACGTCGAGGTTTACGGTTCGGAGAAGAAAGTCGAGCTGCCTTTCGTCATGGGCGTGCTGGCCGACTTGTCGGGCAAGCATCCGGTCGAGCCGCTTCCGGCGGTATCCGATCGGCGCTTCCTCGAAATCGACATCGATAATTTCGACGAGCGGATGAAGGCGATTCGACCGCGCGTCGCGTTTGCCGTGCCGAATACGCTGACGGGCGAAGGCCAGATGATGGTCGACATGACCTTCGAGAGCATGGAGGACTTTTCCCCGGCCGCCATCGCGCGCAAGGTCGAGCCGCTGCGCCAGTTGCTCGAGGCCCGCACGCAGCTTGCCAACCTGCAGACGTACATGGACGGCAAGTCGGGCGCCGAAGCGCTCGTCACGCAGTTGCTGCAGGATCCGACGCTCCTGAAATCGCTGGCCGCTGCGCCGAAGCCCGAGCATCACGAAGCGCGCGCCCTCGACCAGAACGAAGCCAACTGACCGACGAACCGATCGAGGATGACCACCATGGCGAAACAACACGCACAGGCCGCGCAAGTGCAGACGGCCACTGAATCCGACTTCGCGCAACTGCTGGAAAAGGAATTCCGTCCGAAGACCGACCAGGCACGCGAGGCCGTCGAATCCGCGGTCCAGACGCTCGCCGAACAGGCGCTTGCACAGACCGCGACCATCAGCGACGACGCGTACAAGAGCATCGCGGCGATCATTGCGCGAATCGACCACAAGCTTTCCGAGCAGATCAACCTGATCCTGCACCACGATGATTACCAGGCGCTCGAATCGGCATGGCGCGGCTTGAACCACCTCGTATCGAATACGGAAACCGACGAGCATCTCAAGATCCGTGTCCTGGACGTGTCGAAGACCGAGCTGCACCGCACGATGCGTCGCTACAAGGGGCTGGCGTGGGATCAAAGCCCGCTCTTCAAGCAGATCTATGAGCAGGAGTACGGCCAGCTCGGCGGGGAGCCGTATGGCTGCATGGTGGCCGACTACTACTTTGACCATACGCCACCCGACGTCGATCTGCTCGGTTCGATTGCGAAGGTCGCCGCGGCATCCCACACGCCGTTCATCACCGGGGCTGGTCCGTCGGTGCTCCAGATGGAATCGTGGCAGGAGCTTGCGAACCCGCGCGATCTGACGAAGATTTTCACGCAGAACCTCGAATATGCGGCGTGGAATTCGTTGCGTAATACCGAGGACGCCCGTTATGTCGGCCTGACGATGCCGCGCTTCCTCGCACGGCTGCCGTATGGGGCGAAGACCAATCCGGTGGACGAATTCGATTTCGAAGAAGACACCAACGGCTCTGACCACAGCCGCTACGGCTGGGCGAATGCAGCATATGCAATGGGCGTCAACATCAATCGCTCGTTCAAGCAGTATGGCTGGTGCTCGCTGATCCGTGGCGTCGAGTCGGGCGGTACGGTCGAAAGCCTGCCGTGCCATACGTTCCCGACCGACGATGGCGGCATCGACATGAAATGCCCGACCGAGATCGCGATCTCGGATCGCCGCGAGGCCGAATTGTCGAAGAACGGCTTCATTCCGCTCGTGCATCGCAAGAACACCGATCACGCGACCTTCATCGGCGCGCAATCGTTGCAGAAGCCGGCCGAGTATCACGATCCGGACGCGACCGCCAACGCGAACCTGTCGGCCCGCCTGCCGTATCTGTTTGCGTGCTCGCGCTTTGCGCACTACCTGAAGTGCATCGTGCGCGACAAGATCGGCGCGTTCAAGGAACGCGAGGACATGCAGCGCTGGCTGAACGAATGGGTCATGCACTACGTCGACGCGGATCCTGCCAACTCATCGCAGGACACCAAGGCGCGCCGGCCGCTCGCCGCCGCCGAAGTGCTCGTCGAGGACGTCGAGGGCAACCCCGGCTATTACCAGGCGAAATTCTTCCTGCGTCCGCACTTCCAGCTCGAAGGGCTGACGGTTTCGCTGCGGCTCGTGACGAAGCTTCCGTCGATCAAGGAAGCGGCGTAACCGGAAGGTAATCGACCCCGTCAGGCCGGGCATTCAATCGCTTCATCTCGTGGTGAACGGCCTGTTTCTACTCACGTAAGTCAAGGAGTACTACGCATGGCACAGGACATTTTTCTGAAGATCGACGGTATCAACGGCGAATCGCTCGACGACAAGCACAAGGACGAGATCGAAGTCCTGAACTGGGATTGGGAAATCACCCAGGAATCGTCGATGCATGCCGGCAGCGGTGGCGGCGCGGGCAAGGCGACGGTCAAGGACCTGACGTTCGAACACAACATCGATCGCGCGAGCCCGAACCTGATGAAGTACGCACTGACCGGCAAGCACATCGACCAGGCGACGCTCGTGATGCGCAAGGCCGGCGGCAACCCGCTGGAGTACCTGAAGGTCACGATGAGCGACGTGATCGTCACGCGCGTGAAGCCGTCCGGCAGCAAGAGCGACGCCGAGAAAAGCCGCGAGACGGTAGCGTTGTCGTTCGCGAAGGTGAAGCAGGAGTATGTCGTGCAGAACGCGCAAGGTGGCAGCGGCGGCGCGGTGACGGCCAGCTTCGACATCAAGGGTAACAAGGAAGCATAAGCCGGCAAGGTGTTGCGCGTGCGCAAGGGTGTTTCCGCGCACGCGCAATGTCCTTTTGCCGCGTTCCAAGACGAGATCTGCATGCGTTCGATCCTGATTGCCACCACGCTTGCCAGTGTCGTGATCCTCACGGCTTGTGCGAGCGGCGAACCGAAGCCCAAGGAGCCGGTTCGGCTCGACCTGACCGTCAGCGCGCGACCGGACGTCAACCCGGACGATCGTGGCCGTGCAGCGCCGATCGTCGTTCGCATCTATGAGCTGAAGAACGACAACGCCTTCAGCACGGCGGACTTTTTTACGCTGCAGACCCAGGAAAAGACGGTATTGGGCGATGACGTCGTGAAGCGTGACGAACTGCAACTGCGTCCCGGCGATCGCAAGACCCTCGTTCGGCGACCGGACCCGGCGACGACCGCCATCGGCGTGATTGCGGCCTATCGCGATTTGCCGAATGCGGTATGGCGTACGGTTTATACGATGCCGACCGCACCCGACAAGGCGTGGTACCGCTTGTTCACGCCGAAGCTGAAATTGACTGTCGATCTCGAGGCGAAGGCCGTCAAGGTCGAGGAAGCGAAGAAATGAAACACGTCGTGCAACAAACCGGACGGTATGTATGAGCTGGTATGCAAAGGTCGCCTGGCAGGAAGGGCTGTTTTTCCGTCCACAACTGTTCCAGCAGCAGGATCGCTACTTCGAGAAGTACGCGCATATGCGTGCGGCTCCGCTGTCGCCGTTCTTTTTCGGCTTTGCGAGCTATGCGCTCGACCTGGAGTCGCTGGCGCTCGGGAAGGTGATCGTCAAATCGGCCGCCGGCGTATTCGCCGACGGCACACCGTTCGATGCGCCGGGCAATACGCCCCTGCCGCCCCCGCTGACGATCCGGCCCGAACACCTCGATCAGGTGATCTATCTCGCGGTGCCGGTCCGGTTGCCGAACTGTGAAGAAACGACGTTCGAGAACAGCGCGGATTCTCTGGCGCGCTACCTGGTGTTCGATACGGAACTGCGCGACACGAATTCGATCGGCCTTGCCCCCGAGTCCGTGCAACTGTCGAATCTGCGCTTGCGCCTGATGCCGGAAAAGGAGTTAGGCGATGCGTGGATCGGCCTCGCACTCACGCGTGTCAAGACGATCCGTGCGGACGGCAGCATCGAACTCGACGATACGCTGGTGCCGCCTGTGTCGGGTTACGGCGCCAGCGACCTGCTCGCGAGCTGGGTGACGAAAATCCACGATCTCGCGCACCTGCGTGCAAAGGCGCTCGCAGCACGGCTCGCCGGCACCGACGAGACGACGGCGAGCGCGGCGACGGTTACGGACTATCTGCTGTTGCAGATCTTGAACCGCTACGAACCGCTGCTGCAGCACATGCTGCGGGTGCCGGCCGTGTCGCCGGCCGATGTCTATGCGTTGTTGATCAGCATGGCGGGCGAACTGTCGACGCATCTGCGCACGGAGACGCGTCGGCCGCTCGACACGCATCCGCCGTATCAGCACACGACGCCGCATCTGTGTCTGAAACCGGTTGTCGATGATACGCATCGGTTGTTGAACGCCGTGCTGGTGCGTAGCGCGCAGAGCATTGCATTCGAAGATCGTGGGCACGGGATGCGCAACGCGGTGGTCGATCCGGTCGACATGCAGGGCTTTACCGCGCTGGTGCTGGCCGTTCATGCGGCGATGCCGCCGGACGTGTTGAAGCAGCAGTTTCTGGCGCAGGCGAAGGCGGGGCCGTCGGAAAAATTGCCGAGCCTTGTGCGCAGTCACTTGCCGGGCATCGGTTTGCAGGCGCTGCCGGTGCCGCCGCGGCAAATTCCGTTCAATGCGGGATATATCTATTACGAACTGACGCAAGGCGGGCCGCTTTGGGAGGAAGTCGTGCGGCATGGTGGCTTCGCGTTGCACGTGGCAGGGGAGTTCCCGTCGTTGAGGTTGGAGTTGTGGGGTGTGCGCGCGTAAGCGCCGCCAGTGTCCTGTGGGGAGATGTTTTATAAATGCGCAAAATTTGTTTATTGAAAATAAGTATTACAACGTTGTTATTTGCGATTCTCGCAGAGGGAACGCTAGCGGCGTCGGAATCGACGATCAAGCTCTGCCAGGATGCAGATTGCGTGGTGCCATTGGCAAGCGAACCTTATCAATGGGTGACGCTCGATGGACGGGTTCTGATTGCCGGGATTGCCGACGAAAATGGTGATGCTCGCGTTATTTCAGAATCTAATGTCAAGAAGTATGCGCTCGAAACTGTCAATCGCCGTTGGGAATACTACGTAGAGTCGCGATGCTGGGCAGGTGAATTTCAGAATTGTATCAAGATGACTGATGCGAGAAACATTGATGGATTTTACGATCTGAAGTCGCACAAGAAGAGTGAGGAAAAGGCAAAAATTGAGGAGTATAAAAGGAAGCGAATAGAACAGGCGCTGCTGAGTGCTTATAAAGAAGCGGCTGACAAGAATGATGATCCATTGGCATGGCTTGGGCCGCTGCCGAAAGAATGGCGGCGGGGCGACGTGCGCGACCGCTTGGAGAAACTGACGGACCAAATCTCAAAGGATGTCACTGCATTCATAGAATCAGGTGATCCTTTCGCGAGTTTTCGTTGCGAAACACCGGCGGAATTTGGCGCGGTTCCGGACGAGGCCGCCGTGCGGAGGTTCATGACCGAGTTCGGCAAAGGCAAGGTGAGCGACGCTACATGGGACAGTGTGATGCTGGCGGCCAAGAAAGGCAACTGGCAAGCCCGATGGTTCGTGTATGCATATTATAGGGATTTTATCCGTCATAACGACAGCCTTGTGCTGTCTTATCGACTGCTGCAATTGAAGGAATGGCTGGTGTCTCATCAGGTAGGTCCGATCTATTTCGAGTTCTCGAACGCCTTGGATGCGACCGGTATTAGGGGCGGGCCGTCGGGATATATATCGCCTGCCACTCTTCTAGCAGCTCATCGAGGAAGCTATACGGCAATGTCGCAGGTGGGACATTCGCTCGAGAACGACGAATCGCCGGATGTTAAAAGATTGGGAAAGGCCATGATTGATTGCGCGAGCTCGATGGTGCCGAAAGGGATGCGATGAAAATCGGTGATTGAACAGTTCTCGGATGGGACTGATAGGCGCGGCCGTAGTTTTTGGCCGTCCGGGAATGAGCGCAAGTGGCAAGAAAGAGGCCGCATAGTCGGAGATCGTCGATGAATCGATTGATTCAATGGAGGTGCCGGGATGGCTCTGTTTGACGCACCACGGACGTTGTCGGTTTCCGGCGCGGCCCTGCCGGTGTATGGTGATCGTCCGATCCTCACGCCGGTGAAGCTTACGGGAGGCGAAACGCTTGGCGAGTTGTTCGAGTACACGCTCGAGCTGAAAACCCCGGACGAACTCGGGTTCTCGCATAGCATTGCCGCGAATATCGATCTCGACAAGCTGATCGGCACCGAACTGACCGTTTTGATTCAGCTCGAAGGTGTTGGGCATTTCATTCGCGGCCTTGCCGGCAACGCCGGAATGGCGAACATCGGCGCAGGCACGCGCGAGATCACCGGCATCGTCACCAACGCATCCATCCTGCGAGAAGACGGGCGCTCGATCGTATACGCGGTCACGCTTCGACCGTGGCTCTGGCTGGCGACGAAGAACTGCAATTGCCGCATCTTCCAGGATATGTCCGTGATCGAGATCACCGACGCGGTGCTCTCGGCCTACCTGTTCCCTGTCGACAAACGACTGACGCCGCCGCGTCCGAACAAGACCTGGCCCAAGCGGGATATCCAGCGCCAGCACCACGAAAGCGATTGGACGTTCCTGCAACGCCTGTGGGAAGAGTGGGGCATCTTCTACTTCTTCGAGCACGACGACGAGAAGCACCGTCTGGTGCTTTGCGATGCGATAGCGGCGCTCAAGCCGCATGGCGATGCCTATTCGACGATCCGCTACGAGGCTCCCGATAGCCGGCGTATTGACGAGGAACATATTCATGCGCTGTCGGTCTCGAATGCGCTGACGACTGGTGCGGTGACCAGTGTCGACTACGACTACACCCGGCCGCGCGCAGACCTGACGGTTGCGCGAGAAGACCCGCGCAATACGGGGCTCGCCAATCAAGAGCATTACACGTGGGGCGATTACACACAGCCGCAGGCCGGTACGGGCGGCTTGTCAGGCGCGCCAAACGAACCGCGGACCGAAGCGGAATACCTGACGCTCGTGCAGATGGAGGCGTGGCGCTGTCAGGGGCTCAGGGCTTCCGGTAAGGGCAACCTGCGCGGGCTGGTCACTGGCCGGACCTTCGTGCTTTCGCACTACCCGCAGAGTGCCGCGAACTGCGAGTACGCGGTTATCGCCGCGAGGCTGACGATCGAAGAGGTCGGCGAGGCATCGGGTTCCGGTCAGAGATACCACTGCGAAGCGGACTTCGTGTTGCAGCCGACCTACGAGCCGTTCCGACTGCTACGCACGATCGAGAAACCGCGTATTACCGGCGTCGAATATGCCGTTGTGACGTGTCCGGAAAATCAGGAAATCTGGACGGACGCGTACGGTCGGGTGAAGTTGCAGTTTCTGTGGGATCGGCTCGGCAACAACGACGAACGTTCGAGTTGTTGGGTGCGCGTGGCCGGCGCATGGCATGGCGATCAGTTCGGCGGGATCTTCCTGCCGCGCCGGGGCCATGAGGTTGAGGTTGCATTCGCGAATGGCGATCCGGACTTGCCGATCATCGTCGGCAGCGCGGTGAATGCGTTCAACAAGCCGCCGTTTGCTTTGCCGGAGAACCAGACGCTTGCCGGTTTTCGCAGCAAAGAGATCGGCGCTCGGCGAGCAAATACGCTGGCTTTCGACGATACGAACGGAAAGATTCAGGCGCACCTGTCGAGTGATGAAGGTAGCTCGCAGTTGAATTTGGGTTACATCACGCGTATCGCGGGTAACGCTGGTCGGCAGGATGAGCGCGGTCGGGGCGTCGAATTGCGTACCGATGGGGACGGCGTCTTCCGCGCGGCGACGGGCATGTTGCTCACGACGCAAGGCCGCCCTAATGCGCAGGGCCATACCAAAGCCATGTCGGAAGCGATCCGTCGGCTCGAAGTTGCACAGAGCCTGCATGTCGCGATGAGCCAGGCCGCCCAGGAAGCTCAAGCCCAGGAGACCGACGGGCACCAGTCGGACCTCGCGAAGACGATTGAAGCGCAGAACGACCAGATTCGCGGTGTCGCGCGCGGCGAAAATCCGTTCCCCGAATTTTCCGAGCCCCATCTGATGATCGATGGTAAGGCGGGTGTTGAAATCACGACGCCAGCTACGGTGCATGTGGCCGCGCAACAGGTCGCGTTAACGAGCGAGGGGCATGTCGGCGTCGCGAGCGGCCGAAGTTTCTTTGCGAGCGTGCGCGACACGATCAGTCTGTTTGCCCAACAGGCGGCTATCAGGATTTCGGCCGCGCTGGGTGACATCGTTCTTCACGCGTTGACCAGTTCGATCAAGCTGGAGTCCGCGAAGTCCATCCAGTTACTGACGAAAGTCATCCAGATCACGGGCGTTGAAAAGCTGGAGCTGCAAGGCGGCAAGACCCGCATGGTGCTTGACGACAGTGGCGCGCAGATATTTACGCCGGGCAAATTCGTTGCGTTCGCATCTACCCACTCGCTACCGGGACCGAAAGACGCGCCGGTCAGCCTTACGCCGAAGAGTATCTGCATCGAATGTCTTCTCAAAGCTGCTAGAGGTGGTTCGGCGCTGGTTCCGCGGCAATAGCCTCAACCTGCGGATCGATAGCATGATCAATAGCGCTTGTTTCTCACAGTTGGGAGTTTTCCTGAAGAGGATGCTGCCGGTGTTTTGCCTGTCATTGGGTGCGTGTGCCGGTGGCCAACCGGCAGGGCCGGCGATGGCAGTCGAGGTACCGAAACGGGTGCCACTGCTGTCGGGGGATACCAAAGCATTGAACTACACGGATTGGTATATCCACACATTCTCAATAGTTGGTCCGCGCGGAAGTGGCATCGGTGGCGGTGGTTCGAATGTGCTACCGATCAAGGCGAGTGGCCGTCCGTCCGAAGGTGGAGGAAAGTGCTGCACGAGCCTGCCCACCGAGTGGCAAGTGGATCTGACGCTGACGGTGCGCTGGCTGGTGGAAAAGAAGAGACCGGACGGAAAGAAGTGGGGCTATTGGTACAAAGCGGAGAACGTGAGGATTGCGCCATACAGCAGTGGCAATACCGGTGATGCGTGGGCAATCTTTTTGCCGGGAGATCGGGTGCGCGTGATGATCACCGACGGCAATCGGGACGGCGGGAACAATCCGAACAACCGTCCAGCCGACAACGATCCGTATATCGCACAGGGCGTGATTGACGAAGAGTGGAACCGGCGTTATCCGCCGGCTCACGATTGAGAAGGGGGGAATGCAGTGACGATTCGATGGCGTGGGGTGGGAACAGGCTTGCTGGCGGCGCTGTGTTTGTCGCTGATGGCGTGCGCGGGCGGGCAACCGAATGCAACCGTGCCGGAAGACGTGTCTCGCCCGGTGAAGGTTGGAGGCGGCATGGATGTTTTCGCTCTGAACTATTCGCCGTGGTACATCCACACGTTTTCGATGATCGGGCCGTCCGGGAGCGGGATCGGTGGCGGCGGTTCGAACGTGCTACCGATCAAGGCAAATGGCCGTCCGTCCGAAGGCGGAGGAATGTGCTGCATGCGCTATCCGCTTGAATGGCAAGCGGACCAGACGCTGACGGTGCGCTGGCTGGTGGACAAGAAACAGGACGGGAAAACACCGGGCTACTGGTACAAGGCCGAGAACGTGAGGATTGCGCCGTACGACGGTGCCAATGCCAATCATGCATGGGGCATCTTTCTGCCGGGCGACCGGGTGCGCGTGATGATCACCGACGGCAATCGGGATGGCGGAAACAATCCGAACATTCGCCCGGCAGATGACGATCCGTATATCGCACAGGGCGTGATCGACGAGGAATGGAACCGGAAGTACAGAAGAGGAGGCATGCAGTGACGATTCGATGGCGTGGGGTGGGAACAGGCTTGCTGGCGGCGCTGTGTTTGTCGCTGATGGCGTGCGCGGGCGGGCAACCGAATGCAACCGTGCCGGAAGACGTGTCTCGCCCGGTGAAGGTTGGAGGCGGCATGGATGTTTTCGCTCTGAACTATTCGCCGTGGTACATCCACACGTTTTCGATGATCGGGCCGTCCGGGAGCGGGATCGGTGGCGGCGGTTCGAACGTGCTACCGATCAAGGCAAATGGCCGTCCGTCCGAAGGTGGAGGAATGTGCTGCATGCGCTATCCGCTTGAATGGCAAGCGGATCTGACGCTGACGGTGCGCTGGCTGGTGGAAAAGAAGAGACCGGACGGAAAGAAATGGGGCTACTGGTACAAGGCCGAGAACGTGAGGATTGCGCCGTACGACGGTGCCAATGCCAATCATGCATGGGGCATCTTTCTGCCGGGCGACCGGGTGCGCGTGATGATCACCGACGGCAATCGGGACGGCGGGAACAATCCGAACAATCGTCCAGCCGACAACGATCCGTATATTGCCCAGGGCGTGATTGACGAAGAGTGGAACCGGCGTTATCCGCCGGCTCACGATTGAGAAGGGGGGAATGCAGTGACGATTCGATGGCCTGACGCAATGCCGGAGGGTGGCCGGTTGCCGCGCTCGCAAAGCGAAGACGCGTACGAGCAGGGCGCCCTGCGGATGCATGACGAAACGCGGTCGTGTCAGCAAACGCTGCAGATCAGCCTCTTCTTCGACGGCACGAACAATAATGACGCGGCGGATAACCCGCTGCGCGACTCGCTCAGTCGTAGCCATACCAATGTCGCGCGGCTGTTCCGTGCCGCACTTCATGACCCGGACCGCGGCATTTTCAAGTTCTACATTCCCGGCGTCGGCACGCCGCTGCCCGAGATCGGCGAAGGGACCTACCTGCAGATGGGCAAGGCGATGGCCAAGGGATTCAACGCGCGCTGCGTCCTGGGCTATGTCCGTGTGCTGAATGCGGTTTACCGGGCGATCGCACCGGACAAGTCGCTGGCCTTGATCTCGCCAGCGAAGGCAGAAAGAATATGTGATGCCGCTGCCAACGGCGACATGAGCGGATTCGACGAACCGATCCAGACGCTGAGCGTGACTCACAAGCTGGCGGTAGATGCCCAGCATCCGCCCGGCACGATTCGCAAGATCTGGATCAACGTGATCGGTTTTTCCCGCGGTGCCGCTGGCGCGCGCGCCTTCGTCCACAAGCTAGTGAACCAGTGGGCGCCAGCCGGGAATCTCGCGCGGCAGTTCACCGGCAAGTATGCGCTACCGTACCAGGTGAACTTCCTGGGATTGTTCGATACCGTCGCGTCCGTGGGTCCGCCTGATTTTACCCGCGCGACCGTCGACATCGGGTCGTTCGACGGACACTTCGCCTTTGCCAACAACGGCGCGATGCGCATTCCCGATTCGGTTCGCTACTGCGTTCATGCGTTCTCGATTCACGAGCAGCGCATGAGCTTCCCGGTTGATTCAATCCGCGAGGTAGGGGGAGCCTATCCACTCGGTATCCGCCACGAAATTGCCTATCCCGGTGTGCATTCGGATGTCGGCGGGGGCTATGTGCCGAACGAACAGGGCAAGGGCCGTGATCCCGACAAGGGCGACGGCGGCAAGCTGAGCCAGATCTCGCTGCACGATATGTACATCCACACGCTGAATTACGGCGTGCCGATGATGAAGGGTGACGAGATTCAATCCAGGGAGGACTTGAGTGCCGATTTCGCGTTGTTCCCCGAGACGATCGCCGCGTTCAACGCCTGGCTAAAAACCGCCGGGCCGATCGGGCGGATGGAGGACGCGATCAAGCATGGCATGGCCGAACTGCTGGCATGGCGGACACTACGTGCTCAGCCGGACACACCCGAATACGTGGCCAGTCAGGAATTCTTCCTCAAGGCGAGGGAAGACGGCATGACACCCTACAAAGTCGACGAGGCACTCGAGAAAGCAAAGAAGACGGATCCGCAACTGAAGATGCTCAAGGCTAAGCGAGCGCGGTTGGAGGCGCATAAGTCCCAAGAAACGGGTAACCACCGCTATCCGGCCAACATGCCCAGGATCATGGAGCTGGACGCGCAGATCAAGGCGACGAATCGTGAGATCGACCGTCGCACGGAGGCACTGTGTGGCGAGGTGGCTCACCCAGGCACCGAGGATGCCGCGCCGGCGCGTCCCGGCGAAGGTGCATGTGACATTACAACCAACGAGCAGACCGATTTGCGCCAGGGCGCAGAGGAGATGCGCTTGCTGCTGGGCTATTTGCATCCTGAGGATCGCGAATCGAAGTGGAAGGTAACCGTGACCGTACGCATGGACTCGGCGCTCCGGCAATACCCAGACACGGGTACGACGACAACGACACTTTCGGTGAAGCACGAGCAGCCTGGCAGTGATGCCCCCGAGGTCAGGCTTGCCGAGAGCGGAATTCTGCTTGCATCGACATGGAGCACGATTTTCAGCGTATTCAGCCCGTCAAATGACATCGTGGCGGCGCCCGCGCGCGGCGTCGTCAAGTTCCTGAAAATGTATGCGTCGATGGAAGCAGCCAACCGGCTCCAGAAGGAGAGCATCCACCTGCTCGACGACTATGTCCACGACAGCCGCATCTGGTTCCGCGTGCCCTGGTTTCACGAATACGCGCCGGGTGGCTATGGCTGGCCCCGCGTGATCTTCGAGGGCGGCAAGAAGCGGATAGCTTATTTGGGGCTGACTCCTGAATCCGAACTGCTGGTTGCCGGGAACACCAGCAAGGCCGCATGGGCATAGAGGCAGGGGAGGGATTCATCCATATGCAACAGCGCGCGCAATCATTCGGTCTGGTCGACGGTGCCGCCAACCCGGCAAGGATCTTGCCTTTGCTCGAGCAGTCCGGCACGCAGTTCGTTTCGCTCTTCGAGGGGCTGCCTGAGGAGCAACTCGGGCCGGCTTCCCTATTTCTTGCCCGTATTGATGATCCGGCCGCAACGTGGGTGAGCGAGCTGGATCGAATTGACCTTCACTCGCCATGTCTCACGCTTGTCTGGAGCCGTGTCGGATTGCATGAGCTCGCCACGCATTTCCGCGCGTTCCTGTTTGCAGGGATCGGAGACGGTATGGCCGCGATGGTCCGGTTCTTCGATCCTCGCAATACCGGTGCGGTGCTCGATATGTGGGGTAAACAGATCACCGATGTGTTCCTGGCCCCGATCGAGCGGATCAAATATCGCGGGCGTCACGCGCAGTGGCAGACGGTCGAGAATGATTCGCTCGACGTGGGGCGAATTTCCCGATCCGTGATGATCGAGCTTGACCAGACGGATGTCGACAAGCTGATGGCGCATACCGAGCCAGATGAACTCATCGCATCGCTGATCGACCTGGGACACATCGATGAAAGCCTGCCCTACAGGAGCCGCTTCATCGAGTTCGAGCCCCGGTACCGACGGGCACTGGAATGGGGATTCACCGAACCCGGCGACCGGTTGGCCTATTGCAACTACTCGTACCGCTACGGAGCAGGTTTTGATCGGCACCGGTACATTCGCGACGCACTGACGGCTCGTCGTCGAACTGGCGAGGGATTCGACGCGATGGTGGATCAGATACCCGGATGGGTATGGCGCGAACTCAAGCGCGGAAGTGAAGCTGGATTGCGCGCGCAATCTTGACAGGTCATTGACTCGGAAAATAAACATGGCGCTGAAAATCATCGTGGTCGGCGATACGACCTCGCACGGGGGTCGAGTCATCAGCGGCTCGGAAACGCACACCATCGGCGGTCGGCAGATCGCCCGGCTGGATGACTTGGTCGATTGCCCCGAAAAATATCCGGACGGTCGTCCGCACGGGGTCAACCGGATCGTCGACGCACATCCGACGTTCACGATCGGCAACCGACGCGTGGCGATGCACGGTCATCGCACGGAATGCGGTTGTACGCTGATCGGCAGTGTCGCAACGGACGCTGGAGGCTAACCCATGGCGACAATGAATTTTCCAGCTGACGAGGCTAAGGAACCGTCTGCCGTCGAAGAAAAAGGTGGAGCATCGTCGGCCAGCGTCCCGACCGCTTTCAGCGATGGAGATACTTTCGCAAAAGCGGTTCCAGAAGAGCGCCCGTCGGAGCCGTTTGACCAGCGGTTGGCTGCGGTTCGCGTGGCACGGAATCCGGTGCTGGAGGCGTCCCGTGTTTTGCTCCGCGCTCAGGCGGACATGCCCGATACGTTGACGTCGAACCAAGCCATTGCCCGGTTGAAGTCGTTACTTGAACAGGAGGTGCGCATATTCGAGAAGTTGTGCGAGCAGGCAAACATCCGTCGCGATCACATGATCGGCGCAAGCTACTGCCTCTGCACGGCACTGGACGAAGCGGCAACGCAAACCGCGTGGGGCAGGGAGGGCTCGTCAGCGATCGAGTGGATCCAAGGGGGGCTTGCAACCACTTTCCACGGCGATCTCAAGGGCGGTGACAAGGTCTATTTGCTGATCGCCCGTCTGCTCGAGGATCCCCATGAGCATCGCGATCTGCTCCAGGTGATCTACCGCGTTCTCAGTCTTGGCTTCGAGGGGCGCTATCGGGACGGCGCTGATAGCAAGCGCAAGCACGACACGATCCGCCAGCGTCTTTACAACGTCATCACATCGCAACGCGAGCCCGTTCCGATGGCCTTGTCACCGAACTGGCAATCGACCGCAAAAGGCAAGCGCCTGTCGTTCTACGATTTCCCGGTGTGGATCACCGTGGTGGTCCTGTCCGTGATCCTTCTCGGCCTGTTCGGCTGGTTCAAATACGAACTGATGACCCGTGCCGCCGAAGTCCAGAAGCAGATTGCCGTGATCGGCGCGATGACACCGCCCCCAGCGCCCCCGCAATTGCACCTCAAGCAGTTGCTCAAGGACGAAATCGCGGCCGGCACCGTCAGCGTCGACGAAGACGCTCGCCATAGCGCCGTGACGTTCCGCGGCGATGCGATGTTCAAGCCCGGCGGCGCGTCGGTCCAGCCGTCGATGAACCCGCTGATTTCAAAGATCGCCGCCGAAATTTCCAAGGTGCCCGGCAAGGTAGCCGTTCTTGGTTACACGGACAGCGTACCGATTCGCAGCCGTCATTTCGCGTCGAATCAGGTGCTGTCGGAAGAGCGGGCCATTCAGGTCATGCAGATGCTGCAAGCCGCGGGCGTGCCGGCGAATCGTCTCGAAGCCGCCGGCAAGGGTGATGCCGACCCTGTCGGCGACAACCGCACCGTGCAGGGCCGCGCGCAGAACCGGCGTGTCGAGATCGTCGTCGCGCGATAAGCCAGATCCGTTTCCGGAATAACACATGAAGAAGTTCCAGTTCCTGTCGTTTCTGGCCTCGCGCCAGTTCCTCGCGTTCCTCGCACTGATTGTCGTCGCACTGGTGATCTGGTTCGTCGGGCCGTTTTTCGCGTTCGGCGGACTGAAGCCGCTCGCCGGGGCCGGCATGCGCGTGTTGTTGATCGCATTGCTGCTCGCGGGGGTGCTGCTCTGGCTCATGGGCCAGCCGACGATCATCGTATTCGTCGCTCTGCTTTGCTTGTTGATCTGGTACGCGGGCCCGCTGCTTTCGTTTGGTCATATGGCTCCGTTCGAGCCAGCGTCGACCCGACTCACGGCAATCGCGGTGATTGTGGCCGTGCTCGTCATCTTCGGGATGTACCGCGTCTGGCAGAAGATGCGCGCGGACGATGCGTTCATGAAGAAAATGCTGCGCATGGGCGACAAGAAGGACGAGTCGCCTGCCGCATCGCGTCTTCGGAAAATCGAACCGATCATGACCAGCGCGCTCGCCCGCCTCAAATCGATGCGCACGGGTGCGCGCGGTCTCGGTCGGCTGTTCCAGGGCAAGCGCTATTTGTACGAGTTGCCCTGGTACATCACGCTCGGCTCGCGCGGGTCGGGCAAGACCAGCATGCTGATGAACGGCGGACTGGCGTTTCCGGTTGCCGAGCAGATGCAGCGTGCGGCGGGGAAGCCTGTCGCCGACGCCGCCTCGGTAGACTGGTGGTTGACCAATGATGCGGTGCTCATCGATACGACGGGCCACTACACGCGTCATGGCACCTCGCCTGCTGCGGACATCGATGAACCGAAACCGGCAACCCCGATCACCGGCGCGGATGCGAGCGACTCAAAGCCGGACGAGAAACGCGCCGAAAACGATCCGAAACAGGATACGTCGACGCAATCGAAGGAGGCCACAGCCTCGAAGTCGGGTGTCGATTCCACTCCGAGCCGTTCGGGCCCGCGCAATAGTCGTCAGGATGTCGACCGCGCGGAATGGCTCGGGTTTCTCGGCATGCTGCGCCGGAACCGGCCGCGCGCGCCGATCAATGGTGCGTTGCTGACGATCGATCTTGCGACATTGGCCAGCGCCGATGAGCAAGCACGCGTTGCCGAGGCGGCTGCATTGCGCGGGCGGCTGGCCGAGCTGAGGCAGGAACTGGGCATCCGCTTCCCGGTTTACGTGGCGGTCACGAAGATGGACGGCCTGACGGGCTTCCCGGAGTATTTCGGCACACTCACATCGGAAGGACGGGCACAGGCATGGGGCTTCACGCTTCCGTACGGCAAGGAAGCGGTTGCGAAGGAAGGGTTGCGTGCGCGTTGCCACCACGAACTCACGCAACTCTCCGCACGTTTGAGCGGCTCGATCGATACACACCTGCAGGATGAGTACGACTTGCCGAAGCGGCGAAAGCTTGCCGCGCTGCCGGAGGCGTTTTCTGCACTGCTCGGCCCGCTGACGGACCTGATCGACAGGGTCTTTCTCGATTCACGCTACGACGATACCCAACTCCATGCGACGTTGCGCGGCGTGTATTTCACCAGCGCCCGGCAACTGGGAGGCGAGGTCGTCGCAGAGCGCCATACGCTCGTTCAACGCCTGCTGTCGGTTCAGGAGCGTGCCCCCGTTTCGCCGCAGCGTGCGGAAGGCAACCAGAGTTTCTTTCTGCATGATTTCCTGACGCGTGTCGTATTCCCGGAAGCGCATCTCGTCAGTCCCAACCTGCGCTGGGAATTTCGCTACCGCTTGTTGCGCCTGATCGGCCACACCTTGACCTTGATGTTGTTCGTGTGGCTGGCGATCGGCTTGCGCGTGAGCTTCGGCCACAACAGCGACTATCTCGACGCGATGGGGCGCAAGGTGCAGGCGTTGACAGCGCGCGTGACGCAACTCTACAAGACGCCGAAACCGCAGGCCGTGCCGGACACGCTGACCGAAGCGCGTAATCTGCCGACCTTTCCGAATCTGGATGTGTCCGATCCCGGCAGCGAGTGGCGCTACGGGCTGTATGTGCCGCCGAATATCGCGACGGAGAGCGGTCGCGCGTACGATGCGCTCGAGGACAATCTGTTGCTGCCGCAAATCGTGCGCCGGATGGAGGACGTGATGTCCGGCGCGATTGCCGGTAACGACTCGAAGGCCGCTTACGATGCGCTGCGCGTCTATCTGATGCTCTACGACGCCGCGAAGTTCAATGCCGGCGACGTCAAGACGTGGGTGCTCGACGACTGGGCGAAAAATGACAGTGCAGCGATCTTCGGTGGCCGCGCATCGATGGTCGACCATGTCGAGCAGCTCTTTTCGGGCGATCGCGTGGTGAAGTCTCCGCTGATTCGCAATGACGCGCTGATCCAGCGGGCCCGGGCGTTTCTCGATGGCAGCAACGCGACCGGACGCTTGTACGAGCGCGCAAAGGCAGCGATGCAGAAGGAGGCGCCGGATGAGTTCACGCTGCTGCGCGCGGTGGGGCCGCAGGCCGGCACGGTCTTCACGCGGGCGAGCGACGCGCCGTTGTCGCGCGGCGTGTCGGGACTTTTCACGTTTGACGGTTATCGGAATCTGTTCGACAAGCGGCTGCCTGAATTCGTGCAGATTGCCCGCGACGATGACGCATGGGTGATGGGGCGCTCGTACCTGACGGGGGCATCGGACTCGGCTCAAAAAAAAACGGCTGAAATCGTGAGCAATGCGACGGGGATGGATGATGCGCTGACGGATGCCGTCCGTCGCGAATATCTGACGGAGTACGCGCAGCAATGGGACGCGTTTCTCGGCGACATCCGGACAGTGAGCGGCACGAGCCTCGCGTTCAATCTTCAGGTGCTGCGCCGCTTCGCGGCTCCGGACTCGCCACTCGTGCGGCTGGCCCGTGCGGCGGTGCATGAAACGACGCTCACGGCGCCGGTGAGTGGATCGGGCGGCACGTTTCTCCAGAAAGCTGCCGACCAGATCAACCAGAAGGCTGACAAGGCGCTCGGAATCCGCGCGTCGGAGCGGGTCGAACGCGACCTCGTCGACACCCGTTTCGCCGCGCTGCGCGAAGTCGTGACCGGCAACGCCGATTCGCCGGGCGCCACCGGGCCGGTCGCCCAGGCCAGCGCGACCGGCCTCGACGGCGTGACCAACCTGTTGAACGACTACTACACGGCGCTCACGGTCTCCGATAACGCGTTGTCGAACAACAGCATGCCGCCGGCCAGTGACGCGGCGGCGAAGCTGAAGATGGCGGCCAACACGATGCCCGCGCCTTTCCGTGCCGTGCTGCTGCAGCTTGCCGCGGACGGCTCGCGCGAAGTCAACCAGGGGATCGGGCAATTGTTGTCCCGCCAGATGCAGGCGACCGTCGGTGACACGTGCCGGCTGACCATCGAGGGCAACTATCCGTTTTCGCCCGACAGCAGGCGCGATGTCGGCATCGACGATTTCACCCGTGTGTTCGCGCAAGGCGGCGTGATCGACGATTTCTTCACGAAGACGCTGGCGCCTTTCGTCGACACGTCCGCGAAGCCATGGCGGTACCGCACGCTGCCTGGCGCGACGGAACCGGTACATGGGCCGGATCTCGAGCCTTTCGAGCACGCGAAGGCAATTCGAGACGTCTTCTTCAATAATCCCGGTCACAAACAGCTCGCATGGAAGATCGAGATCCGCGTTCCCGAACTGGATCCTTCGATCATGGGCCTGGCGCTCGACGTCGACGGCCAGACTTCGCTCTATCAGCATGGACCCGTGGCGCCGTTTTCGGTGTCGTGGCCGGGGCCGCGCGGCGGCGTCCATGCAGAGATCACTGCGAACCCGCGCATTCGTCCCGAGACGTCGACGATCGCGGCCGACGGGCCCTGGGCGCTGATGCGGCTGCTCCAGCGGGGACGGATTGTCGAAACAGCGACGCCCGGCCGTACCCGAGTCGCGTTCGACTTCGACGGTCGCAAAGCGGCGCTCGATATTGCGGGTACCGGAAGTGTGGCGAATCCGCTGACGAGCGACGTGCTGAGAACGTTCCGCTGCCCGAGTTCGATGCCGCTGTTCAATCTGTCGGATAGCGGCCCTCCGCCTGGATTGCCGCGCGGCGCGATGCCGGCGGGTCCGGCCGATGCCGTCCGATGAATCGCAGGGGGCGTGCACGGTGACGAATCTCATGGCCGATCCGAGGATCTCTGCCGGGCTGCCGGCATCCCCATCGCTTGCCGTGCGTCTGAGGGACGCGGAGCAAGCGGTCAATCCGCTGTTTGAATCCACGCGCACCTTGCTGCGAGCGCTGGCGGATACGCCCGCTGTGCTGGAACCTGGCGCCGTCACGCATCGGCGCTTGGGGCTGGAACAGGAGCTCAGGCTGTTCGCTCGTGTTTGCAGCGAGTTGAAGTTGCGGTCCGACCACGTCGTTCGCGCGAGCTACTGCCTGTGCGCCGCGCTCGACGAAGCGGCCATGCAGACGCGTTGGGGTAACGGCGGGGCGACGGGAGTCGACTGGCAGTCGAACAGCCTGGCAGTGGCGTTGGGTCACGACCGGCAGGGAAGTGATCGCGTGTTTCGACTGATCGATGAAGCGCTGGCTCGTCCTCGAGAACATCTCGATCTGCTCGAGCTGTATCAGAACATCCTCGATCTGGGTTTCAAGGGGCGATATCGCTTTGCAAGCGATGGGTCGACCGATCTTCAGCGCATTCGCGAAGTCGTGCACCATGTTGTCGCGGCCGACGGATTCGGCAACATGCCCGACAGCGAGCCGATCCGGCCGTCGCGGCGTTCGATTGTCGATCCGTGGGTGCGTCCTGTGCCGGTGCGTCGGACCCGGTGGTGGATTGGTGCGGGCCTTGCCGTTGCGTTGTTGCTGGGCGCGGCGGGTTATGCGGCGGTGGATCGTTGGATGCATGGTATGCCGGCTACGACGACGTCCTCGCTTGACGCCTTGTCGGAACGGCTCGGATCGAGCCTGCGTGACGAGGTGGCTGCCGGTAACGTCGAGTTGCATCAGGATGTGGCGACGAAGGTACTGACACTCCGGTTCAACGGGATGTACGCATCGGGTGACGTGACGGTCGCGCCGTGGTGGGCTTCCATGATGGCGACGGTTGGTCGGACCATTGCCACATCGGTGCCCGGTGCGTACGTGCAGGTGGTTGGTTATACCGACAACGTACCGGCTGGAGCGATATCCCGGAGCAACAATCAAGCGCTTTCAGAGGCTCGTGCTCGACAGGTCGTGCGGATTTTCGTGGCAGCGGGAGTGCCGGTGCAAAACATCTCGGCAACCGGACAGGGCGATGCCGATCCGCTCGCCGACAACGGCACGGCACCGGGCAGATCAAGAAATCGCCGCGTCGAAGTGACCGTATCGAACTGAGCGGCGCGTCGGGACACGTCGCGATTCGCCGATACAACGGACGTATCTGTTGCAGCAGGCATTGTGGGCCTGCTCAAACTCCCTAACGCCCCCGCACCCTGTTCAACACCCCATACGCCACCGACCCGATCACGATCCCCCAGAACGCCGACCCGAGCCCGAGCCACGTCATCCCCGACGCGGTCGCGAGGAACGTGATCACCGACGCTTCGCGATGGTTCTCGTCCTCGAAGATCCCGTGCACGTTCGCGCTGATCGCGCCGATCAGCGCGAGCCCCGCGAGAATCGCGACGAACGCCTTCGGCAGCGCGAAGAACAGCGTGACGATCGTGCCCGCGAAGAGCCCGCCGATCAGGTAGAACGCGCCGTTCGCGAGCCCGGCGACATACCGCCGGTCCGGATCCTCGTGCGCGTCCTTGCCGGTGCAGAGCGCCGCGGTGATCGCCGCGACGACGATCGTGATTCCGCCGAAGCACGCGACCACCAGCGACATCACGCCGGTCGCGGTGATGATCGGCCGCGCCGGCGTGTGATAGCCGGACACCCGCAAAATCGTCATCCCCGGCAGGAACTGGCCGGTGAGGCTGACGACGACGAGCGGCAGCGCGAGGCTGAGCGTCGTGCCGAGCGTCCATTCGGGGGCGATGAAGATCGGCCGCGCGAAGCTCGGTGACACGTTGCCGAGATGCGTCATCCCGAGCAGCGTCGCGAGCGCGGCACCCGTCAGCAGCACGAGCACGATGCTGTAGCGCGGCAGCAGTTGCTTGAAGATCACGTACGCCGCGATCATCCCGAAACCGAGCACCGGCTGCGCGGTCGCGGCGGAGAACGCATGCATGCCGAACGGCAGCAGGATGCCGGCCATCATGCCGCAGGCGATGCCGCGCGGGATGTGGCGTACGAGCCGGTCGAAATAACCGGACACGCCGATCGCCAGGATGATCAGCGCAGCGGTGATGTACGCGCCGACGGCCTGGTTGAGCGTCAGTTGCGGAAACAGGCCGACGAGCAGCGCGGTGCCGGGCGCCGACCACGCGGTGACGACGGGCACCTTCAGCTTCCAGCTCGCGAACAGGCCCGACACGCCCGCGCCGATCGAGATCGCCCAGACCCACGACGACACCATGTCGTTGGACGCATGCGCGGCCTGCGAAGCCTGGAAGAAGATCGCGAGCGGGCCCGCGTAGGAAATCAGGACCGCGAGAAAGCCCGCGGTGATCGCGGAAACGGACCAGTCGGTGGCAATCGTGCGGATCGTGCCGGGCGGGGTGTTCGGTTGCATCGTCGTCGGGGAATGCGGTGCGCGGCCGTGCGGCGGAGCCGGGGCGAATGATGGTTGGAAGCCCCGGATGAGCCGCCATTCTGCGCATTGCCGCCGCGATTGGCAATTCGCGGGCGACGCTCGGCTTTGTCGGCATTTCGTAAGGATAGATGCCGAAACGCGGAAACTTCCGACGTCAGGTACTGATCTGCAACACCCTGTCGACCACCGCCACCTTGATCCCGCTGCCCGTCGACAGTGATGCCGTGCCCTCGTCGAACGGATGCACGGGCGGATCGGTCGGCGACCACGCATGGCGCGCAAGCAACTCGCGATATCCGCCGCGGATCACGAAGCCGCCGCATTTCTTCGCATACGCGTCGCGCCGCATCCGGTACGCGCGCGGCAGGTCGTACCACGGCAGCTTCGGCAGGTCGTGATGGACGAGGTGATAGTTGTTGTTCAGGTACAGCAGTCGCATCGCGAAGCCGGCCTCGTTGATCGTGATGCGCGCCTTCGGATGCGGCGCGGCGCGATGCTCGTACAGCGAGCGGATCATCGCGAGCGACAGCGCGGGCCACGTGACGGCCAGCAGGTAGTACCACCACGGCACGCCGATCGCCCATTGCAGCCACGCGAGCAGCGCGGCCACGCACGCAACGTGAGTCGACCACATCGGCAGATAGCGGAAGTCGCCGCGGCGGAACGCGGCGAACGCATCGCGGAACGTCGCGGCGATGGCGAGCGGCGGCCCGACGACGATGCGTCCGAGGAAAGTCTTGCGCGCGACCGTCAGCGCCCGGCGCCAGCGCGGCAGCCGCGCCCAGCGTTCACGCGTCACGTAGTTCGTTTCCGGATCGATGCCCGGCACGGTCAGGTCTTCGTCGCGGTGATGCTCGAGGTGCGTGTCGCGATACAGCGTGTACGGATACCAGATCGTCAGCGGCGGATAGCCGAGCAGCTTGTTCACGCGCGCGGAGCGTGTCGGGTGGCCGTGCAGCAGCTCGTGCTGCAGCGACAGGTGCCACGCGCCGAGCAGGATCAGCGGCGTCGTCGCGGCCGCGAGCGACAGGATGCCGTCGCGCACGAGCAGCAGCACGGCGAGCCAGCCACCGTAGATCGCGACGACCAGCAGCCAGGTCGGCCACTCGGTGCGCGCGGTGAAGCGGGTGTCGAGCGCGGCGATCTCGCGCGCGTGGTCGACGTCGAAGTATTCGGCCATGGCGTTGAGGCGGGATTGAACGGGCAGTGCGGGGAACGAGCGGTTGAACCGGTGCGCTCGGCCAGGTGCGCAGGTATCTCGCAGATCACGGTCGGCCTGTCCGGTATCGCGTCGATGGCGATGCTCGGGCAGGCATCAGGACGGTACCGGGATCGCGTCGTGCGGCCAACCAATCGATTCGCATTTGCTTATCGTTACGCGGCCGATAAGCTTCGGGCGCGCTGCGTCCCGTTCGGCCCCCGTTTTGACGTGATCGAGCCGGCTTCCGCCGGGCGGGCGGCGATGCGTAGAATGCCCGCATGAACCCATGGATCGCAGTACTGCCGATGTACAACGTGACGCCGCGCCACGACGCGCTGTGGCGCGCACTGCTGCGCGATGCGTTCGATGCGTTCGCGAACGCGGGCGGGCCGGCCGACGTCGCGCTGCCCGACGAACCGTTCGACGACCTGCATGCGCTATGGCGGCGCGACGATCTGCTGCTGTCGCAGACTTGCGGCTATCCGTACCGGATGCTGGGTTTGCGCGATGTCGTGCGACTGATCGCGACGCCCGTGTTCGATGCGGATGGCTGCCGCGGCGCACACTACAGCAGCGTGCTGGCCGTATCGGCACGCGCGCACGCTGGCGGCGCGACGACGCTCGCTGCATGCCGGGGGCTGCGGGCAGCATTCAACGGCGGAGATTCGCACAGCGGGATGAACGCGCTCCGGCATGCGGTCGCGCCACATGCGCGCGACGGGCGGTTCTTCGGATCGGTTGCCGCGCTCGGCTCGCACCTGAACGTGCTGCGTGCGCTGGCTTCAGAAGAAGCCGATTGCGCGGCGATCGACTGCGTGACGTTTGCGTACGTGCGGGACGCACTGCCCGAATTGTTGAAGGACATCCGGATCATCGGGATGACGGCCTCTGCACCGGGATTGCCGTTCATCGCATCGCGCGCGCTGCCTGCAATGCAGGTCGTTGCGTTGCAGGATGCGCTCGATCGCGCGGTCGCCACCGATGCCGAGCGCGCGCGCGTGTTGCGGCTGAAGGCATTCGAACGGTTGTCGCCAGGCGACTACGACACGATTGCGCGGTTCGAGCACGAGGCGGCCGCGCACGGGTATCCGGCGCTGGCCTGAGCGCCGCGAGCGCGCCGTGAAGCGCTAGAACGGCAGCGTCCCGGGCGGCGCGTTGCGCACGACGGCGAGTGTCGTGCCGATATGGTCTTCGAGCGCGAGGGCGGCGCGCGCATCGGCGCGGCGCATCGCGGCTTCGAACAGGCACGCATGTTCCGCATGCACGTCGCGTTTCGAATCGCCGAGCCCGATGCACACGCGCCGGTACCGTTCGCTTTGCTGCGACAGCATGCGCAGGATCAGGTAGGTCCACGGCGTCGCGGCCGCCGAGATCAGCGCTTCGTGAAAGCGCCGGTTGCATGCTTCCCACGCGGTGCGGTGCTCGATCGATACCGGCTGCTCCCAGGCCGACAGCATCTCGAAGCTTTGCCGCACCCTGTGTTCCCACGCATCGTCGCCGCGCCGCACGGATTCGCGCAGCGCATCGACCTCGATATGGATGCGCAGCCGCGTGATCGCCTCGAGATCGTCGACCGACATCGGCGTGACGCGAAACCCGCGCTGCCCTTCGGCAACGACCAGCGCATCGCTGACGAGCCGCGTGAGCGCCTCGCGCAGCGTGCCCGCGCCGACGCCGTACACGTTCTTCAGATGCTCGACGCGCAGTTTCGCGCCGGGCGGGTAGTGCCCCTCGATGATGTGCTGGCGAAGCTGATGGTACGCATGCTCGCTGAGCGTGCGTGCGTGCGGTTCGACTGCATCGTCGGCGGCGGGCTCGATCGCGGGCGGCGTGTCGTCGCGCAGTGCGTCGGCGAACGGATGGGCGGGCAGGATGGTGTTCATGTCACGTTTCCTCCTGATCCTGTTTGCGGTTGAGGCGGTAGCTGAGCTGCGCGCGCGTCAGCCCGAGCAGGCGGGCGGCGGCCGACAAGTTGCCGTTCGCGCGCTCGACGGCCTCGTGCAGCAGCGCGCGCTCGAGGCCGTCGAGCCCGCCGCCGCCCTGTAACTGGTCGAGGATCGTCGCGCAGTCGATCGACAGCGTGGCGGCCGGCTTGATCTGCCCCGCCCGGTCGACGGTCGCGCCGCCAGGCAGCCCGACGCCGGGGAACAGGTCCTTCGCGTCGACCGGCCGGTTCGGGCGCGACAGGATCACCGCGCGCTCGATCAGGTTCTCGAGCTCGCGCACGTTGCCGGGCCATCGGTAGCCGCGCAGCGCGTCGTACGCATAGTCGGTCAGCGTCGGCGTCGGCTTGCCGTGCAGCGAGGCGAAACGCTCCAGCATCGCGTCGGCGAGCAGCGCGATGTCGTCCTGCCGCTCGCGCAGCGGCGGAATCAGCACCGGGTAGACGTTGATCCGGTAGTAGAGGTCGGCGCGGAAGGTGCCATCGCGCACAGCCTGTTCGAGATCGCGGTTGGTCGCCGCGACGACGCGCACATCCACCTTCCTGGCGTCGGTCGCGCCGAGCCGTTCGACCTCGCCTTCCTGTAGCACGCGCAGCAGCTTGGCCTGCACGTCGAGCGGCAACTCGCCGATCTCGTCCAGGAACAGCGTGCCGCCGTTCGCGCGCTCGAAGCGCCCGGCGCGGGCAACCTGCGAGCCCGTGAACGCGCCTTTCTCCGCGCCGAACAGTTCCGACTCGATCAGCGCGTGCGGAATGGCCGCGCAGTTGATCGCGACGAACGGCTTGGCGGCGCGCGGGCTGAGGCTGTGCAGCGCGCGGGCGAAGCGCTCCTTGCCGACGCCCGTTTCTCCGGTGAGCAGGACGGCCACCTTGGTCGGCGCGGCCGTTTCGAGCAGCGCATAGGCGGCACGAAACGCGTCGGAGCGGCCGACGAGCCGCGTGCGGTCATCGTCGGGTGCGATCTCGAGGCGCAGCGATTCGACCTCGGTCTGCAGGTCGCGGATCGTGTTGATCAGCGAATCGGCCTTGAACCACGACGAGATTTCCTCGGCATCGGGCCATTCCTCGGCCGGCTTGCCGACGATCGTGCAGTGCGGGTCGTGCATGCCGACGCAGCCGGTTTCCTTGAACAGGATCGTCCGGCCGATGAAGGCGCTCGTATAGCCGGTCGCATAGCCGATCAGCATCCAGCACACCGGCTCGGGCTGCGGCCCGAACGTGCGGCGGTGCACGTCGGCCTCCCAAGAATGTTCCCAGCGGTATTCGCAATAGAACGCGCCCGTCGCGGGATCAGCCTCGAAGCGCAACGGCGTGACCTGCACGGCGCCTTCGAGCATGTGCAGCTGCGGGCCGACATGGAACATGTCGAACAGCGACGCGCCGCTGCGGATCTCGCGGGCGAGCGCGGCGTCCCGCTCGCCCGCGGCGAAGCCGACCCGCGTGAAGAAGCGTCGCGTCTGCGCGGGGCCGACACTTTCCATCAGTTCCTGGCGCAGCGTCGCCAGCGCGCCGGCATGGAGCAGCACCATCCGCTGTCCGGCGAGCCAGATGCGACCGTCGCTCGCCGAAAAGTGGATCAGCTTGCGCAGGTCGGTGTCCGGCGGCAAGGGGGGCAGGCTGGGCCGCGTCATGTCTCCTCCGTCGAGATTTCTCGTGATTTTCGAAATTTCTGCTCGCGGCGCCCGAATCCGGGCAGCCGTTTGATCATTTCATCAAATGCGCGCCGCCGGGTTGCTCAAATGATGAAGAGGACCGCCAAATCAAGCGCTCGGCGCTTTCGTCCGGGTGTCGTTTCCATTCTGGTTAACCGCCATTGTGGATCGCGAATTCGAACTTCGCGTCAGGGCTTTCCCTGAATTATCGAGATTTTTTGCAGAACCGGCCGCGCGTGGCACGGATGCTGCATTGAAGGACGGCATGGAGGCGACACCGGACATGAATCCAACCGACACCGATCTTTCCCCGCTCGACCCGGGCCGCAAGTGCGTCCGCGTCACCGGCACGAACCCGCGCGGCTTCGTCGAATTCGAGTTTTCGATCGGCGGCGCGCCGGAGCTGTGCGTCGAGCTGACGTTGTCTCCAGCCGCCTTCGACGCGTTTTGCCGCGAACAGCAGGTCACGCGGCTGGACGTCGAAGCGAACCCATGACCTTGAGGAGCAAGAAGTGACCATCGAGCTGAAAACAGTCGACATCAAGCCGCTCCGGCACACCTTTGCGCACGTGGCGCAGAACATCGGCGGCGACAAGACGGCGACGCGCTACCAGGAAGGCATGATGGGCGCGCAGCCCCAGGCGAACTTCCATTACCGCCCGACGTGGGATCCCGATTACGAGATCTTCGACGCGTCGCGCTCGGCGATCCGGATGGCGAACTGGTACGCGCTGAAGGACCCGCGCCAGTTCTACTACGCGTCGTGGGCGACCACGCGGGCGCGCCAGCAGGACACGATGGAAGCGAACTTCGAGTTCGTCGAGTCGCGCCGGATGATCGGCCTGATGCGCGACGACGTCGCCGCGCACGCGCTCGACGTGCTGGTGCCGCTGCGCCACGCGGCCTGGGGCGCGAACATGAACAACGCGCAGGTCTGCGCGCTCGGCTATGGCACCGCGTTCACGGCGCCGGCGATGTTTCATGCGATGGACAACCTCGGGGTCGCGCAATACCTCACGCGGCTCGCGCTCGCGATGGCCGAGCCCGACGTGCTCGACACCGCCAAGGCGGCGTGGACGACCGGCGCCGCGTGGCAGCCGCTGCGACGTTACGTCGAGGACACGCTGGTGGTCGCCGATCCGGTCGAGCTGTTCGTCGCGCAGAACCTGGCGCTCGACGGGTTGCTCTACCCGCTCGTCTACGACCGCTTCGTCGACGAACGGATCGCGCTCGACGGCGGCTCGGCGGTGGCGATGCTGACCGCGTTCATGCCTGAGTGGCACACCGAATCGAACCGCTGGATCGATGCCGTGGTGAAGACGATGGCGTCCGAATCCGACGACAACCGCGCGCTGCTGGCACGCTGGACGCGCGACTGGTCCGTGCGCGCCGACGCGGCGCTCGCGCCGGTGGCGGCGCTGGCGCTGCGGGACGACGGCCGCGCGGCGCTCGACGAAGCGCGAGAACAGTTCCACGCACGTGTCGCGAAGCTCGGCCTCGCGCTCTGACGCCGGGCCGCCCACCTTTCATCCAGGAAAACAGCATGTCCAACGTATTCATCGCCTTCCAGGCCAATGAGGAGTCCAGATCGATCGTCGAGGCGATCGTCGCCGACAACCCGCTCGCGGTGGTCGTCGAGTCGCCCGGCATGGTCAAGATCGACTCGCCCGACCGGCTGACGATTCGCCGCGAAACGATCGAGGAACTGACCGGCACGCGCTTCGACCTGCAGCAGCTACAGGTGAACCTGATCACGCTGTCCGGCCACATCGACGAGGACGACGACCAGTTCACGCTGAGCTGGACGCACTGAACGACGCGCCACGCGCACCGACAACACCGGAGACACGAATGGACACGCCAACGCTCAAGAAAAAACTCGGCCTGAAGGACCGCTACGCGGCAATGACGCGCGGCCTCGGCTGGGAGACGACCTACCAGCCGATGGACAAGGTCTTCCCGTACGACCGCTACGAGGGCATCAAGATCCACGACTGGGACAAGTGGGTCGACCCGTTTCGCCTGACGATGGACGCGTACTGGAAATACCAAGGCGAGAAGGAAAAGAAGCTGTACGCGGTGATCGACGCATTCACGCAGAACAACGCGTTCCTCGGCGTGAGCGACGCCCGCTACATCAACGCGCTGAAGCTGTTCATCCAGGGCGTGACGCCGCTCGAATACCTCGCGCACCGCGGCTTCGCGCACGTCGGCCGGCACTTCACCGGCGAGGGCGCGCGCATCGCATGCCAGATGCAGTCGATTGACGAATTGCGGCACTACCAGACCGAAACGCACGCAATGTCGACGTACAACAAGTTCTTCAACGGGTTCCATCACTCGAACCACTGGTTCGATCGCGTCTGGTACCTGTCGGTGCCGAAGTCGTTCTTCGAGGATGCGTACTCGTCGGGGCCGTTCGAATTCCTGACCGCCGTGAGCTTCTCGTTCGAATACGTGCTGACGAACCTGCTGTTCGTGCCGTTCATGTCGGGCGCGGCCTACAACGGCGACATGTCGACCGTCACGTTCGGTTTCTCCGCGCAATCGGACGAGTCGCGCCACATGACGCTCGGCATCGAATGCATCAAGTTCCTGCTCGAACAGGATCCGGACAACGTGCCGATCGTGCAGCGCTGGATCGACAAGTGGTTCTGGCGCGGCTACCGGCTGCTGACGCTGGTCGCGATGATGATGGATTACATGCAGCCCAAGCGCGTGATGAGCTGGCGCGAATCGTGGGAGATGTACGCGGAGCAGAACGGCGGCGCGCTATTCAAGGATCTCGCGCGCTACGGCATTCGCGAGCCGAAGGGCTGGCAGGACGCGTGCGAAGGCAAGGACCACATCAGCCATCAGGCGTGGTCGACGTTCTATGGCTTCAACGCGGCGTCGGCGTTCCACACCTGGGTGCCGACCGAAGACGAGATGACGTGGCTGTCGGCGAAGTATCCCGATTCGTTCGATCGCTACTACCGCCCGCGCTTCGAGCATTGGGGCGAGCAGGCGAAGGCCGGCAACCGCTTCTACATGAAGACGCTGCCGATGCTGTGCCAGACCTGCCAGATCCCGATGCTGTTCACCGAGCCCGGCAACCCGACGAAGATCGGCGCGCGCGAGTCGAACTACCTCGGCAACAAGTTCCATTTCTGCAGCGATCACTGCAAGGAAATCTTCGATCACGAGCCGCAGAAATACGTGCAGGCGTGGCTGCCGGTGCACCAGATCCACCAGGGCAACTGCTTTCCGCCCGATGCGGACCCGGCTGCCGAAGGTTTCGATCCGCTCGCCGCGGTGCTCGACTACTACGCGGTGACGATGGGCCGCGACAACCTCGATTTCGACGGCTCGGAAGACCAGAAGAACTTCGCGGCCTGGCGCGGCCAAGCCACGAGCAACTGACCCGCAACCGACAAGCAATCTGGACGAAGGGCCCGCGAAGCGCCGCCGCGCAAACGCGGGCCGACAGGAGACAAACATGGCCGTCATCGCGCTCAAACCCTACGACTTCCCGGTGAAGGATGCCGTCGAGAAGTTTCCGGCGCCGCTGCTCTACGTGTGCTGGGAAAACCATCTGATGTTCCCGGCGCCGTTCTGCCTGCCGCTGCCGCCCGACATGCCGTTCGGTGCGCTGGCCGCCAGCGTGCTGCCGCCCGTCTACGGCTATCACCCGGACTTCGCGAAGATCGACTGGGATCGCGTCGAGTGGTTTCGCTCCGGCGAGCGGTGGGCGCCGGATGCGGCGAAGAGCCTGGCCGACAACGGCCTCGGGCACAAGGACCTGATCAGCTTCCGCACGCCGGGCCTTGACGGCCTTGGCGGCGCGAGCTTCTGACCGCCACGCGGACGAGCGAACCATCATGAGCCATCAACTTACCATCGAGCCGCTGGGCGTGACGATCGAGGTCGAGGAAGGACAGACGATGCTCGATGCCGCGCTGCGCCAGGGCATCTACATTCCGCATGCGTGCTGTCACGGGCTGTGCGGCACCTGCAAGGTCGCCGTGCTCGACGGCGAGACCGATCTCGGCGACGCGAATCCGTTCGCGCTGATGGACTTCGAGCGCGAGGAAGGCAAGGCGCTCGCATGCTGCGCGACGCTGCAGGCCGATACCGTGATCGAGGCCGACGTCGACGAGGAGCCGGATGCGGAAATCATCCCGGTGAAGGACTTCGCGGCCGACGTCACGCGCATCGAACAACTCACGCCGACCATCAAGTCGATCCGCCTGAAGCTGTCGCAGCCGATCCACTTCCAGGCGGGCCAGTACGTGCAGCTCGAGATTCCCGGGCTTGGGCAGAGCCGCGCGTTCTCGATCGCGAATGCACCGGCCGACGTCGCAGCCACCGGCGAGATCGAACTGAACGTGCGGCAGGTGCCGGGCGGGCTCGGCACGAGCTACCTGCACGAGCAACTGGCGACGGGCCAGCGCGTGCGCCTGTCGGGCCCGTACGGCCGCTTCTTCGTGCGCCGCTCGGCCGCGCTGCCGATGATCTTCATGGCCGGCGGGTCGGGGCTGTCGAGCCCGCGCTCGATGATCGCGGACCTGCTCGCAAGCGGTGTCACCGCGCCGATCACGCTGGTCTACGGTCAGCGCAACGCGCAGGAACTCTACTACCACGACGAATTCCGCGCGCTCGCCGAACGCTATCCGAACTTCACGTATGTGCCGGCGCTGTCGGAAGGCGCGCCGGACGCAGGCGGCGACGTCGCGCAAGGGTTTGTGCACGACGTCGCGAAGGCGCATTTCGACGGCGACTTCTCGGGGCACCAGGCGTACCTGTGCGGGCCGCCCGCGATGATCGACGCATGCATCACGACGCTGATGCAGGGGCGCCTGTTCGAGCGCGACATCTATCACGAGAAATTCATCTCGGCGGCCGACGCGCAACAGACGCGCAGCCCGCTGTTCCGGCGGGTGTGACATGGACGCGGGGCGCGTATGCGGGACGGTCAGGATCGCGCAGACCGACGAGCGCTATGCGTGCGTGTCCGGCGAATCGCTGCTGGCCGGCATGGCGAAGCTCGGCCGGCGCGGCATTCCGGTCGGCTGCCTGAACGGTGGATGCGGCGTATGCAAGGTGCGCGTGCTGCGCGGCGCGGTGCGCAAGCTCGGGCCGGTCAGCCGCGCCCATGTGAGCGCGGAGGAGGAGGACGACGGCTATGCGCTCGCGTGTCGCGTCGCGCCGGACGGCGACGTCGAACTCGAAGTGGCCGGCCGGCTGAAGAAGCCGTTCTTCTGCGGCACGACATGTGCCGGCACGACGGCCATCAACAAGTAACCAGGAGGAGACTCACCATGGGTGTGATGCGTATTGGTCATGTCAGTCTGAAGGTGATGGACATGGAAGCGGCGCTGCGTCATTACGTGCGCGTGCTCGGCATGCAGGAAACGATGCGCGACGCGGCGGGAAACGTTTACCTGAAGTGCTGGGACGAATGGGACAAGTATTCGCTGATCCTGTCGCCGTCCGATCAGGCGGGGCTCAAGCATGCCGCCTACAAGGTCGAGCACGACGCCGACCTGGATGCGCTGCAGCAGCGCATCGAAGCGTACGGGATCGCGACCGAGATGCTGCCCGAAGGCGCGCTGCCGGCGGTCGGCCGTCAACTGCGGTTCCAGCTGCCGAGCGGCCACGAGCTGCGGCTGTTCGCGAAGAAGGAGCTGGTGGGCACCGCGGTCGGTTCGCTGAATCCCGATCCGTGGCCCGACGACATTCCGGGCTCGGCCGTGCACTGGCTCGACCACTGTCTGCTGATGTGCGAACTGAACCCGGAGGCCGGCGTGAACCGCGTCGAGGAGAACACGCGCTTCATGGCCGACTGTCTCGACTTCCATCTGGCCGAGCAGGTGATGGTCGGCCCGGGCAACACGATCCGGGCCGCGACCTGGATGTTCCGCAGCACGACGCCGCACGACATCGCGTTCGTCGGTGGCCCGCGCAACGGCCTGCATCACATCGCGTTCTTCCTCGACGACTGGGCCGACGTGCTGAAGTCGGCGGACGTGATGGCGAAGAACAAGGTGAAGATCGACGTCGCGCCGACGCGGCATGGCATCACGCGCGGCACCACCATCTACTTCTTCGATCCGAGCGGCAACCGCAACGAGACGTTCGCGGGGCTCGGCTACCTCGCGCAACCCGATCGCCCGGTCACGACGTGGACCGAGGAAGAGCTCGGGCGTGGGATCTTCTTCCACTCCGGCGAGCTGAACGAAGCGTTCACGACCGTCTACACCTGATCTCGCAAGGAGCACCGCGCCATGCATCAGAACGATACGAACCGGAGCGTCGACGTGCGCACGATCGGCTGGCTCGCCGCGTCACGCGCGGCGCAGGCGGCGGCCGAGGCGGCCGAGCGGCTCGGCGTGCGCGTGAACGTCGCGGTCGTCGATGCGGCTGGCCTGCTCGCGGCATTCGTGCGAATGCCCGGCGCGCCGCTGCATTCGATCGACATCGCGATCGACAAGGCGTACACGGCCGCGAGCTTCGGCTTGCCGACCGGCGCGTGGCACGACGCGCTGGCGACGCACTCGGACGCCGTGCGGCAGGGCCTCGTGCTGCGCGCGCGCTTCGTCGCGTTCGGCGGCGGGCTGCCGATCGTCGACGACGGCGCGTTGATCGGCGGCATCGGCGTATCGGGCGGCAGCGAGGCGCAGGACGAGCAATGCGCGCATGCGGGCCTCGATGCAGCTGGCCTTGGTGGTCCGTGACGCGCGGCGCACGGAACGCGAACGCTTCACGAACCCATCGGATCACGGATTCACGACCATCGGCAGACACATCATGTACGACACGGAAACCCTCGCCGCGACACGCGGCCCCGCCGGCGGGCAGCCGGAACCGCGGCACGTCCGCAACTTCATCGACGGCGACTATCGTGCGGGCGAGCGCTGGTTCGACAAGCGCTCGCCGCTCGACAACGCGGTGATCGCTCGCGTGGCCGAAGCGAGCCGCGCCGACGTCGACGCGGCCGTACAGGCGGCGCGGGCGGCGCTCGCGGGGCCGTGGGGCGGCCTGACGGTCGCGCAGCGCGTCGAGATCCTGTATGCGGTGGCCGACGGCATCACGCGCCGCTTCGACGATTTCCTCGAAGCGGAAGTCGCCGACACCGGCAAGCCGGTGAGCCTCGCGAGCCATATCGACATCCCGCGCGGCGCCGCGAACTTCAAGGTGTTCGCCGACGTCGTGAAGAACGTGCCCGGCGAGACCTTCGAGATGGCGACGCCGGATGGCGCTGGCGCGCTCAACTACGCGATCCGCCGCCCGGTCGGCGTGGTCGGCGTGATCTGCCCGTGGAACCTGCCGCTGCTGCTGATGACGTGGAAGGTCGGGCCCGCGCTCGCGTGCGGCAACACGGTGGTCGTGAAGCCGTCGGAGGAGACGCCGCAAACGGCCGCGCTGCTCGGCGAAGTGATGAACGCGGCGGGCGTGCCGCGCGGCGTCTACAACGTCGTGCATGGCTTCGGGCCTGGTTCGGCCGGCGAATTCCTGACCACCCACCCGGGCGTGAACGCGATCACGTTCACCGGCGAGACGCGCACCGGCGCGGCCATCATGAAGGCCGCGGCCGACGGCGCGCGGCCCGTCAGTCTGGAGATGGGCGGCAAGAACGCGGCGATCGTGTTCGCCGACTGCGATTTCGACGCGGCCGTCGAAGGCACGCTGCGCTCGTGCTTCGCGAATACGGGGCAGGTCTGTCTCGGCACCGAGCGCGTGTATGTCGAGCGGCCGCTGTTCGAGCGCTTCGTCGCCGCGCTGAAGGCCGGCGCCGAGCGGTTGCGGCCTGGCCGCCCGGAAGCGGAGTCGACGGGCCTCGGCCCGCTGATCAGCCAGGAACATCGCGACAAGGTGTTGTCGTACTACCGCCAGGCCGTCGAGCTCGGCGCGACGGTCGTGACGGGCGGCGGCGTGCCCGACATGCCGGACGACCTGCGCGACGGCGCGTGGGTGCAGCCGACGATCTGGACCGGCCTCGGCGACGATTCGCCGATCGCGCGCGACGAGATCTTCGGGCCGTGCACGCTCGTGATGCCGTTCGATTCCGAGGCCGAAGCGATCGGCCGCGCGAATGCGAATGCGTACGGGCTGTCGACCGCGATCTGGACCAGCAACCTGTCGCGCGCGCATCGCGTCGCGGCGTCGATCGACGTCGGCATCGCATGGGTCAATTCGTGGTTCCTGCGCGACCTGAGGACCGCATTCGGCGGCGCGAAGCAATCGGGTATCGGCCGCGAAGGCGGCGTGCATTCGCTCGAGTTCTACACGGAGCTGCGCAACGTCTGCGTGAAGCTCTGACATCCCCGTTACCGACCGGATAACTTTTATGGATTCCACATTGATTACCACGCTGGGCGACCGGCTGTACGACGCGATGACGTCGCGCACGCCCATCGCGCCGCTGACGTCGCAGCACGAAGACCTGTCGGTCGACGACGCGTACCGGATCCAGCAGCGCTTCGTGCAGCGCCGCCTCGATGCCGGCGAGACCGTCGTCGGCAAGAAGATCGGCGTCACGTCGAAGGCGGTGATGGACATGCTCGGCGTGTACCAGCCCGACTTCGGCTACCTGCTGTCGGGCATGGTGGTCGGCGAAGGCGAGTGCATCGCGCTCGACACGCTGATCCAGCCGAAGGCGGAAGGCGAGATCGCGTTCGTGCTGAAGCGCGACCTGCTCGGCCCGGGCGTGACCAACGCGATGGTGCTGGCGGCGACCGAATGCGTGATGCCGTGCTTCGAGATCGTCGATTCGCGCATTCGCGACTGGAAGATCCGCATCGGCGACACGGTGGCCGACAACGCGTCGTGCGGCGTGTTCGTGCTCGGCGACCGCGCGGTGAGCACGCGCAGCGTCGATCTGTCGACCTGCGGGATGGTGCTCGAGAAGAACGGCGACGTGATCGGCACCGGCGCCGGCGCAGCCGCGCTCGGCTCGCCGGTGAATGCCGTCGCGTGGCTCGCCAATACGCTCGGCTGCCTCGGCATTCCGCTGAAGGCCGGCGAAGTGATCCTGTCCGGCGCGCTCGCTGCAATGGCGCCGGTCGGACCCGGCGACAACTTCCGCGTGTCGATCGGCGGGATCGGCGCGTGTTCGGTGCGGTTCGCGTGAGCGCGGCCCATTCCCCTTTTCAGTCAAACGAGGCAATCCCCATGACCCGAAAGATCCGTTGCGCGCTGATCGGCCCCGGCAACATCGGCACCGACCTGCTCGCCAAACTGATGCGCAGCCCCGTGCTCGAACCCGTGTGGATGGTCGGCATCGACCCCGATTCGGACGGTCTGAAGCGTGCGCGCGAACTCGGCCTGAAGACTACCGCGGACGGCGTCGACGGCCTGCTGCCGCATGTGCAGGCCGACGGCGTGCAGGTCGCGTTCGACGCGACCAGCGCGTACGTCCACGCGGAGAACAGCCGCAAGCTGAACGCACTCGGCGTGCTGATGATCGACCTGACGCCGGCCGCGATCGGCCCGTACTGCGTGCCGCCCGTCAACCTGAAGGACCACATCGGCTCCGGCGAGATGAACGTCAACATGGTCACCTGCGGCGGCCAGGCGACGATCCCGATGGTGCGCGCGATCTCGCGCGTGCAGCCGGTCGCCTACGGCGAGATCGTCGCGACCGTGTCGTCGCGCTCGGTCGGCCCCGGCACCCGCAAGAACATCGACGAATTCACGCGCACGACGGCGGCGGCCGTCGCGCAGGTCGGCGGGGCGAAAGAGGGCAAGGCCATCATCGTGATCAACCCGGCCGACCCGCCGCTGATCATGCGCGACACCGTGCATTGCCTGACGGAAGGCGCGCCCGACGAAGCGCGCATCGTCGAATCGGTGCACGCGATGATCGCCGACGTGCAGCGTTACGTGCCGGGTTACCGGCTCGTCAACGGGCCGGTGTTCGACGGCAACCGCGTGTCCGTCTATCTCGAGGTCGAAGGCCTCGGCGACTACCTGCCGAAATATGCGGGCAACCTCGACATCATGACGGCCGCCGCCGCGCGCACCGCCGAAATGTTCGCCGAGGAACTGCTGGCCGGCCGCCTCACGCTGGCATCGATCGCGCAGGCAGCGGCCTGATGCGCGTCGACGCGAACTCCACGACCGCACGAAAAGGAACGGCTATGAATCTCAAAGGCAAACGCATCACCGTCCACGACATGACGTTGCGCGACGGCATGCACCCGAAGCGTCACCAGATGACGCTCGACCAGATGCGCTCGATCGCGACCGGGCTCGACGCGGCCGGCGTGCCGCTGATCGAGGTCACGCACGGCGACGGCCTCGGCGGCTCGTCGGTCAACTACGGCTTTCCCGCGCACACCGACGCCGAATATCTCGGCGCGGTGATCCCGCTGCTCAAGCGCGCGAAGGTGTCCGCGCTGCTGCTGCCGGGCATCGGCACCGTCGATCACCTGAAGGAAGCGCATGCGCTCGGCGTGCATACGATCCGCGTCGCGACGCACTGCACCGAGGCGGACGTGTCCGAGCAGCACATCGCGATGGCGCGTCAGCTCGACATGGACACCGTCGGCTTCCTGATGATGAGCCACATGAACAGCCCGGAAGGACTGGTGAAGCAGGCGAAGCTGATGGAGTCGTATGGCGCGAACTGCATCTACATCACCGACTCGGCCGGCTACATGCTGCCCGACGACGTGAAGGCGCGCCTCGGCGCGGTGCGCGACGCGCTGCAGCCCGACACCGAGCTGGGCTTTCACGGTCACCACAACCTCGCGATGGGTGTCGCGAACTCGATCGCCGCGATCGAGGCCGGCGCGAACCGGATCGACGGTGCGGCTGCGGGGCTCGGCGCCGGCGCGGGCAACACGCCGCTCGAAGTGTTGGTCGCCGTGTGCGAGCGGATGGGCATCGAGACCGGCATCGACGTGTGGAAGATCCAGGACGTCGCGGAGGATCTCGTCGTGCCGATGATGGACTTCCCGATCCGTATCGACCGCGACGCGCTGACGCTCGGCTATGCCGGCGTCTACGGGTCGTTCCTGCTGTTCGCGAAGCGGGCCGGCGAGAAGTACGGAATTCCGGCGCGCGACATTCTCGTCGAGCTGGGCCGGCGCGGGATGGTCGGCGGGCAGGAGGACATGATCGAGGACACCGCGCTGACGCTCGCGAAGGCGCGCGCCGCGCAAGCGAAGCGGGAGGCAGCATGAACCTGTCGATTGACACGATCGAGTCGCTGGCCGCGCATCTCGACGACTGCATGCGCGAAGCGCGCGACACGCCGAAGATCACCGATCGTCATCCGGAGATGGACTGGGACGACGCCTACGCGGTGCAGGATGCGATCCGCCGCCGGCAACTCGCACGCGGCGCGCGCATCGTCGGCTACAAGGCCGGCCTGACCTCGCACGCGAAGATGCGGCAGATGGGCGTCAACACGCCCGTCTTCGGCTTCCTGACCGACGTCTACGACCTGCCCGACGGCGGCGAATGCGACACGTCCGCGCTGATTCATCCGAAGGTGGAGCCGGAGATCGCGTTCGTGACGAAGGCCGAGCTGAAGGGGCCGGGCTGCCATGTCGGCGCGGTGCTCGCCGCGACCGACTTTGTCGTCGCCGGGATCGAGGTGATCGACAGCCGCTACCGCGATTTCAAGTTCGACCTGAAGAGCGTGGTGGCCGACAACACGTCGGCCGCGCGTTTCGTCGCAGGCGGCCGCCCGCTGGCGGTGGACGGCGTCGACCTGCGCACGCTCGGCATCGTGCTCGAGAAGAACGGGCAGCCGGTTGCGTTCGGCGCCGGCGCGGCGGTGCTCGGGCATCCGGCCGCCGCGATCGCGATGCTCGCGAACCACCTCGGCGCGCGCGGCGAATCCATTCCCGCCGGCAGCCTGATCCTGTCGGGCGGCATCACGGAGGCGGTGGCGGTTGCGGCCGGCGACAACGTGACGCTGCGCGTGCAGGACATCGGCTCGGTCGGCCTGCGCTTCATCTGAACGAAACAAGGAGGCCATCGTGCCGGTAGCGCATCTGTACATCCTCGAAGGCCGCGACGACGACAAGAAGGAACGCCTGATCGCCGAAGTCACCGAAGCCATCCATCGCTCGCTCGATGTACCGATCGAATCGGTGCGCGTGATCATCACCGAGATGCCGAAAGGGCATTTCGGGATCGGCGGGCAGAGTGCGAAAAAGCGCGGACGCTGACACGGCGTGCGCCACGGAAATCGACTGGAGGAGCGTCATGTCAAGCAACCCTGAAATCGGCCGCCGGATCGTCGCGGGCGGCCTCGACACCAACTATCACGACGTCGGCGACGGGCCGTCCGTGCTGCTGATTCACGGCTCCGGGCCGGGCGTCACGGCCTACGCGAACTGGCGGCTCACGATGCCCGCGCTCGCCGAGCAGTTTCGCGTGATCGCGCCCGACATGGCCGGGTTCGGCGAAACCGAACGGCCGAGCGGGTACACCTATTCGATGGACAACTGGGTCGACCACGCGCTCGGCCTGCTCGATGCGCTCGGCGTCGAACGCGCGCACGTGGTCGGCAATTCGTTCGGCGGCGCACTGGCGCTGGCACTCGCAATCCGCGCGCCGGAACGGGTTGGCAAGCTCGTGCTGATGGGCGCCGCCGGCACGCGTTTCACGCTGACCGAAGGGCTGGACGCCGTCTGGGGCTATACGCCGTCGATCGCGAACATGCGCGGCCTGCTCGACATCTTCGCGTTCGATCGCACGCTCGTGAACGACGAGCTCGCGAAGCTGCGCTACGACGCGAGCGTGCGGCCCGGCTACCAGGAGGCATTCGCGAACATGTTCCCCGCGCCGCGTCAGCGCTGGGTCGATGCGCTCGCGAGCGACGACGCGAAGCTGCGCGCGCTGCTGCACGACACGCTGATCGTCCATGGCCGCGAGGATCGCGTGATTCCGCTCGACAGCTCGATGAGGCTGCTGGAGCTGCTGCCGAACGCGCAGCTGCACGTGTTCGGCCGCTGCGGGCACTGGACGCAGATCGAGCACGCGGCGCGCTTCAACCGGCTCGTGATCGAGCACTTCAACGAGTAGGCGAACGGCAGGGCGATCAGGGCGGACATAAAAAATCAATTCAGTAGAACGAATATTGGAGACATCGATGAAACGAAAGGCTGCAGTCGGACTGGTCTCGCTCGCCGCGTGCGCGAGCATGGCGCTGAGTACGGGAGCATGGGCGACGGAGGGGGGCGGCGATACGATCGGCGAGGGCGCGGAGGCGTTCTTCGCCGGCGCATTGCCGCCGGCCGGGCTCTACGGGTTGCTGTACTACACCCATTACCATGCGTCGCACTTCAACGATTCCCACGGCAACAGCTCGGTGCCGGGCTTCAAGCTCGATGCCGACGTGCTGATTCCGCGCGTCGTGTGGATGTCGAACCTGTCGGTGCTCGGCGGGCGTTACGGCGCGTATGCGGTACTGCCGATGGAGCATCTGGCGCTGGATGCGGGCGGCGCGTCGTTCGACCGCACCAATCTCGGCGACCTGATCGTCAGCCCGGCGTTGATCGCATGGGGGGCGGGCGCGCTGCGCACGGTCGCGGCGATCGAGTTCGTGTTCCCGACCGGCCAGTACGACATGCATGCGGCGTTGAACACCGGCAAGAACTACTACACCGCGCGGCCGGTGTTCGGCGTGTCGTGGTTGCCGAACGACAAGGTCGAGGTGTCAGCGAAGGTCACGTACAGCTTCAACTCGCCGAACAACGACACGCACTACCACTCGGGCAACCTGTTCCACGTCGACTACTCGGCGAGCTATGCGGTCACGCCGACGGCGCGGGTGGGCCTGTCGGGCTACTTCGTCAAGCAGACGACCGACGACATGCAGAACGGGCAGGCGGTCGGCGGCGACGGCTTTCGCGGGCAGGCGTTCGCGATCGGCCCCGGGTTCCGTTACCAGTTTGGCAAGATCAGTCTGGAAGCACGTGTCGTGAAGGAGTTTTTCGTGCGCAACCGGCCGGCCGGCGAGGCGGTGTGGGCGAAGGCCGTCATTCCGTTCTGACGCGCCGGCCCCAGCCGGTAGGGTGCGTGACGCCGCCGTCGCGGGGCGTCACGTTGCATGGCCTCGTGCGTTACCGGGCGAGCGCGGCGACGCGCGGGAACAGCGGCAGCGCGTTCGTGCGGTTGATCGCGGCGTGCCGGTCCGCGCCCAGCCCCAGCGGGGCATACGCATCCTGCGCGTGGGTGAACGACGTGCTGACCGCCGGCGGCGCGTACGGGAAGTCGCTGCCGTACAGCACGCGCTCGGGCCGGGCGAATGCCGCGAGGCTCGGCAACGCGGACGGCGACGACAGCGCGGTATCGAAGTAGAACGTGCGCAGCAGGTCGAGCAGCCCGTCGCGATCCGGCACGTCGTTGCGCACGCCCGGCGCGAGTTCGGCGAAGCGGTACGCGGTGTACGGCAGGAAGCCGCCGGCATGCGACAGGATGATGCGCACGTTCGGGTAGCGTGCGATCACACCGGTGAGCACGAGCTGCAGCGCGGTGCGCGTCGTATCGAACGGGTAGTCGAGCAGCGGGCCGGGTATGCCGGGCAGCACGTCGAGCGCGGGCTTGGCCGGATGAATGAACACCACCGCGTGACGACGGTCGAGCGCGGCCCACACGGCGTCGAATGCCGCATCGCCGAGATACGTGCCGCCGTAGTTGCTGAGCAGCACGACGCCGTCGGCTTTCAGCGTGTCGAACGCGTGGTCGATTTCGGCGAGCGTGCCGTCGACGTCCGGCAGCGGCAGCGTCGCGAAGTTGCCGAAGCGGGTCGGCCATTTCGCGACGAGGCTGGCCACGTATTCGTTGACCTGGCGGGCCATGTCGCACTTGGCCTGGCCGCTCCAGCCCTGCACGCCGGGCGCGGTCAGCGACAGCACGCCGGTCCGGATCTCCAGCGAATCCATGAACGCGAGCGCGGCTTCCGGGCTCCACGCGGGGCTGCTCCAGCCGGACGGATCGCCGCCATGGGCGGGCAGGGCGTCGGCCCAGAACGGCGGAACGACATGCTGGTGAACATCGATGCGGTTGCGCTCTGACATGATCGGCTTCCTTTGAACGTTCGCTGCGGCGCAGCGGATGCTCAGAAGGATGCGCGCGGTTGATTTTTCACTCCAATAGATTAAATTTCGAGATTAATCGTTTCAAGTGATCAATCGACCCTATGGACCTTCGCCATTTGCGCTACTTTCTCGCGGTTGCCGAAGAGGGGCATTTCGGCCGCGCGGCGGAGCGGCTGCACATCGTGCAGCCCGCGCTGAGCGCGCAGATTCGCGCGCTGGAGGAGGAACTGGGTGCCACGCTGTTCGAGCGCAGCACACGCAAAGTGCTGTTGACCGATGCCGGCCGGCTGCTCGTCACTGAAGCACGGCACACGCTCGAGCAGGCCGAGCGTGCGAAGACGGTGGTGCGGCGTGCGGCACGCGGCGAGACGGGCGTGGTGCGGATCGGCTTCGTCGGCAATGCGGTCGCGACGGGGCGGCTGTCCGACGACCTGATCGCGTTTCACGCCGCATGGCCGGAGGTGGCGCTCGACCTGCACGAGATGGCGCCGGCCGCGCAGCAGGACGCGATCCTGGCCGGCCGGCTCGACATCGGCTATTGCCCGGCCTTCGGCACGGCGTTCGATCCGAAGCTGGCCGTGCGAACGGTCGGTAGCTGGGCGTGGGAAGTGATGATGAGCGACCGGCACGCGCTCGCGAAGCGGCGCTCGGTGAGTGTCGCGGTGCTGGCGGACGAACCGTTCATTTTCTACGCCGCCGACGGCGACGACGAAGGGCAGCTGGCGATCCTGCGGCGGGTGCTCGGCAAGACGCCGCGCATCGCGCACAAGGTGAGCAGCACGCTGTCGGTGCTGGCGTTGACGGGGGCCGGCCTCGGGGTGGCGCTGGTGCCGGCGCCGCTGAGCCGGATCGCGGCGCCGAACATCGTCTACCGGAAGCTCGCGGGCAGCGTGCCGGGCTCCGAACTCGTCGCGCTCAGCCGGAGCGGCGGGGAATGGGGCGTGGTACAGCAGTATCTGGCGATGCTCGGCGCGCCCGCCGCATGAGCGGCACGGCGCGCCGGCATCGGTGCATCACTCGTCGTCCATCAACCGGACCTTGACCCGCTTGCCCTTGATCTTCCCTGCATTGAGCTTGCGCAGCGCGTCGCGCGCGACGCCGCGCTCGATCGCGACATAGGTCGAGAACTCGGTCACGTTGATCTTGCCGATCTGCTTGCCGTCGAACCCGGCGTCGCCGGTCAGCGCGCCGAGCACGTCGCCCGGGCGGATCTTGTCCTTGCGCCCGCCGAGGATCTGCAGCGTTTCCATCGGCGGCAGCAGCACGGTGTCGTCCGCCGGCTTCAGCTCGGCGAGCGGATGCCATTCGACCTCGCGCTTCTGCGCCTGTTCGATCGCGCCGACGCGGCCCATCTCGTCCATGCTCGCGAGGCTCAGCGCCCAGCCGTCCTGATCCGCGCGGCCCGTGCGGCCGATGCGGTGCACGTGCACTTCGGGGTCGGGCGTCACGTCGACGTTGATCACCGCCTCGAGTTGCGCGATGTCGAGCCCGCGCGCGGCGACGTCGGTTGCCACCAGCACCGAGCAACTGCGGTTCGCGAACTGGATCAGCACCTGGTCGCGCTCGCGCTGGTCGAGCTCGCCGTGCAGCGCGAGTGCGTGGAAGCCCTGCGCGTGCAGCACGTCGAGCAGGTCGCGGCACTGCTGCTTGGTGTTGCAGAACGCGATCGTGCTCACCGGCCGGTAGTGGTTCAGCAACTGGCCGACCGCATGCAGCCGCTCGTCCTCGGTCACTTCATAGAAGCGCTGGCGGATCTTGCTGTCGTCGTGGCGTTCCGCGAGCTTGATTTCCTTCGGATTGCGCAGGAACTGCTGGCTCAGCTTCGCGATGCCGTCCGGGTAGGTCGCGGAGAACAGCAGCGTCTGGCGCGTCGTCGGGCACATCCGCGCGACCTTCGCGATGTCGTCGAAGAAGCCCATGTCGAGCATCCGGTCGGCTTCGTCGAGCACCAGCGTGTTCAGCGCGTCGAGCTTCAGGTTGCCGCGGTCGAGGTGATCCATGATGCGGCCCGGCGTGCCGACGACGATATGCGCGCCGTGCTCGAGGCTCTGCGCCTGCGGGCGCATCGGCGTGCCGCCGCACAGCGTCAGCACCTTCACGTTCTCCTCGGCGCGCGCGAGGCGGCGCACTTCCTGCGCGACCTGGTCGGCGAGCTCGCGCGTCGGGCACAGGATCATCGCCTGCACGTCGAAACGGCGCGTATCGAGGCGCGCGAGCAGCGCGAGCGAGAACGCGGCGGTCTTGCCGCTGCCCGTCTTCGCCTGCGCGATCAGGTCCTGGCCGGCCAGCGCGATCGGCAGGCTGGCGGCCTGAATCGGCGTCATGTCGACATAGCCGAGCTGCGCGAGGTTCGCGAGCGTGGCGGGCGTCAGCGGCAGCGCGCTGAACGGCGTGGCGGTCGGTTGGGTCAAGACAGGTCTCCGAGGTAGGGACGGCCTTCCATCTGCTCGTAGACGACGTTGCCTTCGTCGTCCTCGAAGCGTTCGAGATAGTTGCGGGCGCCGCACAGCGGGCAGCGGAACAGCAGCCCCTGGCCTTCGTCCTTGATGACGACGTCGGATTGCTCCCACTGCGTGCCGCAGCTCTGGTTTCGGCAGGTAAACACGGTCTTTCTCCAGCTGAATTCGGTTGATGGCGCGCCCGGGCGGGCGCGGCCACGGCGGGCGGCGCTCGCGCGGCTCGGGCGCGGGCCGCACCGGCGGTGGCTCGGGTTGGGTCGATGCGGATGATGGATCGGGCGGCGACGGGGTCGCGCGTGCCGCAATTCTAGCGGAAGCCGGTGCCTCCGCCCGGCGCGCACCATGAAAACGGCCGCCCCGGAGGGCGGCCGTGTCGGGCGGCACAACAGTGGCGCGCAGGCGCCGCGCGGATGTTGCGCGGCGTCGGGCGCGTTACAGCGCCATGTCGGCCGATGCCTTCGCCGGGCGGGCCGGCGCGGTGCCGGTGGCCTGCGACGGTGCGCCGAGGTCGATCTTCGGCGGCGGCGACAGTTGCAGCACGTCGCTCGTGTACGTCCATTCCTCGACGACCTTCGCCGGGCTGTCGTTCAGCTTGGTGCCGTAGCTCGGCACGATCTGGCGGATCTTCTGCTGCCACTCGGGCGTCGCGACCTTGTCCTTGAACACCTTCTTCATCAGGTTCAGCATGATCGGCGCGGCGGTCGACGCGCCCGGCGATGCGCCGAGCAGGCCCGCGATGCTGCCGTCCTGCGACGCGACGATCTCGGTGCCGAGCTTCAGCACGCCGCCCTTGACCGGGTCGCGCTTGATGATCTGCACGCGCTGGCCGGCCTGCCACAGGCGCCAGTCTTCCTTCTTCGCGTTCGGGAAGTATTCCTTCAGCGCGTTGAAGCGGTCGTCGTCGGTCAGCATCAGCTGGCCGGCGAGGTACTGCACCAGCGGGAATTCGTCGACGCCCACGCGCATCATCGGCGCGACGTTGTGCAGGTTGGTGCTCTTCGCGAGGTCGAAGTACGAACCGTTCTTCAGGAACTTGGTCGAGAACGTCGCGAACGGCCCGAACAGGATGATCTTCTTGCCGTCGATGATCCGCGTGTCGAGGTGCGGCACCGACATCGGCGGCGAGCCGACCGACGCCTTGCCGTAGGCCTTCGCGAGATGCTGCTTCACGACCTCGGGGTTGTCGGTCACGAGGAACGAGCCGCCGACCGGGAACGCGCCGTAGTCCTTCGCCTCGGGGATGCCCGACGCCTGCAGCAGGTGCAGCGCACCGCCGCCCGCGCCGATGAACACGAACTTCGCGTCGACCGATTGCGGCGGCTCGTCGGAATGCAGCTTGACCCACGACACGTGCCACGTGCCGTCGGCGTTGCGCGAGATCTCGCGTACTTCGCTCGACAGCGACAGCGTGAAGTTCGGTTGCGTCTTCAGGTAGCCGACGAACTGGCGCGTGATCTCGCCGAAGTTCACGTCGGTGCCGATCGGCGTCCACGTCGCGGCTACCTTCTGGTTGCGGTCGCGACCTTCCATCATCAGCGGCACCCACTGCTTGATCTGGTCGTAGTCTTCCGAATACTGCATCCCGCGGAACAGCGGGCTCGCCTGAAGCGCTTCGTAGCGCTTCTTCAGGAAGCGGACGTTGTCGTCGCCCCAGACGAAGCTCATGTGCGGCGTCGAATTGATGAACGCGTGCGGGTTCTTCAGCACGCCTTGCTTGACCTGCCACGCCCAGAACTGACGCGAGATCTGGAACGACTCGTTGATCTCGATCGCCTTCGAGATGTCGACCTTGCCGTCCGCCTTCTCCGGCGTGTAGTTCAGCTCGGCGAGCGCCGAGTGGCCGGTGCCGGCGTTGTTCCAGCCGTTCGAGCTTTCCAGCGCGACGCCGTCGAGGCGCTCGACCATCGTCATCGACCAGTCGGGCTGGAGTTCGTGCAGCCAGACGCCGAGCGTCGAGCTCATGATGCCGCCGCCCACCAGCAGGACGTCGACTTTCTTCGTATCGGCGGCGTGCGCGGACGATGTCGCGACGCACAGCGCGAGCGCCGACAGTATTACCCGTAACGTTTTGATCACAACAGATCCCTTTTTCAACTTGGATGCATCGGTTTGCCATGCCGCCCGGCGCGCGGTTCCGTGGCGCGGAAACGCGGGTCCGGAGATCCGGATCGCGAATCCGGAATTCCGGATCGGCGCTGCGCGCCGTTGCATTTGCGCACGCGAAGCCGTTCGGAAGGACACCTTCGGATCGGCTTCACGCGGGCAGGCTATTGCCTGCGTCGCGACGGTGCGTCACGCGCCGGGGCTCTGGCGGCAAGCCTGAGCGGACGGCGCTTCAGGCTGCGTTGAAAGAGGCCGCGCGCGACGCGTTTTGCGGGGGCGGGGTGGCAAGGGGCGCGTAATATAACCGAACTCGGACAATGTGTCGCAGACGACGAATATCCCTGTTTTCGTGGGGTTTTTTGTGCGTCCGGGTTTCCGGAATGACGGTGCGCGACGCGGGAAAATCGGTGGGGATCAGCAGGGTTGAATGCGTGCGATGGACGGGCCGTGCACCGGACCGGAACAACATCGGATCGCGGCGTTGCACCGCGACCCGTTTACTCGCATCACATCACTTCACTTCGCTCCGCCGTTTCGGCAGAACTGCTGATAAGCCTGCGCCGAATTCGCGAAACCCTGCGCCTTCGCGAGTTCCCATGGACGCTCGCATTGTTGCGTCCGCTCGCACCACGCGTAGCCGGCCGAGCCGATGCAGCCGTGCGCATCGCGGTCGCCGCCGACGAGCGGCGGGGCCGCTTGCGCGGCAGTGTCGGCCGGCGCCGACGATTGCGCCGCGCAGGCGCTCAATGCGAACGCGCAGGCGATCGCGGCGGCGAACGATGCGGAAGAACGATGACGTTTCATCGGGTAGCGCTCCATGGGATGACGATCGATAGCGAATGCCCGTGTGCGGGCGCTTGAAAGCATGAACGATCACGCGTCCGGCACCGGCACGCGCGACGAGAACTTCACCTCGCGCAATGCGAGGCTCGACTGGATCGACGACACGCCGGCCTGCTTCCTCAGCACGCGCTCGACGAATTCCGCATACGCGTCGAGATCGGCCGCGACGACCTGCAGGAGGTAGTCGGCCGCGCCGGTGATCTTGTGGCACGACGTCACTTCGTCGTGACGCCGCATCACGTCCTCGAAGTGATCCGAGTCCTGGCCCGAGTGCATGTTGAACGTCACCTGCACGAACGCGAATACGTTCATCCCGAGCGCGCGCCGGTCGAGGTTCGCCTGGTAGCCGGTGATCACCTGCTCGTCCTCGAGCCGCTTGCGGCGGCGCCAGCACGGCGTGACGCTCAGCGACAGCTTCTCGCCGAGCGTCGCGTTCGACAGCGCGCCGTCTTCCTGCAACAGGCGGAGCATCGCGCGGTCGACGCCGTCCAGTTCCACTGAAGCGCGATTTTTGCTCATATCCGGTAGTCCGTAGGCAGATTTCTCAAAATTGTACGAAACGAGGAAGCGAAAAGCAAAGTTATTGCCGGCTGGCCTCAATAGACTGTTGCCAACCCCTTTCTCTCGTCATCCCTGCAACGGTCAACCATGCTCACGGTCTACAGCAGCGATCACTACCTGCATCGCGGCGTCGAACTGAAGGACGGCGCGATCACCGAGTCGTTCGAAAACCCCCTTCGCGCCGAAACGGTGCTCGCGCAGGTCCGCGCGGCCGGCCTCGGCGACGTGATCGCGCCGCGCGCGTTCGACCGTGCGAGCTATGCCGGCGCGCACAGCGCGCGCTACGTCGCGTTCCTCGCCGGCGCATGGGACGAATGGGCGGCGACCGGCCGCACCTGCCAGGCGCTGCCGCTCGTGTGGCCGGTGCGCGCGATGCCCGCGTCGGCCGCGCTGCCCGAGTTCATCGACGGCAAGCTCGGCTTCTTCGCGATGGACGCCGGCGCGCCGATCAACGCCGGCACGTGGGGCGCGGTGAGCGCGAGCGCGAACTCGGCGCTGACCGGCGCCGACCTGCTGGCGGGCGGCGGCGCGCGCGCGGCGTTCGCGCTGTGCCGCCCGCCCGGCCACCACGCGGGCCGCGAATACATGGGCGGCTACTGCTACCTGAACAACGCGGCGATCGCCGCGCAGCACGGCATCGCGCGCGGTGCGGCGCGCGTCGCGGTGCTCGACGTCGATTTCCATCACGGCAACGGCACGCAGGACATCTTCTACGAGCGGTCGGACGTGCTGTTCGCGTCGCTGCATGGCGAACCGGCGGTGTCGTATCCGTACTTCTCCGGCTACGCGGACGAGCGCGGCGCGGGCGCCGGCGCAGGCTTCAACCTGAACCTGCCGCTGCCGAAGGGCACGCGGTGGGACACCTACTCGGCGGCGCTCGACCACGCCGCGGCGGCGATCGCGAAGCACGCGCCCGACCTGCTCGTCGTATCGCTCGGCGTCGACACGTTCGAGCACGACCCGATCAGCCATTTCAAGCTGCGCTCGCCCGACTTCCTGCGGATCGGCGAAACGCTCGCGCGCCTGAACCTGCCGACGCTGTTCGTGATGGAAGGCGGCTACATGGTCGACGAGATCGGCATCAACGCGGTGAACGTATTGCTGGGATTCGAAGGGCGGGCGTGAGCGTACGGCATGACCTTCGGCGAACGACGAATCTGAACGCGAACGAAACGCGACAAGGAAGGAGACAAGCATGAACCGGCATCACAAGACCGTACTCGCCACCGCAGTTGCGCTGATGGGTGCACTGCCCGCATGGTCCGCGCAGGCGGACGACGTCGTACGCATCGGGCACGTCGCGCCGCTGACCGGCGCGATCGCGCATCTCGGCAAGGACAGCGAGAACGGCGCGCGGCTCGCCGTCGAGGAAATCAACGCGAAGGGGCTCGTGATCGGCGGAAGGAAGGTCACGCTGCAGCTCGACGCGCAGGACGACGCGGGCGACCCGCGCACCGCGACGCAGGTCGCGCAGCGGCTCGTCGACGACAAGGTGGTCGGCGTCGTCGGCCATCACAATTCGGGTACGTCGATTCCGGCGTCGCGCGTGTATCGCGACGGCGGCGTCGTGCAGATCTCGCAGGCCGCGACCAACCCGACGTACACGCAGCAGGGCTTCAAGACGACCTACCGCGTCGTCGCGACCGATGCGCAGCAGGGGCCGGCGCTCGCGATGGTTGCGGCGAAGAACCTGGGGATCAGGACGGTCGCCGTGGTCGACGATTCGACCGCGTACGGGCAGGGCCTCGCGACCGAATTCGAGAAGGCCGCGAAGGCGGCCGGGATGCAGGTCGTGTCGCGCGACGCGACCAACGACAAGGCGATCGACTTCCGCGCGATCCTCACGAGGATCAAGGGCGTGAACCCGGACGCGATCATGTACGGCGGGATGGACGCGACGGGCGGCCCGCTCGCGAAGCAGGCGCGCCAACTCGGCATGCGCGCGAAAATTCTCGCCGGCGACGGCGTGTGCTCGACCGACCTGCCGAAGCTCGCGGGTCCGGCATCGGACAACGTCGTGTGTTCCGAGGCCGGCATCGCGCTCGAGAAGATGCCGGGCGGCGCGGCGTTCGCGAAGCGCTATGAAGCGCGTTACCATCAGCCGATGCAGGTGTATGCGCCGTTCTCGTACGACGCGGTGTACATCATCGTCGACGCGATGAAGCGCGCGAATTCGACGGACCCGGCGAAGGTGCTGGCCGCGATGCCGGCCACCGACTATCGCGGCGTGATCGGCGAAACGAGCTTCACGCCGCAGGGCGACCTGAAGCACGGCGCGATCTCGGTGTTCACGTACAGGAACGGTCGGAAGGCGCTGCTCGACATCGTCAGGATGTAACGCCGCGGCCGGCGCGCGCCGCTGCCTTACGAAACGCGCACACGCGCATCGGGTGCTTGGCGCTCCGCGTCGTGCACGATATGCAGCTCCCGCGTGCGGATCGGCAGCGCGCAATCCGCATCGGCGAGCGTCTTACGTACCTGGCGCGCGAGGCGCCAGCGCAGCGCCCAGAACGTGTCGGTATGCGTCCACACGCGCATGTTCGCGACGGCCGTGCTGTCGTCGAAGCGCATCACCATCACGTCCGGCGCCGGGTCCTGCAGCACGTCGGGATCGGCCGCGGCCAGCGCGCGCAGCGCATCGAGCGCGCGATCGATATCGTCGTGCACGGACACTTCCACTTCGAGATCGAGGCGGCGCGTCGGGTTGCGCGTGTAGTTGCGGATCGCGCTGCCCCACAGCGCGCTGTTCGGCACGTACTCGCAGATGCCGTCCGGCTTCGTGAGGCGCGTCATGAAGAGCCCGACCTCTTCGACGGTGCCCGCGACGCCCGTGCCGCCGTCGATGTAGTCGCCGACCTTGAACGGTCGCAGCAGCAGAAGCATGATGCCGGCCGCGATGTTCTGCATCGTGCCCTGCAGCGCGAGCCCGATGGCGAGGCCCGCCGCGCCGAGCACCGCGACGATGCTCGCGGTTTCGATGCCGAGCTGCGACAGCGCGCCGACGATCGCGACGATGCGGATGCCCCACACCGCGACGTCGCAGAGGATCGGCCGCAGCGTGTCGTCGACGCGCTCCTTGTTCGAAAGCAGCCGGTTCAGCCAGTTGCCGATGCGTTTCGACAGCCACCAGCCGGCGACGAGCAGCGCCAGGCCGGCGGACAGCTTGAGGGAAAGGGTGGACAACGCGTTCCACAGGAACGTCCAGCGTTCCGGATGAAGATGATCGAGAAACATGACGGGATTCCGGTTTTGAAGACACTGTGCGCGGCGCGTGTCGCGCGCCGGCAGCCCTCGACTGTACACGGCAGCGCGGGGTTCGCGCGAATGCATCGCGTTCCGGCCGCATTGGTTTAGTACGGGTACTACGATTATTTTCGAACAAATAAGACGAGTCTTATTTAGCCGTTTCGACCACGCCGATACACTCGCTTTTCGAGTTGCCGGCTCGCGACGATCGTTCCTCCGCGACGCCCGGTTCTTTCCCGATTTTTCATTGAATAGCGAGTGACGACGTCATGCGGTCAGACCTGCGTTTCCGTGTCGCACGCGAGCAAGGTCGACCCGTACCCCGCGGCGTTCACCGTTTCCCGCTTGGCCGCGCGTTACTGCGCGGCGTCGTCGCGGCGGCCTGCGTGGCCGGCGCACAGGGCGCGGCAGCGCAGGCGTTTCACGACGCCGCGCTGGTCGCGCCCGCGACGGCGGAAACCAACGACCTTGGCGACGTGCCTTTCTTTAATTCCGCACGCACGACGTGGGGCAGCCTGCATGCATCGTCAGCGCCGCTCGATGTCGCGTACGTGTCGCACGCGTTGAACGTGTCGACCGACACCGGGCGCGGCGATCCGGTGGCGCGCTTCGGCGCGTGCGTCGCGTATCGCGTGCTGTGCGATACCGCGCGCGATGCGGTCGAACGCGGCTATGCGTCGCGATTCGATTACGGGCTGGCATCGGCGTTGCCTGCGACCGGTGCGCAGCCGGCGTTCGTGGAAGGTCCGGTCGATCTGGCATCCGCCGAGCCGTTCACGCTCGCGCAGCCGGATCGCGGCACGCGCGCCGGCGCGATCGTCGGCAGCCTGCACGCGTCGCTGGCGCGCGCCGATCTGCCGGCCGGCGTCGCCGCGCAGATCGTCCGCATGGTGGGCGGGCGCATCGATCCGAAACAGCGCGGCGCGCATGGCGACACCTTCCGCGTGGCATTCGAGCCGGATCACGACGCCACGCGGCCGGGCCGCGTGCGCGTGACGGCGCTCGACGTCCGCTTTCGCGGGCAGCGCGTCGCGGCCGTGTGGTTCGCCCCGCAGGCCGGCTCGCCGGGCGCCTATTACGAACTCGACGGCATGCCGCTCGCCGGCGCGCGCTTCGCGATGCCGGTCGCCGCGACGCGCATCAGCTCGCGGTTCGGCACGCGCGTGCATCCGGTGAGCGGTGCGCGTCACGTGCATTCGGGCGTCGATCTCGCGGCGCCGGCAGGCCGCGCCGTTCATGCGTCGGAGCGCGGCGTCGTGACGTTCATCGGCACCGAGCCGCGCGGCTACGGCAAGTACGTGGTGATTCGCCATGACGGCGGCTACGCGTCGTACTACGCGCACCTGTCGGCGTTCGAGCCGACGCTGCGAACCGGCGCGCGCGTCATGCGCGGTCAACGCGTCGGCGCGGTCGGCAGTACGGGCACGGCGACCGGCCCGCATCTGCACTTCGAGGTTCGCCGGCATGCCCGCCTCGTCGATCCGATCGAACTCGTGCATGCAGCCAAAGCGGCGAAGCTGAAGGGCGAGCAGCGCGTGGCGTTCAATCGCGTGGCGCGCGACGCGCGCACGCAGCTCGCGTCGGCCGCGCTCGCGCAGCCGGTGGCGATGGCGAAGGCGGTCGCGGCGCGGGCGGGGTGACCGGCGCGGGGCGCGTCGTCCAACTGACGAAGCGCGTCAGCGTAGCGTCGAGCGCAACGCAGGCCAATCGGCCTGGTCCGATTTTGCGGAACCCGGCAACCGGGCGCGCTATGCGATGCGTGGCGGTGCGTCGGTCGTGGTGTCCCGGGATGATGCGCGTCCCAGACCGGGGTGCACCAGATCGAGATAGCGGAAGGCGGCGCGGTTCCGCGAAACTGCCTCCGGATCGATACCGACGTCGAGCACCGCGTCTCGGTCTGTCGGCGCCGCGGCAATGACATCGCCGTCGGGCGAAGCGACGATGCTTTCTCCGCTGAACGTATAGCGATCGCCTGGCCCGACCCGATTGGCCATCGCGACGAAGACCTGATTTTCGAGCGCGCGTACGGGAATCATTTTCCGATGGACATGGCCATGAGGTTGCATCATGCCGTCCGGGATGACGATCAGTTCCGCGCCGGCCCGCGCGAGCGCCCGGGCCGTTTCCGGGAATTCCAGATCGAAGCAGATCAACAGGCCGACCTTGATGCCGCGCCATTCGCATACGTCGAACGTGCCGCCCGCTTCGAAGACGCCCACATCTGATTCGTACAGGTGGGACTTGCGATAGCGCAGCTGGAGCTCGCCGCATTCATCGACCAGAATCGCCGTATTGAAGTAGCGCCCATCGTCCTGTTCGGCGAACCCGATGACGACGGCGACGCGCGCATCCCGCGCGGCGGCGCGAATGGCCGATACGGACGGCCCGTCGAGCGGCTCCGCCAGTAGCGCGACGTTGTCGGGTGTCGGAAACCCCGGAACATAGGTCTCGGAGAAGACGACCAGATCGGCTTTGCCTCGCGCCGCCGCGATGTGCGCAAGGGCCTGGGCAAGGTTCGATGCATGCGCGCCGTCCGTCAGGACGGACTGGATCAGGCGCAATCGCAAGATACTCATTGTCGGTACTCGATGACAGTTGATGGCGAGCGTGACGGAAGCCGTTCAGGCGAGAGAGTCGGGATGCGATGCCGCGCAGACTCGGTCGGCTGGCGCATCGACGACGGGCGTCTCAGCGATGACGCGCCGTTCGTGATCGAGGTCGAGCGAGCGCGACAGCAACCAGTAGACGCCTCCGGAGACGATCAGGCCCACGAGCCACGCGATATCGACGCCCCCGAGCATTCGCGCAAACGGCCCGACGAATACCTCCCGGTTCGCCTCCGCGTCGAACACATAGAAGAACGGCACCATCGACGCGAATCCGATCATGTACGACAGGATCCCGCGCAATTGCCACGCCCCGTACAAGCCGCGCGGCGTGAAGAAATGCGCGATCGCGTAATGGCCGCGACGCACGAAGAAGTAGTCGACGAGGTTGACGGCGGTCCACGGCACGAGGAAGTAGAGCATCAGCGTGAGGAACGTCTGAAGCAGCGCGATGCCATTGCCGCGGATCGCGAACACGCAGGCGAGCACGAACGTGCTGATCGCGACAATCGACGCGACCCGCGCGCGGCGCGTCGGTTTGATCGGCATGATCGAGTCGATGCCGGTCAGTACCGTCAGCATTGCGCTGTATGCGTTGAGCGCAATGATCGGGAGGAAGCCGACGAGCGACACGAACGCGATCAGCTTGCCGAGACCGAGACCGGGGGCGAGCGATGCGCCGACCTCGTTCATCGCGACCAGCGCATCGGCCGCGTGCAGCTTCTGGGCGAGCCATGCCCCCAAGCCGATCATCCAGGTGCCCGACAGCGATGCGCCGGCGAAGATCACCGCGATCAGCTTTGCGCGACTTGTCCGTTTCGGCAGGTAGCGCGAATAGTCGGAGACATACGGCGCATACGAGATGTTGTAGCTCGCGGCAATCGCAAACTGGGTCGCGAAGCCGACCCAGTTGAAGCCGGAGCCGGACGGCGTCGACGGTACGAGCGCACTCGCCGGCGCGGCATGGCCAAACACGAGCGCGAGCGTGACGAGCGCATAGAGCGGCAGCGTCGCGACCAGCGCCCACGTGAAGGTGCGATGCATCAGGTCATGCCCGTAGATCGCGAGCAATGCGCCGATTGCAACCGCCGCGACGGCGACGAAACCGCCATCGACGCCGAAGACGTTGTGCACGCCGTCGACCATCAGCGACACGTTGACGACATTGAAGCCGACGAACACGAACAACGTTGCGAGCAGCGCGACGATGACGCCGCGATAGCCGAACTGCGCGCGCGACTGGATCATTTGCGGCAATCCCATTTCGGGCCCCTGCGAGCCGTGGAACGCCATGAATAGTGTGCCGAACATGATGCCGAGCGCGCCTGCGAGCGTCGTCCAGCCGGCCGACAGGCCCATGCCGGGCCCGACGAAACCGATCGAGATCGTGAAAAAGTGAAAATTGCCGAGAAACCAGAACGGTCCCTGGCTGGCGAGCTTCGCATGGCGCTCGCTTTCCGGAATGTAGTCGATCGAATGATGCTCGATCTGGAGGCCGGTCGGTTCGGCGCGAGCGAGGTCGAGGGTCTCGGGATGCATGACGACGATGTCTCCGTGAACATGTCGCGGTGGGCGGCATGTGTGCGCCAACGAGCGTGGCGCTTGATGATTGTTCGTATGAGCAGGGACTGCGTGGGGCGAAAGGCCGTACGCGGGGAGCGGCGTGTCAGCCGCGATGAGCCGCGATGAGCCGCGTCGCCGCAGGACGTAGTTGTACGCGGATGATCCGAAAAGAAGAATGCGAATGTATCGACGTAAACATCGATCCAGATCGATGCATGCGCGATGTGAGGGTCGGTCAGTTGCCTGACGAACTTTGGGCGGCGAGGATCAGCGCACGATTACCGGCCATGCGGGTGCGGGGTGAGCGTGGTGATTTGACGGAGACGACACCGGGATCGATCGGCCGTGGCGCGCATCGTCGCGGCCGATCGCGTTCTTGCGGCGCGGGCCGGGGCGTGCGGAGGGCCGACGCGCACCGGCCCATCGCCACGCCGGGGCGGCGTGGCGATGCTCGTCAGGCTCCTGCGACTCAACCCAGCGGCCAGTTCAGGATCGCGATGCCGTCGTTGTAGTCGCCGTCGCCGCCATCTTCCGACCCGACCAGCCCGAAGTAGGTCTTCTTGAAGATGTCGACCTGACGCGAGCCGATCTTCGACGGCTTGCCGTTCGCCGTCACGACCACGCGCACCTTCCCCTTGCCCGAGTTCACGATCTGCGTGTTCAGGTTCGCGTCCTGCGTGCCGGCGCCCTGGAACGTCGCGGCCGGCTTCGGATTGTCGTCGACGAAGACCTCGATCGTCTGCTGCGCGGACGAATTGACCAATGCGGTCACGCCGAACGCGATGTTCGGCGGCAGGTTGAAGACGCCGTCGCGTTCGCCGCCGCCGGTCGGCACGGGCTCCGGCTGCACGGGTTGCGGCGTCGCTTTCGAGAAGTAATTGACCACCGCGCCGACGCCGAACTTCGCCGCGGCGCCGGGCAGCACGCCCGGCGCGCCGGCCCACGTCACCGTGCAGGCAACGACCTGGCCTGCCGCATCGGCTTTCACCTTGTTCTGCCAACTGCCGACGTCGAAGCTGTACGGGATCGTCGCGATATCGACGAACACGTCGTACTGCGGCAGTTTCTCGACGAGCTGCGCGGTCATGAACTGACGCATCCGGTCGAGCACGGCCTGATCGCCGTTGGCCTGCACGGCGGTGACGTCGTTGCCCGCGAGTTGCAGCAGCGCGTACAGGTCGTCGTGGGTAAAGGGTTGTGACATGTCGTCCTCGTCTTGATGGAAGGTCTCGCGTCGCGCGGCCGGCGAACGGATTTCGCCGGCCGCGCGCGGAGCAAAGCGTGGAACTGCAAATGACTGCTCGAACGATTCGCGATGGAGGATGGGCCCCGTCGCCATTGCGATGTTTCGCGACGGCCGCCGCTCAGCCGAGCGGCCAGTTCAGGAACACGATGCCGTCGTTGTAATCGTCGTCGGCGCCGTCTTCCGACCCGACGATCCCGAAATACGATTTCTTGAAGATATCGACCTGTCGCGAGCCCAGGCGCGACGGCCTGCCGTTCGCCATCACGATCACGCGCACGCGTCCCTTGCCGGAATCCAGCACCTTCGTGCCGAGGTTCTGGTCCTGAACGCCGGCGCCCTTGAATGTCGCGGCCGGTTTCGGGTCGTCGTCGATGTAGATGTCGATCGTCTGGTCGTTCGCCGCGTTGGTGAGCGCGGTGACGCCGAACTTGATGTTCGGCGGCAGGTTGAACGTACCGTCGCGCTCGCCGCCGCTGCTGTTGCTGGACCCGCCGCCGGTTTCGCCGCCCTGATTCCCGCCGCCTTGCGACGACGATGACGCGGCCGTTTCCCCGATCGCGGAAAGGCTCGCGTACGAATCGATGTGCATCGCGCTGCCGCGCACGCTTTTCCACTGGCCCTTCACGAACGTGACGCCGCTGCCGACGTCGATCGTCGCGACGAGCGTGAACGGCATGCGTCCGGTGCTTTCGGGCACCTTCGACGAATAGGTGAAGCAGCCGTCCGCGACGACGCCCTTGTCGGTCGCGATCGCGAAATAGATGCCGGGGAAGTTGTTGCCGGTCGCGTAAGGCGTCGGCACGTTGAGGATGACCTGCAGTTTCCCGTCGCGAATCGCGGCCTTCGCGATGTCGATATACAGGCCCGGGATATCGACGTAAACCTCCGACGTCACGACGGGCGCGCTGACGATCGAAGCGGAAAGGAGCGGCATGGATGTCTCCGGTGATGAGGCGGTTTTTTCTGGATGGGGCGTGAGGGTCCGCGGAGCGCGGCGCAAACCCGCCAGCCGCCACGGAGGCGGCCGGCGACGGTCGATCGTCGATCCGCGCGTCAGGTCAGCCGATCGGCCACTGGAGCACGACGATTCCGTCGTTGTAGTCGCTGTCGTGGCCGTCTTCCGACACGACGATCCCGAAGTTGACCGTGAACGGCGAGCCGTCCGATTTCTTGCCGGTGATCGGCGCGAGGCGCGCGTCGGTCGCCGACTTCTTGCCGTTCACCGTTACTTCGAAACGGATCTTGCCGTTACCGGAATTCAGCGTGGTTTCGCGCGGGCCGTCGCGCGTCGTCAGCTTGTGATACGCGGCGGGTTCCTGGCTGTCGCCGATAAACAGCTTGATGTGCTGTTGCTCGGCTGCATTCGCGAAGAAAATCGCGCGGAAATCGGTATTCGGCGGAATCGAAAACTCGCCGGCGCGGTTGGATGAGGTTTGAGAGTCGGCCATGCTGTTCTCCTGTGGCTTGTTGGGTAAGGCCAGGGGCCTTGTCGCGCAAACGTTTTCGGTTTGAAACGCGACATGCCGAGCATGACGAAAAATAAATAAAAAAATATTCAGATGGGAATGGCTATTGTTCAGTAAATCGGAAAGCCATGCTAATCGATTTAGTGAAATGTGCTTAATTAAAGCGATTTATATATATTCGATAAATTATATCGATGCGCGTATCGGTTTCCTGAATGATGCGCGAGCGCGCAACGCGCAGCGAGAGAGGCGGGACGCAATCGGGCTTCGGAGCAGACGCTCGGCGTTCGCATATGGCAGCGTTTCGTTTCAACATCGACATCTCTGTCGTGGCCGCGCCCACCGGCCACCGTCGAACGCCCACACCGAAGCCCGATTGCAACGGACGGGTGTGCGGCGACCGGCGAAGAGGATGGACCGACTCACTCCGAACATGAATAGGGCCTCACCGGCGCCGCACCCGTGAAGCATATCGACGGGGGAAGCCGTCGCCTATCGGACGGGGCTGATTCTGCGCCAACGCGCATGTCGCGGGATGGCGCGGGACGGCAGCGCACCCGTACCTGGTTGACAGCCGTGGTCACCCTGTGATTTGATGCCGGCCATGCACGCCGCCCAGTTCCTCTTCTCGCTACGACTACTAGCCCGCTTCTCCGGGCTGGGTCTGCGGCTGCGCGCTTTCCATCTGCTTCGTTCCTGAAGCGCCAGATTTTTCCCGCATCACCGACCTGGCCCCGGTTGTCGACCGGCGCCTGAGTTCGTCTTTCTTCCGTCATCACTCCGCTCCGTCCCGGTCGCTCAACCGCCAAGGCCGTCGTTTGCCGTACCGCTTTGCCGTTGTGCCGCTTTTGCCGCTTTCTTGCCGTTTTCACCGCTGCGCGCGCAGCCGGCTTTTGATGCCGATGGCCGCCGCGCCGCGCTTCACCGACAAACAGACCGAGGACCGACATCATGATGCTGAAGAACCCCGCGACGAAATACCGACCGTTTACGCCCGTCAACCTGCCCGACCGCACGTGGCCGTCGCGCACGATCACGCGGGCGCCGATCTGGATGAGCACCGACCTGCGCGACGGCAACCAGGCGCTGTTCGAACCGATGGACGCCGCGCGCAAGATGCGGATGTTCAAGACGCTGGTGGCGATCGGCTTCAAGGAGATCGAGGTCGCGTTCCCGTCCGCGTCCGAAACCGATTTCAACTTCGTCCGCGAGCTGATCGAGGGCGGCCACATTCCCGAGGACGTGACGATCGAAGTGCTGACGCAGGCGCGCGACGACCTGATCGAGCGCACCTTCGCGTCGCTGCGCGGCGCGAAGCGCGCGATCGTGCACCTGTACAACGCGACCGCGCCGGAATTCCGCAAGATCGTGTTCGGTCTCGATCGCGACGGCGTGAAGCAGCTCGCGGTGAATGCGGCGCGCACGATCAAGCGCTGCGCCGATGCGGCGACCGACACGCAATTCACGCTGCAGTACAGCCCGGAAACGTTTACGGCGACCGAACTCGATTTCGCGAAGGAAGTCTGCGATGCGGTGTTCGACGTGTGGCAGCCGACGCCGGAGCGCAAATCGATCGTGAACCTGCCGGCTACGGTGGAAATCGGCACGCCGAATTACTACGCGGACCAGATCGAATGGATGCACCGCAACCTCGCGCGCCGCGATTCGCTGATCCTGTCCGTGCACCCGCACAACGATCGCGGCACCGCGGTCGCCGCGGCCGAGCTGGCGGTGATGGCCGGCGCCGACCGGATCGAGGGCTGCCTGTTCGGCAACGGCGAACGCACGGGCAACGTCGATCTCGTGACGCTCGCGCTGAACCTGTACACGCAGGGCGTCGATCCGGGCCTCGATTTCTCGCAGATCAACGAAGTCGCGCGCACGTCCGAGGAGTGCACGCAGTTGCCGATCCACCCGCGTCATCCGTATGTCGGCGACCTCGTGTTCACCGCGTTCTCCGGTTCGCACCAGGACGCGATCAAGAAGGGCTTCGCGGTCCAGCGCGCGGACGCCGTCTGGGAAATGCCGTACCTGCCGATCGATCCGAACGACCTTGGCCGCACGTACGATTCGATCATTCGCGTGAACAGCCAGTCGGGCAAGGGCGGTATCGCGTATCTGCTCGAACAGGGCTACGGCGTCGCGCTGCCGCGCCGCATGCAGGTCGATTTCAGCGCGGCCGTGCAGCGCCTGACCGACGACAGCGGCCACGAGGTGACGAGCGCGCAGATCTGGTCGCTGTTCCAGCGGGAATATGTCGAAAGCGATACGCCGCTGCGCTATGTCGGCCACGAGCTGACCGAACGCGACGGCCGCGAGTCGATCGTGCTGACCGCCGACGTGCATGGCGAGCGCCGCGTGCTGCGCGGCGAAGGCAACGGCCCGCTCGACGCGCTGATGCATGCGCTGCGCACGCCGCTGCGGATCCAGCATTACGAGGAACGCGCGCTGTCGCAGGGCGCCGATGCGAAGGCGATCGCGATCGCCGAGCTGGCCGGCACGGGCGTGCGCGGCAGCGCGTTCGGCGTGGGTGTCGATGCGAACCTGACGACCGCGTCGATTCGGGCGGTGATCAGCGGCGTGAACCGCGCGTATGCCCGTGCGGATGAGGGTGTGCAGGCAACTTTCTTTGCCGGTCAACCGGCGGTGCAGGCCGTCGCGTAACGGCGGCAGGGGTGGTCGCGCCGGGATTGTCCGGTGCGGCCGCGTCGCCGACAGGGTCGCTGCACGGGCCGCCGAGTGCCGCCAGTAGCGCCTGCTTCATGAAGTCCACCCACGCGCGTGTCTTCGCATCGAGATGTCGGCGCGACGGATACACCAGAAACACCCCTACTTCGTCCGCGTGATAGTCGGGCAGCACGCGTAGCAGCGCGCCCGAACGCAGCGCGTCGTCCACGACGAAATCCGGCAGCAGGCCGATGCCTGCGCCTTCTTGTACCGCGATCGCGAGAGATGCCGCGATGTCGGCCGTCATCGCCGGTTCGAACGTGATCGTCTCCGAAGCCGTGCCGCTCGTCAGTGTCCACTCGTGCGCCGGATACGCAGGCGCGACCAGTTGTACGCAGCGATGCTGCACGAGCGCGCGAGGCGTGTCCGGCACGCCGTGACGCGCGACGTACGCGGGCGACGCGCACAGCACGCTACGGATCCTGCCGACCTCGATCGCGACCTGGTCGGAATTCGGGAGGCTCGGCATCGCGATCACCGCGACGTCGTAGCTGTCCCGGATCAGGTCGGGCACCTGCGGCGCGAGTGTCAGGTCGACGCTGACATCCGGATAGCGTGCCTGGAAGCACGCGGCCAGCGGCATCAGGAAGCGGTTCGCAATGCTCGCGCTGCAGTGCGCGCGCAATCGGCCGTGCGGATGCAGCCGTGCGCCGCGAGCTTCGCGTTCGCTCGCTTCGACGGCGAGCGTGATGTCGCGTGCGCGGGCCAGGTAGCGTTCGCCGGCTTCGGTCAGGCACATCGAGCGTGTCGTGCGGTTCAGCAGGCGGATGCCGAGACGGGTTTCGAGCGCCGCGATCGTGCGGCTGACATGTGCAGTCGTGAGGTCGAGCCGCTTGCCGGTCGCGGTGAAGGTGCCCGCGTCCGCGAGCGCAACGAAAACCTGCATGCTTTGAATCAGATCCATCGGCGTGGCGCGGGTGGCGTGCAATGCCGCTAATGTAGCGACGGCCGCGGAACGCCGCGCGCGCGCATCGACGCTCGATCGTCGCAAAACGGACAATCGATGTGTGCGTTCAGCGGCGTCGGAAGTATTCGCTCGGCGCGACGCCGAGCGTCTTGCGGAACATCGCCGCGAACGCGCTCGGGCTGTCGTAGCCGTGTTCGAGCGCGAGTTCGAGGATCGGCGTGCCGGCGGCGAGGCGCGGCAGGCTCAGCAGCAGCCGCGCGTGGCGGCACCATGCACCGTGCGTCATGCCCGTCTCGCGCTTGAACGCGCGGGCGAGTGTGCGCTCGTTCATGTGCGCGTCGCGCGCCCACGCCTGCAGCGTGACAGCCGACGATGGGTCGTTGATGAGCCGCGTGCACAGCGCGACGAGCGCGGGATGGCGCGGCATCGGCACGTGCAGCGACAGCGACGGCGCGATCTCGATCTCGTCGAGGATCAGCGCGAGCACGCGGCCCGCGCGGTGCGACAGGTCGTAGTCGGCGGGCAGGTCGCAGGCCGTCACGATCAGTTCGCGCAGCAGCGTGCCGACCTCGATCACGCGGCATTCGGTCGGCAGGCTCGGCCGCACTTCCGGGCCGACGAACACGGTGCGCATCTGCACGTCGCCGGCCGAGCGGATCTCGTGCTGCGTGCCGCCCGGCACCCACACCGCGCGGCCCGTCGGCACGACCCAGCTGCCCGCGTCCGCGTGCACGATCATCACGCCGGAAATCGCGTGGATCAGCTGGCCCTGGCGGTGCGAATGCGGCGGGTACGCCATGCCCGCCGGCGAGTCGGAGGCGACGATGGCGATCTGCTTGTCGCGCGCCAGGCGCTCGAGTGCGATGAAGAAATTGTCCAATTGATCGGCGTGTCCTTTTCTCGACGACGAATGCGCTTTACGCGCGAGATCGACCGCATAGGTCGAAATTACCATAAGCCCATCGTTTGTTCGACCTCCTTGCCCCCCGATGCGCGTTCCGTCTCTTCCGTTCGCTTCGCCCGTTTCTCCCGCCGTCGATGCCCGCGCGCCGCGCGTGCGGCGCGCCACCTGTGCGGCCGTGCTGCTGGCCTCGGCCGCGCTGACCGCGTGTTCGGTCGGCGAGCCGTACCGGCCGCCTGTGTCCGACGCGACGCGCACCGGGCCGTTCGACGCGGTGTCCGACGTGCCGGCCGCGGCTGTCGGCGAACCGCCGCAACGCTGGTGGCGCCTCTACGACGATCCCGTGCTCGACGGTCTCGTGCGCGATGCGCTCGCGCAGAACCGCGATCTTGCGGCGGCCGCAGCGCGGGTCGAGCGCGCGCGTGCCGTGTTCGACGAGGCCGGCGCCGCGCGGCTGCCCGATACGACGGCTGGGTTCGGCGTCGACTACGGCAAGCACGCGCCCGACCAGATCGTCGCGGCGGCCAAGGGCACCGAAGCGCATACGCGCTGGGGTTTCGCGCCGTCGTTCTCGCTGTCGTGGGAAGTCGATCTGTGGGGCCGCGTGCGCCATCTGGTCGATGCCGCGCGCGCGGATGCGGATGCGGTGCAGGCCGCGTCCGACGCGATGCGCGTCGTGGTGGCCGCCGAGACGACGGCCGCTTACGCGCAGGTGTGCGCGTACGGTGAGCGGATCGACGTGGCGCAGCAGTCGGTCGGGATCGCCGACCGGCTGGCCGCGCTGACGGCGAAGCAGCGCGTGCACGGGCTCGTGTCCGATCTCGAAGTGGCGCGGTCGCGCGCGTTCGCCGACGACACGCGCGCCGATCTGCCGGCGCTCGTCGGCTCGCGGCGCGGGGCGCTGTACGAACTCGCGGTGCTGACCGGCCGCGCGCCCGGCGCGCTGCCCGCCGCCGCCGCGCATTGCCGCACCGCACCGGTGCTCGCGCGGCCGTTCCCGGTCGGCGACGGCGCGTCGCTGCTGCGCCGCCGCCCCGACCTGCGCGAAGGCGAGCGCCAGCTGGCCGCCGCGAACGCGCGGATCGGCGTGGCGACGGCCGAGCTGTATCCGTCGATTTCGCTCGGCGGCTCGGTGAACTGGCTGTCGACCGGCGACGATCCGTCGACGCTCGGCGACAAGTACGCGATCGCCTGGGGCGTCGGCCCGCTGATCACGTGGCGCTTTCCGAACATGGCGGCGAGCCGCGCGCGACTCGGGCAGGCCCGCGCCGACGACACGCTCGTCCGCGCGCAATTCGATGCGCAGGTGCTGCGCGCGCTGAAGGAAACCGAGCAGGCGCTGGCCCGGTACGGCGCCGCGTGGCGCCGTCGCGCCGCGCTCGAAACCGCCCGCGCCGAGCATGCGCGCGCCTATCGCCTCGCCGAGTTGAACTACGAGGCCGGCGCACTCGATTTCCTCGGCGTGCTCGACGCGCAGCGCAGCCTCGTCGCGGTCGATTCGGCGCTGGCCGAGTCGACGCAGCAGGTCTCGCTCGATCAGGTCGCCGTGTTCAAGGCGCTCGGAGGCGGCTGGCAACCGTAGCCGGCCGCGTTCGCCGCGTCCCTGTCCGTTCTGTTGCACGCCAACTCATCATTCCGATCATGAGCACGACTGCCGTACCCGAAAAAACCAAAGCCGCCCGGTTCTCCCGGCGCCAACTGATCACCGCGGGCGTCGTGCTCGCCGTCATCGCGCTCGCCGTGTTCGGTTGGCACTGGTGGACCGTCGGTCGTTTCATCGAAAGCACCGACGACGCGTATGTGCGCGCCGACGTCGTGACCGTCAGCTCGCGCGTGTCGGGTTACGTCATGCAGGTCGCCGTCGACGACAACCAGCCGGTGAAGCGCGGCGACGTGCTCGTGCAGCTCGACGACCGCGACTATCGCGCGAAGGTCGACGATGCGCAGGCCGCCGTCGCGGCGGCCGACGCGACGCTGCAGGCCGAGCAGGCAGCGGCCGCGACGCTCGACGCGCAGATCGGCCAGCAGCGCAGCCAGATCGCGCAGGCCGACGCCGATGCGACCGCCGCGCGCGCCGAAGCCGCACGGCGCGACGCCGATGCGACGCGCTACAAGCAACTGCTGGCCGAATCCGCCGCGAGCGGACAGCGCTGGGAGCAGGCCCACGCGGACGCGTTGAAGGCGCGCGCCGAGCTGGCCCGCGCCGGCGCGGCCGTGCGCGTGCAGACCGACCAGCAGACCGTGCTGCAGCGCCGCCGCGAACAGAGCACGGCCGCGATCGCGCAGGCGCGTGCGCGGCTTGCAGCGGCCCAGGCGAAGCTCGCGCTCGCGCAGTTCGATCTCGACCACACGGTGATCCGGGCGACGCGCGACGGCAGCGTCGGTCAGCGCGCGGTGCGGGCGGGCCAGTACGTCGAAGTCGGGATGCCGTTGCTCGCGGTGGTGCCGCTGAGCGACGTGTACGTGGTCGCGAACTTCAAGGAAACGCAGTTGGGCGCGATGCACGACGGCCAGCCCGTCGAGATCGACGTCGACACCTATTCGGGCCACACGCTGCACGGCCGCGTGATCGGCCTCGCGCCGGGCTCCGGCGCGCAGTTCGCGCTGCTGCCGCCCGACAACGCGACCGGCAACTTCACGAAGATCGTGCAGCGCATCCCGGTGAAGATCCGCGTCGATGCGCCGCCGGCCGGCGTCGTGCTGCGGCCCGGGATGTCCGTGATCGCGCGCGTCGACACGCGTGGCACGCAGGGGGCCGGCACGTGAGCGCGACGACCGCGCAGGCTGCGCACGAAGACACCGTTTCGCTGCGCGCGTGGGTCGCGGTGCTCGGCGGCGTGTTCGGCTGCTTCATGGCCGGCATGAACGTGCACGTGACCAACGCATCGCTGCCCGACATCCGCGGCTCGCTCGGCGCGAGCTTCGAGGAAGGCTCGTGGATCACCACCGCGTACCTTGTCGCCGAGATCGTCGTGATTCCGCTGACCGGCTGGCTCGTGCAGGTGTTTTCCGCGCGACGCGTGCTGCTGGTCGGCGCGACCGGCTTTCTCGCGTTTTCGCTCGCGTGCTCGGTCGCGCCGAGCATCTCCACGATGATCATCGCGCGGGCATTGCAGGGCGCGTTCGGCGGCGTGCTGATTCCACTGTCGTTCCAGCTGATCGTCACCGAATTGCCGCCGTCGAAACATCCGCTCGGGATGGCGCTGTTCGCGATCGCGAACAACGTCGCGCAGGCGGCGGGGCCGTCGATCGGTGGCTGGCTCACCGACATGTATTCGTGGCGCTGGATCTTCTATCTGCAGATTCCGCCGGCGCTCGCGCTGGTCGCGGCGATCGGCTGGGCGATCCGGCCCGTGCCGGTGCAACTCGGGATGCTCAGGCGGGCCGACTGGTTCGGCATCGCGACGATGGCGGTCGGCCTGAGCGCGTTGCAGATCGTGCTGGAGGAGGGCGGGCGCAAGGACTGGTTCGCGTCGGACCTGATCGTCGAACTGTCGATCGTCGCGGCGCTCGGGCTGGCCGCGTTCGTCGCGATCGAGCTGCGGCGCAAGGAGCCGTTCATCAACCTGCGGCTGCTCGGCCAGTACAACTTCGGGATCGCGAGCCTCATGCAGTTCCTGTTCGGCGCGGTGGTGTTCGGCGTGGTGTTCCTCGTGCCGAACTACTTTGCCGAGCTGCACGGCTACAGCGCGCGCGACATCGGCCTCGCGATGATTCCGTACGGGCTCGTGCAGTTCGCGATGTCGTTCCTGACGCCGCCGCTGATGCGCCGTACCAGCCCGCGCACGACGATCGTGCTCGGCTTCGCGCTGGTCGCGGCCGGGTGCCTGATGAACATCCACCTCGACGCCGATGCGGCATCGAACGTGATCGTCCCGTCGCTGATCGTGCGCGGGATCGGGCAGTCGTTCGTCGTGATCGCGCTGGCCGTGATGGCCGTCGACGGGATCGAGAAGGCGCAGCTCGGCTCCGCGTCGGGCGTGTTCAACATGGTCCGCAACGTCGGCGGCGCGATCGGCATCGCGGTGATGAGCCAGATCGTCGTCGAGCGGCAGAAGCTGCATGCGATGCGTATCGGCGAGGCGGTCACGCCGTTCTCCGAAGCGTTCCAGGAGCGCATGGCGATGCTTGCGCGGTTGCTTGCCCGCGTGCATGCGCCGCGCGCAGACGTGCTGCCCGGCGGGTCGATCTCCGGCGTGCAGGAACTGGCGCTCGGGCTCGTGAACCAGCGCGTGATGCGCGAGGCGTTGCTGATGGCGTACAGCGATACGTTCCTGATCGCGGGAATCGCGATGATCGGGTGTACGGCGGCGGCGTTCGTGTTGCGGGGCAAGAAGAAGGCGTGACGGCGGAGGGTTTGCAGCCGGTCGCCGCGTCGCCATGCCGATAGCGGCATGACGACAGCCGCGGCGCGTGCGATGCCCTCCGGTCAGCGGACGAGATCGTGCAGATCGGCGATGGCTTCGTCCAGCACGGGCTGCCAGTCGGCGAACGTCTTCTGGCGGTATAGCGACACGCTCGGATAGAACGGGCTGTCGCGGCGATCGTGCTGCCAGACCCAGTGCGGGTTCGCATCGAGCAGCACCCACGTGAACTGGCCCAGCGCGCCGCTCAGGTGGGCGGCCGACGTGCAGACGGTGATCACGAGATCGAGCGCGCCGATGAAGGCGGCGGTGTCGTCGAGCGTTTTCCATTCGCGGGTGGTGTCGGTCACGACGAAGCCGTTCGAGCGGGCGGCTTCGATGTCGTGCTGCGCGCCGGGCTGCAGCGAGTAGAACGCGACGTCCTGCTGCAAGCCGCCGAATGCTTCCGCGAATCGTTCCAGGCCCACACGGCGGAAGCGGTTGCGCGGGTGCGTGAGGTTGCCCGTCCACGCGAGCCCGACCTTCAGCCGCTTTTCGCCGGCGAGCGCCGTGCGCCACGCGTCGGTGGCTGCCGGGTCGGCATGGAGATAAGGCATCGTCGTGGCGATCGTGTTGCCGTCTAGGCCGAGCATGCCCGGTATGCTCATCAGCGGCAGTTCGAAATCGAATGCGGGCAGATCCTCGATCCGCGTGCTGGTGTCGAACACGTCGACATGCCGCGCGACACTGCGTTCGAGCAGCGCGCCCATCACCGGAAACGCATTCCACACGATCCGGCCGCCTTCGCGATGCACGCGCTCCGCGAGCTGCGGCACGTAGCGACAGAACTGCAGCGCGTCGCCGAGCCCTTGTTCACCCCATACGAGCAACGTCTTGCCTTTCAGCGATTCGCCGCGCCAGCGCGGGCCGGAAAACGCCGGCAGGTTGCCGCGCAATTCGGCCGACCCTTCCCAGCGCGATTCGTAGTTGACCCAACCCGCGGCGTAATCGCCGCGTCCGAGTTCGAGCAGCGACAGGTTGTGGCGGTACGTCGCGCTGTGCGGCGCGCGTTCGACCGCGAGCGCGGCGTACTGCTCGGCCTCGTCGCGGCGTCGCGCTTCCTTGAGCGCGAGGGACGTGTTGTTCAGCGCCAGCGCATTGTCCGGTGCGAGCATGGCCGCTCGGGCGGCGGCGCGCAACGCGCCGTCGAGATCGAAGCGGTCGACGCGCGTGACGACGGCGTTGGTCCATGCGCGCGGATCGTCGGGGTTGTCGTCGAGTGCACCTTCGATCAGCGCGAATTCCACTTCGGGATCGCCGCCGGTGAGGCGGATCGCCAGCGCGAGGTTGTTCTTGAGCGACGGCCACGACGGGGCGAGTTCGAGCGTGCGGCGATACGGTGCGAGGGCGTCCGCGTGGCGGCCTGCCATCTGCATCGCGTAGCCGCAGTTGAATGCGGCCGTGGGCGAGTCGGGACGCAGGTCCCAATGCGCGGCGGCCAGTGCGGCCGCGCGTCCGACTTCACCGCGATCGATCAGCGTTTGCGTGGCGGTCGCGACGGCGTCGTCGTTCACGTCGAGCGTCGCGTCGTCGATGCCGTGTACCTGCACAGCGGTGTCGTCGAAAGCAGGCGTGTCATGGGCCGGGGTGGTCTGCATGGGATGGGCTCTCCGGAAACCCGCACGCGTGTCGATGCGGCGGGCGATTGCGTGGTCTATGTCGGGGCACTGGTGGCTTGCGCTTTCGGGCACAAGCGGCACGGCGCCGTCTTGATCGCCACTTTATGGATCGGCATCCGGCAACTGAATAAGACCAGTCCGATTTGGCGATTTCGTACTCAATCACTGGAGCACGCCGACTTCACCTGCCGTCACGGTTGTAGTCCCAGTCCTATTTTTGCGTTCACGGTGTGCCAATAAGACCTGTCCGATAGAGATCGCGGCCGACGATCTTTTTAATACGCGGTATTCCGGCTGACGTCGTTCGGCCAGCTCAGACAGGGAGTACAGATTGATGCGTGCGGCAGATTTTCCGGTGAATGGCACCGTATTGGGGAGCGGCGCGCGCGAGGCTGGGTTTCCGCCACGCGCCGTGACGATGAATGCGCACCCGACATCGACGATTCAACGGTGATGTCGTGCGGAATAGGACTCGGCTGATTGTGCGGACGTCGTATGCGCTTCGACAATGCGAAGGTCGGGCGGCTGCATGGTATGCGCCCGATACCTCGTATCCGAAGCCACGCTTCGTTGGATGCGCTGCCCGGTCGCCGGGCAGCGTATTTTTCTCCGCGCGCGGCCGAAGCGAACGATGCCCTGAGCGCCCGCCAAGCCGGACGGACACACATGAATGCCTTGCGGCGACCGGTGGGCTCGGTCGCGTCTGCACCATTTGGGTCGCAGGTTGGGAGAACGCTGCCTCATGCGAGCGCAGGGCATTCATCTCTGTCTTTCCGTCCGTCGATCGTCGCCGTGTGACCGGCGACGACGACGCTGCAAAGCCCTGCGCAACCGGCCCGACCGGTTCGCACGTCAGGTCTGGCCGTGATGCGATCGCTCGCGCGCGGCCTGTCAGGCGCCGATTCGATCGGCTGCCCGCGGCGAAGCTGCCGCATCGCCTCCCGGCCGCCATCGCGTGCGGTATCTCCCTCCCTCGATGAAGGAATCGTCATGAAGAAGCATCACATTTCCATTGTTTCCACGCTGATCGCACTCGCGTGCGCCTGCGGCGCCCCTGTCGCACGCGCCGCAGGCACGAAAACCGAAACGCCGCTGCCGGCGAGTGTCGAAGCGGTCGTCAACGACACGCCCATCGCGCGCAGCGATGTGGACGGCATGATCGAAGCATCCGGGCAGGCCGTCACGCCCGAGCTGCGCGCGCAGGCCAGGCAGGAACTGATCGCCCGGCATCTGGTCGAGCAGGCGGCGGAACAGGCCAATTACGGCAGCCGCCCCGAAGTGAATCGCGTCGTGATGCGTGCGCGTACGGTCGCGGCGACGGATCTCTACCTGCGCGACAACGTGCATCCGCAAGCGGTGACCGATGCGCAGGTGAAGGCGCGTTACGACGACATCGTCGCGAATGGCGGACAGTTTCAATATCGCGCGGAAGTGATCGCGGTGGCGGATCCGGCCGAAGTGAACGCGCTGGTCGCGGAGCTGAAGCAGGGCGCTGCGTTCGACGCCGTGGCGAAGAAGTACAACACGACGCCGAACGGTGGTGTTGCGCAGTGGGTCGAGTTGCGTACGCCGGTGGCCGACGGGAAGACGGGCGGCTTGCCCGTGTCGCTTGCGCAGGCGATTACGTCGCTGCAACCGGGCGCCGTCGCGGGTCCGATCCGGATCGGTAATGCGTTTGCGATCGTGAAACTCGACGAGAAGCGCCCGACGGTCGTGCCGACGTTCGAGGCGGCGAAGACGGTGTTGCGTCAGCAGCTCGAAGCGCAGGCGCAGCAGCGTGCGATGACGGCGCTGGTGGACAAGTTGGCCGCGCAGGCGACGATTCAGCAGTAAGCGGGTGTATCAGGAAGACGGCGGATCGGGTGATCCGTCGGGTTGGCCGCTGCCGTCGATCTTGGTAGCGGTTTTTTCTTTTGTCGATTACTTATTTGAGTCGGGGCGCGGAAAATGTGGCCCCGGTGTACGGTATGGCGCGCCGACGTGCTAGTACGTGGTAGCGTGCGGCAAGAAATTCGTCGTCTCGTTTGGTTGCGTGAATCCGGAATCCGCTACGGATCGCATCGAATTTATTTAGCCGCGTGACCGAACAGACGTGGATCCAGTGTGAAGGGTTCCGTGCTGAGGACCTTAACGGTCTTCATGTCTGGATGCATCGGGTTCAGCAGAAGATTAGTGTCGGTCCGACACACGACTGAGGGCACGCGCATCGCTAGTCGTTCACCTGCCTCGATCCATTGCCGGCCCAGATTGACTGTGGCGGTTGGATCTTGCGTGAGATCCGCCCAACCGTCCGGCAATGACGGAGTGAACGCTTCGTCGTATGTTGCATCCGGCACTTCGAGTGTCACCAGAAAATACCCGCTGGCCGGCATCAAGCCGGCCATATGCACCAGTGCCTCGAGCAGTGCGGTCGATGCGTGAGCGCACGTATAGACAACACGCATACCGCGTGGGATCCAGCGCCCACCCGCCAGCGCAGCACCATTTCCGCTCAGATCGTCGGCACGGTAATAACCTCGCCGCTCCTTTGCAAGTCGATACAACTTCATGCGCCAATCCCATGAATGACACGCATAAGCAGATCTCGAACACGGTCATACCCAGGCTGTGAATCCAGCACTTCAAGTGGTCGCAACCCGCCGAGTTCAGCGTGCGGCAGTTGCATCCACTCGGCGGCTAGCGCTTCGTTTTCGAAAACGTCGATCGCAAGCCGGAATACATACAGCACACGTGCGACTCGATCCGATTCTGCGGGTGACAGACGCTCCTCGCGCGCGATCTTGCGCAAAATCGTCGAGCTAGGAAGACCGAGGCTTGCGAGTAACGTTTGGACAGGCACGTGCAGCAGACTCTTTGCGACACGATCGATGATGTCGGCTTGCATGCCTTCGCGGATCTGCTGGCGCTGTTCAAGTGCATCAAACTGGCGGAGAAACATTTCGATATCCTGGTCGTAGGTGCCGCGCCGCTGCGACGCAACCGGTGATTTGTCTGTTTTCGCAGCAGTGGGCCGAGCGGCCGAATGACGGCCGGTGGGTCGATTTCGCGCCATGGCAAGATATCTCTCAAATGAGAATGTTAGTATTCTCATTGTAGATTTATCCAAATGAGAGTCAAGATCTTCTCGTTTGGTACGCATGCCGTTGCTCCAGAAAATGGGTGCGCAATCTGAGCCGAATGGACGTGGTCAAGGTGGTTCGCCGAATCAGCCTGGTCTGATTGGCTGTGACAATCCGCCACGTTAAATTGAACGAGTGTGGCGCCGGAGCCGCTTCGGCGGCGGCCGTTGGGCCCGGCCGTCGTCATGCTATGTGTTTGATAGCACCTACTCCTAACGCTGCCTCATGCGAGCGCCGAGGCGCTTCCGGCCGCCACACACTTCCTTGAGCCCGCTCTGCGGGCCGTCAGACCGAAACCGTAATCCCCGCCGGCCCCGATTCCCCCGCCGGCCTCACCACGATCTCCACATGCTGGCCGAACGACGCCAGCGTCAGCATCAGTTGATCCAGCGTCACGTTCCGGAGCCGCTCGCGCTGCTCGGGGGTGACTACCGGCCGCGCCATTTCGGTGAGCGCCGCAGCCTCTTTTTCGGTTAGGCCGCGCGACGCCATCAATGCGTTGAGTTTTAGTACGAGTACGGACTTGGCCGTCAGTTCACCGACGTCGTAGTAGTCGAAATCGTCCGGCACGTCGTCGGTGTAGGGGTTCGATGCATCGTGGCTCATTACGCTTCCTCCGTCGTTACCGAAAATCGCTGCTGCTGTCGCATCGCCGCCGGATCGATATCGGGGAATCCTTCTTGCGCACCATGATCGCAATCCGCATCGTCGATCGGCGTGATCACCAGCCGCTTGTGCGATACCTCGATTCGAAGGCGCTGCTCGGGATCGAAGCCTGCTGCCTCGATCCATCGGCCGGACAGCTTCGCCCACAGATACACGACAGGTGGCGCCATGTCGGCCAGCCTGATGTGCGGAACGACGCGGCCAGATTGAAAGGACGATTGCGGGGAGACAAAACAATCGCGGAAATACGTCGGTGCGTTATGATTCGCGCCAGCCATGGTCAACTCCTTGGTTGAGTTGGTTGTGGTCAGCGGCCCGCAGGTGATAACAGCACCTGCGGGCCGCGCTCGTTTACGCAGCGGATTTCCAGCGTCGCTTCGTCACACGTGCTGCATGCCGAAGCGACCTGAGAAATCGTTGCGAAAACGTGCAATCACTGTAGCCGAGAACATCCGGCGTCAGGCACCAGTCATGTACGAATTCATCGGCATTGGCCATCTGGCCAATGCTTCGAATGCTTGCTGCACAACGAATCCAGCGCGATCGCCTTGGCGGACTGCATCGTCGAATCGTTCCTGATATGTCAGAAAGCGTTTCAACCGACGACTTCGATCAGCCTGCCGCCCGTCGCACGAGGATCTCGTTCGCAGCCTCTCGATAGCGCTCGAACTCGCGCGCGAACGCCGCCGCATCCCCCGCCAGCGCCAGCGCTTCCATCGACGCGCAGAGCCCTGAAATCTCCCGCTCGCCGATCATCGCGAACGCACCGCGCATGCTGTGAATCTCCGAACGCGCGACCTTCAGGTCGCCGTCCTGCAACGCCCGCGCGATGGTCGCGCTCGAGCGTTGCGTCGCATCGACGAGCACCGTGTGCAGGTCTTTCGGCAACGGGCCAGGCGCGCGCGCCGGTGCGGGCGGATACGTCGGCCGCCGCCACGTCCCCGCGTACTTCGCGATCGCCTGTTCGAGCGATTTCAGCGACGTCGGCTTCGTGACGATCTCGTCGATGCCCGCTTCCCAAGCCAGACGCAACACGTCGGGTTCCGCATGCGCGGTCACCGCCAGGATCGGCTGCACGCGGCCGCGCTCGCGCAGCACGCGCGCGAACGCGTACCCGTCGAGGCCGGGCATGTTCAGATCGGTCAGCACCACCGCGTAGTCGTGGCGATCCACCAGATCGAGCGCGTCCGCAACGTTCGACGCGATATCGGCCTGATAGCCGAGTACGTCCAGCTGATCGTGGACGAGCGAACGGTTGACCGGGTTGTCGTCGACGAACAGCACGCGTACGTTCGGCGCGTCCTCTCCTGAAAGCGCCTGCGCGGCGCCCGGCTGGCGGTCGAGCGGCAGCGGCAACGTGACGACGAAGGTCGACCCGACGCCCGGCACGCTGTTCGCCTCGATGCGCCCGCCCATCGACTCCGCGAGCTTGTAACTCAGCGCGAGGCCGATGCCCGTGCCGCCGAAGCGGCGCGCGATCGACTCGTCGGCCTGCGCGAACGGCTCGAACACGTGCGCGAGCTGATCGGCCGTCATGCCGATGCCGGAATCGCTGACGCGGATCGTCACGGGCGTCGCGTCGCCACCGGACGGCGCCGACACCGACAACGCCACCGCGCCGCGGTCGGTGAACTTGATCGCGTTGCTGACCAGGTTCACGACGATCTGCCGCACGCGCATCGGGTCGCCGAGATACGTATGCGTGACCGCCGGATCGACGTCGATCCTCAGCGCGATGCCCTTCGCGCCGGCCACTGGCTCGAACAGGTCAGCGACGTCGCGCATCAGCTCGTCGATCCGGAAGCCGGTCGCTTCGAGCGTCATCCGGTCGGCTTCGATCTTCGTCATGTCGAGCACGTTGTTCAGCATGTCGAGCAGCATCCGTGCGGCCGACGTGACCGCATGCAGCCGCGGTTTCTGGCGGCTCGGGTCGGGCGCCTTGTCGAGCAGTTCGAGATTGCCGAGCATCGCGTTCAGCGGCGTGCGGATCTCGTGGCTGATCGTCGCGAGGAACGTCGATTTCGCGCGGTTCGCGCTGTCGAGCGCGCGCTCCGCATCGGCGCGCGTCGTGATGTCGGAGAAACTGCACAGCAGCGCTTCCTTGCCCTTGTAGCGGACGCGTACGAAATTGACGAGCAGGTCGCGGGCGCGGCCGTCGTCGAGCGTCACCGGCAGTTCGACGTCGAGCTGGACCGGCGACGCATCCGCGTGCTCGCGGTAGCGCGCCAGCAGCCGTTCGTGCAGCGGCGGGTCGCCGGCCTCGCGCTCGTACAGCTCGAGCATCCGGTTGCGCAGCAGCACCTGGTGCGTGTCGGGTGCGACGAGGCCGATGCCGAACGGCGCGGTCGCGACGATCGTGCGACTCATCCGCTCGCTTTCGAACACGCGTCGCGAGCGGCGGAACAGCGGCGCGAACACGCGCAGGTCGAACGCGATCACGAGCGTCCACAGCACGATCAGGATGGTCGCGGTCGTGCCGAATTCGCGCAGCATCGTCGACCAGATCGCATAGGCGATCGTGTGCCACGAATACGCATAGACGATCGCGTAACCGGTATCCGAGATCCGGTCGGTGATCGTGAACACGCCGTGCCGGTAGCTTTCGTCGAAATTCACGAGGCCGCGGCGCCACGTACCTTCGGCGAGCGCGTGTTTCATCAGCGCGGCGCCGTCTTCCGCGTCGCCGGTGCGATCGACGTGCAGCAGCACGCGGCCGTTCTCGTCGATCAGCATCGCGACCGCATCGTCGGGCGCGTGCTTCATCCGGTCGGCGATCACGTCGACGTCGAAGTCGCTGACGAACGTCATGAAATGCTTCTGCCCGTCGAACGCGGGTTCGACCAGGCGGAACACCGTCTTGCCGGTCAACGGATCGATCGCCGGCGCCTGCCACGCGATCCGGCGCGACAGGCGCCAGTAGCGCGCGATCGCCGGATCGGACCAGTCGGCGACGTCGAACGCGAGGTGCTGGATCAGCGCGTGCGTATCCGTCACACCGATGCGTGCGAGCACGTCGTGATACGGCATCGACGGCGGCGGCGTGATCGCGATCACGTTGCGGTCGGGGCTGTACGCGTAGCCGCGCACCGCGCGCCCGGTCTGGCGTTCGGCGGCCGCGACGGAAATCGTCTGGCGCTCCATCAGTTGCACGTAGCGATCGGTTTCGTTGTCGGCCAGCGCGGCGGGCGACGCGGCCAGGAAGATCTCGCTCACGCCGCGCATCGGCGCGAGCAGCACGTGGCCGTCCTTGCGCAGCGCGTCGGACGCTTCCCACGCATGCGGCGGATGACCGTTCCACAGCAGCTCGGCGTTGATCACCGCGCGGCGCATCGACGCCTGCTTCGCGTCCATTTCGAGCTGCACGAGCGCCTTGTGCGTGATGAACAGGTCGCGCCGCTCCGCGATGTAGTCGCGCACCGAGCCGACCAGCAGGATGCCGGCGGTGATCAGGATCACGAGCGACAGCACGACCGCGCCGCCGTACAGCGTGAAGCGCTGATACCGGTTCAGCAGGCTCAGATCGCGCGCGTCGTCGTCGATCGACGCGAACGGCGCGCTGGCGTCCGTGTGGGACGCGAAGAGATGGCGGATGGGCATGAGACGAAGACCGGTGAATCAATGCGCAAATCGGGAGACACGCACGGCGCGCGCGGCAAGAGCCGCGGCGAGGCCGGGACGCGGACGATATCCGCGAGCCATGCTGATGGCAGCGCAATGCGTTGCCGGCTCGGGGAACGGGAAAATTATCGGGATAGCGGACGGGCCTGTATGTAGGGCAGTCCGAAACACTCGCGCGCGATGGATAGGACCAGTCCTATTCATGCAATCGGTTGCGCGCTGCGTATATAAGGCCTGACGCGCGGATGTGTCAAACGGAATCGATCAAGCGAACGGTGCGTCGGGGCGTGTTTTGCATGACCGATTGTCAAGCAACGTCATGTTAGGACTGGGCCTACAAAATAAGTCATCGCACGTCCAGCCGTCTGATTATCGAAATGACAGGCGATCAATACATTGGCAACTGTGGACGAGGTTCGTCCTTCCCACTTCTCTTCTACAGGGGCTATCAACGTGAACAAGTCATATCGGACCGTCTGGAACGCGACGACGGGCACATGGGCGGCGGCGCCCGAAACGGCGCGGATGCGCACCAAATCGAAAGCGAACTCGACGATGCGCTCGTCGGTGACGGCGGCTGTCGCGGTGATGGCCGGGGTGGGGGGCGGGACCATGTCTGTCGATGCGATGGCGCAGGCGACCGGCGGGGGTCTCAACCTGTGCTCGAATACGACCGCGGCGAACGGGGTGAGGTACGGGCAAACCTTTGGTGCGCTGAGTAACACGACGAGTGCCAACTGTGCGCCTATCAATACCAGTTTGCCGACGTATCAAGGGCATGCACCTTCTTTTGTCCTGGGCAACAATGCCGGCACGAACGGTGCCACCGGCTCGACTCCTACCGCGTCCGTCATGGGCGCCACCGACGGCCATCTGGTCCTGTACGGTCAGAACGGCGTGCACATCAGCGGTCCGGCCGACTTCAACAACAACGTCAACATGACGAACCACCGCATCACGGGGCTGGCCGCGGGTACGGCCGGGACCGATGCGGTCAACCTCAATCAGTTGAATTCGGCGATTGCGGGCGCGGCGACGGCAAGCAACCCGTATGTGGCGATCAGCACCGGAACGTATGCTGCGGCGACGGCTGCGCGGGCAGGCAGCAGCGCGACCGCGATCGGCGCCAATGCCAGCGCGACGGGTACTTCTGCAGTTGCGCTCGGCGGCAACACTGTGGCGAGCGCTCAGAACGCTACCGCCATCGGCACGTTGTCGCGTGCGACCGGGGCGGAAAGCGCTGCGGTCGGTACGAGCGCAAATGCTGCGGGTGCCAACGCGTCCGCCTTCGGGCAGGCAGCCGGCGCTCAGGCTGTCAATACGACTGCCATGGGTTCCCGTTCCGCTGCCACCGCGGATGGCGCGACTGCGCTTGGCTATTCGGCGAGCGCTGTCGGCGCGAATGCCATTGCGGTCGGTCGTCAGGCGAGCACCAGCGGCACGTATGGCACGGCGATCGGTTATCAAGCGAAGGGTGCGACCAACGCGGTCGGCGTGGGTGTGCTCGCGGATGCGAGCGGGAACGCGAGCGTCGCGCTGGGTAATCGCGCCACGTCGACGGGCGCCAATGGCATCGCAATCGGTAGCTCGGCAACGGCTGGCAACACGAATACCGTAGCGATCGGTGCGGTTGCGAGGGCGGCCGGCGAGGCCGGTACGGCGGTTGGCATCGGCGCAGCCGCGGCCGGCTATCACTCGGCGGCCTTCGGCGCTAACGCAAACGCGGGCCATAGTGAATCGGTGGCGATCGGTGTCAATTCGGCTACCGATAGAGCCAACAGCGTGTCGGTTGGCTCCGCGTCTCTGCAACGACAGATCACGAATCTGGCAGCCGGCACGGCGAACACCGATGCCGTGAACCTCGGCCAGATGAACACGGCGCTTTCGACGAAGGTCGACAACACATACATCAAGATTGCGACCGCCGCTGGTCCGGCAACGGTCGGTGGTAACGGTGTTGCGATCGGCGGTGCCGCAAGTGCGACGGGCGCGAGCTCGCTTGCGGTCGGTAATGGCTCGTCCGCAACGGTGCAGTCGTCTGTCGCTGTCGGTAACGGCTCAGCTGCCACGGGCGGAAACAATGCTACGGCAGTTGGAGCAGGTACTTCGGCCACGACAGCATGGGCGACCGCATTCGGTTCAGCGGCAATAGCAAGCGCGAATAGTGCGATTGCGGTCGGTGCGCAAGCGAATGCGAGCGGTGTAGGAGCCGTCACGGTCGGCAATACCTCGAATGCGACCGGTGATCGCGCGGTCGCAATGGGATCGCGCTCGACAGCGAGCGGCGATTTCTCGGTTGCACTCGGAGCGCAGTCGATCGCGGATCGAGACAATTCCGTGTCGGTCGGTTCGACGACTCGGCAACGACAAGTCGTTAACCTGGCGGCAGGCACGCAGGCGACTGATGCGGTGAACGTGAGTCAGTTGACCGGCGTGACGAAGGCGCTCGGCGGCGGCGCGGCCGTCGATGCAAACGGCAGCATCACGAATCCGACCTACAACGTTGGCGGGACCGACTATCACAACGTCGGCGACGCGCTCGATGCGCTTGCGTCGAGCGGTATCGGCAATCCCAATGCGGTCATTTACGACGATGCGACCAAGAGCACCGTGACGCTGGGCGGCACGGGTGCGGCGGCGCCTGTGGCGCTGAAGAACGTCGCGGACGCGAAGGACGATCACGATGCACTGAACCTCGGCCAGCTGAAGAACGCGGGCCTCGTCGGTGACGACGGCGCGGGCAATCTGACGTCGCTTGCGGTGACGTACGACGACGCGACGAAGGACACGGCCACGCTGGCCGGTGCCAGCGGCACGACGCTGTCGAACGTGAAGGCCGGCGTGGCCGACATGGACGCAGTGAACGTTTCGCAACTGAAGGGTTCGGGACTGATCGGCGACGACGGCAAGTCGATCGCCGCGGTCACGTACGACCGCAACGCGGACGGCACGCCGAACTACGGCACGGTGACGCTCGGCAACGGCGCAGGTCCGACGCAAGTCAAGAACGTCGCGGACGCGACGGATGATCACGACGCGCTGAACCTCGGTCAGTTGAAGGACACGGGCCTGGTCGGCGACGACGGCTCGGGCAACCTCACGTCGCTCGCAGTGACGTATGACGATGCGACGAAGACCGCAGTCACGCTGGGTGACGGCGCGACGCCGGTCGCCATTCATAACGTAGCGGACGGTGTGCTTGCTGCCGACAGCAAGGACGCGGTGAACGGCTCGCAACTGTTCGCAACGAACACGCGTGTTGGCGACCTCGAAGATTCGCTCGGGAAGGGTGGTGTGATCGACCCGGTGACGGGCGAATCGCTGGCGGTGGTGTACGACAGCAACACGAAGGACACGGTCACGCTGGCTGGCGCCAGCGGCACGACGCTGTCGAACGTGAAGGCCGGTGTGGCTGACATGGACGCGGTGAACGTCTCGCAACTGAAGGGTTCGGGTCTGATCGGTGACGACGGCAAGTCGATCGCCGCGGTGACGTACGACCGCAACGCAGACGGCACGCCGAACTATGGTTCGGTGACGCTCGGCAACGGCGCAGGCCCGACGCAAGTCAAGAACGTCGCGGACGCGACGGATGATCACGATGCACTGAATCTCGGTCAGTTGAAGGACACGGGCCTGGTCGGCGACGACGGCGCAGGCAACCTCACGTCGCTCGCCGTGACGTATGACGGTGCAGCGAAGGACAGCGTGACGCTGGGCGGCATGGGGGCGACCGCACCGGTCGCCATCCACAACGTCGCGGATGGCGTGCTTGCCGCGGACAGCAAGGACGCGGTGAACGGCTCGCAGTTGTTCGCAACGAACACGCGTGTTGGCGACCTCGAAGATTCGCTCGGCAAGGGCGGCGTGATTGACCCGGTGACGGGCGAATCGCTGGCGGTGGTGTACGACAGCAATGTAAAGGACACCGTGACGCTGGCCGGCACGACCGGCACGACGCTGTCGAATGTGAAGGCGGGTGTCGCCGACATGGACGCGGTGAACGTGTCGCAGCTGAAGGGTTCGGGTCTGATCGGCGACGACGGCAAGTCGATCGCCGCGGTGACGTACGACCGTAACCCGGACGGCACGCCGAACTACGGTTCGGTGACGCTCGGCAACGGCGCAGGTCCGACGCAAGTCAAGAACGTCGCTGATGCGACGGACGACCATGACGCACTGAACCTCGGCCAGCTGAAGGACGCAGGTCTGGTGGGCGACGACGGCGCAGGCAACCTGACGTCGATGGCGGTGACGTACGACGGCTCGGCACGCGACAAGGTCACGCTGGCCGGCGTGGACGGCACGACACTGTCGAATGTGAAGGCCGGCGTGGCCGACATGGACGCGGTGAACGTCTCGCAACTGAAGGGTTCGGGTCTGATCGGTGACGACGGAAAGTCGATCGCCGCGGTCACGTACGACCGTAACGCAGACGGCACGCCGAACTATGGCACGGTAACGCTGGGTAACGGCGCAGGCCCGACGCAAGTCAAGAACGTCGCGGACGCGACGGACGACCACGACGCACTGAACCTCGGTCAATTGAAGGACGCCGGTCTGGTCGGTGACGATGGCGCCGGCAACCTCACGTCGCTCGCAGTGACGTATGACGGCACGACGAAGGACAGCGTGACGCTGGGCGGCGTGGGCGCGACCGCACCGGTGGCGCTGCACAACGTGGCGGACGGGGTTCTTTCGGCGACGAGCAAGGACGCGGTGAACGGTTCGCAACTGTTCGCGACGAACACGCGTGTCGGCGATCTCGAAGATTCGCTCGGGAAGGGCGGCGTCATCGACCCGGTCACCGGCGAATCGCTGGCGGTGGTGTACGACAGCAATGTAAAGGACACCGTGACGCTGGCCGGCACGAACGGCACGACGCTGTCGAACGTGAAGGCCGGCGTGGCCGACATGGACGCGGTGAACGTCTCGCAACTGAAGGATTCGGGCCTGATCGATCCGTCGACGGGCAAGGCGATCGCGGCGGTGACGTACGACCGTAACGCAGACGGCACGCCGAACTACGGCACGGTGACGCTCGGCAACGGCGCCGGCCCGACGCAGATCAAGAATGTCGCGACGGGCGTCGACGACCTCGACGCGGTCAACGTCAAGCAATTGAACACGGGCCTGTCGGATCTCGAAGACCGGATGTCGGGCGGCAACCTGCGCTTCGTCAAGGTCAATGCCGACCCGCTCACGGGCACGCCTGCGGTCGCAAGCGGCGCGCTGGCCGTCGCGATCGGCTCCGACGCCCGCGCCACCAGCGCGAACTCGCTGGCGCTCGGCAGCGGCGCGCGCGTGACCGGTGCCGGCTCGGTCGCGATCGGCTACAACTCGGTCGCGAACCAGAACAACGTCGTGTCGGTCGGCGATGTGGGCCGGGAACGCAAGGTCGTCAACGTGGCGGACGGCGACGTCGCATTCCAGAGCACGGACGCCGTCAACGGCGGCCAGCTGTACGCGGCGCTGAACACCCTGTCGACCTCGGTGACGTCGAAGACGCAGCAGGCCATCGACACCTTCTCGTCGGAAATCGACAAGAAGACGAAGGCCGCGATCGACGAGGTGAGCGCGCGCTCGATGCAGCCGATGGACGTCAGCGATCCGCTCGTCGCGATCGAAGGCCTGCAGGGCAACAACGTCGCTTCGCTGAACGGCGCGGACCCGACCAAGGCCACGGCGGCCGCGATCGGCTCGTCGACCGCGGCGAGCGGCGCCAACGCGGTGGCGGTGGGCCTCCAGAGCGGCGCGGGTTCGAACAACTCGGTCGCGATCGGCAGCTTCGCGCAGACCGGCGCCGGCCAGGACTACTCGGTCGCCGTGGGTTCGAACGTCCAGACGAACGGCACGCAGGCCGTGGCGCTGGGTGCGAACGCGCAGGCGAACGGCGAATACGCGCTGGCAGTGGGTAACAACGGTGCGCAGGCGATCGGCGACGGCTCGATCGCGGTCGGTAACGCCGCGAACGTGCGGGCCGGCGCGACCAACGCGGTCGCGATCGGTACGGGTGCGAACGTCGCGCGCAGCGTCGAAGGCGCGATGGCGCTCGGCGCGAACGCGACCGCAGGCGCGGCCAACAGCATCGCGCTCGGCGCGAACGCGTTCTCGGATCGTGCGAACGCACTGTCGGTCGGCCGTGCAGGCGCGGAACGCCAGATCGTCAACGTCGCGGCAGGTACGCAAACGACCGATGCGGTGAACGTCGGCCAGTTGAAGGGCGTGACGGATTCGCTCGGCGGCGGCTCGACGGTGGGCGCGGACGGCAAGGTGACGAACCCGACGTACTCGCTGGCCGATCCGGCGGATGCGTCGAAGTCGGTCGCGTACGACAACGTGGGCGATGCGCTGTCGAACCTCGACGGCCGTACGGCGACGAACACGCAAAACATCACCGTGATCAACAAGCAGCTCGCCGATTCGGGTCTGGTCGATCCGGTGACGGGGCAGTCGATCGCGGCGGTGACGTACGACCGTAACCCGGACGGCACGCCGAACTACGGTTCGGTGACGCTCGGCAATGGCACGGGTCCGACGCAGCTGAAGAACGTCGCGGACGCGACGGATGACGGCGATGCACTGAACCTCGGCCAGCTGAAGGATGCGGGCCTGGTCGGCGACGACGGCTCGGGCAACCTGACGTCGATGGCGGTGACGTACGACGGCACGGCGAAGGACAGCGTGACGCTGGGTGGCGCAGGCGCGACCACGCCGGTCGCCCTGCACAACGTGGCCGATGGCGTGCTCGCCGCAGACAGCAAGGACGCGGTCAACGGTTCGCAACTGTTCGCGACGAACCAGAACCTCGGCGACCTGAAGGATTCGCTGGAGAAGGGCGGCGTGATCGACCCGACGACGGGCGAATCACTGGCGGTGGTGTACGACAGCGCGGCGAAGAACAGCGTGACGCTGGGCAACGCCGGCGTCCCGGTCGCGATCCACAACGTCGCAGCCGGTGCGGTGAACGCGACGAGCCACGACGCGGTCAACGGCTCGCAGCTGTTCACGGTGTCGCAGAGCGTCGCGGACAAGATCGGCGGCGGCGCGGGCGTCGGCGCGGATGGTTCGCTCACCGACCCGACGTACTCGGTCGGCGGCCAGGATTACCACAACGTGGGTGATGCCCTCGGTGCGCTCGACAAGAACAGCGGCGGCAATCCGTTGGCGGTGGCGTACGACAGCGCGGCGAAGGACACCGTGACGCTGGGCGGCGCGGGCGCGACCACGCCGGTCGCATTGAAGAACGTCGCGGACGCGAAGGACGACGGCGACGCGCTGAACCTCGGCCAGTTGAAGAACGCCGGTCTGGTGGGCGACGACGGCGCGGGCAACCTGACGTCGATGGCAGTGACGTACGACGGCGCGGCACGCGACAAGGTGACGCTGGCCGGCGTGGACGGCACGACGCTGTCGAACGTGAAGGCCGGTGTGGCCGACATGGACGCGGTGAACGTCTCGCAGCTGAAGGACGCGGGCCTGATCGATCCGTCGACGGGCAAGCCGATCGCGGCAGTGACATACGACAGCGCGGCAAAGGACAGCGTGACGCTGGGCGGCGCGGGTGCAACCACGCCTGTGGCGCTGAAGAACGTCGCGGATGCGAAGGACGACGGCGATGCGTTGAACCTCGGCCAGTTGAAAAACGCCGGTCTGGTCGGCGACGACGGCGCGGGCAACCTGACGTCGATGGCAGTGACGTACGACGGTGCAGCGAAGGACACGGTCACGTTGGGCGGTACGGGCGCGACGGCGCCGGTCGCACTGAAGAACGTTGCCGACGGTACGGACCGTCACGACGCGATCAACGTCGGCCAGTTGCAGGATGCGGGCCTGGTTGCACCGGTCGATCCGTCCAACCCGGGTGCGGGCTTGACGTCGCTGGCCGTCGCGTACGACGGCGTGGCGAAGGATGTCGTCACGCTGAAGGGTACGGATGGCACGACGCTGTCGAACGTGAAGGCCGGTGTGGCCGACATGGACGCGGTGAACGTCTCGCAACTGAAGGACGCGGGCCTGATCGATCCGTCGACGGGCAAGCCGATTGCGGCAGTGACATACGACAGCGCGGCAAAGGACAGCGTGACGCTGGGCGGCGCGGGCGCAACCACGCCTGTGGCGCTGAAGAACGTCGCGGACGCGACGGACGACGGCGATGCGCTGAACCTCGGCCAGTTGAAGAACGCCGGCCTGGTGGGCGAAGACGGCTCGGGCAAGCTGACGTCGATGGCGGTGACGTACGACAGCGCGGCGAAGGATGCCGTGACGCTGGGCGGTGCGGGCGCCACGACGCCGGTCGCACTGAAGAACGTCGCCGACGGCACGGACCGCAACGACGCGATCAACCTTGGCCAGTTGCAGGACGCAGGCCTGGTTGCACCGGTCGATCCGACGAATCCGGGCAAGGGGCTGACGTCGCTCGCCGTGGCATACGACAGCGCGACGCAGGACGTGGTCACGCTGAAGGGCACGGGCGGCACGACGCTGACGAACGTGAAGGCAGGCGCGGTCACGGCCACCAGCACGGACGCGATCAACGGTGCGCAGCTGCACGGCACCGCGCAGAGCGTGGCCGATTCGCTGGGCGGCGGCTCGAAGGTCGACGCGGACGGCAAGGTGACGAACCCGACGTACTCGCTGGCCGATCCGGCGGATGCATCGAAGTCGGTCGCGTACGACAACGTGGGCGACGCGCTGTCGAACCTCGACGGCCGCACGGTGACGAACACGCAAAACATTACCGTGATCAACAAGCAGCTCGGCGACTCGGGTCTGGTCGATCCGGTGACGGGTCAATCGATCGCCGCGGTGACGTACGACCGTAATGCGGACGGCACGCCGAACATGGGTTCGGTGACGCTGGGCGGCGCGGGTGCGACGGCGCCGGTCGCACTGAAGAACGTCGCCGACGGTACGGATCGTCACGACGCGATCAACCTCGGCCAGCTGCAGGACGCAGGCCTCGTTGCGCCGGTCGATCCGACCAACCCGGGCGCGGGGCTGGCTTCGCTCGCGGTGACGTACGGCAAGAATGCCGACGGCTCGGCGAACTTCGACCAGGTCACGCTGGCCGGCGCGAACGGCACGACGATCTCGAACGTGAAGGCAGGCGCGGTATCGGCCAACAGCACGGACGCGATCAACGGCGCGCAGCTGCACGGCGTGTCGCAGAGCGTCGCGAAGTCGCTCGGCGGCGGCGCGGGCGTCGACGCGGACGGCAACGTGACGAGCCCGTCGTACAAGGTCAGCGACAAGACGTTCGACAACGTCGGCGATGCGATCGAGAACATCTCGAACAGCCTCGTCCACGGTTCGATCGGCCTGGTTCAGCAGGACGATACGACGCGCGACATCACGGTCGCGAAGGACACGGACGGCACGACCGTGAACTTCGCGGGCACGGCGGGCAACCGCGTGCTGACCGGCGTGGCGGCGGGCGCGGTGAGCGCGACGAGCATCGACGCGGTCAACGGTTCGCAGCTGCACGGCACCGCGCAGAGCGTGGCGGACGTGATCGGCGGCGGGACCACGGTCGATGCCGACGGCAAGCTCGCGGATACGTCGATCGAGGTGAACGGCAGCAAGTACAAGACCGTGGCCGAAGCCGTGCAGGCGGCAGCGCAGTACGGCGCGACCGATTCGCTCGCGGTGCGTTACGACCTGAACCGCGACGGCACGCCGAACTACGGTTCGGTGACGCTGGGCGGCACGGGCGCGGCGCCGGTGCGACTGACGAACGTGGCGGACGGCGCGAGCCAGTACGACGCGGTGAACTTCGGCCAGTTGAGCGAGCTGAGCGACCGTATCGGCGGCCTCGACGATCGTGTCGGCGATCTCGAGCAGCGGCCGCCGGGCAGCGGTGGTCCGGGCAACGGTGGTTCGGGTAACGACTACTTCGCCGGCACCGACGTGGGCACGGGCAGCACGACGCCGGCCAACGCAGGCGCGGGCACGGGCAACACGGCCGCCGGTTCGGGCGCGACGATCGGCACGGGCGCGAACAATGCCACGGTGATCGGTTCGAACGCGGGCGCGTCGCAGAGCAGCGGCGTCGCGATCGGCTCCGGCGCGAAGAGCGCGGCCGAAGGCGCCACGGCGATCGGCAGCGGCTCGAACGCATCGGGCAACCAGTCGGTCGCGATCGGCTCGGGCGCGAACGCGTCGGGTTCGAACTCGGTGGCGCTGGGTGCCGGTTCGACCGCGTACGGCGACGACACCGTGTCGGTCGGCTCGATCGACCGGACCCGCACGATCTCGAACGTATCGGACGGTGTGAACGCGACCGACGTTGCGACGAAGGGTCAGCTCGACCGGGCCATGGGCGGCATGCAGGGCCAGGTCAACGACCTGTCGCGCAACGCGTACTCGGGTATCGCCGCGGCCACCGCGCTGACGATGATTCCGGGCGTCGATCCGGGCAAGACGATTTCGTTCGGTATCGGCGGTGCGACCTACAAGGGCTATCAGGCGGTGGCGTTCGGCGGCGAAGCCCGCATCACGCAGAACCTGAAGATGAAGGCCGGCGTGGGTATGTCGAGCGGCGGCAATACGGTCGGCGTGGGCGCTTCGTATCAGTGGTAACGCGCCGGGCGGGGCAGCAGCTTGCTCCGCCCGCCCCGACTTCCCTCATTCAACTTTTTTACGCGCCCGCCTTCGTGGCGGGCGTTTCATCATGACCATGAAAACCTTGTTGTTGCGCGCCGCGTCGATCGGCGCGATCGCGATGGCGCTCGGTGCGTGCACGACGCAATCGGGCGTCACTTACGACATCCGCGCGGTGTCGATTCCCGGCAAGCCGGACAACGTGTTCCGCGTGAGCTGCGACGGGCTGCTGGGCAGCGCGAACGCGTGTGCCCGCGCGGCGGAAGAATTCTGCCAGGGCAAGGGCTTCACGCCGCTCGAGATGATCGATAACGTGTACAGCCGTGCGCCGAAGAAGGACCCACGCGAAATCACGTTCATGTGCGGCAAGCCGCAGCCGGCCCCGGTGGCGGCGCCGGTCGCGCAACCGCAACCGCAGCCCGTGCCGGTCCCGCAGCGCCAGGTGCTGCTGCAGGGCGACGCGAACTTCGCGCTCGACAGCGCGGTGCTGACGCCGCAGGCGCGCAGCAATCTCGACCGGTTCATCGAGGTCAATCGCGGCGTCGAATTCCGTCGCGTGACGGTCACCGGCTTCACCGATTCGACGGGCAGCGCGACGCACAACCTCGCGCTGTCGGCTTCGCGCGCGCGCAACGCGATGAACTACCTGAGCGCCAACGGCCTGAAGGCGCAGTCGTTCGTGTCGCAGGGCCAGGGTGCCGCCGAGCCGGTCGCGTCCAACGCGACGGCCGAAGGCCGCGCGCAGAACCGCCGCGTCGAGGTCCGGATCGACGCGCAGTAAGGCTGGGGCGGTATGACCGCCTGATGCCGGCCTGCTTTCCCCGGAAGAAGTGCGAAGCCGCCGGCGCTCGATGCGCCGGCGGCTTTTTTCGTGCCGGCGCCCGGCCCGGGCCGCGGCCCGCCGCCCGATCCATGGTTGCCGCCCCGGTTTCATGCGAAGATAGCGCCCAATTACGATCCACGACGCCGCGATGCGCGCCGTCGCCGCCCGCCAGGCGGCGAGCCGGCCGCGACGATTGCCGCGCACATCTGGACGACTATGGGAAGCTATCTGATACGCGTGGTACTGGCCGACGACCACCCGGCGATGCTGGTCGGCGTCGAGCACGGCCTGTCGTCGGTGCCGACGATCCAGTTGACCGGCAAGGCCGTCAATTCGACCGAGCTGATCCGGCTCGTCGAGGCCGGCGTGTGCGACGTCGTGGTGTCCGACTATGCGATGCCCGGCAGCGCGCACGGCGACGGCATCACGCTGTTCTCCTATCTCCAGCGCAATCACCCGGCCGTGAAGCTGGTCGTGCTGACCATGCTCGACAACCCGGCCGTGATCGGCGCGCTGACGCGGCTCGGCATCGAATGCATCGTCAGCAAGTCCGACACGATCGATCACCTGATCCCCGCGATTCACGCGGCCGCGACGGGCGGCACGTATTTCTCGCCGTCGGTCGAGAAGGTCGTGCGCACGCTCACGTCGCATTCGAGCGCCCGGGCGGCCGACCAGAAGCGCGACCTCAGCGACCGCGAGCTCGAAGTCGTGCGGCTCTATGCGTCGGGCCTCACGGTCAACGAGATCGCCGACCAACTCAGCCGCAGCAAGAAGACGATCAGCACGCAAAAGGCGCGCGCGATGGAAAAGCTCGGGATCGAGAAGGACATCGACCTGCTGCGTTACGCGATCGAGCACGGGATCGTCGCCGCGTCGGCCAGCGAAGGGCGGGGCGGCGAGTCGAAAGCGGAAGGCAGCGTCGATCCGGCCTGACGGCACGCGCGACGATGCCGGCCGCGCGGGATGGCGGCCATCAAGACGAGTGCGCCGGATCGTACCGATGCACCGAAACCCCGGCGCCTTGCGGCTGCCGGGGTTTTTCGTTTCAGGTCACGGCGGCGGTTTCAGCCGCCTGCTTCATCGCCGCGCGCGGGCGGCGCGTAGCCGTAGTCGGTGACGAGCCCGCACGCGATCGCATAGCGCACCAGGTCGACGTCGCGCTCGATGCCGAGCTTCTGCATCGCCGAGCTTTTCTGCGTGCTGATCGTCTTCTTGCTGCGGTTCAGCTTGTCGGCGATCTCGTTGACCGACAGCCCCGACGAAAAAAGCCGGATCACCTCGACCTCGCGCACCGACAGCGCGGGCGCCCGGCCGCCGACGCTGCCCGTATTGCGCAGGACCCGGTCCATCGACGGCGACAGGTAGCGGCCGTTCGTATAGGCCGCGTGAATCGCCATCGTCAGGTGATTCGGCATGTCCGACTTGCTGACGATGCATGCGATGCCGATATCGATCAGCGCGCGCAGCGCCACGGCGTTTTCCATCATCGTCATCACGACGATCTTCAAGCCGGGAAAGCGCTTGAGGATGGTCGTGAACATCGCGAGGCCGTCGCCGTAGTCGGTGCCTGGCATTGCATAGTCGGACACCAGCACATCGCACGGATGCCGGCTCAGCGCGTCCATCAGCTCCGTCGAGTTATGCGCGGTCGCGACGACCGCGATGGTGTTCGTCGCCGACAGCTCGTAGCGGGCGCCGATGACGACCGCCGGATGATCGTCGGCGATCGCGATGCGAATGGGAAAGGTTCTGTTCATGGGTTTCTTGCGCGTTGCGCGGTGCCTGGCGGCACGCGCTCGGCGTCGTTGACGCGGATTGGGGCCGGCGCGGGGCGCGATCGGTCGCGGCGAAACGGCTGGCCGGACGCGATCCCGTCGCGCCGACGGCCGGTGGTGACTCGGATGAATCGCCACTGGCCGTCGGCCGAAAAGCGGAAGGGCTCGCGCCCTTCCGCTTCGGGTCGACGCTCCGCTTGCGCGGAGCGCGCCGGTCAGAACTCGTAGCCGACCTGGGCACGCACCCCCACGTCGCCGACCGACGTGATCGACGTCGCGCCGTTCACCAGCCAGTTGCCGTTGCGCGACCGATAGGTGGCGCCGGCGGCAATCGCCGAGCCGCTCTTGAAGTTCGCGGCGCCGACCGCGACGACCGTCTTGCCCGGCTGCGACGGCGTCATGTTCGGCATCGCCATCGCGGCCGCGATACCGGCGTACGCGTTCTTCGCGACGTCGTTGATCGCGCGGTTCGTGTCGTTGAAGCGTGCGTCGACCGATTCCATCGCACGGTCGAGCTGCCCCTTCGTTGCCGCGTCGGACGCGTTGATGCCGTCCGCGATGTTGACGAGCCGGCGGTTGCCTTCTGCGGTGCCGTCGCCGAACGAAACGGTGCGCTCTTCCGTCGCGACCGAACCCTGGCCGATCGCGACCGAACCGCTGCCCGTGGCCGATGCGCCCTGGCCGAGCGACGTGCTGTTCTCGCCCGATGCGACCGCGCCCTGGCCGACAGCCGTGCCGTTCGCGCCCGATGCCGCCGAGCCCTGACCCAGCGCCGTGCCGTTTTCACCCGACGCGACTGCGCCTTGACCGAGTGCTGAGCCGTTCTCGCCCGATGCCACGGAGCCCTGGCCGATCGCCGAGCCGTTGTTGCCCGATGCGACCGCGCCCTGACCGACGGCCGATGCGTTTTCGCCCGATGCGAGCGCGCTGTCGCCGATCGCCGAGCTGTTCTCGCCCGACGCCACCGCGCCCTCGCCGACGACGGTCGACCCGTCGCCCGTGCCCGGGCCGCCCGTGCCGGGGTTCGCCTCGAGATCGCCGAGGCGATCGGACAGGTCGCCGAAGCGGCTCGACAGGTCGCCGAGCTGGCCGCTCAGGTCGCCGTACTGCTTCGCGAACTGCTCCTGCAGATCGAACAACTGGCTGCCGTTGACGGCGTCCATGCTCGTCGCGCTGATTTCGCCGGCGGCCACGCGCTGCAGCTTCGTGCCGAACGTGCCGGCGAACGTCACGGTGTCGAAATTCAGGCCCGAGTCGTAGGTGACCGCGCCGACTTCCTTGCCCGTGTAGTCGATCAGGCCGGTCGCGCGGAGCTGCGACACGGTCACGACGTCGTCATCGTCCACGCCGTTGGCGACGCCGGACAGCACGCGTGCGCCATCGGCGCCGGCGAAGTTCACCGACGTGCCGCCAGCCAGCGCGCCGACGGTGATCGTGCCGGCCGAGTTTTGCTGGACCAGGCCGAGCGAGCCGTTTTCGAGTTGCTCGGAGAGTTTCTTCAGGCCGCCTTCGTTGGTCGTCATGCGGCCGTCGAGGTTGGTGACGACGTCGCCGACCGAGTTGACGATCTTCGTGCCGCCGCTGCCGTCGCCGACGGTGAAGGACGGGGCGGAGATCGAGCCGTCGGCGTTCACCGTTGCGCCGCCGCCGATTGCCGATGCGACGCTGTCCGATACGCCGTGCAGTTGTGCGCCGTTCACGGCCTCGTTGCTGGCTGCCGACACGTCGCCTGCCGCGACGCCCGTGAGCTTGCGCGTGCCATCCGAGCCGGTGAAGTCCACGGCGCGGCCGCCGGTTTTCGCGCCGACGGTGATGTTGTCATCCTTGGCGGCTTGCTGGACGAGGCCGACCGTACCGCTGCCGATGTCGTCCGAGAGCTTCTTGATATCGCCTTCGTTGGCCGTCGTCCGGCCGTCGAGATTGGTGACGACGTCACCGACCGAGTTGACGATCTTGGTGCCGCCGCTGCCGTCACCGACGGTGAAGACCGGCGCGGAGATCGAACCGTCCGGGTTGACGATCGAGCTGCCGCCGATGGCGGACGCGACGCTCTCCGACACGCCATGCAGTTGCGTACCGTTCACGGCGTCCGTGCTGGATGCCGATACGTCACCTGCCGCAACGCCCGTGAGCTTGCGTGCGCCGGTCTTGCTGCTGAAGTTCACGGCATTGCCGTCGGTGTTTGCACCGACCGTGATGTCGTCGCCCGGCTTGGCCTGCTGGACGAGGCCGAGCGTGCCGCTGCCGATGTCGTCGGCGAGCTTTTTGATGTCGCCTTCGTTGGCCGTCGTACGGCCGTCGAGATTGGTGACGGCATCGCCGACCGAGTTGACGATCTTCGTGCCGCCGCTGCCGTCGCCGACGGTGAAGGACGGGGCGGAGATCGAGCCGTCCGGGTTCACCGTTGCACCGCCGCCGATGGCCGAGGCGACGCTGTCCGACACGCCATGCAGTTGCGTACCGTTCACGGCGTCCGTGCTGGATGCCGATACGTCACCTGCCGCAACGCCCGTGAGCTTGCGTGCGCCGGTCTTGCTGCTGAAGTTCACGGCATTGCCGTCGGTGTTTGCACCGACCGTGATGTCGTCACCCGGGTTCGCCTGCTGGACGAGGCCGAGCGTGCCGCTGCCGATGTCGTCGGCAAGTTTCGAGATTGCGCCTTCGTTGGTTGTCACGCGACCGTCGAGATTGGTCACGACATCGCCGACCGAGTTGACGATCTTCGTGCCGCCGCTGCCGTCGCCGACCGTGAAGCTCGGTGCGGAGATCGAACCGTCCGGATTGACGATCGAGCTACCGCCGATGGCCGATGCGACGCTCTCCGACACGCCATGCAGTTGCGCGCCGTTCACGGCTTCGGTGCTGGCCGCCGAGACGTCGCCTGCCATGACGCCGGTGAGCTTGCGTGTGCCGTCCATGCCGGTGAAGTCCACGACGCGGCCGCCGGTTTCCGCACCGACGGTGATGTTGTCGCTCTTGGTGGCCTGCTGAACGAGACCGATCGTGCCGCTCGACAACTCGCCCAGCTTGTCGCTGAGCTTCGCGATGTCGGACGTGTTCGTCGAGATACCGGTCTTTGCGGCCGTCATGTCGCCCTGGAGCGAAGCGATCTGCGAATTGGCAGTCGACAATGTGGCATTGGTGGTAGACAGCGACGAGTTGGTTGTCGAGAGGGTCGCGTTAGTCGTCGACAATGCCGTGTTCGTGGCCGCAATCGATGCGTTCGTCGTCGACAGGCCTGCGTTCATCTGCGCCACGTTCACCGCGTCGGTGTCTTGCGTGCCGGCAGCCACATTGGTGATCTGCCGACGCAGCGTCGGCGAGCCGACCGATACGCTGTTATCGCGATCCGTGATCGACAAGGAACCGAGTGCCACCGAATCGGCATGAGTGGCTTGTGTGCTCACACCCAACGCGACGCCATGCAAGCCGCTTGCGTTCGCACCCGAGCCGATCGCGACGGCGGCGCCGCCAGCGCTGCTCGCCTGGAAGCCGAGTGCCGTACTGTTGTTGCCGGCCGCCCGTGCGCTGTTACCGAATGCTGTCGCGTAACTACCTGCGGCGCTCGTATTCGTGCCGATGGCAAGCGAGCCCGTGCTCGCTTGCGCGGCTGCCGTGCTGTTGCTCGTATCGATCTTGATGTACGTATCGTCGACCTTGGTCGAAAGCGCTGTTTTCATCTGGCCGACGTTTACGGCGTCGTTGTCTTGCGTGCCGGCTGCCACGTTGACGATCTGACGCGTAAAGGATCGACCGTCGCGATTGTTGACCGCGCCCACCGAGACCGTATTTGCACGATCGGCAAGGGTGCTGTCACCCAAGGCTACGGAGTTGTTGGCGCGAGCTTCACTCACTGAGCCGATGGCAACCGAATTATTTCCGTTGGCGAAGGCGCCTCGTCCGCCGTTTGTATCGGCTCCGGTCGCACCGCCGATTGCTACGGACCAGCCGCCCGTTGCGCGCGTATTGGCGCCGAGGGCCGTGGCGGCTGTGCCAGTTGCGACAGCTGCCCCAGTGGAGCTGCCGCCAAACTTCAGCAAATCGCTGAGTTCGGCGTCGGTTGCCATCGTACCGATCGCTCCCATGGTGCCGAGCGTGCTGGAGCCGGCGGCCTTGCACACACCTGCCGCATCGACCGTACCGCTCGATCCGTCCTCCGCCGTGCACACGTCGGCTGCCATTGCGCCGCCGATCGACGCGCTCCCCAGCGCAATCGCGATCACCGCCTGCCGCGCCGCGCGCGACGAACCCTTCGAATGCGACTTCGCCGTTTCGGCTGCGGCCGTCCACGTGCTGGTCACGGCGTTCCACACGCTGCGATAGGTCTTGTTCATATCCCTACTCCTTTCAGTTTGTCAGTTCACAAACCGATGGTAGGGATCGGCCTCGTCCTAATCAGTCGTCCTTGGCTGATTCGAGATAGCGTCTTTGTAGGCCCAGTCCTACAGGCGTGCGATGCTCTCGCCGGCGTGGTCCGAACGTCAGGTAGGGAGAGAGAAAAAGACCGACCGGCGAGCGCCGGTCGCGCCGTGTTCAGCCAGACGGTGTGTGCGTCGCGCGCCGTTGAAGCGCTTCACGCGCAAGACGTTCCACATGCGCCAACTGCGCGTCGAAAGCGCTCAAGTCGCCACCATGAATGGCCGCCTGCAACACGCCGACCGCATCGGCCACGTCATGTTCGTGAATCGTCGCAAACGCCCCGCGCAGCGAATGGAGTTCGTGCCGCAACGCGGCCACGTCATCGCGCGCTTTCGCATTGCGAATCCCCGCCAGCGATTGCGCGAGGCTCGTTTCCAGCAGCTTGTGCACGTCCGGCGGCAACGGCCCTTCCGCGAGATCGATGAGCGCGCGCCGGGCCGGCGCCTGTGCGGCGGCCGCATGCGCATACCGCCGCACGGTGCGATCGATCGTGTCGAGCAGCACGGGCTTCACGAGCACCGACACGATCCCCGCTTCCGCGCACCGCGCATGCTCGGTCGCGCTCGCATGCGCGGTGACGGCGACGATCGGCAGCTCCGGATACTGCGCACGCAGCACGCGTGCGAGCGTATAGCCGTCCATGCCGGGCATGTTCAGGTCGGTCATCACGAGGTCGTAGCGCGTATCGGCACAGCGCCGCAGCGCCGACGCGCCTTCCTCGGCCGCATCCGCCGCATAGCCGAGCGTGACGAGCTGCCCCTGCAGCAGCGTGCGGTTCACCGGATGATCGTCGACCACCAGCACGCGCGCGCTCACGCTGGGCAGCGCGCCGTCGTCGGCGAGCGCCGCGTCGTGCTCGGCCACCTGCGCGTCGCTGGCCGCCCGCATCGGCAACGTGACGACGAACGTGCTGCCCTTGCCAGGCGCGCTCTTCACTTCGACCGCACCGTGCATCATCTGCGTGAGCTGCTTCGTCAGCGCGAGTCCGAGGCCCGTGCCGCCGTAACGGCGCGTGATCGACGTATCGGCCTGCGTGAACGGGCGGAACAGCGCCGCGCGCTGCGCGTCGGTCATGCCGATGCCGGTATCGCTGACGCCGATCGCGATCGGCGAATCGGGGTTCGTGTCGTCGCGCAGATACACCTCGAGCGTCACTTCGCCGTGATTCGTGAACTTGATCGCGTTGCCGAGCAGGTTCGCGGCGATCTGCCGGATGCGCGTCGGGTCGCCGAGATAGCGCGACGCCAGCGCGTCGTCGACGAACACGTCGAACTGCAAGCCCTTCGCTGCGGCGAGCGGTTCGAACATCGCGCCGGTCTGCCGGATCGTCTCCGCGAGATCGAACGGAATCGCCTCGATCGTCATCTGGCCGGCCTCGATCTTCGACAGGTCGAGGATGTCGTTGATCAGCTCGAGCAGCACCGACGACGCGCCTTCGACCGTCTGCAGCCGCTCGCGCTGCGACTCGGCGAGCGGCTCGCGGCCGATCAGTTCGAGATTGCCGAGGATCGCGTTCAGCGGCGTGCGGATCTCGTGGCTCATCGTCGCGAGGAACGCGGATTTCGCGTCGTTCGCGGCGTCGGCGGCGCGCGCCGCTTCGTCGAGCCGGCGCTCGATGTTCTTCTGCGACGTGATGTCGGAGAAGTTGCACAGCACGACGTCCATGTCGTGAAAGCGCGTGCGCACGAGGTTGACGAGCAGGTCGACCGCTTCGCCGCCGACGGTGGGCAGCGTCACGTGCAGATCGGGTTGCCACGCGGCGGCGGCCGGCGAACGGTCGAAGCGTTCGAGCAGCCGCGCCGGCAATGAAGGTTCGCCCGCGCGGCGCGCATCGTAGTCGCGCATCGTGTCGTTTTGCAGCAGTACCGCGCCGTCGGCGAGCGACAGCAGCGCGATGCCGGACGGCGCCGCCTCGACGATCGTCCGGTTCAGGTTCTCGCTGTCGATCACGCGCCGCGTGCGCGCGTCGTCGGGTTTCAGCACGCGGCGGTCGAAACGCACCAGCAGCCACCACACGAGCGCGATCACCGCGAACATGATCGCGACGTACCAGCCCGCGCGCAGGCCGATCGTCGCGAGCAGCGAGCGCAGCGTGAACGCCTGCACGAGCGTCCAGTCGGTTTCGGCGATCGGCTGGCTCAGCGAGAACAGCCCATCGCCGAACGCGGTGCGCGGCCCGCCGCGGCGGACGGCTTCGCGCGTATGCGCGCCGAGCCGCTCGACGGCCGCGCGGGTGGTGTCGTCGTCGGCCGCGGTGCCGGCGCGCAGCAGCGTGCGTCCGTGCGCGTCGACGATGATCGCCGAATCGGCCGTGTCGCCCGTCGCGAGGCGGGCGCACAGCACGTCGACCGGCACCGTCGACAGGAACACCGCGCGCGGCACCTGCATGTCGTAGACGGCGCCGGCGATCCGGAACACGTCGCGCCGCTGCACCGGATCGTAGACGGGCGGATGCCATTCGTATTGCCCGGGCGGCGGCGTCGCGATGCCGGCGGCGACTTTGTCGACCAGCGTGGCTGCATCGGTGGCGGGCGACGCGGTGAGCGGATCGGGCGGCACCGGTTCGGGAATGACGACCGCAAAGCTGCGGTCGGGGCGATACACGTAGCCCGCGATCGAGCGATCGGCGTCGTGCTTCGCGACGTACGCGCCGACGCGATAGCTCATGTCGCTCGCCATCGCCAGGTCGTGCGCGTAGTTGCCGGCCGGGTGCGCGGGCGACAGGTCGGCCAGCACGAGCGTCGGCGGGAAAGTCGGGCTGCCCTGGATGATCAATCGGCCATGGCCGGCCGCGAGCGCGGCCACGCGTGCCGGATCGGTCGCACGGGAATTCCACACGGCTTCGTCGTGCGTGACGAGCGTATCCATGCCCGTCGTGCGCATCTTGAATTCGATCTGGACGAGGAACTGGCGGACCGCGAAGGTCGTATAGCGCGCCTGGATCGCCTCGCGCGCCATCGTGTACAGCATCAGGCCGCTCGCGAGCAGGATCGCGACCGTCACGGCCGCGCCGCCGGCATAGAGCAGCGCGCGCTGGCGGCGGCCGACGCGGGTGGGCGCGGCAGGCGCGGGCGCGGCGGCGGAGCGGGCGGGATCGGGTGCGGCGCGGTGGTCCATCGGGAGCGGGCGGTCGGCCAGAGTGCCCCCATGATAATGGAGTCCGATCAGCGCGCAATGGGGCCTGTCAGGGTTGCGGGGGGCGGCGAGTCGACCGGGCGACGCACGTGCGGCGCAGGCGCGCGACTGGCGACCGCGCGAGCCCGCAGGATTCCCGATGCGCCGCCGGCTATTGCCGCGCCGCGTCTTCCTCCGCGGGCTCCGCACCCGGCTCGCACGTGACGAGCCGATAGCCGAATCCGTACATCGTCATCATCTTCACGCCGTGCCGGCCGTCGAGTTCGAGCCGGTCGCGCAGATACGCGACGTGCGTGTCGAGCCGCCGGCTCGTCGATGCGACGAGCGACCCCCACACAAGCTGGCTCATGTGCGCACGGTCGAGTGCGCGGCCCATGTTCAGGAAGAACGCGGTCGCGATCTGGAAGTGCTTCTCGGTCAGCACGTGCTCGCGGCCCGCGACGTTCACGCTGCGCGCGGCCGTGTCGAATTCGAACGCGCCGATGCGCCAGTGGCGATGATGGGTCGCACGATGATGCGACCAGCGCAGCCAGGTCGCGATGCTGGCGATCAACGTGTCCGGCGCCACGGTGTACGGATGGTGCTCGTTCGCGCCGGCGACGAAACACGCGGAGCGCGCGAGCTCGGCGTCGCGCTGGCTGATCGACACGATCGCCACGGTGCCGGCGAACCGCGCGCGCAGCGCACGGATCGCGTCCGTCGTGCGGCGGCACGCCGTTTCGCACTGGACGATGAAGAGATCGAACGCGCGCGTGTCGCAGGCCGCGAGCAGGTCGGGCAGATACTCGAAGCGCGACGGCCGGTAGCCGGCGCGGCGCAGGATGTCGTCGATGCGCAGGCGGTCGTAGCCGTAACCGGCGCGACGCAGCCGATCGTCGAACGTGCCGCGGCTCGGATGGTCGATCGTCAGGATCGCGACGGCGGTGGAAGGGGCGTCGGTCACGATGCGATCGCACCGGGCGTGCGCGAATGAGGAGAGGAGAGCGCGATCATGGCCGGACAGGTTCCGGGCAGGTAGCGGCGTGACGCCGTCCAAAAAAAGTCCCGCCGGGGGCGGCGGGAAAAGGGTATCGACTATGGAGCCTGGACTCCAGGAGGCCACGGAGAACAAGCAAGCCGATTGTGGTGCGTCCGGTGCGTGAAGAACATCAGCCCAGTCTGAAATTCGCGCCGTGCGATCCGTGCCGCAGCGGTTTGGGACTGGGCTGACATCCGGCATAACCGGATTCGGACCACGGGCCGGGTCGATTTGCCGACAATGACGGCAACCCGGCGCCGGGTGCGGCAATCGTTGCGTGTTGCACACCGGCGCGCTTTCCGGCTTGCCATCGAACATGAAACCGTCTTTCCGAATCGCCGCGCTGGCCGCGTGGCTCGCGCTGAGCCTCGCCGGCACCGCGTTCGTCATCTCGCGCGCCGTGTCCGACGCGTACGGCCGCTTCTTCCAGGATTCGAGCATCACGATCCGCCTGCTCGCGCAGAAGGCCGCGCAGCACGAGGCGATTCTCGCGACGCTCGGCGCGTCGTCGCTGGCCGCGCCGCCCGCGCACATGCTCGACAACCTGCGCGAGCGGATGCCGCAGCTCGACGGGCTCGCTTACTGGCGGCCCGGCGTGGGCTGGCAGACCGACGGCGGGCCGGCGCCCGACGCGCTGCCGCAGCAGCGGCCCGGCAAGCCGTTCACGCTCGCGTTCGACGGCCCGGCCGCGTACTGGCTCATCGCGGGGACGGGCTGGGCCGTGCGCGTCGATCCGCGCAGGATGTTGCAGCCGGGCGATTGGTCCACGGCGATTTCGTCGGCGGCGCTGGAATTGCGCGACCGCCGCGTCGAGTTGCTGCAGCGCATGAGCGGCGACGCGACACCGTTGTGGACGATGCATCTCGAGAAACACCTGCCCGCGCAGCCGCAGGCGTTCGTGCTGCGCACCACGCGCACGCTGACGGCCGCCGATTTGCCGTGGCTGCCGATCGCGCTGTGGAACGCGGTGGCGGCGCTGCTCGCGGCGGGCGCGCTCGGCGCGTGGCGGCTGCGCGAGGCGCGGCGGCGCGAGGATGCGCGTGCGCGCCTCGACCGCTTCGGCCGGCTCGACACCTTCGGCGAAATGGCGGCCGGCCTCGCGCACGAGCTGAACCAGCCGCTGACCGCGATCGTCAGCCACACGCGGGCGGCCGAGCGCCTGCTCGATCAGCCGGCCGAGCGCGACAGCGTGCGCCGCGCGCTGCAGACGAGCGTCGCGCAGGCGAAGCGCGCGGCGGCGATCCTGGAACGCATGCGCGACGCGGTGACCACCGCGCATGGCGGCGAACGTCGCCCGCTCGATCCCGATGCGATCATGAATACGCTGCTGTTTCTGTACCGCGACGACTGCGCGCGCGAGCACATCGCGCTCGGCTGGCACAACGCGGCGGCGCGCGAGCGGCCGTTCGCCGAGCCGATCGCGGTCGAGCAGATCCTGCACAACCTGATCCAGAACGCGCGCGACGCGCTGGCGGGCGCTGGTGTCGGTGTTGGCACATCGCGTGGCGAAATCCGCATCAGCGGCGCGCGCGTCGGCCGGCTTTATCGCTTCAGCGTGACCGACAACGGCCCCGGCGTGCCGGAAGACGCGCTGCCGCGCCTGTTCGAGCCGTTCTTCACGACGCGGGCGCGCGGGCTCGGTCTGGGACTGCCGCTGTGCGACACGCTCGCGCAGCGCCAGGACGGCACGCTGACGGTGCGCAATCTGCCGTCGGGAGGCGTAGAGGCTGCATTGCTGCTGCCGCTGGCCGGGGAGGCCGCATGAACGATTCGCTTCAATCTGCTTCAATGCGCGCCGCGTCCGTCGTCGCGATCGTCGATGACGACGAAGCCGTGCGCGACGGCCTCGCGTTGCTGCTGCGCACAGTCGGCGTGCCGACGCGCTGCTATGCGGACGCATCGGCCTTCCTTGCCGATGCCGACGACGCGGCGCTCGGCTGCGTGCTGCTCGACATCCGGATGCCGGGCATGAGCGGCCTCGATGCGCTCGACGAGCTACGCGCGCGGCGCGACCTGCCGGTGATCGTGATGACCGGCCACGGCAACGTCGACGCATGCCGGCGCGCGTTCAAGCGCGGCGCGCTCGATTTCCTGCGCAAGCCGGTGGACGACGACGAGTTGATCGACACGGTGCAGCAGGCGCTGCGCCGGCAGGCCGCGCAACGCGGCCAGGACGACGCCGACCAGACCCGCGCGGCCCGCCTCGCGACGCTCAGCACGCGCGAGCGCGAGGTGCTGGACGGGATCGTGCGCGGCGGGAGCAACAAGGAGATCGCCCGCGCGCTCGGGCTGTCGCCGCGCACGGTCGAGACGTATCGCGCGAACGTGTTCGACAAGCTGCGGGCCGCGTCGCTGGTCGAGCTCGTGCGCGATTACGCGGCGCTCGCGGGCGGCTCGCCTCCGTAGCGCTACGGAGGCGCAACCCGTAGCCGAACGGGTTCAACGATCGCGGCGCGATTCCTACGATGACGGCTTCTCCGACCCGTCATTCATCGTCAAGGATTCGATTCATCATGATCAAGCGCTTTGCCCTGCCGTCCACGCTCGCCCTGCTGTTCTCGGGCGCCGCCTTTGCCGATACCGTCGCCGCACCGGAAACGAAGAAGACCGCCGACGCGGGCGACGCCGGCTACTACGCGACGGGCCGCGTCATCGGCGCGTTCGACAACGCGGTGAACATGGAGCTGACGAGCCCACGCGTCGCGAGCCGCGTCGGCGGCCCGGAGACGGGCTCGAACGTCACCGGCTCGCTCGGCCTCGGCTACCAGTTCGGCAACGGCTGGCGCGCGGAAGGCGAATACGTGTTCAAGCGCACCAACAACTTCACCAGCTACTGGGCGCCGTTCGACGCGAACGCGAACGAATTCCATGTGTCGGCGCAGCGCCTGATGCTGAACGGCTACAAGGACTTCGACCTCGGCCGTGGCTTCTCCGTGTACGGCACGCTCGGCATCGGTGTCGCGATCGTGTCGGCCGACGGCTGGCAGACCAACGATACGCGCCGCTTTGCGTCGAAGACGCAAACCAACCTCGCGTACTCGGCCGGCGCGGGCGTCAGCTACGCGATCAACAAGCGCTTCTCGATCGACCTCGGGTATCGCTATGTCGACATGGGCAACGTCGAAACCGGCTTCAACACGTTCGCGAACCGCATCAACTCGCGCGACGAACAGTTGAAGTCGAAGCTGTCGTCGAACGAAGTGTTCATCGGCCTGCGCGGCCGGTTCTGATGAATGGACGAACGGGCAGGCCGTCGGCGGGCCCGCGTGAGGAGGCTGAGCGCATGAAGGACGTAATCGATTCAGGGCGGCGCAAGCTCGTGCTGGCGACGGCCGCGCTGGCCGCGGTGCCCGCGTGGGCGGCCGACGCGCAGCCGGCGCCGGGCCATGCGCGCGGTGTGCGGCGCGCCGCGTCGCCCGACCTGACAGTGCGGATCGTCGACATGCTGCACGGCGTCGCGGCGGAAGGGATGCGCGTCGAGCTGTCGCGGGTCGACGGCGCGCACGGCGTGCCGCTGCATACCGCCACCGTCGATGCGCGCGGCGGCACCGGCGCACCGCTGCTGGCCGGCGACGCGTATCGCGCGGGGACGTACACGTTGATGTTGCACGTCGGCGAGTACTTCCGCGCCCGCGGCGTGCAGTCGCCGTTCCTCACGGTCGTGCCGATCCGGTTCCGGATCGCGCGCGCCGACGAGCGGCTGCATCTTCCAGTGCAGTTCGGGCCGTGGAGCTACACGGTGTATCGCGGCACATGACGCACGCGGCTGCGCAACCGCGAAAGGACACGACATGACAGGCATCAGCACGCACGTGCTCGATATCGCGAGCGGCCAGCCGTTGGTCGGCGTGCGCATCGAGCTGTACGACATGGGCGAGACGCCGCCGCTGCTCGTCGCGCGCGCGGCCAGCAACGCGGACGGCCGCAACGACGCGCCGATGCTCGACGGCGACCTCGCGCGCCGCGGCGACTTCGAGCTGCGGTTTCATCTCGGCGAATACTTCAGGGAGGCGGATGCGTTGCTGGACGTCGTGCCGGTGCGCTTCACGGTGACCGACCCGGCGCAGCACTATCACGTGCCGCTGCTGTGTTCGCCGTGGTACGTGTCGACGTATCGCGGCAGTTGAACGGTCGATGGACGGTGCGAGGGCGCACGGGTTCGACGCAGGGCTCGCGCGAGGAGACGCCGTCCGTTCGACCTCCCGGGCACGGGTAGGACCAGGCTGACCGCCGTATCGGACCGAAGGTGACGCAGTCCGATTTACCGGGACCGGTGCGACGGCGATACTCGGAGCCATTCGTTCAACTACGGGAGCACGGATTGCCGCGGCGGATGTCGCGCAATGCGTCGTCGACATCATGAGCATGCAGGACATCACCGGGCATTACGCGATTCCGCTCGCGCATCCGTTCTCGGATGTGCCGCCGCCGTACGGCCGGCGACGCCGACCGTTCGTGGCGAGCCGACGCGCGCGGCAACACGTGTTCGATATCTACGGCGTGCCTCGCGTGCCGGCACCCGCGGCTGGCGGCGGCAACGTCGCCAAGGCCGCGCGGACGGTCAAGGTCGTGCGCGCGACCGACTTCGGCTCCGACAACCGCGCGTGGGTGCGCCCGCATCCGCTGCGCCGCCGCTGGCGGCTCACGCTGATGGCGTGCGCGCTGTTCGGCGCGACGTGCATCCTCGCGACGCATCTGGTCGACGAGCGCCAGCACGCGGCCGAGCATGACGCGGTTTATTCGGCGGCGATCGCCGCCGCGCCGACGGAAGTCGCGCGGGCGACCGGCCACGCCGCGGAAGTCGCGATCGTGCGGGCGGATCGGGCGGCGCCGACGGATGCGCAGATGAAGGCTGCCGCGACGGTGGTAGCGGAAACCGCGTCCGCGGAAGCGCGCGCGTTGCACGTCGCGGGTAGCGGGTCGGCGGGTGAGCCGGTGGCGGTGGCGATGGCGGTCGCGTCGAATGCCGTCGTCGCGGAAGCCGCGGCACCGCGTGCCGATCGTGGATCGTCGGCGCGCAAGCCGGAGGCGATGGCCGCGGCGCGGCCGGCGGCGAAGTCTGTTGCGGCGCCGCGCGGCAAGGCGGCGCGTCAGGCGGGCGCGAACGCGCCTGCCGCGCAACATGCTGCGACTGCGGCACGCGGTGCGACGCCGCATTCGCAGCAGGCGGCCCGTTCGGCCGATACGCCGCCGGCCACGCCGGTATCGAGTTCGGCCCAGGCCGTCGGCATGACCGCCGCCGAGTTCACGCAATGGCTCGCCGCGACGCGCGATACGTCGCGACCGGCCGCGGGCGGCACCGATCTGTCGGTCGAGCTGCCGAGTCATACGCGGTTGATCGAGCAATGATGCGTCGATGCCGGGCAGGCGGCACTCGGCCGAATCGATGTGCGGAAAGTTCTCCTCTCTTGAGCGGCCGCTCGTTCCGACCGGCCGCATTTTTTTTGCACGCATCGCATGGCCGCCGGCGCGTGATCGTGACGTCGCACAACGTTGTCCTGCAACATCGATGGATCTCACTGCACGCCACGCGCGACGTGCATGCAGAATCAGACCCGACTGATTCCCTTCCCGGCCCACATTCCCGACAATTCAGTTTCTGCGGCCCGGCATACCCCCGTGTGCCGGATCATGGAGATATCTCCTCTTCGCGGCCGGTCGTCTCGACTGGCCGCTTTTTTATTCCCGTTCGTTACCGGAGAGCACGATCGCGATGCAGCTCGACCGCCTGATCCCTGAAATCCTGTTCGGCTTCACGGGCCTGATCGGCATCATCAACCCGTTCGGCATGGCGTTCGTGTTTCTCGAACGCACGCAATCGCTGACCGAAGCCGAGCGCGCGATCCTGTCGAAACAGCTTGCGATGAACGTGTTCTTTACGCTGCTCGTGATCTTCTTCGTCGGCGCGCCGGTGCTGAACTTCTTCGGGATCTCGATGGAGGCGCTGCGGATCGGCGGCGGCTTCGCGGTGGCGGTGGCCGGCTGGTCGATGCTGAACGCGCCGGACGTCCCGGCCGGCGGCGACGTCGCCATGCACGGCGACGACCTGCAGAAGCTGATGTCGCGCGCGTTCTTTCCGCTGACGGTGCCGCTGACGATCGGCCCCGGCTCGATCGCGGCCGGCATCGCGCTGCATGCCAATCGTGCGCATACGGCGAGCGATTACCTGGTGTCGGGCGTCGTGTCGGTGGCGGTCGCGGCGCTCGTCGCGTTCGCGATCTGGCAGATCTACAGCCGCGCGACGACACTCGCGCGCTATCTCGGCAGCGAAGGGACGAAGGTCGCGATGCGCGTGTCCGCGTTCCTGCTGCTGTGCGTGGGCGTGCAGATCATGCTGACGGGATTGGCCGCGTTCGTGCAGATGGTGGGCGGGCAGGCGGGGTGAGAAGCGGGCGCTTTCACGGTTTGTGTCGGCGCCCGATAAAAAAGCCGCTCCATCAGGGAGCGGCCGGTTCGTTACATCAACTTCGCTTGTACCCGTGTAATCCCCTGCAGCGCACATGCTTCGTCGAGATGCCCGCCCGGCGCACCACCGACACCCACGGCGCCGATCACTTCGTCGCCGGCCTTGATCGGCACGCCGCCGCCGAGCACCAGGAAGCCGTCGATGGCCATCATCTGCGCGGCGGCCGGGTTCTTCTGCAGGTTCGTGGCCAGCGTGCCGGTCGGCGTTTTCGTCGACAGCGCGGTATAGGCCTTGCGCTTCGACGCATCCACGGTATGCAGCCCCGCGTTGTCGCCGCGCAGCACCGCGCGTTCGATACCGCTGCGGTCAACCACCGTGACCGTCACGTCGTAGCCGCTGGCCGAGCATGCCTGGATCGTTTGCTGCGCGATGTCGGCGGCGAGATTCAACGGCAGGTTTTTTTCGTGAAGCACCTGGGCGGAAGCGGCGGTCGTCAGCGTGGCGGCGACGAGCGTCGCGAGGGTAGCGCGAATGATCATGTGAACTCCTCGATGAAATGACGGATGCGAGCGGGGCATTGGGCGGGCGGTTTCATGCGAACTTTCATGAAAACCGCCGGCGATTGCGACCGATGCGCAGGCCGTTACGGCCCGGAGCGATCGGTCGCGGCCGTCCGCTCGATGAGTTCAGTGTCGGCCAGCGGGAAGGGAAGCTGAATAGGACAGGGCTTATTCTTGCCGCGGCTATCGCGCGTCGCGGCCTTTGGCGAGCGCGCTGCCGTGCGCATGAGTATCCGCCCCACCTTCCACGGGAAGCGCGCCACCGCAATGCGGGCAGCACGGCCCGTCGCCGTCGGCAGGCCGCGCGTTCGCCCTGTTGCGCTCCAGCGCCGATGCAACCAGCTCCGCGCCCATGATCCCGGTCGGAAACGCGATGATCCCGTAGCCGAGCAGGATCGCGCACGACGTGATCAGCCGGCCGAGCGGCGTGACGGGCGTCAGGTCGCCGTAGCCGGTCGTGCTCATCGTCACCGCCGCCCAGTAGACGCCCACCGGAATGCTCGTGATTCCGTGCTCCGGCCCTTCGACCAGAAAGATCACGGTACCGAGAATCACGACGAGCACGAACATCCCGCCGATGAACACGAAGATCTTGCGCCGCGCGCGCGTGAGCGCCCGGATCAGCATCTGCCCTTCCTCGAGATAGATCGACAGCCCGAGGATGCGGAACACGCGCAGCAAGCGCAGCAGCCGCACGTCGATCAGCGCGTGCAGGCCGGGGAAGAAGAACGCGAGATAGGTCGGCAGCACCGACACGAGATCGACGATACCGAAGAAGCTGCGCGCATACGCGGCCGGCTTCCTCGCGGTGCAGAGGCGCAGCAGGTACTCGGCGGAAAACAGCAGCGTGAACGCCCATTCGGCTGCATAGAGCGCGTGGCCGTATTGCTGGTGCAGCTCCTGCACGCTGTCGGCCATCACGACCAGCACGCTCGCGACGATGAGCGCGAGCACCGCGATGTCGAGCTTGCGCAGGAACGAGGGGCGGCGCGCGACATGCGTGACGGCCTCGCGCGCCGTATCGAAGGAGGACTGGATCAGCGAAATCATGGGCCCGAGTGTACGGACCGCCTATCGCCGGGCCTATCGGACGAGTCTGATTCGAGCCTGAGCCGGAACGCAGCCAGCCGCCGCGCGTGCGGTCAGATCAGCAGCGTGAGCGTGTGAAACAGCGCGAGATCCTCCTTGCGCGCCGAGCGCGCATGCTGGCGGATCACGTGCAACAGGCAGTCGATGAAGCAACGCGCGGCGTCGCCGAGCGTGCTGCTGCGCCGCGTGACGATGCCGAGCTCGCTCGGCTCGAAGGTCTCCTTCAACGGCAGCACGCGCATCCGCTCGCCGAACGGCGGCACCGCGGCGAGGATCGTCGGGCACCACGTGCACATGCCGGCCTGTTCGAGCATCGTCTGCAACATCGCGACCGATTGCGCGCGCACGATGCGCCGTTCGTCGATCCGCGCGCCGTGCCGCGTGAACAGATAGTCGATCAGCGCGGCCTGGCCGTCGGCCGACGAATTCAGCACCCAGTCGCAGTCGAGCAGGTCGTGCACCGACGTCGCGCGTTCGCGCGGATGCCCGGCGCGCACCATCACCGACGTGTCGTAGCGCAGCAGCGGCTCGAACGCGAATTCATGCGCGCCGTTGCCGGGCTGCACGTGGCCGAGCGCGAAATCCATGCTGCCGTCGCGCAGCAGCGGTTGCGCGACGGCCATCAGCGCTTCATAGAGTTCCAGGCGGACGTCGGGCATCCGCTCGCGAAACAGCAGCACGGTTTCGGCGAGGAACGTCATCGTCAGCCACGGCGTGACGCCGACGCTCAGCCGCCCCTCGACCCGCCCGCGCATCCGTTCGAGATCGCTCTGCGCATGCTCGAGCTGCTTGAGCACGAGCTTCGCGTGCGTGAGCAGCGTCTTCCCGTAGTCGGTGAAGCCGATGCCTTCCGGGGCGCGCACCAGCAGCGGCAGGCGCTCGCTGGCCTCCAGCTCGCGCAGCGCGCGCGTGACGGCCGCCTGCGACAGCCCGAGCGTGCGCGCCGCGCCGCGGATGCTCCCGGCTTCCGCGCTCGCGACGAGCGCCTGCAACTGATGCAGCTTGATCGTGCTCATGGTGCGGGGTGGTGTGAGAGGGTACGAAACCCGACAACGAAAGGTTGTCATCATAACGAAACTGCGGCTGTTCGCCGGTTTTTTCGTTGCCTACGATCTCGCCACGATCCGCCATTCCGGCGATCGGCAACCGGCATGTATCGAGGAGTATCCGGAGTGGATCGAGCACGTATTTCGCCTGAAATGGCGGCCATCGAGGCGGAGATGATCGCGCTGCGCCGCCGGCTGCACGCGCATCCGGAGCTGGGTTTCGAGGAACACGCGACCAGCGCGCTCGTCGCCGATTGCCTGACAACATGGGGTTATCAGGTCACGCGCGGCGTCGGCGGCACCGGCGTGGTCGGCACGCTCGCGCGCGGCGCCGGAAAGCGGCTCGGGCTGCGCGCCGACATGGATGCGTTGCCGATCCACGAGACGACCGGGCTGCCGCATGCGAGCCGGCACGACGGCGTGATGCATGCGTGCGGCCACGACGGCCACACGGCGATGCTGCTCGCGGCGGCGCGTTGCCTGGCCGAGCGGGGGCGCTTCACCGGCACGCTGAACCTGATTTTCCAGCCGGCCGAGGAAGGGCTCGGCGGCGCGAAGCGGATGCTCGACGATGGGCTGTTCACGCGTTTCCCGTGCGATGCCGTGTTCGCGATGCACAACGTGCCGGGCCTGCCGGCCGGCGTGCTCGGCTTCTGCGACGGCCCCGCGATGGCGTCGGCCGACGAGGTGCGCGTGCGCGTGATCGGGCGCGGCGGCCATGGTGCGGCGCCGCACACGACGATCGATCCGGTGGTGGTCTGCGCGTCGATCGTGATGGCGTTGCAGACGATCGTGTCGCGCAACGTGAATCCGCAGGAGCTGGCGATCGTGTCGACCGGCTCGATCCACGCGGGCACTGCGTCGAACGTGATTCCGCCCCATGCGGATCTCGAACTCAGCGTGCGCGCGCTGTCGGCGGACGTGCGTGCGCTGCTCGAACGGCGCATCCGCACGATCGTGCACGGCCACGCCGACAGCTATGGCGCGACGGCCGAGATCGACTATCGCTACGGCTATCCGGTGCTCGTCAACCATGCGGCGGAAACGGCGTTCGCGCGGGACGTCGCGTGCGAATGGGGCGGCGACGACGCGCTGATCCCGCATCTGCGGCCGATCGCGGCGAGCGAGGATTTCGCGTTCATGCTCGACGCGTGCCCGGGCAGCTACCTGTCGATCGGCAACGGCGACGGTGCGGCCGGCTGCGGACTGCACAACCCCGGCTACGATTTCAACGACGCATGCGTCGCGATCGGGGCGAGTTACTGGATCGCGCTCGCGGAGCGCTACCTCGCGTGAGCCGGACAGACGGATAAACGGGCACACGAGCACACGGATTCGATTCACCTTCAACGACGGAAACAAGGAGACGGGCAATGAAACCATGGATGGCCGCGCTCGCGGTGGCGCTGACGGCAACGACGATCGCAGGGGCCGCGTACGCAGGTGACTGGACGGGCAAGGAGATCCGCCTCGCGGTCGATCCGACCTATCCGCCGCTCGAATACAAGCAGCCCGACGGCACGCTGACGGGCTTCGGGATCGATATCACCAACGCGTTGTGCGCGGAGCTGCATGCGCGCTGCGTGTGGGTCGAGTCGAGTTTCGACGGAATGATTCCGGGGCTGCTCGCGCGCAAGTTCGACGTGATCGCGTCGTCGATGACGATCACGCCGAAGCGCATGCAGCAGATCGCGTTCACGAACCGGATCTCGAATGCGCCGGCGCGGCTGGTCGCGCGCAAGGGTTCGCCGCTGCTGCCGACGGCCGCGTCGCTGAAGGGCAAGCGGGTCGGCGTCGAGCAGGGCTCCGCGCAGGCCGACTATGCGATCGCGAACTGGCAGCCGGCCGGCGTGCAGATCGAGTCGTACCAGAACCAGGACCAGGTGTACGCCGATCTCGTGACGGGGCGGCTCGACGCGGCGTTCCAGGCGTCGATCGCGGCCAGCGACGGCTTCCTGAAGAAGCCGCAGGGCAAGGACTTCATGTTCGTCGGCGCGGCGATCGACGACGCGAAGTACTTCGGGCAGGGCGACGGCCTCGGTCTGCGCAAGCAGGACACCGACCTGCGCGACGCGTTCAATCGTGCGCTGGCGACGATCCTCGCGAACGGCACTTATCAGCGGATCAACCGCAAGTACTTCGACTTCGACATCTACGGCGCGAAGTAAGCGGCGCCGCATCGTAGCGAGCGGGTGGGGATCATCCAATCAATAAGGAAAACGAATGAACTGGAGATTGTTTTTCGTCGCGATGCCGGCACTGTGTGCGGCACCGGCCATTGCGCAAAGCAGCGTCACGCTGTACGGGCTGATCGATGCGGGCATCGACTATACGAACAACGTCGGCGGCCACGGCGCGTGGCAGATGGCGAGCGGCTTCGCGCAGGGCAGCCGCTGGGGGCTGAAGGGCACCGAGGATCTCGGCGGCGGCTACAGTGCGCTGTTCCAGATCGAGAGCGGTTTCAACGTGAATAGCGGCACGCTCGCGCAGGGCGGCCGGATGTTCGGGCGGCAGGCTTACGTCGGGCTCGGCAGCACGCGCTTCGGCACGCTGACGCTCGGCCGGCAATACGACGCGGTCGTGGATTACCTCGCGCCGACGACCGCGAACGGCAGCTGGGGCGTCTATCCGTTCTCGCATCCGCTCGACAACGACAACACCGGCAACACGTTCCGCATGAACAACACGGTCAAGTACGCGAGCCCGGATTTTGGCGGCTTCTCGTTCGGCGGCACGTACAGCTTCAGCAACGACACCGGATTCGCGAACAACCGGCAATGGAGCGTCGGCGCGCAGTACGAGCAGGGCGGCCTGCTCGTTGGCGCCGCGTTCCTGAATGCGGACAACCCGGGCGCGACGGCCGGCGGCGCGATCGCGGGCGCGGGGTCCGTCGGCGCGGATGCGAACTTCGCGTCGGCGAGATTGCGGATTTTCGGCGCGGGCATCAACTACACCGCAGGGGCCGCGACGGTCGGGTTCGCGTATACGAACAGCAACGTCACGCGGCCGACCGCAAACGTCGGCTACCTGTTCGGCGACGAGACGATCGAACCGGTGACGGGGCCGCTCGCGGGCGGCACGGTCACGGCGATCAAGTACCAGAACTTCGAAGTGAACGGCAAGTATCAGTTCACGCCGGCGTTCTTCGTCGGTGCGCAGTACGTGTACACGACCGTGCGCTACGACGCGACCACGGGCAGCGCGAAACCGAAGATCCATTCGATCGGGCTGATGGCCGACTACACCCTGTCCAAGCGCACCGACGTCTACCTGATGGGCGCGTACCAGCGGATCGCCGGCGACGCGACCGGCTCGTCGCTCGATCAGGCCTATATCCCGGGGGCGGCCGACCTGTCGTCGACGTCGAAGCAACTGATGGTGCATGCGGGGATTCGGCACAAGTTCTGACGGCGTGACGCGGGGAAGTCGGCGACCGGCATCGCGCAGGGCGCGGCCGGTCGCCGGCTATCGGTGGACGGACGTGTAGGATTCGGGCGCCTGCGGGGCCGACGTGTCACGCGGCCGATATCGATGATGCGGCGCGGCTTCCCGTCATCCGACGGGCGTTACTGCCCGAAGCGTTGCGTGACGGCGTCCTTCAGCCGCGCGGCGGTCAGCTCGCCCATGTGCGATTCGACGAGTTCGCCTTTCGCGTTGAAGAACAACGTGGTCGGCAACCCGCGCGAACCATATGCGTGCATCGCGTGCAGCGAAGGATCGAGCAGCACGTGATCGAAGCGCAGGCCTTGCTGTTCGAGGAACGCGCGCACGGTTTGCGCGTTTTCTCCCTGGTTGAGCATCAGTACCGTGATGCCCGGATGGTCGCGCTGCGCCTGTTCGAGGATCGGCATCTCGCGGCGGCACGGCGCGCACCACGTCGCCCACAGGTTCACGACGACCGGCTTGCCGACGAAGCTTGCCGGCAACACGGGCGTCGAATCGAGCGCCTGGAGCGGCATCGCGGCAAGCGGCGGCGCGCTTTGCTGCAACGTCGCCAGCGTGCCTTGCGCGATGCCCCACGCGCCGAGGCCCGCGACGATGCCGGCCAGCACCGGCCGACGCAGCGCGGGCAGGCGGCGCAGGCGCCAGCCGGCGAACACCAGCGCGGCCGCGATGCCGATGCGTGCGTCGAAGCCGCCGTCGCCGAGCGCGACGATCGCGCGCGGCGATGCCGTATAGTCCGGCCACCATTGCGCGACGTAACCGACCCGCGCGGCAATCAGCCCGAGCAGCAGCACGTCGAGGATCAGGCTCGACGCGGTCTTGTGATGCCCGTCCGGCGGGCGGCGCTGGATGACGCGCGCGACGAGCCACGCCAGCAGCGCGGCGACGGCTACTGCAACGACGCGGATCGAGAAGGGACCGATGCTCAGCATGAAATAGGAAGAATGGACGTGATCGAGCGGGGCAGAAGACGGGATGATGCGCCGCGGCGATGAAGCCGTCGACGGTCGTGCGGCGTTTCGACCGGTTGCCGCGTATGGGGGTTCCCTTCGGGAACGTAACGGCGTATTGCGGATTGCGACAGGTGCGCGGGTCGCTCGGGCATGCATGACGTTCACGCCGACGTGCAGCGAATCAGACCGGTCTGATGGTCAACGGCATACCGTTCATCAACAATACGCTGGCCGGTCTGGTGTGGTGTCCGCCGGTATCCCGCCAGGGATCTCTCCTTGACGGCCGCTCCACTCGCGAGCGGCCGCTTTTTCATCGTCGTGCATGCGCGCGTGAATGCCTTGGGGCGGTCGGTGGGTGCGGCCGCACGTCGATATATATCGGTTCGTTCAACGGAACGGGAACGCTGCCTGATGCGAGCGCCGGGCATTCACTCGCGCATTGCATGACGCATGACGCCCGGTTCGCGACCGGCGAGGCCGGTCGCTGGCGGCGGCACAGGGTCCGCCGCCATGGCCCGACGGGCCGCGCATCCGCGATCCGTCGGGCGTCGGGTCTTACAGCTTCTTCGACGCTGCCTGTGCCGCGTCGCCTTGCGTTGCCGCGGTCGCCGGATCGAGCGTCGCGAGCGTCTTCTCGGTGAATTTCTCGTACAGCCAGTCCATGCGCATGCTATCGATGCCGGCGATACCGCCGAGCGCATACGACGCCGACACCTTGAAGCGGTCGACCGGATGATTGTCGGCATCGGTGAGCGTGACGGTGCCGTCGACGTAGTCGCTGCCGGCCATGAAGCCGAACATGACGGCCGAGAAACTCGAGCGCACGCGAATGCCGGTGACTTCGACATTCAGGTGCATCGCATCGGTTGCATCCGCTTTGGCCAGCAGCTTGCGTGCGTCCAGCGCGCTTTCGATTTTCTCCTGCAGCTTCTTCGCGTCGAACTTCAGGTTGTCTTTCAACGCTTCCTGCGCGGCGTTGTCGAGCGTGACTTTCACGATTACGGGCTGTTTGCCGAATGGGGTCGTCGAGGCGGTCACGGCGGCCCCGGCCGGATCGCTGGCGTCGCGCGTCACGCTGCTGGCGCAGCCCGACAGGAAGCCGATCGTCACGAATGCCAGCGCGGCATGGCGGATAAGAGATTTCATGATTTGGTCTTTTAATTGAGGTTATTTGAATGGGCACTGTGGCCGAGCGGGAATTTAACACGGAGCGTCCGATTCAGATCGTCGAATATCTCGAAAATCGATTCGGTGTCTATCCCGCGCGATTTTGTTTTTGTCGGCGAAATGGGCGCACCGGGATTTTCCTTATCGGAATCACAGTGGCGTGAAGCAAGAGGAGGGCGTGTGCGGCCGTTACGCGTCCGCGCCGTAAAGCGCGGCGACGAAGTCGACGAACGCGCGCACCTTCGGCGGCACATGGCGCGATTTCGGATACAGCGCGTAGTAGCGGCGTTTCGCGAGCGTATGGCCGGGCAGGATCGGGACGAGCCGCCCGTGTGCGATGTCGTTGCACACCGTGTGGTGCGTGAATGCGCCGATGCCGAGCCCGCCGATCGCCGCCGCATGCAGCGCGGTGATCGCGTCGATGCGCAGCGGGCTGTCGAGCCGAATCGTGACGGGGGCGCCGTTCGGCGGGGTGACGCGCCAGCTTGTCCGGTCTTCGCCGCCGCTGTAGGCGAGCAGCTCGTGTTTCGCCAGTTCGGCGGGCGTGCGCGGCAGGCCGCGACGCGCGACATAGTCGGGCGACGCAACGAGAATTTCGTCGGAGATCGCCAGCGTTCTCGCGACGAGATCGGAGTCCGGCAGTGCGCTGCTGATGCGCAGCGCGACGTCGAATCCTTCTCCGATCAGATTGACGAAGCGGTCGCTGCACGACACGTCGAGGCGAATGTCGGGGTATGCGCGGCGGAACGCCGGCAGCCACGCGGGCATTTCCAGCGTGCCGACCGACAGCGGCATGCTGACGCGCAATACGCCCGACGGCTGGCCGGGCGTATCGGTCACGTCTTCCGCCGCCGCCGCGACGCGCTCGAGGATTTCCACGCAGGCGTCGTAATAACGCTCGCCGGCGGGCGTCAGCGAGAAATGGCGCGTGTTGCGGTTGACGAGTTGCACGCCGAGACTCGCTTCGAGCAGCTTCAACTGGCGCGAGACGGTCGAATGGGTCGTGTCGAGGCGCTCGGCCGCAGCCGAGAATCCCTTCGCGTCGACGAGGCTCCGATAGACGCGCATCGCAAGCAGTTGATCCATGTCGGGTTCCGGTTCGCGGAAGAAACGGCGGGCAGTGGCTAGCGCGGCCGCACCCGCTTCGGCGGGCGCGGTGCCGCGGGTGCTCAGCGCAGCGGCAGCGCGAGGATGTCGGCCGTCGTCTTCACGTTGCCGAACGTGTCCTCGATCTCGGCGAGCGCGGCGCGGTGCAGCGTGTCCTTGTCGATCGACTGACCGTTCGCGCGGACGATCGCGCGCGTCGCGGAGGCGTCCGATGCTACCACGACGGTGTAGCCGAGCGGCGCGGCATCACGGGCGGCGCCGGCCACGCATGCGTGCGTCATCAGGCCCGCGATCACCAGCGTCTTGATGCCGTCGGCCTTCAGGCGCTTGTCGATATCGGTGCTCGCGAACACGCTGACCGTTTCCTTCTGCACGACGGTGTCCTTCGCGCGCGGCTTCATCTCCGCAATGAACTCGACGGTTTTGCCGTCGAGCGCGAACACCGCCGAGCCGGCCGGCGCGATGTGCTGGACCTGGTAGACGCGCATGCCGTTGCGATCCGCGAAGTCGATCAGGCGCTTCGCGTTGGCCATTGCCTGCTGAACGTCGGCGATCGGCATCTTGCCGTTCAGGTATTCGTTCTGGAAGTCGATGACGACGAGCGCGGTCGTCTTCGGGTCGAGGTGATCGACCGGCTGCGCGCCGGCCATCGCGCGGATCGTCGGCGTGGCGGGCAGGCTGGACGCGGCTTCGGCGGTCGGCAGTATGGTGGCGGCCGATGCGATGACGGCGTAGCGGGCGAAGTTGCGGATCGAGAATGCAAACATCGGGGGCTCCAGTGGATAAGTTGAGTGGTTCGAACTATAGGGAGATCGACGAGAAATCGCGTCATCGTCAGGGAAACATCACCTGTGCAGGTGGCGAACGAATCGCGCGAGGCCGGCACCGGACGACCCGCGCGCACGTCAGCGCGCTGTCTGCTCGTCAGTGCGTCATGCAATGGTAAAAAGCAGGCCCGTACGGATCATTCGGCCCGGGTTGATTCAGGAAGGGATTCGTGTAGACGGGTCTTACCGTGAGCTGCGCGACGGGCGGCAGCGGAAGCATTGGACGCCGCCACGGCAAGGAGCGGCGCGTTTGTTACGTCATGCGCGGGCGCACCGGAAGCGGAGTGTGTCGTGCCGCCAGCGTCACGAGCCTTTGCCCGACGCCGCTTCACCGAGCCGATACGCGGTAAAGAATTCGTACCACGGCGACCCTTGCGCGGCCGGTACGCCGAGCGCCGCCGTGCGCTGTTTCAGCGCGCCGAATACCTCGTTGATGAGTGCATTCAGCGTTCTGTCGCGGAACGGAACCGATTGCGTCCGCCCCGCGGCGAACGCGCCGTACGCGATCGCCAGCAGGCGTTCGCGGTCGTCCGTGCGCGCGATCGTCGCGTCGATCGTTTCGACGAAGCGCGCCCTGTCCTCATCGCGCGCTGCGGACAGGCACAGGAACACGATCGCCGACAGTTCATGCCGGTCCTTCTCGCGCAGTAGCGCGGGCAGTCGTGCAACGATCCGGTCCACCGGTTCGTCACGCAGCGCATCGCCGAAGTCGAGCACGGCGGTCATCGGGTTCGTGTCCGTTTTCAGGCGGTCGAGCGCAGGCGGGGCCGACGATGCGCCGCCCTGCCCCGCAGCGGGTATGGACCGCAACGCATCGGCCACCTGCTGCGTCCATTCGGGAAAGATCATCCGCACGTTGCCGAACTGCTCGCCGCCTTCCGCGGCCGGATTCCACCGATAGACGATCGTGCCGCCGCGAATGAACGGCGAATACAGGTGCTCGGGCGTTTGCGGCAGCGGCCGCCGGTTGATCGGCAGCCACGCGAGCGTGAGCCAGTCGTAGCGGCCCGTGGCGGGCACGGCAGCGCTCGAACTCGCGACGACCTGCCACGTACCGCGATTCGCATAGCGGCGGCGCGCGTCGGGTACCGGCACGCTCCGGCCTTTCGCGGTGTCGAAATACGTGTTGCCCGTGACGTTCGCGCCGCTGTCGGCCGCCGGCGTGATGGTCGAGATGACCCACGACGCGCCGTCCGCCGACCGGTAGTCGGACAGCTTCAACGTCGCCACGTCGTGCACCATGCGCGTTTCCGCCGCGACGGGGCTGGGCGGGGCATCGGCGGGCGCGGCGAAGATACTCGGCATGGGCTTTCCTCGGAATCGGGTGCGCATCGTCGAGCGGGCGATGCGCGGCGGCGCGGGTGGCGTTCTCGTAACTGTAGAACGCCGTGACCGGAAACGGAAACTGGCCGAATGGGGTAATCGGTGCACGTTGTTCGCGCTTCGGCTTACCATGCGCATCCTGAGCCGACGATGCATACCGGGCGGGAGTACACATGACCGACACGAAAGCCATTACCGAACACTGGACGCGGGTCGCCGACCAATGGATCGACTGGGCCGGCAAGCCGGGCCACGATGCGTTCTGGAAATATCGCGCGGGGCTTGCGGCCTACATCGGTCGCGGCACCGGCGTCGCGCTGGAGATCGGCTGCGGCGAAGGCCGCGTGAGCCGCGAGCTGAAGGCGCTCGGTTACGACGTGACCGCGAGCGACGCGGTGCCTGCGATGCTCGACGCCGCGCGTCACGCGGATTCCGCGCATCGCTATCAACTGGCCGACGCGGCGGCGCTGCCGTTCGACGCGGCCAGCTTCGATCTCGTGATGGCGTACAACGTGCTGATGGATCTCGACGACATGCAGCGTGCGTTGAACGAGGCGCGCCGCGTGCTGAAGCCGGACGGGACGCTGTTCATCTCGATCGTGCATCCGTTCCGCGATCGCGGCGGCTTTGCCGGGCCGCAGCCCGATGCGCCGTTCGTGCTGACGGGCAGCTATTTCGGGCGCGAGCATTTCGACGGCGTGGAAACGCGCGACGGGCTGTCGATGCACTTCGCGGGCTGGTCGCTGCCGCTGCAGGCGTATATGGAGGCGCTGGAGGCGGCCGGGTTCGCGATCGTGTCGCTGCGCGAGCCGCCGCCCGATCATGCGGATACGGATCAGCTCAAGCAGTGGGCGCGCGTGCCGCTGTTTCTGTGGATCAAGGCGCGGCCGCTCGGGTGAGGGCGGCCGGGGGTCGTTTCAGCGGATCGAATTGGGCGAAAAAACGAGTGCGTGGGAATGGTGTCCCTCGGGCGACAGAAATTCACCGGCGGGCCGGTTTTTTGTATCCGCCGGGCTATCAGGTGGGCGGCCGTCACGCAGCGGCGGCACGCGTGCCGGCCTGATGCCCCTGATGCCCGTACCTCGCCGGCTTACCCGCGCATCGGCGGATTGAGTCGCGCGAACGCCGCCTGCCGGCGATACGGGAAGTACGGATACGGCGCTTCCACCGCGCTCGCCGCGTCCAGCTTCGCGACCTGCGCATCGGTCAGCGCCCAGCCGACCGCGCCGAGGTTCTGCCGCAGCTGTTCCTCGTTGCGCGCGCCGACGATCACCGACGACACGGTCGGCCGCTGCAGCAGCCAGTTCAGCGCGATCTGCGGCACCGTCTTGCCGGTCTCTTCCGCGATCGCGTCGAGCGCATCGACCACGTCGTACAGGCGTTCGTCGTCGACCGGCGGCCCGTAGCTGGCCGTTTCATGCAGGCGGCTGCCTTCGGGCAGCGGCGCATTGCGCCGGATCTTGCCGGTGAGCCGGCCCCAGCCGAGCGGGCTCCACACCAGCGCGCCGAGGCCCTGGTCGGCGCCGAGCGGCATCAGGTCCCACTCGTAGTCGCGGCCGACGAGCGAGTAGTACACCTGGTTCGCCACGTAGCGCGACCAGCCGTGCCGGTCGGCCGCCGCGAGCGACTTCATGATCTGCCAGCCGGCGAAGTTCGACACGCCGATATAGCGGAGCTTGCCCGCGCGCACGAGATCGTCGAGCGTCGACATCACTTCCTCCACCGGCGTGCCGGCGTCGAACGCATGCAGTTGCAGCAGGTCGATGTAGTCGGTGTCGAGGCGGCGCAGCGCGTCGTAGACCGCGCGCACCAGCCGTGCGCGCGACGTGCCCGCGTCGTTCGGGCCGTCGCCGGTCGGCAGGCCCGTCTTGGTCGAGATCAGCACCTGGTCGCGACGCCCCTTGAGCGCGGCGCCGAGCACGCGTTCGGACGCGCCGTCGGAATACACGTCGGCCGTGTCGAACAGGTTGACGCCGGCTTCGAGGCAGATGTCGACCAGGCGGCGCGCTTCGTCGACGCCGGTATTGCCCCATGCACTGAACAGCGGGCCGGTGCCGCCGAAGGTGCCCGCGCCGAAGCTCAGGACGGGGACCTTGAGGCCGGAGCGGCCGAGCGTACGGTATTCCATGTGCGTTCCTTTCGTCGTGTGAGCGCGGCGGGGCCGCGCGTCGATCGTCAGGCGACCAATGTACCGTTTGCGACTTTTCCCGATAATCCCGAAGATGACGAAAATATCCTTCGGAAGGAGCGAATAATGCTGCTCGACAATCTCGCGCTGTTCCTGCGCATCGTGGAGAAGGGCGGGCTGGCCGCGGCGGGCCGCGAGGTCGGCCTGTCGCCGGCCACGGTGTCCGAGCGGCTGACGGCGCTCGAGCGTCACTACGGCGCGGCGCTGCTCACGCGCACGACCCGCGCGATCAGCCTGACCGACGAAGGGCGCACGCTGGCGGATGGCGCGCGACGCCTGCTGGCCGAGGCCGACGAACTCGAAAGCCGTGTGCGGCTGGGCGTGCAGACGCTGTCGGGGCCGGTGCGGCTGAGCGCGCCGGCCGATCTCGGGCGCGAGCGCGTCGTACCCATCGTCGACGCGTTTCTGGCCGAGCATCCGGGCGTGACGGTCGACCTGCATCTCGGCGACGGGTATGTCGACCTCGTCGGGCAGGGGCTCGATTTCGCGATCCGCCGCGGCACGCTGGCCGACAGTTCTCTGCGCAGCCGTTCGCTCGGCCGTGCGCGGCGCGTGGTGTGCGCATCGCCCGCGTATCTCGCCGCACACGGCACGCCAATGCACCCGGACGAACTCGCCGCGCACGACTGCATCGTGATGCGCTTCGGCCAGGAGCTGTATGCCGAATGGCCGTTCAGCATCGACGGCGCATTGAAGCGCGTGGTGGTGCGCGGCCGGCGCGTCGCCAACGACGGCGCACTGGTGCGCGCGTGGTGCATCGCGGGGCACGGCGTCGCGCTGAAATCGCTGGTCGACGTCGAACGGGAGCTGGCGTCGGGCGCGCTCGTCGAGGTGCTCGGCGCGTTCTCGCCGGGCGACGTGGATCTGCAGATCGTCTATCCGGGCAGCGCCGCGCAGCCGCGGCGCGTGCGCGCGTTGATCGACAGGCTGGCGGAGGCGCTGGCGTAAAGACACGTTGCTTGCGCCGCCTGCGAGAGGCGGCAACCGCGATCTCGCTGCGATCGCGTGATCGCGTCGAATGCGCGACGGCGCACACTGGCGCGCGGCAGTGCACGCTGAAATCGCCGTTCGAACCCATTGCCCACATTTCGTCATTTAGCTAATATTCAAAACGTCAAACGAAGCCGGACCCCCATGGACGACGTTACCCGCATCAGCGCCTTGGCGAACGAAAGCCGTCTCGCCGTGCTGCGCTGGCTCAAGCAGCCGCGCAAGCATTTCCCGCCGCAGCCGCATGGCGACTTCGATGCGCTCGGCGTGTGCTGCACGTACATCACCGAAAAACTCGGCATCGCGCCGGCCACGACCACGCGCCACATGCGCATCCTCGCGGATGCCGGGCTCGTGCAGGCGACCCGCGTCGGCAAGTTCACGTACTACAAGCGGATCGACGGCGCGCTGCAGCAGCTCGGCCGCGATCTCTCGCAACTCTGATCCTGACCTGACCGAGGCACCCGACATGGACGAACTCGCATTGCTGGCCGACGCCGACCGGCGCGCGCACGCGTATCTGGCCGCAGCGAACGACCGGCGCGCGTTTCCCGACGCGGCAGCACTCGCCGGTCTCGCCGCGTTCGACGAAGCGCTGCCCGATGCGGGCCGCCCGGCCGACGACGTGCTGCGCCTGCTCGACGAGCACGGCACGCCCGCGACCGTCGCGTCGAACGGCCCGAACTACTTCGGCTTCGTGATCGGCGCGACGCTGCCGGCCGCGGCGGCGGCCGAGCGGCTGATGCTCGCGTGGGACCAGTGCGCGTCGTCGTACGCGAACTCGCCGGTGGCCGCGACGCTCGAGCGCCAGGCCGCGCGCTGGGTCGTCGAGGCGCTCGGGCTGCCCGAAGGCAGCGCGGTCGGCTTCGGTACGAGCGCGACGGCCTGCACGCTCGTCGCGCTGGTGGCCGCGCGGCGCGCGCTGCTCGCGCGCAAGGGCTGGGATATCGACGAAGATGGCCTGATCGGCGCGCCGGAAGTAAAAGTCGTGATCTCCGCGCTCGCGCACATCACGGTGAAGAAGGCGCTGCGCGTGCTCGGCTTCGGGTTGAAGCGCATCGTCGTCGCGCCGGTCGATACGCATGGCCGGATCGACCCGGCGCAGTTGCCGCCGCTCGACGACATGACGATCTTCTGCGTGCAGGCCGGCGAAGTGAACACCGGCGAATTCGATCCGTTCGCGGCATTGATTCCGCCCGCGAAGGCGGCCGGGGCGTGGGTTCACGTGGACGGCGCGTTCGGCCTGTGGGCGCGGGCGTCGTCGAAGCGCGCGCTGACGGACGGCATCGACGGCGCGGACAGCTGGACGACCGACGGTCACAAATGGCTCAACACGCCGTACGACGGCGCGATGGTGATCTGCCGCGATGCGGCCGCGCTCGCCACCGCGATGAACAGCGACGCCGTGTACCTGAGCGGCGCGCAGGATGCGCAGAAGAACCTGAACCTCGAATTCTCGCGGCGCGCGCGCGGCATTCCCGTGTGGGCCGCGCTGCGCTCGCTCGGCCGTGCCGGTGTGGCAACGATGGTCGAGCGGCACTGCGCGCAGGCGGCGCGGGTCGCGGACGGCCTGCGCGCGGCCGGCTACGACGTGCTGAACCGCGTCGTGCTGAACCAGGTGCTCGTGCGCGCCGGCACCGACGAGGAAACGGCGGCGATCCTCGAAGCCGCGCAAGCGTCGGGCGACGTGTGGTTCGGCGCGACCGTGTGGCAGGGGCGGCCGGCGTTCCGGATCAGCGTGTCGTCGTGGCGCACCGAGGATGCGCACATCGATCGTCTCGTCGCATTGCTGACGAAGCTGCGTGGTGTGCACGTGGGTTGAGTGTCACGATGTGTCTGAAGTCGAAACGGTTGCGTACGCAACGTTCAGGCATTCGATGAAGTGCAGCGTGCCCGGCGGGGCCCGCGACACGTCCGCAAGCGTGAAAATGTTGGACAATAACCGTCGCGGGCCGCGCCGGCACCGCGTCCAACAGAAGCATTCACGCTTGCGAGATCCCCATGTCGACTCCCTTTCCCCGGGAACTGCTGAAGGCCGCCGATATCGCGAAGATGGAACCGACGCGCGCGGTGCATTCGCTCAATCCCAATGCCGTGCGTCTCAAGCGGCAGCTCAGCGACCTGACCGGCCTGACGCAATTCGGTGTTCACCTGCTCACGCTGATGCCCGGTCACGAATCGGCCGAATATCACCGTCACCTGTACGAAGAGGAATTCGTGTACGTGCTGTCCGGCACCGGCTCGGTGACGATCGGCGAGCGCGCCAGTGAAATCGGGCCCGGCGATTTCATCGGTTTTCCGCGCGGCGGCGAAGCGCATACGGTGCAGAACACCGGCGATGCGCCGCTGGAGCTGCTCGTCGGCGGGCAGCGGCTCGAGCACGACGTGTGCGAATACCCGCGAATCGGCAAGCGGCTGTATATCGCGGGCGAGCTCGAGGAGTATGTCGAGCTGCCGAAACAGCCGTGACGGCCGATTGCGCGTCATCCTCGGCGGAGGCCGCTCGGCCAATAAGCATGAATTCGCTTCTCGCGACCCTGGCGCGCTTATGATGCGGGAACGCCACTGACAGGGTTCCACGCCATGGACGCGCCGCTGCCGCCGATGTCTGCCCCGATTGCCGAAACCGAAACCGCTCCTGAAACCGAAGCCGCCGGCGAGCCGCGCGCGTCGCGCCTGCACCGGCCGGTCGCGCTCGTCACCGGCTCGACGTCGGGGATCGGGGCGGCCGTCGCGCGCCGCCTCGCGGCCGACGGCTACGCGGTGATCCTGCATTCGCGCAACTCGGCCGACACCGGGCGTGCGATGGCGCGCGAACTCGGCGGCGCGTACGTGCAGGCCGATCTCGCCGACGATACCGAACGCGTGCGGCTGATCCGCGACGCGCTCGCGGTGCACGGGCGGCTCGACGTGCTCGTCAACAATGCGGGCGTCAGCCGCGTGATTCCGCATGACGACCTCGCGGCGGCCACCCCCGACGTGTGGCGCGAGCTGCATGAAATCAACGTGATCGCGCCGTTCCGGCTGGTGGCCGAAGCGGAGGCCGCGCTGCGCGAGTCGGCGTCGCACGGGCGGGCCGGGTGTGTCGTGAACGTCAGCTCGCATGCGGGCGTGCGGCCGAAGGGCGCGTCGATTCCGTATGCGGCCGCGAAGGCCGCGCTCAATCACACGACGCGGCTGCTCGCCCGTACGCTCGCGCCGGCGATTCGCGTCAATGCGGTTGCGCCGGGGCTCGTCGATACGCCGCTGACCGCCGACTGGACGGACGCGCAGCAGCTCTGGCGCGAGCGCGCGCCGATGCGTCGCGCGGCGACGCCGGACGATATCGCGCAGACGGTCGCGATGCTCGTCGCGTCCGATTACGTGACGGGCGAGATCGTGATGCTCGACGGCGGGTTGAATCTGACGTGATGCGATGAGGCAGTAAGGCGGCGCGCGGGTATCGCGTGCGCCACCGCCGAGGCCATTCGACGAAGCGCTCGATCAGCCGAGGTTCGACCGCAGCCGCGCGAGCGCTTGATCGTGCGTGCGCTCGAACTTCAGCGGCGTGACCGAGATATACCCTTCACCGAGCGCGACCGTTTCCGAATCCGCGTCGTCGTCGCGCGGTGCGCGCGCGAGCTTCAGCCAGTGATAGTCGATCTCGCGCGGATCGCGTCCCGACACGATCTCGACGCCCTGCAGCGTGCCGGCGCCCTGGTTCGTCACCTTCAGGCCGCGCACGTCGTCGGCCGGCCGCGGCGGGAAATTCACGTTGAGGCACGCGTCGTTGTCCCAGCCGGCCGCGACGAGCCGGCGGATCACGTCCGGCGCATGCGCGAGCGCGGTGCCCCACGGCACCGCGTTGCGATCGATGAAGGCCTGGCTCAGCGCGATGGCCGGCACGCCGACCAGCATGCTCGTCATCGCCGCGCCGACCGTGCCGGAAAACACCGTTTCGGTGCCGAGGTTCGCGCCGCGATTCACGCCGGACAGCACGACGTCGGGCCGCGCGCCCTTCATCAGGTGGCTGACCGCGATCGCGACGCAGTCGCCCGGCGTGCCGCGCACCGCGAAGCGGCGCTCGCCCTTGCGATGCACGCGCAGCGGTTCGTGCAGGCTCAGCGAATGCGACGTGCCGCTCTGGTCCTCGGCTGGCGCTACGATCCACACTTCGCGCGCGAGTTGCGTGGCGACCTGTTCGAGTATGTCGAGGCCGGGAGCGTCGAATCCGTCGTCGTTGGTGAGCAGGACACGGTCGAACAGCGGGCGGGTTGCTTGCATCGGGACGATCCTCGTGAAGGGCAATGAGAGGGGAAGTGCGGCGTGGCGCAAGCCACAAGGCTAGCACTCCGGCGCGAGGATCGTCGTGTCGCGCTGATGGCGCCGGTCGGCGCGAACGTGAAAACGGGCGCATCGGGCGCCCGTTCGTCGTGTCGTGAAATGTGCCTGCCGGCGCGGCAGTCCGGACCTGCTCAGCCGAGCAGGTAGCGCAGCAGGCCGGCCGACGCGACGCCGACGATGACCGTCGGCAGGATCGACAGGCGCGTCGCCGCGAGCAGCGTGATCGCGAGCGCGAACAGGTCGGCGGGGCGCGTCGACACGAAGGCCGGCGCGATCACCGAGATCAGCACGCAGCCCGGCACGTTCTCCATCACCGACGCCATCCGCGGGCTCAGCGTGCGATTGCGCAGCAGCACGTAGCCGAGAATGCGCGACAGGTAGGTGGTCGACGCCATCAGCACGATCGTCGCGACCGTGCCGAAATCCGGAAGCTCAGGCATCGCGCGGCTCCCACAGCAGCGCGGCGATCAGCCCCGCGCAGGCGCCGGCCGCGACATACCACGCGCCGGGCAGCGCGAGATGGGTGGCCGCCGCGACGACGAGGCTCACGAACCACGGGCGGCTCGCGCGCACCCCTTTCCACATCCCGCGCAGCAGCACCAGAAACACGGCCGTGAACGCCATGTCGAAGCCGTACTGTTCGACGTCGCCGATCGTCGGGCCGACCGCCGCGCCGAGGGTGGTCATCGAGATCCACGTCAGGTAGAGCCCGATGCAGATGCCCGCGTAATAGGGCACGCTGATGTGCGTGGCCGAGCGCTCGCGCGCGTCGGCGAGCGACATCGCCCAGCTCTCGTCGCACATGAAGAACAGCGCGACGAACGCACGGCGGCGCGGCAGGCGGCGGATATACGGCTCGAACGCGGCGCCCATCAGGATGTGGCGCGAATTCACGAGGAACGACATCGCGACGATCAGCGCGATGTGCGGCGGCGACGTCCACAGGTGGATCGCCGCGAATTCGGAGCCGCCGCCGAAGTTCAGGCCCGTCATCATCGGCACCTCGAACAGGCTCAGCCCTTTCTGCGCGGCCTGCGCGCCCAGCACCAGCGCGAACGGCATGAAACCCAGCATGACGGGCAGCGCCGCGCGCAAACCGCGGCCCATCTCGGCGACATAGGCGGGCCTGTCGCGAAGCCCGGACGACGTTGAAACGCTACTGCTCATTACTCCTCCTTCGGGGGAGGAATTGTCTGCTTTTTTGACTCGAATCGGGTTGCGTTGTCGCCAGATTTTTCTCAGAATTTGGCATTGAACGTGTGATATGAGAATTTTTTGGAATTGGATGCCAAATGAAACTTGACGCTATCGACCGCCGGATCCTGAGCGCGCTGCAGCGCGACGGCCGCATGCAGAACGTGGAGCTCGCGCACGAGGTCGGGCTGTCGCCGTCCCCGTGCCTGCGGCGCGTGCGGCTGCTCGAGGAAGCCGGCGTGATCGAGAAATACGTGGCCGTGCTGAATCCGGCGAAGGTCGGCAAGGGGCTGACGATCTTCACGCGCGTGTGGCTGAAGGGGCAGGACGCGGAATCGGTGAACCGTTTCGCCGAGGCCGTCCAGCAGATGCCGGAAGTGGTCGAATGCCACCTGATGGCCGGCGACTGCGATTTCCTGCTGCGCGTCGTCGCGGCCGACATCGACGATTACCGGCGCTTCCAGATGGAATACCTGACGCGCATTCCCGGCGTGCTGAGCGTGAAGACCGACATTCCGATGCAGAAGGTGAAGCTCACGTCGGCGCTGCCGACCTGAAGCGGGGCGGCCGCGCGGCGGCGCGTCGACGAACGGTCATGGCGCGGTGACAATCGCCCGATACACTGGTGAGGTGAGCTACGCCGAACGTCTTGCCGCGCGGTCGCGCACAGTTCGATGTGCAAGCAACTAACGGTCAATGCCGATGCGATCGGCCAAGCGGCGCTGCGTGGCGCGCCGGGGTCACGCGTCGACGCGAATGCGTTTTTTCCTGTCGAGCCCTACATGCAGCCATTCAATACGCCGTGGAATTCGCTGGAAATCGTCAAGCTCGTGCTCGGCGTGCTGACGCCGTTGTCGGTCGCCTGTCTCGGCTGGCTCGTCGCGCGCCGGCTGAAGCGGCTCGAACTCGTGCAGTGGACCAACCAGCGGCTGATCGAGAAGCGGCTCGCGCTGTACGACGCGGTCGCGCCGCAGCTCAATGCGCTGCTGTGCTTCTACACGTGGATCGGCTACTGGAAGGACATCTCGCCGGACGACGTGATCCGCGCGAAGCGCGACCTCGACCGCACGTTCCACATCTACCGCTACCTGTTCGACGACGACGTGTACGACGCGTATCACACGTTCATCCACGCGCTGTTCGAGATGCATACGGGGCCGGGCCGCGACGCACGGATCCGCTCGCTGATCCACGCGCCCGACGGCGACCGCAGCGTGCACGGTTCGTATGAATGGAAGCCGGCGTGGTCCGAGCGTTTCGCGACCGCGAATATCGTGCCGAAGGACGACGTGCTGCGGCATTACACGCGGTTGATGGAGCGGCTGCGCGTGGCGCTGGGGGCGACGCGCTGAAGGCTTCGGCGCTCGGGCGCCTCGCGCGCGTGCCGGTATCGAAATCCGGCATGGAAGCCGACCGTTTCGAGCGCGCGTGATTCAGGCGAACGAGATCAGGAGCGTCTTGCCGCAAGCCGCCGCATACTTGCGCAGCGTATCGATGGACGGGGAATGCTGCCCGGTGGCGAGCGCGCGCTCGAGTCGCGTAATGGCGGGTGCTTTCGTGCCCATACGTTCCGCCACATCGGCTTGCGACAAGCCGGCCTCTCGCCGCGCCGCCAGCATCGCGTCGAGCAGCGCGAATTCCTCGCGATTCAATCGTTCGTATTCCCTGCGCACCGCGGGGTCGGCCAATGCCCGCTCGCGTAGTTCCTTATAGGTTGCCATCTCGAACCTCCTTCAATCGACGACGCGCGATTTCCAGTTCCTTCGGCGGCGTCCTTGGCGTCTTCTTCACGAAACAGTGGAGCATGACGATACGCCGCTCGACGATCGCGCAGTAAAACACTCGGGCAATACCTTCTGCGCCTTTCAAGCGCATTTCGTACAGGCCGTTTCCCATCGATCGGGAATGGGGTTCCCCGAGATTCGGGCCGTACCGTTCCATGCGGTCAGCGAGTGCAAAGTACCGGGCAAGCAGGGTCGTCGGCAACGACGCTACGCCCACCGCTACACGCTCATTGAAGAACTGGATCTCATAACCGTGAGTCGGTATAGTAACAAATATGTTATGTCGATACAAGAACGGCGACCGACCGCAGGCGCGGACACAGGCGGTGAGTCAGACGTGAGGGGAGTTCGCGACCGTATTTCTTCGGTCGGAGAGATTGGTGACGATATGCGGACCCGAGCGCTCTCGGGACATCCGGGCCCGGCAAGCAGCGCGATTCGGTGTCGGGATGGACCGGGTACTACGGAATGCGACGGGGTTAGTCCCGCCCCGCCACCGCGAGCCGCGCCGCCAGCCCCACGAACACCGACCCGAGCAGATACTGCGGCACCTTCGACGGCCGACGGCGCGCGCCGATCCGCTGGCTCAGCCGGCTCGCGGAGAGAATCACCGCGCCGTTCACGACGATCCCGATCAGGTTCAGCACCGTCGCGAGCACGAGAATCTGCACGGCGATCGAACCGTGTTCGGGCCGCACGAACTGCGGGAACAGCGCGAGCACGAACAGCGCCATCTTCGGGTTCAGCAGGTTCGTCGTCAGCCCCTGGCGGAAGATCGCCGCGGTCGAGCGGCGACGTTGCGACGCGACGGGCGACAGCGCGGTCGCCTCCGAACGGAACGTCTTCCAGGCGAGATACAGCAGATACGCGGCGCCCGCGAAACGCACCGCGTCGTACGCGAGCGGCACCGCGACGAAGAGCTGCGACAGACCGAGCGCGGCCGCGAGCGCGTGGCAGTAGGTGCCGGCCTGAATGCCCGCGAGCGTCGCGAAGCCGGCGCGCCGCCCCTGGCTCACGCTGCGCGACGCGATCAGCAACATGTCCGGGCCGGGCGTGACGGTCAGCGCGAGACACGCGCCGGAGAACAGCGCGAGCGTGGAGAGGTCGACCATGGCAGTCCCTTTTGCTGGTGCGGCGTAAAAGGGAACCCAGTTTAGGAGGGCGTGCGAGGCCGGTCAATCGAGCGAACGGACGATGGCCGGACGGCACGGATCGCCTGACGCCTGCATCGCGCATGCGCGGCCGGCACACTACTCACTGTTTGCGACAGGCGACCTGATAGTCGATCACGGTATTCGCGGCAGGCCGGTCCGGCTCGCCGCCCACCGTCGTCACGCCGAGCACGCCGGCCGCATTCCGGTAGCGCAGCGCGCAATACCCCATCCCGGTGCCCGAACACGCTTCGGCTTCGATGATGCCGTGCTTCGCGAGCGTCGCCGCGCCGTCCAGCGCATCCGGTTTCTCGCGCGGACGCAGCGGCTGCCAGCCATGCGCGATCAGTATCTTGCGTGCCGCATCGAGCGGTTTGCCGTACACGTTCGGCACGACCGCGCGGCCGTCGCAGTGAGTGCTTTCGGCGGCGACGCGGGTCAGCCTCAGGCCGCCATTTTCTTCGTGCAACTCGCCGACCGGCGGCGCCGGGCCGTCGCCGCCCCAGATCAGCAGCGCGCCGCTTTCCAGCCGATCGGCCGAGCCGAGTTGCCAGCCGGCCTGATGTGCGGTGTAGCCGAGCGCAACGAGCGTCGTGCCGTCGAATACGCCGATATTGCCGTTGCGCGCGAAGCAGATCGCGCTCGTGCCGGCGCTGAATCCGCTCGCGAACGTGACAACCGTGTAGCGCCCGAGCGGTGCGTCGGACGTCACGATCCAGTTGCGCTGCGCGACTTCCCGGCCGGCCGCTGAAGTGGTTTTCGCCCGATATTGCGCGCAAAACGGGTCGAGCGAACCGTTCTCCGGCGAACGCGGCAGCACGCCGAGCGGTACCAGCGACGCGCCGGCGATCTCGGAGGCCGTCCGCGGCGTATCGGGCGAGGCCCAGGCCGAGGCCGTGCCGCCGGGCGCGGCGCACGCAATGGCTGCGACCGCAGCGACAGAGACGAAGCGGCGGCCTGGCAGCAGGGCGATCGGGCGGAACACGCGGTGGGTCTCCGGAGAAAAGAACACGGACACGACGATCGCGGGATGTCGCGCGTGTCGCGGCCGACTCAGCCGTTCGCGACGACGTCGATCCGCAGCGCATCGCCGCCCGCGACGATCGCGAGCAGACGATCGACGTTCGGGTGCGCACCCGGACGATTGCGTGCGTCGGCCGTATGCTCGGCGAACACCGCGAGGCCGTGTTCGGCCGCGTTCGCGTCGAGCGTGCCGAACGCCTGCTTCAGATAGTGGTACACCGCGAGCGAGCCCTGCTTGCCCGGCTGGTTCTCGATGGTCGCGACCACGTCGCCGTTCGCGCCGACGAGATCGATGCGCGCGATGCCGTCGATGGCCGGCAGTTGCGCGAGGTTGTCCTTGAATACTTGGGTCGGTTGAATCACTGAAAACACTCCGTCGGTTCGGTCATGGGCCAAGGTGCGTGGCCGGCCGTATCTTATCCGATCGGCTTCGGCGCGCCGGCCCGCGTGCCGGTGCGGGCCGTGCGCCGCCACGCGAGCGCCGCGCGCTGCCCGTCAACATCGCGACTCTCAGCCCGGCCGCACCGCCGCACGCGTCGTCCAGCGCGCCCGGCATCGCCACGCCGAATACCGCGCCGATCATCTGCATCACGTGTGTCAGCGATGCCGCCGTGCTGGCGCTTGCGGCGTCGTCACCGTCCGGTACCGATCATCACGCCCGCCTCGCGCGAGCGCTCGATATCGGGGCTGCGATACGCGTGCTCGGGAATGTCGGCGAGCCGCGATGCATGCACCTGTCGCGGCGCCAGCCCGTAGAACTTCTGGAAGCTCATGATCAGCGGCGACCATTTGTCCGGATCGATGCGGTCGGGCTGACCGTCCATCAGCAGGTCGGGATGCGCGTGCACGCGCTGGATGCGTACCTCGAACACACGGATACGGCCGCGCAGGTCCGGCATGTCGTCGCCGATCCCATGCGTGGTCGCGACGACCGCTTCCATATGCACCGGACATTCGAGCGCGCGCGGCGGCGCGACCGTTTGCGACGCGGCCTCGGTGAACCCGGCCGTGCCGAACTTGTCGGGTTCGAATATGTAGCCTTTCGCGCGCTTGCCGTCGGGCACCGGATACGTGCCCGTCGTGCGCGCGATCCGGTCCACCGCGTCCGCCTGCGCGGACGACGGCAGGTTCAGCACGCATTCGCCGGTGCGCAGCAGGTTGCGGGTGGTCTGCGAGCTGGCGGCGATGCCGATCACGCCGCGCCAGCCGAGCCAGAACGCGGACGAGATCGGTGCGAGATTGGCCGTGCCGTTTTCGTTCAGCGTGCTGACCAGCACGACGGGCGTGCCGAAGTAGAGGATGTTCGGTTCGGTGACGCAATGTGGCGCATTCATGTCGAGTCCTTCGTTGACGGGATCGGTTCTCATGCTGATCCCGTCGCGGCGGCGCGACGCTCCGAATCTTGTCGTGTCATTCCGAACGGTACGCAAAGAGGCGCCGGCGCCGCGCCGGACCGAGCCGGCAACGCATGGGCTTTTCCGCTACAGTAAGAAATCGAAGACTGCACCCGCCCGCCTCGCACCGGCGCGCAGTCCCATTCCGCCAACGCACACGAGGGCCTGATGGACACCGAGCAACGCTACACCGCCAACGCGCCGACCCGCGCGGAAGTCGACGCACTGGGCGGCGCAACCGTCATCGAATTCGGCGCGAACTGGTGCGGGATCTGCGCAGGCGCGCAGCCCGCGATCACGGCGTCGTTCTCCGCGCATCCAGCCGTGCGGCACCTGAAGATCGAGGACGGCCCCGGCCGTCCGCTCGGTCGCTCGTTCGGCGTGAAGCTGTGGCCGACGCTGGTATTCCTGCGCGATGGGGTCGAAGTCGCGCGCGTCGTGCGCCCCGCCGACGCGAAGCAGATCGAAGCCGACGGCTTCGCCGCGCTGGCCTGAGGTCATGGCGATGCAACAGGCCATCACGCACGTCGGCGTCGATACGCGCGGCAGCGGCCTCGTCGAAGTCACGCCGCAGGTGCGCGCGTTCGTCGATCAGCAGGCGATCCGCACCGGCCTGCTCACCGTGTTCTGCCGCCATACGTCGGCGTCGCTGCTGATCCAGGAGAACGCGGATCCGTCGGTGCAGCGCGACATCGAACGCTATTTCGCGACGCTCGCGCCCGAGGACGACACGCGCTACGAGCACGACACCGAAGGCGCCGACGACATGCCCGCGCATCTGCGCACGGCGCTCACGCAGGTGCAGTTGTCGATTCCGGTCGAGCACGGGCGCATGGTGCTCGGCACGTGGCAGGGGATCTATCTGTTCGAGCATCGCCGCGCGGCGCACCGGCGCGACATCGTGCTGCATCTGATCGGCGAGTAGGCACGCAGGCGCGTAGCCGGGCAAGCGAAGAACGCGCGACGCCGCGCCGGCGCGCGGTTCAGGCGAGCAGCTTCTCGACGAGCGCGCCGAGTTCGCGCAGGTGAACCGGCTTCGGCAGGAACGCGTCGAACACCCGCTTGTTCTCGCGCAACGCGGCCGATTCATACGCACTGACGCCGAGGATCGCCGGATGCCGGCCGTCGTCGCCGGGTTGCGCCACCGCGCGAATGCGCCGCGCCACATCGAATCCGCTCAGGTCCGGCAGTTCGAGATCGAGCACGACGAGGTCGTAGCGGCCCGTACCGAAGCGCGCGACGCCTTCCTGGCCGGTGCCGCACAGATCGGCGTCGATGCCGAGCGCCGACAGCATCGCGCCGAGCGTCTCGCGCGCGTTGTCGTTGTCGTCGACCACCAGCGCGCGCCGGTCGCGGTGCGCCGGCACGGGCGACAGCGCGAGCACGTCGCCGGCCGCGGTGCCGGCCGTATCGACGGCGGGCACTTCGACGGGCAGCGTCACGACGAACTCGCTGCCTTCGCCCACCACGCTGCGCACATCCACATGCCCGCGCAGCGTCGTCACGATTTCGCGCACGACCGCGAGCCCCATCCCGATTCCGTCCACGTGCAGCCCGACCGCATCGTTCGCGCGATAGAACGGCTCGAAGATCTTCGACAGATGCTGCTTCGCGATGCCGGCGCCGGTGTCGCGCACGGCGATCTTCACTTGCTGGCCGGCCGGCGCGTCGGCGAGCGTGATCGCCACGTTGATCGAGCCGCCGAGCGTGTACTTGACCGAGTTCTCGATCAGGTTCGACAGCACCTGCCGCAGCAGCTTGCGATCGGAGCGGATCGCGAGGCCGGGCGGCTCGACGCGCTGCGTGACCGTGATCCGTTTCGTCACGATCCGCTCGCGCAGCGGTTCGAGCACTTCGGCCAGCAGCGGCGCGATGCCGACGGTATCCAGTTCGGCGACGCGTTTCGTCGAGCGCAGCTTGATGTAGTCGGTGAGGTCCTTGACGAGCGCTTCCAGCGACAGCGCGGAGTTCTGCAGCCGCCGGATCGTCTTCAGGTTCGCATCGGACTGCGGGCGGGCCAGCAGGATCTCGATCGATCCGCAGATCGCCTGCAATGGCGTACGGAGTTCGTGGCTGACCATCCCGAGGAACGCGTTCTTCGCCTCGATCATCTCGAACGCGCGGTCGGACGCCTTGCGTTCCGCGTCGAGCGCCGCGTTTTGCCGTTCGAGCAGGCCGTCGCGCGTGCGCATCGTATAGAACAGCAGCAGGAACAGCGCGCACAGGATCACGCCGAGCACGATGCCGAGGGTCAGGATCGCGCGCTGCTTTTCCTTCAATTGATGAAACGTGAAATCGCGCTGCGCCATTTCGATCGCGCGGAAGTAGTTCGCGAGGCCGTTGACCTTCGGCCAGTACGCATTGACTTCGTCGATCACCTGCCGTGCCTGCTTCGGCGAATCGCGCAGCAACGGCACCTCGCGTTTCAGGCGCGTCATGAATTCGCCGAGCGCGTCGATCTCGTTGCGCGCGCGCGGGATGCGCAGCCAGTATTGGGACACTTCCGACGGCCGCTGCAGGAACCCGAACGACACCGACAGGCTGTCGAGCTGCATCTGCACGTGAGCGAAATCGTCGTCCTCGCGCGTCGCGTAGAGAATCAGCTGCCGGTCGAAGCGCGTGTAGACGTTGCGGTATTGCGCGGCGGTCCAGAACACGCCTTCGCGCGGCCCCTCGAGCACGCCCTCGTTGACCGAGGTGGCGAGGAGATCCCACAGCAGGAACGCCCACGCGGCGAAGCCCATGATCCACAGCGAGCCGAGGACCAGGATGATTTTTCTATTTTTCCATCGCCGCCGCGTCATGTCACTTCACGGTCAGACCGATGATCTGCCACGCGAACTTGGCTTCGCCGAGCGGCGTCTTCAGCTCGTCGGGATACTGGTCGCGCGGATACATGATCCACAGCGGGCCGTAGTTGTCGTTGCCGAGCACCTTGCCGTTCATCGTCCGCGCGAGGATCACGCCGTACTTGTCGGCATCGGACACGGGAATCGTGAACGTGTATTCGTCGATGCAGCGGAATTCGATCTGCGTGCCGTGCGCGCCGACCGTCTTCAGCACGTCGGACAGGCGCGGGCCGGTGAAGCTCGCCTTCGGCGTCCAGCTCGTCGACGTGACGATCGTATGTTGCGGCAGCGCCATCAGCGCCTGTTCGGAAAAGACGTAGGTCATCTTCCCCTGCTGGTTGCTCTTGCTGATCTTGCCGTCGACGGTGAACGTGAACGACGACGCGGCCCAGGTCGCGGCGGCCATCCCGAGCAGGCAGGCCGTCAGCAGGCTTTTGGTCCAGATGGTTGAAACGCGCATGTCTTTCCCTCGGTCTGGTGGTTCGTGTGGCGGGTTGTGGTTCCGGTCTTCGTTCCCGGCTCCCGGTTCTCAGTTCGTCGCCGTCGCCGCCGCCGGCAGCGTGAGTTTCAGTTCGCGGGCGACTTCCGCGAACAGGATCGGCAGGCGCACCGGCTTTTCTTCGCAGCGCGCGTTGTAGTGCGACACGATGTGCGCGATCTCGTCCTCGCTCGCTTCGCCGGTCGAGATCTTGCCGGTCAGCAGGAAGATCGGCGCGCCGCTGTTCTCGCTCGAGCGGATGCCGCGCACGAGTTCGGCGGCCGTCTGGTCGCCGAGCATCCAGTCGAGGATGTAGCCGTCGAAATCCTCGACTTCCAGCGCCTTGCGGAAGCTCGCGCCGTCGAAGTACGCAATCGCGTTCACGCCTTTCTCGATGAAATATTCACAGACCGTTTCGGCGACGTCGTGCGAATCGTCGACCACGGCGATCCGCGCCGCATACACGTTCGGCTGCGCGGAGCGCAGCTCGATCACGTCGACCGGATACGTGCGGCCCTCGCGCGCATGTTGACGTTCGGTGATGATCCATTCGCCCTGCCACTGCATCGCGACGAAATCCGTTTCGATCTGGCTGGTGGCCTTCGTCGAGATCGCCGCGCGGCAGCGAAAGCGCTTCGATTCGATCGCGAGCGTCGCGTCGATCATCTCGGCCGCGGCCGGCTGGGTGCCCTTGTCGTCGAGCAGGATCGCGGGCGGCACGCCGAAGTGCGTCGCGATGTCCTGCAACTGCGACAGGTTCCACGGGATCAGGCCTTTCATCTTGCGCGTGACGACCGAGAAGCTCAGGCCGAGCACGTTCGCGATCGTCGTGTTGTGACTTCGCGGCGGAATGCCGTTCCGGTTCAGGAGGTCGCGCACCTTGTTGGCGGTGATGAGATCGACGTTGGCCTGCTCGGTGGTGGACATCTCGATGGGGTCTCCAGGGGTTTTGGCGAGGAAGAGCATATCAAAGCTGACGCGTCACGCAAACTTCAAACGCGCGAAGGCCCTTGACATGCCATTTTTCTCCATTATTATTGCTCACCACGTCACTATTGTTTGTTGCGTCATGTTTTGAGGTCGATTCCGGCACAGTCGGATCAGCGAAGAGCGGCAGCAATGACGTAGTGACGGAACGATTCGAAGAGAGAACCTGAGAGAGCCTTGGGCGCGTGTCGGCGTTGGCGGATGGAATTGTATCCGCTGCGCCGCGCGCAACCGGGTACGAGCTCGCGGGGGTGGGATGGCTCGAAGCATTGCGGCGCCAATAAAAACTTGAGGAAAGTACCCATGTATCGCCGTTTACTCGCACCGGGGCTGCTGTTGCTGTTGGCCGCGTGCGCGCAGGATCCGTCGGTTACCGCCGGCACGGTACGGATCTGCGACGACACAGGTTGTTCCGATCGCCCTAAAGATCAGGTCTCCTATCAAAAAAGGGACGATGCGGAAGACCGGGACGATCCGCGCATCGCCGCGCTCAAGCAAACCGCGAAGGCCCAGCCGAAGGCCGCCTACGACCTCGGCCTGCGTTATTTCCGCGGCGACGGCGTGCGCCAGGACAGCTACCAGGCGCTCAAGTGGATGCGCGAAGCCGCCGAGCGCGGTGACCTGAACGCGCAGAAGGCGCTCGGCAGCTTCTACTTGTTCGGCCTCGAGGAAATGGGCTCGGATGCGCGCGAAGCGGAGAAGTGGCTGTCGATCGCGGCGGGCCGCGGCGACAAGGAATCGAAAAAGCTGCTCGATCTCGCGCGCAAGGCGAAGAAGGAAGACGAAGAAGACTGGAAATGGCGCACGCAGTGGCGTGACACCTATTACGGCTACTGGTACTCGGGCTATCCGTACTACGGCGTCTGGCAGCAGACGTACTGGTACTACTGACCGGGCATCGAGCAACGGGGGCGGCCGCGGGGAGACCACCATCGCGCGCCACGCCGGGGGGCTTATCGAAGTTCGCACGGACACATAAGCCGAACAACGACTCTAATCGATCGACAACGACATGAAGACCAACCTTTCCCAACGTCTCACTCGAGGTGCGCTGGTGGCAGCGCTTGGCGCGTCCGTCGCGGGCTGCGGCGGCGTGGTGACGCCCGGCGGCCAGAACGCGGGCGTGACGGGCGCGGCGGCCGGCGGCGCGAGCGCCGGCGCCGATTCGCAACTGCAGCGCTGCACGTCGCCGCTCGGCACGATCGCCGTCGACGACGGCCGNACCAAGGTGACGAGCATCGATCCGCTGCTGCGGCTGGCGGTGCAGCAGTCGAACTGCTTCGTGATCACGTCGATCGGCAACCAGAAGAGCGACGCGCGCCTGTCGCGCATCACGCAACTGCAGCGCAACTCGGGCGAATACCGCGCGGGCTCGAAGCAGCAGAAGGGCCAGCGTGTCGCGGCCGACTACTACATGGAGCCGCAGATCGTGATCAACGATTCGCCGATCGGCGGGATCGGCAGCATGATCGGCGGGCTGATCGGCAACAGCGCGGTGGCGGCGGTGGCGGGGCACCTGCAGACGAAGGCGTCGGTGGTGACGCTGACGCTGTTCGACGTGCGCTCGGCGGTGCAGATCGCGGCGTCGGAAGGCAGCTCGACGGCGACCAACTACGGCGCGGCGCTGGGCGGCTTCGGCGGCGGCGTGGGCGGCGCGCTGGCTGGCTTCTCGTCGACGCCGGAAGGCAAGGCGACGGTCGTCGCGTTCATCGATGCGTACAACAAGATGGTCGTCGCGCTGCGCAGCTACAAGGCGCAGGACGTGAAGGGCGGGCTGGGCCGCGGTGGCCAGCTCCAGGTCAACTGACGTCGCCGGGCCGGCGGGAGCCCGCCGGCCGAATCCTGATCTCTGATTCCTGATTCGTGATGGCCGGTGCGTGCGGTGCGATTCGCGCGTACTGGCTTCGTTCGTCCTGTTCATTCAGAAGGTGATCCCGATGAAAGCCGTTGCACTGATCGCATTGACCTGCCTCGCGCTGACCGCCTGCGGCGGCGGCGACGATAATTCCTCGCCCGCGGCGTCCGGCGGATCGGGCACGAGCAACAACGGCGGCAGCGGCGGGACGGGCGGCACGGCTTCGGGCGGAACGGGTTCCGGCGGCAACGGCGGTTCGGGCGGCAACGGCGGCAGCACGCTGACCTGGCGCTACGAGGCGCAGCCCGTCGCCGCCGATCGCGCGAGCTTCCTGACGCTGGTCAACAACGAAGGCGCGAAGGGCTACCGCTATCTGGGCGACTACTTCTACAGCGCGGGCAACGGCGGCACGCAGTCGATCTTCGTGAACGACGGCACCGCGCAGACCTACACGTATCAGCTGCAGACCGCGCCGGCCGACATGACGTCCTTCGTCAACGCGGCCAACGCGCAAGGGGCGAGCGGCTACCGCTACGAAGGGCCGCTCACGTACGGCGATCTCTATCGCAAGGATGGCGGTTCGTCCGCCACCTACACGTACACGACGACGGGCCTCCCGGCCGACGCGAATGCGTTCCTCACGCAGGCGAACGGCCAGGGGCAGTCGGGCTACTGGTTCCTCGGCCCGATGGCGGTGGGTGCCGCGCAGGCGAACGTATACATGAAGAACAACGCGTCGAACGCGACCTATACGTACGACGCGCTGGCGCCGACGTCGACCGTCAGCGACTTCATCGCGCAGGCGAACAGCGAAGGAGCGAAGGGCTATCGCGCGAAGGGCGGGATGGCATTCGGCACGGCGATCTCGTGGATCTACGTGAAGGACCAGACGCAATCGCCGACCTTCTCGTACCAGTCGGCCGCGATCCAGTCGACCGGCGCGAGCTTCGTCCAGCAAGCCAATACGTTCGGTGGGCAGGGCAGTGCTTATCTGAGCGACATCGCGCTCGGCACCGCGTCGCCGGTGATGGCGTCGTTCTATTTCACGCCGAAGAACTGCACGGGCTTCCTGTGCACGACGTTGAATCCGCTCACGCAGAACTGAGCGGGCGTTTCCGGCGCGGCGGCGCGAGATGCGCATCCGTTGCCGGATGCACGGTATCGCGTGCCTTGGGCGCGCTGCGTCCACCGTGGATGCACGTTTTACCGCCGGCTTGCCGGCGGTATTTCATTGGCGCGGCCGCCCCGCGAATCGGCGACGCGACCTGTCCGAGCGGATCAGTCTTCATGACACGATTTCGCGATGAACTTTCGTTCAAGTTCAAAATCGTCGATGAATCAAATAGGACATGTACTAAAAAGATAATGCACGACTGATTTTCGCAGTGTCGTTTGGCATGATCGGGACATCGCCATCCCGAATGTATCCATCGTGACGCCCGGCCCGGCAGGGATTCTGCCGCGCGCCCGCCCTCCGGGCGCCGTCACGTCGAGCCATGCCATACAGCACACTTCAGTCCATTCGCCGCTACCAGAGCATCTCGATGTTCGGGGGCGGCATCGTCGTCACGATCCTGATCCTGATCGCCTGCGGGCTCGGGATCACGTCGATCGTTTACGGCTATCTGGACGGCGAGCGGCGCAATTTCCTGAACGGTGTCGAGGAGACCGTCGACGAGGTGCAGGTGGCCGAGACGTCGTTTCGCAACGGCGTCGCGAATACGCAACTGATCTGGCGCGAACTCGGCGCGGCGCCGGCGGACGTCACGAAGGCGTTCTTCGATAACGGCCAGCAGCTTGCGATCACCCCGTTTCCATCGCTCGTGGTCGGCGTGCCGGGCCAGACCGCGCAACGCGACGAGGTCGCGCGTTACCTTGCGCTGTCGTTCCTGCTGTCGCGCATCTGCGCGGCGAGTTCGATCAATCGCGGGCGTACGCTCGAGGGCTACCACTACAGCACGCGAACCGGCGTGTTCGGGCTGGTGCCGCACCTGTCGCGCGACAACCCCGCGCTCGCGTCGGCCGACGCACGCGCGCAGGTGTTCGATGCGTTGCACATCGATTTCGACGGCCCGCCGGCGCCGGAGGACGGCCGTCCGTCCGTTCACTGGCTGCCGCCCTACGTCAATCCGATCACGGGCCAGGCGCGTATCCGGCTGGCCGCCGAGGCGCGTGCCGGCGGCCAGCCGTTCGCGGTGCTGGTGACCGAATACGCGCCCGAATACCTGCTGTCATGGGTGTCCGAGCGCGCGTCGGCCGGCGTGTTCTTCATCACGTCCGCGGACAACCGGCTCATTGCGATCGATCCCGGTGTCGAGCGCACGAACGCGCTGACCGAACGCCTGTTGAGCCTCGACGTCGCGCATGGGGGCCAGGCGTCCGACGAGCCGCGCTTTCGCGATGGCGCGATCGTGTTCAGCAGCAGGCTCGCGGCAACCGGCTGGACGATCGCCTATGTGCTGTCGTGGGCCGACGTGGCAGCCGGCGTCGGCATGCAGGCCGGTGCGCTGGCCGCGGCGACGCTCGTCGCGATCGTCGTGATGTGGCTGCTGCTCGTGCGCTTTCACCGGCGCGTGCTCGTGCCGGTCTACGCGCGCTCGGCGCGCGTGTTCGACAGCGAGGCGCTGTGCCGCAGCGTGATCGCGATGGCGCCGGTCGGCATCGGTCTCGTATCGCTGTCCGATCGGCGCGTGATGCTCGCGAGCGACGCGCTGACGCAGATGTTGCTGCCGCACGGTGGCGATCTTCACGCGCTGTCCGCGCAGGTGCTCGACAAGTACGACGCGTTCGTCGCGGACGGCGGCGCCGGCCGGACGATGACGACCGAACTGGTGCTCGATGCACACGGCGATGCGCCGCTGCATCTGGAGGTCATTGCGCACAGCGCGCGTTACGAAGGCGAGGACGTGCTGATCGCGGCGTTCGCCGACACGAGCGCGCAGCGCCGCCTCGTGCACCAGCTCGAGGAAGCGGTGCGCGCGGCCGATTCGGCGAATGCGGCCAAGTCGTCGTTCCTTGCCGCGACGAGCCACGAGATCCGCACGCCGCTGAACGTGATCCTCGGCAATCTCGAACTGCTCGAACGCACGGCGCTCGACGCGTCGCAGCAGAGCCGCGTGCAGACGTTGCGCGCGTCGGCCGAGGGGCTGCTCGCGATCGTCAGCGACATCCTCGATTTCTCGAAGATCGAAGCCGGTGCGATGTCGGTCGAGTCGATCGAGTTCGACGTGATCGCGGTGATCGAGCGCGAACTCGCGGCATTCGCGCCGGTCGCGAAGGCGAAAGGGCTGCCGCTGTTCGCCGATATCGACGCGAGCGGCGCACAGCGCATGCGCGGCGACCCGACGCGGCTCGCCCAGGTGGTCGGCAACCTGTTGAGCAACGCGATCAAGTTCACGAGCGAAGGGCGCATCGTCGCGCGCGTGGCGGTGGGGCGAAGCCCGCGCGGTGCGCCCGAGCTCGCGATCGGCATCGACCGTGTGCAACAGGCGAGGCTGTTCAAGCCGTTTTCGCAGGTCGACGCGTCGATCACGCGGCGGTACGGCGGCACGGGGCTCGGGCTCGCGCTGTGCGATCGGCTGGTTGCCGCGATGGACGGGACGATCGCGGTCGACAGCGCGCCGGGTATCGGCAGCCGGTTTACCGTGCGCCTGCCGCTGCGTATGGAGATTGCGCGGAAAGCCGCGGTCGGCGCGCGCGCGCGCGCCGGCCAGACGTTGATCGTCGTGTCACCGGACGATGCGTGGCGCGTATTCGCGTTTCCGCATCTGCGTGCATGGGGTTTCGACGTCGCGATGCATCCGAGCGCGATCGGGATTACCGCCGGGTGCCTCGCGCGTGCTCACGCGATCGTGCTCTTCGGCGATTCCGACCAATGGCGGCGCGAGGAGCTCGACAGCCTCGGCGGCGGTACGCCGGTCGTGCTGGCCACGCCGGACGGCCCGCTGCAGCCGAATGTCGCCGGCCGCACGATCCGCGTGTCCAGCTATTCGCTGAACGGGCTGCGCACGGCGATCGAGCAGGCGCGGGTCGCCACGGCCGAATCGACGCGCGGGCCGGATCGCGCTGTCCATGCCGGCCTGCCGGCGCTGCCGGCAACCAGCACGCGTGTGCCACGCGTGCTGGTTGCCGACGATGCGTCCGTGAACGGGTCGATCTTCCGCGAGCAGCTGGACGTACTCGGTTGTACGGTTCGATGCGTGTCGTCCGGCGGCGCGGCGCTCGATCTGCTCGCGACCCGTGGGTGGGACATGTTGCTGCTGGGCGCGGACCTGCCCGACATGTCGGCCCGCCAGTTGGCGGAAGCCGTCCACGCGCGCGCGCTGCCGTGCGACATGATCGTCGTGGCCTCGCATCTGGCGCCCGACGACGCCCGGCGTTATGCGGCATCGAACGTCGAATGCGTATTGACCAAACCCGTGACGCTTGCCGATCTGCGCCGCGCCTTGGTCCGCATTGCGCGGCGACGCGGGATCGACTTGCCGGCCGGGGCGGCGGACGAGCGGCCGGCATCGATCGCAAGGTCGGCGGTGGCGGCGCACGGGCCGGGACGATAAGAAAAACGCGGCGCGGCGGCGGCGCAGACCGCCCGGCGTCAAACGGGGAAGGCAGACACGCCGCATCGCTGGGTGCCGCGTGATTTCGACTGAAGAAGGAAGGGTAAGGCCGTGCGCTATATGGGAAAGGTGTTCGGGCTGCTGCTTGGATTCGCGACGTTGCCGGAGAAATCCAGACGGGATTTTCTGACGAAGCTGAACGAATTCATCATGATGTCGCCGTCGCAGAAGCGGCGGGCGATCGGTGAATGGCAGCATGCCGCGGATGACGGTTCGGGTGAACCGGACAAGTCCGCGATCAAACGTTAGGGAGGCTTCGGCCACCCTACGGGACGGGATGGATCGACGGCGTGGGGGCGCCGTCGATCGGGTGTGTGCGGGCGGCAGTCCGTGGGCCGCCGAGGGCTCATGCCGCCACGCGGTGTCCGGCGTGGCGGGCCGTGGCGGCTATCAGCGACCACGCCCGCCCTTACCGCCGCGACCCGGAACCCGGCTATTATCTTAAAATTACGCTGCGCACCGCCCGATTCGCTGAACGCCGTAACTCAACCGTGTTGCGCGATCGATTCGAATCCCGGCGCGTCGCTCAACATGGCACGTCGGGCCGCGTGTATCGGGAGAAGAATAAAGATGGATGAATTTTTTGTGCGGGTGATAGTGGCGGACGATCATCCTTCGTCCGCGCTCGGGATGTCGCAGGCGCTCGCGGGCAGCAGCACGATCAAGCTGCTCGGCACCGTCTCGAATTCGACCGACCTGATGGCGATGCTCGACGAGCAGCAGAGCGACGTGCTCGTCGTCGATTACGTGATGCCCGGCGGCAAGTACGGCGACGGCCTGTCGCTGCTGTCGTTCCTCCAACGCCGCTATCCGGTGCTGCGCCTCGTGACGATCACGATGATCGACAACCCGAGCGTGCTGCTCGCGATTCAGAAGCAGGGCGTCGCGTGCATCCTGAGCAAGTCCGATGCGATTTCGCATCTGGTCGGCGCGGTGCATGCGGCCTTCGTCGGGGCGAATTATCTGTCGCCGTTCGTCAAGAAGCTGCTGGAGGACTGCCAGCCGTCGGCCGGCACGCGCTTGCTGACGGCCCGCGAGATCGAGGTCGTGCGCCTTTACGGGGCCGGCCTGACGGTCGGCGAGATCGCCGTCCAGCTTCACCGCAGCAAGCAGACGATCAGTTCGCAGAAGTCGAGCGCGATGAAGAAGCTCGGGATCATCCGCGATGCCGATCTGATTCGCTATGCGAGCGAGGGGCAGTTGCCCGATTTGCCGGAAACCGGTGCGTAGACGCGCAACCGGTACGCGCGCCGGCACACGACTTCAAGAACAGGCATGCCCACCAAACTGAAAACGCTGATCGCGCATGCCGCGGCCGCGGGCCGCCGGCCATTCGAGCCGGGGCGCGTCCGGCGCCAGCAGCAATGGCTGCTGTACGGCGGCGGCGTCGCGATCACGGCGTTCATTCTCGTCTGCACGGCGCTCGTCGCGCGGCTCGAGTTGCTCGACTATTTCGCGAACGCATCGGGGGCGTTCCTGCGGCGCGAGGCGCTGCTGTCTACCGAGCTGCAGTCGACGAACCTGGTGTTGGGCCGCTACGCGAAAGACGCGGCGAGTCTCTGGAAGTCCGGCAGGCAGGCGTCGCCGGAGATGTTGAAGGAACTGGCCGCCGGCCGTGGCCGGGTCGTCTGGCGCCGGGCCGGGCGCGCAGAGTTCGTCGGCCTCGCCGATGTCACGCCTGACCGCCCGGCGAGCGCGATGTCGCGCTATCTCGGCGCGATCGAGCCACAACTCGACATGGCGACCCGAGCAACCGCAATCGAGCCGGGATTCAATTTTTACATGATCAGTCCCGACGGCGCTTTTCTTGCCGTGGGCGGCGTCGAGGCCGCCAAACGGGCGCTTGCATTGCCGGACGGATTCCAGATGAAGGCGCTGGCGCGGCAGTTGATGCCGTCCGACGCAAACGTCGCAGATATCGCAAGCAATGACGCGATCCTGATCGAAAGGCGTTTTGATCCACTGCTCGGGCAATCCGTCATGCGATTCGTCCGTCCGCTGGCCGACGCCGACGGGCGACTGTTCGCGTGGAGCATCATCGTCGTCCGGCCTCAGATCGATCGCATCCTCGCATCGCGGTCGAGCGACGAAGCGCATGCGCTGATCGATACGCACGCGCATGTGCTGGCCGGCACGCAGGGCAGCGAAGCAATGATCGCGCAGGCGCTCGGCCACGCGCGCGATCCGCGCGGCGAGCACATGATCGTGCGTCGCGTCGGTACCCGTTTCGTCATGAGCGACCACCTGCCAGATACCGGCCTCGTGCTGATGACGACCTTCTCCTGGCGCAGCATCGTGGCCGCTATCGCCATGCAGGCGAGCCTGACGGCCGGCACGGCGCTGTTCGCGATTGCACTGCTCTGGATCGCGATCGTCACGTTCGACCGGCGCGCGCTGCGCCCCGCCAACCGCCGCGCGATCCGGCTGATCGAGAGCGAGGCGCTGAACCGGACGCTGATCCGCACGGCGCCGGCCGGGCTCATGCTGCTGTCGCTGGCCAACGGCGACACGATGGTTCGCAACGAGGCCGCGCAGGTGTATGGCGGCGCGGGAGCGGAGCCGTCGCTCGGCAAGCGGATCTGGCAGGCCTACCGCGACCGCGCCGCGGACGGCCGCGCGCCGCGCGTCGTGACGCACGAACTGTCGGTCGAACTCGCCGGCGGCGGCACGACCTATCTCGCCGCGCATATCGTCCGAACCCGCTATCGCGGCGTCGACGTGCTGCTTTGCACGCTCACCGACATCACCGCACGCAAGCAGATGGAGCACAAGCTTCGCGAGGCGCGCGAGGCCGCGGACGATGCGAACAAGGCCAAGTCGACGTTTCTCGCGACGATGAGCCACGAAATCCGCACGCCGCTGAACGCGATCGTCGGCAACCTGGAGCTGATGGCGCGCGCGCAATTACCGGCCGGCGAGCAACGCCGGTTGCAGACGGTCATGGCGTCGTCCGATGCGTTGCTGCGCATGATCAACGACGTGCTCGACCTGTCGAAGGCCGAGTCCAACCAGATGGCGCTCGAAGCCATTCCGTTCGACCTGCGCGCGATGCTGCGCGACGTCGCGGCGATCTTCCACCCGCTCGCCGACGCGAAGCAGCTCGTGCTCGAATGCCGGACCGCGCCGGGGCTAGCCAGCGGCTACGTCGGCGATCCGACCCGCCTGCGCCAGATCGTGTCGAACCTCGTCAGCAACGCGATCAAGTTCACGGAGCGCGGCGGCGTGACGATCGACGCGCGCCCGGCCACTGGCCCCGGCAGCCCGCACGGCGTCGAGATCGCAGTGCGCGACACCGGGGTCGGCATTCCCCCCGAAGCGCTGCCGACGCTGTTCGACGTGTATGTGCAGACCGATCCGTCGATCTACCGGCGCTTCGGCGGCACCGGGCTGGGGCTGCCGCTCTGCGGACGTCTTGCGCGCTTGATGGGCGGCGCGCTGATCGTCGACAGCCGGCCGGGCGCGGGCACGACGTTCGTCGTGGCGCTGCCGCTTGCGGACGCACCGTCCGGCTGGCGCGCCGCGTTCGACGACGTGCCGGCCACGGCGCCCGCGCTGCCGATGCACGCGAACGACGGCGCGCCGCTGCGTGTGCTCGTCGCGGAAGATCATCCGGCGAGCCGCGCGTTGCTGCGCGATCAACTCGATGCGCTGCATTGCGACGCGACGCTGGTGTCGAACGGCATCGAAGCGATGCGCGCGTACTTCGCACAGCCGTTCGATGTGGTGCTGACCGATCTCGGCATGCCGGAACTCGACGGTTTCGCGCTCGCGAATTTCCTGCGCGAGCAGGGCGCGAAGGTGCCGGTGATCGCGATGACCGCGCACGCGACCGACGAGGACCGGCGGCGCTGCGCGGACGTCGGCGCGGTGGAGGTGGTGCTCAAGCCGCTGTCGATCGCCGCGCTCGACGCGGTGTTGCGGCGGCACGGCATGCGCGGCGCGGCGAATCAACCGGAGCGGAGCGATCCCGAAGGCGAGCGGCCGGCGGCCATGACGGACGAGATGCGCGAGAAACTGACGAGTGCGACGCTGCACTCGCTGGCCGTGATCGACAACGCGCTCGCGTCCGACGACGTCGAGGCGGTCAGGATCCAACTGCACTCGATGCGCGGCGGTTTCGCGCTGGCGGGCGACGTGGAGGCGCGGGACGCGTGCGCGGCGATGGAGGGCATCGTGAACGCCGGCGAGCGCGACTCGATTGATGCAAGCTGGCCTGGCTGTCGCGAGCGCATCGAACGAGCGCTGGAGCGGCTCGCGCACCGCGACGCCTGACGGTCGTTTGCGCTGATACGGCGCACCGTCGAATGACATGGCAGGGGCGAGGGCTTCGGCCGTTATCTGCGCCGGGTTACGGGCCTCGCGTCCCGCGACGCATCGGTACTATCACGATGATATCGATCGTTCGGCGTTGAAGCGCCCGCGCCGTCGCGGGTATCTCGCACGGGCTGTCTGCCGCGGCTTTACTAGTACGAAACGCGTGCCTCATATTTTCAGATAAGTACTAAGTGAATGTGATTTGTCTGATATGACCGGTTTGGTGGTAAAGAAGAATATAAATGTTGCGACGCTGAATAACGCACGGATCTGAGAAATAACAAAAGACGACGGAGATTTGTGCAGAATTTGTCCGTATTTTAGATTTTTAAAAACGGCGGAGTTTGCGTTTTATCAAAGACATGGGCGCGCGTCCGTTGTACGGCTTTCCAGCCACCGGGCCAACCGCCTTCCGCCGAGAACGAGCTTGGCGTGTGTCGCCACGCTCCATCAGCCGATTGGCCAATTGCGTTGCTGATCGTTTTCGGCACTGGCTGACGCATGGCGTCAACTAAATGAAAAATTAATTGCCGGGATCTAAAAAATTTAAGTGGAAAATCGAAATTCGTACATTTACGATGGGTTTTCATCCTGCATTTAGATGTTGTCCTGTCGATCATCTAGAGTGGTCCTGAGAGAATTCTGTCCGTGGAATTTGACTTCCACGAATCAATGTCACTTTTCATTGACATCGGTTGATGGATTTTTCATTTAAGGGATAACTCGATGAATCTCAGCAAACTCGTTCTGGCACTCGGCGCAAGCGCGGCACTGTTCGGCATGGCAGCAAACACGGCTCATGCCGACTCGGTGTCGAAGAAGGTCACGCTGACCGCCCAGATCAACGACGGCATCTTCGTGTCGAAGCCGGACGGTTCGACGTGGTATAGCACGGAAGAACTGCAGGCAACCGACTACACGCAAACGAAGTTCGAGAAGACGCTGCCGGTTCGCGTCTGGACGAAGGGCGCCGATTTCAACATCTCGCTGGCCCAGCCGCTGCAAATGACGAGCGGCACCTACCAGATGAAGAACGCGAAGGTCATGCTGTCCAGCGCGGCAGGTGATAAGGAAGTCAAGTTCGGCGCTGTCCAGAAGATCACGCAGACCGCAACGGGCAACAGCGGCTTCGACGAAGTTCACAACCTGAAGATCAACGTCGATGCACCGACCATGGCGGCAGGTGGTGCAAGCACGAACGGCAGCTACAGCGGCGACCTCGTGATGCTGTTCGAGCCGGTCGCAGCAGCAGGCGTGTAACGCTTCAACCGCCCCTCCGAGGAGGCGCCGTCATGGGCGGGGCCTCCTTCTCCATACCGTGCAAGAAGACGACACGTGTCCATCAGTCCATCTCCTCCATAGAAGAATATAGCGTGTTTGCCGATCAAGTTCCCTTCCGTTTCAACAAGCTGTGGCTCGGTGCGTTTCTTTTTGTTTCGACGAACTCATTCGCAGAACTAAAGGTTACATATGGTGTACCAGACGGGTTCAGCGCGGCGGAGATGGACGATAGCGCGAACTATGTCGCCACCTTCAAGGGAAAAACACTGCCGGGGTTTATCAGTTACTCGCAGGCAGACGGCGTACTCACGTTCGACGCGGAAAAATATGAAGAGAACGGCATCTCGAAGGCGGACATCGAGGTACTGAGGAATGTTGTCTCCCAACTGGATTACAAGCGTTGCAGCAAAGGCTGCGATGTGGAGGTCGACGGTTATCACGTGACCGTCGACAAGTTGAAGCGGTCGATCTCGATTCGCGATTCGAAGGACGATTACATCGCGCCGCAAACCGGATTCGGTCTGGTCAATAACCAGGCGCTGGACTTGCGTGCGGCATCCGACGGCTATCGCGCCGCCAACGTGAACGGCAATACCTGGGTTGGTCTTCCATTCCAGAGTTTTGGCTACATGAGCTGGTACGCGAACCGTACCGACACGAAAAGTTACAGCGGCGGCACCCAGGGCGTGTCGTCGTATTACCTGCAAAAGAACCTGGCCAGCACGTATGTGCGCATGGGTAAGCAGAACAGCATCGACTATGCGGCCGGTTCGGTCAGCACGATGCTGTCGCCGAGTTTCGACCAGTTCGTCACGATCGGCAGTCAGAGCCACCTGCAGGTCAACAGCAATGCCGGATCGTTGATCCTCTATGCGAACGCAGAGGGGAACTACGAGTTTTACCGCAATGGCCGGCTCATCCTGAAGCGGCCGGCGGTGCTGGGCCGTAACGAAATCAGTTTCGCCGATCTGCCCGGCGGCTACTACTCGGTCGACGTGCGGCTCGTGGATCGAAACGGCAATCTGATCAACCGCGAAACGCGCGAGATCAACAACCTCAATTTCGCGGCGAACAGTGGCAACGCATGGCATTTGACGGCCGGCAAGAACATGGAGGACGGCGGCTATCTGCTCGAGGCCGCGATGAGCCGGAACCTGAAGCAGTTCTACGTGAACGCGTCGATGCTGGCGGGGAAGGGTGGCAAGTGGGCGGCCGAAGTGAACGTGACTCGCCCCACCCAGTTGGGTGCAGTCGACATCACGCCAACCCTCGGTGTCTTGAGTGGCGAGCGCAGCACCGGAGGCTATCTCAATATATCGCTGGCAAGCGAGGCGCTGGGTAGCCTGTCGGTCAGCCGTTACCAGAACACCGGCGTGTCGCGGTTCTATGAAGGGCAGCCTAGTACCGCTGTCACGTTTAGCCGAAATTTCCGCGTGGCGACGTTCGGGTACAACTACCAGAAGTCGAATTCGGGCGAGGCGCACCAGGCGGAAGTGCGCTGGAACTATCGGCCGAACGGTTTGTGGAGCACGTTCGCGCTGGGCGTCCAGAAAGGCGGGTTTCAGCGGAACAACGGCGGCTATGGCGTGTATTTCAACATGACCATGACGCTGGAAAAGATGCAGGGCAGCTTCAACGCCGCTCATTCGGGCGGTCGGACGCAACTCAGCGGCGACGTCCGCAAGGACTTCCGCGACGGCTTCGGCACGTCGACGGTCGGTATGACGGCGAACCGCATCGGCAACCAGTACGGCGTCAACGTGTATGGCACGCGTTCCGGTACGCGTGGCGATGCATCGCTGAACCTCGGCCAGAGCAGTGCGGGCACCAACGTCGACTTCAACTATCGCGGCATGGTGGCGGCGAGTACCGACGGCGTCGCCTTCGGTCGCTACAGCTCGAGCGGCAGTGCAATGCTGCTCAAGACCCCGGCGATTCCGGGGATGAAGTACGGCTTCAGCGTCGAAGGCAGCCCGGTTGCGGGGAACAGCACCTACGCGGTGCCGCTGAATGCTTACCAGGACGTGCCGTTCGCTCGCGTGCTGAGCAGCAGCGACAACCTCGACATGAACATCGAGGTGCCGGCAAACATCATTCGCGCGCATCCTGGCCAGGTGTATTCGGCGAAGGCGAAGGTCGATATCAACATGATCTACAGCGGCTTCCTGACGGATGCCGACGGCAAGCCCGTCAGCGGGAAGGTCGTCGAAACCGGCGATACGGTTCATCCGAACGGATTGTTCTCGATCGTCAGCAAGTCGATGCTGTCGCAAATCACGGTTGATGGAAATGGCCACCGATACACCTGCAGCCTGAAGGATGCGAAGGGGAATTACTTCCGCTGCGAACAGCCAACCAGTTAAGCATATTGACGGAGTGACCAGATGAACCTGAACTTTAAAACCCTGTTGCCGATGCTAGGCGGCCTGTTGTTCGCAGCAATCCAGCCGGCCCACGCAGAGGGCGAACTGATGGTGATGCCGGCCACGACCAAGGTTTTCAGCACGCATGAGCAGAACATCACCGTGAAGAACATGGGAGATGCGGCGCTCTACTTATCGATCTCGTTACAGAAGGTCATGAACCCGGGCATGGTGCCGGAAAAGAAGGTGGATCTCGGCGAGCTGCCGCATCCGGGCGTGCTCGCCAGCCCTGACAAATTGACGCTCGGTCCGAATCAGACGCGCTCGATTTCGCTGAAGTCACTGGTCGAGCCGGGGCAGGAGGAACTCTACCGGCTGTATATCGTGCCGGTCAGGTCGTTGACCGTAAGCGGCGCACCGCAGGACAAGATCACCGCGCCGATGTCGGTTTCGGTCGGCTACGGCGTGCTGGTGCGGCACATGCCGGCGCCGTCCCGGCAGAAATCCGCATGGACGCACCGTTGCGAGGACGGCGGAATCACGCTGGAAAACACCGGAAACGTTCGGCAGGTGATGACGAATGTCGTGTCTGACAACGTGAAGAACCCGCAGACGATAGCCGTGTTTCCTGGTACGCCGCAGCATCTCGCGACGCAGCGCGTGTCGATGAATATCGACGATAAGCCGGTGACGCTGACATGTCCGTGATGAAGACTGGACTCCCTGCGGCACTCGCCGTGCTGGCTGCACTGATGTGCTCGTCCAGCATGGCAGCGGGTCTCTTGAAGCTATCGCGGGTCGAGCTGACGATGGCGCCCGGCGAACCGGCAAGCGAACTGTACGCCGAGAACGTCGGCGATACGCCGCTCTATCTGAATATCGAGCAGCATCTGGTGACGAATCCCGGTGAATACCCGGAGCATCTCGTACCGGTCACCGAGGTTGAGCGGCCCGGGTTGCTGGTTCAGCCGAGCCGGCTCGTGTTGGCGCCAGGACAGAAATACCAGATGAACCTGAAAACGTTCGGTACGCAGCAGCATACCCAGGTGTGGCGCGTCACGTTCCGGCCCGTCGAGCGCGTTGTCGTGGCCAACAGCATGGAGGGCGGCGTGGCGGCGCCGTTGTCGATCAGTATTGGCTATGGCGTCGTGATTTATCAGCGTAGCGGGTCCGCGCGATCGGGTGGGTAGAAGCGCGCTAGTTCGATGGCAGGCCGCCGCCGGGCGTCGAACGACTCTCTCGGCGAAATGGCGAAACAGCGGATACTTTTACGGGAAAAATGATGCGAAAGAGATTGAGTAAAGATGCGTCGCGATTTTCTTTGCGGGCGGTGATGGCGTCTCTATTTTTTTGGGTGTCGCAAGGTGCATTGGCTGGTAGCGGCTCCACCAATCTGCTAACGGCAGACGTCGTTTACAACTATGGAGCGTGTTCCTGGTTAGATAATGGAGATGGCACGAGCACCATTAATGTGTTGGCGTACTACAAGGATGTCGATGGGCGTTTGGGGCCTGCGCATTTTTTTTCGCGTGGTGTGATGGTGTACAGGTATGTCGCGCAAGGTGTTCTCATGCCGAGTACGGCAGCGGCGATTTCAGTCAAGCTGAATGGTGTTCAAACCAAACAAACTTGGGAGTCGCCAAGAAAATACGTTATGTACTTTAACACCAGCAACCTGGATCCAAATAGCCCGTGGAAAATCATGAGGCCATTCACCGCGGATTTCGAAATTAAAATAGATAATTCGATCATCGAAGAGTGGCCGGCCGTTTCGATTCGTGCAGGTAACTTTACGGACAACGATGACGTCGCCGAAGTAACAGGCGGTGCATACCTGACCAATCTCGGTTCCGGCAAGTGCGAGATTTTGGATCCCAACATCAAACCACCTGAGCCGCCGCCGGCGATTAAGATCGACATGGCTGTGCCGGACTGGAATCTCGGGGAGTTGCAGCGTGGTGAAAATGATAAAACGTTTTCCAATCCGGCGCAGCAAATATGTTTTAGATATTTCGGAAAGAGTGAAGTTATATCCCGACGGTTTGTCATTGATGCGACGAACCAGAATGGCACATCGGCAGGAAAGTTTTTGCTGAGAAATGTTAAGAAGGCAGATCAAGTGATTCCGTACAGCGTCACGCTCGATAGCGGGATTGAGCGATTCAATATACCGAATCAAACCAAAGGGTCGATCAATTTGAACAAGGAGCAGCGAACCTGCTTCGTACCCACGTTCAAGACGGTGGTGGATTACAGTATCGACACGGGCAACTATAGCGATGTCCTGTCGTTCACGATCGTGACGAAGTCCTAGAGGCGGAAATGGGAAAGCAGATCTACAAATGTGTGCTGGTGGGGCTGGCCATGCTGCCGGCGTTCGGCTCGGCAGAAGTCATTCTGGTGGAGGGTAAAACGACGAGCCACGTGACCGCAAGCGTGACGCGCGCGAATAACCTGATCGTGACGGACGACAAGGGAGCGTGGTTTGGAGACGGGCTCGTCATGCAGCAGCTCGGTGGGTGGGAATCGACCTATGACGTCCAGGCGCGGCTTCGGATAGTGTCGACCACCGGGAAATTCCGTGTGCGAATGGACCAGCCGCTGCAGATCGTGCATGGCACGAAGCCGACGCTTGTGTTCCGGACTCCGGTCGTCCGCATGGGCCTCGAGGGGGCGGAGCTTTCGCAATTGAGTGTGGACAAGGGCGTGGAATTCCAGAATCCGCCACCGCGTTCACCGAATCTGGATTCGGAGGGGGAATACAATCTTGCGGTCTCGGCCTATCCGCCCGCCGGCGATTTCAAGAGTACGGCCGGCACATATACCGGCACGTTGTCCCTGACGTTCGAGCCGATCATCACCAAGCAGTGATGCTACTGGTAGCGGTTGTGGAAGGCGCCGATCAGCCTATGTCCAAGTGGTGTGTACACACTTGTGAAATCGTTGCCGGCCGCAGTGGCGTGACAGACCACGGCGACCAAACGTGACGTCGCAATCGTGGCGATTCCTTCAACTTCCAACGGATCGATATTCAGACATGAAATCTTGTACTGCCAGCCTTCGAGCATTGGCATGGATCGCGAGCGGGTTCTTCTCGTGCCCGAGTTTTGCGACGATCGACGTGATGCCGAAGGAGATCACGGTAGACGGCAAGGGCACGACCGTCCAGGTCGTCAATAACGGCTCGCGTCCCGAATATGTGAACATTTCATTGTCCCGTCTGCTGAATCCGGGCGTACCGCTGAACGACGAAAAGCTCGAGTCGGTCGGCGATGAAAGCGAGCCGTCCCTGTACGCCTATCCGTTCAAGTTGACGCTCTCGCCGAGACAGACCAAGAAGATCGTGCTCAAACCGCTGCGAGCGGTGGAAACGGAGACGGTGTATCGGCTTCTCGTCAAGCCGGTGATCAAGGCGTCGAGCGAAAGCGGGGAGAAGGCAACGGGCAGCGTCATCGTCAGCCTCGGATTCAGTGCGCTGGTCCGGCAGTTGCCGGCGAGCCCGCGAGAGGCGCTATCCGTGACGTGCAATGCGTCCGGCGCGCAGTTCACCGCAACGGGGAATGTCCGCTATCGCGTGACCGATGCGAAAGCGGATGGTCGCCTCGTTGATGAATTCAACGTCTATCCGGGTGTGCCGCAGCCATTGCGCGGCCGCGTTGTCGAGATGCCCGGGCAACCGACATGCACGGCCGGCGCGTCGGACTAACGTCGGTACTTCCATAGCGCAGCACATTCGGCATCTCGATCGTACATCGTGCGATGCCTGATACCCCGATCGACGCGTCGAGCGATCACATCGGCGCTTCCTTCCAGCGGTTTTATCGCCCGCCCTTTATCACCCGCCGTCGCCGATGGCGACGCCAAGACGGGCTGCCCGACCGAAAAGCTGGAGCGGCATATGCAATGCCGCCGCTCCGTCGAAAGGCGAAGCGGGCACATTGCATCACGCCCGCTTCGCCATGCGTGCATTACCACCGCGGCCCGTACGAGTCGTTCCCGTTGATGCGCCTGAAGTTCATGCCGACCGCGGCGAGCTCTCGCGGGCCGCCTGAACTCGCACTCGATTCGATGTTGCCGGTATTCAGGCCGACGAGACCGCCGACGCTTTGAAGGTCCGCGCTGATGCCGGGATTGACGCAAGTCAGGGAGGCGTCGGCCGCGGCCTTGCTATCGATGACCGGTCCCGCATTGAAGCCGACCAGGCCACCGGTTGCCGGGTACGTGACGGCCGTTCAGGTTCGCGTCGACGCTGCGACGGTCGGCGACGGTGTGCAGTACCGTGTAGTCCTCGCCGTTCGAGCGGAACGGTGCATTGTCGCCGGACAAGGTGACGGCGGTCTGGTCATTCCCGAGAACGTCGCCGTTTTTCGCGTTGAACTCGAGATGCGCATTGCGACCGGTGAGATTGACTGCGCCGTTCAGACGGATCTGGCTGGCTGCCGTGAACAGCAGGCCGGCGTTCGTGTCGGTTGCCCACACGGCGTGTTGCAGGTCGACATTGCCGATCGGCCTTGCCCGATACCAGTGTCTCCCCGGTCGGCTGCGCGAAGGCGGGCAGCGAGACGGCAGCAGCGGTGAGGCGCTTGCCGCCGGCCGACTTGCCGCGGCGGCGCGCGGTTTCCCCGACGGCGCTCCAGCATCCCTGGGGCTGGTTCCAGACTAGCGCGCAGGTCTTGTTCATGATTCTTTTGCGTCTTCTTAAGCGTGCGGATTTCCGCTCGGATGGCATGCCAGTGCGCAGAGATGTGAATCCGATGGCCGGAACGGCCGGGGGGCGAGCGGCGAGGCCGCTCGCAACCGCGATGGCGTCCGCCAAGCCATGCCGGACGCCACGCCGGCCGGCGTTTAGTTTTTCACTTGACCGGCGTTGAGACCGACGAGCGGACCGGCGATCTGCCCGTAGCCCGCGACGGTTTCGACGCGGCCGTTCGCCGATGAGTTGGAGATGGAACCGAAGTTCGCGCCGACGAGCCCGCCGAGCATCGCAAAACGGCCGCCGGAAACCGTGCCCTCCGATAGCGACCTGATGACGGTGCCGCTGTTGTGACCGACGAGGCCGCCGACGAAGCTGTAGTCATTGCCTTTGACATTGCCCCATGCATACGAGTCGTCGATGGTGCCGCCGAAGTTTTCGCCGACGAGGCCGCCGGCGATGGATTGAGCGCCCGTACTCAATTCGCCGCCGGCGAGGGCACCGTATATGTGTCCGGTATTGCGACCCACGGAGCCGCCGACCTTGCTACCGAGCTCGGCCTGTACGTTGCTCCTGTTGCGCGAATTCAGGTAGCCGCTGTTTTCGCCAACGGAACCGCCCACGATACTGCCGATGCCACCGCTGATATTTCCGCCTACGGTGGACCATCGGATCTCACCGGTGTTCCTGCCTGCGAGGCCGCCAACCGTGCTTTCATTTTTGCCTGCGACGTTTGCATCGACGACCCCTGCGACGAAACCGTCGTTCACGCCGACGAAGCCGCCAGCGGTCGATTTGTCCGCAACTGTCACGTTACTTTCCGTTTTGCCGCCGACGCGACCCATCTTGTCGTTGTGCCCGACGAGGCCGCCGGCCACGCTGTCCGTGCCAGCAATGACGTTGCCGGAGGCTGCTGAGTTGTCAATGTTCCCTCGGTTGTAGCCGACAGCGCCACCTGCCATGCTGCCCGAGCCGGTGACGACATTGGCTGCCGTTTTTGAGGAGGAGATATTCCCCTGGTTATAGCCAACAAGACCGCCTGCGATCATCCGGTCCTGCGTTGCGACCGTCACGTCCGTCGCCGTCACATTGGAGATGACGCCCGCGTTGTAGCCGGCCAGAGTGCCGACCGAGGCCGGCGGGCTGTACGGTTGGCCCAACGTGGACGTCACGATATTCCGTAGGTTGATGCTGGCGATGTTTCCGGTATTCGTCGCGAACAGGCCAACGGTGTTATAGCCGGGGTTGGAAATGTTCAGACGGCTGATTGTATTGCCGAGACCGTTGAATACGCCAGAGAACGACGAATGGTTGCCGATGCTGCGGAAATCCGCACCGGCGCCGTCGATCGCGTTGCCGAGCACGTAACGGCCTTTCAGGTTCGCGTCGATGTTGCGCAGGTCGTCGAGGGTATGCAGTACCTGGTAGTTCTCGCCATTCCAGTGGAACGACGCGTTATCGCCGGACAACATCAAGGCGGCGCGGTCATGCATGAACCACAAGCCTTTCGTGTTCAGCTCGATATGCGCATTGCGGTCGGTAAACTTTACCGCGTCGTTCACGCGGACATAGTAGGCGTTGACCGTCAGGCTGGCGTTCGTGCCGGTTGCCAACATCTTGCCCCACAGATCGGTGTAGCCAAATGAGGTCAGCGAGAGTGCGTTGTCGCTTGTCCACGATATGTCATCACTAATCTTGATGAGGCCCGAGCTCAAGTCGACGTTCGATGTTTCGAGATTCCGCGAAAGTGCTGTTGCGCTGATTGTCCCGACCGCGCCCGAGTCGCTGACGTCGATTGAGTCGGTGTCGATTTTCCAGGTGCCGGTCTGACCGTTGGCGCCACGCGTGTCAACGGAAGCGTCGCTGGAGATGAATATCGTCCGGCCCTGTGTGAGAACCTGCCCATCACGCCCGGAGTCTGAGCTGGCGTCGAGTGTTCCCGCTACCTTGACCGTGTCGCCGTCGAGCGTGATCCTGCCGCCGCGCCCGACGAGGCCTTTCGCCTCGATCGTGCCGGTGTTGTTGACGACCGCGTTCAGCAGATCGCCGGCCGCGCGGGCCGACATCAGCACCTCGCCGCCGTCGGCCTTCAGCAGACCGCCGTTGGTGGCCTGTGCGTCGATCGCACCTTCGTCGACTTGCAGGCTCAGCAGATCGTTGCCGTCGAAGTTGACGTTGAACGCATTGCCGGCGCCGAGCGCGACGAGGCCCATTTTGGCCTGGATCACGCCGTTGTTCGACACGCGCGCGCCGAGCAGCGCGACGCTGCCGCCGTCGGCTGCGGTGATCTTGCCGTCGTTGACGATCGACGCGTTCGATTGACCGGCGAAGCGATAGTTGCCGGCGAGGAAATCGGCGTCGATGAGGTTCTGCGTCGACGCGACGAGACCGCCGACGTTGATCTGCGCGCCGGAGCCGAACAGCACGCCGTTCGGGTTGACCAGGAACACCTTGCCGTTCGCGTCGATGTTGCCGTGAATCTGGCTGCCGTTGTTGCCGATCACACGGTTCAGCGCGATGGACTGGCTGCCGGGCTGCTTGAACGCGACGCGTTCGCCGGCCGCGACGTCGAACGCCTGCCAGTTCGTGACGAGCTTGTCGGTATGCTGGTTGATGGACATCGACTTGCCGTCGGCGTCGCGGAGGATGTCGGCCTTGCCGGCGGTGATCGCTTCGCCGGTGGGCAGTGCGAAGGCGGGCACCGAGGCGAAGCCGAGCAGCGAGACGGCCGCTGCGGCGAGACGCTTGCCGCCTGCGGACTTGCCGCGCCGGCGCGCGGTTTCCCCGACTGCGCTCCAGCATCCCTGGGTCTGATTCCAGACCAGTGCGTAGGTCTTGTTCATCGTTTGTTATCGCTCTCTATGAGTAAAGTGATCACTTCGTATTGGTATGCATACCTAGCGAAGCTGTGTTTCCGGAGACAAATATCGACTCGTCTCCGGTGATGCAGATGTTCCGGTGCAAGACCGGATCACCCGTTGCGGGCCACTCAGAAGTACGTGGCTGCCTGCAACCAGACGCTCGGCGAACGTGTCGCCGACGCGACCTTGAAGGCCGGGCCCAGCGGCAGCGCGGCGGTCAGGTTGATTTGATGGCGTGTGTCGAACCCGCTCGCGCCGATGCCGAGCGACGACCATCGACGCTCGCGTGCGACGGATGATTAGGAATGCATCATCCATGAGAAATAATGTTTGATCTTTATCAAAATTAGGAGTCAATACATTGATAATGACCAGGATATTACGAAAGAGCCGCGGGCGTGGATATTGAACAAGTACGAGCGCGTGGGTGAAATCGCTTTGTCTTGCATGATTTTGTTTGCGAGATACGCGCTGACGTCCAAGGCTTTTGCATGAAACGTTACGGGCCATTCACGTTTGAAGCCGGAGCCCGGATTCCCATCCGGGCATCAGCGCGAGATAGCGATCGTTGGCGCAGGCCGGCATTCGACGGTTTTTCAAACCGGCTTTGGCCGTAAGATCCTGGTGCAACAGATTCAGCGCAATGCGTCCGAGGATGGCAAAGTTCTGTGCCGCATGCTCAACCCACGAACGACACTGATCCTCGTTGAACGCCACATCCAGTGTCCAGCGCATGCCGTTTTCGATGGCCCGATATCACCGTGATCTCGTTGCTCTTTGCCGGCGTGCGAACATGCCCGAGCACCAGGCTCAATGCGCGATCGTCGAGAAATAGCACCGCTTCGAGACAGGTGTGTGCTTGCGTCGTGGTGATACGAGCACCACGCGAGTCGACGGATCCGTGATGCTCCACGCATCGAACCGAAAATCGTCCGGTTGGCCGCCTTTTGCGATCGCGTCTTCGCGTGACGCAAGGGTTGAATATTCCGATTCTCCCGCTGCTGCCGGGCTTTTCCCGCCGTCACGTTCGGCCGGCCAGACAGGCTGCTCGCTCTCGGTTCGACCGCCGCACGTTGTGATACCTCATCGCGACGACCAACCGCTCCCGTGCGTTGCTTTGTGGTGTTGCCTGCATGATTCCCGATGAATCGAAACAGGTCGACGACCGGCAAACCCGTTTGGTCGCACACTGATTCAGGCAATGCGTTTGTCTTGATATGCATTCGTTTTGTCGATCGAGAAATTCGGACTTTTCTTAAAACCGGTTAAATGCGAACGTCGCGGTTTTATCCAGACATGTATGCACTCGTTTATTGAGTGATCGATGCATTGACGCTGCGACATGCTCCTGCGGCAAGGCTGAGGCTTATGTGGCGGGGGATGCGGGGCGAAGGCCGAGAAATGTTAAATCCATTTTGCATTTGCGGGGATGGCGCCCGAAATCGAAATTCGTACGAGTACTAGTACATTTTCGTTCAATGTCGTTCTCGAACTAAATACAGGAATGGCCGCAATTGGCATCATTCGTCCTGCTCTGTAAGGAGTTATTCAATTTCGTCTCATCTGGAGAACATCGTGGCACTCAACAAGAAAATTCTGGCACTCGCAGCAGTCGCAGGTACGTTCGCAGCAGGTTCGGCAATGGCTGCCGACGGCACGATCAACTTTACGGGCAACATCACCGCGGCATCGTGTTCGATCACGGGCGGCGCAGGCACGAGCGTGACCGGCGAGAAGGGCAAGCAGGACATCGCGGTCAATCTCGGCACGGTCAGCGCGGATTCGATCGGCGGCACCGCGGGTCATGGCATCGCCGGCGGTACGGCGATCAGCCTGAACCTCGACTGCGGCAACACCGCAACCGACCTGACGCTCGTGAAGATGAAGTTCGACCCGCTGGCCGGCTCGGGCATCGACGGCAAGAACAACAAGCTGCTGAAGATCTCGGGTTCGGCAACGGGCGTCGGTATCGGTCTGTACAGCGACGACAACGCGTTGCTGAACCTGGCGGCGAACGAGACGATCAATGGCTCGCTGGTGAAGGGCGGCACGGCAGAAGCGCCGACTTACACCGCGTCGCTGAACATGCGTGCGGGTTACGTTGCAAACGGCGAAAAGGTCGCGGCTGGTACGGCCAACGGCACGCTGCCGTTCACGCTGTCGTACGAGTAAGTCTCCGTCAATCGAGCGGCGAAATGGCACGTCGTGCCATTTCGCTGCCGCCTCCAGATTCAAATCCGCCATGAAGAAAAAGCTCATTGCCGGGCTGGTCGCGGCCGGCTCGATGTTGTTCCTGTCCCTTTCGTCGCATGCCGGCATTTCCTTGTCCGGCACGCGCGTGATCTATCCGGCCAAGAGCAAGGAAGCATCGCTCATCGTCAAGAATCAGTCGAAGGACGATGTGATGATCCAGTCCTGGATCGAATTGCCGGACGGCACGAAGGGCGACTTGCCCTTTGCGATTACACCGTCGCTGAGCCTTCTCGGCGGCGACAAGCAGCAGATGCTGCGAATTTTCTATGCGGGCGAAGGGCTCGCGGCCGATCGCGAATCGGTGTTCTGGCTGAGCGTGCAGGAAATCCCGCAAAAGCCGAAGGACGACAACTCGCTGCAGATTGCGGTCCGGCAGCGGATCAAGATGTTTTATCGGCCGGCCGATCTGGCCGATAAACCCGAGGATGCGCCGGGTCGATTGAAGTGGCACTGGAGTGAAGCGGGCGGCAAGCCGGCGCTGGACGTCGCCAACGACACGCCGTATTTCGTGTCGCTCGGTCACGCGAATCTCAAGGCCGGCGCAAGCAGTTACCCGGTCGCGACCGAGATGATCGCGCCGAAATCGTCGAAGCGTCTGGCGATCAAAGACTTCTCCGGTAAATCGATGCCGGCAGGCGCGAAGATCGAATTCACGTCGATCAACGACTTCGGTGCGTCGGTCGACACGCAATCGGACGTGAGTCAATAACGGAGCCTGTGGTCCAGGCCGGTCGTCGGGATCAGTTTTTGCAAATACGTTGTACTGATTAAAAAAATCATAAAGGGCGCGCAATCAAGACATGAAAACAACTGTCAAGAAAATCGTAGAGGCTTGCCAGCGCGCGTCCTGTCTGATGGCGCTTGGCGCCGCCGTGGCGCCTATCGGCGCACAAGCTGCAGAATTCAACGAGATGTTCCTCAAGAAGGGGGACGGTCCCGTCGAGCTTTCGTATTTCGAGCGCGGCAGCGCGGTAGCACCGGGCATCTACGATGTCGACGTGTCGCTGAACCAGCGGCGCACGAAGCGCGAGCCGATCCAGTTCAAGTCCGGCGCGGCGGGCGACGTGCGGCCCGTCATCACCTATGGTTTGCTGAAAACGCTCGGGGTGGACGTGAAGCGTCTCGAGCGGGAGCAGAAGCTGGAGCCGGGGCTGGCCGACGATGCGCCGCTCGACCTGGCGGCGGTGGTGGACGGCGCGTCGACGAGCTTCGACGTGGGGACGCTGACGCTCGATGTCAGCGTGCCGCAGATTTACGCGCCGGCGCAAACGCGCGGCTACGTCGATCCGTCGATGTGGGACGAAGGCATAACCGCCGCTTATTCGAATTACCAGGCGAACTTCAGTCACGATACCGATTCCGGTTATCGCAGCGACTACGCCTACCTCGGGTTGCGTAACGGCTTGAACATCGGCGCGTGGCGGCTGCGGAACGAATCCGCGCTGTCATGGCGGCGCGGCAGCCCGTCGGATATCTCGGCGAACCGCAGCTACGTCGAGCGCGATCTCCAGCGCATCAAGGGGCGGCTCTCGGCGGGCGAAGTGTATTCGTCCGGCGAGATCTTCGACAGCGTGCGGTTTCTCGGCGTGCAGGTCAGCTCCGATACGGGGATGCTGCCCGACAACGAAGTCGGCTATGCGCCGGTCGTGCGCGGTATCGCGCAGAGCAATGCGGTGGTCGAGGTTCGGCAGAACGGCTACGTGATCTATTCGACGTCCGTGACGCCGGGCGCGTTCGAGTTCCGGGACATTTACCCGAGCGGCTCGAACGGCGACCTCGAGATCCGGATCATCGAGTCCGACGGCAGCGTGCGCACGTACCGGCAATCGTATTCGTACCTGCCGGTGATGATCCGTCGCGGGACGATGCGTTATGCATTCTCGGCAGGCCAGTATCGCGGCTACAGTCAGTCGCGGCCGAAGTTCGCGCAGGGCACGCTGATCTATGGCGTGTCCGACAACCTGACCGGCTACGGCGGCTTCATCGGCTCCGATCGCTACGCGGCGATTGCATTCGGGGTCGGCTATAACTCGCGACTGGGCGGCGTGTCGTTCGATATCACGCACAGCCAGTCGAACGTGACCGGCCGCAAGGCTAGCGGCCAAAGCTTCCGGTTCCTGTATTCGAAGACGCTGTCGGCGACCGAGACGACCTTCACGATGGTCGGCTATCGCTATTCGACCGACGGCTATCGCACGTTCAGCCAGCACGTCGACGATCTCGATCGCCAGTGGGGCGCCGGATATCGTCGTCAGAAGAGCCGCGTCGACCTGAACGTCAATCAGTCGCTGGGCTCGAGCGGTTCGCTGTACGCGAGCATCGGCGATACGAGCTACTGGAACCAGGGTGGCTCCAGCCGCAACATCCAGATCGGCTACAGCGGCGCGCTGAAGAATTTCAGCTACAGCATCGCGGCGGCGCACACGCGGGAATCGGGCCCGTTCGGCCGATCCGATACGCAGTTCACCGCATCGATCAGCATCCCGATCGGCGGCGGCACCCGCTCGCACCGCATGTTTGCGAACACCGTTGCGTCGACGAGCGGCGACGTGAGTTCCCAGGTGGGCGTGAACGGCTTCCTGAACGATTCGAACACGGTCAACTATTCGGTACAGGGCGACTACCGCAAGAATGCGGGGGGATCGGGCGGCGTCGGCCTCGGCTGGGATACGCCGCTCGCCAAGCTGACGACGAACTACACGCAGTCCGGCCACGGCAAGCACGTGGACGTCGGTATGGCGGGGTCCGTGGTTGCACACGGTGGCGGGATTACGCTGGGCCAGACGGTCGGCGAGACGTTCGCGATCGCCGAAGTGGCGGGCGTGCGCGGTGCGCGATTCACGTCGTCGACGAGCATCAGCACCGACCGTCGCGGCTACGCGATCCTGCCGTATGCGCAGCCGTATCGCTACAACTGGCTGAACATCGATACCGAAAGTCTCGGTTTCGATACCGACCTGACCGACAACTCGAAATCGGTGGTGCCGACGCGCGGCGCGATCGTGAAGGCGAAGTTCGCGGCCGAAACGGGCCGCCGAATCCAGCTCGACATCAAGACGTCGGACGGTGGCAACGTGCCGTTCGGGGCAACCGCTTACGACGAAAGCGGCAAGGTGCTCGGCATGGTCGACGATGCTTCGCGCGTGCTGGTGTTCGGCATCAAGGACCAGGGACGCCTGTCGATTCGCTGGAGCGAGGGTTCGTGCGACGGCGGCTATGCGTTGCCGGAGCGGAAGAAGACGGTTGCATACGAGCGCGTCGCGATGACTTGCAAGATGGCAGGGCGGTGATCCCGGTTGAAAACGCATGCTTTGATGGCAAAGCAGCGTTGCATCGGTCAATCAGCTTGACCCGCCGGCACATGGCGTATTGAACATCGATTTCGATGTTCCTTCAGTGGATAAAGCACTAATGAAAAACTTCGTACCTTTGCTCCGACATATCGGCGTCGGAATGTTGCTCGCGATGGGTTTGCACGGCACGGCCCAGGCGATCTGCAAATGGAGCAGCCCAAACGGGGCCCACAGCACATCGTATACGGTGATGCCGAGCCGAAGCATTACGTTGCAGCGAGTGCCCGTCGGGCAGAGGATGGCCATTATGAAACTCGCGCCCAATTTACTGCCGGCAGACAAATACTACATATGCGATAACGACTTCGTGAACTATCGTCTCGATACGTCGAATCTTGCGCCGTCCGGCTACCCCAACGTATGGAAAACGAGTATTCCCGGTATTGGTGTCACGCTCGCGATGCAACGGTACGACAATGCGGCGATCGAGTATCTTCCGTTCAGTTTCCAAAGCGGTCCCAATTCCGAACATTCAAACTTTCCTAACCTTTCCCTCGTTTTTGTTCGTATCGGCGTGGGTGTCGTTTCCGGAGAACAGGAAATCTCGTTCAAGGCATCGCTCGATGCGCCCGGTTTGCCGAAGGTTACTTTGAACGTCGGTCCGGCCCGCGTCAATATCGTCAATGACGTGTACTTCGAAAGCTGTTCGGTCGTGGACAAGGCCGTCACGGTTCAGATGGGGCAAGAGCAGATCGAGCGCATCAAGCGAGGGACGGCGACGGAGCATCCATTCGGCTTCGACGTGCGCTGCCTTGGCCTCAAGCCCAATGCGGCCGGTGGTTCAGTTCGCGTCTACTTCGAGGGCAACGCGGTGTCCGACGGCCTGTTGCGCCTGTCCAGCACCGGTACGAACGCCGCTACCGGAATGGGCATCGCGCTGGTCAACGACAGCGGCGTCAAGTTGCCGTTCAGCAAGGCCCGCGCGCTGCCGTTGAAATGGAACCGGTCCGAACCCGAAGGGGAGATGTATCGCTTCTCGGGCACCGCGAAATATGCGCCGACGAGCGGCACGATCAAGCCGGGAGAAGCCGACGCCGTGATGAACTTCGTGATCGAATACAACTGATGGGGCAAGCGGCGTCAGCTTTGCACCTTTGAAGCTCGAAAACGTTGACTGACTGAAACTGCACCCTGGACGCCGGATCGCTATCCGAGCTTTCAGGGTGTTTTTCATGAGCGATCGCGACGAGAAGTCAGCACGCAAGACCGTGCAGCTTCAGCATGTTCTGCATCGAGACATTCGCCACCGGATCACCAACCCATCAAGATCAAGAAAGGCGCCGAGCCCTGTGCAGCACAGAGATCAGCGCTCATTGGTCCGGTCATCGTTTGCTGTTCACCCACCTTCCGGTGGACGGGCGGACCGGTTGCCCGATTCGCCCGCCGCGTAGCCAGCGGCCCGAAGACCACTGGCTACGCGATCAAGCAGGCTTCTGCATATCGAGACCTCCGGTCATCGCTTCAAGCCGATGACGCCGAGGTCTTGCCCGCAACGTTCAGGGCTTCACCGTCCCATAGTTCAGACCGACCAGCGGACCATGGATCTGCCCGTAGCCGGCCTTGACGTCGACGTGGCTGGTGGTCGACGAGCCATAGATGAACCCGAAGTTGCCGCCGGCGAGCCCGCCCAGCTTCGCGAACCGGCCACCGGACACCGTGCCGCTCGACGACGATGCGTTGATGGTGCCGCCGGCGTTGCCGACGAGGCCGCCGGCGAAGCTGTAGTCGCCGCCCTTCACCGAACCCGTCGCGTGCGACCGATCGATCTTGCCCGTCAGCCGCCCGACGAGACCGCCGACGCTGCTGTTCGCCCCGGCTTCGACGCTGCCCGAGGCGCTCGATCCGGTGATGCTGCCGCGGTCGTTGACACCGACCAGGCCGCCGGCCAGCGACAGGTCGCCCGCCTTCACGATGCCCGTTGCGTGGGAGTTGGCGACGGTTCCGGTGTTGCGGCCGACGAGCCCGCCCGCCTGACCCTCGATGCCGGCCGTGACCTTGCCGTTCGCATGCGAATCGCGAACGCTGCCGCTGTTCGAGCCGACCAGGCCACCGGCCGTGCCGAACGTGGTGGCGACCACGTCGCCGTTGGCCGTCGATCCGGCGATGTCACCGTTGTTCACCCCGACCAGGCCGCCCGCGATGCCGCGGTCGCCGACCGTCACCTTCCCGTTCATGCGCGATGCGGACACGGTGGCCGCGTTGATCCCGACGAGACCGCCGGCCACCGCGTTCTGGCGAGCCATCACGCTGGTGGACGACGACGAGTCGTCGATGACGCCGTTATCGTCGTTGATGCCGACTAGGCCGCCCGCGATCGACGCGTTGCCCGTCGCGGCCACGTTGCCTGCGCTCGACGAGCGTTCGATCCGGCCCGTGTTGACGCCGACCAGCCCGCCGGCGGCGCCGTCATGCATTGCGCTCACCACCACGTCGGCGCGGCTGTCGCGGATCGTCGCCACGATCTGCGGGTTGTCCAGTCGCGTCCGGTTCTCGCCGACGAGACCACCGATCGACAGCACATTGCGATCGCCTTCGACGCGACCGGACACCTTTGCCTGCTCGATCGTGCCGCCGTAGTTCGCGCCGACGAGACCGCCGACGTTCGCTTGTCCCTTCACGTTGACGATCACGTTGCGTGCCGTCACGTTGGAGATCGTGCCGATGTTCATGCCGACGAGCGCGCCGGCGGATGTCGGAACACCGTACTTGCCGCTGCTGACGGGCACGCGAATATCCGACAGGCCGAGGTTCGCGATACGCCCGACGTTCACACCGAACAGGCCGACGGCGGTATGGGCCACGTTCGCAACGGTCAGCTGGCTGATCGTGTTGCCGAGGCCGTCGAATACACCGGTGAACGAGAGACCGCCACCGATGCTCTGGAAGACCGTCTTCGCGCCGTCGATCCCGTTGCCCAGCACGTAACGGCCCTTCAGGTTGGCGTCAACGTTGCGCAGGTCGGCGAGCGTGTGCAGCACCTGATACGCGTCGCCGTTCGCGCTGTACGACGCGTTCTCGCCCGACAGCGTAACCACGGCCTTGTCGCCCGCGAACGTATGACCGTTTGTGGCGTTGAGTTCCAGATGGGCGTTGCGGCCCGTCAGCTTGACTGCGTCGTTCACGCGGATTCCGTTGGCCGCGTCGACGATCAGGCTCGCCTTCGCGCCGGTGGCGGACAGCGACTGCTGCAGGTTGACGCTGCCTTGCTTCGCGGCCAGCTTGAGCGCGTTGTCGCTGGACCATGCGACGGGACCGCTCACCGTCAGATCGTGCTTGGTATTGACCAGTTCGACGTGGGTCGTCTCGAGGTTCTGCCCGAGCGTGCCCGCGCTGATCGAACGACCGCCGTCCGGGCTGCCGGTACCGCTCCCCGTGCCCGGGCTGGTGACCGTGTTGCCATTGACGTTGATGTTGCCGTTGAAGCCTCGCGTCTTGGCCGCGACCGGGTCGGCCAGGACGCCGGCATTCGCCGCCTCGATCTTCCAGGTGCCGGTCTGGCCGTTTGCGCCGCGCGTATCGACGCGCGTGCCGGTGGCGACGTTGACCTGTTCGCCGCGCGTGATCACGTCGCCGCCCGCGCCAGACACAGCGCTCGCATCGAGCTTGCCGGCAACGTTGACGGCGCCGCCGTCGAGCGTGATCTTGCCGCCGCGCCCGACGAGGCCTTTCGCCTCGATCGTGCCGGTGTTGTTGACGACCGCGTTCAGCAGGTCGCCGGCCGCGCGGGCCGACATCAGCACCTCGCCGCCGTCGGCCTTCAGCAGACCGCCGTTGGTGGCCTGCGCGTCGACCGCACCCTCTTCGACCTGCAGGCTCAGCAGGTCGCTGCCGTCGAAGTTGACGTTGAACGCATTGCCGGCGCCGAGCGCGACGCGGCCCATTTTGGCCTGGATCACGCCGTTGTTCGACACGCGCGCACCGAGCAGCGCGACGCTGCCGCCGTCGGCGGCGGTGATCTTGCCGTCGTTGACGATCGACGCGTTCGATTGACCGGCGAAGCGATAGTTGCCGGCGAGGAAATCGGCGTCGGTGAGGTTCTGCGTCGACGCGACGAGACCGCCGACGTTGATCTGCGCGCCGGAGCCGAACAGCACGCCGTTCGGGTTCACGAGGAACACCTTGCCGTTCGCGTCGATGTTGCCGTGAATCTGGCTGCCGTTGTTGCCGATCACACGGTTCAGCGCGATGGACTGGCTGCCGGGCTGCTTGAACGCGACGCGTTCACCGGTCGCGACGTCGAACGTCTGCCAGTTCGTGACGAGTTTGTCGGTATGCTGGATGACGGACATCGACTTGCCGTCGGCTTCACGGGCGATATCGGCCTTGCCGGCGGTGATCGCTTCGCCGGTAGGCAGTGCGAAGGCGGGCACCGAGGCGAAGCCGAGCAGCGAGACGGCTGCTGCGGCGAGACGCTTGCCGCCTGCCGATTTGCCGTGCCGGCGCGCGGTTTCCCCGACGGCGCTCCAGCATCCCTGGGTCTGGTTCCAGACCAGTGCGTAGGTCTTGTTCATATGATGGTTATCCCTCTGGGTAAGAACGGAAAATCGTTTCGTATCGGTACGTATACCTAACGAAACGGAGAAGTCGAAAGCGCGTGACATGCGCGCTTCCGGGTGGCGGGCGGCCATGCCGCCCGTGCTACGTGCGGACCGGCTGGCACCGTCGGTCCGTACATTCGACGCCGCTCAGAAATACTGGGCGGCCTGTAACCAGACACTCGGCGATCGTGTGGCCGACGCAACCGCGTCGGCATGGCCGATCGGGAAGGCGGCGGTCATGCTGATTTGCCGGCGCGTGCCGAACCAGCTCGCGCCGACGCCGACCGACGACAACTGCACCGTGTTGCGCTCGCGCGACCACGGCTGCTTGGTGAGCTGCACGCGGCCGGTGTCGACGAACGTGCTGACCTGCCAGCCCGGTGCGGCGAGGTAGCGCAATTCGGCGCTGGACTGCCAGCCCTGATCGCCGTTGCCGGCGCCGAGTGCGTAAGCACGCACGCCGTACGGGCCGCCGAGGCTGAATTTTTCGGAAGAGTCGAGATTGCGCGACGCCAGTTGCGCGCTGAATTGCGTATAGAGCTGCAAGCGGGCGCCGAGCGCTTGCAGCCGCAACGCGCTGACGTTCAGCTTGGTGAAGCGGCCGTGCGTATGGGCGACGCGGTTCAGGCCCATTGCGTCGTTGCCGCGCAGACGGCCGATGCCGATGGTGGCCGAGAAGCCGTTGCGGCCGCCGCCGCCGAGGTCGTCCTGGCTGTTGCCGCTCACGCCGAAAGTCCACAAGTCGACTTGCTTGCCGTTGTCGATCTCCAAGGCACTGTAAATATCGCGCAGATGCTTGTTTTCGTAGGTGAGCAGCGCATCGAGACGGGCCTTCCGGCTACGTACCAGCGGCTGGGTGACGAAAGCGGAGCGAACGTCGGCGCTGCCGCGATAGCCGAGATCCGCCAGGCCTCCGCCGACGCGGTAATGCATGTCGGAATAGGCGACGCCGACGCGCGTCGCCGCAGGGCCGATCGGGACCTGGTAGGCGGTGCGGTAGTAGCGTTGATGCGTGTCGCTCGTCAGGCCACGCACCGAAAAGCGATCGCCGACACGCAGCGGCGCATTGACATCGACGCTGCCGGTCGCACGGTAGCGGCCGGTCAGCGGATCGCCGAAGTTGTCGACTTCGAGCGAGCCGTTCGCGAGCGGGCCGGGCTCGGCGTCGATCACGAGGTCGGTCGTACCGGGTTCGGCGCCGGGCCGCAGCGTGCCCTTCGCTTCGACGCCGGGCATGTCGTCGAGCAGCATGAGGCTGCGCTCGAGGTTCCCGCCGTGGACGATGTCGCCCGGATGCAGCGCCGCGAAGGGCTGGCGCAACGCGCGGTCGATCACCCGCGACGGGTTGTGCAGCTCGATATGCCCGTAGCGGCCTTCGACGACGGCGATGCGAACGACGCCGTCTTCGATGTCCTGGCGCGGCAGATAGGCGCGCGCGAGGACGTAGCCTCGCTGGCGATAGTAGGCCGTGATCCGGCTCGCGGCCTGTTGCAGTTCGCCGAAGCCGAGTTCGCGGCCCGCGAGGTCGGCCAGCAACGCATCGAGCCGTGCCGCGGGAATCGCCGTGTTGCCTTCGATGACGAATGCACGGACCGCGACGCGTGGGCCCGCGCTGTCTTCGGTCGCCGGCGCGGGTTCGGCGGGCGCAATGTCGATGTCCGGACGCGTGGCGGCAGGCAGGGACGGACGCACGGCTTCGATGTCACGAATCGATTGCCCGGCGCTGGGTACCTGCGCATGCGCGAGACCGAAACCGGGAAGGAGCCATGCGGCGGCGAGGTAGCCGGTTCGCCGGAGAGCCTCGCGCAGGGCGCGCGCCCCGGCCGGCACCGCGTGGGAGCGCGCACGGGCGACGTGCGACGTGGACTGCTGGCTCGCAGACATGCAGGAGGCGACTGTCGATGCGCCGACGACCACCGACGCTTGCGTGCGACGGATGATAGGAATATCTCACCCCGGAGAAATAATGGTGGATCTGTCTCAAGCTTTGGAGTCGATCCGTTGGGAATGCCGGGGATATTACGAAAGGGTTGCGGTCGTGGATATTGAACAAGTACGAGCGCGTGGGTGAAATCGCTCTGTCTTGCATGATTTTTGCGAAATGCGCGGTGACGTCATGCGCGGGTCTGTCAGAAGGAGGAGAAAATCGATGGGATGGACCGGTCGCGGTCTAATGGTGCCGGCCGCGTAACGGATTGACCGGGCGTGGTTCTTTCGGTAGGTGCGACGACTGCATCGAGAATAGTACTAAAAATGGGCTAATCCCAATTTCTTTAGGACGTGTCCGATTAAAAATACGCTTTCGCGATGGCAATATACGGGCTTGCGCTGATTTGATTTGATGCGCTCGATAAACAAGTTATGCGCATCTCGGTTTTTGTGTCGGGGAGTGGTGTTGTTTAAATCGGATATTTAATGGTTTGTGACGTTTTAGACGTTTTTCGTCATAACACGTGCTTCGTATTTCTAAATAACAGGATAGACCCTTCGTCGATTTGACAATCGTTCCGTGTCGGCGCGACCGCATGGCGTAAATGCTCGCTGCCGTCCCGCCGTCGTTCGATTTCGACGGGTGATCGCTCAGGTATGCATTCGTTCGACTCGGTTGATTACGCATTCGTTATTCGCGGGAAGATTTCCTGGTTTCGGCTGGCGGATGGCGGCCTGCTCGTCGCCGCGGCATGGGCCGCGAAGCGCTGGTTCGACGGGGCACCGTGGACCGCGGCCGACGCCGCGCTGGTCGCCATTTCGATCGCAAGCGCGCTGGTCCTGTTTCCGTTGATCGGCCTGTACGGCAATCGCGAACGTCGCATGTCTTGGCGTCGCATGTGGCGGGTCCCGGCCGGCCTTGCCGTTGCTCTATGCGTCGGCGTGATGTCCGTTACGGCACTCGACTGGCAATCCGGTGCGGCGCCCGGCTGGGTGATCGGCTGGTTCGCGTTGTCGACGGTCGCGCTCGTCGCATCGCACGCAGTGCGGCAATGGCTGGGCGTCCGCGGCGCCGTGCACGACGCCGGGCGCAAGCTTGTCGCGCTCGTCGGGTATCGCGAACGATGCCTGGCGCTGGCGAGTCGCGATGCGCACGAGGACGGGGCGCCGTTTCAGGTGGCTGCGATCTTCGACATGTCCGGCGCACCCGCACGCGATGCGGACAAGTTTGAAGTGCATGCCGATCTCGACCGGTTCGTCGACTGCGTGCGCCGCGCGCACGTCGGGGAAATCTGGATCGTGCTGCCGCTGTCGGAGGCCGACCGCATCGGCGCGATCGTTCGTGCGTTCGATAAGGATCTCGTCGATATCCGGTTCATGCCGGACCTTGCGGAGCTGACGCCGCTCCATCCGCGCCGCGCGATTCGCGGCCGCGCGCTTGATCTCGTGGCGGCGCCGTTGTCGGCGCGGGCGCTGGCGGGCAAGGCCGTGTTCGATCGCATTTTCGCGGGGCTTGCACTGATCGCGATCGCGCCGCTGATGGCGGCGATCGCGCTCGCGGTGAAGTGTTCGTCGCCGGGGCCGGTGCTGTTCCGGCAGCAGCGCCGCGGCGCGTACGGGCGCATCTTCACGATCTACAAGTTCAGGACGATGCGCGAGCATGACACCGACGTGCCGGGCGAAGTGCGTCAGGCGACGCGCGGCGATCCGCGCATCACGCGCGTCGGCGCGCTGCTGCGGCGGACGAGCCTCGACGAGTTGCCGCAGTTCCTGAACGTGCTGAAGGGCGACATGTCGGTGGTCGGCCCGCGCCCGCACGCGGTGGAGCACGACCGTTTCTACCAGCATCGGGTCGACGGCTACATCCAGCGCTACCGAATCAAGCCGGGCATTACCGGCTGGGCGCAGGTCAACGGGCATCGCGGCGAGACGGATCGTGTCGAGAAGATGCAGCAGCGGGTCGAACACGATCTCTATTACCTGAACAACTGGTCGTTTGGGCTGGATATGCGGATCGTCGCCGCGACCGTGACGTGCGGATTCACGCATCGCAACGCTTATTGAACGACGCGTCGACGCACGCGGCTTAGAAAACACGAATGGAAACTGGAAAACGGTCCCGCTCCTGGGCGCAACGCTCGCGAACGGCGCTGACGGTCTTGCCCGTCGTGCTGTTGTCCGCTTGCGCGGTCGAGCCGGGCATGCACATGAATTTCGCGAACGATGCGCCGCACGACGGCGGCATCGCGACGCAGACGCGCGACGACGGCCTGACGGTGGCGATGCGTCGCATCGATGCAACGTCGCTCGGTCAGCCTCAGCAAGCCTCCGTCTCGGGTGACGCGGCGTCGGTGCCGATCGGTGCAATCGACGGCGCGCTGATCGCGGCCCAGCGGCGCGATGCCCGCGCACAGGAAGAACGCACGCGCGCCGCGCTGTTTGCGGCGCCGGCGCCGTACGCGATCGATGCGGGCGACGTGTTGCAGATCACCGTGTGGGATCACCCCGAACTGGCTGCGGCACAGGGCAATCCGGGCAACCAGACGGTCCGTCCCGCCGATCCGCCGACGGGCTTCGTCGTCGATCAGGCCGGCAATCTGGCGTTTCCGTATGCAGGCGAACTGCATGTCGCGGGCATGAGCACGAGCGAGATTCAGGCCGCGCTGCGCGCGCGGTTGTCGAAATGGTTCGTCGCGCCGCAAGTGACGGTGCGCGTCGCGTCGTATCGCGCTAATCGCGTCTATATCGACGGCGAAGTCCATGCGCCGGGCGCGCAAGCGCTCAACGACACGCCGATGACGCTGCTCGAAGCCGTCACACGCGCGGGCGGCTTCACGGCCGGTGCGGACCAGAGCCGCATGACCCTCGTGCGCGGGGGTGTCGCCTATCCGGTCGATCTGCCGGGGCTGATTCGCGAGCGTCTCGATCCGTCGCGCATCGTGTTGCTCCACGGCGATTTGCTGCAGGTCGGCGCGCGGGACCAGTTCGGCGTGTACGTGATGGGCGAGGTCAACCGGCCGACCACGGCGCTGCCGCTGCGCAACGGCCGGCTCACGCTGGCCGATGCGCTGTCGCAGGCCGGCAGCGTCAATCAGGGTACGGCCGATCCGAAGCAAACCTACGTGATTCGCGCCGGGGCAGACCGGCAGGCGCAGGTATTTCATCTGGACGGGCGCTCGCCGGTGTCGATGGTGCTGGCCAACGAATTCGAGCTGCAGCCGCGCGACGTCGTGTACGTCGACAGCACGAAGCTCGCGCGCTTCGGCCGCGTGCTCGCGCAACTGCTGCCAGCCATCAACGCGGGCCTGACCGCCGCGATCGTCACGAAATGATGAAGCGGATCCTGGTGGTGTGTACCGGCAACGTCTGCCGCAGCCCGGCTGCGCAGGCACTGCTGTCGCGCGCGTTGCCCTGCCGCACGATCGAGTCGGCTGGCATCGCGGCGATCGACGGAACACCGATCGATCCGGTGATGAATGAATTGCTGGCCGCGCGCGGCCTCGACCTGTCGCCGCACCGGGCCCGACGCGTCGACGCCGGCATCTGCCGGTGGGCCGACGTGATTCTCGTGATGGAGACCGCGCAGCGCCATCTGATCGAGCGCGCCTACCCGATGACGCGCGGCCGCGTGTATCGCGTCGCCGAGCGTTACCAGACCGACGTTCCCGACCCGTACCGCCGAAGCCGTCATGTGTACGACTACGCGATGAAGCTGATCGAGCACGGCGTCGTCGACTGGGCTGCCCGAATCGCCCGCGTCGAATCGAACCGGCCGCGATGTCCGGATGCCGACGCGGATGCGCCGGAATACTTGAAGTGAGCCTCAGATGAACGTAACCACCCCAGGTCGGCCCCCTGCACCCGATGCCGACGAGCTCGATGTGCGAGGCATCCTCGACGTGCTGATCGCGCACGCCGGCCGCATCGCCGCGGTCACCGCGGCGTGTACCGCGCTCGGCGGCACGTATGCGCTCGTCGCGAAGCCGGTCTACAAGGCCGACATTGCCGTGCAGGTGGAAAGCGGCGGCTCCGACCTGCGCAGCATGGCGGAAGGCGGGCTCGTCGGCGGGCTCGGCGCGCTGTTCGACGTGAAGTCGACCGACGACGGCGAAATGGAAATCCTGCGCTCGCGGCTCGTGACCGAACCGGTCGTCGACGGCCAGCGCCTGCATATCGACGCGCGGCCGCGCCGCGTGCCGGTGATCGGGGCCGCGATCGCGCGCTTCAATCGCGGGCTGTCGACGCCCGGCCTGTTCGGGCTCGGCGGCTTCGTCTGGGGCAAGGAGCACATCGACGTGACCGCGTTCGACGTGCCGCGCGACTTCCACGAACACCCGTTCATCGTCACGTTGCTGGGCGACGGTCGCTACCGGCTGTCCGGCAACGATCTCGACCACGATGTGGAAGGCGAGATCGGCGAGCCGCTGCGCGTGAAGACGGCCGCCGGCGACGTGACGCTGCAGGTCGCCGGCATCGAAGCCGCGGCCGGGGCGCAGTTCGTCGTGAAGGCCGAGTCGAAGCAGGTCGTGCTCACCGACCTACAGAAGAAGCTGACCATCGCGAATCGCGGCAAGGATCAGTCCGGCGTGATCGGCGTGTCGTACGAAAGCCATGACCCGGTGCGCGCGGCGGCCGTGCTGAACGGGATCGCCGACAACTACGTACAGCAGAACGCGAACCGCAAGGCGGCGACCGCCGAGAAGTCGCTGGCGTTCCTGAGCGATCAGGTGCCGACGGTGGAGCGTCAGTTGCGTACGGCGGAGGATCGTCTCAATGCGTACCAGGCCCGCCATGAAATCGTCGATCTGACCGAACAGGCGAAGGCGATGCTGACGCAATCGACGGCCGTGCAGACGTCGCTGTTCGAACTCGAGCAGAAGCGGCTCGCGCTCGCGTCGACGTTGACGCCGGCGCACCCGGAGCTCACCGCGGTCGACCGACAGATCGCCGCGGCCCGCGCGCAGATCGGGACGGTCAACGAGGCGATCCGGCGCTTGCCTGACGCGCAGCGCAACGTCGTACGGCTGCGCCGCGACGTGACCGTGCAAACCGAGATCTACGTCGGCCTGCTGAACAGCATCCAGCAGCTTCGCGTCGCGACCGCCAGCAAGATCGGCAACGTCCGCGTGATCGATCGCGCGATCGTACCGGACGAGCCCGTGCGGCCGAAGCCGATACTGGTCACGGTGATTGCCGCGCTGGTGGGCCTCGTGCTCGGTACGTGCGGCGTCATCGGCCGCGCGGTGCTGTTCGGGCGCGTTACCGATCCGGCCGAGATCGAGCGCGACACGGGCCTGAACGTGATGGCGACGATTCCGCACAGCGCCGCCCAGCGCCGGCTCGCGCAGCGCGCCGTCGCCGCGCATGGCGGCGCGCCGATCCTGTCGCTGGCACGGCCGAACGAACCGGCGGTGGAGGCGCTGCACAGCCTGTGCACGGCGCTGCGGTTCCAGTTGATGGACTGGCCCGACGGCAACCGCGTGCTGATCACGGGGCCTTCCGCGGGCGTCGGGAAATCGTTCGTGTCGGCCAACGTCGCCGCGTTGCTCGGACAGTCGGGCCAGCGCGTGTTGCTGGTCGATGGCGACCTGCGACGCGGGGAGCTGGCGAAGCGCTTCGGCGTGCGCCCGGATATCGGCCTGTCGACCCTTCTTCGCGGCGGCGTGGCAGTCGACGACGCCATCGTGCGCGACATCGCGCCGAACGTTGATCTGCTGCCGGCTGGGCCGCGTTCCGACCGGCCGGTCGAGCTGCTGTCGGCCGATCGGCTGGCGGCATTGCTGACGCACGTGGGTCGCGATTACGGCGTCGTACTGCTCGACGCGCCGCCGTTGTTGCCGGTGACGGACGCAACCGTGCTGGCCGCGCAAGCGGACACGATCCTGTTCGTCGCGCGCTCCGGTGTGACGACCACGGGCGAGCTGCTCGAATCGGCGAAACGGATCGAGCGCGTTGGCGTGCGCACGACGGCCGTCGTGTTCAACGGCTTCCGGCCGGGGCTGCGCTCCGCACAGTACGGCAACTACGGCGCTTATGCGTATGACGGCGCCGATTCGCCCACCGCGCCAGATCGCGCGTGATCCGCCGACGGAGAATCCGATGACCCACCGCTACGAAAACATTCTCGTTACTTTCGGCACCCGTCCGGAAGCCATCAAGATGGCGCCGCTCGTCCATGCGTTGCGGGCGCGCAAAGGCGTGCGCTGCGGCGTCTGCGTGACCGCCCAGCATCGCCAGATGCTGGACCAGGTGCTCGACCTGTTCGGCATCGTGCCGGATGTCGATCTCGACCTGATGCGCGCCGGGCAGACGCTCGGTGGCCTGACCGGGCACATCCTCAATGCGCTCGACCCGGTGCTGGAGGCGTTCCGGCCCGATCTCGTGCTCGTGCACGGCGATACCACCACCACGCTCGGCGCGACGCTCGCGGCTTACTACCGGCGCATCCCGGTCGGGCACGTGGAAGCCGGCCTGCGTACCGGCAACCTGTATTCGCCGTGGCCGGAGGAGGCGAACCGCCGGGTGACGGGCGCGCTCGCGCTGCATCACTTCGCGCCGACCGAAACGTCGCGCGCGAACCTGCTCGCCGAAGGCGTCGAGGCCGGCCGGGTCCACGTGACCGGCAACACGGTGATCGACGCGTTGCTGACGGTCACCCAACGCCTGACGCGCGACCGGGTGCTGGTGCAGCAGATGCGCGAGCGGTTCCCGTTCGTCGACGATGCGCGACGCATGATTCTCGTCACCGGCCATCGTCGTGAGAACTTCGGTCGCGGCTTCGAGCAGATCTGCGAGGCGATCGCGACGATCGCGAAGCGCTATCCGGAGTGCCGCATCGTCTATCCGATGCATCTGAATCCGAACGTGCGAGAACCCGTCATGCGGCTGCTCGGCGACATCGACAACGTCGTGCTGATCGAGCCGCAGGAATATTTGCCGTTCGTCTATCTGATGGGCCGCGCATGGCTGATCCTGACCGATTCCGGCGGGATCCAGGAAGAAGCGCCGTCGCTCGGCAAGCCGGTGCTCGTGATGCGCGACACCACCGAGCGGCCGGAAGCCGTCTCCGCCGGCACGGTGCGGCTGGTCGGCACCGAGGTCGAGCGGCTGGTCGGCGCGGTGGTCGAGCTGTGGGAGGACGGCCGCGCCTATCGTGCGATGAGCCGCGCGCACAACCCGTACGGCGACGGCCGCGCGAGCGGGCGAATCGCCGATCTGCTCGTGTCGCCCCCGACATTGACGCAGGGGCCGGCCTATCTGGCCGGCTCGCTCTGCTGAATTCCCTGACGTCTGGAGAACCTCATTCATGTCATTCGAAACCGTTTCCGTCATCGGGCTGGGCTATATCGGCCTGCCTACCGCAGCGGCCTTTGCCGCACGTCGCAAAAGCGTGATCGGCGTCGACGTGTCGCAGCATGCGGTCGATACGATCAATCGCGGCCGGATCCACATCGTCGAACCCGAACTCGATATGCTCGTGCATGCGGCCGTGACGCAGGGCCACCTGCGTGCGACGACGACGCCCGAGCCGGCCGATGCGTTCCTGATCGCGGTGCCCACGCCATTTACCGACGGCAACAAGCCTGACCTGAGCTACATCGAGGCAGCGTGCCGGTCGATCGCGCCGGTGTTGAAGAAGGGCGACCTGGTCGTGCTGGAGTCCACTTCGCCGGTCGGCGCGACCGAACGGATGGCGACGTGGCTGGCCGCGCAACGCCCGGACCTGACGTTCCCGCAGCAGGCCGGCGAGCGTTCGGACATCCGGATCGCGCATTGCCCGGAGCGCGTGCTGCCGGGCCACGTGGTGCGTGAACTCGTGGAGAACGACCGCGTGATCGGCGGGATGACGCGCAAGTGCGGTACGCGCGCGCAGGAGCTGTATGCGGTGTTCGTGCGTGGCGAATGCATCCTGACCGATGCGCGCACGGCCGAAATGTGCAAGCTCACCGAGAACGCATTCCGCGACGTGAATATCGCGTTTGCGAACGAGCTGTCGGTGATCTGCGACCAGCTCGACATCAACGTGTGGGAACTGATCCGGCTGGCGAACCGCCATCCGCGCGTCAGCGTGCTGCAGCCGGGGCCGGGCGTCGGCGGGCATTGCATCGCGGTCGATCCGTGGTTCATCGTCGATTCGGCGCCGGAGCACGCGCGGCTGATCCGCACCGCGCGCCATGTGAACGACGACAAGCCTCATTTCGTGGTCGAGCGCGTGCGGCACGCGGCGAGCCGGTTCCGCGAGCCGGTGATCGCGTGTCTCGGCTTGGCGTTCAAGGCCGATATCGACGATCTGCGCGAGAGCCCGGCGATGAAGATCGTCGAGGCGCTGGCCGAGCATACCGACGCGATGTTGCTGGTCGTCGAGCCGAACGTCGACGTGCTGCCGGCGTCGCTCGACGCGAAGGCGCGGCTGTGCGATCTGCATACCGCGCTCGCCGAAGCCGACGTGATCGTCATCCTCGTCGATCACGCGCCGTTCCGTCGCATGGACCCGATGCGGCTGCAGACCAAGGTCGTGATCGACACGCGCGGCGTGCTGGCGCGCGCGTAACGGGCGGGATGCGCGAGTCATGATGCGGAACGCCGATGCCGGAAAGCTGCTGGGCCGTCTCGAGGCGCTCGTCTGCACGGGCGCGCCCGGCCTGTATCGCGTACTGACGTTCTGGGTCATCCAGCGGATCTATTCGCTGGACGAACTCGGGCATGCGGCGTCCAACCTGTCGATCGCGCAGATGATCGGCTTCTTCACCGCCATCGGCTGGGCGACGCTGATCCTGGTGCGTGTTCCGGCGAGTGACGGGAGGCAGGCGGCGTGCGACGCGTTCTATTCGCTGGTGTCGATGGCGGGATGGACGACAGTGGCCGCCACGCTTGCGTGCGTGCTGGTGTCCGTGACCGGCCTCGTCGCGTTCGATCTCGGCGGCGTGGTCGCGCTGATGTGGGGCTGGACCGTGTATCAGCTCGCGCGACATTTCTTCGTGTCGACTCGTCGCTACCGGATCACGATCGTGTTCGATTGCCTGTTGATCGCGGGTTCGTGCGCGATGCTCCAGGTCGGCACGCGTCACGGCTATTCCGCGTCGCTGTGCCTGGCGGTCGTGTTGATCGCTGTGGCTGTCACGATGCTCGTCGCGATCGGTGTGCCGGCGCGTGGTGCGTTCTCGACGCATCTCGACATGAAGGGGCTGCAGTTCGGGCTGACCAATTTCCTGTCCGGTGGCATCACGCTGGTGATTGTGCCGGCGGCCAAGGCGATGTGCGGCGCGTCGTTCGCGGGGATGCTGTCGCTGTTCGCGTCGGTGACGGCGGTCGGCAACCTGCTGCCGCGCGCCATCTCGATCGCGCAGTTGCCCGATCTCGTGAAGCGGAAGAAGGACAAGGCGCCGCTCGATACGACGCTGGGCGCGATGCGGCGCAACATCGATCTGTCGAATCTGGTCGTGCTGGTGGTGAATCTGGCGGTGGTGGGGGGGCTGACTTATCGCCACGGGTTCGACGACGACGGTGCATACATGGCGCTCGCGGGCGGCGCATTGCTGGCGATTCAGTGCGCGGCCGGGGTGCTTGGCGTGGTCGGCAGTAACGTGATGATGGCGTTCGAGAAGAGTGCCGCCACCGCGCGGATCAACGTCGGTACGTCGACGCTGTTCATCGCGCTGCTCGGTGGCAGCATCGCGATCGGCGGCAAAGCCGGCTTCTTCTGCATGCTCGTGTCGGCCGTGGTTGTCACGCTGATTCGGAACGGGATCGTGGTCTTGCATGCGCGGGGGGTGTGTTCGGCGTATGCGGCATCGATCAGCGCCGAGGACGTTCCGGTCGCGTCGGGAGTGCGCCGATGAACGTCGCGATTCGAGTCCCGACGATGGCGGGTCGTCGCTCACGGGTCGCCGACCTGGGCGCTGGCCTGCTGGCGCTGGCGTACTTCGTCTTCTGCGTCAGCGATACGTTGCTCACGCTCGACGACGATCGCTCGCAGACCGTCAAGATGGGCGCGTTCGCGCTGGTGTTCGCGGCGATCCTGCTGCGTCCGCGCTTTCACCGGCTGGCCGTCGTTGCGTGTCCTGTCGCGGTGTCGCTTTGCATCGGGATGCTGTTGTCGTTCAACGCGGCGGCGGGCGTCGAGGAACTCGTCCGCTTCCTCTTTCCGGTTGCGATAACGGTGGCGATCTTCCCGTACCGCGATCGGCTCGACGTGCTGGTCAGGACGTTCATCGGCGTGGTCGTCAGCAACGATCTGTTCCAGTTGTACTTCTATGCTTCGTACGCGAGCGGGCTGCCGCTGTTCATGCCGGTCCGGATCGACTCCGGACTGTTCCTGCGCGCCCAGGGATGGATGGGATTCTTCTCGGAATTCAGCTTCATCAATCTCTGCGCATTCCTGCTGTGTCGCTGGTACTGGTCCGGCCGCCGCGCGGCGATGGCGTCGTGGGGCTTCCTGTTCTTCGGGTTGCTCGGCTTCTCATTCAAGCTGTTCGCGGCGCTGGCGTTCTATCCGTTCGTGAGGAACGTCAGGGACGTACGCGCCTGGCTGGCCGCGGCCGGCATGGCGGGCGCGATCCTCGTGCTGATGGCGATGGGCGCGCTCGATTCGCTGTTGAAGATCGGCATGGCGAAAATCCTGTTTTATGTCGTCGCGGGCAATTCGGCGCGCGCCGAATCCTATCGCGTGATGTTCGAGTCGATCCGCAACGGCAATCTGCTCGGCGAGGGGCTGGGCAGCTTCGGGGGGCCGGCCTCGGTGAAATTCTCGTCGCCGCTCTATCCGCTTTATCACTTCGACTGGTACGGGCTCGGCGGCCTGTTGAAGACCACCGACACGTTCTATCCGCACCTGTTTGTCGAGATGGGCGTGTTCGGCGCGATCGCGTGGCTCGTGTTCGTGGTCGCTTACGGGCAGGCGCGGCGCAAGCCGACCGTGTGGTTCTACATCGTCGGCGCGTTCTGTTTCGACAACATCTTCTCGATGGCGTTTGTGTCGCCGTCTTACGTATTTGCCGCACTGCTGGCCATGTACGCGTTTTCATGGGGGCGGTCGGGGGCCGGCCGCGCGTCTCGCAACGGTGCGATGGAGGTTCGCTCATGAAAATTCTCGTCGTCACGAACATGTACGTCGGCAGCAACCGCGCGAGCCCGTGGCAAGGCGCGTTCGTGACCGAGCAGGTCGAGGCGCTCCGGCGTTCGGGCGCCTGCACGGTCGACGTGCTCGTCATCGAAGGGTATCGCGACAAGGGCGAATACCTGCGATCGATCGGGCAGGTCTGGAAGGCGGTGCGCGCGGGACGATACGACATCGTGCATTACCACTTCGGCCTGAGCGCGTGCTCCGCGCCGCTGGTTCGCTTGCTTACGCGAGCGCGAATCGTCATCACGTTCCACGGTACCGACATTCTCGGCCCGCTGTGGATGCGGGCGGTGTCGAAGGCGATGGCCTGCTTCGCGCACGCGTGCATTGGCGTGAGTGCGGAGATTTCATCGCGTTTGATCCGGCTGTGCCGGCGCTGCGAGACGATTCCGTGCGCGGTCAACGAGACGGTATTCGTCGAGCACGGTGCCGATGCGCGTGTTGAATCCGCGTTGCCGATCGTCGTGTTTCCGTCTTCCGCGCAACGCCCGGAAAAGAACTATCCGCTGTTTGCACAAGTGCTCCGGGAACTGTCGGAACAGCATGGCATCCGGGTGCAGGAGCGACATATCGACGGCCTCGAGCGCGACGAGGTGTGCAACCTGCTGGCGCGTGCCGCGTGCCTACTGATGACGTCGACCCGCGAAGGGTCGCCGCAATCGGTCAAGGAGGCAATGGCGGTCAATCTGCCGGTGGTATCGGTCGATGTCGGCAACGTGCGGCAACTGCTCGACGGCGTGTCGCCTGGCATGGTCGTGTTCGACCACGACGCGGGCCGGCTGACGAACGAGCTTGCGGATGTGTTGAAGGCCGGCACGCGATCCAACGGTCGTGAGCGGCTCGCGGCGCTCGGGTACTTCTCCGCCGATGTGTCCGCGAAGTTGGAGGCGCTGTATGCGTCGCTTTGCCGGCCGCCGCGATTCGCCCGCGCGGTGCAGGCTACCGAAAAACGGGACAACGAGGCCATGCAATGAACCGTGCCGAATTCTTTTCATGCCCGATCGATCTGATGTCGATGAACGAGACGGTCGATTGGATCGGGGCGAGAGTGGCGAAGCGGGAATTCACGCAGCACGTGGTCGTCAACGTCGCGAAGGTCGTTCATTTGCAGCGCGATGTTGAGCTTGCCGAGTCGGTTCGCGCATGCGACATCGTCAACGCCGACGGCATGGGCGTGGTCTGGGGCGCGCGGCTGCTCGGTATCCCGGTGCCGGAGCGCGTCGCCGGCGTGGATCTTTTTCAGCGCTTGCTGGCACTGGCCGAAACGAAAGGGCTGCCGGTCTATCTGCTCGGCGCGACGCAGGAAGTCGTGGAGCGGGTTGTCGCGGTGACGGCGGCGCGGTATCCGCGGTTGCCGATCGCGGGATATCACCACGGCTATTTCTGGAACGACGAACAGGCAGTCGTGGACGACATCCGCCAGTCTGGCGCACGGTTGCTGTTCGTCGCGATCACGTCGCCGCGCAAGGAGAATTTCATCAATCGCTGGAAATCGCAATTGGGCGTCGATTTCGTGATGGGCGTAGGCGGGACGTTCGACGTGGTGGCCGGGAAGGTGAGGCGGGCACCGCTGTGGATGCAGCGCAGCGGCCTGGAGTGGGCGTTCCGCGTGATCCAGGAACCGGGACGGATGTGGCAACGCTATCTGTCGACCAACAGCCGGTTCCTGATGATGCTGACGGGCGCATATGTGTCGCGGTTGTTTCGACGAAAGGGAGCGGTCAATGCGCAGTAGCGTCGTGCTTGCCGCATGCCTTGTCGCATCGGCGTGTCAGGCAGGCCCGCACGACGGCTTGCCTGAGGGAACGCACTTCTATCGATCGGACTGGGCGCGCGGCATCGATTCGCGGCTTCGTCTGCAGGTGCCGGCGCCGCAGAACATTGCGACCGGCGGCATTTCCGGGATTCGCGGCCCGCTGTTGAGGGTGATGATGAGGCGCTCGCAGAATTTCAGCGGCGTGGCGAGCGGAACGCCGCGTTCGGAGGTCAGCTTCTTTCCGGTGTTTCGTTTCGTCAACGGACGCGACTACGAAGTGCGCTGGTCGACGGTGATTCCCGCCGATTATCGGTTCGATGCTCGACAGCCGGAACTCATCGCGCAGTTGCATCAGGGCAGCAACGACGGATCACCGCCATTCGCGTTGCTGCTGAACGCCGGGACATACGAAGTCGACGTGCGTGGCGCGCCGGGTACGCCGAGCCGGTCGTTTGCGTTCGGCGACCCGTCGGCGGACAGGGGGAGATTGGTCCGATGGGTGCTGCGGTATCGCCCGGACGATCGCGGAATCGACGCGCTGACCGAGGTGTTTCGGAACGGCGAACGCGTCGTGCATGCGACGGGCGTACCCAACGCGTTTCCGAACGAACGCCAGGCTTACTTCAAGATCGGTCTCTACAAATGGTGGTGGAAGACGCGGCCCTCCGACGTGACCGACCGGACGATGTATTACGGCGACGTCGAGATGGAGGTATTGCGGTAGGCCGTGCCCGGGCGAGGTGATATCAACTCGCATATGCCCCGACGGTCGGGCGAGGTGCGAAATCAACCCTCCCGAGAAATCCGCTATAAGCACCCCGCCGGGATGCGCGTACAGCACCTTCGACCCCGGCTCGAATTCCCCGCGCGGCACCTTGCCGATCATCCCGCGCATCGATTTCCCTTCGTAGAAGCAACTGCTGTACCTGCCCGGCGCGCGGCAGGTGCGCTCGTTCATGATGCTCAAGGAGATCCTGTCGATGCATGCGCTGCCGGTGTAGCGCAGGCGCCGCCGGCAACCGGGCGGGCGCTCGGGCGGCAGCGGCGACGCTTGCCTGACTTCGCGGAGAAAGCGACCCGCCGGCACGGCCGCCGCGCTGCCACGCATCCCGCTCGCACCGTCACGACACCATTCGGCGTGATCGCGTATGCTCGTCCCGTCATCGGCAAAGGCAGCAGCTGCCGGAGCCGAATCAATCGTATGACGACCGATCAACGAGCGAGGACATTATGGCAAGACAGACGATGGCGGAATACCTGGCGAAGACGCTGGCGGCAGCAGGCGTCGAGCGCATCTGGGGCGTGACGGGCGACAGCCTGAACGGCCTGTCGTTCAGCTTGAGCCAGATCGGCTCGATCCGCTGGATGCATACGCGGCACGAGGAAAGCGCCGCGTTCGCGGCCGGAGCGGACGCCGCGTCGACCGGGCGGCTCGCCGTATGCGCAGGCAGTTGCGGCCCCGGCAACCTGCACCTGATCAACGGGCTGTACGACTGCCACCGCAATCACCAGCCGGTGCTCGCGATCGCCGCGCACATTCCGTCGACCGAGATCGGCCTCGGCTACTTCCAGGAAACCCATCCGCAGGAGCTGTTCCGCGAGTGCAGCCATTTCGCGGAGCTCGTGACGAACGCGTCGCAGTTCCCGCGCGTGCTGGCGCGCGCGATGCGCACCGCGATCGACGAGCGTGGCGTCGCGGTGATCGTGCTGCCGGGCGACATCGCGCTCGGCGACGGCCCCGACGAAGCGCCGGCGTGGAGCGAATCGGCGCCGCCGTCGATCCTGCCGGCCGATGCCGACCTCGACCGGCTCGCGGCGCTGCTCAACGGGTCCGACGCGGTCACGCTGCTGTGCGGCAGCGGCACGCAGGGCGCGCACGACGAAGTGGTCGCGCTGGCCGACACGCTCGGCGCGCCGGTCGTGCATGCGCTGCGCGGCAAGCAGTTCGTCGAATGGGACAACCCGTTCGACGTCGGGATGACGGGGCTGATCGGGTTCAGCTCCGGCTATCACGCGATGGAGTCGTGCGACACGCTGCTGATGCTCGGCACGGATTTCCCGTACCGGCCGTTCTATCCGGCGAATGCGAAGATCGCGCAGATCGACTGGAAAGGCTCGCAGCTCGGCCATCGCGCACCGCTCGCGCTCGGGCTCGTCGGCACCGTGAAGGAAACGATCGCGGCGCTGCTGCCGCGGCTCACGCGCAAGACGCAGCGGCGCTTCCTCGAGAATGCGCTGAAGCACTACGCGGCCGCGCGCAAGGGGCTCGACGATCTCGCGGTGGCCGAGCCGCCGGGCCGCGCGATCCATCCGCAGTACCTGACGAAGATCGTCGACGAAGTCGCGGCGGAGGATGCGATCTTCACGGCCGACGTCGGCACGCCGACGCTGTGGGCCGCGCGCTACCTGACGATGAACGGCAAGCGGCAACTGCACGGCTCGTTCAATCACGGCTCGATGGCGAATGCGATGCCGCAGGCGCTCGGCGCGCAGGGCGCGCATCCGGGGCGGCAGGTCGTGTCGCTGTCCGGCGACGGCGGGCTGTCGATGCTGCTTGGCGACCTGCTGAGCGCGCGCCAGCTCAAGCTGCCGATCAAGATCGTCGTGTACAACAACAGCCTGCTCGGTTTCGTGTCGATGGAGCTGAAGGCGGCCGGCTATCTCGACACGAACGTCGACCTGAGCCCGACCGACTTCGCGGCGATCGCGAAGGGCGCCGGTATTTTCAGCGTGCGCGTCGAGCATTCGGAGAACGTCGAGCACGCGTTGCGCACGGCGTTCGCGCATGACGGGCCGGCGGTGGTCGACGTCGTCACGTCGAAGTACGAGCTCGCGATGCCGCCGAAGATCGAGCTCGCGCATGCGAAGGGCTTCAGCCTGTTCATGCTGCGCGCGATCCTCAGCGGGCGCGGTGACGAGATCGTCGAGCTGGCGAGAACCAACTTGCGGTGAGGGCATGTCGCGCGCCGTGCAGCGAGCATGGCGCGCGGTTTACGGCCCCCCGGCGATGCCGCCCAGTCGCACGCGGCTTCGACGAACAACCTCGACGCGGCGGGCGGATGGCGGTTCGCGGGCGAGAGACGTCGCGCGTCGAGATCCTGTCCCCATTTCGGCCGTCAGGGACCCGACAGCCGACGGCCCCATCGCGATCGAGCCGGCGCCGCAGCAAATCCGGATCGTCGGCGAGCGTTATCCCGTTTGCGCTTGCAGCAGCGCGTCGATCGTTGATCGTGAACCTGATGGCTGATCCGGCACGAATTGGTCAGGCAAATCAGGGTCAATCTTCACGTCGCCTTAAGTTTGCGTTTCCTAGAATCGATGGACCGTCGCGCGTCCAGCGGCGGACCGATTTGCCCAGGAGGATGCGCATGAACCTTGCCCGTGTCGCCGTAACCCTGTTCCGCGCGGTCATCGGCACGTCGCCGCTGACCGCACAAGCGCCGGAGGCCCGCCGATGATGTGGCCGAACGCGTGGCGTGTCTCTGCACTGTTCGTGCGCGAGTGGGTCGGCCGGCCGGCCGCGGTGGGCGCGTTGTGTCCGAGTTCGCGGCATCTGGCGCGCGAGATGGCCGACGCGGTGCCGGACGGCGACGGGCTGGTCGTCGAACTCGGCGGCGGCACCGGCGCGATCACCGCGGCGTTGCTCGAACGCGGTATCGCGCCCCGGCGTCTCGTCGTGGTCGAGCGCTCGCCGGCGTTCGTGCAGCATCTTCGGCGGCGCTTTCCGGGTATCTCGATCGTGTCGGGCGACGCGCGGCAGCTCGAGCGGCTGCTGCCGCCGGGTGCCGCGGTTGACGCGATCGTGTCGTGCCTGCCGCTGCGCACGCTCCCGCGTGAGGACGTGACGGCGATCGTCGCGCAGTGCCGGCGCGTGCTGTCGGCCAACGGCGTGATGATTCAATTCACATATGACTTACGGCCGCCCGGCCGTCACCCGCTGGGCGATTCGGGATTCGTCGCGTGCGACAGCCGGATCGTGTGGGCCAATCTGCCGCCCGCGCGCATCGTGACCGTGCGTTGCGCCGCAGCATACGTCGGCTGATGCCGGCCGTGCGGGGCGCCAGCGCGCGGCGCCGCATCCGGTCATCTCAGCGGCCATACCGATCCTTGCGGTCTCCCTTCATCTTGCCGTCACTTGGGATTTCTGCATCGTGTTTGCGATACGGCCGAACCGTGGCCGGTTTCTGCTTTGCTCGCGGCCACGTGGAGAAGCTAGACGCGCGCGCTGTCCGTTACCTGCGCCGCAGGCCGCAATGCGACGCGCTTGATGAGGCGATCGAGCGGCGTCGCATAGCCGCGTGCGATGACCGCGCTCAATGCTGCCGACAACACCAGATACGCGACGAGCAGCGCCAGCTTGCCGTCGCCATGCGTGGCAGACGGCGGCCAGAACGTGCGCAGCGTGCCGAGCACGATCAAATGAAACAGATACAGCTCGTAGCTGAGCCGGCCGCCCCAGCGTAGCGGCGCGAGCATGCGGCCGTGAGCGGGTGTGCGTTCGGCATGCGCGCCGATCAGCAGCACGGCCGTGCCGAGCGCCATTGCCGATACGCCGAGCACATGGCTTTCCGCGATCGGCCACGCGAGATAGAGCACAGTCATCGCCGTCGCCGCGAGCCATTGCACGGGCGCGGCCGCGAGCACGTGCCAGCGCGCGCGTTCGGCGAGCAGCGCGGTGCAGCAGCCGATCGCGATGCCGTCGAAGCATGCGAAGTACGCGTACAGGAAGCCGCCTTCGTCGCCCGGATGCGTGTAGCGGTACACGGGACCGATCGCGGCAATCAGCAACCAGAACGCGAACAGCCGCGTGTCGCGACGCAGCGCGATGCACAGCAGCGGAAACGACAGGTAGAACACCTCTTCGACCGACAGCGACCACAGCACGCCGAGCGCGTAGTTGACCCATCCGTACGCACCGATCAGCACGTTCATCCAGAACGTGAGCGACGCCAGATTCACGAGCCAGTACGACACCGCGATGCCCTGCGGCGCATGGTTCGTGAAGATCGGCACGCCGGCCGCCGCGAGGCCGTTGACGAGCGCGAGCAGCAGAAGCAGGCACGGGACGATCCGCGCAATGCGCGACACGTAGAACGCGCGCACGTCGAGCGCGCCGAGGCTGCCCCAGCGGCGGCGCGCGTTCGACGTGATCAGGTAGCCCGAGATCGCGAAGAACATCGTCACGCCGTAGTTGCCGTTGCGCACGATCGCATGGATCGTGTCCCAGCCGAGTACGTGTGCGAGCGCGGTGTCGCGCAGCGGATACGCGATGTTGAAATGGTGCAGCAGGACGAGCAGGATCGACACGCCGCGCAGCAGGTCGATCCGTGCGTTGCGCGGGCCGGCGCTCATTGCGGCGGGGCCGCCGGCTCGGCGAGCGCCGGCAGCGCCGCGACGAACGTGTCGCGCGAGCGCAGGCCCGCATTTGGCGTCTGCCGCTCGTCGTCCTGGATCAGGTTCGCGAACACCAGCGTGCGCGGCCCCTTCGTCGCCCAGCCGACGAACCAGCCGTACGCGTGTGCCGCGTCGTACTTGATGCCCGGCGAGCCGGTGCCGGTCTTGCCGTGCACCGTCCAGCCGCCCGGTTGCGCATCGAGCAGCGTGATGCGAGCGGTCATGTCGTATGCGTGCGCGCTGACGGGCAGCGTCCGCTGTACGATCTTGCGCATGAACGCGATCTGTTCGAGCGGCGAGATCCGTAACGACGAATTGACCCACGCGCCCATCATGCCGGGGAGTTCACCTTCTTTGCTGCTGACGTCGGCGTTGCCGTAGCCGAACGCGCTCGTGTACTGCTGGAAGCGTGCCTGCCCGAGCGTCTGCGCGACCTGCTCGGAATACCAGAAGATCGACAGCTTCATCCAGCGCGCCGGGTCGGTCGGTTCGCGCCACGGCGCGCCGCCCCAGTCGGGGTAGCCGGCGTGGAAGTCGAGCGTGGGTGCGTGCTCGTCCTTCAGCACGCCCGCATCGAAGCCCATCAGGCTGATGGCGACCTTGAACGTCGATGCCGGCGTGACGCGGGTCGTGCAGTCGCCCTGCTGCACGAGCACGTTGCCGGTAGTGGCGTCGGCGACGACGGTGCAGACGGGATGAGCGTGAGCGGACGCGGCGGCCACGAGGCCGGCGAAGGCGAACAGCGCGTAACGCCAGTGCTTCAAGTGCAGCTCCTTGGAAAGCGGGTGGGAGGTGTGCGGGGCCGGCGGGAAGCGGGAGGAAGGCCCGTGCGAATCGAAGCGACGGCCGGCACCGGAGATGAGGTCGATTGCGGCCGTCGGAATGGGCCACAGTGTATCGGCGGATCGCCGGCTGCTGACCTGTCATGGTTGACGGGGCACGCGTGCGGCCTTCGTCGTTACCGCGGCTGCGGGCAGGGGCTGCGCGTGGTTTCGACGCGTTACAGGTCCGGATCCAACCCGAAGTGCAGAAGCGTTTCCCGGCGACAACGCGCCTCGGCGTCGGCTATCGAGATGACGCTCAGCGTGCTCTTCGATCGGTCGATCGGCCCCACGTCGAAGACTTTTCGTTGCGGTGGCGCAGGCGAGTGGAGGACCGACGGTGTATCGGGCGCGACGGTAGCCGTATTTGAAGCATGCGTGTGCCCATCACGACAGCCCCGACACCGCATGCGCGGCGCACGGGGCGCGATCCAGGCGCTCGCCTGCCGTTTTTTGCACGACCGACCCGTTTTTTTGCACGGCGTTTATACGGGCGCTTCTAAGCTGGGGACGTGTCGAACAGCCGGGACGGCTTCCGTCCGCGCCATGACCTTCCATCATTCCTTCCCCCCCAACTCGATCCCGCCGGCCGCCGGTCGTGCGCCGGCGCATCTGACCCGTTCCGCTGTTCCCGTTGCCCCGGCCGCGCCTGCCATTGCCTCATCGTCCGCTGAACCGGGAACGGCGATTGCTCGGCTAATCCGCTGCTGATTTCGCCGGCCGCCGTGTTGTTTCGCGGCCGGTGACGGTGGACGTTTGTGCGCTGCGTCGAACGCGGCGCTACCCCTGAACAGGGAGGGCCTATGTACCTTACGGAAGAAGTGCGTATTGCGCGCCCGGCTGCCCGTCGCGCGCATACCGCGGCGTTGCCGTCGGGCAGGCAGCTTGCCCGGCAGTTGACGGTGACGGTTCGCGCGGCGGACGTGCTGCTGCGCCAGGCGATTCGCGTGCCCGATCGCCATCAGTGGTCGGTCGACGCCGAACGCGTCGATGCGGCCGGCGGGCCGCTCGCCGCGTGGGATTCCCACGTGACGTTTCGCATCGTCAAAGTATTCGCGCCGGCGTTCGATGCGGACGCGTGCGCGGCCGACCCCGATCAAGTGGCGGTCGAGATTCGATTGTTTCTTCCCGAACAGGCTTACGTCGCCGAGCGGCGGATCGGCGTCTTCGGCCGGCGGCACGGCCACCGGTTCAGCGCGACGCTGTCGGTCACGGCCGGCTCGCAGTGGGGCGGCCGGCGCAGCGAGCACGTTTCGCCCGCGGGGCGCCACGTACACGGCGACACGCTGGAAGCGCTCGTCGATACGGTGGCGGCCATCGTCAATGCAGCGTTGCTCGCGGCCGGACATGGCACGACCGGCCATCGGTGACGCCGCGACGAGCGTGCGCCGGCGGGCTCACGCGTCGCCGGTCTGCCCGGTCTGCCGCTGCAGGTCTTCCATCAACTGTTCCGCGAGGAAGTCGCACGGCGGCCGTTTCGACTTCGTGCTGCGCGCGAGGATCAGCTCGAGCGGCGGCAGGTCGGGCAGCCCGTGCGAGCGGCCGAGCATCGACAGTTGCGCGGGGATCGCGCAGCGGGCGAGCGGCGCGACCGCGAGGCCGGCCTCGACCATGCTGAGCAGCCCGAGCAGGCTCGGGCTTTCATACGACGTGCGGTACGGCACTTTCGCGCGTTCGAGGCTGCGGATCGCGTTCTCGCGCGCAACGCTGCCCGGCATGAACACCGCGATCGGCAGCGGCCGTTCCTCCCAGACGCGCGGCCCGTTCGTCATCGCGGCCCACGCCATCGGCTCGTGGCGGATGAAGTCGCCGGTGAGCCCCTTGATGCGCGTCCCGCACACGAGATCGACGGTGCCCTCCTTGATCAGCGGCGCGAGCGCGCTGCTCGGCAGCCCCATCACCTGGATCTCGACCTTCGGGTAGGTCGCGGAGAATTTCTTCAGCACCGACGGCAGCAGCGACGACGCATAGTCGTCCGGCACGCCGATCACGACCTTGCCGGTCACTTCCGGCCGCACCACCGCCGCCCATGCCTCGTCGCGCAGCGCCAGCATTCGTCTGGCGAATCCCAGCAGCACCTCGCCCTCGCGCGTCAGCACGATGCTGCGCGGCTTGCGTACGAACAGCGGCCGGCCGATCGCATCCTCCAGGCTCTTGATCTGCATGCTCACGGCCGACTGCGAGCGGTTCACGGCTTCGGCGGCGCGGGTCATGTTGCCGGTTTCCGCGACGGCGACGACGGTGGCCAGCACGTCGTGATCGAGCATCTTCATAGGTATCAGGAAAACTGAACGTAACGATCAGCATTATGCGTTTTTATTGTTGCTGTGTGTCTGCCATAGTGCGATCACGCTGGCGTTTCGCCCGAGGGCGGCGCGGCGGTTGGCCGGCCGGTCCGGCGTGCGGATTGAACAGGAAAGCGTGGTGAATCGATGATGGACCATCCGTTGCGCGCCGCACTGGCCGCGGAATTGCATGCCCGGCCGTTCCTGCGGCTCGCCGAAGCCGTGTCGCTCACGCATTACGCGATCTATGCGGACGGCCAGCCCGACATCCACGAAACGCTGCTGCACGCGCTGTGCCGCGATACCGGCATCGACGCGCCGCACGAAGGCGCGACGCACTACGCGGTGCAGTCGCCGTGCGGCTGGCACCTGAAGTGGGAGCGCCACACCGAATTCTCGACCTTCACGTTCGTCGCGCCGCGTCGCGACACCGGCTATTTCGACGATCTCGCGATCGACGGCATTCCTGCCGCGTGGTTCGCGCGGCTGGCCGGCATCCGCTTCGTCGCGGTGCGGATGGAGCTGCTGTCGGGCGACGCCGCGCGGCTCGTGTGCGGCGACCTGCGGCGCTGGATCGACGGGCCGGCACTCGTCGGCAGCCGCGTGCTCGGCGGCGGCAAGGTGTTCTGCGACTGGCACGTGCGCGACGATGGCTTCATGCGCTTTCTCGTCGTGGACGAGGATTTCCGCGAGGAGCAAGGCGGCCGCCTGTTGCAGCGTCTGTACGAAATCGAAACGTACCGGATGATGGCGCTGCTTGCGCTGCCCGTCGCGCGCCGGATGAGCCGCGAGCTCGACGAGATCCACGCGGCGCTGCATGCGTTGATGCAGCGGATGGACGCGAGCGGCGCCGACGGCGACGACGCCGCGCTGCTCGTCAAGCTCACGCATCTCGCGGTGCGGGTCGAATCGTTGTCGGGATCGGGGGCGCGCTTCAGTGCGTCGCGCGCGTACGAAAAACTCGTGCTGGCGCGCATCCACGAGTTGCGCGAGGAGCGTATCGAAGGGATGCCGACGATCGCCGAATTCATGGAGCGGCGCTTCGCGCCGGCGATGGAAACCTGCCGCAGTGTGTGGGCACGCCACGAGCAGATCGCCGCGCGGATCGCGCGTGCGGTCGACCTGCTGCGCACCCGCGTGAATCTCGCGCAGGAAAAGGACGTGACGCGGCTGCTGGCCGGCATGGAGCGCACCGCGCGCAACCAGCTTCATTTGCAGCACGCGGTCGAAGGGCTCTCGGTGGCCGCCATTTCGTACTACGTGCTGTCGCTCGCGACGGCGGCGTTCAAGGCACTGCACGTGATGAACCTGCCGGTCGATCCCGAACTGGCGGAAGGGCTGCTGATCGCGCCGGTCGTGTTCGCTGTAATTCACATCACGCGGCGCACGCGTGCGCAGCTTGCGCGGTCGGAGGCGGCACATGACGGCGCGACTGCGCAGGTAGCAGCGTTGAAGCAGGTCGGTTAGACCATCAAAAACATAATCAAGGAAAGGAGTGGAGATGACTTTTTCGCAGAATCAAGCGAGTTTTTACAGCGGTTTCGATGCCGCGTTCGACGAGCCGGCACAGGACGATGCCGGTGCGCCTGAAGCGGCGCGCGTGACGTCGTATCAGGCCGTGCTGCAGGAACCGATGACGTCGCTCGTCGGGAATACGCTCGATCGGCCGGAGGTCGCGGCGGTGGCGATTCTCGGGTACAACTGACGCGCGTTCCGTTCGAGTGAAACGCCGGATGTCCGCGCGGGACGCGGGATCGACGTGTACCGGCGCGGGAAGGAACTGAACGCGAGGTGGCGCGATCAGTTCGCTGTGATCGTTGTGGCCTGACGCGCTATAGTCGTGCGACGCCCGCCGCGGGCGCCGCACGCCCGGCGGCCTATCCACGTACGCGTTCGCCTCGATGACAGCCCATCCCGACGTCACCCTTCAACTGACCGACACCGAGCAGCCGGCCGCCCGCGACTTCATCAGCCGCAAGCTCGGCGAATTCAACCACGCGATGACGGGGCGCGCCGATACGGCCGCGCTCGACGTCTACGTGACCGATCCCGCGACCGGCGAGGTATTGGGTGGCCTCACCGGCCGCACGTCGCTCGGCCTGTTCTTTATCGACCTGTTCTATTTGCCCGAATCGCTGCGCGGCGGCGGCTTCGGCAGCCGGCTGCTGCGCGAGGCCGAAGCGGAAGCGAAGCGGCGCGGTTGCGCGCGTGCGGTGCTGTACACGATCTCGTTCCAGGCGCCCGACTTCTACCGGAAGCACGGTTACGAGACGTTCGGTGAAGTGCCGTGCGAGCCGGAAGGCGCGGCGCGCGTGTTCTTGGTCAAGGTGCTCTGAGCGGGAAGGCGCGGCAACGGGCCGCTTCCTGTCATCTCATGACGCCCCGTTAGCCCCGCATCGCTCACCGATCACCGCCCAGGCGCGGCCCGCTCGACGATCATGTCGTACAGTGCCCGCGCGGCGGGCGACAGTTGCGCGTTCCGCCGCATGACAAGCACGAGCGTGCGCGACACCGACGGCTCGACGAGCTCGATCGTGCGGATCATCGGATACGCGTTCTTCTGGATTGCGAGCTTCGGCACGACGGCCGCGCCGAGCCCTTCCGCGACGAGCCCGAGCGCCGTTGAACTGCGCTGCACCTCGTAGAACGAATGCAGCGACACGCCGCTCGTTTTCAGCGCGCCATCGAGCAGCCCGCGATTGCCGCTCACTTCGCCGGCGAAGATCAGCGGATGCGGCTGCAGCGCCGCCCAGCGGATGCGCCGCCGCTTCGCGAGCGGATGATCGTCGCGGCACACAAGTACGTAAGGATCGTGCGTGAGCGGCACGCTGACGAGTTCCGGGTGCTGGTCGCCGGCGATGCTGATGCCGAATTCCGCTTCGCGCCGCAGCACGGCCTGCAGCACCGACGCCGACGCGTGATCGAGAATCTTCACGCGATCGTGCGGCCGGCGCCCGGAGAACGCGCGCAGGATACGCGGCAGGTACTGCACGCCGACCGTCGGCACGCACGCGATCGTGACGTCGCCGCGCTGGCTCAGGCCCGTCTCGCGGATTTCGGTCAGCGCGTCGGACAGTTCGTTCAGCAGCCGACGCGCCTGCGGCAGGAAACGCCGGCCGATCTCGGTCAGCGTGGTGCGGCGCGTCGTGCGCTCGACCAGCGCGACGCCGAGATACGCTTCGAGCTTGCGCAGCCGCTGCGTGATCGCCGTTTGCGTGACGTGCAGCGTATCGGCTGCCTGCCGGAAGCTGCCGCCGTCGGCGATCGCGACGAAAGCCTGGACACCGAGCGTATCGATCTTCATTAGAATTTTGAATCAATCACGATATTAAATTCATTTTACTGAGGTTTGGCGCAGTCGCAGAATGCGCTGCATCGACGGCCCGTTGCATCCCGTGCGCGGATGCGCCGCCGCTACCCTGCCGACAAGGAGACCCATCGTGACGACCCCGCTCGATCAATACGCGACCCAGTACGTGCAGTTCGAGGACGAACGCACGCGCCCGGTGCGCGACCTGCTGGCCGCCGTGCCGAACACGCCGATCCACACCGCGATCGATATCGGTTGCGGGCCGGGCAATTCGACGGAAGCGTTGATCGCACGCGCACCGGACGCGACGATCCACGGGATCGACGCGTCGGCGGACATGATCGCGGCCGCACGCAAGCGCCTGCCGGCGCTGCGTTTCGACCTTGCCGATGTCACCACTTGGGACGATCCGGGCGGCTACGACCTGATCCTGTCGAACGCGGTGCTGCAATGGGTGCCCGCGCACGACACGCTGTTCCCGATGCTCGTCGGCCGCCTCGCACGAGGGGGCCATCTCGCGGTGCAGATGCCCGACAATCTCGACGAACCGGCGCACCGGCTGATGCGCGAAGTCGCCGCGGCCGGGCCGTGGGCCGACAAGCTGAAAGGCGCGGCGCGCACCGAGCGGTTCGATGCGCGCTATTACCATGCGCTACTCGCGCCGCTGTGTTCGCGCGTGGACGTGTGGCGCACGACCTATTACCACCCGCTGCGCGGCGGCGCGGATGCGGTCGTCGAATGGTTCAAGGGCAGCGCGTTGCGGCCATTTCTCGCGGCGCTCGACGACACCGAACAGCGCGCGTTCCTCGCGCGCTATCGCGACGCGCTGGCCGGGCCGAACGGTTATCCGGAGCAGGACGACGGCACGGTGTTGCTGCCGTTTCCGCGCCTGTTCATCGTGGCGACGCGCAAGTAACGCGGCAACGACGCGGCATGGATCGGACCGATGGCCGTGCGTCAGCGCACCGGCTGCACCGATGCCGGGTCGACCGTGCGGCTTCGCGCGGTCTGCCCGTCGCGCAGGTCCTTGTACCAGAACAGTGCGACTTCCCCGGCATGCTCGCCACCGGCGTACAGGAAGCGGTCGTGGCCGCCGAGCGCGAAGCCCGCGCGCGCATACGTCGAGCAGGCCGCGACGTTGTTCGCCTGCGTTTCGAGCCGCATGAAGCCGAACCCGTAGCTGCGCGCCCACGCTTCCGCGGCCGCGAGCAGGAGCTGCCCGATACCCTGGCGCCGGCAGTGGCGGTCGACGGCCAGTTCCGCGATCTCGGCCATGCCGTTCCAGCTTTCCTCGATCGCGACGAATCCGGCGAGCCGTTCGCCGGCCGTCGCGCGAAAGAGCGCCGTTCGGCCCGACGCTTCGCTCGCCCAGCCGGCCGGATCGAAGCCGTAGTCCTTGCGCCGCGGCGGCAGCGCGCGAAGATCGAGCAAGTCCTGATACGGCGCATTCAATTCCCACGCGATGTCGAACGAGAAATCGCATTCGTCCAGTTCGTCGGTGGCAAGCGCGATCGCCGGTTCGATGCTGACGTGTTCGGCTTGATCCATGGGTCGGTGTCCTGTGTTCGGCGGGAAGGCGTGATGGTATCCGTGATGCGATCGTTGGCGCGATGATGCGCGCCGAATCGCGTCCTTGTCCTTGCTTCGTTCATTGGACCGGGACGCCGACGCAGCGGCTCCGGTCAGCGCGGAATGGCCGGCGGTGCGCCGCCGTCGGGCGATCCGGCGGCGGGGAGTGCGGCGGTGGCCGAACCCCACGCGGCGAGTTCGCGCTTCGTGCGCACGCCGAGCTTCGCGAATGCGCGCTTCACGTACGACTCGGCCGACGCGACGCGCACGCCGAGAATCCCGGCGGTTTCCGGCACGGTCTTGCCGGAGAGCAGATGCTTGCAGGTTTCGTATTCGCGCTTCGACAGCTTCACGCCGTCGGCCGCGAGACGCGCATCGAATTGTGCAAGCGGATGGACGTCGGGCGTCGCGTGCGCGATGCGCCGCGCGGCGGTGGTCGACGCATGCAGTTCGAGCAGCGGAAACAGCATGTCGCTGATGCTGCGGAAGCGGTTCATCTCGGCGAGCGTGAACGGCGGTCGGTCGCGGCCGCGCTCCAGCGCGATCGAATGCTGCGAATAGCGGGTGCCGCGTGCGAGCACGCATTCATGCCCGATATGCACGTCGTCGAACAGCCGCTGGCGGAATTCGCCGGGCGGGATCGCCGCGATGTCGCGCACGACGAGCATCGTGCCCGTCTTGCCGCGCAGCCCCGCGAACAGCGGGTCGCTGTCGAGAAAGCGCTCGTAGTAGAGCGTCATCACGTCGGAGATTTCGGTAGACGCGGCGCCGATGCCGCTGCTGCCGATCCATTCGCAACGATAGCCTGTGGGCATCGTGCCATCGACGCGCGAGCGTTCGACGTGCGCGACGTCGAGCGGCACGATGTCGTTCAGCAGTTGCGTGAGGCGCGGCACGAAGTGCGGCGTGCCGACCGTTTCGATCAGCTCGCCCAATGCCTTGAACGACACGTTGAAGCGATCGTCGTCGCGGTGGAAGGAGTTCACGTTGAGCAGCATGCGGTTCCGAAGGGCCTGTTCCGCCCGTGACGCGCGTTCCGTTGATGCGAAAAAAGCATGTGTTGGGTGGCCATCGAAAGGCCCATCCGTTCGCTCCGTAGAACGTCGCGTGTCACCCCGAAGAGGGCATACCGGGGAAGTGTAAACGAGTCACTGCGCCTGCGCCTTTTTCAATCGAGCAACAAGCGATTCCGATGACCAGCCGGATCAGGGACATCCTGGCGCCGGGCGCACGCATGGGCGCGCCGACCTGCGCACCGTCGGCATCGATACCGATACAGGTGCGCCCGACTACGCAGCCGGCCATCCTCACGGCCTCGCATGTGACGGGTTTCGGCGGTTGTGACGACGCCGCGCGGGGCAGCGGTCAAGCAGGGCGGCGCCAGTGTGCCGCCCTGGTGCGTCTACGCGTCGAGGCGCTCGACCTTGCCGACGAGTAGCCCATACGACAGGCTGCCGGCGAGCGCCATCGCGGCGATGTAGGTGATCGCGCGCGAGAAGTCCGCGCCGTCGACCAGCAGCCCGATCACGATCGGCGTCGCGATCGCGGACAGGTTGCCGATCAGGTTGAACACGCCGCCCGTGAGGCCGAGCAGCCGCGCGGGCGCGAGCCCCGACACGAGCGACCACGTGATCGACGCGAAGCCGTTGCCGAAGAACGCGATCGTCATGAACGCGATCACCCAGCCGGTGGAGCTCACGTAGTTCGCGCCGATGATGCAGGTCGAGATCAGCAGCCCCGAGATGATCGGCAGCTTGCGCGCGAATCCTTGCGATGCGCCGCGCCGCATCAACCAGTCCGACAGCACGCCCGAGCACAGCACGCCGACGAACGCGGCGAGGAACGGCAGCGACGCGAGGAAGCCCGACTTGATGAAGTCCATCCCGCGATACTTGACGAGGTAGGTCGGGAACCACGTGAGGAAGAACCACAGCGTCGAATTCAGCGCGAACTGGCCGAGGTAGATTCCCCATAGCTTGCGCCGGCCGAGCACGACGCCGAGGTCGCGCCACGTCGACGGTGCGCGTTCGCTGCGCGCCGCGACGCGGTCCTCGAGATCGACGAGCCCGCCGCCGTCGCGGATCAGCGCGATTTCGGCCGCATTGACGCCGCGCAACGCGCGCGGCTCGCGATACACCGCATACCAGATTGCGGCCCATGCGATGCCGGCGAGGCCGGTCGCGACGAACACCATGTGCCAGCCGAGATGCACCTGCAGCCACGCGAGCACCGGCGTGAGGAACGCGAGGCCGACGAACTGGCCCGACGTGTAGCCGCCGATCGCGCTTGCGCGTTCGCGGGTCGGGAACCACGTCGTCACCACGCGGTTGTTGATCGGATAGGCCGGCGCTTCCAGTGCGCCGACCGCGAGGCGCAGCACGATCAGCCCGACGAACGAGCCGGCGAAACCGAGCAGCAGCGTCGCGGCCGACCACAGCGCGAGCGCGCCCGCATACAGCACGCGCGGCGACACCTTGTCGACGAGCCAGCCGCCCGGAATCTGCATCAGCGCATAGGTCCAGCCGAACGCGGAGAACACGAGGCCCGCGCGAACCGGATCGATGTGCAGTTCCTTGAACAGCTCGGGCGCCGCGATCGACAGGTTGCTGCGGTCGAGATAGTTGATCACGACCGTGACGAACAGCAGCGCGAGGATGAGCAGCCGCTTGCGGCTCGGCGGCGCGGCTGGGGCCGCGGCTGCGGTCGCGCGGGTGGCGGATTCGGATGAGGTACCCGTATGCGCGAAGGGCCGCTCCGGTGGGTTGGCATGGGTGCGTGACGCGGATTGGGCCACGGTCGTCTCCTGTGTTCTATGCGCCGGCCGGCGCTCGCGAACGAGGCGGCCGAATCGAATGGCATTGGAGCGAACGTTAGAGCCGTGGCGCGGCGTGCGTCAACATTTGGGCAGGCATCCCTATTAATGGGACGTCCGGCATTCAATATGTGGGAATGAGCGCCGACCGGCGCGGGTCGGCGTCGTCGCGAGGGAGCGCGAGGAGGACCGGTCAGCCGTGCGCGCTGTCGTCGCGATAGCCGTTCTTGCCGACGAAGATTTCCTTCAACGCGGCGCGCAGCGTGACCGGATCGTACTGACCGGGCGCGAGATGGATCACGTAACGCGTCTGGCCGTCGAGACGCGCGGCGATGCCCGGTTCGATCTCGACGTCGATCGTATCGTCAGTCAGCCGCACCGACAGATCCTTGACGCGTACGTTGAGCAGGTCGCGCACCATCACTTCGATCAGCGTGTCGTCCGGAAAGCGCGACAGCGCGAAGCAATAGTCCTGCTCCGTATCGTGACAGTAGATGTTGGCGAAGCTTTCGTCGTCGTCGAGGTCGGACGTGGCCGCGCCGACGGTAGCGTGAAGTTCCATAAACGTGGTTCCTGCTGAAGGGTTATTTGTGAGCGTGCATCGTCGTTTCGGTCGCAGCCGCGGCGTCGGACATCGCGTCGGCCTGCGCATCGCGCGCCTTCAGCCACAGCCCGAATTCGCGCATCACGTCGACCACCGGGCGCAGCCGGTCGCCGTCCGCGGTGAGATCGTACTCGACACGCATCGGCACTTCCGGATAGACGGTGCGCCGCACGAGCCCCGCGTCTTCCAGCGCGCGCAGGTCGAGCGTCAGCATGCGCTGCGAGATGCCCGGCATGTCGCGCCGCAGGTCGCTGAAGCGGCGTGGCCCGTCGAGCAGATACGACACCAGCAGCAGCCGCCAGCGGCCGCCGAGCAGGCGCATCGCTTCTTCAACGGAACATCCTGTCGCACTCGTTTTCATCGCGCCGAATCCTGGTCGGTAAATTTTTTGTGACTACGGCACAAACGACTGCCGTCTTCTCAGCACCGCGCCGATGCGAGATATTAGCGCCCGCGTCGCGGCGAATCGATACATGGACAACCCACGAAGGAAAAGCATGAAGCTCTATCACGCTCCCGGCAGCTGTTCGCAGGCGATCCGCATCGTGCTGCGCGAAGGCGGGTTCGACGCCGAGATCGTCAAGGTCGATGCGCGCAAGCATGTCGTCGACGGCGGCCGCGATTACTACGACGTGAACGAACTCGGCTACGTGCCGCTGCTCGAACTCGACGACGGCACGATGCTGCGCGAAGGGCCGGTGATCGCGCAGTATCTCGCGGATCAGCGCCCCGAGGCCGCGCTTGCGCCTGCTTACGGCACGCTCGCGCGCTACCGGCTGATGGAATGGCTGAACTTTCTCGGCACCGAGATCCACAAGGGCTTCATCCCGCTGCTGTATGCGGTGCAGGCGGGGAAGTACGTCGAGCCCGTGCGGCAGAAGCTCGACGGCCGCTTCGCGTGGATCGACCGTCAGCTCGACGGCAACACTTTCCTGACGGGCGACACGTTCACGGTCGCGGATGCGTACCTGTTCGCGCTGACCGGCTGGGGCAAGGCCGACTGGATGCGCTCGGTGTACAACGCGGATATCGACCTGAGCCGGCATGCGCATCTGCGCGCGTGGTACGAGCGGGTGCGCGAGCGGCCGGCCGTGCAGGCCGTGCTGGCGGCGGACAACCTGCTGCGATGACGCGCGGCGGCCGCGGCGGCGAGGGCGCATCATTTCGCCTTGGCGACGCAGCGCCATGCCGCAACGGGCCGCGCTATAATCGCCGCCATGAAACTGCTTCGGACCTTCATCCTGCTGCTGCTGTGCGCGGTGCTGCCCATCACTGGGCTGGCAGCCAGCGGCCTGACCGGTGAATGTCCGATGCAGCACGGGATGTCGATGGAGGCGGACACGGGCATGAACATGGCCATGTCCGCCGACATGAGCAACTGCGATTCGATGCAGCCGTCATCCGCCGATCACGCGAAGGCCAAAGCCAAGGGCATGGCCTGCAAGGTGACGGCCCAATGCCAGTTCGGCAGTCTCTACCACCCGGCCAGCCGCGTCGACGTCAGCCGTCCCGCTGCATTCGCCAGCACGATCGTCTTCCACTACACGCAGTCCGTCCCGGCTCGCGACCCGAACGGGTTGTGGCGCCCGCCACGCATCAGCTGATCCCGATTTGACCGGTTCGCCGCGCACGCGGTGAGGTTCGTCCTGCACGCAGGACGTGGAATCCCTTTGGGTTCCGATTTGGGGTTACACCATGTCATTCGCTTTCCGCACGCTGCGCATGCCGCGTGCATGTCGGCGCACGCCCGTACCGTGGGCCGCGCTGCTGGTGGCGGGCGCCGTTCACGCGCAGCAGTCGCCGCTGACGCTGGACGCCGCGCTGCAGTCCGCCACCGATCGTTCCGCGTCGATGCAGGCCGCGCAGGCTTCCGTGCTCGCGCGTTCCGAAGCGGCCGTCAAGGCCGGCCAGTTGCCGGACCCGATGCTCAAGGCCGGCATCGACAACCTGCCGGTCAACGGCGGGCAGCGCTTCACCGTTGGCCAGGACTTCATGACGATGCGCCGCATCGGCATCGAGCAGGAATGGGTGTCCGGCGACAAGCGGCGGCTGCGTACCGCGCTGGCCGACGAGCAGGTCGGCCGCGAGCGCGCCGGCTATCTCGTGCAACTGGCGGCCGTGCGCCGGCAGACCGCGACGGCGTGGCTCGATGCCGTCTATGCGAAGCAGGCGCTCGCGCTTCAACAGGCGCTGCTTGGTCACATGAACCATGAACTCGACGCGACGCAGGCGTCGTATCGCGGCGCGAAGGCGAGCGCGGCCGACGTCGTGCAGGCCCGCGCGATGCTTGCGCAGACGCAGGACCAGGTGCTCAAGGCGCAGCAGGCGTATCGCACCGCGCTCATCGCGCTGGGCCGCTGGACGGCGGCGCCCGTGACGGACGTGACGGGTACGCCGCCCGCACCCGAATCCTTCGTATCGTCGTTGCCGCCGGACGAGCTGCGCCTGTCGCAGCCGGCGCTCGTCGCCGCCGCGGACGATATCGCGGTGGCCGAAGCCGACGCCGCGGTCGCGAACAGCGAGCGCAGCCCCAACTGGACGTGGGAAATCGCGTACCAGCAGCGCGGCGGCGCGTATTCGAACATGGTGTCGGTCGGCGTCTCGATTCCGCTGCCGCTCAATCGCAAGAATCGCCAGAACCGCGACGTCGCCGAGAAAGCCGCGCTCGCGACGAAGGCGCGCCTGATGTACGAGGACACGCTGCGGCAGGTACAGGCCGACATCCGCACGCAATCCGACACGCTGGCGAGCGGCCGCGAACGTATCGCGAACCTGGGCGCCGCGCTGTTGCCGGCCGCCGGGCAGCGCGTACAGCTCGCGACGGCCGCGTACCGGGCCGGCACCGGGTCGCTCGCCGACACGTTCGCCGCGCGGCGTGCGCAACTCGAAGCGCAGTTGCAGGTGCTCGATCTCAGGCGCGAAGTCTCGCAGACCTGGGCGCAGCTCGAATATCAGGTCGTGCCGTCGGCGATGGCCGCCGCGCAGTGAAGGAGACGCTCATGACAAGGCAAACACTGATGCGTGCGGCGCTGATCGCGTCCGCCGGCGCGGCGCTCGTCGGCGCCGGCTATTTCGCGGGCGTCCGCCATGCGGCGGGTGGTGCGATGACGGCCGCCGTGCCCGTCGCTGCGCCGTCGGGCGTGCCGGCTCAGCAGGCCGCACGCAAGGTGCTGTACTGGCACGACCCGATGGTGCCGAACCAGCACTTCGACAAACCGGGCAAATCGCCGTTCATGGACATGCAGTTGCAGCCCGTCTATGCGGACGAAGGCGGTGCCGCCGCGGGCATCCGGATCGATCCGGGCCTGCAGCAGAACCTCGGCATCCGCTATGCGACCGTGCGCCGGCAGCAGACGGCGGCCGGCTTCGACGCGGTGGGCACCACGCAGTTCGACGAAGCGCGCGCGGAAGTCGTGCAGTCGCGCGTCACGGGCTACATCGATCGTCTGTATGCACGCGCGCCGATGCAGCGCATCGCGAAGGGCGCGCCGGTCGCATCGCTGTTCGTGCCCGACTGGCTCGCGCCGCAGGAGGAATATCTCGCGCTGAAGCGCGGCGGGATGGACGGCAGCCTGCTCGACGCGGCGCGCGCACGGATGCGCGCGCTGTCGATCCCGGACGGGATGATCGCGGCCCTCGATCGCACCGGCCGCGCGCAGACGCACGTCGTGCTGAGCGCGCCGGAGACGGGCGTCGTCAGCGAGCTGAACGTGCGCGACGGCGCGATGGTCGCGCCCGGGCAGACGCTCGCGAAGATCGCCGGGCTGTCGACGCTGTGGCTGATCGTCGAGGTGCCGGAAGCGCTCGCGTTGAACGTGCAGCCGGGGATGTCGGTCGACGCGACGTTCGCGGGCGATCCGGCCCGGCATTTCAGCGGACGCATCCGCGAAGTGCTGCCCGGCATCAGCACGGGCAGCCGAACGCTGCAGGCGCGCGTGGAGATCGACAACGCGTCGCTGAAGCTCACGCCCGGCATGCTGATGCGCGTACGGGTCGCCGCGAAGGACACGGTGTCGCGCCTGCTCGTGCCGTCCGAGGCCGTGATCGCGACCGGCCGGCGCACGATCGTCATCGCGAAGCACGGCGACGGCCGGCTCCAGCCGGTGGCGGTGACGGTCGGCAATGACGTCGGCGGCGACACGGAAGTGCTCGACGGGCTGAACGAAGGCGACACGGTCGTCGCGTCGGGGCAGTTCCTGATCGATTCGGAAGCCAGCCTGAAAAGCGTGCTGCCACGGCTCGAGCAGGCGGCAGGGGCAGGCTCGGCCGCATCGCCCGCATCGTCCGCATCGTCCGCGACGGCAACCGCGCCGCTCTACGAAACCACCGGCAAGGTCGAGAAAGTCACGGCCGACGACATCACGTTCTCGCACCAGCCGGTGCCGGCGCTCGGCTGGGGCGCGATGACGATGGCGTTCGGCAAGCCGTCGGCGCACGCGTTTCCGGACGTGAAGCCCGGGCAGACCGTGCGTTTCGCGTTCACGCAGACCGACGACGGCTACCGGCTGACGAAGGTCGAGCCGCAGGGAGGCCAGCGATGATCGCGCGCATCATTCACTGGTCCGTCCATCACCGGTTCCTGGTGCTGCTGGCCACCGTGCTGCTCGCGGCATGGGGCGTGCATTCGCTGCGACAGACGCCGCTCGACGCATTGCCCGACCTGTCGGACACGCAGGTGATCGTGAAGGCGTCGTATCCGGGCAAGGCGCCGCAGGTCGTCGAGGATCAGGTGACCTACCCGCTGACGACGACGCTGCTCGGCGTGCCCGGCGCGAAAACCGTGCGCGCGTACTCGTCGTTCGGCGACGCGTTCGTCTATGTGCTGTTCGGCGACCGCACCGATCCGTACTGGGCGCGCTCGCGCGTGCTCGAATACCTGAGCCAGGTGCAGAGCCGCCTGCCGGCGGGCGCGACCGTGTCGCTTGGGCCCGATGCGACCGGCGTCGGCTGGGTCTACGAGTACGCGCTCGTCGATCGCACCGGCCATCACGATCCCGGGCAACTGCGCGCGCTCAACGACTGGTTCCTGAAGTTCGAGCTGAAGGCCGTGCCGGACGTATCGGAAGTGGCGAGCATCGGCGGCATGGTGCGCCAGTACCAGGTCGTGCTCGATCCGGACAAGCTGCGCGCATACGGCATCACGCAGGCGGCGGTCGCGGAGGCGCTCGGCAAGGCCAACCAGGCATCCGGCGGCTCGGTCGTCGAGTTGGCCGAGTCGGAGTACATGGTGCGGTCGTCCGGCTACCTGCGCACGCTCGACGATTTCCGTCACGTCGTGCTGCGCACCGACGACACCGGCACGCCGGTCCTGCTCGGCGACGTCGCGCGCATCCAGGTCGGCCCGGCGATGCGGCGCGGCATCGCGGAACTGAACGGGCAGGGCGAGGTGACGGGCGGCGTCGTCGTGATGCGCTCGGGCAAGAACGCGCTGACGACGATCGACGCGGTGAAGGCGAAGCTCGCCGACCTCAAGCGTTCGCTGCCGGCCGGCGTCGAGATCGTCACGACCTACGATCGTTCGCAACTGATCGCGCGTGCGGTCGACAACCTGACGGACAAGCTGATCGAGGAATTCGTCATCGTCGGTGTCGTCTGCGCGGTGTTCCTGTTCCATCTGCGCAGCGCGCTGGTCGCGATCCTGTCGCTGCCGCTCGGCGTGCTGGCCGCGTTCATCGTGATGCGCTACCAGGGCGTGAACGCGAACCTGATGTCGCTCGGCGGGATCGCGATCGCGATCGGCGCGATGATCGACGCGGCTATCGTGATGATCGAGAACGCGCACAAGCATCTGGAAGCGTACGACCGCGCGCATCCCGGCGAGCCGATCACCGCCGCGCGCCGCTGGGAACTCGTCGCGGCGTCGGCGGCGGAGGTCGGCCCCGCGCTGTTCTTCTCGCTGCTGATCATCACGCTGTCGTTCGTTCCGGTGTTTTCGCTGGAAGGTCAGGAAGGCAAGCTGTTCGCGCCGCTGGCGTTCACGAAGACCTACACGATCGCCGCGGCCGCCGGGCTGTCGGTGACGCTGGTGCCGGTGCTGATGGGCTATCTGGTGCGCGGCCGCATTCCGCACGAGCACGCGAACCCGATCAACCGCGTGCTGATCCGCCTGTACCGGCCGCTGCTCGAAGCGACGCTGCGGCGCCCGTGGGCCGCGATCGGCGTCGCGGTCGTCGCGCTCGTGCTGACGGCCGTGCCGTTGTCGCGGCTCGGCGGCGAATTCATGCCGCCGCTCGACGAAGGCGATCTGCTCTACATGCCGACCGCGCTGCCTGGCATCTCGGCGGACAAGGCGAGCGAACTGCTGCAGCAGACCGACCGGCTGATCAAGACCGTGCCCGAGGTCGACACGGTGTTCGGCAAGTCGGGCCGCGCCGATACGGCGACCGACCCGGCGCCGCTCGAGATGTTCGAGACGACGATCCGCTTCAAGCCGCGCAGCGCGTGGCGGCCCGGCATGACGCCGGAGAAGCTCGTCGACGAACTCGACCGGACGGTGAAGGTGCCGGGGCTGTCGAACGTGTGGGTGCCGCCGATCCGCAACCGGCTCGACATGCTGTCCACCGGGATCAAGACGCCGGTCGGCGTGAAGATTTCCGGGCCGGACCTGGCGGGAATCGACGCGATCGCGACGCAGGTCGAGGCAGCCGTGAAGCGCGTGCCGGGCGTGACGTCCGCGCTCGCGGAGCGGCTGAACGGCGGCCGCTACATCGACGTCGACATCGACCGGCTCGCCGCCGCGCGTTACGGGCTGTCGGTGGCGGATATCCAGTCGGTCGTGTCGTCGGCGATCGGCGGCGAGGACGTCGGCGAAGTGATCGCGGGCCGCGAACGCTTTCCGATCAACATCCGCTATCCGCGCGAGATCCGCGATTCGCTCGAGAACCTGCGGCAACTGCCGATCGTCACCGCGCGCGGCGCGCAGATCCGCCTCGGCGACGTCGCGCGTGTCGCGATCGCCGACGGGCCGCCGATGATCCGCAGCGAGAACGCGCGGCTGTCCGGCTACCTGTACGTCGATCTCCGCGGCGCCGACCTGAGCACGGCCGTCCGTGCGATGCAGCAGGCCGTCGCGCGACAGGTTGCGTTGCCGCCCGGCTATTCGATCGCGTGGTCGGGGCAGTTCGAGTATCTCGAACGCGCGGCGGCGACGCTGCGCACCGTCGTGCCCGTCACGCTCGTCGTGATCTTCGTGCTGCTGTTCGTCACGTTCGATTCGGCGGCCGACGCGCTGCTGCTGATGTCGACGGTGCCGTTCGCGCTGGTCGGCGGATTCTGGCTCGTGTGGGCGCTCGGCCATGCGGTGTCCGTCGCGACGTCGGTCGGTTTCATCGCACTGGCCGGCGTGGCCGCCGAATTCGGCGTCGTGATGCTGCTGTACCTGAAGGGCGCGCTGCAGCGCCGGCTCGATGCCGGCGAACCGCTGACCGATGCGTTGCTGCTCGACGCGATTCGCGAAGGCGCGGTGCTGCGGGTGCGGCCGAAGGCGATGACGGTCGCCGTCGTGCTGGCCGGGCTCGTGCCGATCATGATCGGCCACGGCGCCGGTTCCGAAGTCATGCAGCGCATCGCCGCGCCGATGGTCGGCGGCATGGTCACGGCGCCGCTCTTGTCGATGTTCGTCATTCCCGCCGCGTGGCTTCTGCTTCAGCGCCGTCGTGCGCGAAGCGCGGGCCGCACGCGGCATTCCGATGCAGTTCCTTCCGGCACGAACGTGCCATCCCTTCCCACCGGAGAATCACGATGAAGATGAATCAATTGATCGCCACTGCAACCGCAACCGCTGTCGTCGCGCTGAGTGCTTTCGCGGTACCGGCGTTTGCCGCCGGCGAGATGTCGGGCATGGACATGTCCGGCATGAAGATGTCGTCGGACGGCGCAGCGGAACCGAACGCCGCGCTGACCGACGCCGAAGTGAAGAAGGTCGATGCCGCGAGCGGCAAGATCACGCTGAAGCACGGCGCGCTGCAGAACGTCGGGATGCCGCCGATGACGATGGCGTTCAAGGCGAAGGATGCGGCGATGCTCGCGCAAGCGCATGCGGGCGACAAGGTCAAGGTGCGGATCGAGAAGGTCGACGGCACGTTGACGATCGTCAAACTCGTCAAGGGTTCCTGATCGTCGGGATGCGGGCGTTGCCGTCGCCCGCATCCGGCGCCATGCAAACGCGCCGTGCCGACGTGTTGGTCGGCCGGCGCGCCCGTCCGGCGCTCAGCGCTCAACGCGTCAGCGTCAGCGCCAGATACCCCGCATACCCCGCGCCGTTCGCGAGCAACGCCCAGATCGCGAGCCCGCGCGTGCGCGCATTGACGCGCAGCCACGCGGCGGCCGCAAGCGTGATGATCACGCCGGTCAGCACTTCGGGGCGCGGCTCCCACGGCGTCAGCATGATGCCGATCGCCGGCAGCAGCGTGCCCTGGAACACCATCGCGCCGGTGATGTTGCCGAACGCGAGCGTGTCCTTCTTGCGGCGGATCCACAGCACGCTGTTGACCTTCTCCGGCAGTTCCGTCGCGATCGGCACGATGATCAGCGACAGCAGCAGCGCCGACACGCCGAGCACGTGCGACACGCCTTCCACGCCGTGAATGAAGCCCTTCGCGCCGCCGACCAGCAGCGCGACGCCGATCAGCAGTTGCAGCACGATCGTCGCCAGGTTGGTCGGCAGGCCGATGCGCGACAGGAGCATCGCGTGCGGCGCCTCGGTGCCGTGCCCGGCATCGACGAGCCCGGTCGACGCGCGGAACGTCAGCACGACGTACATCACGTAGAGGCCGACCAGCATCGCGGCGAGCAGCGCGCGCACGGCCCAGTTGTGATGCGGGACGAACATCGCGACGGTCGCCAGCGAGAATGCGGCGAGGAAGGTATTCATGTCGCGCACGAAGCCCGTGCGTTCGGGCGCGATCGTGCCGCGCAGCCCGCGCGAGCGGATCACGGCGAGCGCCATCAGGAACGTGGTGAGCGTCGCGAGCATCAGCGGCGCGCCGAGAATCGCGCCGACGCCGATCTCCTCGTTGACGGCCTGACTCGACGTGCCGCCGGCCAGCGCGAGCAGCGGCACCATCGTTTCGGGCAGCGCGGTGCCGACGGCCGCGAACAGCGAGCCGGTCACGCCTTCGGAAATCTTCAGGCGTTCGCCGAGATGTTCGAGCGCATTGGTGAAGATTTCGGCCGCGACGAGGATGACGATCAGCATGAACGCCAGTTCGACGAACATGAAGGTCATGCGGCACCTCCGCGGGCAGCGGTGGCGTGGGAGCGATGAGCAGGAAGGAACATGGGGACTCCGTGATCGGACGCTGACGAACCATGACACATCCGCCGGCGTCCGACCAGGAACGACGCGATGTGCCGATGGTCTCGCCAAGCCGATCAGGCCGAACGCGCCACGGCCGCAGGCCGAGTGTGTTGACGCGTTCGCTTTCCGGGGACGGAAAGCAGGCTACTCCCCAAAGACGGAAAGCAGTCTAGCCGAGCGGTTTTCTTTCGACAAGCCTTCGTCTCGAAAAAATATACCCCTCCGCCCTATAGGGATAGCTGTCAGGAGATATACTCCCCTACCCTATACAGGAGCCATCGATGAGTCATACCGTTCGCGAAAAACAGAAGCTGCTGAATCGCGTGCGCCGCATCAAGGGACAGGTCGAAGCGATCGAGCGGGCGCTGGAAGACGAGCGCGGCTGCAACGACGTGCTGCAACTGATCACGAGCTGCCGCGGCGCGATGAACGGGCTGCTGGCCGTCGTGCTGGAAGACCACATCCGGTCGCATCTCGTCGATGCGGACACGCCCGACGCACACGAGGGCAGCGCGACCGAGCAGCTGATCGAGGTCGTCCACAGCTATTTCAAGTAACCGGATCGAACATGAACGAATTCAAGAGCCCGACGACCGGCGGCGTGCACAGCCACGCGTTTCTGGGCGCCGCGCACGCGCGCAACGAGCGCAAGACGTGGATGGTCATCGGCCTGTGCACGGCGATGATGATCGCCGAGATCGTCGGCGGCACGCTGTTCGGCTCGCTCGCGCTGGTCGCCGACGGGCTGCACATGTCGACGCACGCGGGCGCGATGCTGATCGCCGCGCTGGCCTATACCTACGCGCGCCGGCACGCCGACGATCCGCGCTTCGTGTTCGGCACCGGCAAGTTCGGCGACCTGGCCGGCTTCACGAGCGCGATCGTGCTCGCGATGATTGCGTTGCTGATCGGCTATGAGGCGATCGTGCGCCTGCTGGCGCCGGTGCCGATTCACTTCGACGAAGCGATTCCGATCGCCGTGCTGGGGCTCGCGGTGAACCTCGCCAGCGTGTGGCTGCTGAGCGGCGATCACCATCATGGGCATGGTCATCATCACGCGCATGGGCACGACCACCACGATGACCATGACCACGATGACGCGCACCACGTGCATCATGCTCACGAGTCGCACTCGGCCGCGCATCGCGATCACAACATCCGGTCGGCCTACGTTCACGTGATCGCCGATGCGGCCGTGTCGGTGCTCGCGATCGTCGGGCTACTGCTTGCACGCGCGTTCGGCTGGGTCTGGATGGACCCGCTCGCGGGCATCGTCGGCGCGCTGGTGATCGCCAACTGGGCGTACGGGCTGATGCGCGACACGGGCGGGATCCTGCTCGACGTCAACGTCGATCGCAAGCTGACCGACAACGTGCGCCGCGCGATCGAGGCGCTCGGCGACAAGGTCAACGACCTCCATGTGTGGCGCGTGGGCCCCGGGCACATGAGCGCGATCGTGTCGGTCGAAGCGGGCGACGCCGCACGCGATGCGCGTTTCTACCATGCGCTGCTCGCGGGCTTCGACGGCGTGTCGCACGTGACGGTCGAAGTGATGCCCCCCGCGAAGGCGGCCTGATCGTGGCCGTGAAATCGCCGTGTATCGAGCTGTGCGCGTTCGATGGCCGCACCGGCTTTTGCGTCGGCTGCCTGCGCACCCGCGACGAGGCGCGCGACTGGAAGAAGCTGACCGACCATCGCCGGCACCAGATACTGAACGACCGTACGCGCCGGCAGGCGAAGCTTCGACGCGACGCGGCGGAATAGCAAGCGCGCACGCGTTCCCGCGGCGTGCGGTCAGGGTCACGGGCGTGCGGTAGCATCAGGGGCATTCAGCTTCAGGATTCCCGAACCGGGGAGCGACCCATGCAGACCGACTCATCGACCGGCATTCTTCGGCAGATTCCCCGCAGCGTGTGGGTGCTCGGCTGCGTCAGCCTGCTGATGGACGTGTCGTCCGAAATCATCCACAGCCTGTTGCCGATGTTCCTGATGGCGGGCCTTGGCGCGAGCGCGACGACGATCGGCCTGATCGAGGGGATCGCCGAGGCAACGTCGCCGGTCGTCAAGGTGTTCTCCGGCACGCTGAGCGACTACCTGCGCAATCGCAAATGGCTCGCGGTCGCCGGCTACGCGCTCGGCGCGCTCAGCAAGCCGCTGTTCGCGATTGCGCCGACGATCGGCGTCGTGGTGACCGCGCGGATCGTCGACCGCATCGGCAAGGGCATTCGCGGTGCGCCGCGCGATGCGCTCGTCGCCGACGTCACGCCCGTTCACCTGCGCGGCGCCGCGTACGGGTTGCGCCAGTCGCTCGACACGGTGGGCGCGTTCCTCGGGCCGCTGCTGGCCGTCGTCATCATGCTGGTGTGGCGCGACGATTTCCGCCTCGCGTTCTGGCTGGCCGTGATCCCCGGCGTGCTGGCCGTGGCGCTGCTCGCGTTCGGCATCGACGAACCGGCGCGTGCGCCGGGCGAGAAGCGCGTGAATCCGATCCGCCGCGCGGTCGTCGCGCAACTCGGCGCCCGCTACTGGTGGGTCGTCGCCGTCGGCGGCGTGTTCGCGCTGGCGCGTTTCAGCGAGGCGTTCCTGGTGCTTCGCGCGATGGGCAGCGGCGTGCCCGTCGCGCTCGTGCCGCTCGTGATGGTCGCGATGAACGTCGTGTATGCGTTGTCCGCTTACCCGTTCGGCAAGCTCGCCGATACGACGAGCCACACGAAACTGATGGTGATCGGGCTCGTGTTGCTGATCGCCGCCGATATCGTGCTGGCGCACGGCGCGCACTGGCCGACCGTGCTCGTCGGCGTCGCGCTGTGGGGGCTCCATATGGGGATGACGCAAGGGCTGCTCGCGACGATGGTCGCGCAGGCCGCGCCAGCCGAATTGAGAGGCACGGCGTTCGGCGTGTTCAACCTGATCAGCGGCATCGTCACGCTCGTATCGAGCGTCGTCGCGGGCGTGCTGTGGGATCGGGCGGGCGCCGCGGCCACGTTCTACGCGGGGGCCGTGTTCAGCGCGGCGACCATCGTGCTGCTCGTGTGCGTTCGTACGTCGTTCGGCGCGGTGCAGGATCGTTAGCGCCGAACGCGGCGGCACTTAGGCTAACTATCTGTGCCGCTCGGAAAGTACAGCGCGAACGTCGTGCGCCCGTCGCGGCTCGCGACTTCCACCTTGCCGCGATGCAACTCCATGATCGACTTCACGATCGCGAGCCCGAGCCCCGCGTTGCGCGCCGCGCCGTGCCTCGACGAATCGATCCGGTAGAAGCGCTCGAAGATCCGCTCGACCTGTTCGGGCGGAATCGCCGCGCCGCGATTCGTGACTTCGACGACCGCGTAGCCGCCTTGGGCCGACACGGCCAGCTCGATCGTCGACGCGGCTTCCGCATGTTCGAGCGCATTCGACGCGAGGTTGCTCACCGCGCGCCGGAACAGCGTCGCGTCCGCGACGACCGGCGCTTCGCCCTGCACGTCGATGCGCACGCCGGCTTCGTCGGCGAGCGCCTGGAAATACGACGCGAGCCGGCGCAATTCGCTGCCCGCATCGAGTCCGACGGTCTTCAGGTGCTGCCGCGCATTGTCGGTGCGCGCGAGAAACAGCATGTTCTCGATCATTCGCTGCAGCCGTTCGCATTCCTCGATGTTCGATTCGATCAGCGCTTCGTATTCGTCGGCCGTGCGTGCGCGCGACAGCGTGATCTGCGACGAGCTGATGACGTTCGCGAGCGGCGTGCGCATGTCGTGCGCGAGATCGGACGAGAACTGCGACAGCCGCACGAACGCGCGTTCGAGCCGGTCGAGCATCCGGTTCACCGACGTGGCGAGCTCGCGCAATTCGACCGGGCCGCCGCGCGCGTCGAGGCGTGCGTTCAGGTTGTGCGCCTCGATGCGCGACGTCTGCCGGCCGAGGCTTTCGACCGGGCGCAGGCCGCGCGACGCGACCGCGTAGCCGAGCGCGCCGACCAGCAGCGCGCCGACGGCCGCCGCGAGCCAGATGTCGACGCGATAGCTTTCTAGCAGCGATTGCCGATCGGTTGCCGTGCGGGCGAGCGCGACCTGGATCGCTTCGCCGGACGGCAGCGTTTCGCGCGCATACACGCAGCGCGACGTGCCGATGCCGGGCGGCGCGCACGTGAACGGGCCGTCGGCGCTGCCTGCCGGATGCGGTGCAGCGATCACCGATGCGAGCGTGTTGCCGGCTTCGTCGGAATGCTCGACGAGCGGGTGGTTTTGCGCATCGTAGATGCCGAGATAGACGCCCGGATGCGACAGCAGCACGTCATGGAACACGGCCGGATCGGCGCGCAGCGCGGCCGTCGACCCGCTGGCGCGCGCGAGTTGCAGGAACTGGTTGAGCTTGCCGGAGATCTCGATGTCGTCGCGCCGCGTCAGCTCGGCGGACAGCGAGCGGTACAGATACGCGCCGGTCAGCGCGAACACGAGCGCCGCGACGGCGGCGAATGCGAGCGTCAGGCGCCGCAGCAGCGAATACGAAGCAGGGCCCGCGGTCACGAACGATCCTCGAGTACGTAGCCCATGCCGCGGATCGTGTGGATCAGTTTCGTCTCGTACGCGTTGTCGATCTTCGCGCGCAGGCGCTTGATCGCCGCGTCGACGACGTTCGTGTCGCTGTCGAAATTCATGTCCCAGATCTGCGACGTGATGAAGGTGCGCGTCAGCACCTCGCCCTCGCGTTCCGCGAGCAACTGCAGCAGCGCGAATTCCTGCGCGGTCAGGTCGATGCGCGTGTCGGCGCGCCGCACGCGGCGCTTGAGCAGGTCGATTTCGAGATCGGCGACGTGCAGGATGTCGCGCACGTTGCGCGGCGCGCGCCGCAGCAGCGAGCGGATGCGCGCGAGGAATTCGGCATACGCGAACGGTTTGAGCAGGTAATCGTCGGCGCCGAGTTCGAGCCCGGCGACCTTGTCCTCGATCGCATCGCGCGCCGTGAGCAGCAGCACGGGTGTCTGCTTCTGCGCGCGCAGCCGCCGGAGCACCTCGAAGCCGTCGAGTTCCGGCAGCATCACGTCGAGCACGACGAGATCGAAATCCTCGTGCAGCGCGAGGAACAACCCGTCCTGGCCGTTTTCCGCGACGTCGACCGTGTAGCTCGCCTCCATCAACCCCTTCCGGAGGTAGGACGCCATCTTGGGTTCGTCTTCGACTATCAGTATCCGCATGGTGAGGCAGGCCGTCCGTGATTCCAGCCGGTCAGTGTAACGCCAGAGCGTACGGCGCCGCGCGTGCGCGAACGATGACCGGCGGATGACGGAATTGTCATGAAAACCCGGTCATGTTTCGGCCATGTCGTCGTCACTGCGGCGGCGATAAGCTGCGGCCGTCTTGTCCCCGGAGCGCGCCGTCGTGCGACGCGCCGGCCCTAACGATCATTGCCTGCCTGATTTCGCATCCATGTCGTACTGGCGCACCTTTCTCGTCGTCGTGTTGCTGGCGCTGAGCCTGCCGATCCAGTCGTTCGCGGCTGTTTCGATGCAGTGCGCGGGCGTAGCCGTGCAGCATGAGGACAACGCACCGCACACGATGCCGGCCGCGCAGGACGGCCATCAGGATCACGGCGATCACGCGCGGCATGCGTCGTCATGTGCCGCGTGCGTGTCCTGCTGCTTCGGCACCGGCATGGCGGGCGCACCCACGGTGCCCGCCGCGGCGAGCGCCCGCGTCACGACCGTCGCGCCGCCGCGTTCGGCCGGCGGCGTGTCGTTCCTGACCGGCGGCATCGACCGGCCGCCTCGCCGGATACCCGTCTAGTTCCTGTCCGCGGCCGACCCGCCGCGATCCGCCATGTGTTCCGGTCACCGCATCACGCCGTGCCGGACGACTTACGACGAGACATGTTCATGCGATTGATCACTGCGGCGCTGTGGGGCGCGGCGGCCCTCGTGCCGTCGCTCGCGCCCGCGCAAACCCCGTTTCCCGATCCGGCGGACGCCGCCGCGTCGGTGCCGGACGTCACCGTGACGTCCGCGTTCGACGGCTATCGGCCGTATCGGGATGACGAAGGCCCGGGCTGGAAACAACTGAACCGGGATGTGATGGAGCGGCCCTCGAAAGGGCGCACGACTGCCGGCGCGGCCGGCAACGGCGCCACTCATTCGACGCACGGAGGGGCAGCGCGATGACGACGCTCGCGATATCGCCGAGGATCGGCGCAGCGGCGATCGTGCTGGCGTTCCTCGCGGGCTGCACGGCGTTTTCGAAGGACGGCGGTTTCGACGCCGTGTCGTCCGCCGCATCGGAGCGCATCGGCAAGGACGCGGTGCTGGTGCGGACCGACGCCGACCGCGAAGCGGTCGACCAGCGGACGAAGGAGTTGCTCGGCAAGCCGCTGTCGATGGACGACGCGGTGCAGGTCGCGCTGCTGAACAACCGCGGCTTGCAGGCGTCGTATGCGGAACTCGGGCTGTCGGAGGCCGACCTCGTGCAGGCCGGCCGGCTGCCGAACCCGCGCTTCGCGTTCAGCCGCACGCGTGCCGGCGACGGCGAGCTGACGCTCGGCCGCACGTTCTCGGCGAACGTTTTCGCGCTGCTGACGATGCCGCTCGCGACGCGGATCGAGCGCCGCCGCTTCGAGCAGACCAAGCTCGAAACGGCCGATGCGATGCTGAAGGTCGCGGCCGACGCGCGCCGCGCGTATGTCGAGGCCGTCGCCGCCGAGCAGGCCGCGAACTATGCGCGGCAGGTGCGCGAGGCCGCGAGCGCGGCCGCCGAACTCGCGCTGCGCATGCGGCAGGCCGGCAACTTCAGCCGCCTCGACTACGCACGCGAACAGGCGTTTCATGCCGACGCGGTCGCGCAGCACGCGAAGGCGCGGCAGCAGGCCGTCGCCGCACGCGAGAAGCTCACGCGCGCGATGGGGCTGTGGGGCGAACGCACGCGGTACGCGTTGCCCGAACGCTTGCCCGACCTGCCTAAAGCGCGCCCTGATCTGCCCGATCTCGAACGCTTCGCGATGAGCAACCGCCTCGACATCCAGGCCGCGAAGCTGCAGACGCAGGGCGTCGCGTCGTCGCTCGGCCTGAGCAAGGCCACGCGTTTCGTCAACGCGGTCGAGCTCGGCTACGTGAACGACTACGAGACCGGCAAGGGCCACGAGCACGGTTACGAGATCAGCGTCGAGATTCCGCTGTTCGACTGGGGCGGCGCCAAGGTCGCACGCGCCGAGGCGATCTACATGCAGTCCGCGAACCGGCTCGCGAAAACCGCCATCGATGCACGCTCCGAAGTGCGTGAATCGTACGCGGCATACGTGACGAGCTACGACGTCGCGATGCACTACCGCGACGAAGTCGTGCCGCTGCGCAAGACGATCTCCGACGAACTGCTGCTGCGCTACAACGGCATGCTCGCGAGCGTGTTCGAGCTGCTGACCGATGCGCGCGAACAGGTCGGCGCGGTCAACGGATACATCGACGCGCTGAAGGACTACTGGCTCGCGGAAACCGATCTGCAGATGGCGGTCGGTGGCCGGTTGCCGTCGTCGGGTGCTACGCCGCGCGCGACGAACGCTGCCGAATCAGCACCCGAATCCGCTTCGAAGGCCGACGCTGCGCCGCAGCCGGCGTCCACTCCCGCGGCGCCGTCGGCGCCCGCCACGCAACCGCATCCGGAAGGTCATTGACATGGTGTCCCGTCGACAATTTCTCAGCGGCTCGGGCGCCGCGCTGCTCGGTGCGGCGATGGTCAGCAAGGCTGGCGCCGCATCGCTGCCCGACGCGCCCACGATGGCGAAAGCCGGCACGCAGCCGCCGCTCGTGCCGCCCAACGGCCGTCCGTACACGCCCGTCGCGACGCTGAACGGCTGGTCGCTGCCGTGGCGGATGAAGAACGGCTGGAAGGAATTCCACCTGACGGCCGAGCCCGTCGTGCGCGAGATGGCGCCCGGCATGAACGCGAACCTGTGGGGCTACAACGGCCAGTCGCCGGGCCCGACGATCGAGGCCGTCGAAGGCGACAAGGTCCGCATCTTCGTGACCAACCGGCTGCCCGAGCACACGACGATCCATTGGCACGGGCTGCGGCTGCCGAACGGGATGGACGGCGTCGGCGGCCTCACGCAGCCGCACATTCCGCCCGGCAAGACCTTCGTCTACGAATTCCAGCTCGAAGCGCACGGCACGTTCATGTATCACCCGCACGCCGACGAGATGGTGCAGATGGCGATGGGGATGATGGGCATGTTCATCGTCCATCCGAAGGCGCGCGGCACGATGCCGGTCGATCGCGATTTCGTGTTCCTGCTCGCCGCGTACGACATCGACCCGGGCAGCTACACGCCGCGTGTGAACGAGATGACCGACTTCAACATGTGGACCTTCAACTCGCGCGTGTTTCCGGGCATTGATCCGCTGCCGGTGCGTGCCGGCGACCGCGTGCGGATTCGTTTCGGCAACCTGACGATGACGAATCACCCGATCCACCTGCACGGCTACAGCTTCGAAGTCGCGGGCACCGACGGCGGCTGGATTCCGCCGGCCGCGCGCTGGCCCGAAGTGACGGCCGATGTCGCGGTGGGCCAGATGCGTGCGATCGAGTTCACCGCCGATCGTCCGGGCGACTGGGCGTTCCATTGCCACAAATCGCATCACACGATGAATGCGATGGGCCACCAGGTGCCGAACCTGATCGGCGTGCCGCAGAAGGATCTCGCGAAGCGGATCGGCAAGCTCGTGCCCGACTACATGGCGATGGGCAGCACGGGCGGCGCGATGGGCGGCATGGAGATGCCGCTGCCCGACAACACGCTGCCGATGATGACCGGCACGGGCCCGTTCGGGCCGCTGGAGATGGGCGGCATGTTCACGGTGCTCAAGGTGCGGCAGGGGCTTGGCCGCAACGACTATCGCGATCCGGGCTGGTTCCGGCATCCGAAGGGCACGGTCGCGTACGAATACACCGGCGAATTGCCGGACGGCTGAAGCAGCACGCGGCGGCCGCGTCGATGCGGCCGTCGATTTCCATTCACTCACACGGGAGTCGACACGATGAAGAGAGGACTGGTTTTGATGGCGACGGGGTGCGCGCTGGCGTTCTCGGCCGCGTCGTACGCGGCCGGCGACATGGCCGGCATGGACATGAGCGGCGGCGCGAAGCAGGGCGCGGCGGCGGCGCAGCGCATGTCGCACGGCGAGATCCGCAAGGTCGACATGGCCGCCGGCAAGCTGACGATCAAGCACGGCCCGCTGGAGAACCTCGGGATGGATGCGATGACGATGGTGTTCAAGGTCAAGGACCCGGCGATGCTGTCGCAGGTCAAGGTGGGCGATACGATCGACTTCGTCGCCGAGGACGTGAACGGCGCGCTGACCGTCGTCGAACTGAAGAAGCCGTGATGCGGAGCGTGAACATGACCAGCACGATTTCCGGATGGCTCGCCACGTTCGCCGCGGCGGCCGCCCTCTTCGCGATGAACCCGGTCGCGGCCTCGGCGCACGGCAAGCTCGAAGGCGCCGTGCCAGCGGCCGGCAGCACGGTCGACGCGTCGCCTGACACGGTCCGGCTCACGTTCAACGAAGACCTCGAACCGACGTTCAGTTCGGTGAAGGTATCGGACGCGAGCGGCAACACCGTCACGCAGGACAAGGCGAAGATCGATGCGTCGAACCCCCGGGTGATGACCGTCGCGATACCGAAGCTTGCGGCCGGTGCGTACGCGGTGCAGTGGGCAGTCATGACGGCCGATGCGCATCGCACGAAGGGCACCTACACGTTCCGGGTGAAGGGATGAACGACGGCATCGTCGGCCTGCTGCGGCTCGTGGCCGTGGCGATCCAGAACGCCGGGTTCGCGGTCGTCGTCGGCGCGTTGCTCGGCCGGCACTGGCTCGCGCGCGGCGCATCGGTGTGGCAACACGACGTCGGGCGGCGACTCGCCGCGACGCTGCGCAGCGCGTCCGTCGTATCGCTGCTCGCGAGCATCACCGCGTTCTGGGCGCACTGCGCGCTGATGAGCGAAGTGTCGCTGCTCGACGCGGGGCCGGCGGTTTATTCGATGCTCGCGGGCACCGGGTTCGGCCATGCGTGGCTGGCCGGCACCGTATTCATGCTCGTCGTCGTGCTGCTGTCGTTCGTCACGCATGCGAACGACACGCGGTTTCCGTTCGCGATGGCGGCCGCGCTCGCCTGTGTCGCGCTGGCGCGCAGCAACGGCGGGCATCCGGTGGACGCCGGGCTGTTCAGCGTGCCGGTGTGGATCGACTGGCTGCATCTGCTGGCGATCAGCGCGTGGGTCGGGCTCGTGCTCGTGACGGCATTCGGCGTGATGTCGCGGCTCGCCCGCATGCCTGCGAGCGAACGCGCGACGGGCGCATCGTTCGTGCAGTCGTTGTCCGATGCATCCACTTACGCGCTGGTCGTGCTGTTCGCGACCGGCGCGTACAACGGTTGGCGCGGCGTCGCTGCGCCCGCCAACCTGTTCGCGTCGACGTACGGGCAGATCCTGCTGCTGAAGCTCGTGCTCGTGCTGATTGCCGCGATGCTCGGCGGACACAACCGGTTCTTCGGGATGCCGAAGCTGCTGGCCGCGTTGAAGGACCCGGCCGCCGTGATGCCGGCGGGCTCGCTGAAACGATTTGGCACGGTGTTGCGGATCGAGGCAGTCGTGCTCGGCGGCGTGCTGATGGTGGCGGCCGTGCTCGTGTCGAGCGCGTTGCCGGGGACGGTCTAGCGGCGGGGCTTCGTCTTCGGAAGATCGGCTGCATTGTCGAGACTTGACCGAACGACGCATGGCGATCGCGGCGTGATGACGACAATTACATCGGCCTGTCTCACGATTACCAAAAACTGTCACCGAGCGCCGCTAAGCTTTCGCCACCCTCACAACCGGGATTCCCGCCATGCGCTCGACAATCCGCCTGTTTGCCCCGCTATTGCTGCTCCCGACGCTCGCCGCGCCGGTAATTGCCGCGACCGCCGCGCCCGTCAGCCCGAACTGCGGCGGCAGCACGACGCCGATCGCCGATATCCAGGGGCCGGGCGCGCCGTCGCCGCTCGCTGGCCAGAACGCATCGATCGAAGCGGTCGTCACCGCCGATTTCGGCGGCACGGACGGCTTCGGCGGCTTCTTCGTCCAGCAGGCCGACGCGCAGCGCCGCAACCAGCCGGGCGTGTCGGAAGGCCTGTTCGTCTATGCGCCGAAGGTGCGCGCGAAGGCCGGCGATCTCGTGCACGTGACGGGCAAGGTCGAGGAGAAATACGGGCAGACGCAGCTCACGCTGCAGGGCGCGATCGCGGTGTGCGCGAACGGCCAGACGGTCACGCCCGCGACGCTTACGCTGCCGGTCGACAGCCCGAACGCATTCGCCGCGTACGAAGGGATGCTCGTGCGCCTGCCGCAGACGCTGAGCGTCACCGACAACTACGAGCTCGGCCGCTACGGCAGCGTGATGCTCAGCAACGGCCGCCTGCGTACGCCGACGAGCGTCGTGCCGCCCGCGCAGGCGCAGACGCAGATCGATGCGAACGCGCGCAACCGCCTGATTCTCGACGACGGCTCGAACAAGCAGAACCCCGCGACCGTGCCGTATCCGGCGCCGGGCCTGTCGGCCGCGAACACGCTGCGCGTGGGCTACACCGTGCGCGACGTCGAAGGCGTGCTCGAAGTGCGTTACGGCGCATGGCGCGTGCAGCCGCTGCCCGGCGCGGCCGTGCCGGCGTTCGACAAGCGCGAGAACCCGCGCACCCACGCCCCGGCGCGCGATCCGAAATCGAACCTGCGCGTCGCGTCGTTCAACGTGCTCAACTACTTCAACGGCAACGGTCTCGGCGGCGGCTTCGACGATCCGAACAATCGCGGCGCGAAGACGTTCGAGGAATTCCAGCGCCAGGAAGCGAAGATCGTCAGCGCGCTGAAGGCGATCGACGCCGACGTGATCGGCCTGATGGAAATCCAGAACAACGGCTACGGCGAACTGAGCGCGGTGCGCCAGCTCGCGGCGAAGCTCGGCAATCAGTGGCGCGTGGTCGATCCGGGCACGTCGCGGCTCGGCGGCGACGCGATCGCGGTGGCGCTGATCTACGACAGCCGCAAGGTCGAACCGGTCGGCCGCGCGGCGACGCTCGCGATCGACGACAAGAACCGCCAGCCGCTCGCGCAGTCGTTCCGGCTGGTCGACGGCAACAAGCAGGCGCTGACGGTGGCCGTCAACCACCTGAAATCGAAGAACTGCCCGGACGCCGCGAACGACGATCTCGACCAGGGCGATGGCCAGGGCTGCTGGAACCCGACGCGCACGCGCGCGGCGGCGAAGGTCGCCGACTGGCTGGCCGGCAACCCGACGGGCGTCAAGAGCCAGGGCGTGCTGCTGATCGGCGACTTCAACAGCTACACGTACGAAGACCCGATCCGCACGCTCGAATCGCGCGGCTACCGCAACCTCGTCGCGCGCTGGATCGGCGCGAACGCGTACAGCTACGTGTACAACGGCGAAGCCGGCTACCTCGACCACGCGCTCGCGACGCTGCCGCTCGCGTCGCACGTGAAGGCCGTGCACGAATGGCACATCAACGCGGACGAGCCGCTCGCGCTGCAATACACGCTCGCGTACAAGTCGGCGGAACAGCAGAAGACGTTCTACGCGGCCGATGCGTATCGTTCGTCGGATCACGATCCGGTGCTGATCGACATCGCGCTGCCGGGCGGCGGGAAGTAATCATGGTGTGAGTTTTTACGACGGGCGCGATGTGCGGCAATGCCGGACGTCGCGCCCGCCCCGAAAGCCGTTCGAATACCGGGTAAATAATTCCGCGAATAATTAATCGAACCGGTATTTTATGGATGATGCAGTGCACATCGGTACTTCGATTGAAGCGCGATTGAAGTGGAGCGAATCATCGAATGACGTGCGTATTCTGCTGCATTGCCTTAATCGATTGGCGATAATAAAATTGAAAGAATAATCCTGTCGATCTGAAGGCTTGAGATGTGCTGCGCTAATACGCGAAAGGCTTCTGCGTTGTGCGTGAAAAGCAGGATATTCGGCACGACATTGCCGCTAAAAAACAGCTTGCACGAATAATTCCGTTTTCTTTCAAATTCCAGACACTATCCGCCCTTCGCATCATTGCGGGAATTTTAATATCCGAATGATCTTTGACAACGCGGCGCAGCACCGCCTATTTTTGTCATGTCGTAAATTTCGGTAATACAAAAAAGTTGGCCAAACTGCAGGGGGCGCGTCCGAGCACCATTCTCGCCAGCAGTTTGCTGTGTCTGTATCAAGTTCAGTCTCTGAGAAGTCCGATCCCCAACCGCCGACTGCCGACCGTGCAATGCGAGTGGCGGGTAGGCCTGCGCGTGTCGCAGGCGTTGGCGGCCTTTGTGATGCGGTATCCGAAGCCAAAGGAAAGAGATGAAACCAGACAGGAGCAGTACCGGCGGCCGCCGTATTCGTCGCGGCCGGCTGGCCGGGCTAGGCGCATTGACCGTCATGACACTGGCGCTCGCGGCGTGCGGCGGCGACGATTCGTCGTCCGTCGGCGCGTCGAGCCTCGCGCAGGCCACCGCGAGCCAGCAGGCCAGCGCGCAGGCGGCCGGCACCCAGGCGCCGGCCACCAACCAGCCGTACGTCGACCCGGTCGCGTATTCGATGAACGCGACCGACGGCCTCGCGCCGTCGCAGGTGTCGGAGAAGGCCGCCATCATGCATTACCAGTGGAAGGGCGGCGGCAAGACGATCGACTACACGACCACCACCGGCCACCTGACCGCGCAGGACGCGAACGGCAATCCGGAAGCGTCGATGTCGTATGTCGCGTACACCGCGCCCAGCACGAACGGCAAGCCGCGCCCGGTCACGTTCGTCTACAACGGCGGGCCCGGTTCGTCGTCGATCTGGCTGCGGCTCGGCTCGTTCGCGCCGACCCGCGTGGCCACGCCCGATCCGCTGTTCGGCAACAACTGGCCGAACTATCCGCTCGTCGACAACGCGGACAGCCTGATCGACACCACCGACCTCGTGTTCATCGACCCGCCCGGCACCGGGCTGTCGGAAGCCGTGTTGCCGAACACCAACCAGAAGTACTGGGGTTCCGACGTCGACGTGAACATCATGCGCGACTTCATCCAGCGCTACCTGAACGTCAACAGCCGCGGCACGTCGCCGATCTATCTGTACGGCGAATCGTACGGCACGCCGCGTACCGACATGCTCGCGCTCGCGCTCGAATCGGCCGGCGTGCACCTGACGGGCATCGTGCTGCAATCGGCGATCCTGAACTACTTCGCGGACGCGGTGGAAGCGGTGGCGATCACGCAGTCGACCGAAGGGCTGCTGCTCGACACCGATACCGTGGCCGGCTATCTGCCCGGCTACGCGGCGGTCGCGGCGTACTTCAACCAGGTGTCGCCGGCGCCGGTGAACCAGGGTCTGTACGCACTGCAGACGGAACTGTTCACGACGCTGATCTACAGCCAGTTGCAGAAGTACTCGCAGTCGTGGGTGTTGAGCCAGCTCGGCATTCCGGACGCGCTCGGCACGCCGGTGTTCCCGAGCGACGCGACGCTCAGGCTGTGGTCGATTCCGTCGAGCCTCACGCAGCAGGCGCTGCGCGGCTACTTCAATGCGAATCCGTTCGGCACGAGCCTGCTGCCCGGCACGACGATCGGCCGGTATGACGGGCGCGTGTCGTTGCCGAACTCCGACCCGCGGCTGCAGAACGACGGCGATCCGTCCGACATCCTGATCTCGCAGCCGTTTACGAACGCGCTCGCGACGCAGATGCCGGATTACCTCGGCTACACGGCGCCGAACGCGACGTACCTGCCGCTGAACGACAACATCATCGAGGTCTGGGACTTCTCGCACGACGGCCAGCCGATGCCGGACACGATCCCCGATCTGCTCGGCGCGCTGCAGCTCAACCCGAAGCTTCGCGTGCTCGCGGAGAACGGCTTCCACGATCTCGCGACGCCGTTCTTCAACACGGAGAAGCAGCTCGCGCGGCTGCAGACGGTGAAGGGCCTGAATCCGAAGCTGCAGGTGAACTTCTTCCAGGGCGGTCACATGATCTATCTGGACGACGTCGCCCGTCCGCAGATGAAGCGGGATTTGCAGACCTTCTACAAGGGCGCGCGGATTCCGACGGCGCTGACGCTGCACACGCTGCCGCCGCCGTGGCCGGATGAAAACCCGCCGAGCGTGCCGACCGGCAGCGCGCCGGGCGCGATGGCCGCGACGACGCTGGCGGCAGCCCCTTGAGCGACGGAGTCCTTATCAAAGGAACCCTCTCTTCATCCATTGAATGCGAGCGATCATGTCCCTAATCCAATTGATGCGGCGTATGTCTCCGTTGATCGTGCTCGGTGCCGTGATGAGCAGTGCCCACGCGTTGCCGCCGCAGGCGGTGGCGCCGGTGAAGCTGCCGCACGGCGGGCGCGGTGTCGACGGTCCGTTCTTTCCGGCCACGCGGGCGGCGCCGGTATTGCCGTCGACCGGCGCGACGTTGCAGCAGCAGGCGCAGCAGCGTGTCGACGCAAGGCTCGGCGGCAATACGTTGCTGAGCAACGGCGCGGCCGTGACGAAGGCGCAGGCGCAGAGCAGCGGGCTCGGCTTCGTGTCGAAGCATTTCGACGAGATCGATGCGAAGCACACCGGCCGCGTGACGATGAGCGACGTACGGCAGTTCATCCAGCAGCGGCAGGTGCAGGCGCAGCAGGAACAGCAGGACGAGTGACGTAGCAAGGCAGGGCGGCGGCCGGCGCGGCTTTCGGTCGCGCAGGCCGCCGAATGGCCGGCGGGTGCGGGCGCGGGAGAACACGGCGGCCGTCGTGACCGATTCCGCCAGCGCCCGGGCTGGGTCGATAGACGCCTGGGCGCGCGCGGCGTGCCGGCTACGGCGCGATCACCGTCATCCTGAACGGCCCGCCGTGCTCCGCCGCATGCGCGACCGCGTCGTTCGCATCGTCGAGCGCGAAGACCGTCACGTCGAATTGCCCGAGGTCGAGCAGCCCGCCGCGAACGAGCCCGGTCATCAGCGTCACCGCTTCCGTCGGGTACATCCATTTGCCGCGCAGCGTGATGTCGTTGCGCATGATCCACGGATACGGCAGCTCGAGCCCGGCCCCGCCGAGCATGCCGACGCCGCCCATCAGCACCACGCGCCCGTACGGACGCACGGCCATCACGGCCGCCCGCACCGTCGTCGCCGGCACCGACGGCGGCATCAGGTCGATCACACAGTCGATCGGCCCGGGGGCCGCGTGTTGCATGCGGATGCGGTCCGCGGCTTCGTCGCCGGTCAGCGCGACCGTGCGCACGCGTTCGCCGAAGCGGCGTTCGAGATCCGCGAGCACGCGCGCATTGCGGCCGGGCGCGACCACGCACCGCGCGCCCATCGCCAGCGCCACCGCGATGCACGCGCTGCCGAAATTGCCGGTCGCGCCGCTGACGAGCAGGATTTCGCCGGCGCGCAGGTCGGACGCGAGCAGCCCGCCGTACGGCACGAGCAGCGTATTGAGCGCGCACCAGTGCGCGGCGTCGGCCGGCGCGATCGCGCCGATGCGCACCGCGTTCTCGGTCGGCACGCGCAGCCGCTCGGCGAACGGGCCGTCGTGAAAGTAGCGTTGCAACTGCTTGCCGCCTTCGCCGCGCGCGCTCCAGCCCTGCAGCACGATGTCGGGCATCCGCGCGTCGTCGCGCGAGCGCACGGTCGGATCGCAGAATACCCAGTCGCCTGGCTGCAACTGCGTCGCGTCGGGGCCGGTTTGCCGGACCCGGCCGATCGCGCCGCAACCGGGCACCATCGGTAACTCGATCGGATAGCGGCGCTCGCCGCTGAACACTTCATGCGCATAGGACAGCACCGGCGTCGCGACGACGTCCACGACGACTTCGCCGGTGCCGAGCACGGGGTCCGGCATCGTTTCGATCGCGAGCGGCTGGCCGAGCGACTTCAGAATCGCAGCTTTCATGACGCTTCCCGAGGGGTGAGGACGCGTCGATTCTGGCAGGCTTAGAATCGGCAACAAGGCCCGGCGCGAGCCCAGGATCGGCCGATACCACCCTGCTCGGAGCGAACCCGATGACCGTCACCACGCGAACCCCGTTCGGCGATTTCCTGCGCTCCCGGCGCAAGAAGCTGCGCCCGGACGCCGTCGGCCTGCACGACGGCCCGCGCCGGCGCACGCCCGGCCTGCGACGCGAGGAAGTCGCGGAACTGGCCGGCATCGGCGTCGACTGGTACGTGCGGCTCGAGCAGGGGCGCGACGTCAATCCGTCGGATACGACGCTCGACGCGCTGGCACGCGCGCTGCGGCTCGACAAGGCCGAAGCCGCCCACCTGCGCACGCTCGCGCGGCGCGATGGGGCGCGTGCGTTCGTGCCGGAACGCGTGCCGCCGGCCATCGCGCGGCTCGTCGCGCATCTTCAGCAGCCTGCCTACGTGACCGGCCGGCGCTGGGACATCCTCGCGTGGAATGCGGCCGCGGCCGATCTGCTCGGCTTCGATCGGCTGGCGCCAGCCGATCGCAACATCCTCGTCTACATGTTCGTCGAGCCGCATGCGCGTGCGCTGTTCGCCGCGCGCTGGGCCGACGAGGCGCGCCGGATGATCGCGCTGTTTCGCACGAACCATGATCTCTACGCGAGCGACCCGGCGTTCGTCGCACTGGTCGCGCGCTTGCGCGCCGGCAGCGGCGAGTTCGCGAAATGGTGGGATGCGCACGACGTGCGCAGCGGCGTGTCGGGCGAGAAGGTGCTCGTCCATGCGCAACGCGGCGCGCGGCGCTACGAGTACGCGACGTTTCAGGCGAACGACGATCCCGCGCTGAAGCTCGCGATCTATACGCCGGTGAACGGCGATGAACAGACGTGATGCGGAAGTGACGGGCGCCACCTGGCGGCCACGCGGCGAAGCATCGGCTTCATGCGTGAGCGCAGGTGGTTGGGTGTAACGGCGGTGGGCGGCTTATGCCGTGCGTCGTTCGGACAGCCGATTCCACAGCAGGCCGGAGCGGCTGCCGCTGCGGCAATACGCGAGCACCGGCTTCGGCAGCGTGTCGACCAGTGCGCCGAACGCGTCGACTTCCGCGTCGCCGATGCCGTCGCGCTCGACCGGCAGATAGCGCGCATCCATGCCCAGTTCGCGCGCGGCAGCGGCGATCTCCTCGAACGCCGGCTGATCAGAGCCTTCGCCGTCCGGCCGGTTGCAGATCACCGCGCGGAAGCCGGCATTGCGGATCGCCTTCAGATCGGCCGGCGTGATCTGCCGCGACGCGGCGAAGCCGGTCGTTGCCGCCGCTCGACATTGCTCGATCGCCCGCGCGAAACAAGCGATCGCGAAGTCGACGTCCTGCTCCGTCGTGAAACGCCCGAAGCTGATGCGCACGGTGCGACCGGCCGTTTCCGCATCGAGCCCGATCGCGGTCAGCACGTGGGACGGCGCGCCGCTGGTCGAATTGCAGGCGGAGGTGGACGACACGGCGAGCGCTTCGCCGAGCATGAACGGGAAGAAGCCCGGCGCATGCACCGTCAGGCTCAGCGTGTGCGGGATGCGGCGGGCGGCGGCCGCGTTCTGCGTGACGTCGCCGAGCGCGGACAGCGCGCCGGTGAGCCGCGCGCCGAGCGCCGCGATCCGTGCGGCTTCGCCGTCGAGTTTTTCAGCCGCGAGTTCGCATGCGACGCCCATGCCGACGATCTGATGCGTGGCGAGCGTGCCCGAACGCAACCCGCGTTCGTGGCCACCGCCGTGAATCTGCGGCGCGATCCGGTTCGCGATCTCGCGGCGGACGAACAGTGCGCCGATGCCCTTGGGGCCGTACACCTTGTGGGCGGACATCGACATCATGTCGATGCCGAGCGCGCGCACGTCGATCGGCGTCTTGCCGAGCGCCTGCGCGGCGTCGACGTGGAGCAGCGCGCCGGCGGCGTGCACGATGCGGGCGATCGCGCCGATGTCGGTCAGCGTGCCGATCTCGTTGTTCACGAGCATCAGCGACACGAGGCCGGTGTCGGGGCCGATCGCGGCCGCCACGGCGTGGGCGGTGATTTCGCCGCGGGCGTCGGGCGTCAGGAAGGTGACCTGCATGCCTTGCTTCGACAGGTTCGCCATCGTGTCGAGAATGGCCTTGTGCTCGAGGCGGCTCGTGATCAGATGGCGCTTGCCGGTCGCGTTTTCCGCATAGCCCTTCAGCGCGAGGTTGTTCGATTCGGTGGCGCCCGACGTCCAGACGATCTCGTCGGCGTCCGCGCCGATGAGGGCGGCGACTTGCGCGCGGGCGTGCTCGACCTTGTCTTTCGCGAGCCGGCCGGCGGCGTGCGAGCTGGATGCGGGGTTGCCGAAGATGCCGTCGAAGCCGAGGCAGGCCGTCATCGCTTCGATCACGCGGGGATCGGCGGGGGTCGTGGCTGCGTAGTCGAGGTAGTGCAGCGCGGTGGGTTCGCTCATGTCCGTCTCTGGCTGATTGCGTAGTGACGGAAATGATACGGGGGACAGAAGGGAAAAAGGATCCAAAGTTGGCTGAAGATGCGGCTCGAAGTGGAATTACGTTTTCTATATGTGGGAAATAGGGGAATTTGTTTCTCCGTGGCTTCGCTGGCCGGAATCGTCGCGATTACGTCGCCGCGTGGGGGCCGGGTTGGGTCGATAGCCGGTGCGCATCCCGCAACCATGCCAGCAGCGCCTGCTCGTACCTCGACGGAATCGTGACCGTGAGCGTCGTGAGGCGGGCGGCGTTGCATGGCAGTTCCAGATAGCGTCGCCAGGCTTTTCGCACAAGCTGCGACATCGCGGAGTGCGTCATGCCGAGTTCGGCGGCCAGCGCCCGTTGTGATCTGCCCTTCACGAAAATCTCGTGCAAGGCCCACTGGTTCAGCGGCTTGATCCGCGTGTCCTGCATCCGCAACAGCCGGAACTGTTCGTCGGTCATGCGTCGGGTCGTCGGCATTCAGACCCGCCCCGAATGTTGAAGCGACGAGATCAATTCCGCGCCGCACGAAGTCTTGTGGCCGTCGAACGCGGCGGGGCGGCCTTCGATGTCGAAGGCCGGGTCGCCTTCGGCAATCGTGCAGGCGCCATGAATCGGACACGAGCACGCGTCGCCGATACGAGCGACCGCGCGCCCCATCACCGTGCTTTTTCGGGCGCCGGATTCGACTCGGCCGCCGTGGGTGTGCGTATCTTGTACCCGGATAATTCCCCGCATAGGATTCCGTCCTTCAATGGTTTGAGGTCTGACGCGGCGATCACGTTCGGGTGAAGCAATCTGCCGCACCGGTGTGTATCACCATGAATAGCCCAGCATGCCGTAATTTGTATCGTGTCGGCGGCCCGACCACGGCAGGTTGCCACCGAAGTGATTGATCCGGCCGATGGCGAAACGCAGACGATCCGACCCAATAATTATTGGGCAGCATCCCGACTATTGAATTGGCTCGCAATTCTTTCGATCTTCCTCCGATGGTCCGCGGTGTTGGGCCGCATCCATCCAACCCAGATTAAATTGGGTATAGCTGTAGTGACATAACAGCGTGGGCTTTCCAGCGACGCTTTTGTCATCGACGGTTAAGGCGTCAAGTGTGAGAGGCACAGAAGGAAATGTAACATCAGCTAACGCGATTTGATTGGCTCTATACTTGATATTGAACTTTCCAACCCAATATTCCGCCGCCTTGCCTGATACGACACGATAGCCGGTCGGCGCTGTTTTTGGTGAAACATAATACAAGGCCATCGACTGATGTAGCCGCACATCATCGCCCCTCGAAAATCGAAATAGGTCGCTGGGAACAAATAGATCGGTCGGATAATTCTTTCTTTCATAATGCGGTTTCGGTTGTCTAGCAAAAATCCATTGATGCTCGTCATCGTAAACGACCAACTGAATATCTATAGCCACAGGGCTGGCGAGAGAGTTGTAATCTTCAATCTGCCTGTAACGCCGCGCCCCGTCCGGATCGCGCCCTTTATCGGCAACAAGGTCATCGGGAATTGCAAACACGATTTCTGGGTAGTTATTGAATGCACCCATGAAACGATATTTGGTGCCGGGTGCATAGGCGGAGATTGGGCGGCGCATGGGTAAATTCGTACCCTGGACTGTCCAACTAATCGAACGTGCATCCAGAAGGGTTTTCCAATCGGGTTTTGTTCCGCTCTTCAACGCGACCAGATTTTGCCATTTACAGTCGCTGCTTCGATCATAGCAACTATTATACAAATAAAGACTGATGCCCTCGTTTTTCAGCGTCAACCACGGACGTGGTTCAGCCGGAAAGCTATAAATTTTCTCGTAAGATTTAGTTGAAAAATGCGGCACAATCATCGGTGGGCAACCGGCTAGCAACACACTTATCGGCAGCGCCACGATCAATTTTATCTTTTTCAAATATTTGGATTTTAATGTCCGGAGCATGCTATTCATACCATTCCGCTATTTTCATATCGTCATTGTTAATCTGGAATCATGGTGGTGACGAAAGGAAACACCATGAGCGCCACCAAACCGGGCGCGATAGCAAATGGCTGCACTCGACTCCTGTTACTAGACGCGGCGGTTACGTTCACATGCAGCGCGCCGCCAAGCCGATGTGCATCACCACGAATAGCCTTGCATGCCGTAATTTGTGTCGTGTCGGCGGCCCCACCACGGCAGGTAGGCATTGTTGCCGCCGCGTGCGCGGAACCAGTCCTTGTCGGGGTCGATCGGCGTGAGTTTCGACGGTGGCCGGACGACGACTGCGACCGGGTGATCCGGATCGGTCGTGCCGGCGACGAGTGCGTTGCCGCCGAAGTGATTGACCCGGCCGATGGCGAGCGCGACGTCGGTCAATGCGCTGCCTGTTCCCATGTCGCCGAGTAGGGCGGCCGTGTTGAAGGTCTGTTTGCGGTGGTCGTATTCGGGGAGGGTTTCGGTCAAGGTCTGCGCGAGCATCGCAAGACGTGCCGATGATGCGTCGCTGCCTTTACCTGCGTCGTGGACGATGTAGTTGAGGTCAGGGACCGAGATGCCGGCGTTGCGTGCCGCTTCGTCGATGGTCGCCTTCCACGCCTGCACGGCGCGCGTCGTGCCGACCTTCTTCGGAAAATCATGCGTGTTGCCGGTTGCGGCCTTGCCGATCCAGGCGAGGGGCTCACGCTCGGTGTTAAAGGTTGGGCCGGCGAGGAACAGCACGACAAGGTTCTCGTTGATCTGTGCATCCGTGGGCGGGAAGTTGGGTGCGTCCCAGTTCACTACCCAGACGCTCTTGTCGGGGTTCGCCCGCAAGTAGTCCAGTGCGTTGTTCAGGGATGTGAATCCGGTGTTGGGGCCGCATTGTGTGACTTGTACGTCGGGGAGCTCGTTGCGGCTCCACATCGTTTGAAAATACCGATTCCCGATCGAAAACGTCCTTCTAATCGAGTCCTGCAAGTAGCTTTGCGATTCGGCCGCGTCGAGTCGTTCCGGAATCGCAAGCTCGACACGGATGCCAGCCAACTCACGCCAGTTCTTTTTATCGTCAGGTTTGACCGTGTAGAAGTATTTCGCGTTGCTCGCGTAGCGTGAGTGAAGCAGCAGCGGGAACTTGGTCATGTACTTGCTATAGAAACCTCTGAATGTTTCTACGCCTTCGTTGCCGTATGCAATACCCGCTACCGACTGGAGCGTCGTAAAGGACTTCGGATCGGTCCGCACCATGTCGTCGTTCTTGTTCGGAGACGCGAGTCCTTGCGTCCACAGCAGTTGCCATTCTGTCGGGTAGTCCATGCGTTGCAACGGATTCAACCAGATCAAACCTACGACCTGCGCGACGAATGGCTTCGCTGCTTCTTCCGCAGAGGGTCCCGCATGCGTTACAGGTTCCGTCGAAGGTGCCGCGTGCGCCGGCCGTACCGTGGCCGTGGTGAACAGAAGCACCATGAGCGCAGCCAGGCTGGGCACGACTAAAAATCGTTTCATCCAATCTCCTATTTCCAGTTGTGTCGGGTCTGGCTGTTCTACGTGCGCCATTAACGACGCCATGAGTACGGCCGTGATCATCCATGCTGCGAGCGCAACAGCGGCACGTCGCGGCCATGTAGCGATTAGTGCCTTCATATCGTGCCTCCGACCTTCAGATAGAACTGACCTTCTCGTTCATCCGTGATCGTGTCCGGCATCTTGCCTTCACTGCTCTCCGCATGTACCCATTCATGTATCGGAAGCCCGTCAAGCTCTCCGCGCATAAAGTACTGTGTGTACTTCTTGTTTAGGCTATCGTTGGGAATACCGTCTCCCATCCGCCAATCGGCTTCAATCCGTAGTGCTTTCATTTGCTTGGGCGTCAGATAGCAAACCCCGATCGCCACGTCGTACGCAAGTGCCTTTCTGGCATGCTTCGGATTGGTCATCGTCGTGGAGTGATTTGTCGGGCTGTTGGTCGAGCCACGATCGAGCCAATCCACAATCTGTTTATCGCGCCATTCCTTGTAGCCATCCGGCATTTCGCTCTTGCCGTCCTCGCCGATCACGTGGCCGTCGCCATCGAGCCATTCCGTATTCAGCGTGCGCCGCGCTTCCATCCGCATCAACGCGCGGTCCTCGTAACGCTGTCCGGCTTCGCTCTCTGCCGTACCTTGCGCGACGCTGTCATTGTTCTTCGCCTTGTACTGATCGTAGGGATCATCAGCGCGCTTGTCGGCGTCTGTCTTGCTTGCGTCTCGCCATGCGGCCGGCGGATCGTTGCCTTCGTTGAAGTCGCTTTTCGCATTGCCGTCCTTCGTTTCGATGGGCTTGCCGAACCGCAACGCTTGCGGCGGGAACGGTTCGTCGAGTGCCGGCGCGTCCGCTACCACGGTCCAGCCCTTCGGCGGAAGGGCGTTCACGCGGAACATATTCAATGCCGAGCTGATCTGGGTCACGAAAAACATGATCGGCGCGGATGCAAGCGTGGCCGCCACCCCGAACACGGACTCGTTTCCCTTGAGCGCACCGATGAGATTGAACTTGGCAGGCGGCGAAGGCGGATACCAGAATCCCGACGTCGTTCCCTTTTTGTTATGCCGCCAGTCATCTTCCCAATACTGATAGCGCTTCTGCACGCCAACCTGGAAGCCGGAGGCAAAGACGCGCTGCGTCAGCACGCCGGGGACGCTGATATCGTTCAGCTCGTTCTTGTCGATGCCGCGCCAGCCGATGCCTTGAACCGTGACCGCCGAAATCACCTGGTCGTGTGGACAGCAATACGCGGTGACGCGACCATATGTCGATTCGTTCAGGCCGTGGCGAGCCCGATCCTCTTGTGCCGCATAGGACCGCTTGCTGCTCGGCGATACCCGTTCGTTCGCCATGTCTTCATCGATCTTGCCGGCGGGCAGTTCGTGGGCTTTGCGGGTGCCGATGATCGACAGAAACTTGCCGAACGTTTTCGTGCGCGCGGCGTAGGTCTGCCGTCCGCGACGACCGCTGCCGTCCCTGGTCGCGCGTTGCGACCAGGTATCCATGAACGTATCGGATGGATTGGGGCCGTCTGCGCGCGCAAGGCTGTACGGCGCATTCGCCAGTACGTAGGCATCCGCCACGCAATGCCCGCTACGTCCCCACGGATCTTCGACATCGGGCAGTGCATCGCCGAAGAACGCCGCCGTCAGGCCCACGATGTTGCCCTGGCTATGACACACGACGGTAATCGGCACATCGGCCTGCATGCGGCGAATCGACTCGATCAGCCTCGCAAGGCGCAACGCCGCGAGCACGCCATATGCGCGGGGCGGCGCGCGATACAGCGGCCGGTTGGTCGGGTTGATCCCCTGGACGGTCAACCATCCGGCCGCACGGTCGTCGAGGCCGCCGTGCCAGAGATCGGGCAGGCTCGCGCAGCCATTCGTGAACGGACCGCCGCCCCAATAGTCCTTCTCGTTCAGGAAAATCTTGTCGCCGTACTCTTTCAGTTCTGCGGCGGTTGCCCGATAGCCCCATCGGAAATGAATGACGGGCGAGAAGGACGGGTCAGATTTGATGTAGTTACCGGACCAAAGCTTCGGATTCAAAAACCCGTCCGGCGTCACGCTTTCCGTGTACTTCGCCAGCACCAATTGCCCGGCGTCGATGCCGTGATACATCAATTGATCATCCAGCCGCCCGAGCCGACGATTCAGGCCCTCGCACAGCCCTTGCTCGGCGGCCTCGAACCATTCGCCTTCGGAATTCACACCATGGACGAAGATGACGATACCGGGCAACGGCATTTGCTTGATGCAGATCAGCCGAGTGTCTTTCGTCCACATCGCGACTCCGTCGCTCCGGCCGACGACGATCTGAGGTGGCTCCGGGCACGTCGCCCGTCGCGCCGTGCTCGTCGGTGCGTGCGTCCTCTTCCGGCCGAGGATCGAGAGATGAGTCAATCATCCGGACTCCTGCGCTTTCGTTAAACATTCTTCTTGATGAACTTCACCGCCAGCCTTTCGAACCGGTCGGTATCGACTGCCGGCAGTTCCCCGGCCGTGTCGGTCGTCAAATTCGACAGCGTCCCCGATGCCTTTTGAATCTGTCCTTCAAACCCCGGTGCCGCGTTACCGTCCGTCGGTCGAATCAGCTTCGGGACGCGGCCGAGCGGACTTTGATCGAATGTCGGCAGGTCGACGCTCATGCTGGCCGGGCCGTCCCATACATGACCATCGGATTTCACGGTGAACTTGCCGGGGCATCCCAGTTCGATATCGCGACCATGCAGCTTGAGATATGCGCCGTCGGACGTGACGAATACGATTTCGTCGCTTGCCGTGCCGGCAAGCCTGCCGTCGGCCGCGGTCAACTGGATGTTTTTGCCGGACTCGATTTGCGTGTCGTCGTGCTGCGATTGAAGGGCCACTTTCCCCTGATGCGCGATCGCCGATACGCCGTCGCCGTGCGCGAACATCGCGACGCCACGTCCGGCATGCAGATTGATTCGCTCGCCGCTCGTGATTTGCATGTGTTGCTGCGCGATCTGATCGATGTTCTCGCCCGCATACGTGACGTGCGTTTTCGGCGTGACGTTCAGCGACCCGGCTTGCGCGCCGAACGCCATGAACGCGGATGCGTCGCCGGTGGCGCCGGATTCCGATCCGCCGGGTTTCCAGTGACGGAATGCGTTGGCGATGTTGTCCTGGCCGGCCGTGTCGGCGGATTGCCCGCCATGCTGGCCGGCGTAATCGCCGAGCGACTTGAACAGCGCCGAGCATTGATCGAGCAAGCGAATCAACTCATCGCGATCGAGCTGACCGCCCGTTGCATGCGAACGCGCATAGGTCGTCAACAGCATGCCTTGGGCGGCGCGCAACGCCGCGGCGGCGTCGGTGCGCAGCTCCGCGCCTTCGCCCCGATCGCTCCCGTGTCCGTCCTTGCGCGGCTGCGTCAGGTAGCCGAGATTCAACTGGGTATGCGCATGTCCGCTTGCCAACTGCGCGGAGATTTGCGACGGCGTATCGTCCAGGCGAAGCTGGTTGTGCCGGCGGCCCTTGATTTCCCGCGTCTTGATCCCGGACACGTATCGATTGCCCGGCAGCGCGCCGGTATCGCTGAAAGCGGTGGGTGGGTTCACGCCGTTGCTCAACACGCCGATGATCACCAGACGGTCCGGATCGCCCGACAGGTTCCCGAGCAGGACCTCCATGCCGACGCGCGGCAGGAACAGTGCACCGAAGCATTCGCCCGCGAGACTCGCCGCGACGCGGATCGGCGCACTGTCGCCGGCCAGACCGTTCGTTCCGGCGCCTTGCGCGTGAGCATGGTCCGCCGGATCCAGCCCGTGAATCAGCACACGCACGCGGCCGGCCTTGTCGCAAAACACCTCTTCGCCTTGCGTGCCGACGATCGTGCCGGTCAGCAGGTGAACCGGCGGCACGTCGATCGCCGGCTCGTAGGCCGGCTTGAGCGGCACACCGCGTTGCACGCACGTGAAACTGTTCTCGTAGCGCGTGTCCGTTGGTCCCGATGCATCGGGTGGCGGGACGGTTGGCGTGAGATTGCGGCTTGCCGCGAATAGCCCGCTTGTGCGGCTCGACAGGTCTGTGGGCAGGTTGTTCCAGATAACGTGTCGAATCGACGTGACGACGAACCGACGACGATCGATCGACTTCATGTCCAGCTCGGGGTCGCCCGCCAGCGTGAACCCGTGTCCCACTAGCATGTCGCGCACGGTGCCGATGCCGTCGAAGCGCGCGGCTGCGAACTGATGGGCCAGCATCCGGTCGTGCGCGATGCGCGCGTGATCGTTCCACGAGTCGCCGACGTGCGGGATGTCGATCGCGACGTCGGTCAGCAGGCGCGCAAGATCATTCCCCGACTCGCCCTGGTCGATGCCGGTGACGGCCTCGAAGTCGTCCACACGCGCGGTCTTGTAATCCCACGACGGGCGGCGGACCTTGCCGGGCGACAGGCGCTGGTCGTACGCAAAGAGCGTGACGGTGTCGCGTTGCTCGACGCCGGCGTCGCGCGGGTGAAGGCGGACGGTGCCGGCCGGCGCGTCCGGCAGACGATGCGGATCGTCGCAGAACACGAGCGTGTGAATCGGCCGCTCATCGGTCACGCCGCGTCTTCCGTCGGCCGGCGCGGCCTTCGCAAAGACCGTGATGCCTTCCCGGCGCAGCAGGCGCCGGATGAAGCGTGCGTCGGATTCGTTGACCTGCCGGGTCAGTTCGCGTGCCGGATAGCGATCGGCCTGCAACGTCGACAGGTCGAAATCGAACGCTCGCGCGAGTGCGGGGCTACGCTGTTTCCACTCGTTCATCAGCGTCGCCAGAATGTCCGGCACGCTGCGCGAGCGGAACAGGCGGGCGTTCGTGCGACGGTCCATCAGCGACAGCGCGTCGCACACATGCAGCTGATACACGGTCAGTTCGCCGTCGGATTGACCGGTTCGCACTTCGTGCACGATCGCGTTGATGGCCCGGATGTTGCCGCGATCGGTCGTCAGCCGGACCGATACAGGCAAACCGAGAAACAGCGCAGGCGGCAGATGATCGTAGGTCGACACGCAGGTCAGTTGCCCTTCGATACCCGACATCAGCCCCTCGCGGATATCGGCGTGATGGAGCGCCAGCAGATGGCCGACCGCGCGTTGCGCCTGCCCGAAATGAAGGGAGACCGGACGCTTGTTCAGGTCGACCCGACCCGACGCAAAGTTTCGCAAAGTTGCTGCTATCGACATAACGACGATCTCGTTATTTTTTGTTCCGGATTCGGATGGGTTCGAATCCGCCTCTCAGGGTGACCAGGCGACGGCACTCGGAATTTCGGTGCGAAGAATAGCAAGCTATTTCTATCTTTAACGGATATTTTTATTTTGAGATTTTGAAAAATTCATTTTGAAACAATGGTTAATGATTTTTTGCTTGGAGTGGATTTTTTATTTAAATGAGAATATGTCGAGTCGAATGTTGTGAGTTAGTATTTGTCATGCCTCGTTTTCCCATATCGTTGGCGTGGGGTTTTTTTTGTTCGGACATGATTGAATTGGAATTTGAAAATTCAGAATTGTCCCGACTCAAAATGAGCAGCGGTACGTCACGCCATTGAAACCGGTGCGAGCGGGCTTGCGCACTGGCGCGCGATGTGCGGCGCGGCACGCGTTTGCGGATGCTCGATGGGCGCCGCTACTCGCTTTCCATCGGTTGTTGTCGCCAAGGCAACACGGTAGTGTTGACCATTGACATGCTGCCGGGCCGACAAGGAACCTGTGGCGAGGCGTGCCGGCATCGACGAATTTCGAACGGCAGGTGCGTTGCCGATCATTCCACCCTATAGTGCTCGTCGTTGAGCGATCTGGACGCAATCGGGGGTTCGTCGTGTTTCACCGGAAATTCAAATTGGGTTGTTCGCGCTTCGCGTGCATCGTCGCCGTGACGACGATGCTGGCGCCCGTCGCGGCGCATGCACAGGTGGAGGCCAGCGACGGCACGACGCACGTCGCGTCGGCTGTCGATCACGACGCGTCCCAGGCACGACCGATTGTCGGCGACGACCCGGTTGCCATCCGGGACGCGCTGCAGAAGGTGCACATCGGCACGCTCTCACCTTCGTTGCGCGATCGCGTTCGCGGCGCGGTCGCCGGTGCCGCCGGCCGGCACGGCCCGACGAATCTCGACCTGGCGGCCATCGGCCTGGATCGTGACGTGACGTTCGTGGTGCCGGTGCGGTACGGGGTGAGATACCGGTCGCGGCGGCAACTGCTGACGCTGGATGTCGACCTGTTCGATGCGGAGCGCGACGGCCGGGCAGGCATCCTGCTGCACAAAGTGACGACGGGGCCGCGAGGGCGCGGGCTCGTGATTGCACCGGAAGCGAAGGCAAAAGGGTACATCCAGCACGTCGACATCATCGAACTCGAGGCCGGACAAGGGAAAAAGAACACGATTCGGAGCCGCATGCAGCTTTCGGCCGCCGAGTACGCGCAAACGCATGGCGACTTCGCACTCGTTTTTTCCGGACGCCTGGTTCGGCCTTACCTGACCGAACAAACCGAACATGCCGACCCGAGTATCGAGGAGCCGACGGACATTTCGACGAGGATCGCCACGTTGCACATGGATCTTCGTGACATCTGGCTGGTGAGTCCGTCGAGCGGCGTCGTGGTGTCGAAGAAATTGCGGTTGTCGAAGTAGCGGGGTTCGGCGGGCGGGAAGGGAATCGCCGCCGCGATGCGTCATGCGCGCATGTCACGTTGCCGAACGTGCACAGTCTGAGCAACGTCAAACCAAAGTCGGTCCTGTCCTTGGACGATATTTTTCCTGGTAAGTGAGCGGTAAGTCGACTGGTCCTACAGTAGCCCCCGTTTCGACCGTCGACTCCAGGAAAACGATTGTGAAAATTGCCTCCCGCTGCGAACGCCCGTTATTGCTGATTGCCGCTTCACTCGCACTTTCATCTGTTTCCGCGTGGGCGGACGACGGCATGAGCCCGCCCGATCCCGACAATACGGGGCTGACCATCCTCAACAACGCGACCAACGTCACGCATTGGGGACTGGGCGCCGGCGTCGGCATCGAGCCGTCGGCCTACAGGGGCGATGGCACCCGCGTATTGCCTTTTCCGCTGGTCTACTTCGACAACAAATGGGTGCAGGCCATCGGCACCACGGTCGATCTGAAAATCGGCAACTGGAGCGGCGTCAATGTCGCGCTGCGTGGCCAGTTCTCGCTGTTCGACGGATACAGTGGCTCGGACGCCCCGATCCTGAACGGCATGGAAAAGCGCAAGGGCGCGTTGTGGTACGGGCCCGCACTGTCATGGAGCACGAGCTTCGGCACGTTGTCGGGTAGCTTCCTGCTCGGCGGAAACAAGGGCGAGCGCGCGAAAATCGGCTTCGAGAAGGCGTTCGCGTCAGGCGCATTCTCGATCACGCCACATGTCGGCGCGGAATGGCTGAGCAACAAATACGTCGACTACTATTACGGCGTGCGACCATCCGAGGCGCGCGCGTGGCGCGCCGCCTACAGCGCGGGTTCGGCCGTGAACGTGTCGGCCGGCACCCGTTTCGACTACCGGCCGACGAAGCAGCAGACGATTTTTCTGGACGTGGGCGTGTCGCGTCTCGGCGACGGCATCACCGACAGTCCGCTCGTCGGCAGGCGGTTCATTCCCGAGGCCCGGATCGGCTACATGTATCGGTTCAAGTGAGTGCGAGCATGCCAAGAGTGGCGATTGTCGAGGATCACGAGCGCCTGGCCGGCCTGTTGTCCCAGGCGTTGGCCGCGGCGGGTATCGAATCCGATCGGTTCGGCAATACCCGGGAAGCCGCTTACGGTATCGACCGGGCCGACTACGCGCTGCTGATCGTCGACCGCGGATTGCCCGACGGAGACGGCCTGACGTTCCTGCGCACGCTGCGCGCGGCGGGCCGCATGATGCCTTGCCTGATGCTGACGGCACGCGACGCGTTGCATGACCGCATCGACGGACTCGAAAGCGGCGCCGACGACTATGTGACCAAGCCGTTCGAAATGAGCGAACTCGTCGCTCGCGTACGCACGCTGATGCGGCGTCCGGCGCTGCTCACGACGCTCGTTGCATCGTTCGCGGATGTGACCGTGGACCCGCCGCAGCGCGCGATGCGCTGTGGCGACCGGACGGTGCTGCTGGCGCCGGCCGAGCTGCAGGTCATGCTCTGCCTGATCGAAGCGGCGGGCCGGACCGTCCGGCATGCGGTACTCGAGCATGCCGCATGGGGGTTCGCGGAGGCGGTCACGCCGAACGCGCTCGAGGTGACCGTGCACCGCTTGCGCAAGAAACTGACGGCGATCGGCGCAACGATGCGGCTCACCAATATCCGCGGCGCCGGCTTCGCGCTGCGGGACGCGTGACGATGCTTCGCCGCGTTTCGCCCGTTGCCGCTCCCGGGTAAAAAAAACGCCATGTTCCGTCATTGGATCCTGCGCCTGTCGACGCGTCTGTGGGTGACCAACGTTGTCTTGTTCGCCATCAGCCTGGCGCTGCTGTCCGCGCTTTCCGTCTATTTTCTGGATCGATATCCCGAGTTCCTGGGAAGGCGCCAGCAGATGGAGAGCATCCGTCATATCGTGGCCGGGATGCGTTTCGATGCGACCGGGCGCCCGGCATCCGTGCGATTGGGTGAGCATCCGGCGGTGATGTTCCGGCTCTTGCCGGCCGACGTGAAGTATCGGGTGCTCGATGCGACGGGGAAGGTGTTGCTGGCGTCGGTGTCTTCGAGCGACGATCGACCGTGGCTGACGGAGGACCTCGCGACGGTGGCAGGCAAGGTGCTGCCCACCACGATTGACGGCAAGGCGTACACGGTCGCGACGCAGCGCGCGTTGAACGCAAGCGTCGTCTATTACGTGCAGGAGGCGCAAAGCAGGCAACTCGCCGATGCGCTCGTCAGGACGCGGATCGATCCGATACCGAAGACCGTCGCTTATGTGCTGGTCATTGCGACCGTCATTTTCGGACTGACGCTGCCGTTGACGATCGGTCACGTGCTGAAGCCGTTGCGGGAGGTATCGCGTGCCGCGCGGGAGATCGAGCCGCGCAACCTGAAGACGCGGCTGTCGTCGGCCGGGATTCCCAGCGAGATCAAGCCGCTGATCGATGCATTCAACGACGCGCTGACCCGGCTCGAGAATGGCTTTGCGGTGCAGCAGCAGTTTCTGGCCGACGCCGCGCACGAGTTGCAGACGCCGCTCACGCTGGTCAGAGGGCAGATCGAGCTGCAGCCGGACATCAGCCAGAAGGCGCTTTTGCTTCGCGAGATCGACCTGATGGCGCGGCAGGTCAAGCAGCTGCTGCATCTGGCTGAAGTCAGCGAAGCGCAGAACTTCAGTTTCGGCGACGTGAACGGCGCCGAGGTCACGCGAGATGTCGTGAGCCTGCTGGCCGGCAAGGCCGATGCGAAGCAGGTGACGCTTCATATCGAAGCGCGCGATTCCGCGTCACCGATACGCGCGGACGGCGGGGCGCTTTTCATCCTGCTCAAGAACATTCTCGAGAATGCGATCAATGCGTCGCCGTCGGGCGGTGTCGTCGTGCTGACCGTTCTCGAGACGGCGATTCATGTTGAAGATGAAGGGCCGGGTATTCGGCGGGAGCATCTGCCGCTGCTTTTCGACCGATACTGGCGGGCGCCGGATTCGCGCTATGACGGTGCGGGCCTCGGGCTGGCAATCTGCAGGGAGATTGCCGAGGCCCATCAATGGAAACTGACGGTCGATGTGCTGATGACGGGGACGCGGTTCAGTGTGTGGTTTTAGGCGGACATGACGGGATTCCGACCCTCATACGAGGCGGGGGTCCCGTCGGTTACCTCCGTGGGGTAGACGGAGGCGCCAGTCCCACTGAAACGTTGCGTTTCACAGACTCCTTGTTTGCCGTCGATTTTTCGATATAATGAAACCACGTTCGGAATGTCGAACGTGAGAAATCAAGCATCCAGAGTCGGGTTTCCCGACGCCAACCTGCCCTCCCGGGCAAGGTGGACGCCCTCGAGGCGATGCGGCCGATTGACGGCAACGAAACGGGAGCAGCATGGCTGGCACCGGTTCGATCACCATTCATCCGGAGCAACCATGAGCCAAGTTTCCTCCGCTTCCCATCCGACGGTCTGTGAAGACTGGTCGCATTTTCTTCCCGGTTTTACGTTGACGCATACGGTTCATCTCGTTTCGAGACGGAATCCGGGCATCGTTTCGACTGCGGCTGCGGTGCTCGAAGGTGAAACGGCGACGGTCGATCGGTGGGCCATCACGCGCTGTGGCGACGTTCTCGAACAAAAAATCGTGCTCGGTGAGATGACGGAAGGGCAAGCGGTAAGGCTGCGTGAGCGGCTTGCGGCGGTGGAGGGTGTGCTGCGGACGAGGGTCGAGCATCATTTCGTTCGGGCGGGGGCGCGGGCGTCCGGGAACGCGTCGGACGCTAGCCATTAGGCGATGCATAAGCGTCGTGGCTGTATCGGGTGATGTACAAGTTTGGACTAGACCAAACAGACAGCGTCAGTTCATCTGACTCAGTTCGGCCAGGAGCGGCCCTTGGAAGAAAAAATCTGAGCGTTCGCTATAAGCAGGGAGGCGCCGGACAATCAGTTGCGGTGATGACCAGTGCCATCAAGGCAGACTGTCGACTCGCGGCACCGCGATGCAGCTTACCCGAAAGAGTTCAGTGCGTTGCGTGACTTCTGGCCCCAGGCTGCGGCAGCAGAGAAAATACTGTATATTTATACAGTATGAGATCTCTCTTCCAAATGAGCCAGAGTTGCGATTGGAACGACCTTGGGAAAGGGCGAGGTGGCAGTGCGGCCGCTTACACGAGGACTTGGTGCCACATTTCCTACTGGGCCGGTAAAACGTATCGTGGGCGAGTACGCGCAAATGTGATACAAAACGTGCATGCGAAATTCGGGGGCAAAGCGAAACGCATGGACGTCATCCATGAAAAAAAACCGCGCGAGACAGTTGGTCGCAACACGGTTGCAAGGTTCCGTATGCAGTTCCAAGCAGCTGCCTATGCGGCGCTTGAGATCCTGAGCGGCAAGGAGATCGACCGGGTCTACTGCGATTATCACGACGACTTTGTCGTGCGCAGGACCGTAGCGGGTGTGGTCGACTACCACTTCTTCCAAGTGAAAACCAAGGGTAAGGCAAACCAGCAATGGGATGTCGCGGAGGTGTTCTCTCTCAAGAAGACAGGTGCGCTGGATACAGAAGAGAAGTTGGAGGCGATCCGCAACAGCATCGCGGGCAAGCTGTTCGTCCACACTGTCGAATTTGGCGACCAGTGTCGTGAAATCACGGTTCTGAGCAACGTTCACTTTAACGACGATGTTCACGATGTCGTCACGGACCTTTCCGCTGGCACGTCTAGCAAGAAGTACATCCGTCAGCTCATCGAAAAGTTCGCTGAAATCGTTTCGCCTGACAGCCCACTGTCATCGGAGCAAATTGATGCGGCTCGAAAGAAGCTCTCCTTGCTGCCGAACGTTCAGTACATCGGCGACACGCTCGAAGCGTTCAGTATTGCCGCGCACAATGCTATCTGGAAGCACAGCGAGATTGAGTTGCATCAACACGAGGTTGAGCGCCTCGCAAGAAGCTTGGTGACACTTGTCGAGGAAAAGTCCTGCTCTCCCATCGGTGGGCTATCCAAGGCAGACATCGATCTAGCAACTGGTGTCGGCCTGGAAGACCTACTTGATGTCCTGAGCATTTCCACCCAGGTGTACCAAACCCTGCGGCAAGGGGGCGACCCTGGGGCCATCAAAGCGGCGTCTATTCTTCAGCGGAAGCTGCAGGAGGCGGGTGCCACTGATTCCATGATAGAGGCGGCCTCGCGAGCGAAGGTCACTTGGGACGTTTGGGTTAGAAGTGCGCGGCATACCTTCCCGGACTTCACGTTCAATGTTTTGCTCGATGAAGTCGACAAGAAGTGCAAAGCCTGGCTGCTTGGAGGAGGCGTCTTGGGAGACCTTGAGAACTTCGTTCAAGCAACGCTGGATTCCCCCATCGCTAAGAAGTTCACGGCACTAGATACGGACCTGATGTTCGGAGCCTTCTGTGCTGCCGTCGTTAGGAGAGCAACGCGATGAACTCGCCAGAATTCTTCAGCGAAGCCAGGCGGCTCGGCCTCAAGCTGAACCTCTCCGGCGAAGGATCTTCGCCAATGCACACGCTCGACAATGAGGCTCTGTTCCAGTTGCCCCTGCTCGCCATGACTATCTTGGCAATCTCGAAGGCTCAGTCCAAGCCTCAACTGCCAGAGATTGGGCAATTGGTCGGCGAGTGCCTGGAGCGGACTGTCGCCGGCTTCAAAGGATCTTCTCAGGACATTGGCTGGTCCGGCAACCTGCGGATCAGGACCATCAAGGCGTTAACGTTCTTAGAGTCGACGGGGCTAGTCACCATCGACGAGGTGACACGCCGAATAACCGCCACCGACTTGGGAAAGAAGGTCTACAACGGCGCCGTCGAGGAGGAAAGCCTCTTGTCCTTCTCAATGAAAACCGTCGAGCTCAGCTATCAGTACATCCGGGATGAAGCTAAAGCTAGAGGAGAAGTAAATTGAGGCTGAAGTCACTGCAGATCGAATCTCTGGGCGACGTGGGTTGGGAAAGCCCGCTCTTGGAGTTTGGCTACAGGACCACGATGCTGTTCGCGCGCAACGGCAGCGGCAAGACCCCTGTCGTCCGTGCGCTTGCGTCCGCGCTGGGGTTCCCCAACAACTTTCGGACCGACATCCTTGAGAAATGCAACGCGGTTGTCTTGCGCGCGGAGTCTGAAGGGAAACCGCTCACGATCCGCCGCACAATCGACGCGACGAACGAGGGGTTTTACGCCACGATTGATTTCGATGGCGAGCAAACCGAACACCATTCACAGGGTTCCTTCTCGCTCGCGCTGTTTCAGCTTCTTGGGCTGAAGCCGCCACGGCTAGTGTCGACAAAGGGCGAGGAGGCACAGCCCTACATCGCAACCCTGTTGCCGCTGTTCTACCTCATACAAGGCTACGGATATTCAGCTGCCTACCGTGCTCCAAGCACGTTCATCGCAGACCAATTTGCGGAGATGGTGCGGTTCGCCTTCGGGCTGAACCCAAAGCACTCCTATGAGGTTAAGAAGACCCTTATCGAAGAGAGGAGTGCCCTAGAGGCACAGACACGTAAGATCGTTGCTGCACAGCGTGTGCTTGAGTACCAGAGTCGCGGTGTGGACGATAGCGATGCAAACCAAGCTGTGCTGCAGCGGACGGCTGAAAACCTTACACAGCAGATTGACGGACTTCGTGCGTCCGTGGACGCGAGGGGGACCGCGAACTCGACGCTCACTGAACTCCTGCGTCAGAAGGACATCCAAATCCGAGCTCGGCAATTAGAGCTCTTCGAGCTGCAGAATCGTGTCGCTGGCATCGAGACCATCCGTGCGGAAATTGATGGCGAGGTCAAGACCCTCGGGCTGAACGAAGAGGCCCGGCGTGTCTTCACATCGTTCCAGGAAATCTGCCGCGCGCCGAACTGCGGGTTGTTTTTGGGTAGCACGGAATCGTACGGGAAGAACTTGCTGTATCTCAAGGACCAGATCAAGGACCTCGAGCGGAACAGCCAGCGTGCCGAGATTCGGGTTGAGCAATTGGAGGAGCGGCTTCAGGAGCTCGGCGCGGAGCGCCAGACGCTCGTTGACAACCTCGAGTCGCCCAATACTTCGGACGTCGACCAGTTGGTGACAGCTGTGCAGGCCTTAACCAAGCAACTTGTCGGCGTGCAGGGCGAATTGGGCCGAATCTCTGGGTTGAAGGAAGAGCGCTCAAAGCTATTCAAGCTGGAGCGAGAACGCGATCGTATCCAGGATCGCATTGATGGGTTGTCCAACACCGGTAGGGCAGACAATGAGTTCAACAAGCTTCGACTGACCCTGCGCGAACTCACCGTAAAGTGGATGCAGACGCTTGACACGCAGAACGTGTCGACGAACGTCGACATTGACTTGAATCTTCGCTTTACGTTCGGAGGCGAAACGCTTGATGTCATCGGCAGCGGCGGCAGCAGCAGCACGACGATCAGGCTAGTCCTCGCAATACACGCGGCACTGCTGGAGGCGTATCTGTCTGATAAATCTCGCCCATTCCGCTTCCTGATCCTCGACACTCCGAAGCAGGAGGAACTCCACACCGCCGACCTAGCCCGATACCTGACGGAGCTCGAGAAGATGTGCGAGGCAAACGATGCCCAGCTTCTCTTTTCGTCCACGGAGTATGACCATCCAACCGGGCCGAAGGACAAGCGTTGGCTGCCGAGCTACCGCGGACCGGACAAGCCGATGTACCTTGGCAAGCGAAGCGATCTGCTAGCAGACGATGAGGTCGTGTGATCGAGCAACTGAGCTAAGTCATATGGCGTCGACGAATGCGCGCAGGATGGCAGGATGCGGATTGCTGCATCCAGCGGTTTGAATGGCAGCTTGCTCTGAAAGCAGACATTTCTCAACGAACCCGAACGAGTACAACGAGGCGGCAGCGATCATCGACGCCGCCATCTTTCCGAGTCAGCAACGGATCGATTTCGGCGCTTGATGAAGTGACGGCCAAGCAAGCTCAGACCTGATCTGACGCTGACTGAGAGATCAGATATTGACTTGCGCAGGTGATAAGGGAGGGGGAAATGATTCTCCCTCACTCCACCGTCACCGACTTCGCCAAATTCCTCGGCTTATCAATATCCGTCCCCCTTGCCAACGCCGCGTGATACGCGAGCAATTGCATCGGCACCGTATGCAAGATCGGCGACAACGGCCCGTAGTACTCGTTGAGCCGAATCACCTCGATCCCTTCACTCGGCACCAACCCACAGTCCACATCCGCGAACACGAACAGCCGTCCATTCCGCGCACTGACCTCATGCATGTTCGACCTGAGCTTTTCAAGCAGCATGTCATTCGGCGCAACCGCGATCACCGGCATTTCATTGCTGACGAGCGCCAGCGGCCCATGCTTCAGCTCCCCCGCCGGATAAGCCTCCGCATGAATATAAGAAATCTCCTTCATCTTCAGCGCGCCTTCCAACGCGATCGGATAATGCATCCCGCGCCCGAGAAACAGCATGTTGTCGCGTCGCGCGAGCAACTCCGACCACGCCATGATCTGCGGCTCCAGCGCGAGCACCTTCGACATCGCATCGGGCAGATGCCGCAGCGCCCGCAGATGTTCCTTCTCCTCATCGTCGCTCAACCGCCCGCGCACCTGCGCCAGCGACAGCGTCAACAGGAACAGCGCAACGAGCTGCGTCGTAAACGCCTTCGTCGAAGCCACGCCGATCTCGACTCCCGCACGCGTCACGAACTGCAGCGCACATTCACGCATCAGCGCACTCGTCGCCACGTTGCAGATCGCGAGCGTATGCATCATCCCGCTGCGTTTCGCGACATGCACGGCCCCGAGCACGTCGGCGGTTTCACCGCTCTGCGACACCGCAACCACCAGCGTGCGCGGATTCGGCACGCTGTCGCGATAACGAAACTCGCTGGCAATCTCGACGCTCGCCGGCAACTTCGCGATGCTCTCGATCCAGTACTTCGCGGTCAGCGCCGCGTGATAGCTGCCGCCACACGCGAGCAGCAGCACCGAATCGACGTCGTTGAACACGCGCCACGCGCCGTCGCCGAACAGTTCGGGCATGATCGACGAAACGTCGAGCAGCGTATCGGCCACGGCCTGTGGTTGCTCGAAGATCTCCTTCTGCATGTAGTACCGATACGACCCGAGATCGGCCGCGCCGCTATGCGCGGCGACGCGTTGCACCGCGCGCTCGACGCGCTGGCCGTTCGCATCGACGATCCAGTAGCGATGCAGTTGGATATCGGCGACATCACCGTTCTCCAGGTAGGCAATGCGATCGGTGATACCCGACAGCGCAATCGCATCGGATGCCAGAAAATTCTCGCCTTCGCCGACCCCGACGACGAGCGGCATCCCGTCGCGCGCGCCGACGATCCGGTGCGGCTCGTCGCGGCACATCACCGCGATCGCATAGCTGCCGCGCAGTCGCGCCACCGCAAGCCGTACTGCCTCGAACAGGTCGCCGTCGTACAGATGGTCGATCAAATGCGCGATCGCCTCGCTGTCGGTCTGGCTCGCGAACACATAGCCGTGCGCCTGCAGTTCCGCACGCAGTTGATCGCAGTTCTCGATGATCCCGTTGTGCGACAGCGCGATGCGCGCATTCGCGTCGCTCGGCGAGAAGTGCGGATGCGCGTTGAGCGTGACGGGCGCGCCATGCGTGGCCCAACGCGTATGCGCGATGCCCGTGTAACCGGACAACGCCTGCCCGGCGATCTCGCGCTGCAGGTTCGCGACGCGATCGACGCTGCGGGCGCGCGCCAGCGCGCGATCGCGGTAGACCACGACGCCGCACGAATCGTAGCCGCGGTATTCGAGCCGCTTCAGGCCGTCGACCAGGTTCGGCAAGATGTCCCGCTGGGCCACCGCCCCGACAATTCCACACATATCGCGCTCCCTAAATGTCCTGTCTGGATCAGTGAGAGCGATGGTAGAACCCCTGAAATGGAATTAAATTTCAAAAAATCATTAAATATGAAACAGGCGGATGGTTGTCTATCATGTTGAAATTAAATTTCACTCACTGACCGGAAGGAGTGGCCGATGGCCGGCATCACCCTCGACGAACTCGACCTGCGCATTCTCGCGATCCTGCAGGACGACGCGTCGGTGTCCAACCTGCAACTGGCCGAGCGCGCGCTGTCGTCGCCGCCCACCTGCATGCGTCGCGTGCGCCGGCTGACGGAGGCCGGCGTGATCCGCCGGCAGGTCGCGGTGCTCGACCCGGTCGCGATCGGCACGGGCGTCACAGCGCTGATCGAGATCAGCCTCGACCGGCAGACGGCCGAAGACTACGACGCGTTCGAAGCGTACGTGTGTGCGGAGCCGGCCGTCACGCAGTGTTATCGCGTGTCGCCGGGGCCCGATTTCGTCGTGATCGCCGATCTGGCCGACGTCGCCGAATACGACGAATTCGCGCGGCGGCTATTCACCGGCGCGTCGAACGTCCGCAACGTGCGAACGTTTTTCTCGACGCATCGCGCGAAATTCGAAGCGAATGCGCGAGTCGCGCATGCGATGCGCAAGCGCACGTAGCGTGAGGTAACCGCGTCGTTCGTCCCGCATCACGCAGCGGTGGCCGCGTCCGCCAGTTGCAGCGGCTTGCCGTACCCGAAGCAATGTGCGGGCTCGGGAAATACGCGCTGCCGCACATCGTGCGCGTACTGGCGGATCGCGCCGCGCATCACCGCATTCGCATCCGCGTACCGCTTCACGAAGCGGGGCGTGTACGCATCGAACGCGCCGATCATGTCCTCGGTCACGAGCACCTGCCCGTCGCATGCGGGCGACGCGCCGATGCCGATCGTCGGGATCGTCAGCGTCTCGGTCAGGTGGCGCGCGAGCGCCTCGGCCGTGCCTTCGATGACGACGCTGAATGCGCCGGCCCGCTCGCCCGCGCACGCGGCGTCGAACACCTGCGCGGCCGAACGCGGGTCCATGCCCTGCGCGCGGAAGCCGCCCGTCGCGTTGGCCTGCTGCGGCATGAGGCCGACATGCGCCATCACCGGAATGCCGCGATCGGTCAGGAAGCGGATCGTGTCGGTCATCTCGCAGCCGCCTTCGAGCTTCACGGCCTGCGCGCCGGTTTCGGCGAGGAGCCGCGCGGCGGAGCGATAGGCTTGCGCGGGCGATTCCTGGAACGTGGAGAACGGCAGGTCGACGACGACGCACGCCTGCGCGGCGCCGCGCACGACGGCCGCCCCGTGTGCAATCATCATGTCGAGCGTGACGCGCAGCGTATCGGGCATCCCGTACAGCACCATGCCGACGGAGTCGCCGACGATGATCACGTCGGCCACGTCGTCGACGAGTTTCGCCATCGGCGCCGAATACGCGGTCAGCGACACGAGGCTGCCGATGCCTTTGGTCGAGCGGATCGCGGTAACGGTCTTGCGGGTGATGCGGGTATGAGCGCTCATGGGCGGAAGCCGTGTGAAAAAAGGAGCCGCCACGGTAGCATCGCGTTCGTTCGTGCAATGACCTTCGGAGGACGTCTTATGTTGCTGGCGGGACAACCCGGCGACCCTTACGCGGTGCCGCCGATGGCGCGCCTGCCGAGGCCGCTGTACGTGCGCGCGTTCGGCATTCCCGGCAACGCGAGCGTCGACGCGCACAGTCATCCGTGGGCCCAACTGATGTATGCGACGAGCGGCGTGCTCGAGGTGTCGACGCCGTCGGGCCGGCAACTGCTGCCGCCGCACTATGCGATGTGGATTCCGCCCCACGTGCCGCACGCGGTCTCGACGCGCGATTGCGTCGCGTTCCACAGCCTGTATCTCGACGAGGCAATCGCGCGCAGCGACGTGCACGACGATTGCACGATCCTCTGCATGACGCCGCTGCTGCGCGAGCTGGTGATCGCGACCGGCGAGTTGCCGGTGCACTACGACGAGGCGGGGCCGGACGGTGCGCTCGTGTGCCTGATCGCGGACCGGATCGCCCGCATGCAGCCGGCGCCGCTCACGGTGCCGATGCCGCGCGATCCGCGCCTGCTGAAAATCGCGCGCGCGTTGCATGCGGTGCCGGGCGATACGCGCAGTCTCGACGAATGGGGCCATCAGGTCGGTGCGACGCGGCGCACGCTGTCGCGGCTGTTCCGGCAGGACACGGGGCTGTCGTTCACCGAATGGCGGCAGGCCGTGCGGCTGCTCGCGTCGCTGCCGCTGCTCGATGCGGGCGCGCCGATCGGTCTGGTGGCCGCGCAACTGGGTTACGACTCGACGTCGTCCTTCATCGCGCTGTTCCAGGCGAAATTCCGCGTGACGCCCGGCGCGTATGCGAAGCGTGAAGCGCGCCGGCCGGTGTTGAGCGCGTGATGCGCACCTTCCATCAGAACGCGAGCGCCTGCTGCACCGGGTGCCCGGCGCCGCGCGAAAACCCCGCCCCTTCGAGCGACAGCAGCGCACGCTTGCGGTCGATACCACCCGCATAACCGGTCAGGCTGCCGGACGCGCCGACCACGCGATGGCACGGCACGATAATCGATACCGGATTGCGGCCGACCGCGCCGCCCACGGCGCGCGCGCCGCTCATCGGCAATCCGACGCGCTCGGTGATGTCGCCGTACGACACGAGTTCGCCGAACGGAATCGCGAGCAGTTCCTTCCATACGCGTCGCTGAAACGCGGTGCCGCGCAGGTGGATCGGCACCGAGAACGTGTCGCGCGCGCCGGTGAAGTACTCGGCGATTTCTTCCGCGACCCGGCGGGCGACCGGCGACCTGGCGAGCGCGTCCGCGTCCGCTTCGCGCACGATCGCAAGCGACGGGAAGTATTTCTGGCCGACGAAATACAGGCCGGTCAGCGCATCGTCTTCGATGCGCACGGCGATGTCGCCCAGCGGGCTCGGAATCAGGTGAGCGGGAGTCATCGCGATACATCTCCTTGAAGGCGCCACACATGCAGTGCGGCATACGCGCGCCACGGCGCCCAGCGCGCCGCCGCGTGCGGCGCGGAGAACGGCAGGCGCGCGGATTCGGTGCGGGCGGGCAGCCACGCGTCGTCGGCGGGGAACGCGTTCGGCCAGGCCATCGCGCGCATCGCGACGTACTGCACCGCGCGTTCGTCGAAGCCGGGCAGCGCGCGCAGCGCGGCGAGCGTCGCGTCGAGCGGCGCCATCGGTTCGAGCGCGAGCGTGCCGTCGTCGACGGCGCGGGCGAGCGACACGATCGCGCGTGCCGTGTCGCGCTCGATGCCGATCGTTTCGAGGGCCGAAGGCGGCAGCGCGGCCAGCGTCGCGGCGCAGGGCAGTGCGTGCGTGAGGCCCGGCGGCGCGCCGTCGACCGAGTGGCCGAAGCGTTCCGCGATCCGTGCGAGCAACGGCGTATCCGTCTGCGCCGACGCAAGCTGCTCGCCCGCGATTGCACGGATCGCGATCTCGAGACCGTCGAACGCGCCGGGCACGCGCAGGCCCGGCGAGCCGCTCGCGAGATCGCCGAGATGCGCATCGATCACGTCGGGTCGGCTGTCGAGATCGAACAGCCGGCGCACGCGTGCGAGCACGGCCGGCACGACGGGTGTCAGCGCAGGCGATACGGTGACGGCCAGCGCAAAGCGCTGCGGCACGTGCGCGACGGACAGCCAGCCCGTCGCGCGGCCGCCATCGTTCCGGTTCGGCAGGTCGACGATGCGCGCATAACCCTGCGCGTCGATCCGCTCGACGCCGTCGATCTGCCGCTGCGCGAGAAAGCGCATCAGGTCGGCCCACGCGAACGGCGGCCGGTACGGCAGCGGAAAGGTCATGTCGCCGTCGGCGGCTGCGCCGGCCCCTTTGCGCAGCCGCAATGGATTGAGGCCGTAGCGCTCGCGGAACAGGTCGTTGAAGCGCCGCACGCTGCCGAACCCGGCCGTCGACGCGACGACGGCCACCGGCAGCGCGGTATCGGTCAGCAGCCGCTTGGCCATCAGCAGCCGCTGCGTCTGCGCGAACTCGACCGGCGACACGCCGAACTGCGCGCCGAAGATCCGGCGCAGATGGCGTTCGGTCACGCCGACGCGCCGTGCGAGCGCATCGACGGAATGCGCGTTCAGGAAACCGTCGTCGATCAGCGTCGCGGCCGCGTCGGCGAGATTGCCGGACAGGTCGAGCAGCCCGTGGCCGGGCGCCAGTTCGGGGCGGCAGCGCATGCAGGGCCGGAAGCCGGCTTTCTCGGCGGCCGCGGCGGTCGGGTAGTAGCTGCAGTTTTGCGCCTTCGGCGGCTTCACCGGGCACACGGGGCGGCAGTACACACCGGTCGTCGCGACGCCGACGAAGAACCAGCCGTCGAAGCGGCGGTTCCGCGAAAGCAGGGCGTCGTAGCAGGTGTCGGGATCGAGGCGCATGCGACGACTGTAAACCATCCTCGCCGTCGATTCTGGCTGAAATCGGACATGTGTTTCGGCCGCCGCGCGCCTGCCGCGCCGCAGCGGGAAAATCAGGGAAAAACGGTTAATACCACTCTGCGAAACAGTCGTCTCTTTTACCGCGACGAATTTGAGATGACTCATCGAAATCCCCGACTGACACGGCGCCAGCAGGCGGCCTATCCTTTGAAAAACGTTTTCCAGATGGGTTGGTGAAAAGGGCCTGTGCGTCAGCGCGTGGGCCGTTCGCCCCGGCGCCGGTCGCCGGTCAACGAACTTCGTGCGGCGCGACGGGCGCGACCGCACATCGGAGACATTCATGCAATCTGCCGTCGTCGGCGCCGTGCGCGCGGCCGCCAGCCGCTACCGCTGGACCGTGTGTGCGCTGCTGTTTTTCGCGACCGTCATCAATTACATGGATCGGCAGATCCTCGGCCTGCTCGCGCCGATGCTCCAGCACGACATCGGCTGGAGCCAGGTGCAGTACGGCCGTATCGTGATGGCGTTTTCGGCGTTCTATGCGCTGGGCCTGCTCGGCTTCGGGCGCATCGTCGACTGGCTCGGCACGCGCGTGTCGTACGCGGTGGCGATGCTGGTATGGAGCATCGCCGCGATGCTGCACGCGGCGGTCGGCTCGGTGACGGGCTTCGCGGCCGTGCGCGCGCTGCTCGGGATCGGCGAAGGCGGCAACTTCCCGGCCGCGATCAAGACGACGGCCGAATGGTTTCCGCGTCGCGAACGCGCGCTCGCGACCGGCATCTTCAACTCGGGCGCGAACATCGGCGCGGTGTTCGCGCCGGCGATCATCCCGGCGATCGCGGTGGCCTACGGCTGGCGCGCGGCGTTCGTGATCATCGGCGCGATCGGCATCGTGTGGCTCGCGGTGTGGCTGGTGATGTATCGCACGGCCGACACGCGCGCGCTCGCCGCGGAATACGACGAGCCGCGCGACGAAGCCGAAGCGCTCGACGCGGCGAACGCGAATGCCGGCGCGCCGCGCTGGGGCGAACTGATCCGCAAGCGCGAGACGTGGGCCTTCCTGATCGGCAAGTTCCTGACCGATCCGGTGTGGTGGTTCTATCTGTTCTGGCTGCCGAAGTGGCTGAACGAATCGCGCGGAATGGACATGCAGCACATCGGTTTGCCGCTCGTCTGCATCTATGCGCTGACGACGGTCGGCAGCATCGGCGGCGGCTGGCTGTCGTCGATGCTGCTGCGCGCGGGCTGGAGCGTGAACCGGGCGCGCAAGACGGCGATGCTGATCTGCGCATGCTGCGTGCTGCCGATCGCGTTCGTGTCGCAGGTGCAGAGCCTGTGGATCGCGGTGCTGATCGTCGGCCTCGCCGCCGCCGCGCACCAGGGCTGGTCGGCGAACCTGTTCACGACCGCGTCCGACCTGTTCCCGCGCCGCGCGGTCGCGTCGGTGGTCGGCATCGGCGGGATGGCCGGCTCGATCGGCGGCGTGCTGTTCTCGGAAGTGATCGGCCAGGTGCTGCAGCGCACCGGCCACTACTGGGTGCTGTTCGCGATCGGCGCGTCGGCCTACCTGATCGCGCTGGCCGTGATGCACGTGCTCACGCCGAAGATGAAGCCCGCGAAACTCGATGCGTGATCGCGTATCGGCAAGCGACAACGCCGCCCTTCACTTGGGCGGCGTTTTTTTGCGTTCGGGAAAGTGACGCGTCGCGACCGCGTCAGCCGGCCGACGCCGTCGACGCGCGCATGATCAACCGCGGCTCGAACGTCGAATAGCTCGCGTCGGTGCGCCCGGCGAGCGCGTCGATCAGCTTCTGCATCGCGAGCTCGCCCATGTTCTCGCTCTGGATGTCGACGGTCGTCAGCGCGGGCGCCGCGTATGCGCCGTACGGCACGTTGTCGATGCCGGCGACCGACACGTCCTGCGGCAGCCGGAAGCCGAGCGAGGCGGCCTCCTTCATGAAGCCGAGCGCGATCAGGTCGTTGTAGCAGATCACGGCCTGCGGACGCTGCGGCCCGAGCATCACGCGCGAGCACGCACGCTCGCCGGCCTCGGCGGTCGGCGCGTGCGCGTCGTGCACGTCGAGCGTGAGTCCCGCTTCGGCGAGGCAGTCGCGCGCGCCCTGGATCCGTTCGTCGTTCACGCGCGCGGTGCCGAAGCCGAGATACGCGATGCGCGTGTGGCCGAGATTGAGCAGATGGCGCGCGAGCATGTAGGTCGACAGCCGGTTGTCGATGCCGACGCTCGGAATCGGCAGGCCGGGGCTGCGGCGCAGCAGCACGAGCGGCTTGTTGAGGTCGAGCATCCAGCCGGCTTCGTCGTCGGGCATCCGCGTGCTGACGATCAGCCCGTCGACGCGCTGCGCGAGCGCCTCGATCAGCGAGCGTTCGCGCGCCTGGCTTTCTTCGGTATCGACGAGCAGCAGCGTGTAGTCGTGCTGCAGCGCGACGCGGTTCGCGCCTTTCACGACGTTCGTGAAGTGCGGGTTGCTGATGTCGAGGATCACGAGGCCGATGGTGCGCGTGCGGCCGGTGATCATCGAGCGCGCGAGCGGGTTCGAACGGTAGCCGAGCCGCTCGATGGCCTCCTTCAGCCGTGCCTCGACGGTCGGCGAGAAGCGCTGCGTGCCGTTCACGTACTTCGATACCGTCGCGACCGACACGCCGGCTTCCGCGGCCACGTCGCGGATCGTCGAGGAAACTTTTTTCATTCGAAGGGTAACGTTTTCGTTCGATAACGCCCGATTGTGGCAGAAAAAGCCGGCGCGCAGACCGCCGCCGATATCGGGAAAGTGCGGAGGGTTGCGAGCAGATTCGACCATTGACGCTCGGCGCCGCGTCCGCGTATAGTTGGAAAACGTTTTCCGCTTTAGGTCAGATCCAAGGAGATTCGATGAACGCCTCATCCACCGCCGCGCGCAAACCGTTCGGCCGCCTGCTGCTGACGGGCGCGGCCGGCAACCTCGGCCGCCAGTTGCGCGGCGCGCTCGCCGACTGGGCCGACGTCGTGCGCGTCAGCGACATCGCGGCGCTGGACGACGCGGCCGCGCATGAAGAAATCCGCGTGGTCGATCTGGCCGACCGGCCGGCCGTGATGGATCTCGTCGACGGCGTGGACGCGATCGTCCACCTCGGCGGCATTTCGGTCGATGCGCCGTTCGACGATCTGGTCGGCGCGAACATCACCGGCACGTACAACCTGTACGAAGCCGCGCGCAAGCACGGCGTGAAGCGCGTCGTGTTCGCGAGCTCGAACCATGCGATCGGGTTTCATCCGGTCACCGAGGTGCTCGACGCCGATGCGCCGCTGCGCCCCGACAGCCTGTACGGCGTGACGAAGTGCTTCGGCGAATCGCTGTCGCGCTATTACTTCGACCGCTTCGGGATCGAGACGGTGTGCCTGCGGATCGGCTCGTCGTTCGAGGTGCCGAAGAATCCGCGCATGCTCGTCACGTTCCTCAGCTATCGCGACTTCATCGAGCTCGTGCGCTGCTCGCTGCTGACGAACCGCGTCGGGCACGCGATCGTCTACGGCGCGTCGGACAACCCGGTGAAGTGGTGGGACAACACGAAGGTCGGCTTCCTCGGCTTCCGCCCGCGCGACAGCTCCGAGCAGTTCGCCGGGCTGTTCCCGGTGACGGCGCCGACCGCCGAGTACGACGATCCCGCGCAGCGGTTCCAGGGTGGTGGGTTCGTCGTCGGCGAGCCGATGGAGCGGAAGGCGTCGTAAGCGTCGGCGGCGTTGCCTGCGTCAAGCCTCAACGCAGAATGTCGGTCGCCTTGTGCCGCTCGTCGACGCCGTCGATCAGGATCAACGGGCCGCTCGCGTGCCGTGCGCGCAGCGGCTGGATCTGCCGATACGCATCCGATTCGTACCACGCGCGTGCCGTGTCGAGATCCGGAAACGCGATCGCGATCAGGTCGCCGTGCCACACGCCTTCGCGTACCTCCGGCCGTGCGCCGTGAATCATGAAATGGCCGTCGTACGGCGCAAGCGTGCCGTCGATGCGTTCGAGGTATTCGACGATGTCGTCGCACATGTCGACGTCGAGCAGGTGGGCGATGGCATAGGCGGTCATGGCGGGCTCCTTGGCGTGATGCGGTGCGTGAGTCGATGGAGCCATGATCGCGGCGCGGGCGGCGCGCGTCGATTACCTGCGACGTAAGCAAATCCGGACAACTGCACCGCATCGTGTTTCAGTCCGCGGCGCGCATCGATCAATGGACGGCGCCGCGCAATCCCGCATCACACTCCCGCAGCACACTCCATCACGCCCGCTTGCGCGCCGGCCGCACGACGGGCGCCGGCTCCAGCGGCTCGGCGGCCTGCTCGCACAGCCGGTCGAGCATCCGCTGCGCGGCGCCCGCGCAATCCTCGCCGGCCGGCTTGTTCTCGATCTCGTCGATCAGCGTTTCCAGATGCTGCCGGTTCTGCGCGAGACGCCGTTCGAGCAGCGCGATTTCGTCGACCTTGTGCCGCAGCGCGACCAGCAGTTCGTCGTGCGGCCATGCGCCGAGATCGGGCGGCAGCACCGCGCGGATCTCGTCGAGCGAGAAGCCCGCGCACTGCGCGCGGTCGATGATCGCGAGCCGCGTCAACGCTTCCGGCCCGTATTCCCGATAGCCGTTCGCCTGCCGGCGGGCCGGTTCGAGCAGGCCGCTCGCTTCGTAGAAGCGGATGCGCGACGCCGCGAGGCCGCTCGCCTTCGCCAGTTCGCCGATTTTCATGGGGGCTCCAAAAGGGCTTGACCTTAAAGTTGACTTTAAAGTTATCGTGGGCCATCGTCAATCGAGGATCTCCCACCATGACTCTGTTTGCGCCCCTCACACTGCCCAACGGGGCGGTGATTCCGAACCGTCTGGCCAAGGCCGCGATGGAAGAAAACATGGCCGATGCGGACCACGCGCCGTCCGATGCGTTGCTGCGCCTGTACCAGGCGTGGGCCGACGGTCAGGCCGGCCTGATCCTGACCGGCAACGTGATGGTGGACGGCCGCGCGATGACAGGGCCGAACGGCGTCGTGCTCGAAAGCGACGCGCATCTCGACCGTTTCCGCCGCTGGGCGCAGATCGCGCGCTCGAACGGCGCGCACGTGTGGATGCAGATCAATCACCCGGGGCGCCAGATGCAGGCGGCGCTCGGCCAGACGACGCTTGCGCCGTCGGCCGTGCCGCTCGCGCTCGGTGCGCTGTCGAAGCAGTTCCCGGTGCCGAAGGAAATGACGGCAGCCGATATCGCCGACGTGCAGCAGCGCTTCGTGCGCGCCGCGCAGCTCGCGGAGCAAAGCGGCTTCACCGGCGTGCAGGTGCACGCGGCGCACGGCTATCTGCTGAGCCAGTTCCTGTCGCCGCTGACGAACCGCCGGCAGGATCAGTGGGGCGGCAGCATCGAGAATCGCGCGCGCCTGCTGCTCGATATCGTGAAGGCGGTGCGCGCGGCTGTGTCGCCGGCCTTCGTCGTCGCGGTGAAGCTGAACTCGGCCGATTTCCAGCGCGGCGGCTTCAGCGCGGATGACGCGAAGCGCGTGGTCGAACTGCTGAATCCGCTCGGCGTCGATCTCGTCGAACTGTCGGGCGGCAGCTATGAAGTGCCGGCGATGCAGGGCGAGGCGCGCGACGGCCGCACGCTGGCGCGCGAAGCGTATTTCCTCGAATTCGCGCACGACATCACCGCCGTCGCGCGGATGCCGCTGATGGTCACGGGCGGCATCCGCCGCCGTGCGGTGGCCGAGCAGGTGGTGAACAGCGGCGTCGCGATGGTCGGTATCGCGACCGCGCTGTCGATCGACCCGAACCTGCCGCGCGACTGGCGCGCCGGCAAGGACAGCGCGCCGGTGCTGCAGCCGATCCGCTGGAAGAACAAGGCGCTGGGCGCGCTGGCGAACATGGCCGTCGTCAAGTTCCAGCTTGCGCGGTTGAGCGAAGGGCGCCGTACGCATCCGCAGGTGTCGCCGTTGCGCGCGCTGGTGGGCCAGCAACTGGCCGCGCAGTGTCAGACGCGACGCTACCGAAAGTGGATGGCGGGCCCGCGTGCGTGACGGGTTGTTTCGGGTAGGCAGCGGCGAGACCGGACACTGACCGACCCGCCGCCGCGCACGCGTTGCGCGACGGCGCGCCGCATCAGAACCGGTAGTTCGCCAGCACTTCGAACCGCCGGTCGTTGCCGAGCAGATACTGCGTCTCGTTGTAGTACGCGGACTGCACGTAGCGGCGATTGAACACGTTGTACGCGCGGGCGGTGATCGTCATGTCCTTGCGCGGCTTCCACGCGAGGCCGAGGTCGACGGTCGTGTACGACGGCATCACGAGCTGGTTCGCGGTATCGGCGAACCGCTTGCCGACGTACTTGACGCCCGCGATGCCCGTCCAGTCCGGCGCGAAGCGCCAGCTCACCCACAGGTTCGCGAGCCGCTGCGGCACCGACACCGGCACGTTGCCCGCGCGCGACACGGTCGTGCCGCCGGACGATTGCTGGAAATCGTCGTATTTCGCGCGCAGGATCGACACGTTCGCATCGACGCGCCAGTCCTTCGCGAGCTCCGCGCCGACCGTCGCCTCCAGCCCGCGCGACGACTGCTGGCCGACCTGGATCGACTGGTTCGGGTTCACCGGGTCGGCCGTCAGCAGGTTGCTCTTCACGATCCGGTACGCGGCGAGCGTCCATTCGGCCTTGCCGTCGAGGAACGACTGCTTCACGCCGATCTCGATCTGCCGGCCGGTCGCGAGCGTGAAGTTCGCCTTCGACGCATTCAGCGACAGCAGCGAGCTAACGGGATCGGCCGCGACCGAATACTGGCCGTACACGGCGAGGCCGGGCCGCACGTCGTACACGGTGCCGATGCGCCAGCCGGTATTCGCGAACACCTTCGTGAACGCGCCGCCGTTCACGAGATCGTCGCGGTTCACGCTCGCATGGTCGTAGCGCAGCCCGCCGATCACCGACCAGCGCGACGTGATCTCGAGCCGGTTCTCCGCGAACAGCGCGTACTGGTTCGACTGGCTGCGGTACTTCGGAAACGTGCCGGCCGTGTTGATGAAACTGCCCGGGTCGAAGTTGAACGGATCGACGGTCGACGTGCCCGAATACGGCGAGTTGTTGTCGTGCTGGAACGTCGTGTGGTTGAACTCGACGCCCGCCGAAAACGTGTTGCGCATGCCGAGCAGCGCGCCGCCGACGGTGGCCGTCGTCACGTTGCCGTATTGCTCCTGGTCGTGAAAAATTTCCGTATAGCTGCTGCGGCGTACCTGCGCGCTCGACGGCAGGTACGTGTAGTACTCCGCATCCTTCCAGTGACGGTTGCTCTTCATCCGGTACAGCGTGCTCGTCACGTTCAGGCTGTCGCTCGGCTGCCAGTTCGCCGAGACGGTGGCCCAGCTGTCGCGGAACGCGATGTCGGCGTCGCCGACGTTGTAGTTCTGCTTGTCGAGCGCGCGATCGCGCGCACCGTTGACGAGCGGCACGCCGAAATACTGCATCGGATGCATGAAGCCCTGCGCGTACGATGCCGTCACGTACAGGTCGGGCGTCACGTCGTAGCGCAGCGCGCCGGACACCGACAGGTTGCGCGAATCGCCGCGATCGACCCAGTTCGACGCGCGGTTGCCGCTGATGTCGAAGCGGTACGACAACTTGTCGTTGATCGCGCCGCCGCTGCCGAACGCGGCGCGCGCGGTGCCTTCGGTGCCGCCGCCGATTTGCAGCTCGTTGCGGATCGGCGTGCGCGTCGGCTTCTTCGGGACGATGTTGACCACGCCGCCGATCGCGCCTTCGCCGTAGATCACCGAAGCGGGGCCGCGCAGCACGTCGATATGGTCGACCGACCACGTGTCGAACGGGAACGTGACGCCGATCGCGCCGTACGGGCGCACGCCGTCGTAGAGCTGCGTGACCGACGACGCGCCGACGAAACCGCGAGCGGCGAGCTCCGAGTTGCCGTTGCCGGGATGCGGCGACGCGCTGATGCCGGCGGCGCGGCTCACGGCGTCGATGATCGAACTGTCGCCGCGCGTGTCGAGTGTCGCGCGGTTGAGTTGCTCGACGCCCGCGGGCGTTTCGAGCGACGACAGCCCGAGATGGCTGCCGGTGTCGAGCGGTTGCGTCAGCGCGGGCGCTTTCTGCGCGTCAACGCGAATCGGGGCGAGCGTGGCGCCGGCGCTGTCGACACTACTTTCTTGTGCTTGTGCCTGCCCGGCCGGCGACAGCGCCGCGAGCACGGCAGCAGGCAGCATCAATCTGAACTTCATTTTTTTGGTTTCCTTCGAATGGGGGAAGCGCTTGCGTCGATCACGCCGCGGCGCGAGCCGCGCGGCCGAACAGCAGCCGGTCGAGCAACCAGACCGCGACGATCGTCAGCCCCATCAGCGGGAACACGATGCCGAGCAGCACGAGCCCGGCGATCCAGCCGCGCATCGACGGCGTGCCGCGTTCGCGCGACGGTGCGCCCAGCGTCCGGGCCGGGCGGCGCTTCCACCACATCACGGTGCCCGTGACGGCCATCGCGGCCAGCCCGAGCGACAGCACCGCGCAAATGATCTGGTTCGCGAGCCCGAAATAACGGCCCATGTGCAGCGACGTGCCGTACGACACCGCTTTCGATACCGCGCCGTAGTCGCCATAGCGGATGTCCTTCAGTACCGCGCCGCTGTACTGGTCGACGTAGATCGTGCGTTCGGCCTTCGGGTCGGCCGGAAAGTACGACGCGGTGAACACGCCGTCCGCGCCGGACGGCAGCGCGAGCGTGTAGCCGCTCGTCACGCCGAGGCCGGCGACGATCGCGATCGCACGGGCCAGCGGCAGCGGCGCGGGCGTCGGCGCGGACGGCGAATGCGGGACGGGCACGTTGCCGACCGCCCACGGCGTTTGCGGCAACGGCAGGTCGTCCATCACCATCCCCGGCATCGATTCGCCGGCATCGTGGTGATGGCCGGACGGCGCGGCGGCCTGCGCAGGCGCACGTGCAGTGTCGGGCGTCGCGGCGGCGCCCGGGCGCGTCGAGCGCACCGACGCACCGCCCCACGCGCCTTCCGGCGCGCCGAGGTTCACGGTCGCGGCGAGCGCCTTGAAGTTCTTGCCCCACGAGCCCGACCACGGCAACCCGGACAGGATGAACGCGACCGTGCCGGCCGCGAGCCAGATGCCGGCCGTCGCGTGAAGGCTCTTCCACAGCGGCCGCCCGCGCAGCGACAGGTCGGGCCGCAGCGCGTGCCCGACGCGTGCCGCGCCGCGCGGCCACCACAGCGCGATGCCGGTGCCGATCATCACGAAGGTCCAGCAGGCGGCGAGCTCCATCAGCAACTCGCCGGTCTTGCCGAGCAGCAGCTTGCGATGCAGCATCCGGTCGACTTGCATGAAGCGGTTCTCGACGCTCAGCGTGCCGAGCACGCTGCCGTCGTACGGGTTCACGTACACGCTCTCGCGGCTGCCGTCGCGCAACCGGAACACGTACTCGGCGCTGCGGTCGGGCGCGGTGGCGACCTGCACGGAAACCGGCGTCGCGCCGGCCGGCATCGCGGTGCGGGCGCGGGCGAGCAGCGTGTCGGCATCGAGCCGCGGCGTCGCGCGCGGTTCGACGACGAGCCGGTGCGGATACAGCAGCGGCTCGATCTGCGGCTGGAAGCAATAGAGTGTGCCCGTGATCGCGAGGATCACGAGGAACGGCATCACGAACAGGCCGGCATAGAAATGCCAGCGCCAGAGCGTCCGGTAACCGGCGCTGGCGGGACGGGCGGGCGAGAGGGCCCGATCGACGGTGGTCGACATGGTGTAACTCCTCGGGTTCGTCGAGCGGCACGGCCGGTGCGGGCCGGCCGCCGTCAACGTGCGTCGCACCCGCGTGCGTGCGTCGGCGCAGCAGGCGGCGCGGCACGCTGCGCAAACGGGGCGCAGGGCGGCGTCGCCCGCGCGAAGCGGGCAGGCGGGTGAACGCGTGAATCAGGTCGGGTGAAACGAACGGCGTGAACGCGCATGCACGTCGACGTGCCTGCGCTACAGGGCGGAACGTTCAGCAGAACCGGGGAGGCGCGCGGGAAGGCGGGCGATCGTCGAATATCGATCGCACGAAGGGAGGACTGTCGAAATGAACGCGGAACCGCCGCGGCGCCGCTGCGGGAAACAGCAGCACCAGCAGCACGAACGACGCGAGCGCGGTGAACAGCGCGGCGCCGAATGCGCACAGGCTGTCGCCGTTGCCGGAGGACGCCGCCTTGTCGGCGTGCGCGTCATGCTTGAGCGCATCGACGAGCGCGCGCGCATCGTTGGCCGGCGTGATCGGCGCGCGCGCGTCGAAGCGGGCGGCCAGTGCGGCCCCGGCGACGATCAGCGGGCCGCGACCCGAACACAGCACCACCGAGCCCGCATCCGGACCGTCCGGATCGAGCATCACGGCGCCCGACATCAGCGCGCGGGACAGCAGCGTCACGAGGAGTAACCCCCACAGCAACTGTCGCGCGACGCCTGGCCGGAGCAGGAAGCGGCGAAGTGCGTTCATGGCGCGCGATTGTACCTCCGTTTGCGCGGAGGGGCAGGCGGGCCGTGCGTGTGCGGGTTAAGTCAGGAGGAACTGGAGCCGATGCGCTGTTCGTCTTCGGTTTCGTCGTCGTCGGCCAGCAGATCGGAAAGATCGGCCGGCGACAGTCGCCTCATCACGCGTTCGGTGTCGCGATCGTAGCGACGATCGTTTGGATCGAGATGCTTCTGTGCGTTGCGCCCGTATTGCTTTACGAAGAGGCCGAGTTCGCCGGCCAGCCGGGATGGGCGATTTCCGATGCGCATGCGCACAGGTTAACCGGCGTGCTCGCGAAGCGTGAAAGGCCGGCGTTGCCGCGACGGCCATACGCGGCTCCCGATCCGTTGCGCCGGCTCACACCGGATACGCATCGTCGACCTTCAGGTTCGCGAGCCGGAACAGCGTGCGCAGCGTCTGCGGATGAATGTCGCGGTGCGAGGCGAGCGACGTCAGCATGAAGTCGAGCACTTTCGCATAGCGGAGCAGCACGAGGCAGCGCGCGAGATCCGGCGTGCGGCCGCGCATGTCTTCGGCGAGCGTGACCATTTGCGTCGACAGCGTGCGCGCCATCTCGAGTTCCATCTGCTGTTTTTCGGTCCAGTCGGGCAGCGGCTGTTCGAGCACCTTCGCGAGGAAGAGCTGGAACGACGAATCGGACGAGTTGGGCTGCGCATCCATGGAGAGCCTCGTTGCGTGTGCATATCGTACGGGCGGATCCGTGGAGCGCCCGAGGGTGAATTCATGTCCGCGCGTTATCGCGCGCGGCTTCTGCCCCGAACGGAATGCAGGTTCCGTACCAGCGCCGCCGGACGATTGTTGAGGAATGTTGAGCCGCGATCCGGCATCGGGCGGCGAGTCCCGTCGGGACTGGATCGCGCAGGTGGTGGAGGAGGGTGTCTATGGGCGGGAGGCAAGCGGTGTCGAGCGCCCGACGCGGCGCGACGACGCGAAATGCTTCACGGATGTAACGTAACGCGGGCATCCGGCGCGTCGCGCGTTTATGCCGGCGAACGGCCGGAACGACGTGTGCGGTGCGCTTCGGCCACGCCCGCCGTGCGTCCGGCGGCGGACACCGGCCGCAAGGAGCACGCGTCGCCGCATCGCGCGAACCGGCGGCGAATGCACCGGTTGTTTCAAAACAGAGACAGTTCGGCACGCGGCGACCGGTTGCATGTTCACGCAACCTGGCCCAGCGATTGACCGCGCAATTGTGCATGGGCAGACGGCGCAGGTTTGCCAACCATCTCCGAATTATCCCTGCGAGGTTCGACATGAGCGTCCATACCTTCTTCTCCGCCAACCTGCTGCTCGCCTACACCGCCTATTTCATCGGCACGGCCAGCCCCGGGCCGAGCAATCTCGCGATCATGTCGATCGCGGCGACGCAGTGCCGCAAGGCGGCGCTCGTGTTCGCGCTCGGTGTGATTTCGGGGTCGATATTCTGGGCGACGGTCGCGGCGCTCGGCGTATCGGCCGCGCTGCTCGCGTGGTCGAAGCTGCTGGTCGCGATCAAGGTGTTCGGCGGCTATGCGCTGGTGTTCTCGATGGACGGTGCGCGCCGGCTGTACGTGCGCGGCCGGCGCGCGATGGAAGCGTGCCTGGCCGTCGTGTTCGGCGTGGCGGGCGCTCGGCTGCTGGTGACGAACGTCTAGCGGGGGGCGTGCCGGAAACCCTCCGCCGCACCGGCGTGCGACGGAGGCTCCGGCACCCAATCAAGCCGGCTTCAGAAAATGAAGCCCGTATTGATGAACTTCGAGTGGTGATCCGACACGATCGAGTCGAGCAGTTGCTTGCTGCTGTCGGTCTGCTTCGCCGCGACCATCGAGCGGATCGAGAACGCGCGCAGCGCGTCGCTCACCGACAGCGTGCCTTCCGCCGAATCCTTGCGGCCCGCGAACGGGAACACGTCGGGCCCGCGCTGGCACTGGCAGTTGATGTTCACGCGGCACACCTGGTTCACGAGCGGATCGACGAGCGCGCCGATCTGCGCCGGATCGGAACCGAAGATGCTGACCTGCTGGCCGTGGTCCGACGTCGTCACGTAGTCGAGCGCGGTTTCCACGTCGTCGAACGGCGCGACCGGAATGATCGGCCCGAACTGCTCCTCGCGGTACAGCTTCATCCCTTCGGACACCGGATACACGACGGCCGGGTAGAACAGCGTCTTGCTGAATTCGCCGCCCTGATGGTTGACGACCTGCGCACCCTTGGCCTTCGCGTCGTCGATCGCGTCGGTCATGTACGCGGTGCGATGCATGCCCGGCAGCGGCGTGATGCTGACGCCCTTTTCCCACGGCATGCCGATCTTCAGCTGTTCGAGCGCGGCGGTGAAGCGCTTCAGGAATTCGTCGACGATCGAGCGGTGCACGAGCAGCATCTTCAGCGCGGTACAGCGCTGGCCGTTGAACGACAGCGCGCCGAGCAGGCACTCCTTCACGGTGAGGTCGAGATCGGCGTCGGGCAGCACGATCGCCGCGTTCTTCGCGTCGAGGCCGAGGATCGCGCGCAGCCGGTGCGACTTCGGGTGCTGCTTCTTCAGGTGATCGGCCACCTTGCTCGAGCCGATCAGCGCGAGCACGTTGATCTTGCCCGACGCGAGCATGTGCGGCACGACCACCGCGCCCGGCGCGTAGATCGTGTTGATCACGCCCTTCGGGAACGCGTCGCGGAACGCTTCGAGCAGCGGCTCGAACAGCAGCGTGCCGTACTGAGGCGGCTTGAACACCACGGTGTTGCCCATCAGCAGCGCGGGGATCAGCGTCGCGAAGGTTTCGTTCAGCGGATAGTTGTACGGGCCCATGCACAGCACGACGCCGAGCGGCGTGCGGCGGATCTGGCCGATCGTGCCTTCCGCGATCACGAAGCGCGAGTTCGCGTTGTCGAGTTCCTTCAGCGCGTCGATCGTCTGCGTCATGTACGTGACGGTGCGGTCGAACTCCTTCTGCGAATCGGCGAGGCTCTTGCCGATCTCCCACATGATCAGGTTCACGACGAGTTCGCGCTGCGCGACCATCCGCTTGATGAAGTCCTGCATGCACGCGATGCGCTGCTCGACCTTCATCGTCGGCCATTCGCCGCGGCCGGCGTCGTACGCGCGCACCGCGGCGTCGAGCGCCGCGTCGCTTTCCGTTTCGCCCATCACCGGGTAGCTGCCGATCTCGACCTGCTCGACGCTGCCGTCCGCCTGCCGCACGCACACGGGCGACAGCACGGTCTTGGTCGCACCGTCCCACGGTCGCAATGCGCCGTCGACAAGCGACACGCGCTGGTGAATCGGCGAAGCGAGCCGGAATTCGGCGGGGATGTCCTGTAACGCGGGAAACAGATGCTGCAGGGAGGCGGAATCGGGCATGACGGTCTCGTTTGACGGGGTGTCCGGGAAGGACGGGCGATGCGAATCCTGAGTCGGATGATTCTCGATCCTGAATCGGCATCATGACGCGCACGCGACGGCTCGTCACGCGAGAACATGGCCGATTCAACGAATGGAACCAGTTCCATTTAAAAGGAACGCCGCGATGAATGCAACCTGGGTGCTATCGCGGCGAAATGACCGTAAGCATTTGGAAAGACTGTTTCCAAATCGCCGATATAACAGCCTGGGTGCAACCGCAAACGTTTTACTTCGGCGGAATTGAGCGGATAATGGCCCGACGCGGTGAGGAAAAAAATGCAGTGAACCTGAGAGCAGACGTAGTGAAGAACAGAAGAAGATCCGCCGCGCCGCCGATACGAGGTCGGCTGCCCGGAGCGCCGGGTCGGGGTTGCCCGGTCCGGCGCACACCGGACCATTGAATCCGTCCCGCCTGCTTCTCCTGATCCTTCGTGATCCTCTCCAGCTTCTCCGTCGTCCTGTCCCGAATCCCGCCTTTTACCGATCGTTGCCGCATCAGGCGACCGACCAAATTCTTTCGTTTCCATTACGTCCAAGCCGCTCAATCGCTTGAAATAGAAAGGCATTCGTCAGGAATGCAGAGCGCAATACGCATTCACGTTGCGGGCAGGCGACACGACGAAAATTAATTAAAAACACGAATCATTCTCGTTTATTATTTCGCCGCATTACGAGCCGTGACGGGGCGTCACGGCTTTTTTCGTGCCGGTTACGCCGGCCGGCAGCGATCCGCGCCGGCCGTTCGTCCGCCGGCCGGCGCGGCGGGGCGATCCTCCACGCGCGTCGTCGTCTTTGCGCAAAGGGCTGCGTCGGCTGATTCGCCGCGTGACATGCGCGCGTGCCGGCGTGCCCTCGTTCGCCGTTTTCTTCACCCTCTTCTACGTTCACGATGAAACTCAACACGAGCGCGTGCCATGCGCTTCTGATCGCCACGTCGCTGGCCGGCGCCCGCACTTCGTTTGCGCAGGCGGCCGACGCCGCGGCGACCCTGCCCGCGATTTCCGTCAACGCGGCCGCCGAGCATGCGTCGTACGACGGCGGCCATTCGCGCGCGGCGACCAAGACCGACATGTCGCTGATGGACGTGCCGCAGACCGTGAACGTCGTGCCGCACGCGGTGATCGAGGATCAGAACGCGACGTCGCTGCAGGACGCATTGCGCAACGTGCCGGGCGTCGGCTTCTCGGTCGGCGACGGCCAGCGCGACCAGATCACGATCCGCGGCTTCAACAGCATCACGGACCAGTACGTCGACGGCATTCGCGACGACGCGCTGTACTACCGCGACCTGTCGAACGTCGATCGCGTGGAGGTGCTGAAGGGGCCGGCGGCCGTGCTGTACGGGCGCGGCTCGGCGGGCGGCATCGTGAATCGCGTGCTGAAGCGGCCGCAGGCGAACCCGGTGAACGACGTCGGCGTAACGCTCGGCACGCGCGGCGAGCGGCGCGGCGAATTCGACCTCGGCTGGAACGCGAACGACGCGGCGCGGTTTCGCATCACCGGCGCGGCCGAGAATTCGAACAGCTTCCGCGACCAGTTCCAGCTCAACCGGCAGGCGATCGCGCCGTCCGCGCAGTTCAAGCTCGACAGCGACACGGTGCTGAACGTCGAATTCGACTACCTGCACGACCGCCGCACGTCCGACCAGGGGCTGCCCGCGTATCGCGGCCGGCCGGTCGACGTGCCGATCAACACGTACTACGGGTCGGCCGACGGGGTGAACAGTTCGTACAACGACGTCTCCGCGAAAAGCGCGACGGTGTCGCTCGATCACCGCTTCAACGATTCGCTGTCGTTCCACGGCGCGATCCGCGCGTACGACTTCTCGCTCGAGCGGAAGAACTACGTGACGTACGAGCCGATCAAGACCGCCGCGCACCCGGTCGTGACGCTCGACCAGTCGACGCGCCAGCGTACCGATCACGGCATCGACGGGCTGTTCGAGCTCACGCAGAAGACGTCGCTGTTCGGCATGCGCCACGAGCTGCTGTACGGGCTCGAACTGTCGCAGCAGCAGAAGTTCGACACGATCTACAGCGTGACGAAGGTCGCGACCTACGATCTCTTCAATCCGCAGGCCGTCGTCTTGCCCGGTGTGCCGATCGGCACGCGCGCGAAGACGAACGCGTCGACCGTCGTCGGGCTCGCGGGCGTCTATGCACAGGACCTGATCTCGCTGACCGAGCACTGGAAGGTGCTCGCCGGCCTGCGCTTCGACTACCTGAACCAGATCCGCCACGACTACACGTCGTCGAACGTCAATCTCGACCGTACCGACCACGCGTGGAGCCCGCGCGTCGGCCTGATCTACGAACCGCTCGACTGGCTCACGCTGTACGGGTCGTTCAGCCAGTCGTTCTCGCCGCTGGCCGACACGCTGATCAGTTCCGGCGCGTTCTCGAACGGCGCCGCGCTCGCGCCGCAGAAGACCACCGCGTATGAAGTCGGCTCGCGTTTCGACCTCGGCGGCAAGGCGACGGCCAGCGTCGCGCTGTTCGACATGCGCCAGACCAACCAGCAGATCGGCGACCCGGCGAATCCCGGCTATGCGCTGCCGATCGGCACGCAGCACGTGCGCGGGATGGAGCTGGGCTTCACCGGCGAGATCGCGCCGAAGTGGTCGGTGTATGCGGGTTACGCGTACCTGAACGGCACGGTCGATGGTTCCGCGCAATCGACGGCGGCCGGCCTCGCGGTGTCGAGCAACACGCCGGGGCTGATGCCGCGCCACAGCGCGAACCTGTGGCTCAAGCGCGAGCTGCCGTACGGCTTCTATGCGGCGGCCGGCATGCAGTTCCAGTCGGCGCGCTACACGTCGGCGAGCGATCTCGTCACGCTGCCGTCGTTCACGGTGTTCAACCTGGGCGCCGGCTATCGCAGCAAGAAGGTCGACGTGACGCTCACGCTCGACAACCTGTTCAATCGCCGCTACTTCATCGCCGCGCACGGCAACGCGGACCTGTACAACATGCCCGGCGATCCGCGCACGCTGACCGCCACGGTGAAGTGGCACATGTAACGCACGCGGCGCGCGACGGTGCGGGTCTTCGTCATGATGATCCGCACCTCGCTGCCCATGATCGGCAACGCGCTTGATGTGCCGAGCATGACCGGCCGCGCCCGCGCGCTGCTGGTAAAGATCGTTTCAGCCGACGCGCCGGCGCGGCACGTATCCAACGCCGCTACGCGATGACGCCGGCGCGACGGCGCGGTTACTCGACGTCCTCGTCGTCTTCCTCATCGGCGTTGTTCTCTGCGAGCTCCGGCGCCGCATACGCGCTCGCCTGTTCGAGCAGCCAGCTGCGGAACGATTCCAGCGGCTTGCTGTGGCTGAACTCCGTCGGATACACGAGGTAGTACGCCGAATCGCCGACGGTTGCCGCATCGCACGGCACGACGAGCCCGAGCTGCTGCAACTGTTCCTCGACGAAGAACTTCGGCACGAGCGCGACGCCGAGCCCGGCCGCGGCCGCGCTGATCAGCATCGTATGCAGCTCGTAGCGCACGCCCTGCATCGTGCGGATGTCCTCGACGCCGTGCGTCTCGAACCACTGCGCCCATGCGCCGGGGCGCGTCGTCGAGTGCAGCAGCGGATACGCGAGCAGATCCTCGACGCGCTCGACCGGCCCGTTCAGCAGCGCGGGCGAGCAGATCGGCACGACTTCCTCGCCGAACAGGTAGTCGGACGACGTGCCGGGCCAGGTCGGCTTGCCGTAGTGGATCGCGGCTTCGAAGTGCGTGTCCTCGAACGAGAACAGGTCGGTGCGGCTGCCCATGTTCACGCGCACGTCGGGCGTGCGATCGTAGAAGCTCTTGATGCGCGGGATCAGCCAGTGCGACGCGAAGGTCGGCAGCACCGCGAGTTCCAGGTAGCCGCCGCCGCTGCCGTGCGCGATGATCGACAGCGTGTCGCGGTCGAGCGATTCCAGCGCGCGTCGCACCTGCGTGCCGTACAGCTTGCCGGCGCGCGTCAGCACGACGCGCTGCTTCACGCGTGCGAACAGCCGCACGCCGAGGCTCGCCTCCAGCGTCGCGATCTGCCGCGACACCGCGCTTTCGGTCAGGAACAGCTCCTTGGCCGCGTGCGTGAAGCTCTCGTGGCGGGCGGCGGCTTCGAAAGCCACGAGCGCGCCCATGTTGGGGATCTTGAATTTGCGCATGATGCTCGATTTGTCTGATGAACGGACCCGTGCGGCCCCGGGGTGAAGCGCCCGCGAGGAGCGGTCGATAATTCCAAAAACTCATCACGTATCAATTTAATCTCGCTTTACGCCCCGCCGCAACCCTTTGAATAATGCTTCCCGTGCAAGGTCAGGCGCCCGCGGGCGGCCGGCCGACGCGTTGCCGGCACGTTTTGCCGGCGGGTCCCGACACGAGAATCCTGATGCGCAATCCGAATATCGACAGCCTGCTGACGAAGCTGCTGGGACAGGCGAAGACCGATGCCCTGTTCTCGACCCTGAACATGCCGGCCATCCTCGAAGAATGGGAAGACGGCGTCGTGACGCGCGCGGAAATCGCGCAGGCGATGAACATGGCGCTGTTCGAAGGGCTGCTCGAGCGTTCGGCGAACGGCCGCGCGTACACGGCCGACGCGATCGAAAGCGGCGGCTCGGTCCATTTCGACCACGGCGCGCTGCGCACGGTGCGCTGGCCGCACACGGGCGCGCTGCCGCCGGGCGAGGCCGCGTTCACGCGCATCCTGCGCCCGCTCGGCTTCCGCCTGAACGGCCGTTACCCGCTCGACAAGCTCGGCATGACCGGCCGCGCGTATGCGCATGAAGACGCGCCGGACGAAATCGCGCAGTTCTTCGTCAGCGAACTGCATCCGGAGCGTTTCTCGAAGGAATTCCAGCAGGCCGTGACGCACGTCGTCAGCTCGTCGCGCGATCCGCTGTCGCCGGCGGCCGTCGCGCTGCTGTGGGAAGTCGAGCGCGAAGGCTGGCTGTCGCTGGAAGCCGCGCACGCGCTGCTGCCGGAAATCGTCGGCGCGTTCGCGCGCCAGCACGATGTGCCGAACGAACTCGACTACGAGATGCTGCTGATGGAATCGGCGGAAATGGCGTGGATCGCGACCGAAGGCAACGCGTTCAATCACGCGACCGACCGCGTCGCCGACGTGTTCAAGCTGTCCGACGACGAGAAGGCGAAGGGCCGGCCGATGAAGCCGGAAGTCGAGCGCTCGCGCTCGGGCCGCGTGTTCCAGACGGCCTATCGCGCCGATACCGTCGAGCGCGAGTTCCGTACCCGCGACGGCGGCACGGTGAAGCGCAACGTGCCGGGTTCGTTCTACGAGTTCATCACGCGCAAGCGCACGTTCGACCAGGCGTCGCGTCGCTGGGTGACCGACCTGCGCTTCGACGCGGGCAACGCGCAGGGCATCTTCAAGATGACGGCGAACGCGGCGAAGTAAGCGCGACGCGTCACGTACCGCACGCAAAAGAGAAGGGCCGGCGGCTGGTTTCAGCCGTCGGCCCGTTTTCATTGACGACGCGTCGCGTGCATCAGAAGAGGTGCGTGATCAGATAAAACAGCACCAGCAGCCCGATCGGTACGCCGAGCAGCCAGGCGATCAGGTATTTGCCCATGTCGTTGTCCTCCTCGTGGCCGCGACGCGGCGCGCGTCGCGGCGGGGTGAAACGACCTGCGCGTTACAGCTCGCGGTCGAATTCCTTCAACTGCTTCTCGGCTTCGTCGCGGGCGATCCCGTAACGCTCCTGGATCTTGCCGGCCAGATAATCGCGATTGCCTTCCGCGACCTGGAGATCGTCGTCGGTCAGCTTGCCCCACTTGGCCTTCAGCTTGCCGGTGAGCTGCTTCCACTGGCCCTTGATCTTGTCTTCGTTCATGGTGTGCTCCTGGTGTAAGGGGAGAAAAGTGCGGCGGTCGGCCGCCGCGTGGTAGCTCAGGCCTTCGCCTTCAGGCCGGACGAGTCGACGTGCTTCACGCCCTTGATCGCGCGCGTCACGGCGATGGCCTTCTTCACGGCGGTCTTGGTCGGGAGCACGCCCGTCAGCGTGACGACGCCGTCCACCGTCTTCACGCTGACGTCGGTGCTTTCCACGCCCTTGGTGGTCGCGAGTTCGCTCTTCACCTTGGTCGTGATCCACGTGTCGGTGACAGGCTGATTCGATTCGCTCGCCATGCCGCTGTCGGTCGACGAGGCCTGGGCGTGCACGTTCGTGAGCGGGGCGGCGGAAAGCAGGAAGGCCGCGCTGACGGCGAGCAGTGTCGAAAGGTGCGAGGTCTTGTTCATTGATGTTCTCCTTCGATTGGCGGGTTGAATCAATCAGTGGGTGAGCACGGATCGTTCCCGTGCAGGCCGATGCGCGCCTGGGGCTCAGCGGGCGATCGGCGTGTCGTAGCCGGGCTCGCGCGGCGGCATGTCCGGGCGCGGCACGTCGGGCGGCAGCGGCACCGGCGGATCGGTGCCGGGCGCCGGTTCGGGTGGATGGTCAGGGGCCGGCTCGGGCCGCGTCGGATCGGGTGTCTGTTGCAATTTCATCCGGATGTCCTCCTCTGCGGTATGAAAGGGCAGCGCATGAGCGCCGATGCAGTACCAGCGTACCGACGCGAACGCGAGCGGACATCGCGCAAATTCACCTGATCGGCTAGTGCGTTTGCACCGGGGGACGGAACGCACGGCCGGGCACGCGACGTGCACCATGACCCGGGCAACGCGGTGTGGCGGGTGCGCGGGCCGCATCGCACCGTTCGGCGGGGCGCCGCACGAAATGCAGGCGGCGTACGAATGTACTATTTGAGATAGTGCATCCGCGCCTGTCGCGCCGTTGCGCCGCACGTGATCATCGCCGCACTCGCCGGCCGGCGCGTCACGCTGCAACGGGCGCCCGGGCCGTGCGCTGTTGACCGCTCATGTAGACGACAGGGACAACGAATCGATGAACGAACCAGTAGACGAACAGGTGCTCAAGTCGCATACCGACCGGCGCCAGTTGCACCAGATCATCGCGGGGCTGACGGAGGGCGTGATCCTGATCGAGCCCGACCAGCGGATCGTCTGGGCGAATGAGGCCGCGCTCGCGATGCACGGCGTGACCGAGCTGAAGGCGCTCGGCGCGGACGTCACCGAATACCGCGAGCGATTCCGGCTGCGCTACCGGAACAACCATCCGGTGCGCGACGGCCACTATCCGATGGATCGCGTGATCGCCGGCGAGGAGTTCAGCGACGTGACGGTCGAGGTCGAATCGGCCGCCGACGAGTCGGTGAGCTGGGTGCACCGCATCCGCAGCCTCGTGCTGACGAACGCGGCCGGCGCACCCGACTGCCTTGCGCTCGTGCTGCACGACGCGACCGAATGGGCGAGCGCCGAGGAACGCTTCGAGCGCACCTTCAACGCGAATCCCGCACCGGCCGTGATCTGCCGGCTCGACGACTTGCGTTACGTGAAGGTCAACCAGGGCTTTCTCGACATGACGGGCCACGCGCGCGATGACGTGCTCGGCCGCTCGGTATACGAGATCGACGTGCTCGAACAGGCCGAGCGGCGCGAGCTGGCGATCGAGCGGCTCGGCGAAGGCGCGACGATCCCGCAGATGGAAGCCGTGCTGAAACTGGCCGACGGCAGCACCAAGGCGGTGGTCGTCGCCGGGCAGCCGATCGACATGAACGGCGAGGCGTGCATGCTGTTCACGTTCATGGATCTCGAGCCGCGCAAGCAGGCCGAGCGCGCGCTGATGCAAAGCGAGGAACGCTTCGCGACGGCCTTCCGGATGGCGCCGGTCGCGATGGCGATCGTCACGGCCGACCGTTTCGAGCTGCTCGACGTGAACGACGCGTTTGCCGCGATGACGGGCCACGCGCAGGCCGACCTGCTCGGCAAATCCGCGGACGAGATCGGGCTGTGGGCCGAACGCGGCGTATGGCCGCGCATCGAAGGCCGGCTCGCGCGCGACGGCAACGTGCGCAACGCGGACGTGCAGATCCGCACGCGCGACGGCGACGTGCGCGATTGCGTCGTGTCGGCCGACCCCGTCGCGATCCACGGGCGCGACTGCCTGCTCGTCGCGCTGCTCGACATCAGCGACCGCAAGCGCACCGAGATGGAGCTCGTCTATGCGATCGAGACCGCGATGCAGGATGCGTCGTGGTTCAGCCGCACGCTGATCGAGAAGCTCGCGAACGTGCGGCGCGCGAATGCGCCGGATGCGGGCGCGCAGCTGTCCGACCTGACCGCGCGCGAGCGCGACGTGTTCGACCTGCTGTGTCATGGGCTGGCCGACAAGGAGATCGCCGGGCGCCTCGGGCTGGCGCCGAACACCGTGCGCAATCACGTCGCGACGATCTACGCGAAGCTCGACGTGCACAGCCGCGGCGAGGCGATCGTGTGGGCGCGCGAGCGCGGGATCGTCGGCGCGGCCGAAGCGAACGGCGCGCGCGGCGACAAGGGCGGCGCGAAGGGCAAGGACTGAACATACAAGCGCGGCGGTACGAATGCACCATGCCGATTGGTGCATCCGCATCTACCTGTCGCGGCGCCCGCTTGCGAACCTGTCCACTCGGCGGTGCGACGGAGGGCGCCGCATCGCCGGCTCTCCCTCAAACCATCGCAGGAGATGACCATGGACAAGAATCGCGTCGAAGGCAAGCTCAAGCAGGTCAAGGGTTCGGTCAAGGAAGCAATCGGCAAGGTGACGGGCGACCGCGAGACCGAAGCGGAAGGCCTGGCCGAACAGCAAGCCGGCAAGCTGCAGGAAAAGGCCGGCGAGGCGGCCGATGCGGTGCGCAACCAGACGGGCACCGATCGGCACTGACCGATGACGCGACGCCCTCCCGTGGGCGTCGCGAAGGCCGGCCGGGCCGCATCGCAACGATGATGCGTAGCCGGCATGACCACGGCCGGCCTTGAACCGGCGGCGCGGCCGCCATTCCCCCGCAAGACCTCCATCCACGGCCCACCGTCGTACGGGCCGCGGATCGGCCATGGCCACGGAACTTGATGACAAATCCTCACAACATAGTTCCGATATTTCGTTTGCTGCACGGGTATTGGCTACCCACAATCCATTCACCTCTTTCGCGATGAAAGGTTCTTCGGAGACGGAACCGCGGTGATCGGCGGGCCGGTCGCGCGCATGGCGCCGCGGCAGCGCGAGCAATCACCGGCGCGCAGGAGGTTGCCGACGCGCGCCGATCGCGCGTCGCATCCCGACCCTCACAAGAAGGACTGCCATGACGTTCCGCATTCGTTCGCTTTCCGGCATCGCACTGACCGCCGCGCTTCTCGCATTCCAGACGGGCGCGGCCCATGCGCAGGAGACGATCGTCAAGGTCGGCGTGGCCGGCCCGCTGACGGGCGGCGGCGCCGCGTACGGCAAGGACATCGAGAACGGCGTGCGGATGGCGGTGGACGAAGCGAATGCCGCGCGGACGACCGTCGGCGGCAAGCCGGTGAAATTCGTCGTCGCGTCGCAGGACGACCAGAGCGATCCGCGCACCGGCGTGCAGGCCGCGCAGCAGCTCGCCGACGCGCAGGTGGCCGTCGTGATCGGCCACTTCAATTCGGGCACCACGCTGCCCGCATCGAAGATCTACGCGAAGGCCGGCATTCCGATGATCACGCCGTCGGCGACCAATCCCGACATCACGCGCGCCGGGCTCGACACCGTGTACCGCGTGATCGCGACCGACACGCAGAACGCCGGCAATGCCGGTACGTATGCGGCGAGCGTGACGAAGGCGAAGCGCATCGCGATCATCGACGATCGCACCGCGTTCGGCCAGGGCGAAGCCGACGAATTCGAGAAGGCCGTGAAGGCGAACGGCGGCACGATCGTCGCGCGCGAATTCACGAACGACAAGGCCGTCGACTTCAGCGCGCAGCTCACGAAGATCAAGAGCGCCAACGCCGATCTCGTGTTCTTCGGCGGCCTCGACGCGCAGGCCGCGATGCTGGTGAAGCGCATGCGCCAGCTCGGCATCCGCGCGCAGTTTCTCGCGGGCGGCGGCGTGATGAACGCGAACTTCATCAGGCTCGCCGGCAATGCGGCCGAAGGCGCGTCGGTGTGGGAATACGGGCAGCCGCTGTCGCGTCTCGCGAAGGGCAAGCTGTTCGAAACGAAATTCAAGCAGAAGTACGGCGTCGACATGCTCGCGTACGCGCCGTTCGCGTACGACGCGACGTGGATCGCGATCAATGCGATGCAGAAGGCGAACTCGACGAAGCCGGTCGATTTCAACGGCGCGCTGAAGGGCACGCGCTACGACGGCATCACCGGCACGATCGCGTTCACGAACACGGGCGACCTGAAGAACCCGAGCTCGACGCTGTATGAAGTGAAGAACGCCGCGTGGCAGCCCGTCACGACGAAATCGGCGGATTGAACGCAACATAACGCAACCTGCGCGCGGACTTTCGCGGCGATGCCGGACGTGCTGAAATAGCCGAAGCGATCGCCCGCGAAGTTTGCCCGCGCGACGCCGCGCGAGTCGCGGCACGCATCACCCACAGGCGCTGAGCCTTTTACGTGCAACCGGAGTCAGTCGTGAGTTCTCAAGTCGTCATCGTCGGCGGTGGTGTGATCGGCAGCTCGATCGCTTATTTCCTGCGCGCCACCGATCCCACGGTCGCCGTGACCGTGATCGAGCGCGACCCCACCTATGCCAGATCGTCGTCGGCGCTGTCGGCCGCGTCGATTCGCCAGCAGTTCTCCACGCCGCTGTCGATCGAGATGTCGCTGTTCGGCATCGAGTTCCTGCGCACGATCGGCGAACGGCTCGAAGTGGACGGCAACCGGCCGTCGATCGATCTGCACGAAGGCGGTTACCTGTTTCTCGCGACGCCGGCCGGCGACGCGACGCTGCGCGAGAACCATGCGCTGCAGACGCGCCTCGGCGCCGATATCCGGCTGCTGGACGGCGACGCGCTGCGCGCGAAGTTTCCGTGGCTGAACGTCGACGATCTCGTGTCGGGCGCGTATGGCGCGAGCGGCGAAGGCTGGTTCGACGGCTACGGGCTCGTGCAGGCGCTGCGCAAGAAGGCGCAGGCGCTCGGCGCGCGCTACGTGCCGGCCGACGTGAAGGACGTGGTGCGCGACGGCCGCAAGATCACGCACGTCGTGACGGGCGACGGCGAGCGTTACGCGTGCGACACGCTCGTCAACGCGGCCGGCGCATGGACGCGCACGCTGTCGTCGATGATGGGTATCGACATCCCCGTGTATGCGCGGCGGCGCAGCATCTTCAACGTATCGTCGCCGGCAAAGCTCGCCGATTGTCCGCTGCTGATCGATCCGACCGGCGTGTATTTCCGGCCGGAAGGGCGCACGTATATCTGCGGCACGTCGCCGAGCCCGGATCGCGACCCCGACGACCTGCCGCTCGACGAAGTCGACCACGACCTGTTCGACGACGTGATCTGGCCGACGCTCGCGCACCGCGTGCCGGAATTCGAGGCGCTGCGCGTCGAGAATTGCTGGTCCGGTTACTACGAGTACAACGTGTTCGATCACAACGCGATCATCGGCTACCACCCCGAACTCGACAACGTCGTGTTCGCGAACGGCTACAGCGGCCACGGGCTGCAGCAAGGGCCGGCGACCGGGCGGGGCGTCAGTGAACTCATTCTGGGCGGGCGTTACGACACGCTCGACCTGTCGTCGCTCGGCTGGGCGCGTGTGCTGGAAAACCGGCCGATCGTCGAAAAGAACGTCGTGTAGTGTAGTGCGGCGTGACCGCCCGGTATGGGGTGGGCGGGATTCTCCTTGTGTCTCAAACCCGTTGGCCCGACGTTGTCGGGCCTTTTTTCGTTGCGGGCGTCAGCCGGCGCCATAAACGGCGTCGCGCAGATCGAGCGTGTACTGCCCGTTCATCCCTTCGTAGAGCGTGTTCGACAGCGACACGACGGTCAGCCCGCGTGCGCGATCGACGAACCACGAATGCCCGTAGACGCCGCCCCAGCGCCAGGTGCCGACGGATTCCGGCGACGCGGCCGCCTGCGGGTCGCGCAGCACCGAGAAGCCGATCCCGAAGCCCGCGCCCGGCAGATCCGGCAATTCGAAATCGCCGGTCTGTACGCGTCCCATCTCGTCGACCAGTTCGGCCGGCAGGATCGCGCCACCGCCCGCGCGCAGCGTGTCCAGCACCGTCAGCACGTCGCCCGCGGTGCCGACCATTCCGGCGCCGGCCGACGGGAACGCTTGTGCATTCAGCGCGCGCGACGGCGAATACGTGACGCCGACGAACCCTTCGTCGATGGGCACCGTCTCGTTCTCCGCGAGCCGATGCGGCTGCGGTGTGTCGTTCACGTACGGCGTGGCGAGCCGCGCAGGATCGCGTGCGACGAAGCCCGTGTCGCGCGCGCCGAGCGGGCGCAGCACGAGCGCATCGATCGCATCGGCGAGCGGCTCGCCGCGGACGGCCTCGATCAGTGCACCGATGACGTCGATCGACAGCGAGTAGTTCCAACTGGTGCCGGGCGCGAACAGCAGCGGCACGCTCGCGATCCGGCGCAGGTTTTCCGCGAGCGTGATCGATGCGCCATCGAGCCCGTCGGAGACACCCGCACGCGCATACGGGCCGTTCGCGTCGGTTTCGTTGAAGCGATAGTCGAGGCCGGCGGTATGCACGAGCAACTGGCGCACCGTGATCGTCGGCACGCGACCGTCGGGCAGCGCCGGACGGAATTCTGGCAGCCAGCGCGTGATGTCTTCGTCGAGCGACAGCTTGCGTTGCGCGACGAGCACCATCGCGGCCGCGGAGACGATCGGCTTCGTGACCGAGGCGAGCCGGAACAGCGTGTCTTCACGCATCGGCGTACGCGATTCGCGGTCCGCGAATCCGGCCGCGCGTCGATAAACGAGTTCGCCGTCGCGGGCGACGAGGACGACCGCGCCGACGAGGCGCTGCGTATCGAGCTGGCGGGACAGGACCGCGTCGATGCGCTCGGCGAGCGCCGGATCGGTTGACGACTGCGGTGACGATGCGGGAGAGGAGGTCATCGAAATTTCCGTCGTGAAGGGCCTGGTCGACATGTTAGGCGGCTGTTGCCGCACGCGTCGTTAACCCTTACACGGAACAGGGCGATGCGCGCGGGGCGGGCGGCTGCGATGAATACCGAACCCGGCAGCCGACAAAATAGGCGCCAATCGGCCGGCGGCGTTCGTTAGAATCGGCTTTCGTCGAGGCAATGACGCATTTGCATGGTGCAGAGCAGTATCGAATCGAAGACGCTGCTTGTCCTGATTCCATCGTTCATCTTTCACCGGAGGCGAGCATGCCAGGTTTACTTCCCGATGTTGACCGCGAGGGGCTCCTCGAATATTCGGTGGTGTACACCGATCGCTCGGTCAACCATATGTCGCAGCGCTTTCAGGGCGTCATGCGCGACATTTCCGCCACGCTGAAAAAGGTCTACAACGCGAAGTCGGTCGCGATCGTCCCGGGCAGCGGGACGTTCGGCATGGAAGCCGTGGCGCGACAGTTCGCGACGAACAAGAAGTGTCTCGTGATCCGCAACGGCTGGTTCAGCTTCCGCTGGTCGCAGATTTTCGACATGGGCAGCATTCCGTCGGAAACGACGGTGCTGAAGGCGCGCCCGGTCGAAGCGGGCAGGCAAGCCGCATACGCGCCGGCGCCGATCGATGAAGTGGTCGCCGCGATCAAGGAAAACAAACCGGATTTCGTGTTCGCGCCGCACGTCGAAACCGCGTCCGGAATCATGCTGCCCGATGCGTACCTGCGTGCGGTGGCCGATGCCGTGCATGCGGTCGGCGGGATGTTCGTGCTGGATTGCATCGCGTCGGGCACCGTGTGGGTCGACATGCAGGCGAGCGGCGTCGATATCCTGATCAGCGCGCCGCAAAAGGGCTGGAGCGCGTCGCCGTGTTGCGCGATGGTCATGTTGAGCCCGCTTGCGCGCGAGCGCATCGATTCGACCACCAGCACCAGCTTCGCGTGCGATCTGCGCAAGTGGCTGCAGATCATGGAAGCGTACGAGGGCGGCGGGTTCGCGTATCACGCGACGATGCCCACGGACAGCCTCACGACGCTGCGCGACGTGATGAAGGAAACCGATGCATACGGCTTCGACAAGGTGAAGGCGGAACAGCTCGAACTCGGCGAGCGCATTCGTGCGCTGCTGACGGAGAAGGGGTTCAGGAGCGTGGCCGCGAAGGGGTTCGAGGCGCCGGGTGTCGTCGTGAGTTACACGGACGATGACGGTATTCGCACCGGGAAGAAATTCGCCGATGTCGGTTTGCAGATCGCGGCGGGTGTGCCGCTGCAATGCGACGAACCGGAGGATTTCAAGACGTTCCGGCTCGGGTTGTTCGGTCTCGACAAGCTGCATGACGTCGATGGCGCGGTGAAGCGGTTTGCCGATGCGTTGAACCGGATTGTTTGATGCGGTTTTATGGAATCGGTTGATCCGGCGGCCGCCGCTCGTTCGTTGAGCGGCGGCTTTTGAGTCGTTGAAAACGCAACCATTCGGGATGGTGACATGATCGAAGGCGCTCTGACGTTTGCCAGTCAAGTCGAATGGGAAAGCTGGTTGGCGCAGAACGGCGGCACGTCGACCGGAGCATGGCTGCGGCTCGCGAAAAAAGGTACGGGGCAGCAAACTGTCACCTACCAAGAGGCGTTGGAAAGCGCGCTCTGCCATGGCTGGATCGATGGTCAAAAGAAGGCCGAGAGCGAGCAATTTTGGTTACAACGTTTCACCCCGCGCTCGGCGAAAAGCATCTGGTCCAAGTTGAACAAGGATAAGGCCGAAGCGCTGATCGCCGCAGGCAGAATGCGCGCGGCCGGCCTGTCAGAAATCGAGCGGGCCAGGAAGGACGGCCGCTGGGAGGCTGCCTATACGTCGGCCGGCAATTCAATCGTGCCGGATGACCTGCAGGCGGCTCTGGACGCCAATCCGAAAGCCGGGAAGTTTTTTGCGACGCTGAACAGCCGCAATCGCTATGCGATCCTGTTCCGGATACAGAACGCCAAGAAGCCGGAAACACGGGCGCGCAAGATCGCGGAATTCATCGACATGCTCAAGCGGGGCGAGACTTTTCATCCGTAGAGCGTGGGTTTCCGACGGAGATTTTGTCGAACGCGATCGACGCGATAATTGTTCCGGGTCGCCATATGAATGGAAAAACAAGAATGCGAGCAAGAATGCATATCCGCGCATCGGCGTTCAGCCCTCGCCGCGTGGCGCCGGGCGTCGCCATGGCGCTGACGTTGTCGTGGTTCACCGCTGCGCAAGCGCAGAGCTGCGCACCAGATAGCGTAGCGCCCGAGTGCTTGCTGCAGCGCAGTCAAGATGAATTTCAGCGAGTGGATGACGAATTGAACCGCACGTACCGGAAGGTTTTGAAGTCGCTGTCTCGGCCACGTGACGAGTACGTCGACTATCCGGCACTCAAGGTGAAATTTGTCGCGGCTCAGCGGCAATGGATCCGTTTTCTCGGCGACGAGTGTTCCGCTTGGTATCTGATAAACGAGGCAGGCGCGGATCGTAATCTTGATCTACTGACTTGCGAAATCGACAGAACACGTGATCGTACGCGCGAATTGAACGCGTGGCTCAAGCAAGTGAGCCATGATTAGTGCAGCGCTAGACAAAGCGGGTGCGTGGCTAGCGTCAGGTCAGTCATGCGGTGCACCGGGATGGTAGCGCCAACATAACGGGGAAACGAGCGATGGTGTCGAAAAGCGTCCGCAGAGCGACGGTAGACGATGTGCCGGTGCTGACACAGATCCGGAACGATGCACATGCCAAGAAGGTCGCGCACGGCGACTACGTATGGGGCAAGGAAGGCGACGGCTTCTCCGAACGGTGGGTACGAAACCATGTCGCCGAGAAAGCCGTATACGTCGTCGAACAGGAGGGCGCGCTGGTCGGAACGTTCTCGCTCGACTTCGACGAGGACAGGCACTGGGAGCCTCAAGAGCCGATCGCAGGTTACGTGCACGGCCTCTGTGTGCGGCAAGGTTTCAACGGGCTTGGGCTCGGCAGCTTCATGCTCGACTGGTGCGCGCATGAGGTGAGCCGATCGAATCGGCGTTTGCTTCGACTCGACTGCGGCGCTGAAAACACGAAGCTTTGCGCTTACTACGAGTCGTTAGGCTTTGTTCGCGTTGGGTTGAAAACGGACGGTATCGTCTGGTCTCTTTACGAAAAGCCTGTCAGTTCGACCCGCTGATGATCGTGGCGGTCCGGCAGCAAACTTCGGCGACGGCATCCACGTGAGCCTGGGTCGCGCGATTGAACATCGTGCGTTCGCGAACGTTCGACATCATCTGAAGCCGCGTCGCCGTTACCCTGCTACGCCGGCAAAAGCCCCGCTTTCCGATAATTGTCGATCAGCGCGTCATAGAGCGAGAGATCGCCGCGACTCCGCGCGATGAGCTGGGCGCCGGCGATGGCGGCGAAGATGGCCCGCGCCCGCGGTTTGCTTTCCCGAGCGCCGACTATTGCCGCTGCGGACAGGACCTTGCTGAGCCACGCGACATTCACGTCGGCGAAGGCCAGCACTTCCTTCATCACGACTTCCGGCAGGTCGTCGGTTTCGGCGGCCATGAAGCTGCACAGGCACAGGCGGTTGCCGGTCTCGAGCGCCTTGCGGAAGGTACCCGGATAGCGACGCAGGCAGTCCAGCGGATCGCGCGATCCGGCCAGCATGTCGTCCAGCGCGGCCGCTGAATCCTCCCAATAACGCCGCGCTACCGCTGCGCCGAGATCGGCCTTGCTTTCGAAGTGGTGGTAGATGCTCGCGGCCTTGATTCCTACCTCGTTGGCGAGATCCCGATAGTTCAACCCGCCGTAGCCGTGCGTCTGCGCGAGCCTCGTGGCGGCTGCCAGAATTCTTTCTCTCGAGTTCGAGCTCGCGTCGTTCGTCACTGCTTCAGTCTCCGCGCACGGGAAAGGGATGTTGACACGTCGGATTGTACCTTATATGGTTAACCTAACAAACGTTAGGTAGTTTCGTGGGCGACGTGCTTTCACGTCGTCCGATCCAGTGCAACCGACTATGGAGCGCCTCTGCAATGACTTCCAGTAACGCCGATTTCGACACAACCCGATTACCCGTGATGAAGATCCACGATTTCCCGACGGGGCCCTATCCGACCCGCGTGCGCATCGCGCTGGCCGAAAAGGGGCTGCAATCGCGCGTCCAGTTCGTGATGGTCGATCTTTACAAGGGCGAGCATAAAAAGCCCGAGTTCATCGCCGGCAAGAATTATTCGGGTACGTTGCCGGTGCTGGAGCTCGATGATGGCACTTGTATTGCCGAGTGCACGGCCATTACCGAATACCTCGACACGCTCGATGGCGTACCGACGCTCACCGGCAGCACGCCGCGCGAAAAGGGCATCATCCACATGATGAGCAAGCGCGCCGAGCTGGAGTTGCTCGACGCGATCAGCGTCTATTTTCATCACGGCACACCGGGCTTGGGGCCCGACGTCGAGACGTATCAAAACCCGGAGTGGGGGTTCCGTCAACGCGACAAGGCGCTGAGGGGCATGCGCTACTTCGATGCCGTTCTGCAACGGCAACCGTACGTCGCGGGCCAGACGTTCTCGATGGCCGACATCACCGTCATCGGCGGTCTGATCTTCGCGACGCTCGTGAAGCTGCCGGTGCCCGAGGAGTGCGAAGCGCTTCGAGCCTGGTACGCGAGAATGCTGGAGCGTGAGAGCGTCAGGAATCAGCCGGTGTTTGCGATGCTGAGCTGAGCTGGCCCTGCGTTGGTCGATAACGGGCGGATGGGGCGACCGAACGGAGGGCTGCGCTACCGCGTCAAGCGGTACAAAACATCGGGGCAGCCTTCCTCGTTTCTGCTTCCGTCGCTGTGCGCAATGGCAACGAACCCGTGCTGCTCGTAAAACGCAGCGGCATCGCGGTTCATTTCGAACGTATGGAGCTGGAGCGTGCCGTCCGTTTGCGACTTCACCGATTCCAGCAGGGCAGTGCCGATTCCTCGCCGTTTGAATTCGGGGCGCACGTACAATTGCTCGATCCATGTCACGCCGTCGGTGACAGCGTGTGCGGCCATGCCGACGATGTGGCCATCGTTCACGGCAACGGTAACGTCGCCCGACGGGACAAGCATGTTGGCAACCCAATCGCGGACGGCCGCTTCGGCGTGCGCGAGTGGCGCATAGGATGCCAGCGTGTCGCGCGACCGAAGATAGACGTCGGCCACCGCGGCGGCATCGGCCATCGTCGCGCGGCGCAAGATCAGGGGCATTGGTCGGCCACTCCGAAGTCGTCAAGGAATGCTCGACGATAGCAGCAGGGCATCGAACTTCCAAGGTCGCCCGGAATGCTGCTGAAGTGGGCTGAATTCGGCAGGTCCACGGGATAATCGAGTTTGCGGCACGAACAATTGGCGCAGCGTCCGGCCAGTTTCTGCCATTCGATCTTCGGAGGAAAATCGTCGACAATTCGCGGAGGTATTGGGGACTCCTTGGGACTCGGGGAAGCTCAGTGACAAGCATGCGCTTCAGAGATGGGCACGGGCTCAGTTGCCACTCCTGCAGTGCCGGCGAGCAAACGTCGCAGATGAATCTGCGCGGAACCGGGGCCGCTTATCAAGACCTCATAATCCCGACCCGCTTCGGGGACAAAAGTGCCGGCGCCTGGCGCATAGGTTATCCAGTAAGCTTTGGCGTTGACCATGGTCGCCTCAGTAATTTGAGCGCTAATCGTCAAGGGTTCGCCGGCAGGAACGATCCATTCTTGATAATAGCGATAGGCGTCGGAAGGTAGCGGCATCCCGACAGTTTTATTCACCATTGCGGAGAATCCCGGCTTGGATACCAGGCGGCTGGGCTCGGGATATCCACCCCAAAGCCCTTGTTTCGGCGTACAAGCCGTGTTGTATTGAAAATACACGGTCGCCCCCCAATACACGCGAATTCGGGCTTCCCTATCAGGCTGCCAAGCGGTTCGGTTCGATTGAGGGGACGCACAGGCGCCGAGCACAATAGGAGCGAATAGCGCGCAAAAGAATGCAATACGATGGCTCATGGAGTAGCGCGGTGGTTATTCGTGGCTAGCGAAAATACCTCAGGTCTTGGTTACTGTCACCAGGCATCGATCGAATGATCATCAGCTTTCGAGCGGCCCGACTGACCGTTTCGGATTGGAAGCGCCCAACGGCTCTGGCCGCAGCCAATTGCGGCCACTCACGGGACCCATATGTTCACCCCCGAATTTGTAAACGAAGAATTACGCCAGTTTGTCCTAGTCGCCAACCATAGCTTGGAATCGGCGGAGGCCGCTTGTCTAAGCATCGAGTACAACCGAGCGCGCATCGTGCACGGTCGACCGCATCTGCCTTCGGGGCCCTGGAAGTGTCAACTTGTCTATGATGTTCGCGGTCAATCGGTGAGCGAAGTGACGATTGACCAAGTCAGGGCAGCGCTCTGCGACGTAGCTACCGTGGAGTTCAAGCGCTGATGGGCATTCAAGTCGTAGTTGCCGCCGGGAGTCGAGCAGAGGTAGTTGAGAAATTGGGAAATGCGGCTCCATTCGCCGAGATCTTTCCATTGTCGGGAGGCAATTTCGGGATTTCCATCCCGTTCGAGGTCGTCGCCGATATTGGCGAGCAGGTCGTGCTCGACCGCATCTCGGCTCTCAAGTATTTCGATCTCTGGGCGGGCGAGTGGAAGCCACCGCAGTAGAGCCTACGCTCGCTTGCGAAAGAACAGCAATAGCTCATACGCCACATCATGAGGGTTCGCTTCCGGGTACCAAAACGGCCGTCGGCATCCTTGTTATTGAACGGCAGCAACGGGTCATTCTGAGCCGATAACAGACCACCGCCGCATGTGGCAACATTGCGGTCATCGCTACATCACGTCAGCGTGCTGACCGATCCAACCATCCGGGGAAACTCATGTTTGACCACGTCAAATTCGGCGTCAGCGACTACGCCGCCAGCAGGGCGTTTTTCCTGAAGGCACTTGAACCGCTGGGCGTCGAAATCGTCGGGGAAGGCGAGCCGTCGTACGGGATCGAGATCGGTCTGCCCGACAAGTCTTCGCTGTGTCTGTTCCCGACCGAAGAGAAGCCGGCGCCTCTCCACATCGCGTTCGCGGCCGACACGCGGCAGCAAGTCGATGCGTTCCATCGCGCGGCGCTGGAGGCGGGCGGGAAGGACCATGGCGCGCCGGGGTTGCGGCCGCATTATCACGCGAACTACTACGCGGCGTTCGTCATCGCGCCGGATGGACACAATATCGAGGTGGTGTGTCATCGGGCGGACGGCTGATGCGCGGGATCGGTAAAACGCTTGCGGTGATTTCAAGCATCGCGGTCTTCGGCATCGCCTACGTTCAAGCCGCTCCCACGGAATCCGCATTTCCACGCTTCACGCAGGCCGCGGGCAAGCTCGATGGCGACGGGCTTCCGCTGTCCGGCGTGAAGCTCTGCGTGCTGCCCGACCGTGCGCCGTGCTTCGAGATGCCGCCGGCGCCGCTTCCTCATTCTTCGAAGGAGCTGTACCAGTTCGGCCTGAATCCACGGTCCGAGCGGCTGCCGATTGCGTCGGGCGGCTCGTGGGTGTTCTTCTCGGGGATGTTCTCGGGTGGCGGCAGCGGGATGCTGGAGCGCGTGGCCGTGCTGCGGGTCGGTGCGAACGGCAAGATCGAGAACCTGATGCCGAAAGTCACCCAGACGGAAATGGCCGATCGCGCGATGTGGAGCTTGCCGGAGGTGTCGCCGTATCCGCTGTTCGTTCGGGCCGACTATGTGTGGGGCAAGGGCGAGGATCATTTCGGCGAGCACTTCTTCGACGTCGACGCATGGGCGTTCGATCCCGCCGCCAATCAATACACGAAGCGCTTGGCTTACCGTACGAGCAAGCGCTACGACAGGGGCGAGGGCGGGGACCACGTGCTGAGCGCCGAACGTCCGGAAATCCTGCGCCGCCTCGCCGCCGGCAAGTAGCGCGTTATCGCTGCGCGTCCCCGTACGTCTCCTTGCACACCTCGCGTAGCGCGTCGACGAGCAGATCGCGCGCGGGCGACCGCGAATCGGCGGCGCGCGTGAACAGCGCAATGGGCGGCAGCGTCCACACCAGCGAATAAGGCACGATCGCCACGCCGGCGATCCGCACCAGTTCCTCCGCGATATCGGCCGGCACGATCGACACGGCCTCGTCGCTCGACGCGATCATTTCGCCGATCAGCTTCGACGAGTAGCTTTCGACGATTGGCACGGGCGGCGCGATGCCGGCCGACAGGAACAGGTCGGTCACCTGTTCGCGCATCGGCGTATGCGGGGCGCCGAGAATCCAGTCGAGCGCGTGCAGCTTGTGCCAGTCCAGCGGCGTGCGCGCGAGCTTCGCCGCCAGCCGCCGGCTCGCGATCATGCGCGGCTGCTGCTGGTACAGCACTTCGAACGAAACCTGCCCGAGATCGATCGCCGACGACGCGCGCCCGATCACGATGTCGACGCTGTGATCGCGGAGCTGCAGCAGCAGCTGATCGCTGGTGCCTTCGTGAATCGTCACGGTCAGACGCCGCTCCATGCGCGCTTGCAGCCGCTTCAGCGCGGCCGACAGCATCTGGCCGGAGATGAACGGAATCACGCCGATGTGCAGATGGGCCGCATGCCCGGCGGCGACGGCCTCCATCTCGCGGGCGAGGTGGTCGAGATCCTTGATCATCGCCTTCGCCCGTTCGAGCACGACCGCGCCGAGCGCGGTGGGTCGCATGCCGCGCGACGAGCGTTCGAACAGCGGCGTGCCGAACATGCTCTCCAGTTCGGACAGCGCGTTCGTCACGGCCGGCTGGCTGCTCGCCATGTGCTCGGCGACGCGCGTCAGCGAGCCGTGCTGCTGGATCTGCAGCAACAGCACCAGATGCCGAATCTTCAGACGCGCGCCGAGCCGTCTGACCACGTCGTTTGCGTCAAAATTCATTGACTGGTCATGTATTCATCAGGAAAAGGTTATGAGCCGATATTAAAACAGAATCATCACGTTATGGCGGATGCCTAGAATCACCTTCATGGATCGCGCCGGGACTGGCCTGGCGCCCACGCCGAGACGAAAACATGAAACAGACCGAGACACAGAAGCAGGCCGCGTTCGACTATCACGAGTTTCCGACTCCCGGGAAAATCTCGGTCGTCGCGAGCAAGCCGCTGGTGACCCAGCGCGATCTGGCGCTGGCCTATACGCCCGGCGTGGCGAGCGTGTGCGAGTCGATCGCCGCCGATCCGCTGCAGGCGCACCGCTTCACGAGCCGCGGCAACCTGGTGGGCGTGATTACGAACGGCACCGCCGTGCTGGGCCTCGGCAACATCGGCCCGCTCGCGTCGAAGCCGGTCATGGAGGGCAAGGCTGTCCTGTTCAAGAAGTTCGCCGGAATCGACGTGTTCGACATCGAGATCAACGAGACCGACCCGGACAAGCTGATCGACATCATCGCGGGCCTCGAACCGACGTTCGGCGGCATCAACCTCGAGGACATCAAGGCGCCGGAATGCTTCACCGTCGAGCAGAAGCTGCGCGAGCGCATGAAGATTCCCGTCTTCCACGACGATCAGCACGGCACGGCCATTACCGTTTCCGCCGCGTTCATCAACGGGTTGAAGGTGGTCGGGAAGTCCATCAAGGAAGTGAAGGTCGTGACGTCGGGCGCCGGTGCGGCCGCGCTGGCGTGCCTGGACCTGCTGGTCGACCTCGGGCTGCCGGTGGAAAACGTGTGGGTGACCGACATCGAAGGCGTCGTCTATCGCGGCCGTACCACGCTGATGGACCCGGCCAAGTCGCGCTTCGCGCAGGAAACCGATGCGCGCAAGCTTGCCGAAGTGATCGGCGGCGCGGATGTGTTCCTGGGGCTGTCGGTCGGCGGCATTCTCACGGCGGAGATGCTCAAGCAGATGGCGGCGCGTCCGCTGATTCTCGCGCTGGCCAACCCGACGCCGGAAATCTTCCCGGAACTGGCGCATGAGACGCGCGACGATGTCGTGATCGCGACGGGCCGCTCGGACTATCCGAACCAGGTCAACAACGTGCTGTGCTTCCCGTACATTTTCCGGGGCGCGCTGGACGTGGGCGCGACGACGATCACGCGCGAGATGGAAATCGCCGCGGTGCACGCGATCGCGGGGCTGGCCGAGGAAGAGCAGAACGAAGTCGTCGCGGCGGCCTACGGTGCATACGACGTGTCGTTCGGCGCGCAATACCTGATTCCGAAGCCGTTCGACCCGCGCCTGATCGTGCGGATCGCGCCGGCCGTGGCGAAGGCGGCGATGGAAGGCGGCGTGGCGACGCGTCCGCTCGCGAATCTCGATGCGTACGTCGAGCAGTTGCAGCAATTCGTCTACCACTCGGGCGCGTTCATGAAGCCGCTGTTCGCGACCGCGCGCCAACTCGTGCGTGACGGTGGCAAGGCGCGGATCGTGTTCACCGAAGGCGAGGACGAGCGTGTGTTGCGGGCGGTGCAGGTGATCGTCGACGAGAAGCTTGCGCGGCCGATTCTGGTCGGGCGTCCGGAGGTGCTGCTCGCGCGCATCGAGCGGTTTGGCCTGCGCTTGCGGCTCGGTCAGGACGTCGAAGTGACCAATCCGGAATATGACGAGCGCTTCCCGCAATACTGGACGAAGTATTGGGAACTGCGGTGCCGCGACGGTATTTCGAAGGAAATGGCGCGCGTGGAAATGCGCCGCCGCCTGACGCTGATCGGCGCGATGATGGTGCAGCTCGGCGACGCGGACGGGATGATCTGCGGGACGGTGGGCGAGTATCACAATCACCTGCGGTTCGTGGACGAAGTGATCGGCAAGAAGCCCGGTGCGTCGACCTACGCGGCGATGAATATTCTGTTGCTCGATCAGCGGACGGTCGCGCTGGTGGATACGCACGTGAACGACAACCCCGATGCGGAGCAGATCGCCGAATTCACGATCGCAGCGGCGCGGCAGATGGAATGGCTGAACCTGACGCCGAAGGTGGCGCTGCTGTCGCGGTCGAATTTCGGGTCGGGGAGCGCGGCTTCGGGGGTGAAGATGCGCCGCGCGCTGGAGATCGTGCGCGAGCAGGCGCCGGATATCGAGGCCGATGGCGAGATGCATGGCGACTGTGCGCTAGATGAAGGGCTGCGGGCGAAGCTGCTGCCGATGTCGCCGTTGAAGGGGGCGGCGAATTTGCTGGTTTGTCCGAACGTGGATGCGGGGAATATTGCTTACAACCTGCTTAAGACCGAGGCGGGGAGTAATGTTGCGGTGGGGCCGTTCTTGTTGGGCGTCAACGCGCCGGTGAACATCCTTACTTCCAGCGCCACCGTGCGGCGGATCGTGAATATGGCTGCGCTGACGGTGATTGAGGCGAATCGAGGTGTGGCGGGCTGATTGGTTGGTTGTTGTGGGGCGGCTGAGGCCGCCCCAGGAAGTGTCGTGGCAACAGTGGGGCGCCTCTAAGCACGCGTGAATCGGCCGTTTTTCTATGAATCGAGAGCGCAAGTCTGCGCGTACGTATGCGCTATCAAGTGCGCCAGAACTGATGCCTCAAAGTAGATGTGTTGTGCCGTTGTATAGCTGTAGGAAGCTACACCTTGATTTAAGATTTTTCTTGCGTAAATTATTATATCTGTTCTGCAATTTCATCAAGATCAAATTCTTTTAGTAGCTGCTTGGCGTGATCCTTGTCGTGAAGTTTTTTTTGAACAAATTCCTTTATTATGATTGGGAATTGATTGCTGTATTTTACTTGGTCGTTCTTCTTAGCTATTTTTGCCAAATATGTCAGATGTGCTATTGGGTTTTCTGAGTCATATAGTCCGAAGCGCAGCTTCTTGGCAAGATCATTGGCTTGAGCAAAGCTATCGGAGTTTTCATATATTTTTAGCATTCGGTCTATCACTAATTCTGGAGTGTCAAACCAGAATCCCCCGAAAACGTCATCGGCTGATGCTCGCTTGACGCGCTTCAATGAAGATTCATAGAATGGAAGTTCTTTCTTCGCAAGAAGATACTCAACGGAATCGAAAGAGTCGGTTGGTAAGTTCTCGACAAATGTCCTCAGGCGTAACCGATCTGCCTCTCCAACAAAATCCCAAAGCTGTACTCCTTCCCCGTGGCCAATGAATTTTACCGTTCGAACCAATTGATTGTCGTCGTTAAGGTTGGGGATGAGTGCTGCCAGCAATTCTCGCATTAGGCGCTTCCATTGCTCAGGGTGCATTTCGGAAAGTGCAAATAGAGAATTAGATGCTCTGCTATGTGTTTCGGAGCTGTCCCACTCGTCCTTCAAGATTCTCTTTATGAGAATGCTTAGGTAGCTTCTCAGTAGAGACTCTCGTGGTTTTGCGAGTGCGCCAGCTTTCAGGAATACGAGTGTGTCGTTGCTTTTTGAAGGGAAAAAATTTGAATCCAATTCTGACACAAGGCGTTCCAGTGCTTGCTTGCCTTGAGCTGCTGGTTGGGCTAATACATAGCGCGTAGCATTAACTATATGCAGTCGAGCTAATTCTGGTGTGGCCTCGAAAACTTCAGTATCAGAAACCAGCGACGGATGCGCGCACCGATTCCGATCTTCGATCAATCTTCCTAGGTCGATAAATTCGATGTGTGAGATGAATTGAAACTTGTCTCGAGCAATTGGCAGTAGTTCTTTCTCGAACGAAAGGGCCGCTCGCACATCGCCGTCTTGTCTTGCTCGATCAAATGTTGCAATGGTTTCTGCGGCCATCGCATCTCCGGATGCAGCTAGCTCGCGGATTTTGTCCACGAGATCGAACGCGACGGCGATCCAACACGCGACCACTGAGGCTCTGTATGCCCCCGCCTTGTAGCATTGGACTGCTTCTCTAATGTATTTTCTTGATCGCGGATCTGGGCATTCTGACACTAACTCGTCTAAGTCAATAAGCATCTTGGCCTCTCGGTGGGCATGTTGCCGGGGAAGTGCCACATTGGAGTGGCGTCGTCGTTTCCTTGGAGTACCCATGCGGCGGCTGGCCGGCACATGTGGGGTATGCAAAGGAGCATCTTTGTTATTATTAAGCGACTCTCTTTGGGAGCACAAGACGCAAACGTCGAAGGCGGGATCAGGAAGAAGAATACGCAGAGTCAGGTTCTAGTCGTAGTGCGCCTCCACCGAATAGCTAATCTCTTCAATTCCCCATCTCTAAGATGTTGACTCGACTACACTGATCGAGAAGCCTTGCTTCTCACCATCGGAAGTCACGCACAGTCTCAGCACCGATGGTCGGAAAATTAGTCTTTCTTAACAAGAACCAGCGAAGGGGAAGGCAGAAGCGAAACCCAAGGCAACAAAGAAGCGCGGGCCGCATGGGCGGCAACCCATACGATCTGTTGACAACCACCACCTAGTTACAGGGATCGGACGCGGCTAATGCTAATAGTAGCCGCGCCGAAAGAACAAACCGGTCAACATGCAGGAGACGTTTGATCTGGTCCTGCGCAACTACCCGGACCTCCCATACGAGGTCGGCCGCACTTATCGGGGATGCAGGCGATCGCATTGATTTCAAGATCTTCGATTTAAGCCTGGCGACCGTGGGGACTGGTCGCCAACTAGGTAACCCCGGTAGATCACGATCATGCTGGACTAAAGCCAACTGCCGCTGCGAGAGCAGCCGTACCATGATCCTGATTGAGAACTGTCGCCGCTATAGCACCTGCTAGGGCCGCTTGCTGTGGCTCTTGCGAGTGGATGTAGGCGTTTCCAGAAAGCGACTGACCACCGGGTCGAACCGTCCTAGCCCTTGTCGCGAACGTCGCGCGTCACACCAATAACCGTCTTCAACAACTGTCACGGCCGCAAGGCCCGTGAGGCTGCACCCCGTCCGGCGAAACACTCTCTGAACACCCGTTCCATAGACAGCCCGCAACACCTGCATCAACAACCCAGCCCCGCTACACCCCCCATCCCCATGTAATGACCAAACCGCAAGACCTAGTGCATAGATATCGTTTGCCGAGCCCTTAATGACTATCGACAATCGTGGCTCGAATTCCCCGCCTCGGCGCCAGAAGCGCCTAGGCGGCCGGCACTCGACGGCCATCCCGGCCGTCCGCGCCCCCCGCTCACGACGACATGTACGCGTTCACGCCCTCATTCCAAAACCCTGCCGGCTCGCCGATCCGCGAGTTGTTCAAGTACCTGTCCGAACCGGGCATGATTTCCTTCGCGGGCGGTTACCCGGCCAGCGACCTGTTCGACGTCGACGGCCTGAACGCGGCTGCCGAGCGCGCGTACGCGCAGCCCGTCCGCTGCCTGCAATACGGCCCGACCGACGGCCTCGCCGAACTGAAGCAGCAACTGATCGCGCTGATGGCGCGTCGCGGCGTCGTGTGCACGCCGGCCGAACTGCTCGTCACGACCGGTTCGCAGCAGGGTCTCGACCTGCTGCTGCGCGTGATGGTGTCGCCCGGCGACGTCGTGCTGACCGAACAGCCGGCGTACCCGGCCACGTTGCAGGCCATGCGGTTGCAACAGGCGCGCATCGTGACGATTCCCGTCGACGGCGAAGGTCTCGACGTCGATCGTCTCGGCGAACAACTCGCGTCCGGCGCGATCGCGCAGCCGAAGCTGCTCTACACGGTCCCGACCTTCGCGAACCCGACGGGCGCGACGCTTACGCGCGAACGCCGGCTGAAGCTGCTGCGTCTCGCGGTGCAATACCGTTTCCTGATCGTCGAGGACGATCCGTACGGCGACCTGCGTTTCGCGGGCGAAGCCGTGCCGTCGATGCTCGCGCTGGCCTGCGAAGTGGACGGCGCGCGCGACTGGCTCGTGCATTTCGCGAGCCTGTCGAAGATCGTCGCGCCGGGACTGCGCGTGGGCTGGACGATCGCGCCGGCCGAAATCGCGCGGCGCTGCGTGATCGCGAAGCAGACGGTCGACCTCTGCAGTGCACCGTGGACGCAGGCGACCGCCGCCGAATATCTGGCCGACGGTGCGCTCGAACGTCATCTGCCGCGCATCACGGCCGCGTACCGGCGTAAGTGCGACGCGATGTGCGACGCGCTGCGCGACGGGTTCGGCGACGCGATCGAATTCCATCGTCCCGAAGGCGGGATGTTCGTGTGGGCGCGGCTCGGCGCGGTGTCGTCGGACGCGCTGCTGCAACAGGCGATCGCCAACAAGATCGTGTTTGTGCCCGGCAAGGCGTTCTTCGCGGACAACGTCGACGCAGCGTCGCTGCGCCTGTCGTTCGCCGCGCCGGATGTCGATGCGATCCGGGGGGGCGTCGCGCGCCTCGTGCGCGCGTATGGTGCGGCGCGGGCCGCGTGAGGAGATATCGACATGACAATCACCGTCAACGAAACGGCATCGATGGGGGCAGCGGCGAGTGCCGCCTATGAACAACCGGCGAAGCATCGCTCGTCGCAGATCAGCGCCGGGCCGCAGTATGTGGCCGACGTGCTCGGCCGCTTCGGCGCGGAGCCGGCGACCGATGCCAGCGAGGCGGCGTCGGTCGTGCTCGGCTACAACTGACATGACAGGCACGAGGGCAACGCCGCATTACATGCGAGCCGTCGCCGAAACAAACGGTTAAGCTGGCGCGATCGAAACACCGACGATCGCCACCGCCTCATGTCCGACTCGATCTCCGAATCGCTCGCGCAAACCTACGACCGCTTGTGGTCCTGCCTCGAATCCGGCGTCAGCGTGCAGCGCTCGCCGTTCACGATGCTGCAGGCGGCGACGCTCGGCCTCGATGGTGCGCCGAAGGTTCGGACGATCGTATTGCGTCAGGTGAATCGCGCCGAGCGCGTGCTGTCGTTTCATACCGACGTACGTTCGGAGAAGGTCGCGGAGTTGCGTCGCGATCCGCGTATCTCGATCGTCGCGAACGATCTCGACGCGCTCGTGCAGATTCGCGCGGAAGGCGTTGCGTCGATCTGCGAGGACGAAGCGCAACGGCGCGCGATCTGGGAGGCGAGCCGCCCGCATACGCTGCTGCTGTATCGCGCGCCGTTGCCGCCCGGCACGCCGATCTCCTCACCGGAAGACGCGCATCTCGACAGCACCGCACCCACTACAGATGGCTACGAAAACTTCTGCCTGATCCACATGACGGCCACGCGCATCGACTGGCTCGAACTCGCGCGCGCCGGCCATCGCCGCGCGGTATTCGACCTGAACGAAAGCGGCTATGAAGCCCGCTGGATCGCGCCCTGACGCGGGCCAAGCGCGCTCAGTTCGCTCAAGGCCGCCCGTCCGACGCGGCCTGGATCATCCACTCGCGCATCACCGCGATCGCATCGTCGTCGCGGCGCTCGGCCGGATACACGAGATAGAACCCCATCGACAGCGGAAACGCGAAGTCGAACGGCTTGCACAGCCGTCCGGCGGCGATGTCGCGCTCGACGAGCGGCTCGGTCGCGAGCGCGATGCCCTGGCCGGCGACGGCCGCATCGATCGCGAGCGACGTCTGGTTGAAGCGCAGCCCCTTGTGCGGATCGACGTCGACCGGTGCGGGCATCGCCGCGAGGAACTCGGGCCACAGGTCGTGCGCGTCGTGCAGCAGCACCTGCCCGGCGAGCGCGCGCGGTGAGGCCGGCCCGGTCAGCACCGACGGGCTGCACACCGCGCACACGTCGAGCGGGAACAGCGCGTGGGTGGCGAGATGCTTGCCGAACGGCGGCTTGCCGTAGCGGATCGCGAGATCGACGCCGTCGTGGCGGAACGTCGCGATCTGCGGATCGGCGATCACGCGCACGTCGTAGTCGGGGTGTGCTTCGGTGAACTGCGCGAGCCGCGGGATCAGCCACTTCGACGCGAACGACGGCGTCGTGCTGATCGTCAGCGCGGCGCGCCGCTTCACGAGCTTGTCGGTCGCATCGGCGATCGCATGCAGCGCACGCTGCACGTCGGAGAAATACGCGGCGCCGTCGTGCGTGAGCGCGAGGCCGCGCGGCAGGCGCTCGAACAGCTTCAGGCCGAGCACGTCCTCGAGGTGGCGCACCTGCTGCGCGACGGCGCCCTGCGTGACGCCGATCTCGTCGGCGGCGGCGCGGAAGTTGAGGTGCCGCGCGGACACTTCGAACGCACGAAGCGCATTCAGCGGCGGCAGGCGGGAAGGGCGTGGCGGCATCGTCAGGCTGTAGAAAAACTATCGGCTGGCGGCAGAAATACTGGTTCGACAGTCGGAATCGATGCGCCTACATTACCACCATGGCGCACCGACCGGCGGCTGCGCGGCGGCAGAATCGGAACGAGGAGCGGATCGTGACTGTAGAAAAAGTGGCGTTGATCACGGCGGCAGGCAAGGGCATGGGCGCGGCGATCGCGCGCGAACTGGCGGCGACCGGCTATCGCGTCGCGCTGATGTCGCCGTCGGGCAGCGCGGTGGCGCTCGGCGAGGAACTGGGCGGTTTCGGCATCAAGGGCTCGGTGACTGACGAGGCCGATATCGACCGGCTCGTGCAGGAAACGGTCGCGCGCTACGGCCGGATCGACGCGGTCGTGAACAACACCGGCCATCCGCCGAAGGGCGAGCTGCTGGCGATCACCGACGACAACTGGCACGCGGGGCTCGACCTGATCCTGCTGAACGTGGTGCGCGTGATGCGCCGCGTGACGCCGATCTTCCAGAAGCAGGGCGGCGGCGCGGTGGTGAACATCTCGAGCTTCGCGGCGGATGCGCCCGAGCAGCCGATGCCCGTGTCGTCGGCGCTGCGCGCGGCGCTGAGCGCGTGGACACGCCTGTACGCGGAACGCTATGCGGCCGAGAACATCCGGATGAACGCGGTGCTGCCGGGCTTCATCGACAGCTGGCCGGAAACGCCGGAGATCGTCGCGCGCATCCCGGCCGGCCGCTTCGGCAAGACCGGCGAGATCGCGAAGACGGTCGCGTTCCTGCTATCGGACGGCGCGGGCTACATCACCGGGCAGAACATTCGCGTCGACGGCGCGATCGTCAAGGCGCTCTGAGCGTCACACCGGCGGGCGGCCGCGCAAGCGTGGCCGCTACAAACACGTACAAATCAGACAAATCCGGGATACATCGGACCTTTCAAATGGGCGACGCCGCGTGACGAGGGCGCGCCGGATTGAAAGCCTCGGGGCGATCCCGCGCGCGGCATGTTCACTTTCCACTTCACGAAAGGAGATGCCGAACGATGTCTTCCACACCGTTTTCCCCGATGCGTCGCCACCTGCTGGCCACTTCCGTGGCCGCCGGGGTCTCGGCGATGCTGCCCACCGCGCTGCATGCCGCTACCGGCGCAAGCGGCATACGCCCGTTCACCGCGCACATTCCCGATGAAGCCGTGGCCGACCTGCGCCGTCGCATTGCCGCGACGCGCTGGCCGGGCCGCGAGACCGTCGCCGACGAATCGCAGGGCGTGCGGCTCGCGCGCATGCAGGCGCTGCTGCGCTACTGGGGCACCGACTACGACTGGCGCAAGGGCGAGGCGCGCCTGAACGGTTTCCCGATGTTCATCACGGAAATCGACGGGCTCGACATTCATTTCATTCACGTGCGGTCGCGGCACGAGAACGCGATGCCGATGATCATGACGCACGGCTGGCCCGGTTCGATCTTCGAGCTGCTGAAGGCGATCGGCCCGCTGACCGACCCGACCGCGCACGGCGCGAGCGCGGACGATGCGTTCCACGTCGTCGTGCCGTCGCTGCCGGGCTTCGGCTTCTCGGGCCGGCCGACGAAGACCGGTTGGGGTTCCGACCACATCGCGCGAGCGTGGGGCGAGCTGATGGCGCGGCTCGGCTATACGCGCTTCGTGTCGCAGGGCGGCGACTGCGGTTCGGTGATCTCGCACCGGATGGCGATGCAGCGCGTGCAGGGTCTGGCCGGGATTCACGTGAACATGCCGGCGACGGTGCCGCCGGATATCGCGACGCTGCTCGCGACCGATGCGCCCGCGCCGGCTTCGCTGTCGCCGAAGGAGAAGGCCGCGTACGAGAAGCTCGCGACGTTCTATCGCGACAACTGCGGCTACTCGGCGATGATGGTCACGCGGCCGCAGACGGTCGGTTATGCGCTGGCGGATTCACCGTCAGGGCAGGCCGCGTGGATGTATGACAAGATCTCGCAGTGGACTTATAGCGGCGGCGTGCCCGAACGCTCGATTCCGCGCGACGAGATCCTCGACGACATTTCGTTGTACTGGCTGACGAATACTGCGACGTCGTCCGCGCAGATCTACTGGGAGGATCACTCGAACAACTTCAACGCGGTGGATATCTCGTTGCCGGCGGCGATCACGGTGTTTCCGGGCGAGATCTACCAAGCGCCGCGCAGTTGGGCCGAGCGCAGTTATCACAACCTGATCTACTTCAACGAAGTCGACAAGGGCGGGCACTTCGCGGCATGGGAAGAGCCAGAGCTGTTTGCGCGTGAAGTGCGTGCCGGGTTCCGGCCGTTGCGGCGAGCGTAAGCGGCATTGCACGACGAACACGGGCCGGCCTGTTGCGCGGCCCGTGTTCGTTTCTGCCGCGCAGCCGCTCCAAAACGTCGTTTTTCTCTCCATTTTTGAATCGCTGTGTGTCGTGTTCGCACACGGATACGTTGGGATACAAAGCGTCCGAATGGTTCGGATATAAAACCGGTGAAGCGATTCACACGGCGGCGCGGCGCCATGCGCCGCCGCTGCGAACGGCGAAAACCGATTGCCCGCGCGTGCCGCGGGCCTTTCCTTAGCGATCGACAATGGAGAACGAATCATGCCTGATACCGTGAACACCCGCCGCCGCCTGATCCTGGGCACCACGCTGGCAAGCCTGAGCCTGGCCGACCTCGGCTTCAGCGCGCTCGCGCAAGCGCAGTCGGCGCCCGATGCTTCCGCGGCGAAGCGCTCGGCCGGCGTCGCGTCGCTGGGCACGATCCACCAGATCGATGCAGGCGTGCTCAACGTCGGTTACGCGGATCTCGGGCCGAAGCAAGGCCCGGTCGTGTTCCTGCTGCATGGCTGGCCGTACGACATCTACAGCTACGCGGAAGTCGCGCCGCTGCTCGTCGCGGCCGGGTATCGCGTGATCGTGCCGTACCTGCGCGGCTACGGCTCGACGACGTTCCGCTCGGCCGACACGGTGCGCAACGGCCAGCAGGCGGTAACCGCCGTCGACATCATCGCGCTGATGGATGCGTTGAAGATCGACCGCGCGGTGTTCGGCGGCTACGACTGGGGCGCGCGCACGGCCGACATCATCGCGGCACTGTGGCCGCAGCGCGTGAAGGCGCTGGTATCGGTGAGCGGCTACCTGATCGGCAGCCAGGCGGCGAACGCCAAGCCGCTGCCGCCGCAGGCCGAATTCCAGTGGTGGTATCAGTTCTACTTCACGACCGAGCGCGGTGAACTCGGCTACGCGCAGAACCGCGATGCGTTCAACAAGCTGATCTGGCAGCTCGCGTCGCCGAAGTGGCAGTTCTCCGACGAAACCTATGCGCGCTCGGCCGCATCGTTCCGGAATCCCGATCATGTGGCCGTCGTGATCCACAACTATCGCTGGCGTCTCGGGCTCGCGAAGGGCGAAGCGCAATACGACGACATCGAGCGGCGTCTCGCGGCCGGGCCTTCGATCACCGTGCCGACGATCACGATGGAAGGCGACGCGAACGGCGCGCCGCATCCGGAACCGGCCGCGTACGCGAAGAAGTTCACCGGCAAGTACCAGCACCGGACAATCACCGGCGGCATCGGCCACAACCTGCCGCAGGAAGCGCCGCAGGCATTCGCCGATGCGATCCTGCAAGTGGAGCATCTGTGATGCGGGCCCGCGTGGGGGTGGGGCGGCGCGGTGCGCGCCGTATGCTCGTCGCAGGCGTGCTGCTGGCCGCTGCGTGGTCGGTGAGCGGGCCGGCCGCGTTCGCGGAGCAGCCGAAGCCGGCCGCGGCCGCCGCCGCATCGCCGATCTACGGCGTGACGATTCCGCCCGGCTACCGGAAGTGGGAAATGGTCGCGCCGGCCGAAGAGGCCGCACCGCTCGACGAGCTGCGCGTGGTGCTCGGCAATCCGGTCGCGATCCGCGCGCTCGAACAGGCAACGCTGCCGTTCCCGGACGGCACGATCCTCGTGAAGCTCGCGTACAAGCGCAAGCAGTCCGACGAGTTCGCGCCCGCGACGGTGCCCGGCCAGGCGACGACCGTGCAGGTGATGGTGAAGGATTCGCGTCGCTATGCAGCGACGGGCGGCTGGGGCTTCGGGCGCTTCATCAACGGCGTGCCGGCCGACATCGGCCAGCATCAGACGTGCTTCGGGTGTCACCAGGCGCGAGTGAAGAACCACGATTACGTGTTCACGCAGCTTGCGCCGTGACGTGACACGGCGGTGTGAAGTGGACGGAAAGGCGTGCCCTGCGAGGCACGCCTTTTTTCGTGGTGCGTAGCGCGGGGCGAAATGAATCGAATCGGCAAGCGAGTGTGTATCGCACTGTATCCAGGGCCGCTCCTGAAAAACTGGCATGCAGAAAGCCCGGTTTCGGAAACATGCCGGATACGTGCGCGGGTTCTACTGTCGACATGCAGCAAACGTTCGGTGTCAGACGTTCGCACCGGATGCCCAGTGATCGACACCCCAACCTGTCCTAGGAGAACCTTCATGAAAGCCGCTCGAATCCTCGCCGTTGCCGTCCTCGCCGTCGCACCCGCGCTGTCGTTCGCCGATACCGGCCACAGCCTCACGCGGGCCGAAGTGCGCGCCGATCTCATCCGTCTCGAGAAGGCCGGCTACCACCCGGCCGGCAGCGAAGCGCATTACCCGGACGACATCGCCGCCGCACAGAACGCCATCGCGGCTGCCGAGCAGGTCGCACGTTCCGACCAGAACGCCCCGTCGAAGTCGCAAGGCGACAACGTGGCCGATGCGTCGACGCCGGCCGGCCATCGCGATGCCGCGCAGTCGCGCGCCGCACGCAACGCCGCCGACGACCTGTACGCGCATTCGTGATGCCATGCCGCGCCTGCCGCATGCAGGCGCGGCCGCTCAGGCAGCACTTCACTTCAACGACACGATAAAGAAAGGAGCATGACGATGGCCGGTTTGATGAAACGCGTCCTGGTATCCGCCGCGGTGATCGGCGGACTGTTCGGTGCGGTCGCGGCGCAGGCCGCGCCGAAGGAAGACCTGAAGGGCACCAACGTCGTGCTCGTGCACGGCGCGTTCGCCGACGGGTCGAGCTGGAACCGCGTGATTCCGCTGCTCGAGGCGCGCGGGCTGCACGTGGTGTCGGTGCAGAATCCGCTGAGCTCGCTCGCCGACGACGCGGCCGCGACGAAGCGCACGATCGACGAACAGAAGGGACCGGTCGTGCTGGTCGGCCACTCGTGGGCAGGCGTCGTGATCAGCGATGCGGGCAACGACGACAAGGTGAAGTCGCTCGTGTACGTCGCCGCGTTCGCGCCCGACAACGGCCAGTCGATCGCCGACGTCACGCAGGGGCTGCCGGCGCCGTCGTGGGCCGGCGAGTTGCGCAAGGACGCGGGCGGTTTCGCGCGGCTGTCGGACAAGGCGATCGCGCAGGATTTCGCGCCGGATCTGCCGGCCGCGCAGCAGCGCATCGTTGCCGCGACCCAGGGGCCGTGGTATGGCGGGTGCATCTCGGAGAAGGTCGCGCAGGCCGCGTGGCATGCGAAGCCGTCGACGTTCGTCGTCGCGACGCAGGACCGGATGATCGATCCGACGCTGCAGGAAGCGATGGCGAAGCGGATCGGCGCGACGGTCACGCGCGTGAACGCCAGCCACGTCGCGATGCTGAGCCAGCCGAAGGCCGTGGCCGACGCGATCATCGCCGCCGCCGAGCGCGCGAAGCCGGATACGCAGTGAGCGCATGCTGCGTGGCGCTGTCGTGAGGACGCGCGGCGCCGTGAGCGATTGTGATGTCTTTTCACCAGGAGAAGTCATGACGCAACTCTGGCAACTGTCGGCAACCGAACTCGCGACACGCGTGCGGCAGCGTGACGTGTCCGCGCGCGAAGTGGCTGACGCCGTGCTCGATCGGCTCGATGCGGTGAATCCGGCGATCAACGCGGTGGTCGAACATCGCCCCGACGACGTACGCAGGCAGGCCGACGAAGTCGATCGCGCAATCGCGCGTGGCGACGATCCGGGGCCGCTCGCGGGCGTGCCCGTCACCGTGAAGATCAACGTCGATCAGGCCGGCTTTGCGACGACCAATGGCACGCGCCTGCAGGAAAACCTGATCGCGCCCGCCGACAGCCCGGTGGTCGCGAACATCCGCAAGGCCGGCGGGGTACTGCTCGGCCGTACCAATTCGCCGACATTCGCATTGCGCTGGTTCACGTCGAATCTCGTGCATGGCCATACGCGCAATCCGCGCAATCCGTCGCTGACGCCGGGCGGATCGAGCGGCGGCGCAGCGGCGGCCGTCGCCGGCGGGATCGGCCCGCTCGCGGTCGGCACCGACATCGGCGGCTCGGTGCGCTACCCGGCCTATGCGTGCGGCGTACACGGGATCCGGCCGTCGCTCGGCCGCGTGCCGGCGTTCAATGCGTCGTCGCCGGAGCGGGCGATCGGCGCGCAACTGATGTCGGCGGCCGGGCCGATCGCGCGCACGATCGATGATCTCTCGCTCGCGCTGCGGGCGTTCTCCGCGCCGGACCCGCGCGATCCGTGGCACGTCGCGGTGCCGTTCGACGGGCGCGAGGTGGCGAAGCGCGCGGCGCTGTGCGTGCGTCCGCGCGGCCTGGAGGTCGTGCCCGAAGTCGAGGCCGCGTTGCGCGATGCCGCGCGCCGGCTGGTCGATGCAGGCTGGACCGTCGACGAGATCGACGATACGCCGCCGATGCGCGAGGCTGCGCTGCTGCAGGAACAGCTGTGGCTCGGCGATGGTTTCGACGCGCTGGCGAACGCGGTCGAGCAAGACGGCGATCCGGGCGCGACGGCGGTGATCGCCGCCGTGCGCGGCAAGGTGCGCGATCTGCCGGCGGATGTGATTAGCCGTGCGCTGGTTCGACGGACGACGTTGACGCGAGCGTGGCGGCTGTTTCTCGATGAATATCCGGTGTTGCTGCTGCCTGTTTCGTCGGAACTGCCGTTTCCTGATGATCTCGATCGGCTGGGGCCGGAAGGGTTCGATCGCGTGTGGGAAGCGCAGCTCACGTTGCGCGCGCTGCCCGCGATGGGGCTGCCGGGGCTGGCCGTGACGACGTCGATCACGAACGGCGTGCCGGTGGGCGTGCAGGTGGTGGCCACGCATCATCGCGAGGATCTGTGTTTGCTTGCTGGGCGCGATATCGAGGCGCGTGGCGTGCCGGTTGCGGTGGTCGATCCGCTACCGTGATGCGTTGAAGAACGAGGGCATCGGCAATGCCGGTTGGCATTACGCCGATGCATCGTTACCTGTCGGATATCGCGCGATGGCGCGACGTTGGTCGTTAACAGCTCAACTGAATCGTAGCCACCGTCGGGATATTGGTATTCCCGTCCGAAATACTCGGCATGACCGAAATATGGCCAGGATGAAAGTTGGCCACGCACGAAAAGCTGACGCTCGTGTTGTTGAGAATCGTCATTGAAACATCGGTCGCTTGCCAATGGAGCGATGCGTTCGTCCATGGCGCGCCGACCGACGCCGTGCATGTCCCGTTACCCGTGGTCGACGTACATGAAATGCTCAGAGACGTCTGCGCATGCGCTGGCGATGCGGATAACAGCAGGGGAATCGACAGAAGCATGGGCAAGAAAATATTTCGTGAATGTTTGGTCATATTTGTTCCGAAAATTCTTGTTTATCCGTCAGATGGGGAGGATCGCGTGATTCGATACCGTGAAAGACGCGACGCGAACATCGTACCGAACCCGAGTCGGGAACGGGGGCACTTCTCGTGCAGGTGACAGACGGATAAGGGCTTTCGCAGGCCCGGCGAGCCGAAATGCGGGATCGACGCGTATTGGCCTCTCCGAATCGTATTGACGAAAGCAAAATGACAGCTCGATTCGGCGGCGTGCGCCACGCGCGTCGGCGCCGATTCGGACTTTGCAGATGTCCTGACACGCAGGGCGTCATGTCATGACTGTTACGCCATCCCTGTCGCGCATCCTGCGCGGTGGTCTCCCTCATTACCAAACACGGCACGGCAATCCGTTCAACCGTGGTCCTCTGCCATTGCATTCCCCGCGGCGCTGATTAGGAAATGAATTTTTATTGGTTCTGCTTCCCCGACCGCGCTCGCATAGTGGCGTTGACGGCTATAGACAGCACGCAAGCTGCAACAGCCGCATTCCCGGTGTCTTTGTTCATACGAATCTGAGAATACAAGGAAGTGTCATGACGGTTGAACTGGAAGAACGAACCGCTGCGCAGCAGGCGCTGGAAGACGCCCGCGCGGCGGCCCTGGCGGCCGGCAAGCCCTACGCGGGCGGCGTTGCGCCGGAAGCCGCGTGGGCGCTGTTCTCGGCGGGCGATGCAGTGCTGGTGGACGTGCGCACGGCCGAGGAACGGAAATTCGTCGGTTACGTGCCGGAGTCGCTGCACGTGCCGTGGGCGACCGGCACGAGCCTGACGCGCAACCCGCGCTTCGTGCGCGAACTGGAAGCGAAGACCGGCAAGGACGCGGTCGTGCTGTTGTTGTGTCGCAGCGGCAACCGTTCGGCGCAGGCGGCCGAGGCCGCGGCGAAGGGTGGTTTCACGCAGGTGTTCAATGTGCTCGAAGGCTTCGAGGGCGACCTCGACGAGCGGCAGCATCGCGGCGGCCAGAACGGCTGGCGCTTCCGCGGCCTGCCTTGGGCGCAGGATTGATTCACGGCCGTTACGGGGAGAAAGCAGCATGGCCGCATTCGATATCGACGACATCGTTCAATCGCTGCAGACGGTGCGCCGCGCATGGCGCGAAAAGCAGCGGCGCTCGCTCGAACCGGGCGGGCGCGATTTGCCGGCGCGCGAGGCGCTCGCGCAGATCGTCGGTGCGCTGAAAGGCGTGCTGTTCCCGATGCGGCTCGGGCCGCCCGACCTGCGGCAGGAAAGCGAGAACTTCCACGTGGCCCACGCGCTCGACGCGGCGCTGAACGCGTTGCTCACGCAGGTGACGCTCGAATTGCGCTACGCGGCGCGTCACCGCAATGCCGACGGGCCGGCCGACAACCTCGACGAAGTCGCGTCGAAGGCCGTGCAGGCGTTCGCCGCGCGCTTGCCGGAGATTCGCCGGCTGCTCGACAGCGACGTGCTGGCGGCCTTCCACGGCGATCCGGCGGCCGGCAGCGTCGACGAGGTGCTGCTGTGCTACCCGGGCATCCTCGCGATGATCCACCACCGGCTCGCGCACGAGCTGTACGGGCTCGGCCTGCCGCTACTCGCGCGGATCATCGCCGAGCAGGCGCATGCGGAAACCGGCATCGATATTCATCCGGGCGCGCGCATCGGCGCGGGCTTCTTCATCGATCACGGCACGGGTGTCGTAATCGGCGAGACGGCGATCATCGGCGAGCGCGTGCGCGTGTACCAGGCGGTCACGCTCGGCGCGAAGCGCTTCCCGCGCGATGCGGCCGGCCATCTGGAGAAAGGGCTCGCGCGCCATCCGATCGTCGAGGACGACGTCGTGATCTATGCGGGCGCAACGATCCTCGGCCGCGTGACGATCGGGCGCGGCGCGGTGATCGGCGGCAACGTGTGGCTCACGCAGGACGTGCCGGCCGGCGAAAACGTCACGCAGGCCGTGCTGCGCAGCGAAGCGAACGCCGCGCCGCGCACGGCGGCGCGCGTCGCCTAGGAGGCGCGATGAGCGACCTCATCCATCACTTCGGCGCCACCGTGCGCAAGCTGCGCGAAGCGCGCACGTGGTCGCAGGAGCAGCTGGCCGAGCACGCGGGGCTGAACCGCTCGTACGTCGGCGAGATCGAGCGCGGCGAGGCGATTGCGTCGATCGTCACGGCCGACAAGATCGCGCGCGCGTTCGACGTGTCGATCTCGACGCTGCTGCCGGGCGCGTACGTCACCTGAGGCCGCCTCCATCGTTTTCCCCTTTCGGGTGCACGACCTGACGGCTATAGCATGTTGAGCCGGCGGGGGCGTGCTTCCGATAATCACCCAGCGTCATAAGCAATCCCGTTTTTCATCTTAAGAACCCGGAGCCACACATGTCGACCGTTGCAAGCGGCACGGCCGCGCTGAGCGATCACGCCGCCCGCCAACTAGCGAACGCTACCAAGACCGTTCCCCAGCTTTCCACGATCACGCCGCGCTGGCTGACCCATCTGCTGCAATGGGTGCCGGTCGAGGCCGGCATCTATCGCCTGAACCAGGTGAAGAACCCGGAAGCGGTGCGCGCCGCGTGCACGCAGCTCGAGGACGAAAGCGTGCTGCCGCAGACCTTCGTGCCGTACGAGGAACAACCGCGCGAGTATTTCCTGAACGCGGTGAGCACGGTGCTCGACGTGCATACGCGGATCTCCGATCTTTACAGCAGTCCTCATGACCAGATCAAGGAACAGCTGCGCCTGACGATCGAGACGATCAAGGAGCTGCAGGAAAGCCAGCTGATCAACAACCCGGACTACGGGCTGCTCGCGAACGTGACCGACGAACAGCGGATCTTCCCGCTGACGGGTGCACCGACGCCGGACGATCTCGACGAGCTGCTGACGAAGGTGTGGAAGGAGCCGGCATTCTTCCTCACGCACCCGCTCGCGATCGCCGCGTTCGGGCGCGAATGCACGCGGCGCGGCGTGCCGCCGCCGACGGTCAGCCTGTTCGGCTCGCAATTCCTGACGTGGCGCGGCATTCCGCTGATTCCGTCGGACAAGGTGCCGGTCGCGGACGGCAAGACCAAGATCCTGCTGCTGCGCGTCGGCGACAAGCGCCAGGGCGTCGTCGGCCTGTATCAGCCGGGCGTCGCGGGCGAGCAGGGGCCGGGCCTGTCGGTGCGCTTCATGGGGATCAACAACCAGGCGATCGCGTCGTACCTGATCTCGCTATATTGCTCGCTCGCGGTCCATTCGCCGGATGCGCTGGCTGTCCTCGATGACGTCGAAATCGCCAAGTTCCATGACTATCCCGACACCTACCGTTAATCCCGGCCTGACCGGCGGCGACGCGCACGCGTTGCCGCATGCGCCGCTGCCGGCCGGCTTGCCCGACCCGGCGACGCTCGCGCGGCTCGCGTCCGAGTTCTTCGCGACGCCGCCCGGGCAGGCCACCGCGCCCGGGCTGTCGGCAGGGAGCGGCGCAGTCGGCGGCGTGCCGTCGGCACTGCCGGCGGCGGCGCCGATCCTCGCGTCGGTGAGCAACCCGGTGCCGGGCGGTTCGCCGCTCGCGGGCCCGGGCGGAGCGGGCACCGGCGTGCCGGGGCTCGCGCTGCCGCAAGGCAAGGTACCGGGCGCGAACCTCGCGCCGTCCGCGCCGACGCACGTGCTGTCGCTCGGCAACCGCGCACCCGCGCTCGCGCCGCATGCGGCCGCGCAGAACGGGCTGCCCGACAACGCCGTGTCGATCGCGCCCGCGCTCGAACCGCGTGTCGGCGGCGCGGCGCTCGGCGTGCCGCAGGTGAATGCGCCGGTATCGGACGGCGCGGCGAAGGCGTCGCCGTACTACTTCACCGACGGTTCGCTGCAAGGCTGGCAGGCGACGCCGCAGGACATCGTCGTGCCGTCGAACGGCCTCGCGTCGCCGGAAGCGTTCGGGTTGCCGGGCGACGACGCGCTGCGCGCGCTGCTCGCCGTGCATCGCGACGTGCCGGCTTCGCGTGCATCGGGCGCCGACGTGCCGCGTTATTTCATCGACGATGCGCAGGCAACCGAGCCGCAAGGCCAGCTGCATCGCGGCGCCCATCCGCCGTTCGACGTGAACGCGATCCGCCGCGACTTCCCGATCCTGCAGGAGCGCGTGAACGGCAAGCAGCTCGTCTGGTTCGACAACGCGGCGACGACGCACAAGCCGCAGGCCGTGATCGACCGCCTCGCGTACTTCTACGCCCACGAGAACTCGAACATCCACCGCGCCGCGCACGCACTGGCCGGCCGCGCGACGGATGCGTACGAGCATGCGCGGGAAACGGTGCAGCGCTTCATCGGCGCATCGTCGCCGGACGAGATCGTGTTCGTGCGCGGCACGACCGAGGCGATCAACCTGATCGCGAAGACGTGGGGCGTGCAGAACGTCGGCGAAGGCGACGAGATCGTCGTGTCGCACCTCGAGCATCACGCGAACATCGTGCCGTGGCAGCAGCTTGCCGCGCTCAAGGGTGCGAAGCTGCGCGTGATTCCGGTCGACGATTCGGGGCAAGTACTGCTCGACGAATACCGGAAGCTGCTCAACGATCGCACGAAGATCGTGTCCGTCACGCAGGTGTCGAACGCGCTCGGCACGGTCGTGCCGGTGAAGGAGATCGTCGAGCTCGCGCATCGCGCGGGCGCGAAGGCGCTCGTCGACGGCGCGCAGTCGATCTCGCACATGCGTGTGGACGTGCAGGCGCTCGATGCGGATTTCTTCGTGTTTTCCGGGCACAAGATCTACGGGCCGACCGGGATCGGCGTCGTGTACGGCAAGCGCGCGATCCTCGAAGACATGCCGCCGTGGCAGGGTGGCGGCAACATGATCGCGGACGTGACGTTCGAGCGCACGGTGTTCCAGCCGCCGCCGAACCGCTTCGAAGCCGGCACCGGCAACATCGCGGATGCGGTGGGGCTCGGCGCGGCGCTCGATTACGTGAGCCGGGTCGGCATCGAGAACATCGCGCGCTACGAGCACGATCTGCTTGCGTATGCAACGAGCGTGCTCGCGCCGGTGCCGGGCGTGCGGCTCGTCGGCACCGCACGCGACAAGGCGAGCGTGCTGTCGTTCGTGCTGAAGGGCTATGAAACCGAGGAAGTCGGGCAGGCGCTGAACGAAGAGGGCATCGCGGTGCGCTCGGGGCATCACTGCGCGCAACCGATCCTGCGGCGTTTCGGGCTCGAGGCCACGGTGCGGCCGTCGCTCGCGTTCTACAACACGTGCGACGAAGTCGATGCGCTGGTGCGTGTCGTCAGGAGACTGGCGACGCGGCGTTGACGTTGTCGTTGTGCTGACGTTGTCCGCTTGCGGCGGCCTTTGCGGGCCGCCGCAAGCGTTTTGATGCTACCCGGTCAGAAGCGCACGACCGGCTTCTGCTCGACGCTGAACCCGTCACGCAGCACGCACGCCGAATCGGCAAAGTAGCGGCGGGTTTCCGACAGCAGATCGGTGTTGCCGCGCCGGCAGAACACCATGCCCGAACCTTCCTCCGTCAACAGTTCGTCGATCAGCGACGCGGGTTGCCCGATATCGGCGAGATGGACGTTCTGCACGCCGTGTGCGAGCGCATCGAGCGCGTCGCGCACGCACGGCGCCGCATCGGCGGCCGGATGCTCGGCGAGCCATTGCTCCAGCTCCGTGATGCCGTACAGCCCGGCGAGCTCGCCGAGTTCGTGCAGCAACGCTTTGTCGACCATCATCACCAACGAGACGGCGCCCGTGCGTTGCGCGAGCACGCTGCCGAGCCGTTCAGCGCGCAGCAGGCAGTCGCGGCCCGCGTCGTCCGGCGCGACCGGCATCACGACGGGCGCCAGTCCGTTGTCGAGCAACGCGTTCAACGCGGTGACGTCGAACCGCGCGACCGTGCTCGTGTTCGCGCTGTCGGGGTCGGCGCTGGCGACGAGCAGGCCGCCGTCGTGACCGTCGATGCCGATCGCCCGCGCGCCGTGGCTGCCGATCAGGCGCACCAGTTCATGGTTGACGCGGGCCATGGCGGCGTGTGTCGCGTGGACCGATTGCGTGCCGGACGCAGTCGGGATGCTTTGGATCACGATCGGATGGATGCCGGTGAGCGCGAGCAGCGCGACATCCTGCGCGAAGGCGGAGCGCGTGTGGACGTCGCTGGCGGCACCGCCGTCGACGATGACGACGGTCTGTCCGTGCAACGCCTGCATGAACGGAAGCGAGCGGGCCAAGCCGGCCACACGTCGAGTGGGAGTTGCAGGGTCTGGGAACATGGGAATCCGAAATGATGGAGGGGATACCTGTCGTCGCGCGACGTTGGCTCAAACCGTGCGTTGCATGAGCCGGTGAACGTCGCCGGGCGTTTGCGCATCGCGCGACGCCTGCCGGATCGCGCGTTCGCTGAACCATCGCGCGGCGTCGGCGAGCAGTTCGAGGTGCGCGCGGTCGTCCGCGTGCGGCAGCACCAGCACGATGAATTCGCGCACGGGCTTGCGGTCCGGCGCGTTGAACGCGAACGGGTATCGCGCGCGAACGAACAGCGCGGCGGCCGAGCGGAGCCCGTCGATGCGCGCATGCGGAATCGCGACGCCTTGGCCGAGGCCGGTCGAGCCGAGTTGTTCGCGCCTGATCAGTTCGGCCCGGATCCGTTCCGCGGATACGCCGCTGTCGCGTGCGACATGGTGAGCGACGAGATCGAACAACTGGATCGCGCTTTCCGCCGGCACGTCGAGCAGGATGTTGCCCGGCGGACAGGCATCGGCGAGCCGGGTCGCGAACGGCGTGCGGCCGCGTCGGTGAGGGAGGTCGGGTTGGCCGCCGACGGCGGCCTGCTGCGTTTGCATGCGGATTGCTCCGTGTCGGGATGACACGGAAATCCTAGTCAACCGCGCGTAAAGACGGTGTCAGATACACGGGGACCGAGCGTTAAAATTTCGTATCGAGCGCCGCGGGGGCTGGGCCCGATAATACGGATGACTTCACGTGCCCGACAGCACGAACGGCAGCATCGTCAGCAGAAACACCGGGTCGTTGCCGGTCCAGCCGAGGCGTTCGTCGTCGTCCAGAATGGTTTGTGCGGTCGGCATGGCAACTGAGCGGCGCGGGCTCCGAAAAAGGACAAATACGCAGCGGATCAACGTCCGGCCAGCATCCGGCCGCCCACGCCCATCAGCAAGAGACCAGCCGCCGTATCGAGCACGGCCTTGCGTCGGACCAGCAGCCGGCGCACCGACGGATGCGATGCGAGCAGCGCCATCGTGCAATACCACGCGGCCGAGATCGCAACCGACAGCGCGACGACCGATAGATCGAGCCATGCGGGCGCATGAGCCGGCACCATCAGCGCGAAGATGCTGCCGTAGAACGCGACGGATTTCGGGTTCGTCATGCTGACGACGTAGCCCTTCCGAGCCGCGTTCCAGTCGGACATCGCGGCCGGCGCGGAAACGGGCAGCGGCTGGCGTGCGGTCATGATCATTTTCAGGCCGAGCCAGATCAGGTAGGCGGCGCCCGCCAGCCGCAGCGCGGTGTGAACCCACGCGACATGCGTGACGAGCAGGCTCAGGCCGGCGATCGCGATCGCGGCCCAGGTGCCGGATGCGGCGGCGAGGCCGAGCCCCGTCATCACGCCAGCGCGGCGCGACATCACGGCAGTCGACGTGACGATCACGAAGTTCGGGCCGGGGCTGGCGACGCTCAGCAGCAGGACGCCGGCGAGCGGAAGCAGGGTGTTGGCGATGGGCGACATGGCGTGGAAGCGGCAAGGCGGAACGGGTCTTCATCTTACCCGAGCGCGGCGATCGGCCCGCCGGCCACGGCATTGCGTCGCGCCAAAGCAAACAACGCGTGACGACTTCCATCGCCACGCGTTGCAGGATCCTGCCCAACCGCGCACACCGGCGAACCGGCGCGCACGCTGCTGCGTCGTCAGAAATCGAACCCCGGCCCGCCCGCACCCGGGCCGCCCGGCGCGGCGGTCGGCGCCGCATCCTTCGGCGCTTCGAACACGGTCGCATCGGTCGTCAGCAGCAGCCCGGCCACCGACGCCGCGTTCTGCAGCGCGGTGCGCGTGACCTTGGTCGGATCGAGCACGCCCGATTCGACGAGGTCGCCGTACTCGCCCGTTTGCGCGTTGTAGCCGAAGTTGCCCGTGCCTTCCGCGACCTTCGCGACGACGACGCTCGCTTCCTCGCCCGCATTCGTGACGATCTGGCGCAGCGGTTCTTCCAGCGCGCGCAGCACGATCTTGATGCCCGCGTCCTGATCGGGGTTCGCGCCCTTCAGTTCGCGGATCGCCTGCCGCACGCGGATCAGCGCGACGCCGCCGCCCGGCACGATACCTTCCTCGACGGCCGCGCGCGTGGCGTGCAGCGCGTCGTCGACGCGGTCCTTCTTCTCCTTCACCTCGATTTCGGTCGCGCCGCCGACCTTGATCACCGCCACGCCGCCCGCGAGCTTCGCGACGCGTTCCTGCAGCTTCTCGCGGTCGTAGTCGGACGTTGCTTCTTCGATCTGCACGCGGATCTGCTTCACGCGCGCCTCGATGTTCTTCGCGTCGCCCGCGCCGTCGATCACCGTGGTGTTTTCCTTGCCGACCTCGATGCGCTTCGCCTGGCCCAGTTCGGCGAGCGTCGCCTTCTCGAGCGTCAGGCCCGTTTCCTCGGCGATGACCTGGCCGCCGGTGAGGATCGCGATGTCCTCGAGCAGCGCCTTGCGGCGATCGCCGAAGCCCGGCGCCTTGACCGCGACCGTCTTCAGGATCCCGCGGATGTTGTTCACGACGAGCGTCGCGAGCGCTTCGCCTTCGACGTCTTCCGCGATGATCAGCAGCGGCCGGCCCGACTTGGCGACCTGTTCGAGCACCGGCAGCAGGTCGCGGATGTTCGAGATCTTCTTGTCGTGCAGCAGGATGTACGGGCTTTCGATCTCGGCGATCTGCTTGTCCGGATTGTTGATGAAATACGGCGACAGGTAGCCGCGATCGAACTGCAGCCCTTCGACGACGTCGAGCTCGTCGGCGAGCGACTTGCCGTCCTCGACGGTGATCACGCCTTCCTTGCCGACGCGATCGATCGCCTCGGCGATGCGCTGGCCGATCGATTCCTCGCCGTTCGCGGAGATCGTCGCGACCTGCGCGATTTCCTTGCTCGTGGTGGTCGGCTTGCTGATCTTCTTCAACTCGTCGACGGCCGACGTGACGGCCTTGTCGATGCCGCGCTTCAGGTCGAGCGGATTGAGCCCGGCCGCCACGTATTTCTGGCCTTCACGGACGATCGCCTGCGCGAGCACGGTGGCCGTGGTCGTGCCGTCGCCGGCCGCGTCGCTGGTGCGCGACGCGACTTCCTTCACGAGCTGCGCGCCGATGTTCTGAAGCTTGTCCGCGAGTTCGATTTCCTTCGCGACCGACACGCCGTCCTTCGTGACGACGGGCGCGCCGAAGCTGCGTTCGAGCACGACGTTGCGGCCCTTCGGCCCGAGCGTGACCTTCACCGCGTTCGCGAGAATGTTCACGCCTTCGGTCAGCTTCGACCGTGCGATGTCGCTGAAAAGAATTTCCTTGGCTGCCATGATTGCGCTCCGTTATTGATTGACGACCGCGACGATGTCTTCTTCGCGCAGCACGAGAAACTCGTTGCCGTCCACCTTGACGGCTTGCCCCGCGTACTTGCCGAACAGCACGCGTTCACCGACCTGCAGGTCGGGCACGATGCGCTGGCCGTCCGTGTCCTTGCGGCCGGGGCCGACGGCGATCACTTCGCCCTGGTCGGGCTTTTCGGCGGCGCTGTCGGGGATCACGATGCCCGACGCGGTGGTGGTTTCCTGGTCGAGTCGCTTCACGATCACGCGATCGTGCAAGGGGCGTAGGCTCATTTTTTCGTCCTGTCCTGTTCTGTCGAAATTGGCTGGCACTCTTTAACAGAGAGTGCTGACGAGTATAAAAATGCATGGCGGCGCGATCCAATAACGGATTTGCACAAGCATTCGCGCCGTCGTGCAAAGCGCGGTGAGCCCGTTATTGCGACACGGCGGGCTGCGCGACCGGCGAGCAGACAGGGCGGATCGTCTCGCCGGCCAGCACGCGCTTCACGAACGGAATCGAATCGGCGAGCGACGCGTTCACGGTGCCGTTGTGCTCGCGGCCCGCATACAGATGCGCCTCGACCGTCGTGCCCGCCGCGCACGCGTCCTTGGCCAGCGCAAGTTCGAGCGGCGCCAGCCCGTCGTCCGCGCCTGCACCGATGAACACGGGCGTCGCGATCTTCAGCGTCGGGTACTTCAGGTAATCGTCCCACCACGCCTTCAGCCGCGCATCGCCGCCCGGTTTCACGGTGTTCGCGTGCGTGAGGTGCGCGAGCGCCGCATCGTCCTCGAGCGACGCGAGGCAACTGATGCGCGCCTGTTCGAGGATCGGCAGTGCGGTGTCGGTCAGCACTTCGTCGGCGCGCAGCGACGGGTCGATCTGCTGCGCGGACAGCACCGAGTAGAACTGGTACGCGAGCGTCGGATCGACGCGTTCGGGATCGCGCCGGTAGGCCGTCTCGAACTTCGGCAGCGATGCGAGCGTGGCGCGCGACGCGTTGTAGATCGTCCCGGTCGCGACGGTTGCGCGGATCGCCAGTTCGGGCGCATAGACCGGCGCGTAGCCGGCCGCCGCGATCACGGCCGAGCCGCCTTGCGACTGGCCGACGAGCACGACCTCGTTCGCGAGGCCCGGCACGCCGCCGAGCACCGCGCGCACGCTGTCGAGCAGCGTGTAACTGTTCGAGCGGTTGTTGAGCTGCGGATTCGGGCCGGGCGTGCCGAGGCCCTGATAGTCGGTGGCGACCACCGCGAACCCTTGCTGAAGCCATGCGTTCAGGTAACGCACGTCGCGATACGCGCGGCCGAACCACGACGGCGCGCAGATGTCGGCCATCCCGAACGTGCCGTGCGCCCACGCGACGATCGGCCAGCCGCCGGCCGGCGGCGTGCCGCGCGGCACGAACAGCGCGCCCGACACCGCGATCGGCGTGCGGCCGCCGACGCCGTCGGTCGATGCATACAGGATGCGCAGTTGTCGCCCGGCGCTTGCAAGCCCGAGCGTCGCGGGCAGCGCTTCGGTGCGCAGCAGCGCGCCGGGCGTGGCCGGAATGTCGTGGTCCCACGTGTAGAACGCGGATACGCGGCCGTCGCCCTGCAACGGGTCGGATGTGGGGACTCGGCCGGCCGAAGCCGCGAGCGAGACGACGGGAGGCACGGCGAGTGCCGATACGAGCAGCGTGCGCGCGGCGAGGCCGCGCAGGGAAAGAAGCGTCATGGTCGGATGGAGGTCGATGAGAGCGGATGCGCCGGACCAGGCCGGCGCGGGCCGAGTGCGATGCAAGTTTCGAACCAGCGGGGTCGTTGCGTACGCAACACACGGCACGGCGGGCGATCGGCGCGATGGCGCGCGCATCGCGCATACGCACCGGCTGCGTGTCGTGCAGCAATCCCGGCCGGCACGGTGTTGCTTGCGCAACAGACGCGTCTGCGCGGGCTGCACTGCGCAAGTCGGGTATCGCGCGCCTGCGCCGCGCCGGCCGGCCTTCGATACGCCCATCGCGGCGCTGGCACGATTGCTGCTGATTCGTTGACCGTGCATCGCGACGTTGCGGCGTTGCGACGCGAGCCCATCCGTTCAACCGATCAAGGAAACTTCCTCATGTCCGTCACCCAAGCCATCGACAGCGGCGAACTCGTGGCATTCGTCGAACGCGCGACGCGCGAATTCGCGCAGGCCGCGCGCGTGCTGAAGGAAACGCGCACGCTGTCCGCGACCAACACGTTCCAGGCGTTCCAGCGCGTGCCGGGCACGGAGCTCGTCGTCGCACTGTCGGCGCCGAGCCCGTGGGCCGCGTCGCAGGAGGTCCAGCCGGTCGTCGTGACGCTCGACGGCGACGTGCTGCACGGCGATGCGCGCGCGGGCGGCCACGGCCCGCGCTACGCGGGCGTATTCCGCGAGGCGCCGGAAGTCGATGTCGTGATCCACGTGCACGGCCCGTATCTCGGCGCATGGGCGAGCGCGCATCGGCCGCTGCCGATCCGTTACGCGCCGGCCGCCCGCTACACGCGGGCCCGCGAAATCCCCGTCTACGTCGATCGTCGCCCCGGCGAGCCGCGCTTCATCGTCGACACGATCCGGCGCGATCCCGACGTGCCGGCGATCATCGAGGCGAACGGCGGCGCGACGTTCTGGGGCAAGTCGATCCTCGACGTGTCGAAGTACATCCTGATTCTCGAGGAAGCCGCGTATTTCCAGGCGCTCGCGGAACCGCTCGGCGGCTCGCTCGAATTCGGGCCGGGCGCGCTCGAACAGCAATGGAAGATGACCGGCCTCGCATGATGCCGCGCGGCGGCCGGCGCAATCCGGCCGCCGTCATACCGATAGCTCGATGAATTGGTTCGTGGCCGGCGTGCGCCTTGCTATCGTCGAACCTTCCCCGTTCAACACGCCGGTCGTGCCATGGCCATCTTCAGCTTGCCGGACCCGACTTCGCACGCGATCACGATTCGCGCGAAGGCACTGACGTTCGACGATCCCAAATCGCGGGTGCTGCTCGAACGCATCCAGCTCGTCGCACCGAGCGATGCGACGGTGCTCGTCACCGGCGAGAGCGGCACGGGCAAGGAGCTGATCGCGCGTCTCGTGCATTCGCTGAGCGAGCGTCACGACGGGCCGTTCGTCGCGGTCAACTGCGGCGCGTTTTCGGAAACGCTGATCGAAAGCGAGCTGTTCGGCCACGAGCGCGGCGCATTCACCGGCGCGATCAACAGCCAGCCCGGCTGGTTCGAATCCGCGAATCGCGGCACGCTGTTTCTCGATGAAGTGGGCGACCTGCCGCTGTCCGCGCAGGTCAAGCTGCTGCGCGTGCTGCAGGAGCGCGAGGTGACGCCGGTCGGCTCGCGCAAGACCGTGAAGATCGACGTGCGGCTCGTCGCGGCGACCAACGTGAATCTCGAAGCCGCGGTGCGCGCGGGCAATTTCCGCGAGGACCTGTACTACCGGCTCAACGTCGTGAAGCTGAGCCTGCTGCCGCTGCGCGAACGGCCCGGCGACATCGCGCCGCTGATCGAGCACTTCATCGACACCTATGCGAAGCGGCTGCGCGTGACCGCGCCGACGCTGACCGACGCCGCGCGTGCCCGTCTGCATGCGCATGCGTGGCCCGGCAACATCCGCGAACTGGAGAACGTGATTCACCACGCGGTGCTGATCTGCGCAGGCGGTGCGATCGATGTCGGCGACCTGCAATTTTCCGCGCTGTCGCTCGCGCCCGACCCGGCCGACGCACCGGGCGCGGTTGTCTCACCGCCGCGCCGCGCGCGCGACGTGGCCGAAGCGACCGACGCGCTGCGCCACGCGGTGATCGAACTGCTGGATCTCGGCACGCCGGCGCTGTGGCAGCACATCGAGGACACCGTGTATCGCAGCGTGTTCGACTACAGCGAGCACAACCAGTTGCGGATGTCGCGCCTGCTCGACCAGTCGCGCAACATCGTGCGTGCACGGCTCGCGCAGCTTGGCATCCTGAAGCCGCGCGACGCGGGCGACGGCGGCGACGCCGACGCGCGGCTGCGCCGTCAGGCGTGATCGCGCCAGCGCAGCGCGCGCTGCGCGATCCGCTCGCATAACGCACTCATGCCGACGGCCAGCGCCGTCACACCCAGCACGCACACCAGCAGCACGTCGGCGCGCGCGCCGGCCTGCGCGTTCTGCATCAGGCTGCCGACGCCGGCGCCCGTATTGAACAGCAGCTCGCTGCTGGTCGCGGTGATCCACGCGAACGGCACGGCCTGCAGCACGCCTGCGAACAGGTCGGGCAACGCACCGGGGATCAGCACGTCGCGCCACAGGCCGATGCGGGTCAGCCGATACGACTGCGCGAGTTCGACATAGCGCGGATCGACGCGGCGCAGCCCGTCGAAGCTGGCGGTGGTCATCGGGTAGAACGCGGCGAGCGCGATGATGAACACCTTCGCGAATTCGCCGGTGCCGGCCCACAGGCTCAGCAGCGGAATCAGCCCGAGCAGCGGCACGTAACGCAACGCCTGGAACGCCGGCTCGCCGAGCTTGCGCGCCAGCGGGGAACGCGCCATCGCCGCGCCGAACGCGAGCCCGAACGCGACGCCGAAGCCGAGCCCGAGCGTCGTGCGGCGCAGGCTGGCGCCGAGATCGGTCGCGAGTTCGCCGCTGCGCGCGAGTTCGATGAGCGCGGCGCCGACCTGCTGCAACGGTACGAACGCATATTGGTGGGCCGCATCGCCGGACGATGCGGTTTGCCAGGCGGCCAGCAGCAACGCGGGTACGACGAGGCCGCGTGCGCGGCGGCGCAGCGGGGCGAGCGGGAAAGTGCGGGTAACGAAGGTCATGCCGAAGCGGTTCCAGTCAGGGTCAGCGCGCGGGCGTCTGCCAGCGCAATGCGTAACGCTGCACGAGCGCGATCGAGCGGTCGAGCGCGAAGCCGATCAGCCCGATCGCCGCGACGTCGACGAGCACCACGTCGAGCCGCAGCATCTGCCGCGCGAGCTCCATCATCTGGCCGATGCCGCTGTCCGCGCTGAGCAGCTCGACCGCGACGAGCGCGAGCCACGCACGCGCGAGCGCGATCCGCACGCCGGTCAGCAGCGGCGGCAGCGCGGCCGGCAGCAGCACGTCGCGCAGCAGTGCGAAGCGGCCGAGCCCATAGTGGCGCGCCATCTCGACGAGATCGCGCGGCGCGTCGTGCACGCCCGTGTACGCGGCCAGCGCGACCGGGAAGAACACGGCCTTGCCGACGACGACGAGCTTCAACGGTTCGTCGACGCCGATCAGCAGGATCAGCAGCGGAATCAGCGTGAGCGTGGGCAATTGCCGTAGCAGGTCGAACGTCGGCCGCAGGTAGTCGGCGAACAGCCGGCTGCGCGCGAGCAGGATGCCGAACGCGGCGCCGCCGGTCGCGCCGATCGCGAAACCGAGCGCGAGGCGATGCAGCGTGATCGACAGGTTCTCGCGCAGTTCGCCGGTGTCGAGCAGCGTGAGCAGCGTCGCCGCGAGGCGCTCGGGCGGCACGACGAGTTGCGGCGGGAACCAGCGCTGCGCACTCGCGAGCCACCACAGCGCCGCGAATGCGACGGGCGTGATCCACCACAGCGCATGGTCGCCGAGCCGCGCGATGCCCGGCAGGCGAACCGCCGCGCGCAAGCCGTTCGGCGCGAGGGCGCGCATCGGCATCAGCGGCTCGCGACGCGCGGGGTGTCGGCGCGCCAGTAGCCGTCGAGGCCGAGCTGCTTGAGCGCGGTCGACACGAAGGTCGGCGCGAGCAGCGCGTTCACGTCGACCGGCGCAGACGTCAGCCCGGCCTGGCGGCTGTACGCGATCACGTCGCGGTAGTGGCCGGTCAGCGCCGGCGTGAAGAGCGGCGTCCATTGGTCCTTCCACGGCGTCGCTTCGTCCGCGTATTCGCGGCGCACGACGCTTTCCGGCTGGCCGGACGCGCTCAGGATCTTCACGTACGCGTCGCGGTTCTGCGGCTGCGAAATCCAGTGCGCGGCGCGCACGTAGGCCGTCGCGACGAGCTGCGTGATGTCGGGGTAGCGCCGCACGAAATCGTCGGATGCCCACAGTTCGGCGCGCATCTTCCAGTCGTCGGGCGCGGTCTTGGTCGACCAGATGATCTTGCCGACGTTCTTGTCGACGAGCGAATACGCGTCGGACAGCGTGAAGAAGCCGTCGACGCGGCCGGCCGCGACGGCTGCCGCGCCGGCCTGCGGATCGAGGTTGTAGATCTTGAAGTCGGACAGCTTCAGCCCGGTTTCGGCGAGCAGCTTGCTGAACGGCACTTCCCACGGCCGGCCGCGATTGAGCGCGATGCGCTTGCCCTTGAGGTCGACGATCGACTTCGCGGTCGAGCCGGCCGGCACGACCAGATACGTGTTGCTGCCGACGCCGCCCGGCACGATCAGGCGCGTGTGCGTGCCTGATGCGTTGACGACCACCGACGGCAGATCGCCGTAGCCGGCGAAATCGATGCTGCCGTTCGTGAACGCCTCGTTGACGAGCGTGCCGACGGCGGCGGTCGACACAGGCACCCATTGCAGTGTCACGTGCCGTGCGGCGAGCGCTTTTTCGAGCGACTTGTCGGCGTCGATCAGCGCGGAGGCGCCTGCGTATTGCGTCTTGCCGCCGCTCGAATACGCGACGACGGCGATCCGCACGACCTTGGGCGCGTCTTGCGCGTGGGCGGCGGGGGCGGCGAGCGACGCGATGGCCAACGGCAGCGCGGCGAGCAGCGCGCGCAGCGGGCGATGCAGCGACGCGACGGAGAGTGTGGGTTTCATGATGGTCCCGAACAGTGAACGGTGAAGGGGCTCACGCACGTTTCTGCAACGACGGCCGCAGCACGTCGGCGAGCGGGCGCGGATCGATCCAGTCGGCGACGTCGAAGTCGGCTTCCAGAAAACCGTGGTCGTGCAGGAACGTCTTGAACTCGTCGAGCGCGGCAACCGATTCGTCGTCGAGATTGACGCCGAGGTGCCGGTGCAGCTGGTTGCCGTACGCGGCGCGCACCCAGTCGATCGACGACGCGGTTTCGCCGGCTACGTAATGCGCGGTTTCGTCGGGATGCGTGCCGGCCCACTCGCCGGCGGCGACCACGAGTTTCAGGAAGCCGGCGACGATGTCGGGATGGTTCGCGAGCACGTCCGCGTTGACGGTCAACGGGCGCGGCGTACCGTTGTTGTTGCGGATCGAGCGCTCCGGATGAAAGCCGATGTCGATCACGACGTGCGCGCCGATCAGTTGCGCGATCTCCAGGCCCGTCGAGCCCTTCACGTAGATCGCATCGACTTCGCCGCGCAGCAGCGCGCCGGCTTCGGCCGCATACAGCGCGCGGCTCGAAAACCCTTGCGGCGATGCGAACAGGCTCGCCGCGCGCGCGGGCCCGACGGCCTGCAGCGTGCGGGCGCGCACGTCGACGCGTTCGACGTCGCCGAGCGTCAGCCCGTCGAGGCTCAGCGCGTTGACGAAACCGCGCAGCGCCGACGCGCGAAAGATGTCGATGCGATCGTCGGGGCGGCTCGGGATCGCGATCCGGCGCCCGCGCAACGCCTTCACGGAGCGGATGCCCGACTCGGGGCGCGCGAGGATCAGTTGCGATTCGTCGACCCACGACAGCCCGATCACGCGCGTGTTCGCGTCGTTCGAGCGCGCCCACATCGCGGGGATGCTGCCGCCCTGGCGAAACGATTGCGCGAGCGTGTGATCGCTGATCGACGATACGTCGTGTCGCGTGGCGCCGCGCCGCGAGCGGATCGCGACGCCGTCGGCCGACGTCTCGCCGTTGAGCCAGCCGAGATGCACGGCGATGCCGAGCGGCGTCGGCACCGGCGATCGGGCGTACCAGAACGTTTGCTGCTTGTCCGATGACGAATCGGGCCTGTCTGTCATGTGTGAGATTCCCCTGTCTGGGTAAGCGTGGTCGAGGCGCGGTGTCGCACGCGCGGGCCGTTCCACGTTGCAAGTTCCGGGCCAGTGAACGGAAACGGCCGTGTGGCCGGCGGCGCGGGCATCACGGGCGACCCACCGCACGGCGGCCGCCGAATGTGTTGTTGCGTGAGCAACAGTCGCGTCGGGGGCTGTTGCGCGCGCAGCACCGGTGCGGCGGATGCAGCAGCGACGCCTGCGTGCGTCGCGACATGTCGGGCGGCAACCGGCGCACGTGATTCGAATCGCCGCGCACGCCCGGCCCGCAAGGCGTCAAGCGCATTCGCCGACGGCCCCGCGAGCGTCGGCGCGAGCCCGTTGGCACACCGCGTGCTTTACAGCGCTGCATACGCGCGGCACGCCGGTGCCGCACGCAATCCGAACGGGCCGACAAGGAGAATCCCGATGGCTGTTGAATTTCTGTGGCGCCTGCCGATGCACGGCGACGGCCGGCGCGCACACGATCTGCATACGCGCGGCGAATGGAATCGCCAGCGTGCGTCGCGCGTCGCGCCGAAAGTCGACGACGACGATTTCGGCTACATCGACTATCTGTCGCAGGTCGCGCGCGCGGCCGACATCGCCGGCTTTCACGGCGCGCTGATTCCGATCTTCCGCTTCACCGAGGAGCCGTGGGTCGTGGCGGCCGCGCTGGCGCGCGAGACGCGCCGGCTGCGGCTGCTGATCGCGTTGCAGCCGCATTTCGTGCATCCGGTGTATGCGGCGCAAATGGCCGCGAGCCTGCAGCGGATCAGCCGCGGCCGCGTCGAATGGAACGTCGTCACGGGCGGCGGCGGGCCCGACCAGCGCGCGTACGGCGATTTCATCGATCACGACAGCCGCTATGCGCGCACCGACGAATTCCTCGACGTCGTGAAGGGCGTCGCGGCCGGCGCGCCGTTCACGTTCGACGGCCGCTTCTATCGCGTCGAGGCGGGCGGCCTGCTGCCGCCGCTGAGCGGCCAGAAGCCGCCGCGGATCTATCTGGCCGGCGCGAGCGACGCGGCGCTCGCGGTCGCCGCGAAGCACGGCGACGTGCACCTGAGCTGGGGCGAGCCGCTCGCGAAGCAGAAGGAAGTGATCGATGCGGCGCGTCGCGCGCTCGACCGGCAGAACGCCGAGCGCGACCTGCGCTTCGGCATGCGTATCGACATCCTCGCGCGCGAGACCGAGGAGCAGGCGTGGGCCGAGCTGCGGCAGATGTTCGCGACGGTGGGCGACACCACACGCAACGGCTTCGGCGGGCGCGGCGAAGCGTCGGAATCGGTCGGCGCGAAACGCCAGTTCGCGTTGCACCAGGGCAATACGCAGCATTTCGACGACCTGATCGTCGGCCCGAACCTGTGGGCCGGGATGTCGCAGATCCGCGGCGGCCCCGGCTGCGTGATCGTCGGCAGCCACGAGCAGGTGGCCGAGCGGCTCGCGGAATACGTCGAGATCGGCGTGTCGACGTTCATCCTCGCGAGCAACCCGCATCTCGAAGAGGCGTACCGCGTGGGCGAGGAAGTGCTGCCGCTCGTCGACGGCGCGCTGAACGCGCGCGGCACGCAGGCGGCGCTGCGCGTGGCCGGCGCCTGAGCGCGGCGGCCCGCCGCCACGCATCCACGACAACGACAAGGAATACTCACCATGACGACACTCGCTGCGCAGGCCACGGCCTGCGACGCACTCTGGTACACGCGCTGCCCGGTGCCGACCGCGCTCGGCATCGCCGTGCATCGCGGCTGGTTCGACGAAGAGTTCGGACCGGACGGCATCGCGCTGCATTCGCTGCAGGAGACGCTCGACGCGGACAAGCGCGAATCGCACTTCGATCACAGCCTGCCGCACTCGTTCCGGCAGGGCGGCAACATTCCCGCGCTGTGGGCGCGGGCCCGCGGCGCCGACACGCGCGTGATCGGCCTGTCGTGGACCAACGAATTCCAGGCGATCGTCACGCTGCCCGAGCGCGGCATTCGCACCGCGCGCGACCTGCGCGGCCGGCGGCTCGGCTTGCCGCGCCATCCGATCAGCATCGACTTCTGGCGTGCGGCCGCGCTGAAGGGGTTCCTGAGCGCGCTCGAACTGGAAGGGCTCGGCTACGGCGACGCCGAATGGGTCGACCTGCCCGACACGCGCGAGCGCCGCACCGGCCCCGCGTCGTTCACGCGCGGCCCGCACGAATACGGGCTCGAGATCGCGGCGCTCGTGCGCGGCGACGTCGACGCGGTGTTCGTGAAGGGCGTGGCCGGGCTGGAAACCGTGCACCTGATCGACGCGCAGGTCGTCATCGATCTCGGCGCGCATCCCGATCCGCTGGTGCGGATCGGCAACGGCACGCCGCGCACGCTGACCGTCGATCGCGCGCTGATCGACGCGCGCCCCGATCTCGTGAGCCGCTTCCTGTCGGTCGTGGTCGGCGCGGGCGATTGGGCCGCGCGCCATCCGGCGGAGACGGTCGCCTATATCGGCCGCGAAACGCGCGCGTCCGACGAGTGGGTGCGCTACGCCTATGGCGCGGACGTGCATCGCCATCTGGAAACCGGGCTCGCGCCGACGTCGATCGACGGGCTCGTCGCGTTCAAGGATTTTCTCGTCGAGTGGGGCTTTCTCGAACACGATTTCGATGCGCGCGCGTGGATCGATCCGGCGCCGTTCACGCAGATCGACCGGCACCGCCATGCGTGGGTCGCGTAGCGCGCCGCGGCGTGTCATTGCAAGGAGTCGAACATGACAGGGCTGACGATCGAATACGGCGTGCCGCCCGCACGCCGGCATGCGGCGCGTGCGGCGCCGCGCACGGTGGCGGCGGTGGCGCGGCCGCCTTCGGTGGCGCCGTCCGCGCAGGTGGACGCACGGCCGGCGCCCGCGAACCGATGGCGCGGCGTGGCCGCGATCGCGCTGGCCGTCGCGGCGCTGCATGCGGGCGTCGCGCTGCTGGCCGCGCGTGTGCCGGCCGCAGCGCCCGTGCAGCCGCCGCGGCCGCTGCCGATGACGGTCGAGCTGACGCGGCCGCCCGAACCGCTGCCGCAGGCCGTGCGTCCGCCGCCGCCGGTCGTGCCGCCGAAGCCGTTGAAGCAGGCGCCGGCCCCGCCGAAGCCGCGCACGGCCGTTTCGCGTCCGGCGCCGGCTGCCACGCCGCAGGCGACGCACGCAGCCGCACCTGCACCGGTGCCGGCGACGCCGGCCGTCGCCGCGCCCGCTGCTCCGGCCCAGGCAGTTGCGCCCGCACCCGCACCCGCCGCACCCGTGCGCGAAACCGCGCCGATCGGCGACGCGGCGTACCTGCGCAACCCGGCGCCCGACTATCCGGCGTTCGCGCAGGACCAGGGCTGGGAAGGGCGCGTCGTGCTGCGCGTGCACGTGCTCGCGAACGGCTCGCCCGATTCGGTCGAGGTCCGCACGAGCAGCGGCCGCCGCGTGCTCGATAGCGCGGCGGTGGCCGCCGTGAAGCGCTGGACCTTCGTACCCGCGAAGCGTGGCGACGACGCGGTCGACGGCTGGGTGAACGTGCCGATCGATTTCAAGCTGGGCTGACCCGCGGGGCCGCCCGCCACATTTTTCAAGGAACTCACATCATGAACGCTATCCCGACCACCTTCATCGTCCAGGGCGCGCTCTGGCTGCTCGTCGTCTTCTCCGTCGTCACGTGGACGCTGATCGTCGTGAAGGCGATCCAGAGCCTGCGCTCGAGCGCGCGCAACCGGCGTTACGTCAGCGCGTTCTGGGCCGCGAACAGCTTCCACGACGCGGCCGCGCTCGACGGCGCGAACAGCCCGGTGGGCGAACTTGCCGCGACGGGCTTCGACGCGCTGCGGCGCGCCGACGAGAGCAGCGCGCACGATCTCGAACACAGCTGGAGCCGCCACGACCTGCTGGAACGCCATCTGCGCCAGCAGATCCACAACGCGCGCCGGCGCGAGGAAGCCGGGCTCGCGGTGCTCGCGTCGATCGGCAGCACCGCGCCGTTCGTCGGGCTGTTCGGCACCGTGTTCGGCATCATCCACGCGCTGACCGCGATCACGCACAGCGCATCGGCGAGCATCGACGTCGTGGCCGGGCCGATCGGCGAAGCGCTCGTCGCGACCGGGATCGGCATCGCGGTCGCGGTGCCGGCCGTGCTCGCGTACAACTTCTTCGTGCGCCGCGTGAAGGCCGCGTCGGCCAATCTCGATGCGTTCGCAACCGACTTCGTCACGCTCGCGCAGAAGGCCGGCTTCCGCGTGCCGGCCGCCGTGCCCGCCGCCGCGCCGGCGCGTCGTTCCGACGACACCCGCCAGGAGGCGTTCGCATAATGGCCTTTTCATCTTCCTCCGACAACGACGACGTACTCAGCGAAATCAACATCACGCCGCTCGTCGACGTGATGCTCGTGCTGCTCGTCGCGTTCATCGTCACCGCGCCGCTGCTGAACAACGCGGTGCACGTGACGCTCCCGAACACCGTCGCCACCGCGCCGGCCGATCGCAAGCCGAACGTCACCGTGAGCGTCGACGGCAACGGCGTCGTGTATCTCGACAAGCGCGCGGTCGCGCTCGACACGGTGCCGGCCGAGCTGGCCGCGCTGAAGGCCGGCCGGCCCGACGTCGCGCTCGACCTGCAGGCCGACGAGCACGTGCCGTACGGCACCGTCGCGAAGCTGATGGCCGCGATCGAGCACGCGGGCATCACGCGGCTGTCGGTGCTCACCGCGCCGCGCGGCTGACGCGCCTTTCACGACTCCTTTTTTGCGAACGCATTCATGAGCACCACGGCTTCACACAACGTTCAGTCGATCTGGTACACGCGCTGTCCGGTGCCGACACCGCTCGGCATCGCCGCGCATCTCGGCTGGCTGGATCACGAATTCGCCGGCGACGGCATCACCGTGCGCGCGCTGCAGGAAAGCCAGCACGCGGCGCTGCATCACGCGCACGTCGACCATTCGCTCGACAACGCGTTCCGGCAGGGCGGCAGCATTCCGGCGCTGTGGGCGCGCGCGTCCGGCGCCGACACGCGCGTGGTCGCGCTGACCTGGGTCGACGAGGCGCAGGCGATCGTCGCGCTGCCGGAGGCCGGCCTCGCGCGGCCGAAGGACCTGCGCGGGCGCCGCGTCGGCCTGCCGCGCCGCGACGGCGAGCGGATCGACATCTTCCGCGCGGCGGCGCTGCGCGGCTTCGTCAGCGCGCTGTCGCTCGACGGGCTCGGCCCCGGCGACGTCGAATGGGTCGACGTTCCGGCGTCGAACCTGCGCGCGCCGGTGGCGACGCCCGCGACCCGCGACGCGGCGTTCAGCCATCCGGCGAGCCTGTCGAGCCGGCGGCTCTATGCGGCCGAGGCGGCCGCGCTGGTGCGCGGCGACGTCGACGCGATCTACGTGAAGGGGTCGCTCGGGCTCGAAACCGCGCACCTGATCGGCGCGCAGCCGGTCGTCGACATCGGTTTTCATCCCGATCCGCAGATCCGCATCAACAACGGCTCGCCGCGGCCGCTGACCGTCAATGCGTCGACGCTCGAACGCCATCCCGACATCGTCAGCCGCTTCCTCGCGCGCGTGACCGACGTCGAAGGCTGGGCGCGCGAGCACGAGCAGGAAGTGCTCGGCTATCTCGGCCGCGAGACGGGCTCGGGCCACGACTGGCTGCGGCTCGCGTACGGCGTGGACGTCCATCGCCGGCTGCGCACGGATCTCGACGAAGCGTCGATCGCCGCGCTCGACGATTTCAAGCGCTTCCTGGTCGACTGGCGGTTCCTGCCCGCCGACTTCGACGTGCGCGCGTGGATCGACCGGCGCGCGCTCGACGGCATCGCGACGCTGTCGCGGTGAGCACGCCGGCACGCGTCGCCGACGCATGGCGGCGCGAGCGCTTCACCGGCGGCTTCATGCTGCTCGCGCTCGCGAGCGGCACGACGATCAGCATGGCGCAGCTCGCGACGACGCTGTATGCGCTGGCGCTCGGCGTCGACGACGCGCGGCTCGGCATCATCGCCGCGATGGAGCCGCTCGGCATCGCGCTGATGACGTTGCCGGCCGGGCTGCTCGTCGCGCGCTACGGTGCGCGCCGCGTGTACTTCGCCGCCAGCATGGGCCCGATGCTGCTCAATCTCGTCGTGCCGTTCACGGGCGCATGGCCGCTGATCGCGCTCACGCAGGGGCTGATCGGGCTGTGCATCCCGTTCCGGATCGTGTCGATCAACGGCGTGTTTCTCGCGCGTCTCGCGCAGATCGGCCTCGCCCGCGCGGGCTGGTATCGCGCGGCGATGTCGGTCGGAACGGGGATGGCGGGGCCGTGGCTCGCGAGTGGGCTGATCGGCGCGCACGGTGCGGTCGCGACGTTCTGCGCGGCGTCGGCGAGCTTCGCGGGGATGGCGCTGTTCAGCCGCGTGTTGCTCGGCGATGCGCAGCCGCCGTCGCGTGGTGGGCCGTCTCAAGCCGGTGGCCTGCGCGCGCTGTTCGCGCTCGCGTGGAGCCGCGACATACGCGAGCAACTCGTCGTGGAAGCGGTGAACGGCGCGACGCGCGCGCTCGTCGGCACCTATACGGTGGTGCTCGCGATCCAGTCGCTCGGCCTCACGCAGACGCATGCCGTCGCGCTGCTGACGTGGCAGGGCGCGGTCGCGGTGATCGCGCTGTTCGGGCTCGGGCACGTCGCGCAGCGCATGACCGAGCGCCGCTGCCACGCACTCAGCCTCGCGGGCGGCGTGGCCGGGCTGCTCGCGCTCGGCCTCGCGCGCGAGGCGTGGATCGTCGGCGCGGGGCTCGCCGCGCTATGTGCGGGGTCGTCGCTGCTGCATCTCGTCAACATGCAGCATCTCGGCCGTCATCCGGCCGACAAGAGCCAGGTATCGAGCCTCTACAACCTGGCATCGATGACAGGCGCGTACTGCGGCCCGCTGGTCGGCAGCGCGCTCGCGCCGCTCGTCGGATTGCGGGCGGTGTTTCTGTGCTGGTTGCCGGTCGTCGTGCTGGTTGCGCTCGCGCTGCGGCTCGCTCGCGGGCGTCGCGGCGCGACGCATCCGCCGCCTGCGAAGCTGTCCTGACGATTTCGGAAGCGGGCGGTGTTGCGTGGCCAGCAGTTTGCCTGCCTTCACAGATGCGCATGCAGCAACACCGATGCAGCATGCGCGCCGCAAGCCCCGTGCGACGGGCATGTCGATGCTGGCATCCGAATTGCATGAGAGAACCCGTGCGTCGCGCACGCACGTGCGTTCAACCGATCAAACAGGATGACTCATCGATGTTCAGGAAAAAACTAATCGTCACCGCGCTGGGGGGACTGCTGACGGGCGGCGCCGTATCGTTGCCCGCGTGGGCAGAGGATGGCGCGGCGACGGCGGGGGCGCCGGACGCGAAGCCGGCCCAACAGGCAGCGGACGACGCGGCCGCGGCCGCACCGAAGGCGGCACGTGCGAACGGCGGCACGGCCGTACGCGAAACGAATCTCGGCACGGTGACCGTGACCGCGCGCCGGCGCAAGGAGCGCATCCAGGACGTACCGGTCGCGGTCAGCGTGCTGAGCGGCGATGCGATCAAGAACAACGAACTGCGCGTGATCAACGACGTGACGAAGTACGTGCCGAACTTCACCGGGCAATCGACCGAGGGCCGCGAGCGGCCGCGCTGGTTCCTGCGCGGCGTCGGCAGCAACGATCCGTCGGACCTGTCGCTGAGCCCGATCGGCGTGTATTTCGACGACGTGTACATCAATAGCGTGTTCGGGCAGGGCTTTCCGCTGTTCGACCTCGACCACATCGAAGTGCTGCGCGGGCCGCAGGGCACGCTGTGGGGCAAGAATACGGTCGGCGGCGCGCTCAACATCACGTCGCAGAAGCCGACGTTCGACGTGAGCGGCTACGGCAAGCTCGGCTTCGGCCAGTACAACAGCCGGCTCGCGGAAGCGGCGATCGGCGGGCCGATCGGCAAGAACGACGTGCTGGCCGCGCGCGTGTCGGTGTATCACGAGAACGCCGACAGCTTCTACACGAACACGGTGCAGCAGGGGCGCTTCGGCGGCTTCCACGACAACGCGGTGCGCTTCCAGGTGCTCGCCGTGCCGACGTCGGACACCGATTTCCTGTTCAATATCCACGGCCGCAACTACACGGGCGGCGGCAACGCATGGCACGCGGAAGGCGCGGGGCGCGGCGGCGCGAACCAGTTCGGCTTCGTCGGGTCGAGCGATCCGTATACGGTGTCGCTCAATGCGCCGTCGAGCGATCACATCTCGACGTGGGGCACGTCGCTGACCGCGCACTGGCGCATCAACCCGGCGGTGTCGCTGACGTCGATCACCGCGTTCGAAGGGCTGCACCGCTGGTACCAGGACGACGCGGACTATTCGCCGGTCGATGCGGCGCGTTCGCACGACCGGCTGTCGAGCCGGCAGTTTTCGCAGGAATTCCGGCTCGAATCGCCGCAGACCGACCGGTTGAGCTGGATCGTCGGCACGCACCTGTTTACCGAGCAACTGGCCGAGCAGGGCGCGGGCGGCGGCCTGCCGGGCTCGCCGTCGCCCGCGTACTACCACCTGACGGATCTCACGCAGCACACGCAGAGCGCGGCGATCTTCGGCAGCGTGAAGTACCGGTTCACCGACCGCTTCAACGTGACGGGCGGGCTGCGTTACACGATCGAGCGCAAGACCATCAACCTGACCGGGCTGCAGGATACCGGCAACGTGACGTTCAGCGATCCGAACAGCTGGTGGTCGCCGTCGTCGGTGTCGTCGCCGCTCGCGGTCAGCGCGCGGCAGAACCAGACGAACACCTGGCGCGCGCCGACCTGGGACCTTACGCCCGAATATGCGCTCAGCAACAACGTGCGCGCGTATTTCCGCTATGCGCGCGGCTTCCGCTCGGGCGGCTACAACGGCAACGCGTATACGCAGAGCACGGTGTCGACCGTGTCGCCGGAGTACCTGACCGATTACGAAGTCGGCATCAAGAGCGAATGGTTCGACAAGCGGCTGATCGTCAACGCGAGCGTGTTCCACTACGACTATCGCGACATCCAGGTGTTCGCGCTGGCGCCGAACCCGTTCGGCGGGCCGCCGGTGTCGACGCTGTCGAATGCGGGGCAGGGGCGTGCCGATGGCTTCGAGCTGGAGCTGAAGGCGCAGCCGGTCAGCAGCCTGTACCTGTTCGCGAACCTCGGGTTGCTGAACACGCGCTACACGGAATTCCGCAACGTGCCGACGGCGGTGGGCAACTCGTTCGCGCGTTCGCCGCATACGACGCTGAACGCGGGCTTCGACTATCGCGTGCCGGTGCAGTTCGGCACGCTGACGGCGGGCGGCGACGTGAACTATCGCAGCCGCGAGTACTTCAGCGCGACGCGGCAGACGACGCCGCAGCTGTGGCAGGGCGGGTATACGGTGCTGAACGCGCATGTGTCGTACACGACGCCGAACCAGAAATACATCGTGACCGGCTACGTGACGAACCTGACGAACAAGGTCTACAAGAAGCTCGAGCTGTTGCCGTCGTATGGCGCGTATCCGACGCTGTACGGCGATCCGCGCACGGTCGGGATCACGCTGACCGCGAAGATCTGACGCTGACGGGAGACGCCTGCCGCGGCACCGGCGTGTGGGGCGCCGGGCCGCGGCAGGCCGTTCCTTCCGGCGTCACGATGCGACGCGAATCACCACCTTGCCGAAGTGCTGCCCCGATTGCAGGTGCGCATACGCTTGCGGCGCCTCGTCGAAGCCGAACACGCGGTCGACCACCGGCTTGATCCGTTTCGCGTCGACGAGGCGCGCGACGTCGTCGAGCATCGCGCGGCTGCCGACCATGAAGCCGTGCAGTTGCTTGACGCCGCCGATCAGCGACAGCAGATCGAGTGCCGGCCCGCCGAAGCTGCTGAGGCCGCCGATGATCGACACGATGCCGCCGAGTTTCGTCGCGGCGATCGAGCGCGGCAGCGTATCGCGTCCGCCGACTTCGACGACGAGATCCGCGCCCGCACCGCCGGTGAGCCGCAATACTTCATGTTGCCATTCGGGCGTCGCGAGATAGTTGATCGTTGCGTCCGCACCGAGTGCGCGGGCGCGTTCGAGCTTCGCGTCGCTCGACGACGTGACGATCGTGCGCAACCCCGTGGCCTGCGCGAGCTGCAGCGCGATGATCGATACGCCGCCCGTGCCGAGCAGCACGACGGTCGCGCCCGGCGCCAGCCTGCCGTCGACGAACAGCGCGTTCCACGCGGTGACGCCCGCGCACGACAGCGTCGCCGCTTCGTCGTAGTCGAGATGCGCGGGAATCGCGACCAGCGCGGTTTCGTCGGCGACGAAGCGTTCGGCCAGCACGCCGTCGAATTGCGCGCCGGGCGACCCCGACACTTTGTGCGGCGTCGGCGGCCCGTCGATCCAGCGCGGGAAGTAGGTGTTGATCACGCGGTCGCCCGGCTTGAAGCGCGTGACGTCGCGGCCCGTTTCGACCACTTCTCCGGCGCCGTCGGCGACCGGGATCAGCGCGTCGGTGCCGATGCCGAGATAGTCGCCGCGCGCGAACATCAGGTCGCGATAGTTCAGCGCGGCCGAGTGGATCTTCACGACGACGTCGGTTGGCCCGACGGGGCGCGGCGTCGCGTCGACGCGCCGGAGCCCGGCAATGCCGTCGCCCGGTTTGATGTGCCATGCATGCATGTCGACTCCTTTTTCGAGATAGTCCGGACTATCATAGTGTTGCGCTGGCGGACGCATTGGCGAGAATTCGGCCAATGATTGTCGCCGGTATGGACACAACCCTGTCATCGCACCGGAGCGCTGCGGCATGGATGAACGGCTGAGAGGCGTCGCCGAATTTGTCGACGTGGTGGAATCGGGCAGCTTCGCGGCGGCGGCGCTGCGCCTCGGCATGACGCGCTCGGCCGTCGCGAAGATCGTCGCGCGGCTCGAACTGCGTCTCGGCGCGCGGCTCCTGCAGCGCACGACGCGCCAGCTCGGCCTGACCGACGAAGGGCTCGTCTATTACGAGCAATGCCGGCGGCTGCTGGCCGAACTCGGCGAAACGGAGGCCGCGCTCGACGCGGGCCGCCGCGAGCCGGCCGGGCGTGTGCGCGTCACCGTGCCCGTGCTGTTCGGGCGGCAGTGCGTGGCGCCCGTCGTGCGGCGTCTCGTCGAGCGCCACCCGCGGCTCGAAATCGACATGTCGTTCAGCGACCGCGTGGCCGACCTCGTCAACGACGGTTTCGATCTGGCGGTGCGCATCGGCGAGCTGGCCGATACGAGCGCGCTGGTCGGCCGGAAGCTGGGCGTGCAGCGCATGGGCATCTGCGCATCGCCTGCGTATCTCGCGCGTCACGGCCGGCCGTCGGGGTTCGAGGCGCTCGCGTCGCACGTCGGCATCGCGTATTCGCACGGCGGGCAACCGACGCCATGGCGGGTCATCGGCGCGGACGGCGCGGTGCACGACCATCGCGCGGTCGGGCGGCTGCGGTTCGACGACTTGCAGGCGATCGCCGATGCGGCCGCCGCCGACGCGGGCCTCGCGTGGCTGCCGTGCTGGCTGATGGCGCCGTACGTGCGCGACGGCCGCCTCGCGCTCGTGATGGACAGCAACAGCGTGTCGGGCGCCGAGGTGTTCGTGGTGCGGCCGGCGGCGCGTCACGTGCCGTCGAAGGTGCGGGTCGTCGTCGATGCGCTGGTCGACGAGATTCCGCACATGCTGGCGTCCGATGAGGTGAACGCGGAACGCGGATGACGGCGGCCGGTTCTCCGGCGACGACGCGACAATCTGGCTGGATGCGCGTCGCGCTCGCGTGCATCTGGCATAGACAGCCTGAACCGAGGGAGGAAAAACCGGGAAGTCGCTTTTTTCGGGCGACTAGCGCTTGCGTCGGCGCGGATCGATACCGTTTTGTTCGAGCAGCTTGCGCAGCCGCGAGTTTTCGATCCACAGTGAAGCGAACGCAGTCACCGTCATCAGAAGCGGAAACCATTCGCCTGTCGCGCTGATGATTGCCCAACCTGCGGCGGTGACAATTAGCGCCGTGACGATGAGAAGCAATCGGTCCGCAAGCCACTTCATTGAGCACCCCGGATCGCAGTGTTCGCCTTCAGGCCGAGATAGCTGTGCGAGTCAGGTGCAAGCACTTCGGAATGGCGCAGAATTTGAGCCGAGATCGTCGTGGCGCCCATCCGTTTACCGACTGTTGCATCTGCACCTAACGTTTTCAGGACGCCCATCATCTCGGCAACGCTGACGATGGCCGTTTGCAGCGTTGCGAAAAGTGTCGTTGAAACCGGCATGCGCAACGCGGTGGTGTTTGCATGGAAGGCCTCGAAAAAACTCGGGCATTTCGACATTTTGACGTTCTCCTCATCGAGTGCGAAATTATTACACACGCCTTTCAATTACCTGCTTGACCGTCCTGCGAGGTTGTCGAGACACCCGAGTCCGTATCGGCGCGTGCTCGCCGAGCCCGCGGCCGCGCGAGGTCGACGCAACGCCGCCGACCGCACGCATTTCCCACCGCTGCGGCACAATCGCCCGGAGCACGCGCACGCCGGGTGACCCCAGGCGTGTCGCGCCGTTTCCTCCAGATTCCTCCCCAAGGGCACACCCATGTCATCCCGCACTTATCTCGTCACCGGCGCGTCGCGCGGCATCGGCCTCGCGATCAGCACCACGCTCGCCCGGCGCGGCCATCGCGTCGTCGGTCTCGCGCGGCATGCGCAGGGCATCGACTTCCCCGGCGAATTGCTCGCGTGCGATCTCGCCGATATCGAGCAGACCGCCGCGACGCTCGCGCGAATCGGCGAGCGCCACGACGTCGACGGCATCGTCAACAACGCGGGCATCGTGCTGCCGCAACCGCTCGGGCAAATCGATTTCCAGTCGCTGCAGACCGTGTTCGATCTCAACGTACGGGCCGCGATCCAGGTCACGCAGCATTTTGCCGATGCGATGAAGGCGCGCGGCTACGGACGCATCGTCAACATCTGCAGCCGCGCGATTTTCGGCAGCCTCGACCGCACCGCGTATTCGGCCGCGAAGAACGCGCTGGTCGGCTGCACACGCACGTGGGCGCTCGAACTCGCCGAACACGGCGTGACCGTCAACGCGGTCGCGCCCGGCCCGATCGAGACGGAACTGTTCCGCCAGACGCGGCCGGTCGGCAGCGAAGCCGAGCGCAAGGTGCTCGCGACGATTCCCGCACGCCGGCTCGGCACGGCCGACGACGTCGCGGCCGCGACCGCGTTTTTCTTGTCGGACGAAGCCGGTTTCGTCACCGGGCAGGTGTTGTCGGTGGACGGCGGCGGCAGCCTCGGCGGTCGCAGCTGACGCGCGGCGGCGCGATGCGTGGCGCACGACGCGCATCGATATTCCCCCACCCCGTTAGCATGTGACGAATCCGACTTTGGGCGCTGCGCGAGCGACGCTAAGATCGCCGCTCCCGTAGATCGAGCGTCAACAAGAATGAAAAAGTCCGCGTCGCCGTTGCATGCTTTTCGTTTCCGTGTCGTTTGCGCCGCGATTGCCGGCGCGGTGTCGCTCGCGTCGTGCGGCGGCGTCGACAGCGATGCGCCGTCGCAGGCCGGCGCCACGCCGACGCCCACCCCGACCCAGGCCGCGAAACGCCCGAACATCCTGTACATCATGGCCGACGATCTCGGCTATTCCGACATCCATGCGTTCGGCGGCGAGATCAACACGCCGAACCTCGACGCGCTCGTCGCGTCGGGCCGCATCCTGTCGAACCACCACACGGGCACCGTCTGCGCGATCACGCGCGCGATGCTGGTGTCGGGCACCGATCACCATCTCGTCGGCGAAGGCACGATGGGCGTGCCGACCGACGAGCGGCGCGGGCTGCCCGGCTACGAGGGCTACCTGAACGATCGCGCGCTGTCGTTCGCGCAACTGCTGAAGGACGCCGGCTATCACACGTATATCGCGGGCAAGTGGCACATCGGCTCGGGGATCGTCGGCAGTGCGACGGGCAGCGGGCAGACGCCCGACCAGTGGGGCTTCGAGCGCAGCTACGTGCTGCTCGGCGGCGCGGCGACGAACCACTTCGCGCACGAGCCGGCCGGCTCGTCGAACTACACGGAAGACGGCCGCTACGTGCAGCCGGGCCAGCCCGGGCAGCCGGGCGGCACGGGCGGCAGCCCGGCCGTGTTCTATTCGACCGATTTCTATACGCAGAAGCTGATCTCGTACATCGATGCGAACAAGCAGGACGGCAAGCCGTTCTTCGCATACGCGGCCTACACGTCGCCGCACTGGCCGCTGCAGGTGCCCGATCCGTGGCTGCACAAGTACGCGGGCGTGTACGACGCCGGCTACGATGCGATCCGCAACGCGCGGATCGCGCGGCAGAAGGCGCTCGGCCTGATTCCCGCCGATTTCAAGCCGTTCGACGGGCTGCCCGAGACGACGGTCGCATCGCCCGCGACCGCGAACAACGGCACCGCCAGCGCGAAGTACATCAACGCTGTGCATTCGGCCGCGGACGGCTACAGCGACTACGGCCCCGGCAAGGTCGACAAGCTGTGGTCGAGCCTGTCGCCGGCCGAACGCAAGGCCCAGGCGCGCTACATGGAGATCTACGCGGGGATGGTCGAGAACCTCGACTACAACATCGGACTCCTGATCCAGCACCTGAAGGACATCGGCGAATACGACAACACGTTCATCATGTTCCAGTCGGACAACGGCGCGGAAGGCTGGCCGATCGATTCCGGCGCGGACCCGACAGCGACCGACACCGCGAACGGCCAGGAGCCGATCTATTCGACCCTCGGCACCGACAACGGCAAGCAGAACGCGCAGCGCCTGCAGTACGGGCTGCGCTGGGCCGAAGTGAGCGCGGCGCCGTTCCGGCTCACGAAGGGCTATTCGGGCGAAGGCGGCGTGTCGACGCCGACGATCGTGCACCTGCCGGGCCAGTCGCAATCGTTGCCGACGCTGCGTGCGTTCACGCACGTGACCGACAACACGGCGACGTTCCTCGCGGTCGCGGGCGTCACGCCGCCGTCGCAGCCGGCGCCGCCGCTGGTGAACACGCTGACGGGCGTCGACCAGAACAAGGGCAAGGTCATCTACAACAACCGCTACGTGTATCCGGTGACGGGCCAGTCGCTGCTGCCGGTGCTCACCGGTTCGGCGACGGGCGAAGTGCATACGACGCCGTTCGGCGACGAAGCGTACGGCCGCGCGTATCTGCGCAGCGCCGACGGCCGCTGGAAGGCGCTGTGGACCGAGCCGCCGCTGGGTCCGCTCGACGGTCACTGGCAGCTTTACGATCTCGCGGCGGACCGTGGCGAGACGACCGACGTGTCGACGCAGAACCCGTCGGTGGTCAGCACGCTGGTCGACCAGTGGAAGACCTACATGGGCAACGTCGGCGGCGTCGAACCGCTGCGTCCGCGCGGCTACTACTGAGCGCGGGGCGACACGATGCGGTTGCGTTTCTGGACGATCGGCGCGGCGCTGGCCGCCACGCTGTTCGCCGCCGCGTTCGCGGCGGGCTATGCGAATCCGGCGGCGCCGGCAGACGGCGCGTTCGACGACCTGAATCGCGGCCGCGCGCTCGCGCCGCTAGGTTCGGAGCGCCAGTGCGAACGCTATTCGGGGCTGCCGTCGAAGTGGCGTGACGATCCGCAGGCCGGGATGGTGCATCTGCGCGGCGGCGCGTTCGTGTTCGGCAGCACGCGCGGCTATGCGGACGAGCGTCCGGTCGGCGACGGCAAGACGCGCGTCGGCGGCTTCTGGATCGACCAGACCGACGTGACGATCGCGCAGTTCGCCGCATTCGTGCAGGCCACCGGTTACGTGACCGAGGCCGAGCAGCAGGGCGGCGCGGCGGTGTTCCATGTGCCGACCCGCGACGAGATGAATGCACGCGACCTCGCGTGGTGGACGTGGGTGAAGGGCGCGTCGTGGCGGCATCCGCGCGGGCCGGGCAGCGACGTGAACGGGCTCGGCAACCTGCCGGTGACGCTCGTCACGCAGCGCGATGCGCTCGCGTATGCGCGCTGGCTCGGCCGCGACCTGCCGACCGAGGCCGAATGGGAATACGCGGGCAAGGCGGGCCGCGACGACGCATCGCTCGATGCGGCGCCGCGCGATGCGCAGGGCAAGCCGGCCGCGAACTACTGGCAGGGCGCGTTTCCGGTGCTCGACTCGGCCGAGGATGGCCATGCCGGATTGGCGCCCGTCGGCTGCTATGCGGCGAACGGCTTTCGTCTTTACGACATGATCGGCAACGCATGGGAATGGACGAAGGACGCGTACACGGGTCCGCATCAGTCGCATACGAACGGCGATACGGCGGCCGTCGCACCGCCGACGCGCCGGCACGATACGCCGATGGTCATCAAGGGCGGCTCGTTCCTGTGCTCGCGCGATTACTGCGTACGCTATCGCGCCTCGTCGCGCGAACAGCAGGAAGCCGATCTCGGCGCGTCGCATATCGGGTTTCGCACGATCCTGAGGGACGCGTCGTGAAGCGCGCTGGATGGGCCATTGCCGCAGGGTTGATCGTTGCGTGCGGCGTCGTGTGTCCGGCGTGGGCCGTGGCCGCCGAATCCGCCGCGCCCGCGGTGCGCGTCGGCGCGACGCGCGGCGTGCACGCGGAAATCCTCGACGAGGTGAAACGCGTCGCCGCCGCGCGCGGATTGGCCGTCGACGTCGTCGAATTCGACGATGCGTCACGCATCGACACGGCGCTGGCCGACGGCCGGATCGACGCGGCCAGTTTCGAGGATGCGCAACAGCTTGCCGCGACGCGCGCACGGAAGCGCTACGCGCTGACCGAAGTTGCGCCGACCGTCACGCTGCCGATGGCGTTCTATTCGCGCAAGCTGAAGAACCTGAACGAACTGCAACCCGGCGCGACGGTCGCGCTGCCCGCCGATCCGCGCGGGATGGCGCGTGCGCTCGTGCTGCTGCAGAACGACACGCTGGTGACGCTGCGCGAAAAAGCCGGCCTGCATGCGACGCTGCGCGACGTGACGGGCAACCGGCTCGCGCTGAAATTCGTCGCGCTGCGCCGCGACCGGCTTTACGCGGCGCTCGACACGGCCGCGTTCGTCGCGATCGACAGCGACGATGCGGCCCGCGCCGGGCTGCAGCCCGCGCGCGACAGCATCAGCCTCGAGGACGCCCGCTCGCCGTATGCGAACGTGCTCACGGTGCGCGACGCCGATCGTGCGAAGCCGTGGGTCGCGCAGCTCGTCGCCGCGTATCACTCGGACGACGTCGCGCACTTCATCCTCACGCGCTACCAGGATTCGGTGCGGCGGCCGTGGTAGACACCTACCTGCTCGCGTGCAACACGTGCGGCCGCTGCTGCAACAGCGCGCCGACGCTGTCGTTGCGCGAACTGTTCCGGCATCGGCATCGCTTCGTCGGCGCACTGACGATTCGTCGCGTGCCGAAGCGGCGGATCGGCGAACGCTGGCAGGCGGGCGGGCGCGAGCATGCGCTCGATGCGGACGATGTCGCGGCGGCCGACGCGCTGGCGGACCGGCTGTTCCATCGCGGCGGCGGCGTGCAGGGCGAATGGCTCGCGCTGACGCTGCAAGGCTACGACTATCCGTCGCTGGGCCGTTGCGCGGCGCTCGCCGACGACGGCCGCTGTGGCGTCCATGCGAACAAGCCGTCGATCTGCGGTGCGGTGCCGCTCGATCCGATGCTGCCCGACCGGTTGCAGGCCCGCGTGCTCGCGGCACGGCGCGACGATGCGGCGTGGCTGGGCGCGAACTGCATCGTCGAGGCGGGGCGCGAGCAGTCTGCGAACGAATCGTCGTTCCCGATTCCGCTGGTGACGGCCGGGCAGATCGCGGATCGTGCGGCGCTCGATGCGCATCGCGATGCGCTCGTGTTCGAGCGCGCGGTGTGGCGCGACGCCGTGTTCGCGTCGCTGACCAGCGGCGGGCAGGACGTGCACGCTGCGCTGTCGCGGCTTGCGCCCGGCGGCTACCTGACCGTGTCGATCGTGCCGGTCCTGCTGGCCGTCGCTCAGGTTTCCGCGCATTGCCGCGCGCTGTGCGTCGACTTCATCGATGCTCAACTGGCCTTGATCGGCGCGAACGTCGAAGCGGCGCTCACGCGGCGACGGGCCGACGACCGGCCGGCGACGCAAGAATTGCGCGGCTTCGCGCAGGCGCTGGAACGAGCGCGACGGGCGCTCGCGGCCATGCCGGCACCCGCCGCCACGCGTGACGATGCGTCGCGCATCGACGCGTGGCTCGACGATCGCGGCGACGCCGCCGCGCCGCTCGCCGCCTGACGCTCGCGGCACGCCGCGCGTGCCTTACACTTGGCGCTCTTTCAATCGTGGCAGAGTGAGCGGGCATGTACACGTCGACTTTCATTTTTCGTGCCGGGCAGTACGACGACGAATTCCACCGGCTCGACCGGCAGATCGCCGACATGGCGCGCGCGACGCCCGGCTATCTCGGCGAGGAAACGTGGGAGAACGCGGAAGCCGGCCTGATCGAGAACGTCTACTACTGGGAATCCGAGGCGGCGCTGCGGCAATTGATGCAGCACCCCGCACATCTCGAGGCCAAGGCGAAGCAGGCGCGCTGGCTGGACGGGTATCGCGTCGTGATTTCGCAGGTGCTTCGCGAGTATGGCGACGGCAAGCTGACGCCGCCGCATGCGGGGCCGTCCGCGTAACGGTTGCCGCTCAGGCGGTCGCGCCGGTTCCTCCCGGTGCGGCCGGTTCGCGCGTCGCACGCTCCCAGATCGGGAACATCGCATTCTGGATCGACGTCTGCGCGTCGATCACCTTGCGGTGATCGATGCCGGGCAGGTCGAGCAGCCGGTCGACCGCCGCCTTCGCGCCTGGCGCATCCTGCGGGAAGCTGCACGCGAACTGCTTGTTCGTATCGAACAGGACCCACCAGACATCCGACACGAACGGCCCGTGGTCGCTGGTTTCGATCAGGATCGCGCCGAGGTCGGCGAGTGCGATGCCGCGCGTCGTCCCGGTCTGGTCGGTCGACGCGATGTGCGAGTCGGTTGCCGTCACGAGCCAGCCGCTCTGCCGGGCAGGCGGTCGGGTCGATGCCGGCGCGGCATTCGGCCGGGCCGGGCTGCCGGTGACTGCGCCCGTGCCAGTCGGTACGACCCCATCCACGGCGCCGACGGCCAGGCGGCTCGGCGCACCGCCATCCTGCCGCCCGCGCCCGTCGATCCACGGCAGTGCGGCGGCGCCGACCATCGCCGCGATCCACAGGTAGTACCCGGCGCCGAACGTGCGGATCGTTTCGTAGTTCGCGTCGGTCGGGATCGTATGCCACCCGAGCGCGAAGACCACGACCACGGCCAGCAGCGCGGACACGGTACGGCGCGGCCTGAGCAGCGCGACGACGAGCAGCGGATTGCCGAGCCACGCGAATTGCAGGTCGAGGATCGCGAGGCCGCCGAGCGCGAGCACCATGTAGCCGCGCCACCAGCTCACCGCGCCGGTCGCGTTCGGCGGTTCGGCCGCGACGGGCAGCAGCAGCGACGCGACGTACAGCGCGACGATCACTGCGCGCGCGAGGTTCAGGCGGGACGAAGCGGAGCGAATCTGCATGTTGCCTTCTCGTGGTGCACGATCAAGCGAAGCGACGAATGCCGGACGGTCGGGCCGTCATTCACGATGCGCGGCGCCGGTATGGCGACGCGCCGAACGCGATTGTGGGCGATTCATGCGGCGATGTCGAACGCGCGTTGTCCACCGCCGCAAAGTCAAAGCGCTTCGACCAGCAACCGCGTGCTCTTTTCGCAATACTCATGACATGCCGCGCGCGCCGCGATCGACGCGCCGTGCACGAAGCGCGGCGCGTCCGTCCGCCGCGACATCGACACGACGATCGACGGCGGCGACGGCTGCAGCGGCAGCTCGACGACTTCGCCGCTCTCGATCAGCGCGTCGACGAACAGCACCGGAATCGCGGCGACGCCGAAGCCGTCGCGCACCAGCTGCACGATCACCGAGATCGACGGCGACCCGGTGATGCGCGTCTCCGACAGCGGCACGCCGTGCGCGTGCGCGAGCGTGCGGACGATGTCCTCCAGCGCGCGGTGGGGCGCGGTGCCGCGCCCGTAGGTGAGGATCGGCTGGCGCAGCACCTGCCGCGTGAGGCCCGTGCGCGTGTTCGGCAGCAGCCCGGCGCGCGCGATCCAGCGCACCGGGTAGTTCGCGAGCGCGTCGCACACCACCGACGCCTCGTCGCTGCCTTCCACACGAATGATCAGGTCGAGCTCGCCGGCCATCAGCCGGCGCTGCAGCACGACGCTGACGTCGACGGTCAGGTCGATCTCGAGCTGCGGATAGTCGGCCGCGAGCCGCCGCATGTAGTGCGGCAGCCAGCTGTGCACGACCGTCTCGATCACGCCGAGCCGCAGCTTGCCGCGCAGCGCTCGCTCGCCGGACGCGGCGGCCTGCAGTTCCTGCGTCGCCTCGACCACGGCTTTCGCATAGCCGAGCAGGTATTCGCCGTTCGGCGTGAGCCGGAACGCGCGACTGTCGCGATCGACGAGGACAGTGTGCAGCTCGTCCTCGAGCGCCTTCAGGCGCTGCGAGATCGCGGCCGGCGTCGCATGCAGCGCAGCCGCGGTCGTGCGGAAGTTGCGCAGCTTGGCGAGCATGACGAAGGTTTCGAGAAAACGCGTATTCATGGCGGTCGGGCGAGCAATGGAGGCGCAGCTTGCCGGCGACGAAAAGCGAACGGGAGCGGGGAAAACCCGCAGATCCGTTAAGAAATTCTATACAACGGACGCAAAAAAACTCGTTGGCGACAAAATTTTTTCCTTTCTATTCTTCGCCATATCCGATGACACGCCACCGTCATCGCCCCGCCATCCCGATTTGCGACCGACCATCATGACGCCTTCCGAATTCCGCCAGTCCGTGCGCCGCGGCGCGTTCCGCGGCCCGACCGCCGGCCATTGCGGCCCGTTTGCCCAGGCGAACCTCGCGATTCTGCCCGACGCGTACGCGCACGATTTCCTGCGCTTCTGCCAGGCGAACCCGAAGGCCTGCCCGTTGCTGGGCGTCGGCGAACCGGGCGCGTTCCGGATCGCCGCGCTCGGCGAGGATCTCGACATCCGAACCGACGTGCCGAGCTACAACGTATATAGGGACGGCTGCCTGACCGAGCAGGTCGAATCGCTCGAGGCGCTGTGGCGCGACGATTTCGTCGTATTTGCGATCGGCTGCTCATTCTCGTTCGAGGACATGCTCGCCCGCGAAGGGATCGGGCTGCGCCACGTCGAGGAGGGTCGCAACGTGCCGATGTACCGCACGTCGATCGCGAACCGCCGCGCGGGGATCTTCGGCGGCCAGCTGGTCGTGTCGATGCGGCCGCTGCGCGGCGCCGACGCGATCCGCGCGGTGCAGATCACGAGCCGATTCCCGGGCGTGCACGGCGCGCCGATCCATATCGGCCATCCGCGCGAACTGGGCATCGACGATCTGGACGCGCCCGAATTCGGCGACGCGGTGACGATCCGCGACGGCGAGCTGCCGGTGTTCTGGGCGTGCGGCGTGACGCCGCAAACCGCGCTGATGGACGCGAAGCTGCCGATCGCGATCGCGCATACGCCCGGCCACATGCTGATGACGGACATCACGAACGCGTCGCTGGCCGTGTTCTGACCCGGCCGATCACCGCACGCGGCGCACCTACGACAGACACACCGCACCCCACGCCATTTGACCGGCGCATAACGACAGGAGTACCACCATGGAAAGCAAGACCCTCGCGGCGCCCGCCGCCGAGCCCGCGAGCCGCGAGCGCAGCGGCCTGTTCTCGTGGTACGCGGATGCGCAGCCGCGCGAACGCCGCGCGTTCTGGAGCTGCAAGGTCGGCTACATGCTCGACGGGATGGACACGCAGATGCTGTCGTTCGTGATCCCGACGCTCGTCGCGACCTGGGGCATCTCGCTCGCCGACGCGGGCTTCATCGGCACGATCACGCTGCTCGCGTCGGCGCTCGGCGGCTGGATCGCCGGCATCCTGTCCGACCGGATCGGCCGCGTGCGCACGCTGCAGCTCACGGTGCTGTGGTTCGCGGTGTTCACCGCGCTGTGCGGGCTCGCGCAGAACTATCACCAGCTGGTCGCGGCGCGCGCGCTGATGGGCTTCGGCTTCGGCGGCGAATGGACGGCCGGCGCGGTGCTGATCGGCGAAGTGATTCGCGCGCGCGATCGCGGCAGGGCGGTCGGCCTCGTGCAGTCGGGCTGGGCGATCGGCTGGGGGCTGTGCGCGCTGCTGTATGCGCTGCTGTTCTCGGTGCTGCCGGCCGAGCAGGCATGGCGCGCGCTGTTCCTCGTCGGGCTCGCGCCCGCGCTGCTGGTCGTCGCGATCCGCCGCTACGTGAAGGAGCCGGACGTCTACGAGAAGGAGAAGGCCGCGCAGGCGAAAGTGGCCGACGCGCCGCGCCTCACCGAGATCTTCGCGCCGAAGCTGATCACGACGACGCTGCGCGCGGCGCTGCTGACGACCGGCGCGCAGGGCGGCTACTACGCGATCACGACGTGGCTGCCGACCTTCCTGAAGACCGAGCGGCACCTGACCGTGATGGGCACCGGCGGCTATCTCGCGATGATCATCTTCGGCTCGTGGGTCGGCTACCTGACGAGCGCGTACCTGACAGACCGCCTCGGCCGCAAGCCGAACTTCATCCTGTTCGCGGTCGGCTCGATGGTGATCGCATTCGCGTACACGTCGCTGAACCTGACCAACGCGTCGATGCTGTGGCTCGGCTTCCCGCTCGGCTTCTTCGCATCGGGCATCTTCTCGGGGATGGGCGCGTTCCTCACCGAGCTGTTCCCGACCCGCGTGCGCGGCTCCGGCCAGGGTTTCTGTTACAACGTGGGCCGCGCGATCGGTGCGCTGTTCCCGTTCCTGATCGGCGCGCTGTCGAAGCAATACGGGCTCGGCACGAGCATCGGCATCTTCGCGGTCGCCGCGTACGGCGTGGTGATCGTCGCCGCGCTGACGCTGCCCGAGACCCGCGGCCGCGAACTCGACGCCGCCTGACCGGCGGCAGCGGCGGGGCCGCCGGCCCCGCGTGTTTCTTCCCCTTTCATCGACACCGTGACACGGCGCGCGACGCGCGCCGTGCGGCGGCGCTCGTCCCTCGAATCAACGACGCATCGACCGACATCATGACCGACCGACACCTTTCCCCCGTTCCCTCCGACACCGCGCGCTGGCAATTCTGGATCGACCGCGGCGGCACGTTCACCGACATCGTCGCGCGGCGGCCCGACGGCACGCTCGTCACGCACAAGCTGCTGTCGGAGAACCCCGAGCAGTACCGCGACGCGGCCGTGGCCGGCATCCGCCACCTGCTCGGCCTCGCGGCCGATGAGCCGATCACGCCCGCGCAGGTCGACATGGTCAAGATGGGCACGACGGTCGCGACCAACGCGCTGCTCGAACGCAAGGGCGAACGCACCGCGCTCGCGACGACGCGCGGCTTTCGCGACGTGCTGCGCATCGCGTACCAGAACCGGCCGCGCCTGTTCGATCTCGACATCGTGCTGCCCGACGCGCTGTACGAGACGGTCGTCGAGATCGACGAGCGCGTCGGCGCGCACGGCGACGTGGTCGCGCCGCTCGACGTCCAGGGCGCCGAAGCGGCGCTGCGCGGCGTGTTCGACAGCGGCGTGCGTGCGCTCGCGATCGTGCTGATCCACGGCTATCGCTACACCGCGCACGAACGGATGGTGGCGGAACTCGCGCGCCGCATCGGCTTCACGCAGGTGTCGGTGTCGCACGAGGTGTCGCCGCTGATGAAGATGGTGTCGCGCGGCGATACGACCGTGGTCGACGCCTACCTGTCGCCGATCCTGCGCCGCTATGTCGAGCAGGTCGCGCACGAGATGCCGGGCGTGAACCTGCAGTTCATGCAGAGCAGCGGCGGCCTCACGCGCGCCGACGCGTTCCAGGGCAAGGACGCGATCCTGTCGGGCCCGGCCGGCGGCATCGTCGGGATGGTGCGCGCGGCGCGCGCGGCCGGCTTCGAGCAGGTGATCGGCTTCGACATGGGCGGCACGTCGACCGACGTGTCGCACTACAACGGCGAATTCGAGCGCGCGTTCGAGACGCAGGTGGCCGGCGTGCGGATGCGCGCGCCGATGATGAGCATCCATACCGTCGCGGCCGGCGGCGGCTCGGTGCTCGGCTTCGACGGCGCGCGGCTGCGCGTCGGGCCCGAATCGGCCGGCGCGAACCCGGGGCCGGCCGCCTACCGGCGCGGCGGCCCGCTGACGGTGACCGACTGCAACGTGATGCTCGGCAAGATCCAGCCCGATCATTTCCCGCGCGTGTTCGGCCCGCATGCGGACCAGCCGCTCGACCGCGACGGCGTGGTCGCGAAGTTCGCGGCGCTCGCCGACGAGATCCACGCGGCGACGGGCCGGCGCGAGACGCCCGAAGCGCTCGCCGAAGGGTTCCTGGAGATCGCGATCGGCAGCATGGCGAACGCGATCAAGAAGATTTCCGTGCAGCGCGGCCACGACGTGTCGCGCTACGTGCTGACGACGTTCGGCGGCGCGGGCGGCCAGCACGCGTGCGGCGTGGCCGATGCGCTCGGGATGACGCAGGTGTTCGCGCATCCGCTCGCGGGCGTGCTGTCCGCGTACGGGATGGGCCTCGCCGACCAGACGGCGATGCGCGAGCGCGCGGTGGAAGCCGTGTTGTCCGACGAATCGCTGCCGGCGCTGAACGCGGCGCTCGACCGGCTGGCCGACGAGGCCATCGGCGCGCTGCTCGAACAGCACGTGCCGCCGGAGCGGATCCTGACCGAACGGCGCGTGCACCTGCGCTACCAGGGCACCGATTCGGCGCTCGACGTGCCGGCCGGCTCGGTCGCGGCGATGCAGCAGGCATTCGAAGCCGCGTACCGGCAGCGCTACGCGTTCCTGATGCCCGGCACGCCGCTCGTGGCCGAACTGGCGTCGGTCGAGGCGATCGGCCGTTCGGACGCGCCGGTCGACCTCGCGCCGCTCGCCCCGCGCGACGCGGGCGCGGCGCCGCAAGTGCACACGGCCGTGCGCTTTTATTCCGGCGGCCGGTGGCACGACGCGGCGCTGGTCGTGCGCGACACGCTGCGCGCCGGCGACGCGATCGACGGCCCGGCGATCGTCGCGGAGAAGAACGGCACGACCGTCGTCGAGCCCGGCTGGCGCGCGGAGATGACCGCCCAGGGCAACCTCGTGCTGACGCGCACGACGCCGCTGCCGACGCGCCGCTCGCTCGGCACCGACGCCGATCCGGTGCGGCTCGAGATCTTCAACAACCTGTTCATGTCGATCGCCGAGCAGATGGGGCTGCGGCTGCAGAACACCGCGTACTCGGTGAACATCAAGGAGCGGCTCGACTTCTCGTGCGCGATCTTCGACGGCGACGGCAACCTGATCGCGAACGCGCCGCACATGCCCGTGCACCTCGGCTCGATGGGCGAGAGCATCCGCACGGTGATCGAGCGCAACCGCGGCCGCATGCGCGACGGCGACGTGTTCATGCTGAACGACCCGTATCACGGCGGCACGCACCTGCCGGACGTGACGGTCATCACGCCGGTGTTCGCGGACGGCGCCGACGCGCCGCTGTTCTACGTCGGCTCGCGCGGCCATCACGCGGACATCGGCGGCACGACGCCGGGCTCGATGCCGCCCGATTCGACCCATATCGACGAGGAAGGCGTGCTGATCGACAACTGGCAGCTCGTGTCGGCCGGCGTGCTGCGCGACGCCGACACGCGCGCGCTGCTCGCATCGGGCCGCTACCCGGCGCGCAACGTCGACCAGAACATGGCCGACCTGCGCGCGCAGGTCGCCGCGAACCAGAAGGGCGTCGACGAGTTGCGCCGGATGGTCGCGCAGTTCGGCCGCGACGTCGTGCTCGCGTTCATGGGGCACGTGCAGGACAACGCGGAAGAAGCGGTGCGCCGCGTGATCGGCGCGCTGCAGGACGGTGCCTACCGCTATCCGCTCGACAACGGCGCGGAGATTCGCGTCGCGATCCGCGTGGATCGCGCGGCGCGGTGCGCGGAGATCGACTTCACCGGCACGTCCGCGCAGCTCGACAACAACTTCAACGCGCCGAAGGCCGTCTGCATGGCCGCGGTGCTGTACGTGTTCCGCACGCTGGTCGGCGACGACATTCCGCTGAATGCCGGCTGCCTGAAGCCGCTGACCGTGATCGTGCCGGCGCGCTCGATGCTGAACCCCGAATACCCGGCGGCCGTCGTGTCGGGCAACGTCGAGACGTCGTCGGCGATCACCAACGCGCTGTACGGCGCGCTCGGCTGCGTCGCGTCGAGCCAGGGAACGATGAACAACTTCACATTCGGCAACGATCGATATCAGTACTACGAGACGATCGCGGGCGGCAGCGGCGCGGGCGACGGCTTCGCGGGCGTCGCCGCGGTGCAGACGCACATGACGAACTCGCGACTCACCGATCCGGAGGTGCTCGAATGGCGCTATCCGGTGCGGCTCGATTCGCACCGGATCCGCGCCGGCTCGGGCGGCGGCGGGCGCTGGCGCGGCGGCGACGGCGCGGTGCGGCGCATCCGCTTCCTCGAGCCGATGACCGCGTCGATCCTGTCGAACAACCGGATCCACGCGCCGTTCGGCGCGGCGGGCGGCGAAGCCGGCGCGCTCGGCCGCAACACGATCGAGCGGGCGGACGGCACGGTCGACGCGCTCGACCATATCGGCCGCGCGCAGATGGCGCCGGGCGACGTGTTCGTCGTCGAAACGCCGGGCGGCGGCGGTTACGGCGCGGCGGGCTGAGCGGCGCACCCGCGTATCCGGCGCGGACGCCCCCGCGCCGGTGCCGGGGGCGGATGGAGGATATTGCAACGAACTGTGGAATAAAGCCGCGCATTCACGCACGCGCGGAATCAAAAATGGCGGGGAAACCGGAGCGCCGCATGCGATTCGACCCTGCCGCCACGGCCTCGCCCAAAGATCGGGCCCCATATCCATGGATCGGCCTCGAACGCCCGCCCGGCGGGGCTTGCGGCCCGGCACGCCGCCCTCGATGTGCGCCGCGTTATCCGCCCGTTCGCAAGCGGCCAATCATGAAAAATCCGGCTTGCCAATCGAGTCCCGATTCCTTGACACTGTTCTTTAAATGTGAGTGCCAATCTTCATTGTCATTTGATAAGATGGCTCTCATCATTCGTAAGGCAAGAACCTGCGCGCATCACGCGCGAACGCCGGTCGCATCAGCTGCAAACAAGTACGGGACGAGGCCCGCTGTCACGGCAATCACGAGTGCACTGTCGGGCACGCGCGCTGCGCGGCCCGGGAAGGCGGTGGGCTCGCTCGCCTCCGTCTACACTGTGCGTTTTTTTTGGATCGGGGCGTGTCCATGGATGACGAAAACGATAGCGCGGTGCTCGAGGCGCATGTCGGTACGCGCAGCCCCTGCTGGCGTCTCGGCAGCGACAGCAACGCGCTCGAACTGGCCGCGGTCCGCGGCCTGACCAACGTCGCAGTTGCGCTGACGGTCGAACAGGCGGCGCGCATTCGCGCGCTGACCGGCGTCACGTCGCACCTCGTGCTCGACATCGTGCTGTTCGGCAACCCGGTCAGCCTCCATCTCGTCGGCAGGAAGGTCAATACGGTCGACTGGGCCGGCACGGCGTCCGCCTATTCCGATACCGAGTCCGTCGCGGGCGACCTGTCGCACGGGCTCGCGTTCGCCGAGCAGGTCGTGTCCGAAGTGAATTCGCTCGTCGTGATCCTCGATCGCAACGGGATGGTGCAGCGCTTCAACCGCCTGTGCGAGGAAGTGACGGGCAAGCGCGAGGTCGACGTGATCGGCCGCAGCGCGTTCGAGCTGTTCATGAGCCCGGAGCAGGGCGCGCAGTCGCGCAGCAACATCACCGGCTTCTTCGCGAGCAACCAGTCGTTCGCGGTCGAGCGCTACATCAACACGGTCAACGGGCCGCGCCTGTTCCAGTTCCGCAACAAGTTCGTGCAGAGCGGCAGCGGCGTCGACGAGCAGTTCCTGATCTGCTCGGGCATCGACATCACCGAGGAGCGCAACGCGCAGCAGCGGCTCACCGAGCTCGCGAACACCGACGTGCTCACCGGCTTGCCGAACCGCCATGCGATCAGCGAGCGCATCCACGCGGCGATCGCGGACGAAGAAGCCAATACGCGCGGCCAGGTCGGCATCCTGTTCCTCGATCTCGACAACTTCAAGCGCGTCAACGATCACTACGGGCACATCACCGGCGATCGCCTGCTGCAGGACGTGTCGGCGATCATCAGCGGCTGCCTGCCGTCCGGCGCGACGCTCGCGCGGCTCGGCGGCGACGAATTCCTCGTGCTGTTCGAACACGGCACGCGCCCGCTGCTCGAAGCGACCGCTCAGATCATTCTCGAGCGGCTGCGCACGCCGATCCATCTCGGGCTGATGGAGGTCTACACGAGCTGCTCGATCGGCATCGCGATGTATCCGCAGCACGGCGATTCGCTCGAGACGCTGATCCGCAGCGCCGACACCGCGATGTACGTCGCGAAGGAAGAAGGCAAGCATACGTATCGCGTGTTCTCGCTGGAGATGAACCAGAAGGTCGCGAAGTACATGTGGCTCGACACGAACCTGCGCAAGGCGCTCGAGGAAGAGCAGTTCGTGCTGTACTACCAGCCGGTCGTCGACATCGCGACGGGCGACGTGCACGGCGTCGAGGCGCTGATCCGCTGGCAGTCACCCGATCGCGGGCTCGTCGCGCCGGTCGAGTTCATCCGCTTCGCGGAGGAGTCCGGGCTGATCGCGCCGCTCGGGCGCTGGGTGATGCGCACCGCGGCCGCGCAGGCCGCCGCGTGGAAGGCGAAGGGGCTCGGCATCCGGATCGCGGTGAACGTGTCCGCGCGGCAGTTGCAGGACATGAACATCGTGCACCAGTTCGCGTCGATTCTCGACGGCGCGGGGCTCAAGCCCGGCCTGCTCGACATCGAGCTGACCGAGAGCTGCTTCATCGAGGACGAAGAGGCGGCCAACGGGCTGATGCGGCAGTTCCGCCAGCTCGGCGCGGAAATCCATCTCGACGATTTCGGCACCGGCTATTCGTCGCTGTCGCAGTTGTCGCGCCTGCCGCTCGACGCGATCAAGCTCGACCGCACCTTCATCACGGCGATCGACCGCAATCCGCGCTCGCAGGCGCTGGTGCGTTCGGTCGTGTCGCTCGCGAAGGCGCTGAATTTCGCGGTGGTCGCCGAAGGCGTCGAAACGCATGCGGAAGCCGAATTCCTCAAGCAGCTCGACGTCGATCACGCGCAGGGCTACTACTACGCGCGGCCGATGCCGGCGCAGGCGTTCGAGGCGTGGCTCGCGGAGACGAGAAAGCTCAGGCTGATCGCCTGAGCGTCGTTCCGGAAAAAGGGCGCCGCCGGCCGCGGCGGCGCCCGTCGCATTACACCGTGCGCAGCTTCGACACGCGCCGGTTCTGCAGCATCACCAGGCGTTCCATGTATGCGAGATCCTTCGGCTCGATCGTGAACGCCGCATGCACCCACGCTTCCGTGATGTCCATCAGCTCCGAGCGCGACAGCTGGAACACGCGTTCGCGGGCGCGCAGCATCGCGCGGATGCCGTTCAGCTTGGGCTTCGTCACGTCGATGAAGGTACGCGTCGCCAGATACGCGTCACCGGCGTCGAACGTCTCGTCGATCAGCCCCTGATCTTCGTACCACTCGGCCGCATGCGCTTCGCCGGTCGCGATCAGCGATTCCGCGAGGCCGCGGTTCGCCTTGCGCGCGACCAGCGAATAGCCGCCCATGCCCGGGAACAGGTTGAACGCGATCTCGGGAAAGCCGAGTTTCACGCCCTTCTGCGCGAGCACGTAGTGGTGCGCGAGCGCGGCCTCGAAGCCGCCGCCGAGCGCGCTGCCCTCGACCATCGCGATCGAGATCGCGCCGGTGCCGAAGCCCGTGTAGATCTCGTACACGCCGTCGATGCACGAGCGCGCGTAGGCCATCAGCTGGTCGCGCCGGCCGCTGCGGATCGCGTCGACGAAGAAGCTCAGGTCGCCGCCGACGTTGAACAGCTCGGGGACGAGCGAGCCCGTCACCCAGAAGTCGAACTTGAGGCCCGAGTCGCGTGCGACGCGCGCGAGATGGATGATGTCGGTGACGAGTTGTTGGTTGAAGCACGGTCGCGGCTCCGATCGCAGCATCATCCACATGACGTTACGGCCTTCTTCGTAGAAGGCGGTCAGTTGGGAGAGTTCGCCGGCTTCGTAGAACGGACGGCAAGCCGGATGGGATTGGAGTTGCATGGTATGTCCTCGTGAGATGTGGTTTTTGAAAAGCGCCGCGCCAGGCGCCATGCGGGAATCGAGGTGCCCGCCGGGCGCCGGACGCGAGGCATCGCCATTGTTGCGCGCGCACAAAAGTCGAATTGCGGGGAACAACGCACGACCGGGACGCCGATGCGGGTCGCGTTCGGGTCGCGTTCGGGTCGCGTTCGGGCGAAGGGGCGGGTGACGACGGATGGCGGGACGAGGGGCTGAAGGCGGCGGGGCGGAGGGGGCTGGGAACGGAGTGGGCGCGGCGCGTGCGCCGGCGATGAGACGGCCGGCGTCGCAGGGGGCGCTTACGCGCCGAAAATGGCGTCGGGACGCCGCTCGGCCGTTGCGGGTCGGGGCGGCCGGTGTGGGGGTTGCCCGTTTCGCCGTGAGCGGGACGGAGCGCACGGCGCGCATGGCCGCGCGGTGCCGATCCATTTCGGATGCCGCCGTTCGGGATGCAGCGCCGTCGGCAACGCGCGGAACAGGCTCACGCCCCGCCACGCGAACGCAATCACGCGGTCACCGATTTCGAAAGCGTCGCTGATCGGCATGATGTTTCCTTGCCCATGGCGCGGCTTGACGCTCGCCAGCCCGTCGCCCACACTGGGCCGCACGACGGCTACACGTGGTGCGCGAGCGGCTTGTCATACGCGCGTCATGCGGTACGACTTCTGCTTCGGCGCGCGGCGCTGACGTCCGGCAATGAACGCGCGGAGAGCTTCGACGTGGTGCGTTTTCCTTTCCGATGGACCGGCTGCCTGTTCGCGTGCGCCGTGGCGCTCGGCGCGGGTGCGGCCGTGGCCGATACACGCGACTCGGGCGGCTCGGGCGACTCGCGCGATACGGCGCCCGTCACGCTCGTCAGCGACGTCCACGAATTCGTGATCCAGCACGACGGCTCGCTCGACGAGCACGACGATTCGACGCTGCGCGCGAACGATGCGAACGGCATCGACGCGGTCGCGCAGCGCTACGTGTGGTACGACAAGAATCTCGAGAAGGTCGAGCTGCTCGCGGCCGAGACGATCGACCGCGACGGCGTCGCGCATCCGGTCGGCGCGGACGGCATCCGCGACGTGCAGGAGCCGCGCTCGGCCGGCGCGCCGACGTTCCAGGACGGGCTGCTGCGCACCGTCGTGTTCCCCGGCGTCGAAGCCGGCTCGAGCACCCGAGTCGCATTCCGCAAGACCCGCACGAAGCCGGTCAATCGCGGCTACTTCGGCTACACCGTCGAGCCGTCGCGCGAGCCGGTCGACAGCCAGCGGCTGATCTTCGACGTGCCGGCCGACATGCCGCTGTATGCGGATGCGCGCGGCTACGTCGCGCTGCCGCCCGTCACGGCGAACGGCCGCACGCGCTACGCATTCGACTACCGGCACGGCGTGTACGACCGCATCGAGAGCGGCGCGGTCGGTTACCCGACCTACGGGGACCGGCTCGTCGTGTCGACGCTGCCCGACTACGCGGCGTTCGCCGCGCGCTACCGCAATGCGGCCGTCGACCCGAGCGCGAACGAGCCCGCGGTCGTGCAACTGGCGCGCGCACTCACGGCGGATGCCGCCGATCCGCGCGACAAGGCGCGCATCCTGTACGACTGGGTGCAGGCGAACGTGCGCTACGTCGGGCTGTTTCTCGGCGAAACGGCCGCCGCGCCGCATCGCGTGACCGACATCCTGCGCAACCGCTACGGCGACTGCAAGGATCATGTCGCGCTGTTCGGCGCGTTGCTCGCGGCGGTCGGCATCCGCAGCGAACCGGTGCTGATCAATCTTGGATCGGTGTACACGCTGCCGTCGGTGCCCGGCTACGGCGGCGGCGCGATCAATCATGCGATCACGTGGCTGCCCGATCTCGCGCTCTACGCGGATACGACGACGGCCGGCATCGCGTTCGGCTACCTGCCGCCGATCGTGATGGATCGCCCGGCGCTGCTCGTCGATACGGGCGTGCTGTCGCGCACGCCGGCCACGCAGCCGCGTGAGCGCACCGCGCGGATCGCGATCGACGCCGCGCAGCCCGGCGCCGCGCGTGTTCAGGCTTATGTCCGCGACGACGGCTGGACCGCCGAACTCGAACGCAACCTGTTTCGCCGCGCGCCGCGCGAGCGCATCGCGCAACTGGCGAACGAGCGTCTGCGGCAAAGCGGCCTGCGCGGCCGCGCGCAACTGTCGACCAGCGACCGGCGCGTGACCGACGGGCCGTTCGACGTGACCGTCACCGGTACGCTCGATCATTTCGTGTGGCCGGACGGCACGACCGCGTTGCCCGCGCTGTCGAGCGTCACGGGCGGCATCGCGACGCAGGTCGAGACCTGGCTGGCCGAGCCCGTGCGCACGCAGCCGTGGGGCTGCATTGGCGGCACGTTCGACGAGACCGGCCAGATCGCGCTGCCGGCGGACGTGACCCTGACCGACCTGCCGGCCGATGCGGCCGTGCACGACCGCTTCGTCGATTTCACGTCGCATTACGTGTTCGATGCGGCCGCGCGCGTCGTGCAGGTCACGCGGCGGATGACGGCGGATTTCGGCAGGCAGGTGTGCACGCCGGACGAATTCGCGGCGCTGCGCGCGTCGCTCGAGCGCATCGAGCGCGACACGCAGGCGCAGATCGTCGTGCGGGCGAAGCAGCGTTGAGCGGCGCGGGCACGGCATTCGCTCCGAACGGGCGAATCATCGCGATCGCCGACGCGCAGGAGGGACATCATGACCGAACGGGATCACGAGATCGCCGAACTCTCGAAGGAATTGCTGGGCCGGATCGTGCAGGGCACGGTCGCGACCGGCGCGGCAGTCGATGTGGAGCAGTGCGCGGCGCTCGCCGTGCAGTGCGCGACGGCGCTGGTCGACCGGCTCGACGCGTTGAAGTGACGCCCGGCGGGCCGCCACTACCACTGCCGCCGGCGCTGCGCGTTACGCTTCGGCGGGCACGTCGCCGTCCGCGCGCACGGCGCCCGGCGGCTTGCCGACCACGCGCTTGAACGCGCGGCTGAACGCGGCGAGCGAACCGTAGCCGAGCCGGTACGCGACCGCCTCGATCGTCTCGCGGTCGCGTGCGATCCACTGCGCGGCGAGCCGCATCCGCAGCTCGGTCAGGTAACGCACGGGCGTCATTCCGGTGGCCGCGAGGAAGCGCTCGGCGAACACGGAGCGCGACACGCCCGCTTCGGTCGCCAGCTCCGCGACGCTCCAGTTGCGGCCCGGGTCGCGATGCAGCGCGACGATCGCGCGGCCGAGCTTCGGCTCGCGCAACGCCTGCACCCAGCCGGTCGCGTCGCCGCATCCGCACTCGACCCAGCCCCGCACGATGAACGCCGCGACCACGTCCGCGAGGCGCGCGAGGATGCCCGCGAAGCCCGCGCGCGCCGTGCACGCTTCGCGCTCCATCGCGTCGAGCATCGGGCGGATCTCCGGGTAGCGCGCGAGCAGCGTGCCCACGTGCATGAACGCGGGCATCGTGCCGACGAGCGGCTGCATGCCGCCGAGATCGAGTTCCATGCACGCGCTGAAGATCAGCGCATCGCCCGCGCCGGGTTCCGTCGTCGCGCAGGTCGCGGGCGACACGCCGGCCGACGCCACCGATGCGACCGTATCGCAGATCTTCGCGATCTCGAAGCCGTTGATCTCGCGGCACGGCACATCCGGATCGGATACCAGCGCGTGCATGCCGCCGTGCGGCAACAGGATCGCGTCGCCGGCCTCGAGCCGCATCGTCTCGCCCGACGCGTCGCGCAGCAGCACGGGCCCGCGCACGATGAAATGGAACTGCGCGCGGCCCGTCCCGTGGCCGAAACTCAGCCCGAACGGCCGCGCGACCTGGATGCGGCGGTACTGGACGCCGCTCAGCCGCATCCCCAGCAGCAACTCGCTGACGAGGTCGTGCGCGTCAGGAATCGGGGGCAGAAGAGGCTCGGACATGGCGAGATTCGGACGAACGATCAATAACAACGGATTGTATGTCATAGACCGTCCTGCTGCTGTTCCTTACGATACGCCCTTATCAGTATTTTCCCTAACCGACACGGAACCCCCGCATGAATCCCGGAATCTCCTCGGCCGCCTCGACGGCGGCCCCCCGCGAACCGGCCTGGGGCGCGGTATTCGCGATGACGCTCGGCGTGTTCGGGCTCGTCACGGCCGAATTCCTGCCGGCGAGCCTGCTCACGCCGATGGCCGACAGCCTCGGCGTGACCGAAGGCGTGGCCGGACAGGCCGTCACGGCCACCGCGACGGTCGCGCTCGTCACGAGCCTGCTGATCTCGGCGCTCACGCGCACGATCGACCGGCGGCGCGTGCTGCTCGTGTTCTCGGTGCTGCTCGTCGTATCGAACCTGGCTGTGGCGTTCGCACCGAACCTCGCGATGCTGCTGTTCGGCCGCGTCGTGCTCGGCATTGCGCTCGGCGGCTTCTGGACGATGGCGACCGCCACCGCGATGCGGCTCGTGCCGACGGCGATGGTGCCGCGCGCGCTGTCGATCATCTTCAGCGGCGTGGCGGTCGCGACCATCGCGTCCGCGCCGATGGGCAGCTACTTCGGTCACCTGATCGGCTGGCGCAACGTGTTCCTGATCGCGGCCGTGCTCGGCGGCATCGCGTTCGTGTCGCAGATCGTCACGCTGCCGTCGATGCCGCCGAGCGGCACGACGCGACTGCGCACGCTGATCGACGTGCTGCGCCGGCCGACCGTCGGCCTCGGGATGTTCGCGACGATCCTCGTGTTCACCGGGCATTTCGCGTTCTTCACGTATCTGCGGCCGTTCCTCGAACAGGTGGCGGGCGTCGGCGTGAACGGGCTGTCGGCGATCCTGCTCGGCTACGGCATCGCGAATTTCGTCGGCACGTCGCTCGCCGGCCGCGTGCTCGAACACCGGCTGCGGCCGATGCTGATCGGCATGCCCGCGCTGATGGTCGTGCTCGGCATCGCGCTCGTCGTGCTCGGCCGCGCGCCGATGATCGACGCGGTGCTGGTCGCGTTGTGGGGAATGGCGTTCGGCGGCGTGCCGGTCGCGTGGTCGACGTGGGTCACGCGCACCGTGCCCGACGAGGCCGAGAGCGCGGGCGGGCTGATCGTCGCGGCGATCCAGCTCGCGATCGCGACGGGCGCGGCGGCCGGCGGGGTCGTGTTCGACGCGAACGGTGCGGCAGGCGTGTTCGTCGGCGCGGCGGTCGTGCTGGCGGTGGCGGTCGCGACGATCGTGACCGGCGTGCCGAAGCGCGTCGGCGTGGTCGCGTCCTGACCGGCCTGGCGGCCCGCGTGGCACGGGCTGCCAGGCGAGCGTCCGCAGGTCAGGCGACGCCGGCGCCCGCGATGCCGTTGAGTTCCGCGAGCGCGTCTGCCGGCAAGTCCAGGTCGGCGGCCGCGAGATTCTCGCGCAGATGCGCGACCGACGACGTGCCCGGAATCAGCAGGAGATTCGGCGCGCGGCGCAGCAGCCACGCAAGGGCGACCTGCATCGGCGTCGCGCCGATCCGGGCCGCCACGCCGGACAACGTCGACGATTGCAGCGGCGAGAAGCCGCCGAGCGGAAAGTACGGCACGTACGCGATGCCGTCACGGGCAAGCGTGTCGATCAGCGCATCGTCGCCGCGATGCGCGATGTTGTAGTGGTTCTGCACGCAGACGATGTCGCAGATCCGCCGGCCTTGCGCGACCTGCGCGGGCGTGACGTTGCTCAGGCCGATGTGCCGCACGAGCCCGCGCCGCTGCAGTTCGGCGAGCGTGGTCAGCGGCGCTTCGATCGATCCTTCGGCCGGCCCGTGCGTATCGAACATGATGCGCAGGTTGACGACATCGAGCACATCGAGCCCCAGGTTGCGCAGGTTGTCGTGCACGGCCCGTTCGAGTTCGTCGGGCGCGAAGGCCGGCAGCCACGATGCGTCGTCGCCGCGGCGCGCGCCGATCTTGGTGACGATCACGAGATCGTCGCGATACGGATGCAACGCGTCGCGAATCAACTGGTTCGTCACGTGCGGGCCGTAGAAGTCGCTGGTGTCGAGATGGTCGACGCCGGATTCGACGGCTTCGCGCAACACGTTCAATGCGGCTTCGCGATCTGTCGGCGGGCCGAATACACCGGGGCCCGCAAGCTGCATCGCACCGTAGCCGATCCGTCTGACGTGGCGATCGCCGAGCTGGAAGGTGGCGGTGTGGCGAATATCGGGCATGACCGTACTCCTGTCGAAGAGATGAATGAATGCGTTCAGCATAAGGACGAGTCGGCTGCGCGATAAGCCGGCATAATTCGCACGGGTTGTACGAAAAGGCGAACAATGCAAACCGATCTGGGCGATCTGAACGCGTTCATGGCCGTGGCACGCGCGAGCGGCTTCCGCGATGCCGCACGCATCACGGGCCTCAGCGCGTCGGGGCTGAGCGAGGCCGTGCGCCGGCTGGAAGCGCGGCTCGGCGTGCGGCTGCTGCACCGCACGACGCGCAGCGTCGTGCCCACCGAAGCCGGCGAGCGCCTGCTCGCGCGGCTCGGGCCCGCGCTGACCGAAGTGGCGGCGGCGCTCGACGGTATCGACGAATTCCGCGGCCGACCGGCCGGCACGCTGAAGCTCAACGTGCCGGTCAGCGCGTCGCGGCTCGTGTTGCCGGCGATCGTGCCGCGCTTTCTCGATGCGTATCCGGACATCCGGCTGGAAGTGACTGCCGATGAAAGTTTCGTCGACGTGCTAGCGGCCGGGTGTGACGCGGGCATCCGCTACGACGAACGGCTCGAACAGGACATGATCGCGGTGCCGATCGGGCCGCGCATCCAGCGGTTCGCGACCGCGGCCGCGCCCGGCTATCTCGACCGGCACGGCCGGCCGCGGCATCCGCGCGACCTGCTCGGCCATCGGTGCCTGCGCGGGCGCTTCGCAAGCGGCGCGATGCCGCCGTGGGAGTTCGAGCGCGACGGCGAGGTCGTGCGGGTCGAGCCGGCCGCCGGGCCGCTGCTGGTCCAGATCGGCGGGGCGACGGAGCTGATGGTCGATGCGGCGATCGCCGGGACGGGCATCCTGCATCTGTTCGAAGACTGGGTGCGTCCGCATTTCGACAGCGGCGCGCTCGAACCTGTGCTCGAACCGTGGTGGCGGCCGTTCTCCGGGCCCTTTCTGTATTACCCGGGGCGGCGTCTCGTGCCGCCGGCACTGCGCGCGTTCATCGATTTCATCAAGGAATACTGAGCGTCGGTCAGCGTACCGGCGCGTGCGCGTCGAGCAACTGCCGGTGGCGCGCGTCGGTCGCGTCGTCGGCGGGAAACATGCATTCCATGCGCAACTCCTGCGCGGCCGCGCTCTGCGGCGTACCGACCGTCGTCACCAGCGAGAAGTAGCGCAGCACGACGCCTTCGTGGATGAAGCCGATCGGGATGACCGGCAACGACGGCGCGGCGGCCGGCGCCAGCGGCGTGTTCCAGTCGCTTGGCGCGGCGGGGCTGGCGAGCAGGTCGTCGAGCAGGCGCCGGGTTTCGTCGTCGATCACGCGGCCCACCGATTCGCGATGCACGCGCTGCAGCAGGCTGCGCGACACGGTGCCCCAGTCGGCCACGAACGGCTGCATTCCGTGCGGATCGAACATCAGGCGCAGCAGGTTGCGCGGCCCGTCGCGCGCTGCCATGTCGATGAAGCACCCGAAAAAGCGCGGCGCCGCCTCGTTGGTCATCAGCACGTTCCAGTGACGGTCCATCACGATCGCCGGAAACGGCTCGTGCTGGCGCACGACCCGTTCGAGCGCGCGAATCACGCCGTGCATCTCCTGCGCGTCCCACGGCGCTTCCGAATACATCGGCGCATAGCCGGCCGCGAGCAGCAGCGCGTTGCGCTCGCGCAGCGGCACGTCGAGCGTTTGCGCGAGCGTCAGCAGCGTGTCGCGGCCCGGCACGCTGCGCCCGCTTTCGATGAAGCTGATCTGGCGCTGCGAAATCCCCGCGTCGAGCGACAGGTCGAGCTGGCTCACGCCGCGCACGTCGCGCCAGTCGCGCAGCAACCGGCCCAGTGCGTTCGGCGGCGGGTTCGGGGCGTGGCGGCGGGCGTTCATCGGCGTTCCCTGGTCGTTCCGTGATCGACGCGATCGACTATATCGGACTCATGCGGCGTGCGCATGCCATGCGAATGCGTCGAACGGCGCTTCGAGCGCCGGCCGCGCGACGCTGCCGACGTAGTTCGTGATCGTCGACGCGGCCACCACCGCGATGACTTCCAGCAACTGCTCGGCGGTGAAGCCGGCATCGACGAACGCTTGCCGGTCGGTATCGGACAGGCGCCCGCGGGCGTCGATCAGTGCGCGCGCCGTGGCGGACAAAGCGGCCAGTTTCGCGTCGGCGGGCAGCCCGCCGCGCCGGATCGCGTCGACGTCGGCGGACAACACGCCCTGTTTCAGCGCGAGCGCCGTGTGGAACGCGACCGGCCATTCGCTCGCATTCGTGACCGCGTTGGTGAGCAGGAGTATCTGGATCTGCGGCTCGGTGAGGCTGCTCGCGTGCACGCGCTCGAACAGGCCGATGAAGCCGTTGATCAGCACCGGCGACGCGGCCATCGCCGCCGCGATGTTCGGGACCACGCCGAACGCTTGCTGGAGTTGCTGGAGGACGGGTTTCGATGCGGCTGGTGCGGAATCGATCGTATGAAGCGGATAAGCGGACATGATGTCTCCGGGCGATGAGCGCCGCCGGAATGGCGGCGCGACACCCGAAGCGTAGGAGCGGGCGTGTCGCGCGCCAATTACATGGGATGTAATCGTTTGACGCGCGAGCGGACGCCGCTGCCCCTTGAATGCGTTTAGCCGCCTTGCTTGACCAGCGCCGCGAGCGCTTTCATCGCCTGCAGATACGGATACGGCCCGTGGCTGATGCGCGCCACGCCGTACTCGGCGAGTTCCGCGATCGTCGGTGTCTCCGACACGCGCATCACGTTCACCGGCAGCGGCGACGCGGCCGTCAGCGCGCGAATCAGCGCCGGCGAGCGCAGGCCCGGCACGAACAGGCCGTCGGCGCCGGCCGCCGCATAAGCGCGGGCGCGCGCCAGCGTCGCGTCGAGCAAGCGTTCGTCGTGCGTATCGGCTGCGGCCGTGAAGAACACGTCGGTGCGCGCGTTGATGAAGTAGTCGGCGCCCGCGCGATCGGCCGCCTGCCGGGCGGCCGCGAGACGGGCCGCCGCTTCGTCGACGTCGCGCAGTGCGCCCGTGGCCGGAAAACTGTCTTCGAGATTGCAGCCGATCGCGCCGGCCTGGATGCTGAGCGCGATCGTTTCGGCGACCTCTTCCGGCCGCTCGCCGTAGCCGCTTTCGAGATCGACGGTGACGGGCAAGTCCGTCGCGCGCACGATCCGCTCCAGCACGTCCATCATCAGTGCGCGCGGCATCTGCTCGCCGTCGGCGAAACCGTTGGCCGCCGCGACCGACCAGCTGCCGGTGGCCAGTGCGACGGCGCCCGCGTCGGCCGCGGTGCGCGCACTGCCGGCGTCCCACACGTTGAACAGCGCCAGCGGCTGGCCCGCGCGGTGAAGCGACCGGAAAATCGCGCCTTTCTCGTTGTTGCCCATGCTCGTCTCCTGATGGATGGATATCGGACCGGTTGTCGTGCCGAGCGATATTGCCACCGAATCGGGCGGTGCGACCGGCGCGCGCCATGTCTGCTGACAGCGCGTGACAGGAAGTGCGCGTGACCGCCGCAGAGCGAACCGAGTGCCGCCTCAGTCGCGCGACCCCGGATCGATCGACAGCGTGCGCAGCTGGCCGCGCAACTGGTCGACTTCGCCCGGCGCGAACGGCCGCTCGATCTCGGCATGCGCCTGCTGCCACAGCGGGAACGCTTCGGCCAGCAGGTCGTGCCCGGCCGGCGTCAGTTCAAGCAGGCGGCTGCGCCGGTCGTCCGGATCCTGTTCGATCGTGACGAGGCCGCGCCGCTCGAGCGGCTTGAGCGCGGCCGTGAGCGTGGTGCGGTCCATCGCGAGCAGCGACGCGACCGATTTCATCGGGGCCGGCTGCGGCCGGTTCAACGACATCAGCAGCGAAAACTGGCCGTTGGTGAGGTCGAGCGGGCGCAGCACGTCGTCGAAGATGCGCGCGAGATTGCGCGCCGCGCGCTGCATGTGCAGGCACAGGCAGCAATCGCGCACCATCAGCGTCGTTTCGAAGGGAAGCTTTTCTTTTCGTGCCATGTTGCAATTGTGTTGATATCAACCTATCTTGTCAAGGTCGAGGCGCGGCAACCCGCCGTGTCCGCCATCGGAGGAGAAGGCATGAGTACGCAACCCCAGTTGTATCTCGCCGTATTTCTCGGGAGCCAGGATAGCCCGGCGATGAAGGCATGGCTCGCGCTGCCGGAGGACGAGCGGCGCACGCGCGAGCGCGACGGCATCGCCGCGTGGCATGCGTGGGTCGAGCGGCATCGCGACGCGATCGTCGAGCTGGGCGGGCCGCTCGGCAAGACCAAGGCCATCGACGCAGGCGGCATCCGTGACACGACCAATGCGCTGACCGGCTTCACCGTCGTGCGGGCGGCGTCGCACGACGCGGCCGCCGCGCTGTTCGAAGGTCATCCGCATTTCACGCTGTTCCCGGGCGAGTCGGTCGACGTGATGCCGGTGCTGGCGATTCCCGGCGCATGAGCGACGCGCGCTGCGGGGCGCCGCGCGTCGCAGCGCGCGATGTGTCGCGCCCGGCATGCGGCAGACATTTTTACGACATTCTGGATGGAGACTGACGATGAAGCTTTACGGATTTGCCGGCACCCGCTCGCAACGCGCGCTGTGGGGGCTGAAGGAACTGGATGCGGATTTCGAATTCGTGTCGGTCAACCTGCTCGAGGGCGCGCACAAGCGGCCCGAATTCCTGCGCCTGAATCCGGCCGGCAAGGTGCCCGTGCTGGTGGACGGCGACCTCGTGATTCCCGAGTCGGCCGCGATCGTGCTGTATCTCGCGGACAAGTACCCGGAGAAGGCGCTGCTGCCCGTCGATCCGGCGCTGCGGGCGGAGGCCTATCGATGGATCATGTTCGCGGTGACGGAGCTGGAGCAGCCGCTGTGGCGGATCACGCGGCATACGTTCCTCTATCCGCCGGAGAAGCGCTCGCCGGCCGATATCGAACTGGCGCGCGAGGATTTTGCGACGATGGCCGTGATTCTCGACAAGCATCTGGAAGGGCGTGAGTTCATCGTCGGCGATTCGCTGACGGTGGCCGATTGCGTGACGGCCTACCTGATCGACTGGGCGAGCGAATGCCATCTGATCGAACCGTTCCCGCAATTGCGTGCGTATCTCGAACGCCTGTATGCGCGGCCAAAGGCGCCGCAGCGGATCGCGGACGCGAGGAAGGCGGCGTGAAAGCCAAACGGGTAAGCGGGTCATGCCCGGCGGCGGCATGACCCGCTACGCCCGCCTGCGATCACGAAACGGTGTCGGGCCCGCCCAGCGCACGACACAGCATCGCCAGATCTCGCAACATAAGATGCGGCGTTACCGCATGCTGCGGCGCCTGTTCTCCGTCCACCCGCGGCTCGCGCACGACCCACGCGGCCTGAAGCCCCGCATTCAACGCGCCGACGATATCGAGGTGGAAGTCGTCGCCGACATGCAGCAATTCGGCCGGCCGCACGCCGAGTGCGTCCGCCGCCGCATGGAAGATCTCGGGTTCCGGCTTGGCGAAGCCGAATGCACGCGCGCTGAGCGTCGTGCGGAAGAATTCGCCGCCGCCGGTCAACCGGAGGTCGGCGTTGCCGTTGGTGACCGCGATCAACGGAAAGCGCGCGCTCAACCACGCGAGCGCCGGCAGTGCGTCTTCGTAGAACTCAACGCGGTTGCGCGCCGCATAGAAGACGTCGTAGGCGCGATCGGTCAGCGAGACATCTTCGTTCGCGCGTTCCAGCGCAAGCCGGATCGAGCCGATTCGCATCGCGCGATAGTCGCTGGCGAGATCCGGGCACAACCGTTCGTATTCCTCACGTAGCGCACTGAGCGCCTGTTGCGTCGGCAGCACGCTTGCTGTGTTGGGCGCGTGCTCGATCAGCCATGCGCGCAGCGTCGCCTCGGCCCGTACGACGGACGGGCCGAACGGCCACAAGGTATCGTCGAGGTCGAACGAGAGGGCGGAAACTTTGGCGAGACGCATGGCGGTTGAAAGCGGGAAGTCGTTTTACCAGGGCCACGGAACGGAGGTGCCGGTGCCGTTGTCGAGCGCGTGTCGATACAGGAAGCGCGCGACGGTCAAATCCTGCAGCGCGAGCCCCGTCATGTCGAAGACGGTGATCTCGTGCGCGGCACGGTCGACCGATGTCGCACCCGCGAGGATGTCACCGATTTCCGTGCGCGGCAAATCCGGCGCCCACTGGCACTCGCCGATGCCGCGCGCCTGATCGTGATCGTCGACGACGATGCGCGCGCGTTCCAGCACGCCGGCCGGCAATTCGCGCTTGCCCGCGGTGTCGGCACCGACGCAGGTCAGGTGGGTGCCCGGTTGCACGGCATCCGCGTCGAACAACGCGCCGCCGCCGGGCGTGGCCGTGATCACCACGTCGCTATGGGCCACCGCATCGTTCCGGTCGCGCGCGACGCCGATCGTGCACCGTTCGACGAAGTGCGCTTCGAACGCCGGGTCCGGCTCGCCGCTGACGGTCACGTACTGCACCGTGCACCGCTGCGGCAGCAGCGTGAGCGCGTAGTCGAGCTGCACGCGCGCCTGCACGCCGGTGCCGAACACGCAGAGCCGCGTGCTGTCGCGCCGCGCGAGCTGCTGCAGCCCGAGGCCACCGGCGGCGCCGGTCCGTGCGGTGGTGATCGCGTTGCCGTCCATGATGCACAGCGGGCGGCCCGTCGCCGGATCGAACAACGCGACGGTGGCCTGATGCGGCTCGCCGCCGACGGTTCGATTGGCGGGCCAGAACCCGGCCGCCTTGAAGCCGAGCAGATCCTGGCCGGCGACGTCGCCCGACTTGATGCCGAACACGCCGCCGGTATGCAGCTTCTCGCGCACCACCGGAAATACGCGTCCGGCCCTTTGACTGTGCAGCACGAAGGCTTCGCGCACGGCCGCCATCACTTGCTCGGCCTGCAGGGCGGGCTCGACGGCATCGCGGTCGAGGAGAAGGAGGCGGGCGTCGGTCGGCATGGTCGGGGGCTGTTCGGTACGAGACGAATCGAGAATGTTTTAAAGTTTGTCTAAAATTGGATTAATAGTCAATGTACGGATGGCACGGCATGGAAGCCGGCCGTCGCTCACCACCCGTAGAACCGAGGCCACGTCTGCGCGGCGCCGTCGTCGCCAATGGCCTGGTATTCGGGATGTTGCGCGCCGGTCGCGCACGCGTGATTCGGCAGGATGCGCAGCCGCGTGCCGATCGGAAACCGCTGCGCGATGCCCGTATCCGGCGTGCCCGCGCGCGACACGATCCCGTGTTCCTGGTTTGCGGCGCTCAGCAGGTAGCCGCCGAGCACGTCGCCGGCTTCGGTGCAGACCTGCCCATAGCCGAAATCGCGCGCCTGGCGCTGCGTGCCGCGGTCTCGGCTCATCGCCATCCAGCCCGCGTCGACGATCGCCCAGCCTTTCTCTTCCTGGTGGCCGATCACGGTGGTCAGCACCGACAGCGCGATGTCGGACGGCTCGCACACGCCGATGTTGTGCATCACGAGGTCGAACATCACGTACACGCCGGCGCGCACTTCGGTCACGCCGTCGAGCCGTTCCGTGGCCAGCGCGGTGGGCGTCGACCCGATGCTCACGACCGGGCACGGCAACCCGGCGGCCCGCAGGCGCTCCGCGGCCCGCACGGTGCGGCTGCGCTCCTGCTCGGCGATCGCGACGAGTGCCGCGTGCGTGTCGTATTCGTAGCTGGAGCCCGCGTGAGCGAGCACGCCGCCGAGCAGCATGCCGCCTTCGGTCAGCGCGCGGCCGACGTCGATCAGCAGGTCGGCTTCCGGCGGGATGCCCGAGCGGTGGCCGTCGACGTCGACCTCGATCCACACGTCGAAACGTTCGCCGTGCTCGCGCCCGAACGCGGCGATCGCGTGGGCGGCCTGGAGGCTATCGGCGACGATCTTCAGGTCGCAGCCTTGTCGGCGCAGCGCGAGCGCCTGGCCGAGCTTCGCGGGCACCATGCCGACTGCGTAGACGATGTCGCGGATCCCGTCCGCGAAGAATTGCTCGGCTTCCTTGAGCGTCGATACCGTGATGCCCTGCGCGCCCGCCGCGATCTGCGCGTCGACGACTTGCCGGCATTTGGTGGTCTTGACGTGCGGCCGGAACCGCACGCCGAGCGCGTCCAGATGCGTCTGCATGCGCGCGATGTTGTGCTGCATGCGGCCGACATCGATCAAGGCGGCGGGGGTGTTGAGGGTGTGAAGGTCCACGATGCGTCCGATTGCGAGGTTGCCGATGCGGACACTGTAGGGCAGCTGGTCCGCATCATGTTTAATGCGGAACTAATCTGCCATTAAGCCGAATTTAATCCGTCGTGAATCTCGTGGATCGCGGCCCCGGCTCACGCTTTGCCGCGCCACGGCGGCGGGTCGAGAAACTGCCGCGCCGCGTCGAGAAACACCCGCTGCCGCGCGGAGCGGCCGGTACGCGACGGCAACAGCGCCGTCACCGGCGCGGGCGGCAGGCTCCAGCCGGGCAGCAACCGGACGAGCTTGCCGTTCGCGAGGAGCGGGGCGACGTCCCACTCGGAGCGCTCGACGATGCCGAGCCCGGCCAGCGCCCATTCGGTGATGACGGTGCCGTCGTTGGACGACAGCGCGCCGGTGACGCGGATGACGGTCGCCCGCCGCGGTTCGCCCTTGACGCCGCGACCGGGCGAGAAGCGCCAGCGCGGGATGTCTTCGTCGTTTTCGCGCAGGCACAGGCAGTCGTAGCGGGTCAGGTCGGACGGATGATTCAGATCCTTGAGGCGGCGCGCGTAGCCGGGGCTCGCGCACAGGAAGCGCTCGTTGGGCGCGAGCGGATAGCCGATCCACGAAGACGACCTGAGGCTGCCGACATGGACGACCACGTCGGCCCCCGATGCACTGGTCAACGGGCTTTCCGACAGGTGGAGCGAGATTTCGAGCTTCGGATGCGCGCGCTGCACGTCGCGCACGATCCGCGCGACGTACTTGCGGCCGAAGCCGAGCGGGGCGACGACGCGCAGCGTGCCCTGCACGTCGCCGTGGTCGCCCGCGATGCTGACCGGCAGCGCCTCCACGCGCTCGAGAATGCCGACGGCTTCCTGGTACAGCCGCTGCCCTTCGTCGGTCAGCGCAATGCCTTTCGGCTGCCGCACGGCGAGCCTTGCGTTCAGGCGTGCTTCCATCCGCTGCAGGCGGATCGTGACCGCGGGCGGCGTGAGGTCGAGCAGGCGCGCGGCAGCGGCGAGGGAGCGCGACGTGCCGATCGCGCGAACGAGTCGAAGGTCGTCGAGGTCGAGCATTTCATGGCTCTTAATGCGGAGGGTGTCGAGCATTAAACCGCACATCGCGCGGGGAAGCCATCAGCGCGCCGTGGTGGCACGACGACCAGGAGGCCGGAACGCGCGTGTCGCCTTCGCCCGATACGTCGAATTTCCCGATCGACCGTGACGCCCGGCTGCATGCCTGCCTACGCATGAAGCCCGAAAATCAGCGATCGATGTGCACCCACGCCGGCCGCCACGCCCGATGCCGAGGCGAACGTCGCATTGGTCATCAGGCTCGACGCGTCGCCGGCCGCATACACGCCGGCGACGCTCGTCTGTTTCCACGTATCGACGCGAATCGCGGTGCCGAGCGGCCCTTCGTCGAACGCGCAGCCGAGCTGCTGCGCGAGGTCGCTCGCCATGTCGGTGCGCGCGCCGACGAACAACGCGTCGATCGGCACGACCTGCCCGTCGGCGAGCCGCAGCGCGTCGATACGCGGCGCATCGCCGAGGATCTCGACGACCGGCGAGCGTTCGATGCGCACGCCGCGCGCGGCGAGCAACGCGGCTTCTTCGTCGTTCGGCTCGACCACGCGCTGCGTGAACCACGTCGTCGGGCCCCAGTCCGGAATCAGGATCGCCTGATGGACCGACAGCGGATGCGTGGCGAGCACGCCGAGCCGCTGGCCGCTGACTTCATATCCATGGCAGTACGGACAATGCAGCACGCTGATGCCCCAGCGTTCGGCGAGCCGTAGGTTCTCAATGAATGTGATTTCTTTCTCATATATTGATTAGGGAAATTGATAGGCTCAATCTATGCGACGCCTTGCCCGAGCACGGAAGCAGTTCCACATCCATCTACGCATCAAGACATTTCCGGACGATCGTCTGTGGTCTGTGCCGCTCTTCGTTCACATTTTTTCAAGTTTTAATGGGGCTGCAAATTCTAGGATTGGTTGCCTGCGCCTCCCGATTTTACGAAACGTCGGCGGCCACTTTTTCGAACCTGCCTCAGTCAAGAACTGCGACAGCAGCGCGGTCAGCCTGGCATTGAGCGACCAAGCCTATGGTGAACTCGGATTGCAAGGAACCAGATCCTGACGTCTTTGAGTCTTCTGAAGGCGATCCGTTGACTCCTCCGACCAATTTCGTCTGCTTGTGTAGGGCATATGAATTGGACTAGCATTCGCAGCACAGTATTTCGTAATGGAAATGAAATATTGTGATGTGCCAACCAACGGCTTAATGGCCATCTATCTCAAATTCAGGCCGTTCGATTCGAAGGCATGGAAGTGGATTCGAGGTTGCGGTGCGGTCGTGTGTTTGAGACGGATTGTCTTTTTTCGTCAGAAATTTTACTAAACCACGCAAGCTTTTAATTTTTATAACTCAAGGAGAAGTAAAAATGTCAGGAAGCAACCTGCAGCTGCACTCGAAGATTAGAATCGAATCGGTAGCGAATCAGCTCAATCTTGAGCGGCTTGAAAGCAGTCGTGCCAGTTATGATGATTTGATGGATGCCTTCGCCCGCGAGTTGACGTCTGATGAGATCCTGCTCATCTCGGGCGCATCGAAGTCAGGCGGGCGCTATTCCGGGACCGCGTACGCGTAAATGAAACTAACCAGCTAACCAGTGACTCGGCTGCCAGATCACCTTCTGGCAGCAAATCTCCGGTCTTACGCAGTCAAAATATCAAAGTGTTGAAAGAGAAAGTGTGAGATTCAAGTGCCATCGGTAAGATTTGCATACTCGAATCGAGAGAACTCAACCAGTTCGTTGGGAATTGTGCGCGCAGGAGATGTTGCATTGACTGCCTTTTTCTTGACTGCTGCTGCAAAGAACCTGCAGAGCTGAAATAGACTTCGTAAAAATGAAAATTAATTTCAAGATCAGCGCCGATGAATTCAAGCAGAAGTATCAAGAGCGATTTCCCTTTATTATCAAGGGGGCGGTTGATACGTCGAGCGTTCACTGGGCAGACATCAACGACATCATCTCCAGGTGCGATCCTCAGTCTGAACACTTCCGTGTTTCATTCCCGAGTGGAAATGTCGACAAGGAGAAGTACGTGCACACGTACTTTCATGTCGGGGACGTGCGGCGCAAGTTGAACAGGCCTGCTCTCTATGGTTTCCTGCGCCAGGGCGGGACACTGGTCGCCAATCATATCTACGATGAACCGAAGTTCAATGACTATGCGAAGGACGTCGCACAGTTTACCGGGCGCCAGACCGTCACCTCCGCATATGTTGCATTTGGGAAGACGGATTCCTACCGTGAACATTGGGATTCCAGAGACGTTTTCGCGGTGCAGCTGAAGGGAAGAAAACGCTGGATCGTGTATTTCCCCTCCTTCGAGGCACCGCTATACATGCATCAAAGTAAATATATCGAACACAAATATCCTTGTCCGGATGAACCTTATCTCGATTTCGTTCTCGAGGAAGGTGATGTCTTTTATATTCCTCGAGGCTGGTGGCACAACGTTACGCCACTTGGGGAGCCGACAGTGCACCTCGCTATCGGTACGTTCCCGGCATTTGGTATCGATTACGCAAAATGGGTATTCCGGAAGTTGCCCGAGTGTATTCACGCGCGGATGGCGCTTGAAAATTATGCACAGGACAAGGAAGCGATTCGTCTGCTTGCGGAAGTAATCTCCGAGCGCATGAATGATCCCGTGTGCTACCGCGAGTTCATGGAATCACACGTAGCGGATCAAATCCTCGAGACGCGACTGAACCTCGAAACGCTTGGCAACGCGAGCGTCAATGCGCTCGAGTGTGACACGCAGCTACGTCTCAACGTGTTGAGAAGCGATCTTTCAGACGATTACCTTGTCACGAGCAACGGCAAGGTGTGGTTTCAGGACGACCTGCAGCCTCTGAAAGATTTTCTGGTCACGAATCCACACGTGAACGTTTCTCAAATCGAAGAGAAATTTCCGGATCGTACGCGTACCGAGCTGTCCGAAGTTCTTTATTCGCTAGCGATAAACGGAACAATCGAAATTATTTAAAAAGAAAGATTTCTTGGTGCGGATGGTGTGGTTCACCGGTATCCGGCACGGCATCGTTCTGTCACGCAGTGGAAAGTTTACATGATTAGTCCCGGATTCGGTTTGAATCGGGTGTTCGATTAAGCGGTTGGTGATTGGCGAGATAACCGTAGTTCGATTGTAGGATATTGCTTCAAAATGATGAAAGCCGAGCTTCCCTATCCATTCGACATCGAGTTCATGAGGCAGAACAAGGCTTTCATGTTTTTCTGTCCTCCTGATTGCCTGGACGAAGACGGTCGTCCGGTTCTGGAAGGCAGATCGATGTTGTACAAACCCGGTAGCTCGGCTTACCGGGCGTGTCCTTACCGAGACTCACGAGCGAATACCCATAAGCCGGTCAACGTGGAATCGCTCCAGGCACTTATGCGGCACCAGAACGAAGTGATTGCATTCATCCGGGAAACTGCCTCGCTTCTGCGCGATCGAAAAATCATCGGCGAGACAGGGGGCAGTGTCGGCGACATGTATACGCTCGCTTACGTGTGCTACAAGTCGCCGGAAATCTATTTTGTCAATCAAGTGTTTGGCCGGCAGGTCGACGTGCCAGCGATGTGCTCGATTGCCTCGCGCTTCTTTCATGGGCTGGTCAATCTGTTTGCCATCATGGCATTCGAACATCAGGGTGCCTTGGCCGAGGTCGACCTGACGCCTGAGGAGATCTATTGCTACGCGGATGAAGGCGGATATCTCGTCGGCATGAATGAAGCGTGTGCCGCATCCAGGGCAACCATCGTCAAATACCTCTCCATCGTCCGGCAAGCGCTGCTGCCTGACGATGGAGATGCGGCCCGATTCACGGATGCTGTCCTGTCCCAACAGGAAATGGACAGGGTGATTCAAGCGGCTCAAGTCATGATGAGTCTCGAATTCCATGGCCTGATCTACGAAACAGCGCGTTGCCGTTCCTGGCGCCAGATCAATGAGAGCGGCCGCGGGAACCTCAAGGAGCCGCTTTCGCGCTTCGCCACGACGCATTGCCTGGTGGCCAGGAAGCTGTCGCTGGACGAGCGACCCTTCGAGCATCTTCTCTTCAGGCGAGCCCGCAATCTGTCCGGGGCGCTGCTGATCGATCGTGCGTCAGCGGAGCGACTGTGTGAATCGGCGAACGCGTACATCATGACGAGCGTTCGCGATACCGAGGCACGAAGGGCACACCGAGAGAGACTCAAATCCGGGATGCTGCGGCTCATCGAGCGTCATCGGCGATTCGTTACCGAGCACGTCGCGGACGACGGCTATCTAACGGCTGATTTGGACATATTTTTTGGCCGATGGCCGGAATAGCGGATTGATGATTGGTGTCGATGGACAAGAGAGAACTATTCAGGAAGGAAGCGCTCGAGGCACGCAAGGACGCGAGGAATCTCTATGGCGACGTCCTGCTGTTTCTTCCGCGGTCGTATAAAAAGATACTCGTGTTGCTGTTCGTTTGCATCCTGTCTCTCCTGCTGGTCCTGATCTTCGGGTCCTACACGAGACGAGTCGCGGTAAAGGGAGAGCTGTTCTCGACGCTCGGCGCGATACCGGTGTATCTGCCGAAGCCGGGGATCATCAACAAGTACTTCGTGAAGGAAGACGAAATCGTAAAGAAGGGCGCGCCGCTGTTCCGGGTGTCGACCGAAGTCTTTGGCCTAGCCAACCGGGGAACCTCGACCGAGGCGATCAACCTGCTCAACGAGCGAAAGGAACTGCTGCAACGGCAGCTCGAGAGCGAGAAGTCGACCTACGTGCATAGCCTGAAGAACATCGAATATCAGATTCGCTCGAAGCAGAATGAGCTGAAGCTGCTTGGCGCGCAGATTGAAGAGGTGCGGAACAAGAATAAGTTGCTGTCGGCAAGCTTGAGGCGGTACGAAGCGGCGCGGGCCCAGGAGGCGATCTCTGAGGATGCGATGGCAGAAAAGGCGATCCTGGCGTTCAACAGCAGGATCGACTACAACGAACGGCAAAGATTGTCGGAAACTTTGAGTCGGGACCTCTCGAATCTTTCCTTCGAAAGGGACAAGGAGGAGTCGGAGTTCGGGAAGCGCACCTTGTCGATCAAGGGCGAGTTGTTGGCGCTTGAAGAGCAAATTCTCGCCGCCGAGTACCAGAAGGGCGCCATCATCAAGGCGCCTGCATCGGGAAAGGTCACGGCGATCCAGGGGGTCGACGGTTCCTACTACGACAGCACCAAGCCCGTCTCGTTCGTAGTGCCTTCGCAGGCGGAGATCGAAGCCCGGCTTCTCGTTCCGGCCGCCGCCATTGGCTTCGTGAAAAAGGGCGACGTCGTCTATCTGCGCTATTCGGCTTTCCCGTATCAGCAGTTCGGCCAGGGTAAGGGAATTGTCTATTCGATATCCGAAACGTCACTGATGCCGGACGAAATCGCATTGGGATCCAAGCTGTCTGTAACGGAGCCGATGTATCTGGTGAAGGTTCGGGTCGAGCGGCAGTTCGTGAGCGGAAATGGCATGCGCTACGCGCTCAAGCCAGGGCTGATGATCGATGCGGACGTCATGGTGGAACAACATCGAATCTATCAGTGGCTCATGCGCCCGCTCTTCGCTGCGTCGGAAAGAATCAAACAGTAAGCAATGGAAAAGAAGGCATACTTCGAACGTATATTCGGTACCCGATTCCCGACGGTCCTGCAGACCGAGTCGACGGAATGTGGTCTCGCGTGCGTGGCGATGCTGGCCAATTACCATGGCCATCACGTGACGCTGCGCGACCTCCGGCTCAAGTTTTCCGTGTCGCTGAAGGGGATCTCGCTTGGATCGCTGCTCCGCGTGTGCAAGCACAACGGCTTGTCGAGCCGGCCGATCCGTACCGAAATTGCGGGTCTCGAGCAGATCAAGCTCCCGTGCATCCTGCACTGGAACTTCAATCATTTTGTCGTGCTGAAGCAAATCGGCGCCGAGCACGCCATCATCATCGATCCTGCATACGGCGAGAGAAAAATCGAGCTGAGGGACTTGTCCCGAGCGTTCACCGGGGTGGCCATCGAGGTATGGCCGGATCCGGAGTTCATCGTCGTCGAGCCGCAGAAGAACATTCCCCTGAGACATCTGATCGGCAATCTGCGGGGGCAGATGAGGGCGCTCGTCACGATCCTGTTTTTGGCGATCGGGCTGGAGTTTCTCGTGGCACTTTCGCCCTATTACATCCAGCTGGTCATCGACAGTGCGATCGGCACAAACGATCAGTATGTCATCGCCGCGTTCGCGGCAGGCTTCGGGATGGTCTATTTGCTCAAGAACTTCATCGGCTCGGTGCGCAGCTGGTTCCTGATGTATCTGAGCACCAGCCTGAACGTTCAGTGGAAAGACAATGTCCTGGAGCACATGCTCGCCTTGCCGCTCGAATACTACGAGAAGCGGCACATGGGCGACGTGCTGTCCCGATTCGGCGCCATTGACTTCATTCAGCGAATGCTGACCACGTCATTCGTCGAATCGGTGCTTGATGGCACATTCTCCATCGTCATCCTGCTCGTGCTGTTCATTTACCAACCGTTGCTGGGCACCCTGGTTCTGGTTAGCGCGCTGCTGTACATCGCGGTGCGCTGGCTGCTCAACGCCTCGATTCTGGGCGCATCGAGAAATGAGATCGTCCATGGGGCGAAGCAGAGCTCCTACCTGCTCGAGACCATTCGTGGCATCCGGCAGGTCAAGCTCTATGGCCAGCAAGCGGAACGCCGGCTCAGCTGGATCTCGCTGTTCGTCAATCAAACGAATGCCAAGCTCCAGACACTGAAAATCGACATCTGGCTGAAGTTCGCCAGGACCTTGATCTTTGACGTCCAGAACATCGTGGTGGTCTGGTGCGGTGCGGTCCTGGTCATCGATCGGAAATACACGGTGGGTGCACTGATTGCCTTCCTCGGCTACAAGCTGCTATTCGAAAGCCGCGTGATCGCGCTCATCGACAACGTGTTTGTCATTCAGAACATGCAGCTCCAGGCCGACCGGCTCGGCGACATCGTGCTTTCAAGGCCGGAGGAAACGCGCGGTGACCTCGAATGCGATATCGCCAGGTTACCTGGCAGCCTCGAGTGCAAGGACCTGTTCTTCCAGTATTCGCTATTCGAACGAAACGTAATCGACGGATTGAACTTCAAGGTCGAGGAAGGCGAATCGGTGGCCATCATCGGGCCTTCTGGATGCGGCAAGTCGACGATCTTCAACGTCATTCTCGGCATCTACCAGGGGGCCAAGGGGCGAATCCTCATTGGCGGGGAGAATGTCGAGTCGATGAGCGTGGAGAAGGTCCGCAGCGTATTCGGAACCGTGCTGCAGGATGACATCCTGTTTGGCGGATCCATCGCGGAAAACATCTCGGGATTCGATGCGCGTCCGGATCGTGAGTGGATTGCCAAGTGCGCGGCAATGGCCAACATCGAGGATGAAATCGACGCCATGCCGATGAAGTACGCGACTCTCGTGGGCGACATGGGCGCGGTTCTGTCCGGTGGTCAGAAGCAGCGCATTTTGCTGGCGCGGGCGCTTTACAAGCGTCCGAAGATTCTGTTGCTGGATGAGGCAACCAGTCATCTGGATGTGTCAAACGAGAAGGCGGTGAATCGGGCGATCAAGTCGCTGAAGATCACGCGCATCATCATCGCCCACCGTCCGGAGACGGTCCTTTCCGCGGACAGGATCATGCTGATGAAGGACGGAAAGATTGATTCGATTCTCACGCCGACGGAGGCGATGTCGTTGCTTGAATCTCTCAATGGATTGTCGATATAGCCGGGCCCGTGGTGGCAGGCAAGTGGTCGGCCAGGCTTCGTCTGGAGGGGCAGTCCTCATGTTCGCAATATCTGTCTTCAATGGTGACGTGATGTCTGAATTGTGTCTTGTGATTGGGTCTCGAGTGTAATCATGCCGTTTACAAACAAGGATCTGCCTCACGGGAATAACGTGCGCAACATGCCTATTCCTGGCAAGCCTCGCCGCACGTCGCCAGTTGTCGCGCATGCGACGTGTCAGATCACCTTCCCTCGGCTGAAACATTGCTTTGTCGGCGCATTGATCCCGTTCAGCGCCGTGTTGACTGGGTGCGCGGGTAGTGTCTATGAACGGCCATCGCTCGATGTGCCGGCGCGTTGGGTTCAGGCGAACGTCGTGGACGGACATACGACGCCGGATGCGGTGCCGTGGTGGACGCGTTTTGGCGATGCGCGGCTCGAACGACTCATTGCCGAGGTGCTGTCGCGCAACAACGATCTCGCCACCGCCGCGCTGAACGTGTGGAAGGCCGAGATTCGCGCCGGACTCGCGGGCGATCCGCTCCAGTTGGGGGCCGAGGCTGGCGTTAATGTCCGTCGTGATTTTCACTTGGATAGCGGCGAGGCGACCCGGAACAACATCGGCATGTCGCGCGGAACTGTCAGTTACACGATCGACCTGTGGGGCCGACTTGCGCAGCAGCGGAGCATCGCTGAATGGGCACTTCTGGCGTCCGAGGCGGATCGCGAAACAGCACGCCTCAATGTGATCGCCACCGCGGCGAACCTTTACTGGCGCCTGGCGTACCTCAACCAGCGGCTGGCCTCCGAAGAGCAGAGCCTCGCGACGGCATTGCACACGCAACAACTCGTAAATGCCCAGAATCTGGCGGGGATCGTATCCGCGCTCGAGCGTCGGGAAGCGGAGCAGACGGTTCTGACGCAAAAGAGCAGCCTGTCGCAGTTGCGTCAGTCTCAGGTCGAAACGCGCAACGCGCTGGCGATTATGTTCAACGCGGCGCCGGGCAGCAATGTGCTGGAAGAGGTGCTCGGTCAGGAGCCGCCAGCATTGCCAGCCGGAACATTGCCGTTAGTGGAGGGCGGGCTGCCTGCGGATCTGCTGGGGCGACGCCCTGATATGCGTGCTGCCGAACTCCGGTTGCGCCAGAGTCTTGCCAATGTCGACGTGGTTCGCACTAGCTACTACCCGAACCTCTCGCTGACCAGTGCGGTGGGATCGAGCAGCACCTCGCTCGGTAGCCTGCTGGCGAATCCGGTGGCGATCCTTGGCGCTGGCCTGAACTTGCCATTTCTCAATCTTAAGGCGATGCGCGTCGACACGCGCATCGCGCAAGTGGAGTACGAGTCGGCGGTCATCGGATTTCGCCAAGCGCTCTATCAGGCCTTCGCTGACGTGGAAAATGCGCTGTCTGCACGAGTCCGCTTGGCCGAGCAGGCCGATCTTCGGGCTTTGAACCTAACCGCCGCGCGAGAGGCCGAGCGTCTTTACGAGACTCGTTATCGTGCGGGTGCGGTCGCGCTGCGCACGTGGCTCGATGCCCAAGAGTCACACCGTACCGCGGAACTCCTCTGGGCGCAGACGCGCCTGAGCCAGCTGCAGAACTTTGTCGCGCTCTATCAGGCCGTGGGAGGCGATATGTCCATGCGTTGAATCTGGCACAGGAGCAGTGTTCCCAATGTCGTCGCTATCAAATCTCCTCCAAATGCAAGGAACCAAATGAGTGTCTCGAAGGAAGCCTTTTCTTTGCCGGATCTTGGCAGGCTAGCGAATGGATTGTCGATCCAGCCCTGCGATATCCAGCGCTGCAAGGCGTTGCTTCTTGTTGGGTCTTACGCTGAAGGCTTGTCGACGAGAACATCCGACCTCGATTTCATCGTATTGACCAATGAGAGTGTGACTTCGTGGGGAGAGGACGAGGAGTTTCGCGTCTGCCAGATTGACGGGCGGCGAATCGAAGTCTTGGTGCTCAACTACGCAGGTATCTCGAAGATTTTCGGAATATGTGACGCGGAAAACTACAATTTGTATTCGCTCCGGAAACTTGAATTTATTCACCGTCTCCTGAACGGAATTCCGCTACATGGACGGGAATATCATGATTCTCTGATTGCCGGTAGAAAGAAATCATTTCAGAGAAGGATGGCGGACTTCTACATAAAGGCTGGAGAAAATATTTTCGAGGACATTGTCGGTTGCAAGGCCAGTGGAGATTTGCTGACGCTGACGATGCAGACGCGCGAGCTGGCCCGATTCAGCTTCGATGCCCTACTTGCGACTGAGGGTGACACATATCCGAAGGTGAAGTGGCGGGCCCGACGTATTGCTCGCGTGTTCGAAGCGCGGCCGGATGTCGTGGAAAGCTATCTTGACGTGGAGTTCCGCGTTCCCTTCGACTCGGAGTCGACGATCGAGACGTGGTGTCGCCACGTCATGGCACTCGTCGCGCAGAATCAGCTAGAGCTGTATTTCGGCGTGAAATCTAGGCTGTCGTTCGAAGAGTTGCAGCGTAGACCGGAATGGTTTGACGGGTACATCTTTCGCCACCTTGGGCGCTTCTATATCCGGACGGAGCAATCGCTTCGCGAGGTAAACGACATCGCGGTGGCGTGCATGCTGCTGCTGGCAGCAAAAACGCCACTCAATGAATTGCGGAGCGAGATGGAAAGCCTTTGTTCGGCAAGCGGAATAACGGTTCCTCGGCGCGATGTTGTGGCAGATATCGTCTCAAAATTGAAGGAACAGAACGTCTACGGAAAAGGGGGGAGCGAATGAACGTTTTGCTGCCGCAGGCCGACGAGCCGATGGAACTGATCCTTAAGCTCACAGGCGAGACCTGCAATATCAATTGTTACTACTGCTATGAAAAGAGGAAGCCATATCCTCAGGCGAGCTATTTGGACACCGCGTCGCTGGTATCGCTGTTGACCCTCCTGGAGCCGCGACCATTGTCGGTGCATCTCTTGGGAGGGGAGCCTCTGCTCTTCGGCATGGAGCGGATGCGATCCATATTCGCCGCATTGCGGGCATACCGCGGCGGTATTCGCGTTGGGATACAGACAAATGGAACACTCTTGAGCGGCGAGTGGCTCTCGTTCTTCTCGATTGAATGGCCCGAGATTCAGATTGGTATCAGTATCGATGGGCCTGAAGAGTTGAACGGATTCCGGGTTGACTACCGGGACAACTCCACGTTCCTCGCCGTATGCGACGCCATGCAGCGATTACACGATCACGGTCTCGAAGTCGGAGTCATCAGCGTGATTACACGAAAGTCGATCACGAGCGCTCCACGACTGTTGGACTTCATCTCGAATTTCGAGGCCGTTAGAGCTTTGAACTTTGCTCCGTGTTTTGACTATCGGGTAACACTCAAGCGTGTGCCGAAAGGGAATTTCATTTCCATCCAACGTTTGACCAGCGGAAAGGAAAGTCCAGACTGGGCCATTACGCCGGAACAATACGCGGAATTCCTCTGCTCGGCCTATGACCATTGGGCGAAGACCTCCTTGTATCAGCGATTCAGCATAGAGCCGTTCATGAGCATCATCAGGAAGCTTCTTGGGCGCACGCCGGGTTCCTGTCATTTCTCTGAGCAGAAATGCGCCTACTCGGTAACGCTTTATCCAGATGGCCGAATTGGTACGTGCGACGAAATCGATATGCCGCTCGGCCTTATTTCTGAAATGCGGTATATATCGAATAAGGAGGATTTTCTGTGGTGGCAAAGGAACGATGCGCTGCGGACAAGGGTTTCAAGATTGCTGAAGGTATGTGACTCCTGCGCCTATCAATCAACGTGTGGAGGCGGGTGTCTTGCTACGCGTTTGAAGTATGAGGGCACGGAAATGGAAGAAGAGTATTGCAGGTATAGATCGACGATTATCGATCACATTAATTCCTCGCTAGCGGAAAATGGAATAATGTTATGATATTTGAAAAAATCGAATGTTCAATTCGCAATCATCGCAGTCGTCGAATCGACCAGCTCACTCAGATATTTGACGGGCTTGACATACCCGTATGCACCAACGTGTCGGACGGTGCCCGTTTCCCGGTGCGATATGCCTCAATGCATCACATTGCATTCAGGGCGAGGCGCGGAGCGCTGACGCATTCCAGTGAGCTGATTGCAGGTGCGCGGTCCCACGCACTCGCACTGGAAAGAAGTAACTCTGATCTGCCGTTGTTCGCAGATGCCACTTCCTGCTGGGAACCGCCTGGTGGTGACTTTAGTTCAGCCGTATATGTGTTGGGTGCGGATTCCCGGTGCTGCGATGACAGCTATCGTGGACGCATCGCGAGAATCGTGTGCGAACCAGAGTTGTTCATGCCGGCTGGCGCGGATTTTCCGGTCGGCATTGTCGTTTCGTTTGGCGATGCGTCGGGCCGGAACACCCATCGTAGCTACACGGTTGCCCAGCTTCCCGGGACGGTGTTCATCGAGAAGACGGCAAGTGACTTCCAGATGAAGGAGGCATTGGTTCACGAAGGGGCGCACTGCTGGCTGAACGACGCTTTGGTCGCCTGCGAGGAAGTGATCGTGCGCAGTGAGACGCGGTTCCATTCACCATGGAAGGGCGAGTGGCGTCCCGCATTCAATTTCCTGCATGCGGTCGTGGCGTTTTCGACAGTGACCAGATTCCTCGCGAGTGAATTGGCGAAGGGGAATTTCGTTGACCAGTCTTACGAGGTTCTTAATTTTCGACTTCGCGAGCATCTTCTCAAGTTGTCGCAAGCGAACCAATCGTTCTATGAGGTACTCAGGGAAATATCCGACATCCGTCTCAGGGGCGCACTGGAAAACCATTATCGTGGCATTGAGAATCTCACGTGATCCAAAAAAGCGCGGACAAATCCACGCTTAAACCCGCGCGGACTTGTCCGCGCTTAAACCTAAAGGAGTTAACTGATGAACGTAGACAATTTCGCCGACTTCGTCCGGCGTGTTGAGGCGCTGGACTTGGGTGAATCGAGCGGCAAGACGACAGCGCACACTTCGGCGGTGACGCTGAGTTGGGCACCGATCCTTGATTCGGTGACTGGCCAGGGCGTCTCTGCGGAAGCGCAGCGCAGCGACTTGGATAACTGATCAATGCGAGGAGCCCCTGTCCCATCGGGATTGGGGGTGACTTCGACTGGAAGAATTATCGTGCAAATCAAGAACAAAGTACTTGTCTATCTTACATGGCGAGATAAATTGCTCACTTTCACGCAGCCTATGTTCCCGGAAGCCGGGCGGCAGGTGGTTGCCGGCACGATGGAGCAGGACGAAACACCTGAAGCCGCTGCGCTACGTGAGCTACGCGAGGAAAGCGGCATCGAAGATGCAGAAGTTGTTCGCATCCTCGGTGACTACTTCTATTCGATGAGGAAATTCGGAAGAAGCGAGATCCAGCACCGGCATGTTGTGCACATCATGGCGAGTGACTCCATTGCTATGAAGGAATGCTGGACGTATTTCGAGACTCATCCAAGTTCCGGTGGCGAACCAATTGAACTCAGCCTTCAATGGCTTCCCCTTTTTGAAAAAGAATTCGCGCTGATCGGTGGACACGATTTCTTCCTGCCCATGTTGAAACATTTCGTGCGCGAGCATTCGGAGATTTGAATGAGATGTGTTGCCGATCACGTCGACAAAAGCGCACTGTTTGACGAGCCCACGGCCATCCACCTCGCATCGGCAAGGCTGGTGGACGGTCGTGCGATCCACCACTACTTGATGTTTATCGAACCGGTGCTGGAAGCATCGAAGGCGCGGGCAAGACAGATAGAGTGCATGCTAGGCGAAGCTGGTTTGATGAATATCGCTGCACGTTGGGCAGACGGAGCGCGCGCGTCAGGGGGCGATTCACACAGTACCTTGGAATTCTTCGAGGAGATCACCGCGGAGCAAGGGGCGGCAACTGGGCTGTGGAACGCGGCATGCCGTTTCATTTGCAAATGGATTTCTGCCGAGCATATTGTGAACGGCGTACCAGACATCTATGTGCGGCGCCGTGTTGGCGACTTCCGGACACTGATCGAGCTCTTTGCCGACAGCGTCGTGAGTGAGGCTCGGCGCCGATCTGGCCACCACAGGTCGACCTCCGTGTCTGTCGGACCGGAAGAGTTGTTGCAGTTTCTGCAATCCTTTCCCCATCTGCCTCATACGCAGGAGCTTGTCTCGTGCTGGTATCCGGGCTGGAACAGGGTCTTGTTCATTTACGATTCGCCATTCGATCCCATGACAAATCTTATGCAGTGCTCTTTCGAGACGACAGATGAATACACTCCTTGAAACGCTCTTTGTCTCCGGTTTTCCACTGTTGTCGATGGCGGAGGTCAATACGATCTTGATGGAGATCGACCGGCATGTCGACACGCTGGATCCATCTATAACCGACTACCAGAGACGCAAAGCCAGTGTGCACAGCGCCGATGGTTTCAGCGTCGATGAACTGAAGGCAATATACGAGCCTAATGGCAGGCTCGAACTGGTCTCACTTCCGGCGTCCATTACGGATGCTGTCACGAACGCGGTGCAGCGCCAGCTTCCGCTGGTGCAGCGGCTCCTGCCGTCGGTGACGGGAATCGGCGACTGGATTTATGTTGAATATGGTGTCGGCCAGTACATCACCCCGCATATCGACGGAGTGAGTTCACCAACGGACAGTCGGAAACAGATTGCTGGTATTGGGGTGTGGTTGAATGATGATTTTGAAGGGGGGGAATTCGCGGTAAGCACAGTCATAGACGAAAATCTCTTCGGCGAGAACAGAAACGAATTTGTTGCTTATGGCGTCGACAATAGCGTTCCGTGGTTTCGAGCGTTGTGTACTACTACCTGGACAGCAAAACCAGCTGCCGGGGACGTGTTGCTATATGGTTCGCAGACGATTCACAGCACGCGCCCCGTAGTAAAGGGCAAGGCGCGCAGACTGATCAACTTCTTGACGGCAAATGGATAACAAGATTATTTATCAATTGGCGGACGACAACGCAAACATGTCCGATCTGGATCGGTTGGTCAACCTGTACTGGGCGTTTTCATCCGTTCTGTTTTCCAGGGTACCCGGAGACGTTGTGGAGCTTGGCTGCAACGCCGGAAAGACTACGGTTTTCTTTCGGATGATTCTGGATTATTACAAGGTCGGCAAGACGATTCATGTCTACGACAGCTTCGAAGGTTTGCCCGCTCCAGGAGAGCGTGATGCCTACTTGCGAGCGGGTGACTGTCGTTGCACCGCTTCAGATCTGAAGGAGACGTTCAAAAAATGGGACCGTACGCTGCCGGAAATTCACAAGGGTTGGTTCGATAAGACCCTGCCGGAACAGCTTCCCGATCAGATTGCCTTCGCATATTTGGATGGCGACTTCTACGAATCCATCAAGATTAGTCTTGAAACGATCTATCCGCGCCTTGCGAACGGTGCCATCGTAATTGTTGACGACTACTGCGACCTCAAGCGAGCGCCTCGCAGCTGGAATGGATTGCCTGGCGTCAAGGTGGCATGCGACGAATTCGAACGTAAAGCGGGCGTCAGGTTCTCCGCACTGTGCGGTATTGGTGATCTATCATTTGGCATGCTCAGGAAAGAATGCAATGACTAAAGCCGCGTTCATAGCAATTGAAGGATGTGATGGCGTCGGCAAGTCGACCATTCGGAATCTTCTACACAAGATGCTTTGGGAGCATGGTCTGCATTGCTCGATGGTGGGGCAGCATTCCTGGCTTGATCTTGGCGCGTCGCGCGTGATCGTAGACGTCAGGGAGCGACTGCGTGAGCGGGAGCCCGCGGAGATTTCGGAAGCCTATTTCATCGACAAGCGGTTGCATGCGTCGGCCACGATCGAACCAGCGCTTTACTTGGGTCCCGTGATTTCGGATCGGTATATTATCAGCGATGCTGTCTATCAGGAGGCTCTCTACGGCATATCAGCGGAAGAGACGCTCTTGAAACATAAGAGGGAGAATACCTTGCTACCCGATGCGATTCTCTATGTGGATGCGGCCGTTCCCACTGCATATGAGCGCATACTTCGCAGAAGCAAGCATACGCGGCATTACGAGCGACCCGTTGAGCTCGCCGTTATTCAGGCGATATACGAGAGAATTATTCCGTACTGCAAATCGGATCTGGGTATTGAGAGTCTGATCTTTCTAAATGAACATCATGATGTTGAGGAGCGGGTCAGGAGTTCTATTCTTGATTTCATAATCGCGCTCAATCGACAGGGAACTCTCGCCCGTGACGCTTAACGTCTGGACAGCAAACCGCTCAGAGCTTGGAGTGCTGGAGGGGCTTCCATATGGGACTCCCGACTTTAGCGCACGTGTCGTCGCGTTGCAGCTTGATCCGCATACCGATCAGGGGGCCAGAAGGGTACATCTCGTGCGTGGGCAGATCGATCGGATAGTGCGTCGGCTGGGCGCAGACATCTTCCAAAAAGTTGCACACCTCGGTTGTGGGCCGGGTGTGGTTGCGGGGTGCGTGCCGATGGAGATGCAGGAGTATATGGGTTTCGACATCAGTCCGGCCGCAATACGTCACGCTTGCGAAGAATATTCGCGTGACAGACGGTACAGGTTTCGAATGGCTGACATTCGCCACGATCTTGGGATTGACGGCTCTTGCACCTTGGTTCTCCTACCCTACGAAGTGCTAAATCAGTTCAATGAGGCAGGCGCCCGGTGCGTCGCTGCCAATATTTGCAGCGCGTTGAGTGCGACAGGCGTTGCAGTGGTGGAAATCAGGAATGTCGAGCTGACTCAGCAGACCGGACATCAGTTCTCCGTCCAAATGCTTGATCGTTCGATCTTCTCTTCCCTGCCTCACTATCTTCGCGTCACATCAGGCTATAACGAAACAGCGCGAACCTATGTAGATGAATTCGTTGTGACGTGGGCACACGGATCGAAAGTGTTTTATTCCATTGTTTGGCTGTATACACTCGAGGAATTGGGCGCGATATTTGGCGAGGTTGGGCTGGAGATCTTCGCTGTGGAATATGATAAGCCCTATCAAACGGACAACTCCTTGACAGCTTGCAATCCCATGCTCTTTATCAGAAGGCGATAATCTCCACATGGACCAGGCCGACGGCCCGCTGACGTCGGAGACGATCGCGACGATGCTGTGCACGAACCCGGTCGTCGTGCGGCGCCTGCTCGGCGGGTTGCGCGATGGCGGCTACGTGCAGTCGGAGAAGGGGCACGGCGGCGGCTGGGCGCTGAGCGTCGCGCTCGACGACATCACGCTGCTCGACGTCTATCGCGCGGTGGGCGAGCCGCCGCTGTTTTCCGACCTGGTGCCCGAGGATGCGCCCGAATGCCTGGTCGAACAGGCGGTCAACGCGCATCTGTCGGCGACGCTGAAGGAAGCCGAAGCGTCGTTGCTCGCGCGCTTCGGCGAAGTCACGCTCGGCATGCTGTCGCGCGATTTCGAAGCGAAGGCGGCCCGGCTGCGCAAACCGCGCTGACGCAGCGCAACACGGCGCGAACCCACGCGCGACGCGCGCCGGCGCGGTCGAAACCGTCGCGCCGCCATGTTCTGTCCCCCAACTTCTGCCCGGTTCGCCCGCCACAGGGCAAAATACGGGTTTTCCGCACCCGCGAGGGCGCGTTCGAATCACGCGCCGGGCGGCGGCAGTGCGCATGCCGCACGCCGCCGCCCGGCGCCCAGGCAAGAAACGCTCGCCGTGCTGCGAGCCCACAGGAGTCCAGACCCCATGCCCGAATCCAACCTGTCCTTTTTCGGCCGGCTGTCGCTGGCCGTCGGCACGTTCTTCTCCGTGCTCGGCAATCGCGAGTTCGCCGCCGGCGTGCTGCGCGTGCGCGATGGCGCGCCGGCCCCGGTCGCGCCCGCCCCGGCGCCCGCCCCGGCGCCCGCTGCCGCGCCCGTCGCACCCGCGCCGGTGAAGGCACCGGCCCCCGAGCTGCGCGAAGCGAGCCCGCAGGCCGCGCTGCAACTGCTCGGCCTGCTGCAACGCGACGCACGCTTCATCGATTTCGTCGAGGAAGACATCGCCGGCTACGCGGACGCCGACATCGGCGCGGCCGCGCGCCTCGTGCACGACGGCTGCCGCGCCGCGCTGCGCGAACACTTCACGATCGTGCCGGTGCGCGACGAAGCCGAAGGCAGCCGCGTGACGCTGCCGGCCGGCTTCGACGCGACGGCCGTGCGCGTGACCGGCAACGTGGTCGGCTCCGCGCCGTTCACCGGCACCGTCAGCCATCGCGGCTGGCGCGTATCCGACGTGCGCCTGCCGAAGCTGACGGGCAGCCACGACGCATCGGTCGTCGCACCGGCGGAGGTGGAACTGTGAGCGATCCGCGCTATTCGATCGGTATCGACCTCGGGACGACCCACTGCGCGCTGTCGTACGTCGACAGCAGCACGAGCGACGGCGAAACGATCACGCAGCAGGTGCTGCCGATCGCGCAACTGACCGCACCCGGCGCGCTGGAATCGCGCGACCTGCTGCCGTCGTTCCTCTACCTGCCGCATGAAAGCGAACTGACGCAGGGCGACCTGACGCTGCCGTGGACGGATTCGCGCGGCTTCGCGGTCGGCGAGATGGCGCGCACGCGCGGCGCCGGCACGCCGATCCGCCTCGTGTCGAGCGCGAAGAGCTGGCTGTGTCACCCGGGCGTCGACCGCCGCGCGGCGATCCTGCCGAGCGATGCGCCGCCGGAAGTGGCGCGCGTGTCGCCGCTGGAAAGCTCGATCCGCTACCTGACGCACCTGCGCGAAGCGTGGGACCACGCGCATCCCGACGCGCCGTTCGCCGACCAGGACGTGACGGTCACGATCCCCGCGTCGTTCGATCCGGCCGCGCGCGAACTGACGGCGGAAGCCGCGCGCGCCGCGGGCTACTCGCGGATGACGCTGCTCGAGGAGCCGCAAGCGGCGCTCTACAGCTGGATCCAGAAGAGCCAGGGCGGCTGGCGCAAGCAGGTGCAGGTCGGCGACCTGATCCTGTGCGTCGACGTCGGCGGCGGCACGACCGACCTGTCGCTGATCGCGGTGGTCGAGCGCGACGGCAATCTCGAACTGCATCGCGTGGCCGTCGGCGAGCACATCCTGCTCGGCGGCGACAACATGGATCTCGCGCTCGCGCACGTGGTCGCGCGCAAGCTCGCGCAGCAGGGCACGCAGCCCGATCCGTGGCAACTGCGCGCGCTGACCTACGCGTGCCGCTCGGCGAAGGAAACGCTGCTGTCCGACCCGACGACCGACGCGGTGCCGCTCGTCGTGCCGAGCCGCGGCTCGAAGCTGATCGGCGGCTCGATCCGCACGGAATTGACGCGCGCGGAACTCACGCAGACGATCCTCGAAGGCTTCTTCCCGCAAGTCGATGCGGCCGCGCGCCCGGTGAGCCGTGCGCGCGTCGGCCTGACGCAGCTCGGCCTGCCGTATGCGCAGGACGCCGGCATCACGCGCCATCTCGCGGCGTTCCTCGGCCGCCAGGTCGCGGCGCTCGACACGCTCGAAGGCGTGCAGCGCACGCTGCCGCAGGGCGCGACGTTCCTGCATCCGACCGCCGTGCTGTTCAACGGCGGCGTGTTCAAGTCGACGCTGCTCACGCAGCGCGTGCTCGATACGCTCAATAGCTGGCTCGCCGCCGAAGGCGCGCCGCCCGCGCGCCTGCTCGAAGGCGCGGATCTCGATCTCGCGGTCGCGCGCGGCGCGGCCTACTACGGCTACGTGAAGCGCGGCCGCGGCGTGCGCATTCGCGGCGGCACGGCGCGTGCGTACTACGTCGCGATCGAATCGGCGATGCCCGCGGTGCCGGGGCTGGAGCCGCCGGTGCAGGCGCTGTGCGTCGCGCCGTTCGGGATGGAGGAAGGCTCGGATGCGGCGCTGCCGCCGCAGGAGTTCGGCCTCGTCGTCGGCGAACCGGTGCAGTTCCGCTTCTTCGGATCGTCGGTGCGCCGTCAGGACCAGGTCGGCACGCTGCTCGACTACTGGTCGGCGGAAGAGCTGCAGGAGCTGGAGGAAATCCAGGCGACGCTGCCCGCCGAAGGGCGTACCGTCGGCGAAGTCGTGCCGGTGAAGCTGCATGCGCGCGTGACGGAGGCCGGCACGCTCGAACTCGAGGCGATCCCGAGCGGCACGGACGAGCGCTGGAAGGTCGAGTTCGACGTGCGCGGCGCCGTCTGAGCGCGATGAAGCGTTATACGGTCGGCATCGACCTCGGCACGAGCAATACGGTCGTCGCGTACGTCGAGGCCGGTTCCGACGCGATCCGCGTGTTCGACGTCGAGCAACTGGTCGGCCCCGGCGCGGTGGCCGCGCAGCCGCTGCTGCCGTCGGTGCGCTATCACCCGGCGGCGGGCGAGCTGCCGCCGGACGCGCTGCGGCTGCCGTGGGCGGCCGATCCGAAGGTAAACACGAAGGCGAGCGCGCAATCGGGCAAGACCGATGCGCCGCCGGCCGTGATCGGCCGCTACGCGCGCACGCTCGGCGCGCAGGTGCCGGGCCGGCTCGTGACCAGCGCGAAGAGCTGGCTGTCGCATGCTTCAGTCGACCGGCTCGCGGCGATCCTGCCGTGGGGCGCGGCCGACGGCGTCGACAAGGTGTCGCCGGTCGATGCGAGCGCGAGCTACCTCGCGCATGTGCGCGACGCATGGGACGCGCATTTTCCCGATGCGCCGCTTGCGAAGCAGCACGTGATCCTGACGGTGCCCGCGTCGTTCGACGACGGCGCACGCGCGTTGACAGTCGAAGCTGCCAAACGCGCGAAGCTGCCGGCGCTGCGCCTGCTCGAAGAACCGCAGGCCGCGTTCTACGACTGGTTGTATGGCCAACACGCGACGTTGCGCGACACGTTCGCCGCGCCGCGGCGCGTGCTGATCTGCGACGTCGGCGGCGGCACGACCGATCTCACGCTCGTCGACGTCGCGCCCGGCGACGACGGCGAGCCGACCTTCACGCGCGTCGGCGTCGGTAATCATCTGATGCTCGGCGGCGACAACATGGATCTCGCGCTCGCGCGCCTCGTCGAGTCGCGGCTGACCGAGCCCGGTACGCGGCTGTCGGCCGCGAGCCTGTCGCAACTCGTCGAACGCTGCCGCGCGGCGAAGGAACGGCTGCTCGGCGACGACGCGCCGGCGTCCGTCACCGTCACGCTGCTCGGTGCGGGCAGCAAGCTCGTCGGCGGCGCGCGTTCGGCGGAGCTCACGCGGCAGGAAGTCGAGCAGATCGTCGTCGACGGGTTCTTTCCGCAGGTCGAGGCCGGCGAATTGCCGCGCCGTGCGCGCGCGGCGATCGTCGAATTCGGCTTGCCGTATGCGAGCGACGCGGCCGTCACGCGGCACGTCGCCGCGTTCCTGAACCGTCATGCGGAAGGCCCGCTGCCCGACACGCTGCTGCTCAACGGCGGCGTGTTCCGCGCGGGCGCGCTCGCCGGCCGTCTCGCGCAGACGCTCGGCGCGTGGCGCGGCGCGCCGCTCGACGTGCTGCACAACGCGCATCCGGACGTGGCCGTCGCGCGCGGCGCGGTGGCTTACGGGCTTGCGCGTGCGGGCCATGCGCCGCGCATCGGCGGCGGCTCCGCGCGCAGCTATTTCCTCGTGCTCGACGATGGCGAAGGCGACGCAGCCACCCGCGGCGTCTGCCTGCTGCCGCGCGGCGCGGAAGAGGGCCGCGAGATCCGCCTCGACGATCGCACGTTCGCGCTGCAGCTCGGGCAGCCGGTGCGTTTCCACCTCGTGTCGACGGTGGCCGACACGAAGTACCAGCCGGGCGATCTCGTCGCTCTGGACGGCGGCGATTTCGTGCGGCTGCCGCCGATCGCGACGGTCGTCGATGCGAAGGCGGGCGGCGACGCGCGCGAAACGCCGGTGAAACTCACCGCGTCGCTGACCGAGGTCGGCACGCTCGAAATGCATTGCATCGCAACCGACGATCCGTCACGCCGCTGGCGGCTCGAATTCCAGTTGCGCGGCGATGCGCCGGTTCACGGCGACGATGCCGCGCTCACGCGGCATCCGAGGCTCGACCAGGCGATCGAGCTGATCGAGCGCTCGTTCGGCAGCAAGGCCGCGGGCGTCACGCCGAAAGATACGCGTCGGTTGCGCGCGCAACTTGAACAGGTGCTCGGCGCGCGCGAAGACTGGGACGTCGCGCTCGCACGCGAACTGTTCGACGCATTGCTCGCGCGGGCGCGGCGGCGGCGCCGCTCGGCCGATCACGAGCGCGCGTGGCTGAATCTCGCCGGGTATTGCCTGCGTCCGGGTTTCGGCCATCCGCTCGACGCATGGCGGATCGAGCAGCTGTGGCCGCTGTTCGACGACGGGATTCAATACGTGACCGACGCGCAGGTGTGGTCCGAGTGGTGGACGCTGTGGCGGCGCGTGGCCGGCGGCCTCGACGACGACGCGCAGACGCAGGTGCGCGACGCGATCGCGTTCCTGGAACCATCCGACGACAAGCGGCGCAAGCTGCCGTTCGATCCGGCCAAGGTCGGGCCGGCCGACATGACGCGGCTGTCCGCGTCGCTCGAACGGCTGCCTGTCGAGCGCAAGGTCGAACTGGCCGAGCGCCTGATCGCGCAATTGCAGAAGCCGGCCGAGCGCGCGTTGTGTGCGTGGGCGCTCGGGCGGATCGGTGCAAGGCGGCCGTTCTATGGCAGCGCGCACAGCGTCGTGCCGGCGGAAATCGTCATCGGCTGGCTCGATGCGCTGTTCGCGCTCGACTGGAAGCAGGTCGAGCCAGTTGCGTTCGCGGCTGCGCAGATTGCGCGGATGACGGGCGACCGTTCGCGCGATCTGCCGGACGACACGCGCGAGGCCGTCATCAAGCGCCTGTCGGCCGCGAACGCATCGGCGGCGTGGATCGACATGGTCCGTGAAGCGATCGCGTTCGATGAAGCCGATACGGTTCGGGTATTCGGCGAAACGCTGCCGGCCGGGTTGAAGCTGTTGGGCGATTGAGAGCAGGGCCGGATGCTTCGATCTCGTTCGCGGATCGAAGCATCCGGCTCACGACAACCATAGCTCGACGTCGAAGTCCTTTCATTCAGGCTTGCGATACCGACACCGCTTCGCGCCGCTTTTCCATTGATTCGAATTTCACGCCGTCATGCGCCGCCGCCGAACGCCGCGCGAGATGAATCCCCGCGAGCATGCAGCGCACCGACCCGCCGGCCAGTTCGATCGTCGGCACGTCGAGCGGCAGCAGCCGTGCGGAGCGTTCGATCACGGTGCGCTGATCGCGCGTGAGGCAATCGAACGCGCGTCGCGACAACGCGAGCACGCGGCCATCCTTCCCCGACAATTCCAACGTATTGCCCGCGAAATTCGCGATTTGCGACGGATCGAGCGCGATCACCGCGCGCCCCGTTTCGGTCAGGCGTTGCGCGATCTCGCCACGGCGGCGGCTATCGGCGATCAGGTCGAGGCCGACCATCGCGAACTCGGTCGCGACGCTCATCATCACGTTCGTGTGATAGATCGGTTTCCCGTTCGCATCGGCCGTGTCGAAGCAGATCGGCTCGAAGTTGAAGTGCGTGCAGAACCGTTCGAGCGCGACCGGATCGGCGCGGCGCGAACGCGCGGTGTACGCGATTCGCGCGACGTGGTCGAGCACCATCGCGCCGGTGCCTTCCAGGAACACGTCGTCGTATTCGAGGCCCGAGTAGTCGATCACGTCCTGCACGCGGTACTCGGTCTTCAGCATCTCGATCACGTCCGCGCGCCGCTCGCGGCGGCGGTTCGGGCTGTGCATCGGATACAGCGCGATATGCCCACCGGGATGCGTCGAGAACCAGTTGTTCGGAAACACCGAGTCGGGCGTGTCGCGCTCGCCGTGGTCGTCGAACACGTGCACGCGCACGCCCGCATCGGCGAGCGTCTGCGCGGCGGCCGTGACTTCGTCGCGCGCGGCGGCTGACACCGCCGGCGTGTCGTGCGCATCGTCAGCGGTCGTGCGCTGGAACGCGTTGTCGGTCGCGGTCTGCGGGTTCGGCACGAAGCGGTGCGGCCGGATCATCACGACGGCGGACGGCGCCTGGATCGATACGAGATTCATGAGCGGTAAGGGCGAGAGGCGGAAAACCGGGTGGCGCGCACGCCACCCGCGCATGACGGTCAGCGCGCGAACGCGGCGACGGCTTCGGTCACGAACGCCGCGTGACCGTGCGCGATCGCGGCCGGGTCGTCGATCAGCGCGAACAGGTTCTTCGGATCGACGGCCGGCGGGATCAGCGCGATCTCGACGCCCGCGTTGTGCTGCTGCGCGAGCGCATACAGGTAGCGCAGCGCCGAGTAATCCTCGAGCGCGAAGCCGACCGAATCGAACACCGTGACTTCGTCCGCGCGTTCGCGGCCGGTCGTCTCACCCTGCAGCACGCGCCACAGTTCGGTCACCGGGAAGTCGGCCGGCATCTGCTGGATCTCGCCCTCGATGCGCGACTGCGGCTCGAATTCGACGAACACGCGGCCCGCGTGCAGCACGCCCGCTTCGAGTTCGGTCTTGCCCGGGCAATCGCCGCCGACCGCGTTCAGGTGCATGCCGGGCTCGATCATGTCGGCCGCGACGATCGTCGCGTATGCCTTGTCGGCGGTGACGGTCGTCACGATGTCGGCGCCGCGCACCGCGTCGGCGGTCGAGGCGGCGCGCACGATGCGCAAGCCGCGGTACGCGGCGAGGTTCCGCACGAGCTTGTCGGTCGCGAGCGGATCGACGTCGAACACGCGGATTTCGTCGATGCCGAGCAGCGTGTGGAACGCGATCGCCTGGAATTCGCTTTGCGCGCCGTTGCCGATCAACGCCATCGTGCGCGAATCGGGTCGTGCGAGCGCCTGCGCGGCGAGCACCGACGTTGCGGCCGTGCGCAGTGCGGTGGTGAGCGTGAGTTCGGCGAGCAGCAGCGGATAGCCGGTATCGACTTCGGCGAGCGCGCCGAACGCCATCACCGTGTGCATCCCGCGCGCCGCATTGACGGGGTGGCCGTTCACGTACTTGAACGCGAACAACGACGCGTTGGCGACGGGCATCAGCTCGATCACGCCGTCGCGCGAGTGGCATGCGACGCGCGGCGACTTGTCGAAATCGGCCCACTGCAGGTAGTCGGCGCGCAGCGTGTCGACGAGTTCGCGCAGGAACGTCGTGACGCCGGTTTGGGCGACCAGGCGGGCGGTGGCGGGAACGTCGAGGAAGCGAGTCATCGGTCTGTCTCCATATTCGGTGCCGGTACGGGTGTCCGGCGTTCTGGTCGACCGGGCGGGGCTTCGGCGCGAATCCGGGCTTCCTGGAAAGGCAGTGGCGCGGCGGGTCGGCCGGTCGATGGAGTCATTATTTCCGCGAGTCGGGCCAACAAAAAGACGGCAAAAGTGGCAGATTTATCGATAGACTTGGCAAATTGCCAGTCCATTCCGGCAATTTGATTAGTTCATGCTGGCCGGAATGCGCAGCCTCCGGCACGCTGACGGCCGGTTCACGCCCAACAGGAAAGCCCGTTCATGATCACGCTCGACGACGTCGACCGTCAGCTCATCGCACTGCTGCGCGACAACGCGCGACTGCCGGTCGTCGCATTGGCGAAGGCATTGCGCGTGGCGCGCGCGACCGTGCAGAACCGGCTCACACGGCTCGAGAAAAACGGCGTGATCGTCGGCTATACGGTGCGGCTCAAGCCGGCCGCCGAACGGCACCGGATCCGCGCGCTGATGTCGATCGCGGTGCAGGGCAATCGTGGCGCGGAGGTGGTGAAGGTGCTGCGCGGGCATCCGAACGTCGCGTCGATCCACAGCACGAACGGGCGCTGGGATCTCGTCGCCGAGCTGCATGCCGATTCGCTCGAGCACTTCGATCGCGTGCTCGGCGCGATCCGGTTGATCGACGGCATTGCCAATACCGAGACGAGCATCTTGTTGTCGACGCACAAGGCGTGACGCGGGCAGCGCCGCGCCACGTTCCTGCGTGCGGTCAGGCGCTGGCCGCCGGCTCCGGAAACACCGGTTCGCCGAGCGTCAGCATCAGCCGGTTTGCCCACGCGAAGATCGCGATCGCGTGCGACAGGTCGAGAATTTCCTCATGCGTGAGCCCTTCGGCTTCAAGCGCGGCGAGGTCGTTTTCGTCGATCGCGTCGGGCCGTTCGGTCAACGCGATCGCATAGCGGACGATCGCGCGTTCGCGCGCCGTCGTGCCGGCCGTCGCCGGATCGTCGAACACCTGCTCGATCGCATCGGTGCGTTTCGCGAGCTGCGCGAAGCGTTGCGCATGCACCGACGCGCAGTACACGCAGCCGTTCACGCGCGATACCGCCGTGCTCGCCAGTTCGCGCTCCGCGCGCGATAGCCCGCCGGGGCCGTACATGATCGCGTTGAACACGCCCGAGCGCTGCAGCAGGATTTCGGGCAGATGGACGAGCAGCAGGTAATAGTCGGACGTTTTCGCTTGCGGATGGCTCGCTTCGAGCACCGCGAGTTGATCGGGCGTCGCCGCGTCGAGCGAGACCGTGTCGAGCCACGCGCGCCAGCCGAGCGTGTCGGATGTGAAGCCGTGGGTGGCCGTCGTCATGCGGCCTCCTTGGCGGCGCGCGCCTGAAGTGCCCGCGCGGCAGCGGCCACGCGCAACTGATACGCGACGAACGCAACGAGCTGCGACAGCGCGACGATCGCGGGCGTCGTCAGTCCGGCCGATTTCAACGCGTCGAGATCGGAGGCGCGTGCGTCGACCGGTGCGTGCGTCAGGCGCTTCGCGTGCAACAGGATCGCGCCGAGGCGGCGCGGCAGTGCGCCGAACGCGTCGGCATCTGCGTGCTCGATGTCGTCGAGCGTGCCGCCTGCGTCGAGCAATCGTGTGCGATAGATGTCGGCGAGCGCGTGCGCATTCGACTGCCGCGCGACATAGCGTGCCGCATGCAGCCGCTCGACCGGCGAAAGATCGGGCAGCGCGCGATCGAAGAGCGCGGCTTCGCTTAGTTGCGTATGCAACAGCACCTTGCCGCGTGCGCGGCGCAGCGCGGCGACGGCGTCGCCGTCCCGCAGGCCGGCCGCGGTGTCGATCGTATCCGGCACGGCGGCCGGCGTGATGGAGTCAGTCATCGTTTCGGGGTTCCTTCGTCGTCAAAGTGACCGATGGCGTCGGCGTCGCGCCATTCGTCGCCCTGCAATTCCGCATTCGCGTAGGCGACGAGCGCGTCGTAGTGGCGATCGCGATCGGCATCGAACAGCCGGCTCGCAATGCCGCGTGCGAGCCGCTTCGCGCCCGCGCTGATGGCCGGGATATCGCCGGACAGCTTGCCGTGGCTCAGGCTCGCCGCATGGTTGAAGCAGTGGATGCGCGTGACGGCCGGGCACGCGCCGCGCTCGCGTTCCTGAAACGCGAACGCGGGGCCGAGATCGGGCGACTCGGCGAGCTCGTCGAGCCACAGCGACGGTTCCGGCCGATAGCGATCCTTCCAGCGCCGCACGTGCGCGCCGAACGACGCGAATTCCTCGCGCGTCGTCCAGTCCGAATGAAAGCCGGTCGCGAAGATCAGGAAGTCGACCGTGTAGCGACCGCGCGGCGTCGTCACGTCGAGGCCGTCCGCGCGGTCGGCAAGCGTCTCGATCGGGCTGCCCGCATGGAAATGCGCGTGGTCGTGGCGCGACACGCGCAGCACGCTGTCGCGCGGCGGCGGCGTCTGCGACGTCAGCGCGTAGTGCATGAAGCGCCACTTCGTCGCGTCGTCGAGATCGGCGTAGCCGTGCACGAGGCCCGGGCTGCCGATGCCGGTCAGCTTGTTGATGCGCGGAATGTCCGCGCGGCGGAAGAACAGGTCGACGCGCGCGGCGCCCGCTTCGAGCGCGGTGCCCGCGTTGTCGAACGCGGACGCGCCCGCGCCGACCACGCCGACGCGCTTGCCCGCGAGCGCGGCGAAATCGATCGGCTCCGACGAATGGGCCCAGCGCGTGCGCGGCACGCGTTGCGCGACGGGCGGCACGTACGGGCCGCCGAGCCCGTCGCGGCCGGTCGCGAGCACGACGTGCCGCGCGAGCAGCGTGTCGCCTTCGCCGTTTGCGCGGATGTCGAGCGCGAGCAGCCCGTCGTCGCGCGGACGCAGCGCGACGAGCGTCGTGTCGTTGCGCACCTGCAGGTCGAGCACGCGCCGATACCAGCGCAGGTAGTCCATCCATTGCGGGCGCGGGATCTTGTAGAGCGAATCCCACGCGTCGCGGCCGTATTGCGCTTCGAACCACGCGCGGAACGTCAGCGCGGGCAGGCCGAGCGCGGGGCCGGCGAGCTGCTTCGGCGAACGCAGCGTCTCCATCCGCGCGAACGTGACCCACGGGCCTTCGTAGCCGGCCGGCGCGCGATCGATCACGCACTGGTTGTCGATGCCGAGCAGGCGCAGTTCGGCGGATGCCGCGAGCCCGGCCATCCCGCCGCCGACGATCGCGACGTCGAGCACGCGCGCGCCGTCCGCGTCGCGCGGCGGCACCCACGACGGCGCGGGCAGGTCGAGCCAGCGCAGGTCCTGCGCGAGCCGTGCTTCGAGTGCGTCGAGTTGGGTCGTCATGCGGCCTCCGGGCGCGCGCGGCGGGTGCGTGTCGGGCGAGGCGGGCGCGCCGCGCGGTCGGTGCGCAGCCGATCGCCGCGCAGCAGCGCATCGTGTGCGGCGGCGTCGTGAAAGATCACGTCGTCGAGCAGCGTGCGCGTCGTGCGGTGCAGTGCGTCGAGCAGCGCATCGACGGCCGCGGTGCGCGCCTTGCCGGCTGGTGTCGCGACGCCGAACGCGAACGGGATGTCGACGTCGAGCGGGCGGGCGACGACGCCGTCCACCGGCAATGCGACACCGGTCGCCGGATCGACGATGCCGATCCCGATGCCCGCGCGCGCGGCCATCACCGCATTCAGCGACGCATTGGTTTCGATGAACACGCGCGCATCGACCCGCGCGGCCGCGAACGCCGCGTCGATCCGCTGGCGCAGCCGGTGCCGGTTCGCGACCGTCACGATGCGGCGGCGTGCGAGGTCGCGCAATGCGATGCGCGGTTTCGCCGCGAGCGGATCGTCGGCCGGCAGCACGGCGACGCACGGCGTTTGCGCGATCCAGTGCACGTCGAGCCCGGCATGCGCCATCGGCAGCGTGACGACGCCGATATCGGCCGTGCCGGCCAGCACCTCGTGCACGACATGCTCGGCCGATTCGCTGCGCAACTGGTAGTGCGGCGCGTGCGCGTCGTCGGGCAGCGCGGCGAGCGCGGCCGGCACGAGCGTGGCCGCGAGCGACGGCGTCGCCGCGATGCGCACGGGTTCGGCCGTTTCGTCGCCGAGCGCGCGGGCCCGCGCCTCGATCGCGCGCAGGCCGACCAGCGAGCGTTCGACTTCCCCGTACAGCAGGAACGCGCGGCGCGTCGGCGTGACGCGCGGGCCGTGCCGGTCGAACAACGCATAGCCGAGATCGGCTTCGAGCTCCTGGATCTGCCGCGTGACGGCCGGCTGCGAGCGGCCGAGCAGTTCGCCCGCGCCGGTCACGCTGCCGGCCGACATGACCGCGGAAAAGGCTTCGAGTTGATGCAACTCCATGACGCGTTCCGATGATGCGATTTGCGCATTGTAGGAGTGCAAGCATGCGCGATTCATATAATGATTTTTGCTATCGACAGCGGGAAAACTGCGAAGCGCGTGATCGTCGCGGCGGTCGGCTATGCGCGCATGCGCGCCGGTCGTGCGGGATGACAAGAACGAAACGCCAATCGAATCAACGCGATGCGATGCATGCCCGCATGTCGATCGATGCAGCGGGTATTCACGTCGATCGCGAACGTCATCCGCTTCGCGCCGCATGCGATATCGATATGCGCAAAACTTCGTTGGAACGCTCCGGACCGGATGGTTACATGCCCTCACTCTTTTCGACTGACTGAAGCTGGGGGACGCATGAACGTTTCGGGGAACGACGCGCGCGGCGCATGGCGGCGCGTGCTGGGCACGGTGGCGGCGCTCGCTGCCGCATGGGGCTTGTCGACGGGCGGCGTGCTCGCGGCGAGCGTGTCGGGCGAGCCGGTGGTGATCGGCGTGAGCGGACCGCTCACGGGTCAGGACGCGCAATACGGCGAGCAGTGGAAGCGTGGCTTCGATCTCGCGCTCGACGAGATCAACGGCAGCGGCGGCATTCATGGCCGGCCGCTCGCGATCGACTTCCAGGACAGCCGCAGCGATCCGCGCCAGGCGGTGGCGATTGCGCAGAAGTTCGTCGCCGATCCGCGCATCGCGATCGAGCTCGGCGATTTCTCGAGCGCGACGTCGATGGCCGCGTCGCCGATCTACCAGCGCGGGCAACTGATCCAGTTCGGCTTCACGAATTCGCATCCGGATTTCACGAAGGGCGGCGACTATCTGTGGAGCACCGCGCTGAGCCAGGCCGAGGAACAGCCGCTGCTCGCGCGCTATGCGGTGAAGGAGCTCGGCTTCAAGCGGATCGCGGTGCTGTACCTGAACACCGACTGGGGCCGCACCAGCAAGGACATCTTCGCGAAGGCGGTGACGGGGCTCGGCGCGCAGGTCGTCGCGGCCGAAGGCTACCAGCCGACGGAGAAGGATTTCCGCTCGACGCTCGTGCGCATCGGCGAATCGAAGCCCGATTCGATCGTGCTGATCTCGTACTACGCGGACGGCGCGCAGATCGTGCGCCAGGCGCGTACATCGGGGCTCACGCTGCCGATCGCGGCAGTCGGCTCCGTGTATTCGCCGAAGTTCCTCGAACTGGGCGGCACGGCCGTCGAAGGCGTCTATACGGAATCGAACTTCTTCCCGGCCGAACCGCGCCCCGAGGTGCAGGCGTTCGTGCAGCGCTATCGCGCGAAATTCCACGCCGATCCCGATTCGTTCGTGGCGCGCGCGTACGACGCGCTGATCCTGTCGGCCGAGGTGCTGCGCCGCTACGGCACGACGCGCCAGGCCGCGCACGACGGCTTCGCGAAGATCAGCGACGTGCCGAGCGTGATCTTCGGCAAGGTGCGCTTCGATCCGCAGACGCGCCGCGTCGCCGGCGCGCGCACCGTGTATCTGGTCGTGAAGCAGGGGCAGTGGGCGCTGTGGGACGGCGCGAAGCCGCAGCTCGCGGCGCGCTGAAAACCACGGACGCATCGTGATGGCTTCCTGGCTCGACTACACGCTCAACGGCCTCATCGTCGGCAACATCTACGCGCTGCTCGCGGTCGGGCTCGCGCTGATCTTCGGCGTGTCGCACCTGATCAACTTCGCGCACGGCTCGGTGTACATGGTCGGCGCGTTCATCGGCTGGCTGTGCCTGACGCGCTTCGGGTTGCCGCTGCCGGTCGCGCTCGCGGCGGTCGTGGTCGGCTGCGGCGCGCTCGGCATCGCGATCGAGCGGATCGGGCTGCGGCCGTTGCGCCACGCGGCACGCATCGCGCCGCTGCTCGCGACGATCGGCATCAGCTTCATCCTCGACCAGCTCGCGCAGCTCGCGTTCGGCGCGGACCCGCGCGCGGTGCCGACGCCGCTGCCCGACTGGCACGTGCGGATCGCCGGCGCGACGCTCGGCTCGCTCGACCTGCTGATCGCCGGCATCGGCATCGCGGCGGCCGCGCTGCTGTACGGCTTCCTGCGCTTCACGCGGCTCGGCTGGGCCGTGCGCGCGACCGCGCAGGATCGCGATGCGGCGCTGCAGATGGGCGTCGACGTCGATCGCGTGAACCAGACCGTGTTCGCGATCGCGTGCGCGCTCGGCGGCGTGAGCGGGCTGCTGGTCGGCATGTACTACAACAGCATCGACCCGGCGATGGGTTTCCAGGCGACGCTGAAGGGCGTGGTCGCGCTGCTGATCGGCGGCCTCGGCAACGTGCCGGGCGCGATCGCCGGCAGCCTGCTGCTCGGTCTCGTCGAAAGCTACGGCGTCGCGCTGTTCGGCACCAGCTATCGCGACCTGTTCGCGTTCGGGCTGCTGATCGTGTTCCTCGTGTGGCGGCCGAACGGCTTGTTCAGCGCGAATCGCGCATTGCCGCCCGAGCCGATGACGGGCACCTTCCTCGCCGCCGCGAAAGCGGTGCGCGTGCCGCGCCCGGTGCTCGTCGCGCTGATCGCGGCGGCCGCCGTGCTGCCGTGGCTCGGCGCATCGCCTTACGTGCTGCAGACGCTGACCAACGCGTGGCTGTACGGGCTGCTCGCGCTGAGCCTCACGCTCGTCGCGGGCACGGTCGGGCAGATCTCGCTCGGTCACGCCGCGCTGCTCGTGATCGGCGCGTATGCGTCGGCGCTGCTGTCGTCGGATCTCGGCTGGTCGCCGGCCGTGACGATTCCGTGCGCGGGCGCGATCACCGCCGTGCTCGGCACGCTGCTCGTCTATCCGGCGTTCCGGCTGCGCGGGCACTACGTGTCGATCGCGACGCTCGGCATCGGCGAAGTGGTGAGCCTCGTGATCCTGAACTGGGATGGCCTCACGCGCGGCCCGCTCGGCATCACCGGCATCGCGCCGCTGCCGTGGGCGACGACCGCGCGCGCCGCGTACTGGTTCACGTTCGCGGTGCTCGTCGTGTTCGCGCTCGTGCAGGTGCGGCTGCTGCGTTCGCATCTCGGCCGCACGCTGCGCGCGGTGCGCGAGGACGACGTCGCCGCGCGTGCGCACGGCATCGCGCCGAACCGCTACAAGGCGATCGCGTTCGCGGTCGGCGGCGTCGCGGCCGGCGTGAGCGGCGGGATCGCCGCGCATCTGTACAGCTACATTAATCACCAGACCTTCGATTCGCAGGTGTCGATCCTTGCGCTGACGATGGTGATCCTCGGTGGGCTCGGCAACGTGCTCGGCGGCATCGTCGGCGCGATCGCGCTGATCGGGCTGCCCGAGCTGTTCCGCTGGGCGGCCGACTACCGGATGCTGATCTACGGCCTCGTGCTGTTGCTGCTCGTCCGGTTCCGGCCGCAGGGCCTGCTCGGCACGGTGTGAGGAGGAATGCGATGACCACCACCCGACCCTTGCTCGACGTGCAGGGCCTGACGCGCCGCTTCGACGGCGTGACCGCGCTCGACGGCGCGAGCCTCACGCTCGCCGACGGCGAACTGCTCAGCGTGATCGGGCCGAACGGCGCGGGCAAGTCGACGCTGTTCAACCTGATTGCCGGCGCCGACCGGCCCGACGCCGGCCGCGTGACGTTCGACGGCCGCGACATCACCGGCACCGCGCCCGAACGGCTCGCGGCGCTCGGCATCGCGCGCACGTTCCAGCACGGCCGCGTGTTCGGCAACCTGAGCGTGCTCGACAACGTGCTGATCGGCGCGCACGCGCGGCTGCGTGCGGCGCGGCCCGGCTGGCCGGCGCTCGGCGCGGCCGCCGAAGTGCTGCGTGCGCTGGTGCGGCCCGCGTCGGTGCGGCGCGAGGAAGCCGAACTGCGCGAAGAAGCGCGCGCGATCGTCGCCGGCTTCGGCGAACGGCTCACGCCGCGCATCGATCATCCGGCGCACAGCCTGTCGTATGCGAACCGGCGGCGCGTGGAGATCGGCCGCGCGCTCGCGCTGCATCCGCGCCTGCTGCTGCTCGACGAGCCGACGGCCGGGATGAACGAGACGGAGACGGCCGAGATGCTGCAACTGATCCAGTCGCTGAAGGCGCGCGGGCTGACGATCCTGCTGATCGAGCACAAGCTCGAACTCGTGATGCGCGTGTCCGATCGCGTGATGGTGCTCGACAACGGCGTGAAGATCGCCGAAGGCGCACCGCGCGACGTGCGCCAGGATCCGCGCGTGATCGAGGCTTATCTCGGCCGCCGCCATGCGGGCGACGCGCCGGCCGACCGCACGACGCAGGCGGCCGCATGAGCGCCCTTGCTTCGGAACCCGATACGACCATGACCGACGCGCTGCTGAAACTCGAACACCTGGATACGTTCTACGGGCCGGTGCAGGTGCACTTCGACGTGAACTTCGAGGTCGGCCGCGGGCAGATCGTCAGCCTGCTCGGCGGCAACGCGAGCGGCAAGTCGACGACGATGAAGCTGATCCTCGGGCTGATGCGGCCGAAGCGTGGCGTCGTGCGTTTCGATGGCGACGACGTGACCGCGCTCGCGACACCGCAGCGCGTACGGCGCGGGATCGCGGCCGTGCCGGAGGCGCGGCGGCTGTTCGGCGACATGAGCGTGCGCGAGAACCTGCTGATGGGCGCGTACACGCGCGGCGATCGTGCGGCGGTGGCCGACGACTACGAGCGGGTGCTCGACCTGTTTCCGCGTGTGCGCGAACGGCTCGCGCAGCGCGCGGGCACGCTGTCGGGCGGCGAGCAGCAGATGCTTGCGATGGCGCGTGCGCTGATGGCGCGGCCGAAACTGATCTGCATGGACGAGCCGACGATGGGGTTGTCGCCGCTCTACGTCGACAAGGTGCTGGAGCTGATCGACGCGATCAACCGGCAGGGCGTGACGGTGTTCATGGTCGAGCAGAACGCGAGCCTCGCGCTGGAGATCGCGCACTACGGGTACGTGCTGCAGACGGGGCGCGTCGTGCTCGAAGGGCCTGCGAAAACGCTGCTCGACGATGAGCGCGTGCGCGATGCGTATCTCGGTGGGGAGGCGGTGGCGGTGTAGGCGGCGTAGCGCGTTTCATCGCCCGGCATTCGCCGCGTTCGCGTCGCCGAGCTTGCGTTGCAGCCTGCGCTCGGGCTCGGTCCGATGCAAGTGAACGGCGTAGGTATCCCAAGGGAGCTCGATATCCCGTGCCGAGAGCGCGGCCGCCTGAATCATCAGTCTGCCCGCTTCGCCGCGATGATAGCCGCCGTGCGTGACGACATGGGTCAGCATCTCTTCGCGCGTCATGTATCCGTTGTCGCCATCGGTAAACACAAAGGGAATCGATTCCGACAGCATGTCGGGTGTGGCGGTTTCCACATAGTCGAGATACCAGCGATCGAGCGTGGCGAATGCCGCGCGCAGCGCTTCCGGCTCCGGCGTGTCAGGCGTGTTGTCGGACACGAAGCCGTGACGCTCGCCGCTCAGGTGCGCGGCGAATATCCGGTTCACCACGAGGCAATGGTTCATCAGCCGCAGCGCGAGATGACGGGCTTGCGCATGCCGCACCGCGTCGAGCCCCGGCACCGCCTTCAGCATTTCGTCATTGGCCCATGCGTGGTAGCGCAGCATGCGGGACAGGAGTGCGTTCGCGCTCATGGTCGTTTCCTCGTCGGGTTCACCTAATATGTGAGCTTCGCCACCATTATTTTCAGTGGGAGCCCGCATGTCCACTCGCGTTTACAATGCAGCCGCCGCGATGCGTAAAGCCCCGCGCCAGGCCCGTTCGCGTGCGACGGTGGACGTGATCGTCACGGCCGGGGCTCGCGTTCTGGACAAGCACGGGTGGGCCGGCTTCACGACCAACGAGGTCGCGCAGGTTGCCGGCGTGAGCATCGGCTCCGTGTATCAGTATTTCCCGAACAAGCTCGCGTTGGTCGATGCGATCCGGCATCGCCATTTCGACGACGTGCTCGCCGTGCTGCAGCGCGCGCACGATCGTCGGGCGAGCGCCGGGCGTCGGCTCGACGGCCTGATCGGCGACCTGATCGCCGCGCATCGCGATTACCCTGCGCTGCACCGGGCGCTGCTCGATCTTCCCGATCCGGGCGGTGCGAAGGACGCGTATGACGCGTTTCAGAACGAATATCTGCGCCGGTATGCGCTGATCGTTGCCGCGTGTCGCGGGCGTGCGCCGGTCAAGGCCGATACGGTGACCGCGCAGGTGCTGTCGTCCGCGCTCGAAGGCGTCGTGCACAACGCGGCCCGGCGCGGGCTGCTGGCGGATCCGAAACTGAAGCGCGAGCTCGTCAGGCTGGCCGGCACTTACCTCGAAGATCGCCGCGCGGCGACGGCGAATGTACGTTCATGAGCCGCCCGGAAAAATCGTCACGGATACCGAAATTCACGGTAGATTGACGCTCTCCTGATTTCGAACACCACAGGGTTGCCGCGCCATGTTGACCTATTCCATCCAGAAAGTCGGCTACGATTTCAATCAGCTCGATCAGCAGGGCGCGACCGACTACGCGTCGTTCGTTCATGCGTTCGATGCGTTCCCTTGGGTGGCGCAGCACGTCGAATGGAACGAGACGCAGGACGGCCCGCTGCCGGCGCTCGTGCTACAGCATGCGGACGATCAGCGTGAGCTGTGGGTGACTGCGTTGACGGATGCGCATTCGGATGGCTTCCAGCTGAATTCCGTAGGCATGCGGATCAAGAAGGGGCTATTCGGCATCGGCAAGGGCAAGCTGGCGCAGCACGTCGACACGATCGACGTGAGGAAGCGCGTCGACGTCGATGCGTTGTGTAGGTTGTTCTGCGACCGCCAGTATGACGAACTGGACCAACGGGTGGCGCGGCATGCGCAGCGAAGCCGGTTCGACGACGACAACCGCCGCTGAGCGTCTGCCGCGCATGGCACGGCGCTGATTCGACGGCTTATGCCTTTTCTGCGTCGGTCCCCGCCGCACGCGGAAACGTCAGCACCACCGCAAACCCGCCCGCATCCGGAAACGCGAACCCGACGCGTCCGCCGTGCGCCTTCATCACTTCCTGCACGATCGCGAGCCCGAGGCCGGACCCCGTGCGCCGTTCGCTGCCGTCCGGCGCGATCCGCACGAACGGCTGCAACGCCGCGTCCCAGTGCTCGCGCGGTATCCCGCGCCCGTTGTCGGTGACGGTCAGCGTCACCGCCTGATCCGCGTTGCCCATCGTCGCGACCGACACGACGATGTCGTCCGCATGGCCATGCAGCAGCGCGTTGTGCAGCACGTTCGACAGCGCTTCCTGAAGACTGATCGCGTCACCGTCGATCCACGCATGCGGCGCGTCGCTGGCGAACGCAACGGCCACGTCGCGTTCGCCGGCGAGCGGAATCGTGCGGCCCAGGACCTCTTTCGCGAGCGCGACGAGGTCGACCGGTTGCAGCGGCACGGCCTCGGTGCGGTGAATCACCATCGCATGATTGAGCAGCTGCCCGGTGAGCCGGCCGACGTCCGAAGAGGTCGCGCGCAGCGCATCGAGCCGCGCTGCATGACGCGCGGGATCGGATTCGCCGTCGAGCAGCTCGATCTGCGCGTCGAGCCGCGCGAGCGGCGTGCGCATCTGGTGCGCGGCGTCGGCGATGAAGCGCTGCATCGCGTTGATCCGCTCGGCGAGGCGGTGCATCAAGCCGTTGATCGACCCGATGATCGCGTCGATCTCGCTCGGCGTATCGACGGCCACCGGCCGCAGGTCGGCCGGGTCGCGCGCGGCGATGATCGTGCCGATCTGCGCGAGCGGGCGCAGGCCGCGCCGGATCGCGAGGCCGCTCGCGCCGATCGCGAGCACGCTCATCAGCAGGATCAGCGTCCATACCTTGATGCTCATGTCGTTCGTCAGCTGCTGCCGCGCATGGGTTGTCTGCGCAACCGTCACGAGCGCCCAGCCGGGCGTGCTTTCCTCGGGCATGTAGCGCGCGATGGTCGCGGTGCGGATCCGGTGCCCCTGGTAGACGGCGTTCGCGAACGCCGGGCCCTGCTTCGCGGCGGCGAGCGTCGCGGGGCTCGCGAGATCGTTGTAGCCGGCCACGACCACGCCGCGCGAATCGACCACCTTGTAGTAGACGAGGTCGTAGCGCGACAGCGTCGACAGCGCGGCCACCGGCGGATTCAGCGCGAGCACGCCGCCTTGCACGTAGAGGTTTTCCGCGACCTGGATCGATGCGCCCGCAAGCAACTGGTCGTATGCGCGTTCGGCCGCGACACCCGCGTAGTAGCGCGCGATCGCCGCGAGCGCGAGCGCGCCGGTCGCGACGACGAGCGCGATGAACAGCAGCGTGCGCCCGAACAGCGTCTTCGGGAACCAGTCAATGCGCGGCAATCTGATACCCCATCCCGCGTGCGGTGCGGATCTCGACCGAGCTGCCCTGAAGTTTCTTGCGCACGCGCGTCACGTATTGCTCGACGGCGTTCGCGGTCGGCTCGTTGCCGAAGCTGAACAACTGGTTCAGCAGTTCTTCCTTCGAGAAGATACGCTGCGGGCGGCTCGCGAGGATTTCGAGCAGCGCGAATTCCTGGCGCGACAGCGACAGCGGCTGGCCATCGAGTTCCGCGAGGCGGCTGCTGCGGTCGATCACGAGGCCGCCGAGCGTCAGCACGTCGTTCGCGTGGCCGCTGTTGCGGCGCAGCAGCGCCTGCACGCGCGCGTCCAGTTCGCGGTAGTCGAACGGCTTCACCAAGTAGTCGTCGGCGCCGAGGCCGAGGCCGCTCACGCGGTCGTCGATCGCCGAGCGCGCGGTGACGAGCAGCACGGGCGTCGTGCTGCCCGACGCGCGCAGGTTGCGCAGTACCGTGAAGCCGTCCATGCCGGGCAGGTTCGCATCGAGCACGACGAGATCGAAGCGCTCGACGCGCAGCAGCCCGTTCGCGGTCGCGCCGTCGGTTTCGAGATCGACGGCGTGGCCGAGCCGGGCCAGGCGGCTACGGATCGCCGCGCCGATTTCGGCATCGTCCTCCACGACGAGAATGCGCATGGTGCCGTTTTCAGGTAGAGGGGTTAGGGGTTTTCCCGGGGCCGGGATGTCAGCATTTTCTCAGACTCGGCCGATAACCTGTGTCGAGCCGGAAGCAGGACGCAAGGACGGCATTAATACCAGAAATATTCAAGGAGACGGCAACATGCAGCATGTCACGGGCACGACGAACGCGCGCCGCGGCGCCACGCCGGCTTGCGCGCGGCCGCTGGCCGTCGGCCGCACGGCGGCGCGCGCATGACGACGTCGCCGCGCCGCCGCGCGTTGATCGCAGCCGGGCTCGGCGTGCTGGGCGTGCTCGGGGCGCCGGCGCCGGTGCGCGCGAAGCCGCGCACGGTGCGGATCTCGAAAGGCTATGGCGTGCTGTACCTGCCGCTGCTCGTGATGGAGAAGCAGCGGCTGTTCGAGCGGCATGCGGCGCGCCACGGCGTGCGCGACGTCGCGGTCGACTGGGTGCTGCTCGACGGCGGCAATTCCGTCAACGACGCGATGATGGCCGGCACGCTCGATTTCGCGGGCGCCGGCGCGCCGGGTTTCATCGAGCTGTGGGCACGGGCGCGCGGCATTCCGAACGTCGAGGTGATCGGCATCAGCGGGCTGTCGACGACGTCGCTGTCGCTGAACGCGAACCGCGCGGGCCTCGCGTCGCTGCGCGACTTCACGCCGTCCGACCGGATCGCGGTGCCGGGCATCCGCACGTCGCTGTCGGCGGTCGTGCTGCAGATGGTCGCGAGCCGGCAGCTCGGCCCGAAGCATTTCGCGCAGCTCGATTCGATCACCGTGAACCTGCCGCATCCGCAGGCGATGCAGGCGCTGATCCGCCGCGAGAACGGCGTGACCGCGCACTTCACGTCGCCGCCTTTCTCGACGCTCGAATTGCGGCAGCCGGGCATTCATCGCGTGGTGAGCTCGGTCGACGTGCTCGGCCCGCTGACGCTCGATGTCGTGTTCGCGCCGAAGCGGCTCGTCGATGCGGAGCCCGCGCTCGCCGTCGCGTTTCTCGGCGCGCTCGACGAAGCGAACCGCCTGATCGCGCAGGACCCGCGCGCGGCGGCCGCGCTCTATGCGGCGTCGTCGGGCGTCGGCGTGTCGCACGACGACGTGATGCGGATGCTCGCCGCGCCGGACACGCGCTTCTCGGTGCTGCCGAACCAGTTGATGGACTACGTCGACTTCCTGTACCTGGCCGGCACGATCAAGGCGAAGCCGCGCGCGTGGCACGAGATGTTCGCGCCGATGCTCGACGACTACCGGTCGGGTTGAGCCACGCGGGCCGCGATCCGATTCCAATCATCGAACCACCTGGCGCCCGCGCGTTCATCAAGCGCGGCGCCGATTCAACCGATTCACCCGATACGCAACCGATTCACCCAAGGAGCCTGAAGTGAACGCTACCGACACCCTGGACCCCGCGTCCGCCGAAGAACAGCGCATCATGTCGAAGGTGGCGCGGCGCCTGCTGCCCATCCTCGTCGTGATGTTCCTGATCGCGTTCATCGACCGGCAGAACGTCGGTTTCGCGAAACTGCAGATGGTGCACAGCCTCGGGATGACGGAAGCCGCGTTCGGGCTCGCGTCGTCGCTGTTCTTCATCGGCTACCTGCTGTTCGAGGTGCCGAGCACGCTCGCGCTGCATCGTTACGGCGCACGCGTGTGGCTCGCGCGGATCATGCTGACGTGGGGGCTCATCACGGTGCTGATGGGCTTCACGACGTCGATGCCCGCGTTCTGCTCGCTGCGCTTCGTGCTCGGCATCGCCGAGGCCGGCTTCTATCCGGGCGTGATCTATTACCTGACGCTGTGGTTTCCGCAGAGCTACCGCGCGAAGGTGCTCGGCATCTTCACGCTCGGCAGCGCGCTCGCGAACATGCTCGGCTCGCTGGTCGGCGGCCTGCTGCTGAGCCTGAACGGCGTGTGGGGGCTCGCGGGCTGGCAGTGGGTGTTCGTCGCGACGGGCATTCCGGCCGTGGTCGTCGCGATCGTCGTGTTCCGCGTGCTGCCCGCATCGTTCCGCGAAGCGCCGTTCCTCGACGAGCGCGAGAAGCAGATCGTCGCGGCCGCGCTGGAGCGCGAGAAGCCCGCGCAGGCCGAGCACGGCCAGCCGTGGAAGGCGCTGCTCGATCCGCGCGTGATGCTGTTCGCGGCAACCTACATGCTGATGTCGACGTCGCTGTACGGCGTCACGTACTGGCTGCCGACGCTCGTGAAATCGTTCGGCGTGTCGAGCACCACGAACGGCTTCCTGAGCATGCTGCCGTGGGCGCTCGCGGTGGTGCTGCTGGTGTGGCTGCCGGCGAAGCTGCGCCGTGCGAAGAGCATCCTGCGCACGATCGCGATCGTCGCGGCGCTCGGCGCGCTCGGTTTCCTGCTGAGCCTCGTGCTGCCGTCGACGCCGCTGCGCTTCATCGCGCTCGTGCTCGGCGGCGCGTGCATCCCGCTGCTGTATCCGTGCTTCTGGTCGATGCCGCCGCGCTATTTCACCGGCGCGCGGGCGGCCGCGAGCGTCGCGGCGATCAACTCGATCGGCAACCTCGGCGGCTTCTTCAGCCAGAACCTGATGCCGTTCGCGGGCAAGGTGACGGGCACCGCGTTCGGGCCGATGATCGTGCCGATCGTGTGCCTCGCCCTGCTCGGCGTCGGCGCGCTGGTCGCGTGGACGCGCTCGGAGCGGGGGATGGTGGCGGCGCGGGCGTGATGGCGTTCGTTGCTATCGCAGCGTCGGCTGGTTTCCGATGATCCTGAAACTGGGCGACGCATGCCGGTTCGACGGCAAGTACCCGAGCGCGCTACCATGCGGTGCACATGCGACGAATGGAGCGGGCAATGAAGAAGGTGACGATGATGAACATGTCTTGCGACGGCGTTGCGCGCCGCCGCGCGCAGCGCGAGTTTGTCGCACGTGGGCTGGCATCGCGTGACGAGGCGCGGCGGACCGGCGAATACATCGATGCGGCCAACGTCCGCGCGGAACTCGAGCGCATGCTGAAAGCGGCGCGCTCGACGAAGGCGGTCGACTAAGTCATCGTCGTGCGGCGGCTTCCGCCGCCCCGATCTACCCCCGCGAAACCCCGTCCCCGCCATGCACTGCGGCGACGGGTGACGGCGACAACGGAATTTCGACCTCCACCGTCGTCCCTTCGCCGAGCGTCGTCGCGATCCGCAGCGTGCCGCCGACCAGATACGCACGCTCGCGCAGCCCCACCAGCCCGAATGAAGCCGACTTGCGCGGCACCGCGGGATCGAAGCCCGCGCCGTCGTCGCGTATGGTCAGCGCGATCGCTTCGCTGTCGTACACGAGCTCGACGTTCGCATGCGACGCGGCCGCGTGCCGGGCGACATTCGCGAGCGCTTCCTGCGCGATGCGGAACACGGCCGTCGCATACGGCTCGTCGAGTTGCAGCTCCGGCGGCTCGACGTGCAGCGAACAGGCGATCCCGTGACGGTGCCGGAAATCCTCCGCGAGCCATTGCATCGCGGCCGCGAAGCCGAGATCGTCGAGCATCAGCGGGCGCAGGTCCGACGCGATGCGGCGCGTCGCGGCCACCGCGCCGCGCGCGAGCGCATGCATCGCCGCGATCTTGCGTGCGAGCGACGCGTCGTCCTGCGGCACGCGGTCGATCAGCCATTCGAGATCGTTCTTCAGCGCCGCGAGCGACTGCGCGAGTTCGTCGTGCAGTTCGCGCGCGATGCGGCGCTGCTCGGCTTCGCGCGCGCTGGCGCTGATCGCGGCGATTTCGCGCAGCTCCTCGCGCGACGTCTGCAGCGCCCGTTCCGCGCGCACGCGCTCCTCGACTTCGCGCCGCAGGTCGCGGTTCGACGCGCTCAGTTGCGCGGTGCGCGCGGCGACGCGCTGTTCGAGCCGTTCGTTCGCATCGTTCAACTGCGCGCCTTTCTGCACGACGAGCAGATGCTGGTAGCGTGCGCCGGCCAGCGCGCGCACCGTCTGCGCGTGCAGCCGGCCGTTCTCGAACAGCATCGCGAACAGCACGACGCCCGACGCGACGAGGCCGTACGCGCGCCCCGCGTAGAAGCCGAGATCGAAGCGCCCGTGGTTCAGCATCGACGACAGCGCGATATCGAACAGCCACGCGACGAGCACCGTCATCACCCACAGGTCGAGCACGGAGTGACGCCGCCGCTGCCGCCACATCAGCATCAGCGCGACCAGGTTCAACCCCCAGACGACGGTGATCGCTTTCGTCATCGTCGCGGTCATCCGGTTGCCGCTCATGATGCGCGGCAGCAGGTCGTGGCCGGCGGTCGCGAGCAGCGCGAGCGCGACCGTCGCGCCGGCCGCGGCCGCGATGCAGAGGACGACCGGAATCGCCGCACGACGCTGCGGGGCCGGGGCCGGGGCCGGGGCCGGGCGTCCGCGCGACGTCGCGCGCAGCAGCGCATACGCGGCCACCGACAGCGGAAAGCCGCCATGCCAGAACAGGTAGAGCCACGCGGTGGTCTGTTCGCCGGCGCCGAGCAGGCCGGTCGGCGCGAACAGGCCGGGGAAGGTCAGCATGTGCGTGCCGGCCATGAACGCCGTGAACAGGTAGCCGCCGGCCAGCACGAGCAGCGACTTCTCGCGCAGGATCGCGTACTGGCCGAACAGCAGGCCGGCCGTCACCACGTCGTTGACGACGATCGCCGACTGGTACACCGGAATGAACGCCCAGCCCGGCGCGAGCGGCATGGCCGCGAACGGCGCGAGCGCGGCGAAGATCACGGCCGATACGAGGACGGTGGCGAGCGCGAGCCGCCGCTCGCGACGGTCCGGCGGCAGCGACGACATGAACAGGCGCGACGTGTCCGGATCGTCGTGGTCCGGCGGGGGTGTGGGCGGGAAGGCGGCCATCATGCGTCGTCGGCCCCGAAGTCGAGATCGTGGCGCACCGTGTAGCGGACCAGTGCGGCTTCGTGCGGCAGCCCCATCTTCTCGAGGATCCGCGTCTTGTACGTGCTGACCGTCTTCGTGCTCAGCGCGAGTTCGGATGCGATCCGCGTGACGGTCTGGCCCGCGACGATGCGGCGCATCACGTCGAACTCGCGCGCGGACAGCCGCTCGTGCGGCAGCGCCTGAGCCGGCGCGCGCAGCGTGCTCGCCAGGCTTTCGGCCGCGGACGGGCTCACGTAGATGCCGCCCGCCGCCACCTTGCCGACGGCCTCGACGAGCTCGGCGGCCGCGCTGTCCTTCGTCAGGTAGCCGGTGGCGCCGGCCTTGAACGCGCGCGCCGCGTACTGCGCTTCCGCGTGCATCGTCAGCACCAGCGTGCGCAGCGACGGCGCCTGGCGCTTGACCAGCCGGATCAGCTCGATGCCGGTGGGCGCGGGCATCGACAGGTCGAGCAGCAGGACGTCGGCGGCCGCGCGCTCGGCCAGCGCGAGCGTGCCCGAGCCGTCGCTCGCCTCGCCGACGATCTCGAAACCGCCGGCCCTCTCCAGGATGTGACGCAGTCCGTCCCGCATGACCGCGTGATCGTCAGCCAGAATTACCCTGATCATCTTTCTGCGATCCTCTTCGGGATGACGCCGCGGGGTTGCGGTCGTTGCTGTCCGGGTGTCGCCGCGGCCGTTCCTCTGATCAATATATTCCGCCGAATGCGAAAACGGTACGCGTTCGAGAAATTTTCAAGCGGGTTGATCGCGGAATGCGCACTGAAAAGAAATAATTCACGGGAAAGCGTATCGTGCGCAGCCCATGCGAATCAGGGTATTCCCGGGTGATCGTTGCAGCCGACGCGGGCACGCGCGGCATCGCCGGACCCGCCCCGCGAACCGTTCCGATTCGGGACTAAACTGGTGCCCGATGCCATCTGCGCGAACCGAGGAGGCCTGCAATGATCGACCTTGCCGATATCCTGCCGTCCGCCCTGCCCGCCGCCGTCGCCTGGGCCGAAGCGGAGGCGGCGCGCGGGCTCGCGCAGGGCGCGCCGCTGACGCCGGCGCAAGCCGACGATGCGCGCACGGTGGGCGTCGCGCAGCCGGACCGGATTCGCGTGATGGCGGTCGACCGCATGCCGTTTCCCGACACGCCGACGCTCGCCGCGATCGCCCACGACACGGGGCTGCTGTCGCCCGCGACGATCGGCCTCACGCTCGGTCATGCGGTGTACGTGCTGCGCGGGCAGGACACGCGCCGCCTGCTGACCCACGAGTTTCGTCACGTGCATCAATACGAGGCCGCCGGCTCGATCGGCGCGTTTCTTGCGCGCTATCTGCACGAGATCGCGACGGTCGGTTACCACGACGCGCCGCTCGAGGCCGACGCGCGGCAGCACGAGTTCGATTGACCGCCGACCCGCCGCCGGCGCGAACGCGCGCATTGCCGCGATGAACGTATCCAATGACCCTGCCGGCCGGGTGTTCGCGCACCGGGCCGCACCGTTCGGGAGTGGGCGATGAGCGAGACGATCCACGCGTGGATCGGCGCGATCGGCGCGCATCCGCTGCTGGTGCTGGCGATCGTGTTCGTGGCCGCGTGCGCCGAGGCAATTGCACTGATCGGCACGGTCGTGCCGGCCGGCGCCGTGATGTTCGCGGCCGGCGCGCTGATCGGCGCGGGCGCGCTCGACGCATGGGCGACGATCGGCGTCGCGGCCGTCGGCGCGGTGATCGGCGACGGGATCAGCTATGAACTCGGGCGGCATTACCGCGGGATGATCCGCAACGCGTGGGCGCGTTTCGGCTATGCGAGCGCGTACGCGCGCGGCGAGGAGTTCGTGCTGCGTCACGGCATGAAGAGCATCGTGCTCGCGCGCTTTCTCGCGCCGGTGCGCGCGGTCGTGCCGGTCATCGTCGGCTGCGCGACGCTGCCGCGCCGGTCGTTCTATCCGGTCAACGTGATCTCGGCGCTCGTGTGGGCGCCCGTGCACGTCGCGCCCGGCATCCTGTTCGGCGCGTCGGCCGCGCTGGCCGCGGCGATCAGCGTGCGGGTCGCCGCGATCCTGCTGGTCGTGGCCGCGCTGGTCGCGCTCGTGTGGATCGGCGTGCGCGTCGCGCTGCGGCGCGGCTGGCCGCTGCTGCGCCGCGCGCTCGTCGAAACCGTGCACGCCTGCGCGCGCCGCTGGCCGCGGTTCGGCGCGCAGTTGCATGAAGGGATCGCATCCCTGCGCGGGTTGCCGGGCGCGGTGCCGGTGCTCGCGCTGCTGTTCGTCGGCTGCGTGTGGCTGTTCGCGGGGATCGTGCAGGACGTCGTCGCGAACGATCCGCTGATGCATGCGGACATCGCGCTGTACGCATTCCTGCAGAACCTGCGCACGCCGCCCGCCGACGCCGTGATGAGCGCGCTTGCGGTGCTGCACGGACACGATACGGGGCTGATCGTCGCGGCCGCGTTTCTCGTGTGGCTGATGATCCATCGCTGCTGGCTGACGGCCGCATGGTGGCTGGCGACGGTCGGCGTCGCCGTCGTGCTCGTGCCGGTGTTCGGTGGGGGCGTGCCCGGCGCGACGCCCGCGAGCCTGCCGCCCGGCGCGCCGCACGTGCCGCTGCCCGATGCGGACGCCGCCTTCGCGATCCTCGCGAGCAGCGGCCTCGGCTGGGTGCTGGCGCGCGACCGGCCCGCGCGGTGGCGCATTCCGGTCGTGACGGCGGTCGTGCTGTGGATCGTGCTCGGCGGCTTCGCGCGGCTGTACGTCGGCGATACGTGGTTGTCGGGCCTACTGGGCGGATGGAGCCTCGGGCTGGCGTGGTTCGCGTTGCTCGCCGGCGCCTATGCGTACTGGCGCGTGCGCGAGCACGTGCAGCCGCGCGGCGCGCTCGTCGCGGTCGTCGTCGTGCTCGCGACGGCCGGCGTATGGACGGTTCCCGCGCAATGGCAGCTCGATCGCGCGGCGCGCCCGCATGTCGGCGATGTGGTCGCGATGACCGTCGACCAGTGGCTGCGCGGCGGGTGGCAGCGGGTGCCGACGCGGCGCACCGAGATCGGCGGCGACCGCGAGGAATATCTGCCGCTGCAATGGAGCGCGACGTCGGACACGCTCGACCGTCATCTCGCGCAGGCCGGCTGGCAGCGCGCGACGCCGTGGACGCCAGCCACCGCGCTGCGCTGGCTGTTGCCGCAGGCGCCGGCCGACACGCTGCCGGTGCTGCCGCGCTATACGCATGGCGAAAGCACGCGGCGCGTGTTCGTCCGCGTCGATCCGGCCCATCCGGACAAGCGATTCGTGCTGCGGCTGTGGCGTTATCCGTACGTGCTGCAGGATGCGCTCGGCACGCGGCCGCTGTGGTACGGCGGGCTGTATCGCGAGACGCTGCGCCGGCCGGCGCGGCTGATGACGATCGTGCACACGACGACGATCGACGATGCGACGGCGATCGCGCACGCGCTGGCGGTCGAGCCGACGATCGCGCATCCGCCGGCGGGGATGGCGACCGCGCCGGACGCGATGCTGCTCGTGTGGATGGTTCAGCCGTGAGGGGGCACGCGTGCCGTGCGCCCGTTACGCGTGCGACGGCTGCGCGGGAACGACGGACAGGCGCAGGCCGACGGTCTTGAGCACCGCGAGCAGGGTTTTCAGCGTCGGGTTGCCGTTCGGGGACAGCGTGCGATACAGCGATTCGCGGCTGATGCCGGCTTCGGCCGCGACGGCGCCGAGTCCGCCGTACGCTTCCGCGACCGTGCGCAGCGCGAGCAGGCCGGCCGCGCGGTTGTCGGGATCGTCGAGCGATTCCATCGCGACACGCAGATAGGCGACCGCGAGCTCGCGGTCGGCGCCGAGTTCGGCGACTTCCGCGTCGTGGTGCGATACCGCGCCTTTGAGCTTGTTCATGTTTGCCTCCGTTTCCAGTTCGACCAGTGTTCCTTCGCGCGCCTGATGTCGTCGGGTTGACTCGCCTTGTCGCCGCCGGACAGCAGCAGCACCAGGGCGCCGCCGTGCCGGCCGAAGTACACGCGGTAGCCGGCGCCGACATGGACGCGCAGTTCGATCACGCCTTCGCCGACCGGCTCGCAATCGCCGAAGTTGCCGGTCTGCACGCGGCGCAGGCGCTCGCGGATCCGCGAGCGCCTGCGCGGGCTTGTCACGGACGGCGTTCAGCCATTCGGTGAAAGGCTCGCGACCGTCGTCGCGCTGATAGCGAAGGAGTTCGAACTTGGAGAGCATTGTAACTTATAAGCTACAAAAAGGGTAACGGGAACGAAGCGGTTCGCATCGCAACGGCTGGGTGGCCGACGCGCAGGCGGCGTCTTCCTCTCGTTCGGGATTTCAGCGCGTGGCGCCGGCCTCCCGGACGACGACCATTCTTTCATCCGGTATCGCGCATGACGATTCGGCCGAATGGCCGGTGTCGATGATGCGATGAGGGGTGTGCGTCGGGGCCGAGCGCCCCGGCTTCAGCGATCCATCCAGTTGCTCGCACGCGTTCGAGCGCGGGTACGGCATGCCGCCGGGCGCGTGTCACGGCACAGCCCGTAGAGAAGGCGACCCGCGATGAATCGCGGTACGATCGCTCGTTCGCCTGTCCTGCCTGTCGACATCCCACTCACGAGAGACCCGCATGATCACGATCCGCCCGATGACCGACGACGATTTCGCGCGCTTCTGGCCGACCTACCGCGCCATCGTCGCTGCTCAGGAAACCTATGCATTCGATCCCGAGCCGACCCAGGAAGCGGCACGCGCACTGTGGCTCGACGCGCCGCTCTGCACGTGGATCGCCGAAGAGGACGGCGTGGTGCTCGGCTCGTATTTCCTGAAGGCGAACGCGGCCGGCCCCGGCAAGCACGTGAGCAACTGCGGCTACATGGTGAGCGAGGCCGCGCGCGGACGCGGCGTCGCGCGCCTGATGTGCGAGCACTCGCAGCAGGTGGCGCGCGAACACGGTTTTCTCGCGATGCAGTTCAATTCGGTGGTCGCGACGAACGAGGTCGCCGTCGCGCTGTGGCAGAAGCTGGGATTCGAGATCGTCGGCCGGCTGCCGCGCGCATACCGTCACGCGCGGCTCGGTTTCGTCGACTGCTTCGTGATGTTCAAGTGGCTCGGCGACGCGGCGGCCGCCGAAGCCTGAGCAACCCGCCGCTGCGTCAGACGGCGAACGCGCCGTCGAACACGATCCGCTCGTCGAGCGCGAGCGTGCCGCGCGCGAAGATCAGGTCGAGATGGTGGCTGCCGTTTTCGCCGCCGCCGAGCCCGAGATGCAGCCCAGGGTGACGTTCCTCGAACCCCGCGTTGCGGCCGTACAGGCCGCGGATGCCGAGGTTCGTGCCGATGCCGAATTCCTCGATCCGCCGGTGATTCGCGTGCCGGTCGAGATAGGTCGAGAAATCGCGCCGGAAGCCCGCATCGTCGGTGTCGAAATCGACGATCGTGCTGTGCTCGACATGCAGCGTCGCGAGCCGCTCGGCCACCTTGTACTTGATCGCGAACGGCACGGTGCCGAGAAACGTGCCGCTGAACACGACGGTACCGTTCAGGTCGGTCACGTGCGTCGCGATCTCGCCGGGCACGACGTCGAGGTTGCCCATGCCGTCCACGCTCGTCCATTTCTGGTCCGGCGCGAGCGAGCCCGTCAGCGTGTTGCCGGCTTCGTCGATGAAGCGGATCTGCGACGCGCGGGCGGCCGCGTCGATCAGCCGGCCGTTGCGCGCGGCGATGTCGTCGAGCGATTCGGCGAACGCCTCGTCGAGGTGCGGGCCGTAATCCTTGAATAAAACCGACTTGCTCCAGTGTTCGACGATCGCGGGACGGATCGCGGCGAGAAATGGCGGCCCGCTCGGCGACGGCGTCGGCAGGCACGACGAGTCGTACAGCAGCACGAACAGGTCGGCGTCGTCGAGCGCGGCGGCGATGTCGGCGGGCGGGGTGTTTTCGAGGCAGAGGGTGGTCGCGTCGAGCGAATCGGGCAGGGCGGAAAAGGCGCGCAACGCGATGTCGCGGTTGCGGGTGTCGTAGCCGACCAGCAGTTTTCCCGATTCGCCGCGCGCCAGCTTGTCGCGCAGTGCCGGGTGAAAACCGAGCGCGCGGTGCAGGTTCAGCATGCGTATCTCCGGAAGCGGCGGAAGGGCCGTGGCCCTTCCGCGAGAACGGGTGGCCCGCTCAGACCGGCCAGAGCGCGGTGCCGAACGGCACCACGGCGTCCTCGACCATCATGTCGACGGCCTCGGGGTGCGTGTCTTCCTGCATCCAGTCAAGCAATTCGATTTGCTGGGTTTCCTGCATGTCAATTCTCCTGTGGTGAACATGAGTGATTCAACATGAAGCACGGCCAAAAAATATTGCCGTTTCTCGTTCGGTATTTTGTGAATGCCGGACGAGTGGCGTCGATATTAGTCGGACGAATTGACGAAAGCAATGCGTTGCAAGGTTTTTAGCCGAGACGTGCTAAACACGGGTGTTTGCGATTCACATATTGGAAAAAACGGATAAAACGAGCGACAAAACGCACATCATTTTGTTAGAAAATTGAATCTGGAGCGACGAAATAGATTTGGTTATTTTTAATTTGAATTCAATTGCCCGGATTGCTGCGTTTTATGTCATTCACGAAAATCGCAGGCGTGATCGTCCGGCGCTCGAACCGCTCCGCTGATTGCACGCGTCACGCAGTCGGCCCACATCCGCACGTCATCCGAGCAGCGCCTTTCCGATCGCCTTGGTCGGTTCCGAGCGCAGCACCAGCGAAGTCGTGACCGCGCCGAAGCGGGCAATCGCGTCGATGAGGGTTTCGAGCTGGCCCGGTGTCGGCACCAGCACCTTCAGCAGAAAGCAATCCTCGCCGGTCATGCGGTGGACTTCGATGACATGCGGCATCTCGGCGAACGTGCGCAGCGCCGGCTTGATGTGCTCGTGAGTCGTTTTCAGCCGGATGATGGCCATCATGCCCAGCCCGAGCGCCGCCGGATCGATGCGTGCGCCGTAGCCGGCGATGATGCCGCGTTCCTCGAGCCGCTTGACGCGCTCCGAGGTGGCGGGCTGCGACAGCCCGATGCGCCTGCCGACTTCCGACAGCGGCGTTCGCGCGTTCTCCTGCAGCGCTTCGAGGATCGCAAGATCCAGGCGATCCAGTGCTTCGTCCGGCATGACGGTCCTCCGGTACCGTTGATTCATCGGCATTTTGTCTCAATAACCGATGACTTGCCATTCCATGCCGACCGACGCGTGGTCACACTCCGGGTTTCAGTTGACGGAGGGCGTGATGGATCAAGCGATCGTGATCGTGCCGGGTATCGGCAATTCGGGACCGGATCATTGGCAGAGTCATTGGGAGACGGCGTTTCCCGGCGCCGCGCGCATCGCGCCGGCTTCGTGGGAGGCACCCGACCTCGCCGACTGGGTGGCGGCGCTGGACGCGGCCGTCGCGAACGCCGGGGCGCCTCCGCTCGTGATTTGTCATTCGCTGGGTTGTCTGTTGTTCGCGCATTGGCATGCGGTTTCGGCGCGCGCGGTGCGCGGCGCGTTTCTCGTGGCCGTGCCCGATCCGCAAGGGCCACGCTTTCCGGTTGCCGCCGCCGCGTTCGCGCACCTGCCGAACGGCGGGTTGGGGCGCGTGCCGGTGCTGGCGATCGCGAGCGCGGACGATCCGTACGATCCGGCGGGGCGCGCGATCGAATGGGCAACGGAACAGGGCGCGACGCCGCTTGTGCTCGGCGCACGCGGCCATCTGAACGCGGCTTCCGGGTTGGCCGAATGGCGCGAAGGGCGCGCGCTGCTTGCGGCGTTTGCGGCCGGACTCGGGCGGTAGTGCGTGCCCGCGTCGGCCGGCCTCCAGCGTATTCCCGCCGTCGCGCCGGGAGCGGGAAGCGGGCGCGCCGGTCGTCGGTTTTTTGCCGCCGTCGCGCGCCGGTTCGTGGCGGCTCCAGTATGATCGACCGACGGCGGCGAAAGCCCCGCAATCGAACAACGAAGGAGACACCCCGATGCGTGCAGTGCCGCAACCGGAGCGTGACGGCTGCTCGCGGCCGGACGCCGGCGCGACCGATCCCGGCCGCATGGCCGCGTGGCGGCTCGCGATCTGCCTGTCGCTCGGCAGCGCGATCGCGCTCGGCCTGGCACGTTTCTCATATGCGCTGCTGCTGCCGCCGATGAAGGCCGATCTCGGCTGGACGTTCGCGCAGGCCGGCGCGTTGAACACGGCGAACGCGGCCGGCTACCTGATCGGCGCGCTCGCATTCCCGCTGCTGTCGCGACGCTGGCGCGCGGGCACGCTGCTCGCGGCCGGCTGTGGGCTGACCGCCGTGCTGATGGCCGCGGGCGGGCTCACGTCGGACATGCACGCGCTGCTCGCGCAGCGGCTCGCAACGGGTGTCGGCAGCGCGCTGATCTTCATCAGCGGCGGCGTGCTGGCCGCGCGGCTCGCGTCCGCGTCGCCGCGCGATGCGGGACTGCTGCTCGGCCTCTATTACGGCGGCACCGGATGGGGCATCGTCGCGTCGTCGCTGCTCGTGCCGGCCACGCTCGCGCACCGTGTACACGGCTGGCAGCCGGCGTGGTTCGCCCTCGCGGCGGCGTGCGTGCTGTTCTCGGCGGTGGCCGTGTCGGCTGCACGCCGCATCGAGCACGTACATGCGGCACCGGCCAAGCAGGCCGACGGCGCGAAACCGGCGACGACCGCGAGCCCGGCCCGCTCCGCGCTCGCGCTGGCCGGCTACGGCCTGTTCGGTGTCGGCTATATCGGCTACATGACGTTCATCGTCGCGCTGCTGCGCGGCGCGGGGATGAGCGGCACGGTGGTCGCCGCGTTCTACGTGATGCTCGGGATCGCGACCGTCGTGTCGGCGCGGTTGTGGTCGGGGCTGCTCGACCGGATGCGCGGCGGCCAGGCGCTCGCCGTGCTCAACGCGTTGCTCGGCGTCGCGACGCTGATGCCGGCGATCTTCGTGCATCCGGCGGCCGCGTTCGCATCGGGCCTGCTGTTCGGCGCGACGTTCCTGTCGGCGGTGGCCTCCACGACCGCCTTCGTGCGGCACAACCTGCCGCCCGACGGTTGGGCGAAGGGGATCAGCGCATTCACGACGGTCTTCGCCTTCGGGCAGATCGCGGGGCCGGTCGCGATCGGCTGGGTGTCCGACAGCGCGGGGCTCGCGCGCGGGCTCGTGTATTCGGCGCTGACGCTGTTCGCGGGCGCTGCACTTGCGGCCGGGCAGCGCGCGTTGCGGGCGTCCGCGTAGCCGGCACGGGCTCGCACCCGGCGCGGCGGCGCGCCGGCGTCGTTACTGCACGCAGGCCGTGCGCGACACGCGATGAAACGCGCGGCTGAAGTAGATCAGGCTGTCGCCGTCGTCGCGCACGCGAATCGACGTCGCCTCGATGAACATCACCGAATGCGAGCCGACTTCCTTCATCTCGGCGATCGTGCCCTGCAGGCTCGCGAGCGCATCGCGCAGCACCGGCACGTCCTGTTCGCCGCGATCCCACACGGGCAACGCGAAGCGTTGTTCCATCGGTAGGTCGGTGAGCCCCGCGAAGTGTCGCGCGAGCAGCTCGTGCTCGGCCGGCAGCACGTTGATGCAGACCTGACGGTTGCGCTCGAAGGCCGCATGCATCGCGCTCGACCGGTTCAGGCACACGAGCAGCGTCGGCGGCGCGTCGGTGACGGAGCACACGGCGCTCGCGGTGATCCCGCAGCGGCCGTGCGGCCCCGCGGTGGTGATCACGTTGACGGCCGCGCCGAGGTGGGCCATCGCCTGGCGGAAGGCCTTTTGCGCGTCGGTCGGCTCGGCGCGCGCCGGTTGCGGGGTATCGGTCGTTGCGGACATGGGCGCTCCTGATTGGATGAAGGCGGCGATCGCGGGCGCTGTCGATGCAGCGGCGCTTGGCCGACGATGACCCGAGCGTACGTCGCGAAAATGCGGCCGACCATTCGCACGATTGGCGATCGGGATGGCGTTCCTGCCGACGCGTCTAAAGGTTCTACCTAGATGCGCGGCATCGCGCGCGAAAAAAAACCGCGATTGCGCGTTCGTGCGGCACGTGAAGGGGTTTGCAGCGGGTTTTCGGCTCGTTATGATGTGCCGCACACCCCCAGCGAACGACGCTCGCGACACGCCGGCCACCGGCGTTGCGCGCGGCGCGTGCGATACCGATACCGACATTCAGCGAGACCCCCGCGATGACGTCACCCGCACCGATCGTATACATCGTCGACGACGACAGCGGCATGCGGACGTCGCTCGCGTGGCTGCTCGAATCGGTTGGCATCGCGTCCGAAGGGTTCGCGAACGCCGCCGATTTTCTCGCGCGCTTCGACGTGAACCTCCCCGCGTGTCTCGTGCTCGACGTGCGGATGCCGGAGAAAAGCGGCTTCGACGTGCAGGCCGAACTGAATGCGCGCGGCGCGACGCTGCCGGTGATCTTCGTCAGCGGGCACGGCGACATTCCGATGTCGGTGCGCGCGCTGCAGAACGGCGCGATCGATTTCGTCGAGAAGCCATACAACTCGCAGCAGATGCTCGAGCGCGTGCAGCGCGCGCTGCGGCTCGCGCAGCAACGGCATGCGGTGAGCCAGCGGCACCGCGAGCTGCGCCAGCGGCTCGATGCGCTGACCGCGCGCGAGAAGGAAGTGCTGCGCGGCGTCGTGGATGGCAAGGGCAGCAAGCAGATCGCGTCGGATCTGTCGATCAGCGTGAAGACCGTCGACGTGCATCGCGCGAGCATCAAGGAGAAACTCGGCGCGACGTCGATCGCCGCGCTGGTGCGCGACGTGATGGTCGTGTGGGGCGACGACGGGGAGTCGTCGCGCTAGTGGTCGGGCCTGCACGCGGATTGGCTTGCGCATACACGCCACGCCAAGCAAACCAAGCAAACCAAGCAAACCAAGCAAACCAAGCAAACCAAGCACACCAAGCACACCAAGCACACCAAGCACACCAAGCACACCAAGCACACCAAGCACACCAAGCACACCAAGCGCGGCAAACGTGCCAAGCGCACCAAGTCCGCGACGCAGCCGACGCGCAAGCGCCACGCGCACCGCACACTTCACACTTCACACGCATCTCGCGCGGCACCGACGGCACCGCACGCTCGATACCTGCCACCGCTCAACGCATGTACAACCCGCCGTTGATGTCCCAGCATGCGCCGTTCGCGAAATGCGCGTCGCCCGACGCGAGCAGCACGGCCGCATCGGCGACGAAACCGGCCGACCCGAGCTTGCCGCCCGGCAGGCTCGCGAGCACCTGACGCAGTTTTTCCGGCGCGACGCTTTCGTACACGATCGGCAGATCGAGCGGGCCCGGGGAGATCGCGTTGACGGTCACGCCCTGCGCGGCGAGATCGCGTGCGAACACCTTGGTCAGCGTCAGCGTGCCGCCTTTCGCGGCCGCGTAGTGCGCGCCCGTCGCCGAGCCGCCGTTCTGCCCGGCGAGCGACGCGATGTTGACGATGCGGCCCGCGCCGCGCTGCGCGAAATACTGGCCGAACACCTGGCAGCCGAACAGCACGCTGCGCAGGTTCACGTCGATCACCTGGTCGAACTGCTCGGCCGTGATCTCCATCGCCGGTACGACCTTCGACGCGCCCGCGTTGTTGACGAGCACGTCGATCGTGCCCCAGCGCGCGACGAGCGCATCGCGCGCCGCTTCGAAATCGCGTTTCGACGTGACGTCGAGCGGCAGCGCGATCGCGCGTTCGCCGCTCGGGTCGAGTTCGCGCGCATGCGCGTGAACGGCGTCGGCGGCGATGTCGGCCAGCGCGACGCGGTAGCCGGCCGCATGGAAGCGTTCGGCGATGACGGCGCCGAGCCCGCGCGCGGCGCCGGTGACGAGGACGACTCGATCTGACATGGTGTGGAGTTCCGTGGTTCGCGGGCGCACGGCGGTGACAGCGGCGCCCGCATCGTGGTTCATGCGGTCAATGCCGCTTCGAAGTGTGCCGCGATCGCGCAGACCCGTTCGTCCGCGCCCTTGCGCCCGACGATCTGCAAGCCGGCCTTCAACGGCGAACCGGCGAGCGGCAGCGGCAGGCTGAGCGCCGGATGGCCGCTCAGGTTGAACGGCCGGATCAGCGACGACATCGCGATCACCGAGACGCCGTCGCGTGCCTGCTGCAGCGTGATCGGCAGCGCGGGCAGCGTCGGCAGCACCAGCACGTCCGCGTGTTCGAGCGCGGCATCGACCTGCGCGGTGAAGCGTGCGCGTACGGCTTCGGCTTCCTTCAATGCCGCGGGCGCGGTCGTTGCGGCCGCACGCAATCGCGCATCGAGGTCGGCGCCGAGCTTGCCGGTCGCGACCAGATGACCGAACGCGCGCGACGTTTCCGCGTTGATCACGGTGAGTCCCGCCGCGAACGCGGCCGGCATTGCGTCGAGCACGACCGTGTGCGAACGCAGGCTCGACGCTCGAACGGCCGCATCGAGCGCGGCGGCGATCGCCGGATCGGCTTCGACAGCGAGTTGCGCGACCGTGCAGCCTTCAACGGAGGCGGTCGCCTGCGCACGATCGAAACCCGGCGCGATCGCGGCCATCACCGCGACGAGCGTGCGGACGTCGCGCGCGAACGGCCCGACGCAATCGAGCGTGGTGTCCGCGGGCGCGACGCCGCGCCGCGACACGCGGCCGAACGTCGGCTTCAGCCCGGCCACGCCGCAGCACGCGGCCGGCCCACGAATCGAGCCGCCGGTATCGGTGCCGAGTGCGGCGTCGACCATGCCGAGCCCGACGAGCGACGCGGAGCCGCTCGACGAGCCGCCCGGAATGCGCGTGGCGTCCTGCGGATTGACGGGCGTGCCCGTGTAATCGTTGATGCCGGTCATCCCGAACGCGAGCTCGTGCATGTTCGCCTTGCCCGCGATCTGCCAGCCGGCGTCGAGCAGCAGGCGGACCACGTCCGCGTGCTGTACGGCCGGCGGCGCATCGGCGAGCGCGCGGCTTGCCGCGCGGGTCGGATGGCCCGCGATGTCGATCGTGTCCTTGATCGCGATCGTCGGCCCGGGGCCGCCGAGCGTGAAGGTGTCGATGAAGCCTGTCATGGTGCGATGGCGTGCGAATACGGTGGAAGGGTTCAGGACCGTGGCGCGGCGGCGAGCGGCCACGGGCCGTCGAGCACGCGTTCGGTGCGGAAATGGCGGATCAGCCAGGCGGAGCCGTTGGCGGCCGGCGCGAAATCGATCGTCAGCCGCGCGGCGATCAGCTCGGCCGAAGCGTCTGCGTAGCGCGACGCCTGCAGCATGATCCAGCGGCCGCGCGCGCTTGCGTGGCCGGCACCGATCTCGATCGACTCCGACGTCAGGAAGTGCAGGTTCGCCGAGAAATGCGGATCGGGCGGCAGATAGCGGCCGAGCATCGCGACGATCGCCGCGGTGCCTTCGAGGCGGCCGAACTTCTGCGCATACTGCGGCCCGATGCCTTCCCATACGGCGTCGGCCGTGAACAGGTCGGCCAGCGACGGGCCGTCGCCCGCATCTTCGGGCACGTCACACAGCGCCATGTAGCGCGTGATCGTCGCGCGCACCGCACGCTCGGCGTCGAGCGCCGCGACGCGCTGTGCGAGCGCGTCGATCGCAGCCGGAGACAGATCGGTCATCGCGCGCCTCACGCCGCGGGCTTCGCAGCCGGCGGCACGGTCAGCGCGCGGCCGACGCGCGCCTCGATCTTGCCGTAGCGCCACAGGTTGTATTCGCCGACGGGCGTCGTGCGGTACAGGTTGCACACGGCGACCGTCGTGTCGAAATCGGCGACGTCGGCCATGATGTAGAAGGTCCACGGCGCGCCGTCGGCCTGGCCGACCACGAGGCGGTCGTCGTCCATCACGCCGAGCACGCGCACGCCGGGCATCGCTTCGACGGCCGCGAGCATCGCGCCGTACGCCTGCCACACTTCGCCGATCTTCTCGCGCGGCAGGTCGAAGAAATTCTGCGACACGCCGCAGCAGAACAGCACGCGCAGCGGCAGCGGATTCGAATCGGACATATCGGGTTCTCCAGAGGAATCGGTCGGGCGCATGAGCCGGCCGGCGGCGGCGCGTCGGGTTCGGCTTCATGCGCGTTCATCAAAAGCTTCGGTCGATGCCGGTTACAGATAGCCGGGAAACGGCGCGACGCCGGTGAACACCGCGCCCGCGCCGTCGAAGTTGCCTTCGGCGAGGAACGCGTGCTGCGTGACGACCATCGCATCGCGCAGCAGCCGCTGCAGCGGATGCGACCGGTAGATCGCCGCCGTGCCGCCGAGGCGGTACGCGCGTTCGACGACGCTCGCGCCTTCGCGGGCGATTTGCGTCGCCGCGAGCCGCAGCAGGCTGACCTGGTCGGGCGTCACGGGGTTGCCCGCGAGAATCGATTGCCACACGGTGTCGGTCGCATCGTAGAAGAACGCGCGCGCCGAGCGCAGTTGCGCTTCGGCCTTCGCGAGCTCGATGCGGAAATACGCGCGATCGGCGAGACGCGGTGCGCCGGTCGTCGTCTGTCGGCCGCCGGACATCCGGTTCACGACGTCGAGCGCCGCGCGCGCGAGGCCGAGATTGACGACGGCGAGCACCTGCGCCGCATACGCGACGGTCGGGTAGCGATACAGCGGCTCGTCGACGGTCGGTTCGCCGCCACGCACGAAGGTCCACGCTTCTGGCACGAAGCGGTCGTTCACGCGCAGGTCGTGGCTGCCGGTGCCTTGCATGCCGACCACGCTCCAGTTCTCGACGATCTCGACGTCGGCGGCGCGGAACACGGCCGTGCGCGGCTTGTTCGGCGCGGCGTCCTGCGCGCCCGGCACGGCGATGCCGACGCCGAGCCAGTCGGCGCCCTTGCAGCCGCTCGCGAATTTCCACGTGCCGTTCACGCGCCAGCCGCCCGGTGCGTCCTGCGCGGGTTGCACCGGGAACAGGCCGCCCGCGAACACCTGGTCGGGGCCGCTCGCGTACAGCTCGGCCTGCGTGTCGAGCGGCAGTGCGGCGAGGTAGACGTTCGCGGAGCCGAAGCTCGCGACCCACGCGGCCGACCCGTCGGCGGTCGCGATCCGTTCGATCATGTCGAGGAACGCGGTGGGCGCGAGCGCGTCGCCGCCGAAGCGGCGCGGCGTGCCCGCGCGATAGATGCCGGCCTGCTTGAACAGCGCGATCACGTCGCGCGGCACGTGCGACAGCCGGTCGAACTCGTCGCGGCGCGCGGCGACGGTTTCGATCACCGCGTCGAGCGGCGACAACTGGCCGGCCGCGGGACTGGCCGCGGGCGGCGAGGTCGGCGCGGATTCGATGGCGAGAGCGGCTTGCGGCATGAAAGTCTCCTGGGGGATGGGGGGCGGTGTCGAGGTCGGTTGCGGGGGGCAAGGCGATGCAAGGGTCTGTTTGCATATGAAACGCGCATGCGTTGCCACGAGAACGGCCGCTCGCGAGGCGCGCGACGCCGCGAATACTGACGTATTCGCCAAGGAGCGCAACGCGGCGAGCGGCCGTTCTCGTGGCAACCCCAAATTAAAAAAAGACGTTCCACGGGAATGCCCGAAATCGCCCGCCTGGCGGCGTCGCTCGTCGCTTGTTTGGCTCGCCAAACGGCGCTCCTCGCTTCTTGCCAGGCGGGCGATTTCGGGCATTCGCATGTGCGTTTCATATGCAAACAGACCCTAGTCTAGAAACGCCGAAAACACGCAGCAATTGGTGCGTTGGGCCGCGGCACTGGTGACGCTCCGTGCCGGCCTAAAGAAATCTTCAGATGCGATCGGCGCGCGCCGGTGCTATGTTGGGTTTCCGGCCGCGCGATGCCGCGCGCCTTCCTCTGAATCCGATCATGAGTTTTCCCGACGAAGACGATTTCCACCGGCTGCTCGACGCGCTGACCACGTGCGTGTTGCTGCACGACGCGCGCACCCGGGCGATCGTGTGGGCGAATCGCGCCGCGTGCATCGCGCTCGGCTTTTCCGTCGAGGAACTGCTGCCCCTGAAGGCGCCGGACATGACGCGCCCCGAACCGAAATACCAGCGCGAGATCGCGGTGAGCGCGTGGGATCGCGCGCTCGTCGATGGCCCGCAGGTGTACGAGTGGTGCTATCGATCGCGTACGGGCGTCGACATGCTGTCCGAGGCCACCGCGACCTACGTGCCGCTGCGCGGGCGCGACGTCGTGATGGTGCAGTTCCGCGACATCAGCGCGGAAGAGGCGGTCCGCCAGCAGTTGCGCCGCTACGAGGCGCGGCTGCGCGAGTTCATGCAGGATCTCGACGAAGGGATCGCGGTCGTGACGCCGCACGGCGGCGTGCAGTTCATCAGCGAGTCGGGCCGCCGCGTGCTCGGGCTCGCGCCCGACGAGCCGCTCGGCGAGGTGCTCGACTACTGCTCGGCGGCCGATCGCGACCGGCTCGTCGCGCAGTTGCGCGACGCGCCGTCCACGTGCCCGTCCGCGCCGCAGCGCTACCGGATCGTGCGGCGCGACGGCTCGGCATGCTGGCTGCGCATCCTGTGCCGGCAGGTCGAGATCGAAGGCGATCTCGACGGGCTGCTCGTGCAGTTCCGCGACGTGAGCGACGAAGTCGCGATCGAGGACGCGCGGCGCGCGGAGGCGCGGATGCTCGAATATGCGGGCCGCTACAACGCGATGGGCGAGATGGCGACCGTGATCGCGCACGAGCTGAGCCAGCCGCTCGCGGCCGTGCGCAATTTCATCGAAGGCGCGGTGCGGCGGCTGAACGGCAACGGCGCCGTCGACGACGCGATCTGGGGACTGCGCAGCGCCGACCGGCAGGCCGAGCATGCGGCGCTGATCATCAAGAGCGTGCGCGAATTCATCGTGAAGCGCGAGCCGGTCGTCGCGCGCGCCGACCTGCGCGACATCCTCGCGGACGTCGCGTACTTCATCGAGCTGCGCGCGAAGGAGGCCGGGGTGACGGTCACGATCGTGCAGGCCGACGCGCCGCTGCCGATCCGCTGCGAGCGCGTGCTGATCGGGCAGGTGATCCTGAATCTCGCGTTCAACGCGATCGAGGCGTTCGCCAGTTGCGAGCGCGTGCCGCGCACGCTGACGCTCGGCACCGCGAACGTGGCCGGCCAGGCGGAATTGCGTGCGATCGATAATGGCCCGGGCATCGAGGCCGGCGCGCACGACCGGCTGTTCGACGGCTTCTCGTCGTCGAAGGCAGGCGGCAACGGGATCGGGTTGTCGCTGTGCAAGAGCATCGTCACGCGGCACGGCGGGCGGATCGCCGCGAGCCCGGCCGCGGGCGGCGGGCTCGACTGCCGTGTGACGCTGCCGCTTGCCGACGGGTAAGCGCAACCGTGTCGGCGCATCACGGCGGGGCAGCGACGCGCGACGCATGGTCAGCGCCCCAGCACCCGCGCGGTCTGGCCGCCGATGCCGAAGTCCGTGTTCGGAATGTCCTTGATGACCACGCGCGTCGCCTGCAACGGCGCGTCGAGCACGGTCGCGCCGGCGTCGGACAGCGCGGCGATCAGCGCGCGTTTCTGTGCGTCGGTGCGGCCGGCGATCAGGATCGCGACGATCACCGGCAGCGACGGCGGCGCGCCGTCCGCTGCGCTGCGGCCGCCGAGGCCGATATGCGTCGCGGGCAGTTCGGTGAGCAGCACGCGCACCGATTCGAGCGGTGCGCCGATCGCGTCGACGGTCGCGTGGCTGAGCCGCGCGATCAGCTCGGCCTTGCGTGCGTCGTCGTGGCCGGCCGGCAGGAAAACTTCGAGTGTGGGCATGGTCGTCCGGAAAGGTGAAGGTGACTGGCTCACCGTTGCGCGAGTGACGGCGAAGCGGTCGCCGCTGAAAGGTGAAGGTGACCGCCTCACCTTTGCGCTGGCGATCGCGAGCCGGCAGCCGCTCACGGGTGAAGGTGCCCGGCTCACCTTTGCGCGGGCAACGATGAACCGGCCACGGCTTACAGCAGGAAGCCGATCGCACTGAGCGCTTCGGTCGAGTCGATCAGGCGCACGACTTTCTCGGCAATCCGCATCTCGCCGTCGGCATCGACGTGCAGCTTGTGCGTGACGTCGGCCGCGAACAGCGTTGCGACGCCGCGCTTGTACGCGACCACGACCTGCGCCGATTTCAGCTCGACGGTGTCGGCGCTGCCGCTTTCCAGCGTGAAGCGCGACACGGTGCGCACCGTGCGCGCCGCGTCGGTGGCCGACGCCGAATAGCCGGACACCATCCGCTGCACGCGCTTCTCGCGCATGTCGTGGTCGTCGAACACGTAGTTCAGCGTCGCCGCGAAGTCGGTCGCGTCCGGATCGATGGGCACCACGTAGTGGCCGGCCGGATCCCACAGGTCGAGCCATGCGCGGTAGTCGCGGCGGTCGAGCATCTCGGCTTCGCGCCACACGAATTCGACCGCGCGGGCGAAGGTCTGCTCGGAAAAGAGGGCGTTGCGGTCGTCCATCACTGTTGCTCCATCATCTTGCGCCATTGCTGGTAGGCTTCGCGCATGCCGGTCTCGTCGGTCGCATGCGCGGTCTTTTCGCCGTTCGCGGCGGTCGTCTCGCGGTTCAGCCCGCGATTCACGAGGATCGGCACGTCGGCGCCCGCATGCGCGCCGCGCTGCACGCGCTCCCACGCTTCCGCGTCATCGGGGCTGCCGAAGCCGAATGGGCCCTGGAAGTGCTCGTGGATGCGCAGCCGCTCGCGGTTCGCTTCGTCGGGGCCGCCGTCCATCGCGAGCGCGACGTGGCGGATCTCGGTTTCGTTCGCGGAGATCGGTCGCAGCACGCGGAAGAACGCCATCGACAGTGCGAGGTTCGGGAACAGGTTCAGGTTGAAGCCGACGCCCATCAGCGAGCGCACGATGCGGCGCACTTCTTCGGGCGTGTGGCGCTCGGCGAGTTTCGCCGCGAGCGGCGCGAAGCGTTCGGGCAGCGGTGCGCCGTCGTCGTCGTCGAGATCGATCAGTTCGGGCATCAGCACCGCGAGGCTGTGGCCGTTGCCGAGCGCACGGCAGAACGCGTGCTCGCTCGTCATGAAGCTCGTGATCGCGGCGGCCGTCTCGTCGTCGATCGACTTCATCCACGACTTGTGCACGACCGGGAAGTGATAGAGGTCGGTGGTGTTCTCGAGCTGGATCTTCCAGTTGCCCTTGAACTTGAACTTGTGCTCGCCGTTCGCCTTGATCGGGTAGCCGGCGCCCTGTTTCATGAACAGGTCGATCCACGGCTTCGCGCCGCCGAGGAAATCCTCGAGCGGCTCGATCGCGTCGTTGAAGCTCGCGAAGATCAGCCCCTGGTACACGCCGACGCGCAGCTTCACGAGCGGCAGGTCGCCTTTGTCGCATACGCCTTCGTAGCCGTCGCCGTACGGCAGCGCGCGCAGCGTGCCGTCGAGCGCGTACGACCAGCTGTGATACGGGCACGTGAAGCCCTTCGCGTTGCCCTTGTGCGCTTCGCACACGGTCGCGCCGCGATGGCGGCAGCGGTTCTGCAGCACGTTGATCTCGCCGGTCCTGTCGCGCACGACGATCACCGGCTGGCGGCCGATCGTCGTCGTGACGAAGTCGCCCGGGTTCGGCAGCTCGCTGTCGTGCGCGACCCAGATCCAGGTGCGGTAGAAGATGCGCTCGAGCTCGGCTTCGAACAGCGCGGGATCGTGATACATCGCGGGCGCGATGCGGTCGGGCTGCGCGAGACCCTGCAAGGCGCGGGTGTCGATCGTCTGGTAGGCAATGTCGCTCATCGTCGTCGTGGGGAAAGAGTCGCGAAAATCGGGCCGCGCTGTGCGCAGCGTCCGGAGACCAGTCTCGTCTTCTGCCGCATATCGGTCAAATTGATCTAAAATTGATAATCAAATAAATGCGGCAAATGATGGAGGTCACGATGACATCGGTCGATCATCTCGATCTGAACCTGTTGCGCGTATTCCAGGCGATCGTCGAGGAACGCAGCCTCACGAAGGCCGGCGAGCGGCTCGCGCTGTCGCAGCCGGCGGTCAGCTATTCGCTCGGCCGGCTGCGCACGCTGTTCGACGATCCGCTGTTCGTGCGGACGCGCGCGGGCATGCAGCCGACGCCGGTCGCGCTCGAACTCGCGAGCATCGTCGGCAAGGCGCTCGACATGGTGCGCGTCGCGCTGCGCTATGCGGAGCGCTTCGATCCGGCCACCAGCACGCGCACGTTCCGGCTGTCGCTGTCGGATGCGGGCGAGATGGCGTACCTGCCGGCGATCTGCCAGGCGCTGCGCGAGCGCGCGCCGCGCGTGACGCTGAGCGTGCAGCCGCTGCCGGTGGAGGAGATCGAGGAAGCGCTACGTGCGAGCCGGCTCGATTTCGCGATCGGCAACCTGCCGGAGCTGATGCCGCGCACGCGCCACCAGGTGCTGTTCGAGGAAACCTACGTGTGCATGACGGGGCGCCGGCGCGGGCTGCCGACGGCCGCCGCGCTGAGCCTCGAGCAGTTCGTGCGCGCTGCGCACGTCAACGTGAAATCGGTCGAGCACAGCCACCACGCGCTCGACGACGCGTTGCGCGTGCAGGGCGTGGGCCGCAACATCGCGCTCGAGGTGCCGCACTTCGTCGCGCTGCCGAGCGTGCTGTCGGTCACCGATCTGTATGCGACGCTGCCGAGGCGGCTCGCGCAGATCCTGAACCGCGACAACGCATTCCGCCTGTACGACCTGCCGGTCACGCTGCCGCCCGCGCCGGTGACGATGCACTGGCACGAGCACTTTCACGAGGACGAGGGCAACGCGTGGATGCGTGCGCTGCTTGCCGAGATCGTCGAGCGGTTCGACGCATGACGGTCGGGCGGTGCGCGCGTGATGCCACCGCCGTGGCTGAGCGTCCGTCGCCCGCGCACCGTCACATCAGTCGATCAGTAGGTTGGCGCGGCAACACGTCGGCGCGTTCGGCGCATCAGAGATCGAGCACGAGCACCGCCGAGCGCGCACGCGACACGCAGCAGCAGATCACCGTGTTGCTCGCGCGCTCGGCCTTGCTCAGGCAGTGATCGCGATGATCGGGCTCGCCGTCGATGACGGGCACCATGCAGGTGCCGCATACGCCTTCGCCGCATGACGTATCGACTTCGATGCCGATCGTCGCGAGTGCGTCGACGATCGACGTATCGGGGGCGACGCGCACCGATTGGCCGCTGCGTTGCAGGCGCACTTCGAAGCCGTCGGCCGCGCCCGCGCTGGCGTTGCCCGCATCCGCGGCGACGGGTTCCGCCGCGAAGCGTTCGAGATGAATCGCGTCTTCCGGGATGCGCTTGGCCGCGGCTGCGACGACTGCGTCCATGAACGGCCCCGGTCCGCACGTATAGACATGCGCTTTCAGGTCGATCGACTCGATGCAACGGCCGAGTTCGGCCGCGAGCGCATCGGGCTCGACGCCGTAATGGAACGTCACGTGCGACGCGAACGGCTCGGCCGACAACTCGTCGACGAACGCCGCATGCTCGCGGCTGCGCGCGAAGTAATGCAGCCGGTAGCGCGCGCCGCGCTTGTGCAGCGCGTACGCCATCGACAGCAGCGGCGTGATGCCGATGCCGGCCGCGATCAGCACGTGCTCGCTCGCGTCATCGGTCAGACGAAACAGGTTGCGCGGCGTGCCGATCGACAACTCGGCGCCGACGTTCGCGTCGTCATGCAGCGAACGCGAGCCGCCGCGCGACTGCGCTTCTTTCTTCACCGCGAACAGATAGCTGCCGCGCTCGTCCGGGTTGCCGCACAGCGAATATTGCCGCGTGATGCCGGACGGCGCGGTCACGTCGATATGGGCACCCGGTTCGTACGCGTCGAACGGCTGGCCGTCGACGCGCGAGACCCGGAAACAGCGGATGTCCTGCGCCGCGTCGATCAGCGCGTCGATCCGGACCTGGTGGCGGTTCGCTTGCATGGAAAATTCCGTGGGGTAGAGAAAAGCGGCGCGGCAGAGCTTCGCGCCGTCATGCGATCGAGAATAGGGACGGGCATCGCATAAATCAAATCGATTAAAAAGCGATGCCTGAATAAGCCGGGTGGATGATGGTGGGCGTACCGATTGTCGCCGGTCAGCGTGGCGGCGATCGCGCGGCCGGTGCGCCGACCACGCGATCGGTGAACCGCGCGACTTTAGCGAGCGGCAATGGCGTTACCGCCATCGACGGCCGCGTCAGCTGAAGCCGCTGCCGCCGCATGACCGCGTTCGCGCTCGAGGCTGCGGCGATAGTGGCGGCAGCCCGCGGCGAGCAGCACCGCCGCGAGCGTGGCCGCCGCGACGTTGACGATCGACATCGAATGACCGACCGCGGCCGGCGCGCCGAACACGCGATCGGTGAACAGCGCGACGACGGTCGTGCCGATCCCGAGCGCGATCAGGTTCGACACGAGCAGGAACAGCGCGGAGATCTGCGCGCGCATCTGGTTCGGCGCGAGCGTCTGCATCGCGGCGGTCGACGTCGGCATCGGGAACGACGCGAAGAACATCGCGACGACCAGCATCGCGAGCGACGCCGGCAGGCTGTCGAGCTGCGTGAACAGCGTCGCGGGAATCACCATGCACGCGGCGCCGATCGCGCCGGCGCGCATCGGCGCATCGCCGCGGCCGCGCCGCAGCAGCCAGTCGTTGAGCCAGCCGCCGCAGAACACGCCGGCCGTGTTCGCGACCAGCAGCACGATGCCGAGCGTGTAGCCGGCTTCGACGGCCGTCATCCCGAAGCGGCGGATATAGAACGCGGGCGTCCAGCTCAGCAGGCAGTACAGCGTCATCGCGTAGAACGAGAAGCCGAGGTAGTGGCATGCGAAGGTCGCGCGGTGCGTACCGACGAAGCGCAGCGAATCGCGCATCGACACGCGCCGCACCGCACCCGAGCGATCCTGCGCGAGCCCCTTGCGCTGCGGGTCGCGCACGGTCGCGGCGAACAGCAGCGCGACGAGGATGCCCGGCAGCCCGACGATCAGGAACGTGACCTGCCACGCATGCACCTGCCCGACCACCGGCAGCGTGAACGCGCTCGCATGCTTGAGCAACGCGATCACGTAGCCGCCGATCAGGAACGCGATGCCGCCGCCGATGAACGAGCCGAGCGAATACACGGCGATCGCGCGGCCCAGCTTCTCCTTCGGGAAGTAGTCGGCGAGCATCGAATACGCGCCGGGCGACAGCGCGGCCTCGCCGACGCCGACGCCCATCCGCGCGACAAACATGTGCACGAAGTGCTGGCTGAGCCCGCACGCGGCGGTCGCGACGCTCCACAGCGCGATGCCGATCGAGATGATGCGCGGGCGCGCATAGCGGTCGGCGAGATACGCGACGGGCAGCCCCATCACCGCGTAGAACAGCGAGAACGCGAAGCCGTTGAGCAGGCTGAACTGGGTATCGGACAGGTGCAGGTCGCGCTTGATCGGTTCGATCATCAGCACGAGGACTTGCCGGTCGACGAACGAAAAGATGTACGCGAGCATGCAGATGACGACGACATACCATTCGTACGTATAGCGCTTGCCGTCGGCAGCGCGGGCCGTGGATGCGGACATGCGGGTTCTCCAGGAGCGGGCGGTGGAAAAGCGCGGCATCGGCCTCGCGGGCCGGGCGCCGTCGCGGCGCGAAAGCGTGCGGGTGACACGATCGGAGACGCAGCGTAGTCGGCCAAATTCGGCCGCCATAGCCGGAGTGACAGCCGCGCCACACGGACCTTTACCGACCCGGATAAAGAAAACACCGAGACCGTGCGCGCGGGCCGCCGCGCAGCGTGCGTGCGGCGGGGCCCGCGTGCGTCATGCGGCGCGTCTATAAGCGTTATAGAGCGCATTGCGTCGACGTCCGAAATTGTCGTTCCTAGACTCGGCCCGGTTTTGATCGGCAGCGTTCGCACCGGAAAGCGAACGCGCTTCACATCAAGCGGCGCGATGCCGACAGGCGCCGCAACTTCTACGGGACGACGCAGATGAACCATCCGAACGGGCGGGCCGACCGGCTTGCCGTACCGCTTGCCGCGCTGCTCGCGTGCATGACGCTGCCTGCCGTCGCGCAATCGAGCGTGACGCTCTACGGCCGCATCGATACCGCGATCGAATACGCGAACGCCGGGCCGAACCACGTGACGCGCATGGGCAGCGGCAACCTGTGGGCGTCGCAGTGGGGGCTGAAGGGCGTCGAGGATCTCGGCGGCGGCTACGCGACGATCTTCAAGCTCGAGGACGGTTTCAACGCGGCGAGCGGCGCGTTGTCGAACAGCAGCGCGCTGTTCGGCCGCGAAGCGTGGGTCGGCATCACGGGGCCGTTCGGCGGCGTGCAGTTCGGCGAGCTCTACACGATCCTGCATACGACGCTCGTCACGTACAGCCTGCCTGGGCTCGGCGCGGGGCTCGCATGGGGTAACGCGACCAACAATTTCGTCGGGCCCGCGTTTCTGCGCGTGCGCAACTCGATGCGTTACACGTCGCCGCGCTACGCGGGCTTCCTGCTGCGCGCGATGGCCGCGCGCGGCGCCAACGGCACGGCCGGGCAACCGGCGACGCTCGGCGATACGTACGGCGCGGGCATCAACTACGTGCGCGGCGGGCTGTCGGTCGACGTCGACTACATGCAGCAGAAGTTCAGCCCGGTAGCCGCATCGACGCTCGGCGCCACGAGCACCGCCGCGAACGGCAACTACACGCTCGGTGCGATTTCGTACGACTTCAACGTCGTGAAGGTGGCCGCGCTGTACCTGCGTCACCGCGGCGGCCCCGATGTGGCGACCACGATCGACAGCCAGAGCGCGTATCCGCACAGCGACATCATGGAACTCAGCGCGACGGTGCCGATCGGGCGCGCGTCGCTGCTGTTGAGCGTCGGCCATTACCGGAAGGTGGCGGACAGCGACGGCAACGCCGATTCGTACGGCATCCGCTTCGACTATCCGTTGTCGAAGCGCACGGTGCTGTACACGGGCGCAGCGATGGTGCGCAACGGCGCGCATGCGCGCTTCGTCGTCAACGGCGCGGCGGGCGGCGGTGTCGCGGTCGCGAAGCCGGGCGCGACCGCGAGCTCGCTCGTCGCGGGCATCCTCACGTCGTTCTGAGCGTTGCGTCAGACTCGCGCCCGCGCCCGTGCCTTCGCGCGGGCGTGCTCGCGCCGCTACGCGCAGGCGGGCGGCTGCGGCGCGAGCCACGCGTCGAACGGCGCCTGCTCGCCGATATTGAACAGTTCGAGCAGCAGCGCACGCAGCCAGCGATGGCCGGGGTCCGCGTCGAAGCGGCGATGCCAGTACGCGTTGACGGCCCATTCGCCGGCGTCCGCGATTTCATACAGCACGCACGGCTGGCGCGCCGCGAACGTGATCGCGATCGTCTCCGGCAGGATCAGCGCGTAATCGCCGTCCTGCAGCAACGCCGGCACCACCATGAAATCGGGCAGCGCTGCGCGCACGCGCGGCATCAGTTCGTGCCGTTCGAGCAATTGCATCGACTGCGGATGCGACGTGACGGCAACGAAACGCAGCGCGTCGGGCGCCGCTCTGTCGAGCACGAAATCGTCGGCCAGCCCGACGCGCTGCGCGGTGCGGCGCGGCATCAGCAGCACGCAGCGCTCGTGCAGTAGTGCGGTGCGCTGGAAGTGGCTCGACGCATCGGCGAAATGCCCGAGCGCGAAGTCGATGCGCCCCGATTCGAGCGCGACGTTGAGCTGGCATTCGTCGACGTGCAGCGTCTCGATCACGGCGCCCGGCGCGCGCCGGTCGAACGCGGCGAGCAGCGTCGGCAGGAACGCGCTCGCCGCGAAATCGCTCATGTGCAGGCGGAACACGCGCTGCGTGCTGTCGGGCGTGAAGCGCGAGCCTTCGTCGAGCACGTCCTGCAGGATCGCGAGCGCCTTGTCGACCGAGATCGCGAGCCGTTGCGCGCGCGGCGTCGGCTCGACGCCGGTGCCGGTGCGCACGAACAGCGCGTCGCGGAACATCAGCCGCAGCCGGCCGAGCGCGTAGCTGACGGACGGCTGCGTGACGCCGAGCCGCAGCGCCGCGCGGCCGACGTGCCGCTCCTCATACACCGCGCGAAACGTCTTCAGCAGGTTGAGATCGAGATCCTGCACGCGCAGGCCGTCGGTGGCGTCGCTGTCGTGCGGCGCGGGTTCGGGGCGGGACGGGGCCGCCGGGCGGCCGGGAGCGGAGAGCGTCATCGTGTCTGCCTCGCGGTGACGGAAGGCGCGTGGCCGTAACGCCGCGCATACGCCTTCGCGAAATGGCCGAAGCCATGGATGCCGTGCGCGATCAGCACGTCGGTCACGCTGCGCGCGTCGCCGCGTTGCAGCGCCGCGTGCACGGCGGCGAGCCGGCGTTCGCGCACGTACGCGGCCGGCGTGGTGTGCAGGAACGCGCGGAATGCATGCTGCAGCGTGCGCGGCGCGACGCCCGCGACGGCCGCCAGCGCGGCGAGCGCGAGCGGTTCGCCGAGGTGCGCGTCGACGTGAGCGCAGGCACGGCGCACATGCGCGGGCAGCGGCGGTGTGCCGCGCAGCAACGCGTCGCTGTACGAATGCGGCAGGTGCGTGAGCAGCAGCGACATCAGCCACGCGGTGAGGTCGGCGCCGAACACCGGCGACGCCGTGCCGATGCCCGGCTGCGCGCCGAGCCGGCACAGGTATTCGAAGGTCGGCAGCACGAGCGCGGCGCCCGCGCTGGCGCCGCCGGCCGCGAGGTCGAATTGCAGCGGCCGCGTGAGCGTCGCTTGCAGCATGTGCTGCAGCTTGCGTTCGAGCGCGCCGCGTTCGAGCCGCAGCACGAGGTTGCGGCAATCGGGGCTCGTGCGCAGGCGGCTCGCGAGCGCGGGCGACGACACGGTCAGCTCGCCGGGGCCGGCGCGCGCGACGACGCTGCCGGCCTGCAGCTCGCACGCACCGGCGAGCGTCAGCCGAAACAGGAAGTGATCGGCGTCGTCGCCGAACTCGATGCGCGTTTCGCGTCCGTAGCAGAGTTCGAGCAGCGCGCCGTGATGCAGCGGCACTTCGTACAGCTCCGCGCGAAACGGATCGCGGCCGGACGCGGCCATCCGGTGCGGCCCGAGCCGATGCGCGACCGCGCGTTCGACTTCGTCGGGCGCATGCAGCGTGCCGAGCCGGTTCGGCGCATGGCGGGAAAGGGCGATGTCCATTCCTAGACCTCGTGGCGGATGCAGGGGCGACGCGGCCTGCGCTGCGCCGCGATTGCGTTGCGCGAACGGGTGCGTCGTTGCGCGTTTTGAAGCGACGCGGCGCAGGCGGCCGCGTAGTCTCGGACGTACTCGATCACCAGGAGAAAACGATGAAGGTATGTGTTCTGGGCGGCGGCCACGGCTGCCATGCGGCGGCCGTCGACCTGCTCGAAAAAGGCCACGACGTGACGTGGTGGCGGCGCGATCGCGCGCCGCATGCGCGGCTGCGCGAGCTTGGCGTGCTGAACGTGACCGACTATCGCGGCAAGCGCACGGTGCCGCTCGGCGACGCGCCGGGCGCGATCCGCCTGACCGACGATCTGGCATCCGCGCTGCACGGCGCGCAACTCGTCGTGGTGCCGCTGCCGGCCACGTCGCACGACGCGCTCGCCGCGCAGGTCGCGCCGCTGCTCGAGGACGGCCAGGTCGTGTTCCTGCCGCCCGGCACGTTCGGCAGCGTCGTGTTCGCCCGCGCGGCGGCCGACGCCGGCAACCGTTCGCGGGTCGCGTTCGCCGAAACGGGCACGCTGCCGTACCTCGTGCGCAAGCATGGCGACAACGACGTCGTGATCAGCGCATACGCGACGCGCCTGCCGACCGGCGTGTGGCCGGCGAACGCGGCCGCCTGGGCGTTCGACGTGTTGCGTGCGGGCTATCCGTCGATCGAGCCGGTCGAGGACGCGTTGTCCGGCGCGCTGATGAACGCAGGCCCCGTGATCCACCCGCCGCTGATCCTGATGAATGCCGGGCCGCTCGAACACTTCGACGCGTGGGACATCCACAACGAAGGCACGCAGCCGTCGATCCGCCGCGTGACGAATGCGCTCGACGCCGAACGCATCGCGGTGCGCGAAGCGCTCGGCTACCGCGCGCCGCATTTCCCGCTCGCCGATCACTATGCGACCGATGGCGACGAATGGATGTACGGGCGCGGCGCGCACGGCAAGCTGACCGATAGCGGCGACTGGCGCGAGAAGATCGATCTGCGCACGCATCGCTACATGCTCGAGGACACCCGGCTCGGGCTGTCGTTCATCGTGTCGTGCGGGCGCCGGGCCGGCGTGCCGACGCCCGTTGCGCAGGGGCTGCTGAGCATCGCGAGCGCGGTCGCGGTGCGCGACCTGTACGCGGAAGGCCGCACGCTGGAGCGGCTCGGCCTCGCGGCGCTGTCGAAGGACGCGCTGCGCGCGCTGCTCGACGCGGGGTATTCGGCATGAAGGCCGCTGCTGATGTGACGCGCATCCACGTGCTCGGCGCGGGACGCATGGGGCAGGGCATCGCGCTCGTGTTCGCGTTCGCGGGCCTCGACGTGACGCTGATCGACTTCAAGCCGCGCGACACCGCCGGCCGGCGCGCATTCGACGAGCGCACGCGCGACGAGATCGCCCGGCCGCTGGATGCGCAGGTCGCGCTCGGCCGCATCGACGCCGCGCAGGCCGACGCCGTCGTCGCGCGCATCGCGCTCGTGGCGCGGGACGGCGCGGCCGACGCGGTGCGCGATGCCGATATCGTGTTCGAAGCGCTGCCCGAAGTGCTCGACGCGAAGGCGGACGCGCTGTGCTGGCTCGGCGAACACGTCGATGCGCACGCAACGATCGCGTCGACCACGTCGACGTTCGTCGTCACCGACTTGCAGCGCCACGTCGTGCACCCGGCGCGGATGCTGAACGCGCACTGGCTGAACCCCGCGCTGCTGATGCCGCTCGTCGAGGTCAGCCGCAGCGATGCGACCGATCGAGCCGTCGTCGACGCGCTCGCGGCGCTGCTCGAACGCGTCGGCAAGAAGCCGGTGATCTGCGGGCCGGCGCCCGGCTACATCGTGCCGCGCATCCAGGCGCTCGCGATGAACGAGGCCGCGCGGATGGTCGAGGAAGGCGTGGCCAGCGCGGAGGACATCGACACCGCGATCCGCACCGGCTTCGGCCCGCGCTTCGCGGTGCTCGGGCTGCTCGAATTCATCGACTGGGGCGGCTGCGACATCCTGTACTACGCGTCGCAGTACCTGGCCGGCGAGATCGGCCCGCGCTTCGCGCCGGCCGCGAGCGTCGTGCGCAACATGGAGGCCGGGCGCGACGGCGTGCGCACGGGCGCCGGCTTCCATGACTATGCGGCGGTCGACGTGCCCGCGTACATGCGGCAGCGGCTCGGCGAATTCGCGCGGCTGCTCGACCATCTCGGGCTGGCGCCGGCGTTCGACGGCGCGCGGCGCGACGCCGGGCGCTGAGCGTCGCGCGGTCATGCCGGGTCGCCGCGCGAACCGTCGGCGGGCGGGGTGCGCGTCTCGCGCATCACGCACAGCGTCGCGACCGTGACGAGGCCGAGCGCAATCAGGAACAGCGACACCGGCCACGACGCGTGATAGCGCGCGAGCAGCGCGGTCGCGATCAGCGGCGACATCCCGCCCGCGAAGATCGACGCGACTTCGTGGCCGAGCGCGACGCCCGAGTAGCGCACCTCGGTGCTGAACAGCTCGCCGACGAGCGCGGGCAGCGTGCCGATCATCGCGCCGTGGCTGACCGCCGTGCCGACCGTCAGCGCGAGCCACACGAGCGGCGTCACGCGCGTGTCGAGCAGCCAGAAGAACGGGAACGCGCATGCGACGAGGCTCAGCGCGCCGATCAGGTATACCGGTTTGCGGCCGATCCGGTCGGACAGCCGGCCCCAGGCGAGCATCGCGCCCATTTCGACGATCATCGCGATCATCACGCCGGTCAGCATCGTGCCGTTCGGAATCCCGAGGTATTTGCCGTAGACGAGCGAAAACGCGAGGAAGATGTAAGCGCCGCCGTTCTCGGCCACGCGCAGCCCCATCGCGAGCAGGATTTCCTTCGGATGGCGGCGGATGCACTCGACGATCGGCAAATGCGTGTGCGCGCCGCGCTTGCCGGCCTGCTCGAAGTCGCGGCTTTCCGGCAAATGACGGCGGATATAGATGCCGATCGCGAAGATCGCGATGCTCGCGAGGAACGGCAGCCGCCAGCCCCACGTGCGGAACGCATCGTCCGGCAGCGCCTGCGCGGCGAGAAACGCGGCCGACGACAGCACGAAGCCGCCGCCCACGCCGAGCTGGCTCCACGCCGCGTAATAGCCGCGCTGCTCGGGCGGCGCGTTCTCGCTGATCATCAGCACGCCGCCGCCCCATTCGCCGCCTGACGCGATGCCCTGCAGCAGGCGCAGCACGACGAGCGCGGCCGGCGCCCACAGGCCGACCTGCGCATAGGTCGGCAGCAGGCCGATCGCGAACGTCGACGCACCCATGATCAGCAGCGTCCACACGAGCGACGCCTTGCGTCCGTAGCGATCGCCGACGTGCCCGAACACGATCCCGCCGAGCGGCCGCGCGACGAAGCCGAGCGCGAATGCCGCGAATGCGGCGAGGCTGCCGGCGAGCGGCGATGCGCCGGGCGGAAAGAACACGTGGCCGAACACCAGCGCCGCGGCCGTGCCGTACACGAAGAAGTCGTACCACTCCATCGCGTTGCCGGCGACGGAGGCGATGACGATCCGGCGTAGCTGCCGGTCGGCGAGCGGCCGGACGGCGCTCGGGGATTGCACGGTGTCGGTCGGGTACATGGCGGACTCTGAAGGGGGAGGCAGTCGCGTGCCGTCTTGTGCGGCACTGCGGGCTAGGGCCTGTTCACGCTAATAACGGGCTTGCGAACGTGCCTTTCCGCCCGCAGGGCAAGGAGAAAGGAGGCGCAATAGCCGTAGCTATTGCAACGACGAACGACGCCGCCATGCGGGCGGAAAGGCACGTTCCCCTGTTTGGAGAAAATCGTTCGTGGGGCTGGCCCCCAGAAGGGCCGATCGCCGCGTCATGCTCCTCGCGAATACGTCGAGTATTCGCTTCGTCGCAATCCTTGCGCTCGGCCCTTCTGGGGGCCAGCGCAAGCCCGTTATTAGCGTGAACAGGCCCTAGTGTTGTCGGCCCGCCGCTCCCCGGTCAAATCCGCAGAAAAAGGGGAGTGTCATCACTCCCGCAAATGATGGTCGGGGCGCGCGGCGGCGCTTTCCCGCAGCAGCGCGATCATCCGCTGCGCGAGCGGCGGCACGTACGCGCCCGCACGGTGCATCGCGCCGATGCGGCGGTCCAGTTCGAGTTCGCCCACCCGCAGGTCGAGCGCGCGCAGCCCGGTCACCTGGCCAAGCGCATCGGCGCCGCCGACGCACAGCAGCGACGTGCCGTGCAGCAACTGCAGCAGCGACGTGTTGCCGAAATCGGTCTCGACGCGCAGGCGCGGCGCCGGCAGCCCGCGCGCGCGGAACGCGTCGTCGATGCGGTGCCGCACCGGAATCGTCGTCTCCGGCAGCAGCCATTCCTGATGGGCAAGATCCGCGAGCGTGAGCGCGCGCTTGCGCTGCAGCGGGTGGGCGGCGTCGGCGAGCACCGTGAGCCGGTCGTCGAACAGCGCGATCGTGTCGAGCGCGAGGTCCGGCTGCTGCGGCTCGGGCGCCACCACCAGGTCGAGCTCGCCGGCCGCGAGCAGGTCGAGCAGCTCGCGCGCGAGCCGGCAGCGCAGCCGCAACCGCGCGGCCGGCCGTTCGCGAATCAGTTGCCGGCACGCGCCGAGCACGAACGCGTTGGGCACGGTCGGCGAGTAGCCGATCCGCACGACCCCTTGCTCGCCGCCGCGAATCGCGCGCATCTCCTGCATCGCATCGTCGAATTCGAGCGCGATCCGCTGCGCGCGGGCGACGAATCGCGCGCCGGCCGGCGTCGGCGTCATCCCGTTCGCGGTGCGCTCGAACAGCGTCACGCCGACCTGGGCCTCCAGCCGCTGCACGGCCTTGGTCAGCGCGGGCTGCGAGAGCCCCAGCGCGTCGGCGGCCTTGCCGATGCTGCCGTGCTGCTCGACGGCCAGCAGGTACTCCAGATCGCGGGTATCCATCAGAGGATTCCTGTTGGTTATGACTTTATAGCCGGTGATGCATTGTGGTGATGCCTGGGCATCTTACAGACTGGCGGCACTGTTCGACCAGGAGAATCGTTTTGAGCTTCGCCTACTTCCTGCGGCGCGCGGCCCGTTACTGGGGCAGCCAGCCCGCCGTGATCCACCGCGACCGCGCGCTCACGTACCGTCAGCTCGACGAACGTTCGACGCGCCTTGCGAACGCGCTGCGCGGCCTCGGCTTCGCGCGTGGCGAACGCATCGCCGTGCAGGCGCGCAACTGCATCGAGCTCGTCGAGATCGAGTGCGCGCTGTACAAGGCCGGCCTCGTGAAGGCCGCGCTGAACCCGCGCTTCACGGCGGCCGAGGCCGCCGACGTCGTCGGCAACTGCACGCCCGTCGCGTTCATCGGCGGACGCGGCTATACGGACTACACGCCCGATTCGCCGGGCTTCGGGTCGGTCGAGCGGTTCGTGTCGCTCGGCGGCCCGGCCGCCGGCTATCTCGACTACGAAACGCTGATCGCGCAGGGCAGCGATACGGCCCTCGACTACGCGCCGGCCGCCGACGATCTCGCGGTGCTGCACTTCTCGTCCGGCTCGACCGGGCGCATCAAGGCCGCGATGCAGAGCTACGGCAACCGGCTCGCGTCGCTGCGCAAGATCGTGCTCGGGATGGACCGCCCCGCGCAGCCCGGCGACCGGCTCGCGCTGATCGGGCCGATCACGCACGCGTCGGGGATGCTGATGCAGCCGTACCTGTTCTGCGGCGCGACGCTCGTGCTGTTCGACACGTTCGAGCCCGCGCATTTCCTCGCTGAAATCGCGCGCCAGCGCATCACGCACACGTTCATGGTGCCGGCGATGGTCAACATGCTGCTGAACGCGCCGGAGCTCGCGCAGGCCGACCTGCGCAGCCTGAAGGTGCTCGGCTACGGCGCCGCGCCGATGGCGCCCGCGCGCATCGAGGAAGCGTGGGCGCGCATCGGTCCCGTGCTGTCGCAGGGCTATGGCGCGAGCGAATCGACGTCGGGCGTCACGCGGCTGGGGATCGCCGATCACGTGCATGCGCTGCTGCACGACCGCGAGCGGCTCGCATCGTGCGGCCGGCCGCTCGGTGAAACGGAAGTGCGGGTGGTCGATGCGGACGGCCGCGAAGTCGAAGGCGATGCGATCGGCGAGATCGTGATTCGCGGCGCGGACGTGTTCCACGGCTACTGGAATGCGCCGGAGCTCACGCGCGAGGTGCTGGTCGACGGCTGGCTGCATACGGGCGACCTCGCGCGCACCGATCGCGACGGCTTCATTTACCTGGTCGACCGCAAGCACGACATGATCATTTCGGGCGGCTTCAACGTGTATCCGACCGAAGTCGAAGCGGCGCTGTACCGGCACGAAGACGTGCTCGAAGCGTGCGTCGTCGGCGTGCCCGACGACAAGTGGGGCGAGGCCGTGAAGGCCGTCGTCGTGTTGCGTTCGGGCCGCATCGCGCAAGCCGCCGATCTCGTCGCCCACTGCCGCGCGCAGCTCGCCGACTACAAGGCGCCGCGCTCCGTCGATTTCGTCGCGGAACTGCCGAAGAACGCGAGCGGCAAGGTCGCCCGCAAGCTCGTGCGCGAGCCGTACTGGCGCGGCGTCACGCGCCGCGTCAACTGAAGGAGCCCGCCATGTTCGATCATCTGCAACGCCCCGAATTCGTCGCGCTGCGCGCGGCCGTGCTGCGCTTCGTCGACGACGAGCTGCGCCCGATCGAGCGCGAGCTTCAGCTCGACTCGGAAGACGTGTGGCCGCGCGACGTGCTGCGCCGCGTGTGGCGCCGCTCGGCCGCGCTCGGCTTCTATACCGCGAGCCTGCCGGTCGAGATCGGCGGACAGGGGCTGTCGATCGCCGAGGTGTGCGCGCTGAAGGCCGACCTGGCCGCGAGCGGCGCGGCGCTCGCGCCGCACGTACTCGGCGAACTCGGCGGGCCGCCGCGCATCGGCAACATGCTGAAGTACGCGACGCCCGCGCAGCTCGAGCGCTATTTCAAGCCGGTGATGCGTGGCGAGAAATCGACGTGTTTCGCGCTGACCGAACCGCACTCGGGCTCGGACGCGATGAGCATCCGCACGACGGCGGTCGAGGATGGCGATGCGCTCGTCATCAACGGCACCAAGCACTACATCAGCGGCGCGCCGTTCGCGGATTTCGCGATCGTGATGTGCGTGACCGATGCGACCGCGACGCCGCCGCAGATCACGGCCGTGCTCGTCGATCTCGACCTGCCGGGCGTGCGCATCGATCACGAGTACGTGCCGATGTCCGGCCAGTACATCGATGCGGACATTTGTTTCACCGACGTGCGCGTGCCGCGCGAGAACGTGTTCGGCGGCATCGGTAACGGATTCAAGCTCGGCATGTCGCGCATCAGCGTGAACCGGCTGCTGCACTGCCCGACGATGCTCGGCCTCGCGATGTCCGCGTACCGGGCGGCGCTCGACTACGCACGCACGCGTCAGCAGTTCGGCGGCCCGATCGCGCGTTTCCAGGCGATCCAGCACATGCTTGCCGACATGGCCACCGAGCTGTGGGCCTGCGAGAGCATGATCGCGCACACCGCCGCGCTCGCGGATGCGGGCGCGGACCTGCGGATGATGTCGTCCGCCTGCAAGCTGTTCGTGTCGGAGCGCTGCTTCGAGGTCGCGGACAAGGCCGTGCAGATCCACGGCAACGTCGGCGTGACGCGCGGCCATCCGGTCGAGCAGACGTTCCGCAAGCTGCGGATGTTCCGGGTCCTGACCGGCACGAGCGAGATCCAGCGCAACACGATCGCGAAGGCGATCCTCGAGCCGGCCGGCGCGGGGCGCGACGCATGACGGCCCGCGGCGCGCACGACGCGTGGCCGGCGGGCGACGACCACGCGCCCGCGTGGTCGTGCCTGCGCGGCGTGCGGATCGTCGATGCCGGCCAGTTGCTGCCCGGCCCGCATGCGTGCGCGCTGCTGCGCCAGCTCGGCGCCGACGTGATCAAGGTCGAGCCGCCGGGCGGCGACGCGTTGCGGCAGGTCGGCGCCGACACGTTCGCGCAGTTCAACCGCGGCAAGCGCTCGCTCGTGCTCGACCTGAAGACGCTTGACGGCCGCGCGCGCTTTCTCGAACTCGTGCGCGATGCCGATGCGGTGGTCGAAGGCAACCGGCCCGGCGTGATGGCGCGGCTCGGGCTCGATTACGCGACGCTCGCCCGTGCGAACCCGCGCATCGTGCTGTGCTCGATCACCGGCTACGGGCAGGACGGCCCGTATGCGAACCGCCCTGGCCACGACCTGAATTTTCTTGCCGATGCCGGCTACTGGTCGGTGCCCGCGCAACTGCACGACACCGTCGCGCGGCCGCGCGTGCGGCTCGCCGATCATGCGGCCGCGCTGCATGCGGCGCTCGCGCTGGCCGTCGCGGTGATGAGCGCGCGGGCGAACGGCGTCGGCCAGCATCTCGACGTGTCGATCCACGACGCGATCTTCGCGTGGACCGCGCCGGCCGCGTGGGCGTTGCGCACCGGCCGCGATACGCCCGACACCGCGCGCTGGGTGATGCCCGACAACGACCTGTTCGAAACCGCCGATGCGCGGCACATCGTGCTCGCGACGTTCGAGGACAAGTTCTGGGCCGTGTTCGCCGATGCGCTCGGCGACGCGTATCCGGCGCTGCGCGAACCGCGCTACGCGCAGCGCGCGGGCCGCCAGCAGCATCGGCACGCGCTCGGTGCGCTGTTGCGCGCGCTCTTCGCGACGCGCACGCAGGACGAGTGGATGCGCGTGCTCGGCGGCCTCGGGTTGCCGGTGTCGCGCGTGCCCGATGCCGGCGAGGTGTTCGACGATCCGCACGTGCGGGCCCGTGGCGTCGTGCGTGAGGCGGCGGCCGACCGCACGCTCGCGGTGCGCTTCCCCGTGAAATTCTCGCTCGGTTTGCCGGACGGCGACGACCGCGTACCGGCGCCGGGCGAACACGGCGGCGGATAGCGCGACGCCGCCTGCCGCCGACGATAACGAAACTGGAGACAGCCATGACGAATGGTGCGCAGTACCGCCCGGGACGGGCGTGGTCGATCGCGACGATGCTCGCGCTGATGATGCTGGTGAATTTTCTCGACAAGGTCGCGCTCGGCCTCGTGTCGGTGCCGATGATGCGCGACCTGCATCTGAGCCCGACGCAGTTTGGCCTGATCGGCGGCAGTCTCAACTGGCTGTTCGCGGTCGCGGCGGTCGCGGGCGGCATCGCCGCGAACCGCTGGCCCGCGAAATGGCTGCTGTTCGCGATGGCGGCCGCGTGGGCGCTGCTGCAACTGCCGATGCTGGTGGCCGGCTCGATCTGGGTCGTCATCGCGTGCCGCGTGCTGCTCGGCATCGGCGAAGGGCCCGCGTCGCCGGTCGCGACGCACGCGATCTACAAATGGTTTCCCGATACGCGGCGCAACCTGCCCGTCGCGCTGCTGCACCAGGGCAGCGCGCTCGGCCTGCTGATCGCGGGGCTGTCGATTCCGGTCATCACGACGCACTGGGGCTGGCGCGCGAACTTCGCGGTGCTCGCGCTGCTCGGGGTCGTGTGGTGCATCGCGTGGGCGGTGCTCGGCGAGGAGGGCACGCTGTCGCGTGCGCCGCGCGCCGCGGGCGGCGAGCGCGTGCCGTACGGGCGGCTGCTGACCGACCGCACGGTGCTCGGCAACTTCCTCGGCCATTTCGCGGCGAACTGGATTCTCGCGATGACGCTCACGTGGATGCCGACCTACCTGCAGCTCGGGCTCGGCTTCGGGCCGCACGAGGCCGGCCGCATGTTCGCGCTGTTCGTCGCGATCACGTCGCCGCTCAGCCTCGCGCTCGCGTGGCTGTCGCAAACCCTGCTTGCGCGCGGCATGCCGTCGCGGCACGGCCGCGGCACCTTCATCGCGGTCACGCTGGCGCTCGCCGGCGCGATGCTGGCCATGCTGCCGCTGCCGGACGTGCCCCGCGCGGCGAAGCTCGTGCTGCTGACGCTCGGCAGCGGCCTGACGCTGACGATGTACTCGATCGGCCCCGCGATGCTCGCCGAAGTGACGCCGGACGCGCAGCGCGGTGGCGTGCTCGCGCTCAGCAACGGCTTCGCGTCGCTCGCGGGCCTGGGCGCGCCGGTCGTCACGGGGATGCTGATCGAGGGTGCCGGCGCGTCGGTCGCACATGGCTTCGAGCAGGCGAGCCTCGTGTGCGGCGTCGTGCTGATCGCATGCGGCGTGCTGGGCGCGTGGTGCCTCGATCCGCAGCGCTCGCTGCGGCGTCTCGCGGGCGAACCGGCGCGCGCCGCGCCGCCGGTCGGCGTGTGCGGCCGCTAGTGCCGCACAGCGCATCACATCGTTTTCGGCGTGCGGCCCGCTTGCCGGGCGGCGGCGCTTTTCGACGGTAGTTGCACCACGAAACGCCGCGCGACGACGCGGCAGGAGGAGACATGAAGAAGATGATCGCGGCGACGCTGGTCGGCGCGCTATGCGCAAGCGCGCATGCGCAGTCGAGCGTGACGTTGTTCGGCCGGATCGGCGGCGGCGTGCGTTGGGTCAACGGGCTGCCGGGCGGCAGCCAGGTCGGCTTCAACAACAACATCATCGCGGGCAACGAGTTCGGCATTCGCGGCCGGGAAGATCTCGGCGGCGGGCTGAGGGCGTTGTTCGTGCTCGACGGCGCATTCAACAGCGGCACCGGCGCGCTGAAGACCTCGGGCACGCTGTTTTCGCAGGCCGCGTATGTCGGCCTCGCCGGCGATTTCGGCCGCTTGACGCTCGGCCGCCAGTTCAACGTCGCGGAGGATCTCGGCATCGCGCTCGATCCGCTCGGTGGGCGCGGGCAGTCGCTCGCGGTCGAGCCGGGCGTGCAGTTCGACGGCAACTTCTTCACGCTCGACTCGCGTTTCAACAACACGATCAAGTATCTCGGGCAGGTGGGCGGGTTGCGCTTCGGCGCGAACTATTCGCCGGGCGGCGTCGCCGGCAGCTCGCATGCGGGCGCCAGCTATTCGACGGCCGCGATGTACACGTACTCGGACCTGATGGGCGGCGTGTCGTACGCCAAGACGTACAGCCCCGACGGCTCGCAGTCCGCGCAGACGATCCAGGCGGGCGGCACGCTGCAGCTCGGCCGCGCGCGTTTCTACCTGAGCTATGCGTCGCTGAACGTGCGCGCGAACAAGGCCGGCGCGCCGTCGCGACGCGACGATATCCCTTCGTTCGGCGTCGTCGTGCAGCCGCTGCCGTCGGTGCAGTTGAGCGCGGCCGCGTTCTACGACCGCGCGCGCAATCTCAACAACGTGCGGGGCGCGGACGGCCACAAGCTGACGACCTACGCGATCGCCGAGTACTTCCTGTCGAAGCGCACCGAGCTGTATGTCGAAGTCGACCGCAACGGGATGACGGGTGCGTACATGCGCGACCCGGCGACCATCGCGGCGCTGAACCTGCGACGCGGCGCGAGCGCGACGACCGGCGTGTCGATCGGGCTGATGACCCAGTTTTAAGGTGTTCCGTTCAACGATTTCAAGGAGCGTGATCCGATCATGCGTACTTCATCCAGATGGGCCGCGCGGCTGCTGACGGCAGCGTGCTGGACCCTCACCGCCCACGCGCAACCCGATGCCGCGAGCGCGGCGGTTTCATCGTCATCGTCATCGTCGTCGTCGGCGGCCGCGGTCGCGCACGAATCGGCGCAAGCGTCAGCCTCGGCCGGCGGGTCGCCCGCGCAACGCAAGGCGGCCGACCGCAAGCTGAAGCGACGCGTCAGCACCGCGCTGGCGCGTGCGAAAAACCTGAACGCGACGCGCATCCTCGTGCGCGTGCGCGACGGCAGCGTGACGCTCGCCGGCTCGGTCACCGATACGACCCAGGTGAATCTCGCGGCGACGGTCGCGCGGAGCGTCGACGGCGTGACGTCGGTATCGAACCAGTTGCGCATCGATGGCCAGCAGCCGTGATGTCCTGCGCATCGTCCGATTTCTCTTTCCACTACGAGGCATGATTCGATGCGAATTCATCGACGCTCTACCCCTGCCCGGCGAGGCCGCCGGCTGGCCGGCACCGTCGCGCTGGCCGGCGGGCTCGCGCTCGCGGCCACTGTCGCCGCGGCAACCGACGGCGCCGCGCCTGCGGCCATGATGCAGGGCTTCCCGCCGCCGGCCGACCGGATCGTCAACAACGCGAACGCGTTCACGCCCGCACGCCTGCGCTGGGCATTGAGCAACACGCGGCTGCTCGCGCCGACGGCCGGCATCCGGCACGCGGCCGTGCCGATGCCGCTGCCCGCGCAGCCGGCGCCCGGTCTCGACGCGCTGCCCGTGACGATCGGCGGCGAGACGCTGACGCTCGACGCGTACCTGCGCGCGACTCATACCGACGGTTTCATCGTGCTGCAGCGCGGCCGGGTCGTCTACGAGCGCTACTTCGACGGCTTCCGGCCGGACCAGCAGCACGCGTGGGCGTCGATGACGAAATCGGTGACGGGCCTGCTCGCCGCACGGATGATCGAGTCCGGCGTGCTCGATGCGGGTGCGCCGCTGTCGCGCACGGTGCCGGAACTGGCTGACACGCCGTTCGGCAGCGCGACGCTGCAGCAGAACCTCGACATGGAAGTGCCCACCGCGTACGCGCCGGGTGTCCCGCCCGATCTCGGGCTGTTCGGCGCGGTCGGGCTCGTGCCGCACCGCGAAGGCGCGCCGACGAGCATCGTCGATTTCCTGCTGACCGTGCGGCCCGTGCCGGACGCGGCGCCGGGCAGCGCATGGTTCTATCAGAACGGGTCGCCGGAAGCGGTTGCGTGGGCGATGCAGCGCGCGACGGGGCGGTCGTGGAGCGCGCTCGTCGAACAGTGGCTGTGGCGCGATTTCGCGGAAGACGACGCGTACGTCGCGGTGGACCGCAATGCCATGGCGATGGCGAGCGGCGGGCTGTATACGACGCTGCGCGATGCCGCGCGCTTCGCGGAACGTGTGCGCGCCGGGCTCGGCGGCGCGCCCGGCACGCTGCCGGCCGCGACGATTCGCGCGGCATTGGCGCCGGCGCACAACGCGGCGCTGTTCGCAAAGGGCAACGTGGTGCCCGGCAAGGACGGCTATGCGTATCGCGACTACTGGTACCAGACCAACGACGGCGACGGCTCCTTCGCGGCGGCGGGGCGCTTCGGCCAGGCGATCCTCGTCGATCCGAAAGCCGCGCTGACGATCGTGAAGTTCTCGTCGTCGCCGGATTTCGCGCCGCGCGCGCTCGCTGCGCAAGGCGAGGCGACCCGGCCGCGCGCGGCGCTCGAGCGCGGCGATGCGCTGAGCGCGGTGGCGCGCGCGGTCGCGGAGAAGCTGCGGTGACGCAACCGCGCGCCGCGTGCGCTTACCGTTCGATCTGCCGGTTCCACCGCGTATCCCACTGCGCGCGGCGCGCGTTGATCGCGGTCCAGTCGACGACCGTTACCTTGCGCACCAGATCGTCGACGTTGCCGAGGCTCTGCTGCATCGGGGCCGGCATCTTCGCGAGGCGGTTGGTCGGAATCTGCTTGCCGGCCTCGGCCGCCTTCGTCTGCGCGGGCGCGGACAGCAGGAACTGCGCGAGCTTCTGCGCGAGTTGCGGATCGGGATTGTTCGCGACCACGCACAGGTCGACGAGCAGCAGCACCGGGCCTTCCTTCGGGTTCGCATACGCGACGGGGATGCCCTTGTCCTGAAGGTCGCCGACGCCGGTCGGCGTGAGCGGGAACAGGCCGGCCTCGCCGGTCTGCACCATCTCGGAGATCTTCGCCGAGTTCGGGATGTACTCGACGACGTTCGGCCCGACCGTGCTCGCCCACTTGCCGAAGCCGGGCTCGACGTTCTGCTCGTTGCCGCCGAGCAGCCGGTTGATCGCGAGGAAGCCGTGCAGCCCGAACGTGCTGCTCGACGCCGACTGGAACACGACCTTGCCCTTGTATTTCGGATCGGCGAAATCCATCCACGAGGTCGGCGGCGCCCAGCCTTTCTCGGCGAACAGCTTCTTGTTGTACGCGATGCCGGTCATCCCGAGCTGCACGCCCGCGCCGACGTCGTCCTTCATCCGCGCGAACGGGTACAGCTCCTTCAGCACCGGCGAATCGTCGAGCTTCTGGCACACGCCGAGGCTCACCGCGCGCGCCATCACGCCGTCGTCGAGGAACGCGACGTGGATCTGCGGCTTGTTGCGGTTCGCGAGCAGCTTCGCGAGCACGTCCGACGACGTGCCGGGCACGATCACCACCTTGACGTTGTTGGCCTTCTCGAAGTCGGGCAGCACCTGGCTCGTATAGGCCTTTTCCATCGGCCCGCCGTTCATGCCGACGTAGATCGTCTTCGTTTGCGCGAACGCGGGCGTGCCGACGCCTGCGATGCAGAGGGCGGCGGCCGCCGCGATCGTTCCGAGCAGTTTCACTTGTGGGTCTCCTCTTGACGGAAAGGGGCGGTCGGCGCGGCTTGGGGGAAGAAGCGGCCGATCGAGAATGCATCGAGTGGCGTGGCGGTTTCGCCGGTCGTGACGAGATCGGCGAGCACGTCGCCGACGCCCGGCGCGAGCAGGAAACCGCCGCCGGAAAAACCGAACGCATGCAGCAGGTTCGGCGTGGTACGGCTCGCGCCGATGATCGGGTTGTGGTCGGGCGTGCAGCCTTCGACGCCGCTCCACGTGCGGATCAGCAGCGCGTCGCGCAGCGCGGGCAACAGCGCACACGCATCGCGCATCACCGCGCGTGTCGTGTCGACCGACGGCTGACCGAATTCGCCGTCGCCGCGGCCGCGCCCGCCGCCGATCACGCAGTTGCCGCGCGCGACCTGCCGCGCGTACACGCCGCCGCCGTACACGCCGAGGTTGTGCGTGATGAATGGCGGCAGCGGCTCGGTCACCCACATGTTCGGGTAGATCGGCTCCATCGGGACGGCTTCGCCGAAGCGTTCGGCGATCGTGTTCGCCCATGCGCCGGCCGAATTGATCAGCCACGTCGCGGTGTGCGCGCGGCCGCCCGCCGGCAAGTGAAAACGCGTGCCGTCGTGATGAACCTCATCGACGGCGGTGTGTTCGAACACGTCCGCGCCGGCCTCGCGGGCCGCGCGCGCGAACGCGGGCGACACGATGCGCGGGTTCGCATGGCCGTCGGTCCCGCACAGCGAGCCGCCGAGCGCCGCGCGGCCGAGCCACGGGTAGCGGCGGCGGAACGCATCGCCGCGCATCACCTGCAGCGGCAAGCCGTGTTCGCCCGCGAGCGCGGCGTACGCGTCGAGCGCGTCGAGATCGGCGTCGCTGCGCGCGAGCCGCAGGTGGCCGGACACGACGAATTCTCCGTCGATGCCGATCAGTTCGGACAGGCGATCCCAGATGCGCCGCGCCCGCAGCGCGAGCGGCAATTGCTCGGCCGGGCGGCCCTGGCAGCGCACGCCGCCGTAGTTCACGCCACTCGCCTGCGCACCGCAGTCGCGCCGTTCGAACAGCCCGGTGCGCAGTCCGCGGCGCGTGAGCGCGAGCGCCGCCGACGCGCCGACGAGGCCGCCGCCGACGATCGCGACGTCGTAGTGCCGGCTCTCACTCATCGCGCGCCTCGTCGGGAATCGCCGCGACGTCGTCGCCCGCGAGCGCGGCCGAGATCGGGAACGGTTTCACCGGTGGTTGCGCACGCAACCGGCCGACGTCGGCGAGCGGGCGGCCGGTTTCGGCGGCCAGCACGAGCGCGGCCGCGTCGCCGCACATGCGGCCCTGGCAGCGGCCCATGCCGACGCGCGTCAGCGCCTTCAGCCGGTTCAGTTCGGTCGCCGCGCCTTCGCGCACGCAGCGGCGCAGCGTGCCCGCGTCGATCTCCTCGCAGCGGCACACGATCGTGTCGTCGGGGCAGCGCGCGGCCAGCTCGGCCGGCGGCGCGAACGCCGCTTCGAGGCCCGCGCGGAATGCGCCGATGCGCGCGAGCGTGCGGTCGAGCGCCGCCGTGTCGGGTTTGCCGGACGGCGAGCGCGATGCGATGCCGGCATCGTCGAGCAGCGCGAGCGCCGCACGCCGGCCCGAGGCTTCGGCCGCGTCGGCGCCCGCGATGCCCGCGCCGTCGCCGGCGACGTAGAAGCCGCGCACCGACGTGCGCCCGCCCGCGTCGCGTTCGGGCAGCCACGCGCGGTTGAGCGGGTCGAAACCGAACCGGCAGCCGGCGAGATCGGCAAGCTGCGTTTCGGAACGCAGGCCGAAGCCGAGGCCGAGCGCATCGCAATCGAGCACGCGCGGCGGCGCGGGCTGTGCCTCGTCGCCGGCGGCGCGCCATGCGAGCCCCGTCACCTGCCGGTCGCCGAGCACGCGCTCGAGCGTGACGCCCGTTTCGATCGGCACGCCATGCGCGCGCAGCCAGCCGTTGTAGTAGAGCCCTTTCGCGAAGATCGACGGGATGCGCAGCAGCGCGGGCGCGGCAGCGGCCTGGCGGCGCAGCGGGCTCGTGTCGAGCACGGCCGCGACGTGCGCGCCGGCCTTCGCATACTGGTAAGCGACGAGGTACAGCAGCGGCCCCGTGCCCGCGAACACGATGCGCCGGCCGATCGCGCAGCCCTGCGCCTTCAGCGCGACCTGCGCGCCGCCGAGCGTGTAGACGCCCGCGAGCGTCCAGCCCGGCACGGGCAGCATGCGGTCGGTCGCGCCGCTCGCGACGATCAGGTGCGAGTACGGCACGGTCACTTCGCGGCCGTCCTGCAGCGTGTCGACGCGGCCCGCGCCGCATGACCACGCAAGCGTGTCCGGCCGGTAGTCGACGTGCGGCAGCAACGCGGCCATCGTCCGGTGCACGGCGTCGGCCTTCGCGGCCTCGAAACCGTACAGCGCGCGCTTGCCGCGCACGAACGCGGCGTCGGCCGGCGGCTGACGATAGATCTGCCCGCCCCAGCGCGCGTTCTCGTCGATCACGACCGGGCGCAGCCCCGCGTCGACGAGCGCCTCGGCCGCGCGCACGCCGGCCGGCCCCGCGCCGACGATCACCGGTTGCAGTACGGCGCTCACGATGCGTCTCCGGTCGCGGCCGGCCGGGTGATCGTGAGAATCCGCATGCCTTCGGCGATCGGCGTCGAGCATGCGCGCACGCGTGCACCGGCTTCGGTGCGCACCCAGCAGTCCTGGCAGGCGCCGATCAGGCAGAAACCCGCGCGCGGCTGGCTGCTGAATTCGCTGACGCGCACGCGACGCTGCGCAACGAGGATCGCGGTGAGCACGGTGTCGCCGGCAAGCGCCTGCGCGGGGTGGCCATCGAGCGTGAACGCGACGGCGGCGCGCTCGCGTTCGGCGACGCGCACGAACTGCGCGCCGTCGTCCGCGACGTCGGTGGAACGGGAAACGGGAGTCGTCATCAATGTTGGCCGATCAGGATGCGGTTCAGGCCGTACACGCGATCGAGCAGCAGCATCGCGCCGGCGGTGATGAAGATGACGAGCGCCGACACCGACGCCATCATCGGGTCGATCGATTCGGTCGCGTACATGTACATGCGCACGGGCAGCGTGACCGTCTGCGGCGACGTGACGAAGATCGACATCGTCAGCTCGTCGAAGCTGTTGATGAACGCGAGCAGCCAGCCGCCGGTGATGCCGGGCACGATCATCGGCAGCGTGATGCGGCGGAAGGTCGTCCACGGATCGGCGCCGAGCGAGCACGCGGCCTGCTCGATGCTGCGGTCGAGGCCGGCGACGGACGCGAGCACGAGCCGCATCACGAACGGCGTGATGACGATCATGTGCGCGAGCACGAGCCACGCGAACGAGCCGGTCGCGCCGATCAGCGCGAAGAAGCGCAGCAGCGCGATGCCGAGCACGAGGCCGGGAATCACGAGCGGCGACAGCAGCAGCCCGTTCAGGAATGCGCGGCCCGGAAACGTCGCGCGGCCGATCGCGAGGCCGGCCGGCAACGCGATCGCGAGCGACAGCGTGGCCGACGCGAACGCGAGCTTCACGCTGTTGAGGAACGCGGTGACGAAGTCCGGATAGTCGAGGATCGCGCGGAACCAGCGCAGCGACACGCCGCGGGTCGGCAGCGTCAGCGTCTCGTCGGGCGTGAACGCGACGAGCACGACGATCGCGAGCGGCGCGAGCACGAACAGGATCACGAGCGTGTGGAACGCGAGGGCGAAGGGGCCGTTCTTTCTCATCGCGATGCGCCTCCGAGGCTGCGCGCGTAGCGGCGTTCGAGCACGCGGTAGTAGGTGAGCATCACGACGAGGTTCGCGGCGAGCAGCAGCACCGCGATCGTCGCGCCGAGCGGCCAGTTCAGCGAGCCGAGGAATTCGTCGTAGACGGCCGTGGCCGCGACCTTCAGCCGGCGCCCGCCGAGCAGGCCCGGAATCGCGAACGCGCTCGCCGACAGCCCGAACACCATCAGGCTGCCCGACAGCACGCCCGGCATCAGTTGCGGCACGACGATGCGGCGCAGCGTCGTGAACGGCGACGCGCCGAGCGACAGCGCTGCATGTTCGGTCTGCGGGTCGAGCCGCTGCAATGCCGTCCACACGGGAATCACCATGAACGGCAGCATCACGTGCACCAGCGCGATCACGATCGCGAACGTCGTGTATTCGAGCTTGTACGGCCCGAGCCCGACGAGCCCGAGCGCCTGGTTCACGAGGCCGCTCGTGTTCAGCAGCATGCTCCAGCCGAACGCGCGCACGACCACCGACACCAGCAGCGGCGCGAGGATCGCGAGCAGGAACAGCGAACGCCACGGGTCGCGCATCTTCGACAGCACGTACGCTTCGGGCGTGCCGATCGCGACGCAGATCGCGGTGGTCAGCGCGGCGATGCCGAACGTGCGCGCGAAGATCGTGTGGAAGTACGACGAGCCGAGCACTTCCGCGTAGTTGCCGAACTGGAAAGCGGCGATCGGGCCGGTGGCCGGGTCGAAGCGGTAGAACGTCAGCACGAACGTCATCGCGAGCGGCACGAGCACGAGCGCGGCGAACAGCGCGAAGGCGGGTGCGCACATCAGCCACAACGGCGCGTGGGCGCGCCAGCTCGCACGCAGCGCGTTGCCGCCGACGGCGCGGGGCGACATTGCATCGGCGGTAGCGGTCGCGCCCGATGGCGCGAGCCCGGCCGGTGCGCCGTCGCTCGAGAGCGGGCGGGAAGGCTGTCCCATTCAGGCCTCCCGGCGCATCACGCGCACCGCGTCGCTGTGCCAGTCGATGCCGACTGGCGCGCCCTCCGCGAGCGGTTCCGCGCCTTCGTTCTGGCAGCACACGAGCACTTCGCCGAGCGCGCTGTCGACGCGGTACAGCCACTGGCTGCCGAGGAAGAAGCGGCTCGTGACGGTCGCGGCGAAGCGGCCGGCATCGGGCGCGCAGAGCCGCAGCTTTTCGGGCCGGATGCAGACCGACACCGCATCGCCGATGCGCATGTCGCGCTCGCGTGCCGGCAGGTGCGCGGTGCGGCCCGTCTCGGCGAGATCGTGCCCGAGGTCGATGCGGATCGCGTCGCCGTCGTGCGCGACGATCGTGCCGGGCAGCAGGTTCGCCTTGCCGATGAACTGCGACACGAAATGATTCTCCGGGCGTTCGTACGCGCGGTACGGCGTATCGGTCTGCGTGATGCGGCCGGCCTCCATCACGACCACGCGGTCGCTGATCGACAGCGCTTCCGATTGATCGTGCGTGACCATGATCGTCGTCGTGCCGATCTTGCGCTGGATCGCGCGCAGTTCGAACTGCATCTCCTCGCGCAGTTTCGCGTCGAGGTTCGACATCGGTTCGTCGAGCAGCAGCACCGGCGGCTCGATCACGACCGCGCGCGCGATCGCGACGCGCTGCCGCTGGCCGCCCGACAGTTCGCGCGGAAAGCGGTGCGCGAGCGCATCGAGCCGCACGAGCGCCAGCGCCGCGCGGATGCGTTCGACGCGCTCGGCCTTGTCGACGCCGCGCATGTCGAGGCCGAAGCCGACGTTCTCGGCGACGCTCATGTGCGGAAACAGTGCATAGCTCTGGAACACGATGCCGAGCCCGCGGCGGTTCGGCTTCAGGTGCGTGATGTCCTGCCCGTCGAGCGCGATGCGGCCGCGCGTGACGTCGACGAAGCCGGCGATCATCTGCAGCGTGGTGGTCTTGCCGCAACCGGACGGCCCGAGCAGCGACACGAATTCGCCTTGTTCGACCGACAGGTTGACGTCCGCGACGGCGGTGAGCTCGCCGAAGGTTTTCGTCAGATCCGTAAGCGTGAGAAACGACATGGGGAGCTCCGGGTTCGCACACCGCCTGGCCGGTGCGCCGATGACGCGGACTCTAGCCAGCCATATTTCGGAGCGTCAATTTCGAATTCTGCTGAACGGGATGAATTTCCGAAAAATTCCATTGAACGGAACGAATGGATAAATCGTGTGCGAATCGTTCCGCTGGATGAGGGGCGGCCAACCCGCGAAATGCGCGCGTCAATCCCGTGCACACCCGGATGCCCGCGGATTTTCGGCCGGACGACAATGGCGGCTACCGTATTCCGTTCAATGAAATGGTCGAGGAGAGCCGGCATGCAGGAACCCCATTCGCCCGGAACGTCGCCGGCTGCGCGCATGCCGCACCCGGACGAGGACGCTGTCCCGGCTGATTCGGCCGATGCGGCCGGCGCGCCCGGCACCGGCATGCTGCAGCGTGCGTTCGCGATCCTGCGCGCGCTGGCCGGCATGCAGCAGGACGGCGTGCGCGTCACGCATCTCGCGAAGGCCGTCGGCCTCACGCAGGGCACCGCGCACCGGATCCTGCAATCGCTGATCGCCGAAGGGATGGTCGAACAGGACGAGCAGTCGAAGCTGTACCGGCTGAGCGTCGACTTCTTCGCGCTTGCCGCGCTGGCCGGCAACCCGAGCAGCATGCGCACGCTGTGCCGGCCCGCGCTGCTGCGCCTGTGCGCGAGCCTCGGCGAAACCATCTTCCTGCTCGTGAAGAGCGGCTTCGACGCGGTATGTCTCGACCTGTGCGAAGGGCCGTTCCCGATCCGCTCGTTTACCGGCGACATCGGCGGGCGCATCGCGCTCGGCGTCGGGCAGGGCAGCCTCGCGATCCTCGCGTTCCTGCCGGAAGCCGAACGCGAGGAAGTGATCCGCTTCAACGTGCCGCGCATCCGCGGCTACGGCGTGCTCGACGAGGTGTATCTGCGCACCGAGATCGAACGCGTGCGGCAACTCGGCTACGCGGGCCGCAACAGCGGCGTGCTCGACGGGATGGCCGGCGTCGCGGTGCCGATCCTCGATCGCACCGGATATCCGGTCGGCGCGCTGAGCGTCGGCACGCTCGCGTCGCGGCTCGGCGACGACCGGATGCCGATGGTCGTCGAACTGCTGCGGCGTCAGGCCGATGCGATCGGCCCGCGCACGAATCCGTTCGACGCTGCGCTGCGACGGCCGATGCACGGGCTATCAGGGAAAACCGGATAGCCGCGTAGGGTGTTGCCGTTTCATCGGCGTGGTTGCGAAAGCCATCCACGTCAGAGCAAAGCGCGCACGGTCCAGCGGACCTGCGCGCTTTTGTTTTTTCAGCGGCACCGCCTGCGCGCCTCGAATGACGTTTTTCGAGGGTTATACGACCTTTGCGCCATCTGCCTCCCGTTCCATACTTCACATCAACGATCAAGCCGAAACACGTCCGCAAACGCCATCGCGCGTCGCGTCTCCGGCCGGGTCACTCACGACATGAAAAGGAACGGAAGATGCGACTCAGGAACAAATCGGCGTTGATCACGGGCGGCACCAGCGGCATCGGCCTGGCCACCGCGAAGCGGTTCGTTGCAGAAGGCGCGCGCGTCGCGGTGACGGGGCGCGACGAGGCCGTATTCGAGCGCGTGAAGGCGGAGCTCGGCGAGCATGCGATCGTGCTCAAGGGCGACGTACGCTCGCTCGACGACATGCGCGCGATTGCCGCCGAGGTCGACGAGACGTTCGGCGGCCTGGACGTCGTGTTCGCCAACGCGGGCTGGGCTTTCCCGTCCGCCGTCAACGACATCGACGACACGCTCTACGACGACATCATGGACATCAACGTCAAGGGCGTGGTGGTCACGCTTCAAGCGGCGCTGCCGTACTTGCGAGAAGGTTCGTCGGTGATCCTCAATACCTCGTTCGTCGCGCAGACCGGCAAGCACGGCATCTCGTTGACCGCGGCGGCGAAGGCTGCCGTGCGATCGCTGGCCCGCAGCTGGTCGTACGAATTTCTCGACCGGAAAATCCGCTTCAACGCGATCGCGCCCGGCGCGATCGATACGCCGCTGCTCTCCAGGTGGGGCAAGCCCGACGAATGGGTGCGCGAGCGCAAGGCCGAATTCGCCGGAGCGATTCCGGTGGGCCGCATGGGCCACGCCGACGACATCGCGTACGCGGCGCTCTATCTCGCCAGCGACGAATCCGCCTTCGTCGTCGGCACCGAGCTGGTCGTCGATGGCGGCGCGTCGCAGCTTTGAGCCTGCGCTTCACGCTTCGCGAGCCCGGCACGTCGCCGCGGCTCGTCCCCATCCGATTTCACGTCCGCCACGCCGTTCGCGGTGGCGGTTATTCGATCCGGCCCGGCGTGGTCGCGCTCGCCCATGGGCCGAAGTGCAAGGAGCAATCATCTTGACCGACAGTAGCGATAACCGTGCCTCTGCGAGGCAACTCACGCGGGCAGGCCGCTCGCGCCGCGATGTCCTGAAGTTCGGCAGCGCAGCCACCCTCGGCGCCGTGCTGGGCGGCGGCGCGTTGTTCGGGCACGCCGCGCCGGCGCTTGCGCAGACGGGCAGCGCGGGGCTGCTTGCGCCGAACGAGCCGCTCGACATCCTGATCGTCAATTACGACGGCGGCACGCTGCTCGACTTCGCGGGCCCCAGCGAGATTTTCCACCGGCTGCCGAATACGCACGTTCGCTATGCGAGCCTCGACGGCGGCAACGTGACGCTCGAATTCGGCGTCGTGTACGGCAAGACCGAACGGCTGGCCGATATCGACAAGACCGACGTGATTCTCGTGCCGGGCGGGTCCGATTTGTCGGCGCCGATGCGTCCGGCGTATCAGGCGCAGATCCGGCGGCTGGCGGAAAGCGCGAAACACGTGACGTCGGTGTGCAACGGCTCGCTCGTGCTCGCCGCGACCGGCGTGCTCGACGGCAAGCGCAGCGCGTGTCATTGGGCATTCGTCAACAAACTGGCCGAGTATGGCGCGATTCCCGTTCCCGATCGCTTCGTCGAAGACGACGACGGCCGCTTCATGAGCGGCGGCGGCGTGACGGCGGGCATCGACTTCGCGCTGCGCGTGGCGGCGAAACTGCGCGGCCAACAGGCGGCCGAATACACGCAGCTCGTCGTCGAATACGATCCCGATCCGCCGTTCCACTCCGGTCATCCGAGAGATGCGCGGCCCGAACTCGTCGCGATGGTCGACAAGAAGCTGCCCGGCGCATCGAAGGGGCTCGCCCGCGTTCCCGGCGTCCGCTGACACGCTTGCCGGCGACGCGTGCAGGGTCGCCGCCTCTTCAATTCAAACCCTGATTCGGAAATCATTCGATGCGACAGATTCATCTTTGTACTGCTGCGCTTGCCGCGTGCGTGTCCTTTTTTGCATTCACGGCGCCGGCTGTCGCCGGCGGTGCGCAACGCCCGCCCGAAGCGGCGATCAAGGCCGAAAACGCGCGCTGGGCCGATGCCTTTGCGCGAGGGGACTACGACGCGATCGGCCGCCTCTATACCGACGACGGCACGCTCCTGCCGCCGGGAGGCGACAAGGTCACCGGGCGCCGTGCGATCACCGAGTACTTCACCAACGGGTATGCGGGATCGAAACCCGGCACCGTATCGTTCAGCAATTACGAGTTCTACGGTAATGACCGGGTCGTGACGGAGGTATCGGATGCGGAGGTTCGCGACGGTGACGGAAAACTCAAGGTCCGCGCGAAGCAGACGCTTGTCTTCCTGAAGCAGGGCGGCACGTGGAAGCTGCATCGCGACATGTGGAACGCTTACCCGTCCGTCAAGGATTGACCGTCATCGGCGTCCGGCGACAGGGCGCGTTGCATACGCGCGCGCCGATAGCCTGTTAGCGGGAAGTGGCCCACGCAGCGCGCTGATCGGCAGGCCGTCGATCAGCGCGCCGCGTTCGATCTGCTCTCGCGTCGAATCGCTTGCGGCGGGTGTCCGAGCAGCTTGATGAAGGCCCGGCGCATCCGCTCCGGATCGGTGAATCCCACCGCCAGCGCAATCTGTTCGATCGGCTCGCTGCCGCCCTGCAGGCGCAGCCTCGCGGCTTCGACGCGTAAACGCTCGACCGCCCGCGCGGGTGTTTCGCCGGTTTCCCGGCGAAAGGCGCGCCCGAACTGTCGCACGCTCAAGCTCGCCGCATCGGCGAGCCGTTCGACCGGCAACGCTTCGGCCAGATGTTCGCGGGCGAAATTCAGCGCGATGCGGATGCGATCCGATTCCGGCTCCATCTGCGACATCGCGGAAAATTGCGACTGCCCGCCGGGCCGCCGATACGGAACGACCAGCAGCCGCGAGACCTCGCGCGCAATCTCCGCGCTCATGTCGCGTTCGATCATGCCGAGCGCGAGGTCGATGCCGGACGCGATGCCCGCCGACGTCCAGACGTGGCCATCGACGATATAAATACTGTCGCCGTCGACCCGCGTGCGCGGGAAGCGCGACTGCAATTGCGCCGCGTAGCGCCAGTGCGTCGCCGCTCTCAGGCCATCCAGCGAGCCGGTTTCCGCGAGCAGAAATGCGCCCGTGCACACGCTTGCCACGCGCGACGCCCTGGCGGCCAGCTTGCTGGCCGCGGCGATATTTTCCGCTGTCTGCATCGGGGCGATATCGCCGCCGACGAACACGATGGTGTCGAACGCACGCCGTCCGATCGGCTTCGTGTCGATCGAAAGGCCGGTATTGCCGGGAATCGGGCCGCCGGAGGGCGAGATGACGTGAAGGTCGTAGGGCGTATGGCCGGCGGCCGTCGCCACCTGATTGAAGGCCGACAACGGGCCGCCCAGATCGAGCGCGTCGTAGCCGCGGCAAACGAAGAATCCAATTCGATGCATGACGAAGCAATTGATCGATAACCCCGGAATGGCGAATTTTACCGGGAACCCTCGCATTGTGTCGTTTGACTCGAAACGAGGGAAAAGCGACGTTTACGCCGTCATCAATCAACTGTATTCGTTTGCGCCGCGCCGACGCGATGCCGACGGAAAGCGATGATCAGCGGCGGTAGATGAACTCCAGATCGGTCGACTCGCCGACCTTGAAATCGTACGTACCGACACGCTTGAAGCCTGCCTTCTCGTAGAACGCGATGGCCTTCGCATTGCCCGACCACACGCCCAGCCATACCGGGCCGGGACGCGTCGCGGCGAGATACGCGAGCGCGGCGTCGAACAGCGCCCGCCCGGCGCCGGTTCCCTGCGTGCCGCGTCGAAGATAGATCTGATGGATCTCCCCCGCGCCGTCCGCCACGTCCGGGTGCGGAAGCTTGCACGGCCCTGCATGCGCATACCCGACCAGCGTGCCGTCGTCGCCTTGCGCGACCCACGTGCGGCATTGCGGGTCGCCGAGTTGCTCCGTGATCGCTGCCACCGAGTAAGTGCGAGCTTCGTACTCGGCCAGATCGTCCGGCGGGTAGTCGATGCCGAATCCGTCCTGCAGAAAGGTTTCGCGAAACGTATCGCGCTTCAATTCGGCAAGCGGGACGGCGTCGGCCAGGGTCGCAACGCGGATCAACATGGAGCTTCTCTCGGTTCGGTGTCGGGCCGTCAGTTTATCGCGGGCGGCCTCGAGCACACGCACCGCCGCCGGCTAACCCGCGACCGTCGCGGTCGGACGCACGACGATCTCGTTCACGTCGACATCGGCAGGCTGCGCGATTGCGTACGCAATGGCTGCCGCGATCGCTTCCGGTTCGAGCGCGATGCTGCGGTACCGCGTCATCGCTTCGGCCGCGAGCGGGTCGGTAATCGTGTCGGCCAGCTCGGACGTGACGACGCCCGGGCAGATGCTCGTGACGCGCAGCTTGTCGTTCTCCTGCCGCAAGCCGTCGGAGATCGCGCGCACCGCGTACTTCGTCGCGCAATAGACGGCGGCCGTCGGCGACACGCGCAATCCGCCGATCGACGACACGTTGACGATCTGGCCGAAACCCTGCCGATTCATCACCGGCAGCGCGGCCGCGATGCCGTACAGCACGCCCTTGATGTTGACGTCGACCATGCGGTCCCACTCGTCGACTTTCAGCGACGCCATCGGCGACAGCGGCATCACGCCCGCGTTGTTGACGATGACGTCGATGCGCCCGTACTCGGCGAGCGCGGCTTCGACGAAGGCGACGCTGTCGTCGCGCCGGGTGACGTCGAGCGCGCGCCAGGCCGCGGTGCCGCCGTCGGCGCGAATGTCGTCGGCGAGCGCGGCGAGGCGTTCGGTGCGACGCGCGCCGAGCATCAGGCGCGCGCCGCGCTCGCCCAGATAGCGGGCGGTCGCCTCGCCGATGCCGCTGCTCGCGCCGGTGATCAGGATCACTTTCTGTTCGATGTCATGGCGAGTCATGTCCGTTCCTCGGTGAGAGATGAAGAACCGACAGCATCGCGCGGAAGCGGGCGCGGCCGTTATGCCGCAAGTCCGCATTTCTTGCACGATTCTCCGAGAATGCATGGGGCATGATCCGGCGCGTGGCCGCGGATGCGGCTGCCCGATCCGGGAAAAAAGTGCCGATTTTGCAGCGCAGCGAAAGGCGGCGACGCTCGCCCGGCCGGGCCTCCGTAACCAACCGAAACCGCCGGCACGGCAATCATGCGGATGCCGATGGTTGACCGCCGTCGGACATGCTAGGATTTCCGTCAAACAACTCCGGAGACTGCGATGCCGTTCATCTGCGAAAACGTTGAGTGTCGTGCCGTGCTGGCTCGCGGGCAGGTCAGGCACCATCAGGAGGGCGCGGGCTGGTGCTTCTACTGCCCGGACTGCAACACCCGAAACGAGTTGATGAATATCGGTACGCTCAGCGGCCCGGTCGAGCTGGTTCAGCCGGAACGGGCCAGTCCGCCGCACAAGGTCGTCGCGACGGCCCGGCCGCTGGACGACGGCCGATACGCGGCGCAGCTGAGCGTCCAGCGGGCGCTCGCCGTGAAGGGAACGTATGCGGCCGAAGAGCACTGGGATCAGCTCGGTGTATTCGGCGACGCGCAGGAAGCCGTCGCGCATGCGAGGTCTTTCGCCACGGACCTGCTGCAGCGCGCCGCGTAGCCGGCGCTTTTCCGTGAATGAATAAGGGGCGTCGCGCATTCGTGCGCGACGCCCCTTTGCGTTTTTCGCTCGCGTTCGTCAGTCGTAGGTAATGAACGAGCGGGACCTCTTCGCGATCCGCAGATACGTATCGTCCTGATTCATGCGCTTACGCAGCCGGCGCCTGCGCCGCGCGGGCCTGTTCGCGGGCCGCGACGAGTTCCCTGATCCGCGCGCGGTCGGCCGGCGTCGCCGGCGTGAAGATCACGAGGCTCAGGTCCGGGCGGCCGGTAACCGAGAACGTCGAATGTTCGAGCGCGATCCGGCCGGCTCGAGGGTGGCGGATCTCCTTCGTGGCTTCTTCGTGCGTACGGATATCGTGGTCGCGCCACATCGCGTCGAATTCGGCGCTGGTCGCGCGCATCTCGTCGACGAACGCCTGCACGGCCTGCGTCGCTCCGCTGCGCGCGATGTCCGCACGAAACCCGCCGACCGCGAATCGCGCGATGCGCTCCCAGTCCGGCTGTGCATGGCGCACGCCCGCGTCGACGAAGATCAGCCGCAGGATGTTGCGCGCGGCCGGCGGCAGCGTCGCATAGTCGGTGAGCGTCGCGGCCGCCGCGTCGTTCCACGCGGCGACGTCCCACGTCGCGGTGCGGATGATCGCGGGGCTCGCGTCGAGCGAATCGAGCACGTGCTGCAGGCGCGGCGTCACGCCGGCCTGCGCGTGATAACGCACCTCGGGTGGGTGGCCGAGGCCGATCAGGAACAGGTGCTCGCGTTCGGCCTCGTTGAGCATCAGCGCGCGGGCGAGCCGGTCGAGCACGTCGGTCGACGGCGCGCCGCCGCGCCCCTGTTCGAGCCACGTGTACCACGCGACGCTCACGTGCGCGCGCTGCGCGACTTCCTCGCGCCGCAGGCCCGGCGTGCGGCGGCGCGTGGCCGGCAGCCCGAGCGCGGCCGGGTCGAGTTTCTCGCGGCGGTCCCGCAGGTACGCGCCGAGCAGGTTGTCGGGGGCGTCAGCCATATCCTGTTAGTTCGTTTACCAGTAAACCGTCACGACTTCACCGCGAGCGGCCATCGGCAGATAGTAAGCCTCCATTTCATCCGGAGGTGCTGAACATGCGTGTCTTTGTTACGGGAGCATCGGGATTCGTCGGCTCGGCCGTCGTCGCCGAGCTTGTGGCCGCCGGGCACTCGGTGCTCGGGCTCGCGCGGTCCGACGCGGCCGCGGCAGCGGTTGCCGCGGCCGGCGCCGATGTCCATCGCGGGTCGCTGGAGGATCTCGACAGCCTGACGCGCGGCGCCGAAGCCGCCGACGCCGTGATCCACACGGGATTCAATCACGACTTCTCGCGCTTCGCGCAGAACTGCGAGCTCGACCGCCGCGCGATCGAGACGATCGGTGCGGCGCTCGTCGGCTCGTCGCGGCCGCTGATCGTCACGTCGGGCCTTGCGCTCGTCGCGCCCGGCCGCGCGGCGACGGAGGACGATCCGCACGTGCCGGTGTCGGCGAATTATCCGCGTGCGTCCGAAGCGACGGCGGTCGCGCTCGAAGCGCGCGGCGTGCATGCGTCGGTCGTGCGCCTGCCGCCGTCCGTGCACGGCGACGGCGATCACGCGTTCGTGCCGCGCCTGATTGCGTTCGCGAGGGAGAAAGGGGTGGCGGCATACATCGGCGACGGTACGAACCGCTGGCCGGCCGTGCACCGGCTCGACGCGGCGCGCGTGTACCGGCTCGCGATCGAGCGCGGCGCGGCCGGCGCGCGCTATCACGCGGTCGACGATACGGGCGTGCCGTTTCGCGAGATCGCCGAGGTGATCGGGCGGCGGCTGAACGTGCCGGTCGTCGCGAAGTCGGCGGCGGAAGCCGGCGAGCACTTCGGCTGGTTCGCGAGATTTGCGGGGATGGATGCGCCCGCAACCAGCGAGCGCACGCGGGCATCGCTCGACTGGGCGCCGACGCAACCGAAGTTGCTGGCCGATATCGACCGGCCGCGGTATTTCGAAGGCTGACGAGCGGCGCGCGCCGCTCGCCGCGGGCGGCTCGGGCCGTGACGAACACCCCTCCACGTCGCGGCCGCCCGCGTGCCGTGCGTCATTCGACCGGATGCAGGTCTTGCAGCAGCGTCGGCACGAGTTCCGACACGGTCGGGTGGATATGCATCGCGCGGCTGATCGTCGTGTACGGCGCGCCGGCGGCCATCACGTCGAGCATCCCGTGCACGACCTCGTCGCCGGTCACGCCGAGGATCGACGCGCCGAGGATCGCGTGGCTGTCCGCGTCGACGATCACCTTCATGAAGCCCTGGCTCTCGCCTTTCTCGACCGCCCGGCCGACGCGCGTCATCGGGCGCGTGCCGACCAGCAGCCGGCGGCCCGTCTGCTTCGCTTCCGCGAGCGTCATGCCGACGCGGCCGAGCGGCGGGTCGATGTACATCGCATAGGCCATGACGCGGTCGGACACCTTGCGCGGATCGTCGTCGAGCAGGTTCGCCGCGACGATCTCGTAGTCGTTGTATGCGGTGTGCGTGAACGCGCCGCGCCCGTTGCAGTCGCCGAGCGCCCAGATGCCGGGCACGTTCGTGCGCAACTGCTCGTCGACGGTGATGTAGCCGCGCGCATCGGTGTCGATGCCCGCGCGGTCGAGCCCGAGATCGTCGGTGTTCGGCACGCGCCCGACCGCGAGCAGCAGGTGCGAGCCCGCGACCTCGCGGCCGCCGCCCGCGCAGTCGAGGCCGACCACGATGCCGTCGCCGTCGCGGCGCGCGCTCAGGCAGTTCGCGTCGAGTTGCACGTCGATCCCTTCCTTCTCGAGGATCTCGCGCACGGCCTGCGACACGTCTTCGTCCTCGCGGCGGATCAGGCGCGCACCTTTCTCGACGATCGTGACCTTCGAGCCGAAGCGGCGGTACATCTGGCCGAATTCGAGCCCGACGTAGCTGCCGCCGACGATCACGAGATGGTCGGGCAGGAAGTCGACGTCCATCATCGTCGAGTTGGTCAGGTACGGCACCGAGTCGAGGCCCGGCATCGCGGGCACCTGCGCACGTCCGCCGACGTTGATGAAGATGCGTTCGGCTTCGAGCACGTCATCGCCCACGCGCACCGCGTTCGCGCGCTCGAAGCGGGCATGACCCTGAAATACCGTCGTGTTGTCGAGGCCGCGCACCCATTGCTCGACGCCGTGATTCGAGCGGCCCGAGATCTGGTCCTTGCGCGCCTTCACGGCTTTCATGTCGACGGTGACGGGGCCGCCGACCGACACGCCGTATTCGCCGGCGCGCCGCGCGAGCTGCGCGGCGTACGCGCTCGCGATCAGCGTCTTGGTGGGGATGCAGCCGGTGTTCACGCAGGTGCCGCCGAAGCGGCCGCGCTCGACGATCGCGACTTTCATGCCGGCGCCGGCGAGCCGCGCGGCGAGCGGCGGGCCGGCCTGGCCGGTGCCGATGACGATCGCATCGAAGTGTTGCGTCATGACGTCCTCCTGTGCGGGGGCAACGAGGAAAGGGGCAGGCGCAAGCCGCATGCCGTGCCGGCGGTCGCGCGGGCGACGAGCGCCTATGGTAGACCTGTTGGCCGGGTGTCGCGAGCGGCGGGCAGGCGACGCGTCGTATTGAAAAACGGCACCGCCGCGGGCGTGGAGTCGTACCGGGCGGCTAGTCCTTGCGCTGCCACTGCCCGAACGACACCGGCCGGTGCGCGTCGGCGCGCGTGACGGTGACGTGATCGGGCTTGTCGTCGAGCGGAAACGATTCGGTGACGATCTGGTTCGAAAACAGCCAGCCGCGCGTGCGCGGGTCGTAGCGGAACGTGATGTAGTCGGTCCAGTGCTGGCCGCACGCGACGGAGTTCTGTACGGTGAAATAGAGGCCTTTTACCGCGAGGCCGTCGACGGCGAACTCGAACGGATCGCACTGGCCGCCGTCGTTCGCGCGCAGCACAACCTGGTCGTTGCGTGCGGCGAGCCGGTAGGTATGGTCGGCCTGTTCCTCGTAGATCAGCAGCGGGCGCGGCGATGGCTGGTCACGCGTGTCGACCGCGCGATGCACAACGACGAGAAAGCTGTGGCGTCCGTTGTCGAGATCGGGGCCGGGGTACTCGCTCAGCAACTCGTAGCCTGGCGGCAACTGAGCGGCAATCGATTTCGGCAGGCCGTCGGCGTGGGCGCTGAACGAGAGTACGGCGAGCAGCGGGAGCAGCAGGGCGGAAAGGCGAAGAGCGCGCATGGCGGGCGGTCGGGTCGAAAGGAGGAAAGGGGATGAGCCGCGCGGCGTTACAGATCGCGCCCGGGAAACCCGGCACCCGGCGCCGGAATTTCGGGTCCGTCGTCCTGGAATTCGAAGCTGACGGTCGGGCTCGCGACGCACGCGCGAACGATCGCTTCGATGGCGGCGGCATCGTCGGGGTAGCGGGCAACGCGAATCTCGATCATGAGCCGGCGCGAAATGACGGGAAAGAGGGCCAGCATAGCAGCGCCCGGCCGCTTTCGGCCATGCGCGAAGCGTGCCAGAATCAGCGCTCCGACCGTCGGAAACGACACGCAGGCGCCGGCGCAGCGGCGTCGCTGACCAAGGAGACTTCGATGACCGCATCGGCTGCCGTACTCGCCATCCTGGCTGCGCTGTTTCTCGGCGCGATGATCCCGGGCCCGAGCTTCGTGCTGGTGGCCCGCAATTCGATCGGGCTGTCGCGTCGCGACGGGCTGGCCACCGCGCTCGGCATGGGCATCGGCGGCATCGTGTTCGGCGGCGTCGCGCTGGCCGGGCTCTACACGCTGCTGCAGGCCGTCGAATGGCTGTATGTGGGCCTCAAGGTCGCGGGCGGCGTGTACCTGATCTACATGGCGTCGAAGATCTGGCGCGGCGCCGACCGGCCGATCGCGATGGACGATCCGCAGGCGATGGCCGGCGGCAGCGCGCGCAAGTCGTTCTGGACCGGCCTCACGACCCAGCTCAGCAACCCGAAGACGGCGATCTGGTACGGCAGCATCTTCGCGGCGCTGCTGCCGCAGCATCCGCCGCTGTGGTGCTACCTCGTGCTGCCGCCGCTCGTGTTCGCGGTCGAATTCGGCTGGTACACGCTCGTCGCGCTGTGCTTCTCGACGCGTCGGCCGCGCGAACTCTACCTGCGCGCGAAGAAATGGGTCGACCGCATCGCGGCCGGCGCGATCACGCTGCTGGGGCTGCGGCTGATCCTGAATGCGCCGAAAGCGGGGATTTGAGCGGTTCTCTATCAGCACGTGGCGGCGGCCGTCGCCGGTTAGCGGCGGGAACCGCCCGGGCCGCTCGCCCGAGCGCGTCGGCGTCCCGAATTCCAGGATTACCGGTTCATCGTCAGGCCATAGGTCAGGCGCGGCTTGCGGAATGCCCGCACCCGCCGCGGCGGCTCAGCCCCTTCATCGTTCATGCCGGGTCTGCACTGCAAACACGCAACGCATGATTTCCCGATCGCGCGACCGCTCGCCGGCCGCCACCTCCCATGTTTCCCGCCCGTCACCACCGCCCGCCGAGCCTTGCGCGACGGGCGTTCGCGTGTGTCGCACGGCACGTCGAACCGCGCCGCTTCCCCGATTCTGACGGTCGACTTCCCGGCGACGTGTAAACTGCTGCCTTTTTTGACGGTTTGCAGCATGGTGCAAGCATCTCCGCGCCCGGCGTTGAGCGGTCCGACGCTCGTCCGGCTGCTCGCGCGCCTGGCCGATGCCGACGTCGCGGAATCCCGGCAGACACTGTCCGACCGGCTGAGCCAGTGGCTCGGCTGGACCGACGCGATCACGCTGTCGTCGGCGCTGACTGCGAGCCCGCCGGGCGTCGCGGCCGGCGTGCGCGGCTACGACGCGGAGCGCGACTGCGCGCGCGTGCGCCACGACCTCGCGCAGGCGATCGCGGCCACCAACCGGCCACGGGCGCGGCGCCGGCCGGGCGACCTGCCGCCGCCGGCCGCCGACACGGCCGATTTCGCGGACTTTCGCCAGCGGTATCTGACCCTCCAGCAGGACATGGAAACGGCGATCGGCCAGTTGCGCGGCCGCTTGCGGGTCGCGCTCGCCGCGCGTTCGTCCGGGATGGCGCGGCTCGCGACGCTCGACACGATCATGGAGCGCGTGCTCGGCGCACGCGAGCGCAGCCTGCTGTCGGCCGTGCCCGCGCTGCTCGGCACGCGCTTCGCGCGGCTGCGCGACGCGGAGCGGCAGGCGCTGGCCGATGCCGAATCCGCGGCGGCCGCCGCTGCGCCCGACGTCGCTGACGCATCGGCTCCGGCCAATGAAGGCGCGCTGGCCGACACCCCGACCGTCGCGGCGATCGTGCCCGGCGCATGGCTCGATACGTTTCGCGGCGAGATGCACAGCATCCTGCTTGCCGAACTCGAAGTCCGGTTTCAAACGGTAGACGGGCTGCTCGCGGCCCTTCGCACCTGCTAATCAACACGCTATGTCCAGAATTCGCCTTGATCTCGTTGTCTTCGTCGCCGGTCTGCTCGCAGTGGGCTGGATCGGTGCCGGCTATGTCGCGTCGAACCCGCTGGCGGCGGCCGTCACGCTGCTGATCGGCGCGTGCTACGTCGCCGGCGCATGGGAGCTGCTGCGCTACCGGCAGGCGACCGCCACGCTGTCGCACGCGGTCGCCGGCCTGACCGAGCCGCCCGCGAAGCTCGACACGTGGCTCGACACGCTGCATCCGGGCCTGCGCGGCGCGGTGCGCGCCCGGGTCGAAGGCGCGCGCGTCGCGCTGCCGGGCCCGGCGCTCACGCCTTACCTCGTCGGCCTGCTGGTGCTGCTCGGGATGCTCGGCACGCTGCTCGGGATGGTCGTCACGCTGAAGGGCACGGGCGCCGCGCTCGAGAGCGCGACCGATCTCGATGCGATCCGCGCGTCGCTGATCGCGCCGGTGAAGGGGCTCGGGTTCGCGTTCGGCACGTCGATCGCCGGTGTCGCGACGTCCGCGATGCTCGGGCTGCTGTCCGCGCTCGTGCGCCGCGAGCGGATCGACGCGGCCCAGCAGCTCGACGCGAAGATCGCGACGACGCTGCGCGTGCATTCGTCCGCGCACCAGCGCGACGAATCGTTCCGGCTGCTGCAGCGTCAGGCCGACGTGATGCCGGCGCTCGTCGACCAGTTGCAGACGATGATGACGACGCTCGAGGCGCGCAGCGTCGCGTTGCACGATCGTCAGATCGAAAGCCAGCAGGCGTTTTTCGACCGGACCGAGCGTGCGTATGCGGGCCTTGCGTCGAACGTCGGCGACGCGCTGAAGGAAAGCGCCGCCGAAAGCGCGCGCGTGGCCGGCGCCGCGTTGCAGCCGGTCGTCGCCGCGACGATGACGGGGCTCGCGCAGGAAATGGCCGCGCTGCGCGATACCGTGACGGGTGCGGTGCAGCGTCAGCTCGACGGGCTGACCGAAGGCTTCGAGAAGACCACCGGCAACGTGACGGCCGTGTGGAACCGCGCGCTCGACGAACAACGTCAGGCGGGCAACGCGGTCGCGCAGCAGTTGCAGACGACGCTCGGCCAGTTCACCGACACGTTCGCGCAGCGTTCGTCGGATCTGCTCGACGGCGTCGCGACGCGCCTCGAATCGACCGAAGGCCGACTGTCGGACGCATGGCGCGATGCGCTCGCGCGTCAGGAGCAGGTCGGCGAGACGCTGGCCGGCCAGCATGCGCGCGCACTGGGCGAAGCCGCGGCGACGTTCGAACGCCATTCGGCCGCGACGCTCGCCGCGATGCACGAGTCGCATGCGGGGCTGCAGACGCAACTGGCGGCGCGCGACGAAGAACGCCTTGCTGCGTGGAACGATTCGCTGGCCGCGATGGCCGCGAAGCTTGGCGACGAATGGCAGCGCGCAGGCGTGCATAGCGCGGGCCGCCAGCAGGAAATCTGCGACGCGCTTGCGCAAACGACGCGTGACCTCGCCGCACAGGCTTCGACGTTCGAACAACGCTCGAACGATCTGCTGACGACGATTCGCGATTCGCACACCGGCCTGCAATCGCAACTGGCGGCACGCGACGAAGAACGTCTGTCGGCATGGAATGACTCGCTCTCCGCGATGGCCGCGAAGCTCGGCGAGGAATGGCAGCGCGCGGGCGTGCACAGCGCGGGCCGTCAGCAGGAAATCTGCGACGCACTCGCGCAAACGACGCGCGATCTCGCGGCACAGGCTTCGACGTTCGAACAACGCTCGAACGATCTGCTGACGACGATTTGCGATTCGCACACCGGCCTGCAATCGCAACTGGCGACACGCGACGAAGAACGTCTGTCGGCATGGAACGATTCGCTCTCCGCGATGGCCGCGAAGCTCGGTGAAGAATGGCAGCGCGCGGGCGTGCACAGCGCGGGCCGTCAGCAGGAAATCTGCGACGCACTCGCACAAACGACGCGCGACCTCGCCGCACAAGCGTCGACGTTCGAACAACGCTCGACCGATCTGCTGACGACGATTCGCGAGTCGCACACCGGTCTGCAATCGCAACTGGCGGCGCGCGATGAAGAACGACTGTCAGCGTGGAACGATTCGCTGGCCGCAATGGCCGCGAAGCTCGGCGACGAATGGCAGCGCGCGGGCGTGCACAGCGCCGGCCGTCAGCAGGAAATCTGCGACGCACTGGCGCAAACGACGCGCGACCTCGCCGCACAAGCGTCGACGTTCGAACAACGCTCGAACGATCTGCTGTCGACGATTCGCGAGTCGCACACCGGCCTCCAATCGCAACTCGCCGCACGCGACGAAGAACGTCTGTCCGCCTGGAACGACTCGCTCGCCGCGATGGCGGCCGCGCTGCGCGACGAATGGGCACAGACGAGCGCACAGGCCGCGGCGCGTCAGCAGGACATCTGCGACACGCTGACCCGCACCGCGAACGACATCACCGCGCAGGCGCAGGTTCACGCGAGCGACACGATCAACGAAATCTCGCGCCTCGTGCAGGCCGCATCGGAAGCGCCGAAGGCCGCGGCCGACGTCGTCGCCGAGCTGCGCCAGCGCCTGTCCGACAGCATGGTGCGCGACACCGCGATGCTCGAGGAACGCAGCCGCCTGCTCGCGACGCTGGAGACGCTGCTCGGCGCGGTCAACCACGCATCGACCGAACAGCGCACCGCGATCGACGCGCTCGTCAGCACGTCGGCCGATCTGCTCGACCGCGTCGGTGCGCGCTTCAACGACACCGTCGATGCCGAAACGCGCAAGCTCGATTCGGTGGCCGCGCAGGTCACGGCCGGCGCCGTCGAAGTGGCGAGCCTCGGCGATGCGTTCGGGATGGCCGTGCAGGTGTTCGGCGAATCGAACGACAAGCTGCTGACCCATCTGCAGCGCATCGAGGCCGCGCTCGAGAAGTCGCTCGCGCGCAGCGACGAACAGCTCGAGTACTACGTCGCGCAGGCGCGCGAGGTGATCGACCTGAGCGTGATGTCGCAGAAGCAGATCGTCGAAGACCTGCAGCAGCTCGCCGGCCGGCGCGCGCCCGTCGGAGCGTAACGCATGCACGACGAAATCGACGGCGGCGCGCAATCGGCGCCGGTGTGGCCCGCGTTCGCCGACCTGATGTCGGTGCTGCTCGGCGCGTTCGTGCTGATCCTCGTCGGCGTGATCGGCATGCAGCTCCAGCTCACGTCGAAGCTCGAGGAAGCGGTGCGCGCGCGCCAGCTCGAAGCGCAGCAGCGCAAGTCGCTCGAACAGGCGCTCGCCGGGCCGCTCGCGGCCGGCCGCGTGACGCTCGTGAACGGGCGCATCGGCATCAGCGGCAACGTGCTGTTCGCGCTGAACTCGGACCAGTTGCAGCCCGCGGGCCGCGACCTGCTGAAGACGCTGGCCGGCCCGCTGGCCACGTACCTGAAGACGCGCGACGAGATCCTGATGATCAGCGGCTTCGCGGACGACCAGCAGGTGCACGCCGGCAACCGCCTGTTCGCGGACAACTGGGAACTGTCGGCCAAGCGCGCGTTGACGGTCACGCGCGCGATGATCGATGCCGGCGTGCCGGCGTCGTCGGTGTTCGCGGCCGCGTTCGGTTCCGAACAGCCGGTCAGCTCGAACGCGGACGATGAAGGCCGCGCGAAGAACCGCCGCGTGGAGATCGCGCCGGTGCCGCGCAAGTCGGCGTCGAACGGAGGAAAGGCGAAGTGACCGGCGACGCGACGCAGGTGCGCGCGATGCTCGACGCATGGCGCGAGCAGGGCGCCGATCGGCTCGATCCCGTGCGGTTTCACCGGATCGATGCGCTCGCGAAGCGTGCGGCCGTGCTCGATGGCGACGCGCGTGCGTTGCTCGATGCGCGGCTGGCGACGCTGATCGAAGGGTTTGCGGAGATCGTCGCGCGCGCCGGTGAAGCCGAAGTCGCGTGCGAGACGGCGGCACGCGTGCCGGCGCGTGGTGCGCTTGCCGCGCTCGTCGAAGGGCTCGGCCGCGATGCGCAGGCCGACCGGCGCGGGCTCGATCCCGAATTGATCGACTACTTCCGCGCGATGTGGTCGAAGGTGCGCACCGAACAGCAGTATCGCCAGTCGCTCGACCAGGTGCCGCGTAATGCGGGGCCACTCAATTCGAACAGCCTCGTGCACCGGTCGCTCGCGGCGATGCGCGAGCTGTCGCCGGAATACCTGCAGCAATTCCTGTCGTACGTCGATGCGCTCGCATGGCTCGAGGATCTCGCGGGCGGCGGCGCGCAGCCCGAGAAGGAAGCGGCGCGTGCGAAGGCGGCGAAGCCGGCGAGAAAGACGACGCGCGCCAAGGCGCGATAACGCAACGCAACGGCGCACGCGTTCAGCGTGTGTGGATCGCCTATCGGCCGGCAGCCGGATCGTCGATCGCCGTGCGCAGCGCGTGCAATGCTTCGACGAGCGCCGACGCGAACGGCGGATGCGCGGCGATGCCCGCCGCATCGAGCTGACTGCCGAGGATCGGCAGCGTGATCGAAGCATCTTCGACGATGCGCGCCGACATCACCGACAGCGTTTCCCGCAGCGCCGCGTCCGCATGCGTCGCGCGCGGCGACGCGTTCAGTACCGCGACCGGTTTGTACACGACGGCTTCGCATCCCACGATCCAGTCCAGCGCGTTCTTCATCACGCCCGTCACGCCGTGCGCGTATTCCGGGCTCGCGATCAGCACGCCGTCGGCCGCGTTCAGGCGGTCGATCAGATCGCGCACCGCGGCGGGCGCCGGGTATTCGGCATCGGGATTGAACAGCGGGAATTCGCCGAGGCGATCGAAACGCGTGATGCGCATGCCGTGCGGGGCAACGCGTGCGGCTGCATCGAGCAGGGCCGCGTTGTACGACTGCGCACGCAGGCTGCCGCATAGCGCGACGATGTCGAGGGGGCGCTCGGAATCGGTTCGGGTTTCGTTGACCATCGCGGAACGTGTCGGTGAGTGGCTCGCGCGGCGGCGGCGCGCGGCTCCGGCGAATTATCGCATCGGTGCGTGAGCCATATGAGCGATGTGAGCGACGGGACACGCGTGGCCGACGCGCTGCACATTCACGTCCGCATACTCGGCGGCATCGACGCCAGTCATCCCGGTTGCTTGCGCCAGTTCACCGAGGTTCCATCGGTTGCCGAGCAACAGCCGACGCGTATGCAGCGCATCGTGCACGTGATCCGCAACGGCTTCGCCGAGATAACGCAGCGTGCGGCCTTCGATATCGACGAAGCCGTGCCGGTAGTCGTGTGCGAGCGCGGTCCACAGTCGCGCCGCACCCGTCGACTGACGCGCGCCGCTGATCAGGCACAAGCCCGCGTCGAGCGCCCATCGATACAGCGTCGTCGCGAGGCCTTTGCGTTGAGCGGACCCGCGCAGTCGCGTATGCGGCGCGCGCAGGTAGCGATCCGCGCGGCGCGGCAGTTCGGGAAGCCGGTTGAACACCGTGTAGCCGGCGAGCTGCCGGGCCGACGGATCCTCGACGTAAAGGAAGTATTCGCCGTCCGCCTCGCGATGGCGGACGATCAGGCCCGAGCCGCCGAGCGCGACGGCCGGCAGCCCGTACAGGCGATGGCCCGGCTGGTGCAGACGCGCATGGAGCGTGTCGAGTTCATCGTCGATGTCGTGCTGGGAATGCTGTACGTCGATACGCATGGCAAAAGGCGCCCGTCTCGGGCGCATCGAGAAAGGGGGTCATCGCAACGGGGGAATGGAACGGGAAGCGGCCCCCGGGCTCGGCGAAGCGAGCCGGGGCCGCGAATCAGCTGGGGATGTGCTGGAAACCGGCGGCGATCGCGGCGAGGCCCGCGATGCAGAGTGCGAACAGGATCAGGACTTTGTGAATCACACCTCTCTCCTCATGAATACGCGGCGCCGAACGGGCGGCCGCGGAGACGGTGACGGCGGGCGGGGCCCGCGCAGCCGTCGTGCGGGACGACGGTCGGAGGTCCGGGCGGCGGGCGCACGCGGACGGTCAGCACCATACGCGACGGCCACGAGGTAGGCAATCGGACTGACGGAGAAAAGCGATGAAAAGTGGAGTATCGCGGTGTTTCGCGACAATTGGCCGCAAGCGGGTCTTGGGGGCGCGCCATGGTTCGCCGCGAAGATCCGGGATCGATCGCGTAGCGTGGCAGCAGCCCGCGTTCATGTCGGGAAATCGCATACACTTCACCGCGAACGAACCCCACAAGGATCTGACCATGGCAGCGGGCCCGTCCACGGATCGCTGAGCCGCAGCAACCTGCTTCACCCGGTTGTTGCGGCGATCTCCTCTCGTCGATGACTCAGCAGGCAGATTGCCGCCGGATTTCCCTTTTCCGAGCGGATGCTTCGTCATGCCTGATCAAACCCGAACCACGCCCGCATGGGCTTACTCGCTGCCGTCGGCCTTGCTGCTGATGGCCCCTTTCGATCTCCTCGCGTCGCTGGCGATGGACGTGTATCTGCCGGTGGTTCCGGAGATGCCGTCGGCGTTGCACACGTCGCCCGCCATGGTGCAACTGACGCTGAGCGTCTACATGGTCGTCCTCGGCCTGGGGCAGTTGGTGTTCGGCCCGCTGTCGGACCGGTTCGGACGCCGGCCGGTGCTCCTGGGCGGTGCGCTACTTTTCTCGGCGGCTTCCCTGGCGCTCGCGATGACGGGCAGCGGCGGCGTGTTCGTTGCGTTGCGCCTGCTGCAGGCGCTAGGCGCGTCCGCGGCGCTCGTGGCGACCTTTGCGACGGTGCGCGATGTCTATGCCGACCGTCCGGAAGGCAGCACCCTCTACAGCCAGTTCGGAGCGATCCTGGCGTTCGTCCCGGCGCTCGGGCCGATGCTCGGCGCGGGCATTGCGCACGGTTTCGGATGGCGCGCGATTTTCGTGACCCTCGGCGGCGCCGGGTGTGTGGCGTTCGGCCGCGCGTGGATGCACTGGTACGAAACGCGGCCGCGAGCCGCCGGCAGGCCGCGGCAATCGATCGTGTCGATCCTGCGCAGTGCGTCTTTCCTCGTCTATTCGCTCGGTTTCGGCACGGCCATGGGCGCTTTTTTCGTGTTTTTCTCGATTGCGCCGCGTGTGCTGGTCGGACAGGCCGGTTATTCCCGCACCGAATTCAGCGCAGCGTTTGCCACCGTCGCTATCGTGATGATCGTTGCCGCGCGTTTTGCGCGATGGTTCGTGTCGAACTGGGGGATACCGGGCTGTTTTGTCCGCGGCGCCTGCGTCATGATGGTCGGCGCAATCGCGCTGGCGGCATGCACGGTCTTGATGGCGCCGTCGTTCGTCGCGTTCGTGATGCCGATGTGGATCGTCGCGGTCGGCATCGTCCTGATGTCGTCAGTGACTGCAAACGGCGCGCTTCGGAATTTCGACGACGCGGCGGGGACGGCTGTAGCGCTCTATTACTGCGTTCAGAGCTTGATCGTCGGCGGCGCCGGCACGTTCGTGACGCTGGTGCTGCCCGGCGATACGCCGTGGCCGCTGGCGGCGTTTTGCTTCGTCATGCCGATGGCATGCGTCGCCGCACTCGCCGTATTGACGCGCACGCGCGAATGAACCGAGGGGTGTGCGTTCCCGGGCCGGTCGATGCATCGGCGGTCCGGCCGGGAATCGCCGCGTTAGACCGCCTGCCGCCCACCAAACGCCTGCCTGATCCGCGCGAACAACCCGTGCTGCGCGATCCATTCCGCATACGCGCGATAGTCGGGGTCGCGCATCAGATGACGCTCTTCCGTCTTCGCGCGCGTGTAGTAGATCAGGTTGACCGCGACGAGCCCCGCGCAGTGCATGAGCCCGAGCTGCCAGCCGAGCGGCTCGACGAACGGCACCGAGACCATCCAGTACGACAGGTTCTTCGTGATGTAGGCCGGATGCTTCGTGAAGCGATACGGGCCCGACGTGATGATCCCGCGATTGGTGAGGTTCGAGAACCGCAGCCCGAACGAGATCGTGCACAGCGCGTAGGTCAGCAGCAGCAGAATGATCACCGCGCCCCAGATCACGCGCAGCGTCGGCGCCGCCAGCAGCCAGTTGTCCCAGAACATCGAGCCTTCGTAGCGGATGTAGTTGTTCGAGATCAGCGACCAGAACGGCTGGTAGCAGATCAGCGCGGCCACCCAGCCGAGCGTCGTCGGCTCGACGGTGCGCACGTGGCTGTCGAGGATGCGGAACGTGCACAGGTAGCCGACGGTGCCGAACATCAGGTCCATCGTGAACGACAGGTCGTACATGAACACGAAGGTCGCGATCGTCATCGGCGCGTGCATCGCGTTCGCGAGCGACGCGCTCAGGTGATCGGCGTCCTTCGACAGGTAGACGGTCATCAGCGGCAGGAAGAACGCCTTCACGCCCCAGCCGGCCAGCATCTCGCGCACCGGCTTCCAGCTCGCGGGCCGCTCGCGGCGGAACAGGAAGCGGCCCCACAGCAGGTATGCGTCGTCGGTCTCGCGCTGGTGGCGGTCCATCCACGCGAAGTAGAACGGCGCGGCGACGATCACGTACGGCGCGAGCGAGCGCAGCAGCGACCAGAACGGCAGGTAGAACGCGCCGTGGTATTCGGGCAGCAGCCAGTAGATCGCGCCGATGCCCGCGTAGATTGACGTCAGCGCGCCGAGCCGCGTCGCGACGCGCGCGATGCCCAGGGGCCGGACGGCCTGCCGCGACAGCCCCGCGCTCGGGCGCAGGTAGACGCGCGAGATGAAGAGTTCGTGCAGCGCGATCGTGCCGATGATCGCGAGGCTCGCGATGACCGCGCGCGCGGCCGCGTCGAGGGTCGGGTGGTCGCGCGTGATCCACAGCGCGAAGAGTCCGGCCGTGATGCCGAGCAGGCCGGCGCGGAACGGCGTGGCGGAACGGGGTGGACGGTCCGGGGCAGCGACGATGCCGTCGAGCGTGGAGTTCATGATCGGATCCTCGTAGGGATGAGGGCCGGCGCCCCCGCTTGGCGGGTGACGCCGGCCGTCGGCCGGGCTGTGTATGGATGCGCGCCCGGCCATTGGCCTGTCGTTCTGATACGTGATGCGTTACCGCTTACTTCTTGGTGCCGGCGCCCAACAGACCGCCGAGCAGGTTCGTCACCGGCGACAGCAGGTTGCCGGTGCCGCCCGCGGCGGCGCCGCCCGTGCTGCCGGTCAGGCCGGTCACCACGGAGCCGCTGCCGCCCGGCGTCGTCACGGTGCCCGCTGCGCCGCCGGGGCTGACCGTGCCGGTCGCGCCCGCCGAGCCGGCCGGCGTGCCCAGCGCACCGGTGAGCGTGCCGACCGGGCCGCTCGTCAACACTCCGCCGAGCGTGCCGGACAGGTTGCCGCCCGGCGTCGTGACGGTGCCGGTGAGGCTCGCGCCGAGCGGCGTCAGCGAGTTGACGAGGTTGGTGACCGGCGCGAGCAGGGCGCCGAGGCCTGCGCCACCCGTGCCGCTGGTGCCGCCGGTCCCGCTCGTTCCGCCCGTGCCGCTGGTGCCGCCCGTGCCGCTCGAACCGATGCCGCCGAGTGCGCCCGTTACCGCCCCGAGCAGGCCGGTGATCGGCGCGAGCGGGCCGCCGCTGGTGCCGCTCGTTCCGCTGGTACCGCTGGTACCGCTGGTGCCGCCGGTACCGCTCGAACCGACGCCGCCAAGGCCGCCGGTCAGCGAGCCGAGCAGGCCCGTGATCGGCGCGAGCGGATTGGTGCCGCTGCTGGAGCTGCCGCTGCCGCTGTACAGGAGACCGCCCGCCGAGGTCACCGTGTTGCCGAGCTGGCCGACGCTGCTGCCGAGAGCGTCGCCGACCGGGTTGCCGGTCGCGCCGCCGATCTTCGAGCCGGCGAGGCCGAGGCCGCCGCCGAGCGTGCCCAGCAGGCCGCTGAGCGGCGCGCCGAGCAGCGTTACGTTGCCGAGCGTCTGCGTGACGCCCGGCGTCGTGACGCCGCCGGTCAGCGTGTTCGTGATCGGGTTGATCACCTTGCCGAGCTGCGTTTCGAGCTGCTGGACCGGCGAGCTGTTCAGCGCCGTGTTCAGCGCCGACGCGGTCGAATTGACCGCGGTGCCGACCGTGTTGACGAGACTGCCGACCAGGGTCGTCGCCGGCGCGAGCGGCGACAGCGGGCCGGTGCCGAGGCTCGTCACGGCATTGCCGAGGTTGTTGACCGCGCCGCCGGCGCCGGTCAGCAGGCCGGTGGTCGACGTGATCGTCGGCCCGAGCGGGTTCGGCGACACGCCGATCGAACCCAGGCCGGCCGCGATGCCGTTGCCGAGCGACTGCACGCCGTTGCCGAGGCTGCCGACCGCGTTGCCGACGCTGGTGGCCGTCGTCGGGTTCGTGCCGGGGATCTGCACGCCGCCGATCTGACCGCCGCCGTTCACGATCGTCGTGCCGAGCGCGGTCACGAGGTTGCCGGATTTCTGGAGGACATTGCCGAGGGGGGTGACGCCGGTGCCGGAGGTGCCGGACGTGCCCGACGTACCGGAGGTCCCCGAGGTACCGGACGTGCCGGAAGTACCCGAGGTGCCGGAAGTGCCCGAGGTGCCGGAAGTGCCCGACGTGCCGGAAGTACCCGAGGTGCCGGAAGTACCCGACGTGCCGGAAGTGCCCGAGGTGCCGGAAGTGCCGGAAGTGCCGGAAGTGCCGGAAGTACCCGAGGTACCGGAAGTGCCCGACGTACCGGAGGTACCCGACGTACCGGAAGTGCCCGACGTACCGGAAGTGCCCGACGTGCCGGAAGTACCCGAGGTGCCGGAAGTGCCCGACGTACCCGACGTGCCGGAGGTACCCGAAGTGCCGGAAGTACCCGACGTACCGGAAGTACCCGACGTACCGGAAGTACCCGAGGTACCGGAAGTGCCCGACGTACCGGAAGTACCCGACGTACCGGAAGTACCCGACGTACCGGAAGTACCCGACGTACCGGAAGTACCCGACGTACCGGAAGTACCCGACGTACCGGAAGTGCCCGACGTACCGGAAGTGCCCGACGTACCGGAAGTGCCCGACGTACCGGAAGTACCCGAGGTGCCGGAGGTACCCGACGTACCGGAGGTGCCCGAGGTACCGGAAGTGCCCGAAGTACCGGAGGAAGTGCCCGAACTACCGGAAGTGCCCGAACTACCGGAGCTCCCCGAGCTACCCGACGTCCCCGAACTACCGCTCGTCCCGGACGTGCTCGGCTTGATGGTCGGCGGGGTCGTCGGTCCATCGACCGAGCCGCAGCCGTACAGCGCGAGCAGTGACGAGACGGCCATCGTTACCGTCGTCTTCTTGAAGAGAGTGTGCATGTTGGCCTCGACATTGGAAGTGTGTCCAGGCCTTCACTGCAAATTCCGCGCCATGACAGGTTTCACGAAACGCTATCGCGATTTGTTGCGGAAATCGGGAATATCGGTGCGATTTAAACGGAGGAATGGCGGTTTCGCGCGACAGGCACGCGCGGTGCGTCGACGCCGTGGCTGCGATGTTCCCGCAAGGCGCCGTAACGCGCGACGGGATGTTACGTAGCGTTCGACGGCCCGTCACGCGAACGGCCGCGAACCGAGGGCCGCATCTTTGACGAAACGCGCCGTCCCGCTGAACATGGCGCGAAATCCCCGGCCGCCGACAGGCGCAGCGGCGGCCACGACTTCCAACCACCAGGACACCGACATGAGCGAACAGGACAGGGAAGACGGCAAGGCGCGGCGCATCGACGTGATGGGCGAGGCGTTCGTCGAGCGCGCGATGCGCGACCTCGACGGATTTTCGCGTCCGCTGCAGAACTGGCTGAACGAACATGCGTGGGGCAGCACGTGGCAGCGGGGCGGGATCGACCTGAAGACGCGCAGCCTGTGCACGTGCGCGATGCTGGCGGCGCTCGGCCGCAGCACGGAACTGAAGGGGCACATCCGCGGCGCGCTCAACAACGGCGCGAGCCTCGTCGAGATCCGCGAGGTATTGCTGCACAGCGCGCTGTACGCGGGCGCGCCGGCCGCGGTCGAGGCGTTTCGCAGCGCGCGCGAGGTGCTGTCGGATCTCGGGTTGTCGATACCCGACGACGAAGCCTGATTCCGTCGCGGCGTCGGCTGCCCGCCGCGGAGTCGGGTTTCGCTTCCCGTTGCGGTGATCTACGCGATGCGTACCGGCTGCGCGGCAACGTCGGCCGGCGCGGCGGCGACTTCGAGCAGCCAGTCGGCCGTCGCGTCGGGAATCGTGACCGGCAGCATGTGTCCGCCCTCGACGACCTTCAGCCGCACGCGCGCCGATTTCTTCGCGAGCGCGTCGCCGTGCTCGCGCCAGTTCAGGATCGGATCGGCGCGGCCGTACAGCACGTCGACCGGCAGCGCGAGTTCCGGATAGCGACGCTCCATCGCGGGCAGGTCGACGGGCGCCGACAGCAGATCCGTCGCCGTCGCGTAGAACACGTGCGGGCGCATCCCGAGCAGGCCGCCGCCCTTGACCGGGAAGTCGCGCGGCACGTCCTCCGGCGCGAACACCTGGCGCACGGCGTTGCGGCCCGTGAGGATCGTCAGCGGGATCGCGAAGGTCCACGACACGAAACGGCGCACGAGCGGCGACGGCAGCATCAGCGGCTTGAACGGCGCGGGCGGTTCGGTCTGCTCGTGCGACAGCGGCGCGATCAGCGCGAGCCGGCTCACGCGGTCCGCATGGTTGAGGCCGACCGCAAGCGCGATCGCGCCACCGAGCGAATGGCCGACCAGCACGGGCTTGTCGAGCTTCAGCGCATCGATGAACGCGGCGACCGTGCGGGCCTGCGCGAACACGTTCGCCTGCGAGGCCGCGCCGCGCAGCGAGCGGCCGGCGCCCGGGCGGTCGATCAGGATCACGCGATGCTGCTGCGCGAGCCGCGTGAGCGGCAGGTACGCGAAATTGCGCCATTGCCCCGCGAGCCCGTGGACGAACACGATCGGCGGGCCGTTGCCGTATTCGACGTAGTGGATACGATCGCCGTCGATGTCGACGAAGCGGCCTTCGGGCGGAAACGCGCGCGTCACGCGACGGGCCACGTACCCGGAAAACAGCGCGAGCGCGGCGAGCACCGCGACGACGCCGAGCAGCACGTTCTGGATCAGATGGAGCGTAGGAGTCATGTCGGCCTCAGCGGGTTTCGAGTGCGGGTTCGGCGGCCGGCGCGGTGGCGGCCGGGCTGGTCTTGGCGCGGTGTTCGAAATGCATCGCGGAATCGGCGAGCGCGCTGAACTTCAGCGACGCGAGATCGAGCACGTAGTTCTGGTGGAATTTCCACGGCTTGCGGTGCCCCTGCTTCGGCAGGATGCCGGCCGCGCGCTGGATGTAGCCCGAGCTCAGGTTGACGGCCGGCACGTCGCCGAGATCGCCTGCGCCGAGCCGCGGCACGCAGGTGTCGTACCCGTTCGCGCGCATGTGGTTGAGCAGCCGGCACACGTAGCGCGCGATCAGCTCGGCCTTCAGCGTCCACGACGCATTCGTGTAGCCGAACGACGACGCGAGGTTCGGCACGTCGCTGTACATCATCCCCTTGTACGACACCGTCTCCGGCAAATCGACCGCGCGGCCGTCGACCGTCACGCGCGCGCCGCCGAGCATCTTCACCTTCAGCCCGGTCGCGGTGACGATCACGTCCGCGTCGAGCTGCTGGCCGCTCTTCAGCTGGAGGCCGGTCGGCGTGAAGCGCTCGATCTCGTCGGTGACGATCGATGCGCGGCCCGCGCGAATCGCCTTGAACAGGTCGCCGTTCGGCACGAGGCACAGGCGCTGGTCCCACGGCATGTAGCGCGGCGTCAGGTGCTTCGCGACGTCGAAGTCGGGGCCGAGCTGCTTGCTCGCCGCACGGATGATGAATTTCTTCGTCTGGTCGGGCTTGCGGCGCGACACGTTGTACAGGTACATCGTCAGCAGCACGTTCTTCACGCGCACGAGCCGGTGCGCGAGCCGCGACGGCAGCACGCGGCGCAGCGCGTTCGCGATCTTGTCGCGCGCGGGCAGCGACACGATGTAGGTCGGCGAGCGCTGCAGCATCGTCACGTGCTGCGCGTCGGCCGCCATCGACGGCACCAGCGTGACGGCCGTCGCGCCGCTGCCGATCACGACCACGCGCCGGTTCGCGTACGACAGATCCTTCGGCCAGTGCTGCGGATGCACGAGCTTGCCCTCGAACGTGTCCATGCCGGCCCAGTCGGGCAGGTAGCCGCCATCGTAGTCGTAGTAGCCGCTGCACATGAACAGGAAGCGGCAGGTGTAGGCGAGCGTGTCGGTCGCGCCGTCCCGCGTGCGCTCGATGCGCACCGTCCAGCGCGCGCGGTTCGAATCCCAGTCGGCCGCGACGACCTTCTGGCCGTAGCGGATCGTCTTGTCGATGCCGTAGGTGCGCGCGGTGTCGCGGATGTAGTCGAGGATCGTCTGGCCGTCGGAGATCGCCTTGTCGCTGTGCCATGGCCGGAAGCTGTAGCCGAGCGTGAACATGTCGGAATCCGAACGAACACCCGGATAGCGGAACAGGTCCCAGGTGCCGCCGATCGCGTCGCGCGCCTCGACGATCGCCACGCTCGCATGCGGGCAGCGCTGCTTCAGGTGATACGCGGCGCCGATGCCGGACAGGCCGGCGCCGACGATCAGCACGTCGAGGTCGCGAAGGTCGCGATCGTCGCGGTTATCGCCACTGTCGCGGCGGGCGTCGGAGGCGGGCGGCGCGTCGCGCCGGTCGGTCGTCGTCGAGATCATGCGGGGTCCTGGGTCGGCGTGGTCGGGCGCGCGGCCGGAGCGGGCGCGCGTTCGAGATTGCGGGCGCGGGCGCGGCGCACGTGGCGCAGCATCAGCCACTGGTAACCGGCGCCGAGCAGTCGCGCGATCCGGTCGAGCCGGCGCGCGTCGGCGCCGACCAGCACGCGGCGCGCATTGCGCTCGACGCCCGCGAGGATCTGCCGCGCGGCCTCGTCGGCCGTCGTCGCGTTGATCAGGCGGTTGGCCTGACGGCGATGGGTCGCTTCGTCCTGCCCCGTCAGCGCGTGGATACTGGTGTCGACGCGGCCCGCGTCGACGATGCTCGTCGCGACGCCGCCCGGATGCACGCAGGTCGCGCTCACCGGCGCGCCGTCGAGTTCGAGTTCCATCCGCAGTGCCTCGGTGAAGCCGCGCACCGCGAACTTGGTCGCGTTGTACGCGCTTTGCGTCGGCATCGCGACGAGCCCGAACAGGCTCGACGTGTTCACCACGTGGCCGTCGCCCGACGCGCGCAGATGCGGCAGGAACGCCTGTGTGCCGTGCACGACGCCCCAGAAGTTGATGCCGACGATCCATTCGAGATCGGCGAGACGCGCGGTTTCGGCGCTGGCGGCCAGCGACACGCCCGCATTGTTGAAGATCAGGTTGATCTTGCCGTGCTCGGCGCGCACGAAATCGGCCCACGCGAACACCGCGTCGCGATCGGCGACGTCGAGCCGACGCGTGCTCACGCGCACGCCGTGCTGTGCACAGGCGGCTGCCGTGCCGGCGAGCCCGACGTCGTTGACGTCGGCGAGCGCGACCTCGCAGCCGCGCCGCGCAAGCTCGACCGCGAGGCTGCGGCCCATGCCCGAACCGGCGCCCGTGATCGCGGCGACCTTGCCGGAAAACCCCTTCATTCGTCGTCCTCCCGTTCCGCTTGCGCTGCACCGGCGGCGCATCTATTGTGGTGTTGTTCGTCACCACTTTAGTTTTCGGGTGTCCTGATGTCAAATAGCGGAATGGAGAAAGCACTCGAAACGGAAAAAAGGGGCCGGTCGTATGGCGGCGTGGCGCCCGAGGTACGGGCCGCCGAACGGCGCGACGCGTTGATTCGTGCGGCGACGCGCGTGTTCGGCACGGTGGGTTTTCGCAAGGCGACCGTGCGGTCGATCTGCCAGGAAGCGAAGCTCAACGATCGCTATTTCTATGCGGCGTTCGACAGCACCGAGGATCTGCTGCGCTGCACCTACCTGCATCACGCGCAGCAGTTGCATGACGCGGTCGCGCAGGCGGTCGCCGCGCGCGGCGGCGATCTGCGGGAGCGTGTCGACGCGGGGCTCGCCGCGTTCTTCGCGTTTCTGCGCGACCCGTGCGCGGCGCGCGTGCTGCTGCTCGAGGTGATGGGCGTGAGCGCGGATACCGACATGACGTATCAGCGCATGCTGATCGACTTCGGCAAGCTGATCATGGCGATCGGCGCGCCGGGCGAGGCCGTGACGCCTGCCGAGCGCACCGAGCAGCGGCTGATCGGGCTCGCGCTGGTGGGCGCAATGACGAACGTCGGCGCGGCGTGGCTGCTGACCGAATATCGCGATCCGGAGGCGCAGATGATCGCGAGTTGCAGGAAGGTGCTGCTGGGGACGTTGGGAACGGGCAGATAGCGGGCGTCGGAAACTGCGGCTCGGGCATGAATCCGTCGAAACAACTCACGCGTAACTTTGCGGACTTGTCACGGCGATGGCCGTGCCGTCAATGTCATGTCGAAAATGCTGCTTGGCGGCGTCGTGCGAAAGAGCGCGCGATAGGTGAATCCGACAGCGTCATCGACGGCCGAGCCATGCGCGTGAGAGTCGGATTTACTTCAAAAAATATTAAGCAACGGAAATAAATCAAAGGTTGTCTCGCTGCACGTATCTGCCGATTCCGCGGAATTCTAGTCAAAGTAGATAGACTGGTATACATTTGCCGGGCGCTGTGTGGATTCGACGGTTGACAGACATATCAGTGACATCTTCGTAAGCCAATCGCTGGAGCTAGACCTCGCTAATACGAGGTGGATGCGTTTCGCGATTGGGATTTCGCGCGTCGGTTGATGGCGATGCCGTCGCCGAAATGCGGGAATCGAACGATTGGCGAGCCAACGAACATTCAGCCGTGAACGGAATGCAATTACGTGCCATTCGGCCTTTGACCTTCTTCAACGCATCTGATTGCGCTGTAGCGCCCCGACTTCACCTATGAACGTCATCCGACTGCTAGTCCTGCTGACACTGCTTGCCGTTGCATCGCTCAGTCATGCTCAAGTCGCCTGCCCCCCGGGCTGGATTCCCTACAGCGCAAGTGACTGCGGTCCGGATAACCGACAGCAAGGGACTAACGGGGTTCAGCCTCAACGCCAAATTCGCTGGGCCTCGCGTTGGGGTGCGGTTGTATCCAGTCAAGGTGCGTTCGGCATCGTATCCGACATGCCCGATAAAGACAGCGCGATTTCTGCAGCGCAGCGGGAATGCCAGGCCCGCGGAGGTGTGAACTGTTCCGTCAACAACGTGTACGCGAATACATGTGTCGCGGTCATGGCCAACGGGCAGATCATCTGGACGGAAAATGCAGGCACGTCGGAAGAGGCTGGCAGAATGGGCATGAAGAATTGCGCTTCAAAAGGGTCGGCGAAATGTTGGGTTTACTACGCTGGATGCAGTTTGCCCCAGCGACTGGAATAACACGGAAAGCGCTAGACGCGTTACAGAGAACATGCGATTCAAAATTCTTTCAATCGCTTGCCTGGTCGGTATCAGTATCACCGCACACGCCCAAGTGGCCTGTCCGCCAGGCTGGATTCCGTATAGTGCGAGTTCCTGTGGCCCGGACCCGGACGGTCAAGGACAGGCCGCATCGCCGCCTCAACGCCAGATCAGTTGGATCTCTCGCTGGGGCGCAATCTCCACCGACGGCAAGGCGGGTGCTCTCGGCACATCCACCGATCTGGACAGCCAGCAGCAGGCGGAGCGCGCCGCGCTTTCTCAATGCAAAGCGAAAGGTGGTACGCAGTGCGAGATCGACCTCTCCTACGCGAATGGCTGCGCGGTCATGCTCGTTGGAGACAACACCCACAATTCGAACATGGGGCAGACGATCGATGACGCCACCGCCAAGGCCATGAAAGTCTGCACCGCGAATGACAAGAACTGCCGCGTCTTCTATTCGGGTTGCAGTCTGCCAAGGGCAGCCCAGTAACGTTGCTTTGTGCGAGTTGCGCTCCGCAACCCAGGCCATTGAAGTAAGGGTATGTGCGACGAGGCCGCGCAGGTCTTGTCTCGCACCGCATCCCGGCAGGAGGTCGACGCTGAGATGGCCATTGCCGACACAGAGTTGACGCTCGAACATACACGGAAAACTCGAACATGAAGCACTTCAACGCCCGCCTTCTCCTGTTGAGCGTTGCGACGTCGTTTGCATCGTCCGTTTCCGCGAGCGGTCATTTGCCGCCGGTGGATATGCCGCCGCAATCGTTCGCCAGTTTCGACGCATGCGTGGAGCATCTTCGTCAGTTGTACGCGCACGACCTGGCCGGCGCGAAACAGGGTCCTCGACAGATCGAGGGCGGCGCGACGCGCGAGGCGGTTGTCGATACCAGGGGTGTCGTAACCAACGAACGCGATGAAGCGCATTACGACGCTGAATTGGGTTGGTCGATTCGCAAGCCCGGTGGCGATGCCGTCGGCAATCGCTGGATCCAGACGAACTACAGCTTCGAGCGCTGGAGCCGGACCTGTCGGGGCGCTTCGTTGACCGGCACAATGGAAAGCGGTTTCACGTCACCGTCGGTCGAGCCGTTACGTTAGGGTGGCGCCGTGAGGGTGTGGAACGATTCCTCTTCATCGCTGCGGTTGTCATGAGGGATCGATGGTCTCGCGATCCATCGCGATAGGGAACGGGCTGACGTCATCGACCCAGGAGTGATTGTGAGAGGACGGTATGTCGACTACAACGGCCGATATTTCGTATGCCTTAGTGCGGCAGTTTTTCTGATGGTGTCGTTCGGGTCGGTGATGACGGTGGTTGACATATCGAATCTGCTCCGCCGGCCGTCGGATGAATTGACGACGATGGCATTCTATTGGGGCTATCTGTTGCTTCCCGCAGTCTTGCTTTGGGCGATGCATTCCGCCGGGATGCTCGAGAAATCCCGCTTCGCTTTCTCGTTGATCGCTCTAACCCTGCTGTGTGCCTACTTCGTCTGGAGCGCAGCCCATGAACGGAACGCGTGGGTCTGGGTCGCGTATTGGCCAGCCTGTGTGGCTTGCCTGTTGCTCGCGATGTTGGCGCATTGGGTGCGGAGACGAACCAACAAAATCTGATGCGGCGTCTCCTGACGATATCGGCGGAGCGGCTCGCCGTTATCGGCGCATGCGCTGTCGCTGTCGTCGAATACCGTAAGCGCGCAATGAACCACGTGGGTTGCTACTTCGACCGTGAGCGCTTTGTCGTAGGCGTTGCCGCCGCTTCCCCCAGCCTCCCCTTCATCGCCTCGATGAACGCCCGCACCTTCGGCGAAGGCAGCCGCGTCGACGGATACACCGCGTGGATCCCCGCCGGCGCCGTGCGCCAGCCCGGCAGCAGCCGCACGAGCCGGCCCGCCGCGACATCATCCGCGGTCGAGAAATCCGTCAGCAGCCCGAAGCCGCCGCCCGCGAGCACGATCGCGCGGCACGCGGTCGCGGTGTTCGACACGACCGGCGCGACGCAGCGCACCGACGCGCGGCCGCCGCGCGCGTCATCGAGTTCGAGCGTATGCGGGCGCGGCAGCGACGACAGCATCACGAACGGCAAGCCGGCAAGCGCATCCGGATCGCGCGGCAGCCCGTAGCGCGCGACGAACGCAGGGCTCGCGACCAGCCATTTCTCGTAGGTGCCGAGCTGCACCGCGCGATAGTTGGAATCGGCGAGCCGCCCGATGCGGATCGCGACGTCGAGGTTGTCCGCGACGAGATCGACGACGCGGTCGTTCGCGACGAGTTCGACGTCGAGCGCCGGATGCCGGTCGCGCAGCGCGACGACGGCCGGCGCGACGACCAGCGCGCCATAGTCGATCGGCACGCTCACGCGCAGCGTGCCGCGCAGCGGCCCGGCGTCGGACGACACCGCGTCGAGCGCGGCTTCGGTCGCGCGCACGATGTCGCGGCACGCGTCGTAGAACACGCGTCCGGCGTCGGTCACGCTCAGCCGCCGCGTCGTGCGCACCAGCAGGTTCGCGCCGACCTCGGATTCGAGGCGCTGCATGTGCGTGCTGACGACCGTCTTCGCGAGGCCGAGCCGCTCGGCCGCGGCCGTCAGCGAGCCGGCGTCGACCACCGCGACGAAGATCGCCAGCCGGTTCAGGTTCACGTCGCGCAGATCGGCCATCGTCGATTGTCCTATGGAAGAGGATAATGTTTCCGTGATTATCCGTCTTCTGGCGACGAACGGCGAGCGCTACGCTGGAGCCGTTCGTCGCCGATCCCCGGCGGCGCGAGATTCCGGAGTGTTTCCATGTCTGCCGCCAGCAAGCCTGCCTCGCCCATTCGCGTCTATTCGTTCCTGCTGTCCGGGCACGCGCACCGCGTCCGGTTGTTCCTGTCGCTGCTCGGTTTGCCGTCCAGGACGATCGACGTCGATCTCGCGGCCGGCGCGCAGCGCGAACCGGCGTTTCTCGCGCTCAATCCGCTCGGGCAGGTGCCGGTGATCGACGACGGCGGCACCGTGATCGCCGATTCGAACGCGATCCTCGTATATCTCGCGAAGCGCTACGGCGACGCGCACTGGCTGCCGGACGACCCGGTCGGCGCGGCCGTCGTGCAGCGCTGGCTGTCGTACGCGGCCGGCCCGATCGCGTCCGGCCCGGCAGCCGCACGGCTCGTGACCGTGTTCGGCGCGACGCTCGACCCGGAAGCGGCCAAGCGCACGGCCGCGAAAGTGCTCGACGTGATCGATCGCGAGCTGGCCGGCAAGCCGTTCGCGGCCGGCGCGCAGCCGACGATCGCGGACATCGCCGCGTACACGTACATCGCGCACGCACCGGAAGGCGGCGTGTCGCTCGAACCGTATCCGCACGTGCGCGCATGGCTGGCGCGTATCGAGGCGTTGCCGGGCTTCGTCGCGATGCCGACGACGCGCGCGGGCCTGCTCGCTGCTTGATACTCACTGCCGCCGCGCTTGTTCAGGAGAGAACGCGATGAATGCGCCAACCGCCGTCGTACCGGGCTGGGAACTCGACATCGCGCCGTTTCACGCGGGCGAGCTTGCCGTGCAGCAGCGCGCAGGCGTGACGGACGCGGCGAGCGCGGCCGGCCGGCGCGGGATCCGGCGCTTCATGCCGGACCAGCACCGGACGTTTTTCGCGCAACTGCCGTTCTTCGTGCTCGGCGGCGTCGATGCAAACGGCCAGCCGTGGGCGACGTTGCGCGCCGGTGCGCCGGGTTTCGTCACGTCGCCGGATGCCCGCACGCTGCGCATCGCGGCGCGTGCGCTGCCGGGCGATCCGCTGGCCGGCGCGTGGCAGCCGGGCGCGCCGCTCGGCGGGCTCGGGATCGAATTCGATACGCGGCGGCGCAATCGCGTGAACGGCGTCGTGCGCGCGGTCGACGGCGATGCGCTGACGATCGCGGTCGAGCAGAGCTTCGGCAATTGCGCGAAGTACATCCAGGGCCGCAAGCCGACCTTCGTCGCGCGGGACGTCGATGCATCCGTCGCGCCCGACGTGTCGGATGCGCTGAGCGACGCGGACCGCGCGCTGCTCGCGCAGGCCGATACGTTCTTCGTCGCGAGTGCGAACACGTCGGTGGAGGCGGGCGCGGCGCGCGGCGCGGACGTGTCGCATCGCGGTGGGATGCCGGGCTTCGTGCGCGTCGACGATGCGCGCACGCTGACGACGCCCGATTTCAGCGGCAACCGGTTCTTCAACACACTCGGCAACCTGCAGCACGATCCGCGCGCGGGGCTGCTGTTCGTCGATTTCGACAGCGGCGATGTGCTGTATGTCGCCGCGCACGCGGAGATCGTGTGGGACGGGCCGGTGGTTGCGTCGTTCGACGGCGCGCAGCGCGTCGTGCGCTTCCATGTGCGGGAAGTGCGGCGCGTGCGGGCCGTGCTGCCGTTCCGGTGGTCGGCGGTCGAGCGCGCGCCGCAGTTCGCGGCGATGGCGGCGGCGTCGGGCGGCGCGGCGGCAACGGCCGGACCGGCGCCATCCGCGGCCGCGCCTGCATCGGCGCCGGCGCCCGCATGGCGATCGCTGCGCATCGCGAAGATCGTCGACGAAGCCCGCGCGATCCGGTCGTTCCATTTCGAACCGGCGGATGGCGGTGCATTGCCTGCGTACGAAGCCGGTCAGCACCTGACGCTGCGCATCGCGCTGCCGGGTAGCGACGCGCCGACGATTCGCAGCTACACGCTGTCCGATGCACCGGGCGGCACGCATTACCGGATCACTGTGAAGCGAGAAGGGCGCGTATCGGCATGGCTGCACGATCACGCGCAGGCCGGCATGACGCTCGACGCGCAGATGCCGCGCGGCCGCTTCACGTTCGATCTCGCGAGCCCGCGGCCGGCCGTGCTCGTGTCGGCCGGCATCGGCATCACGCCGATGGTCGCGATGCTGCGCCGCGCGCTGGCCGACGACGCGCCGTCGCGCCGCGTCGTGTTCGTGCATGGCGCACGCGAAGTGGCCGACCGGCCGTTCGCGGCGGAACTGGCGCGCGTCGCGGCCGCCGATGCGCGCGTGTCGCTTCACTGGTTCGACAGTCATCCTCACGAAGGCTCGGCCGCGCGGGCCGGCCGCATCGACATCGGGCAACTGAAGCGGGTCCTTTCATTCGACGATTACGACTTTTACCTGTGCGGGCCGTCTGCATTCATGCGCGACCTGTACGACGGGCTGCGCGCGCTGAACGTGCCGGACGAGCGCATCCGTTTCGAGGCGTTCGGGCCGTCGACGGTCTCGCGCAGCGCGACCCGCGCGGTTGCCGCGCCCGCGGCGGCAAGCGTGCCGGTCGTGTTCCGGCGCACGGGGCGCGACGCCGCGTGGACGCCCGCCGACGGCACGCTGCTCGAATTCGCGGAAGGGCAGCGCGTGGCCGTGCCGTGCGAATGCCGCGCCGGTTCGTGCGGCACGTGCGCGACGCGCGTGTTGTCCGGCGCGGTCGACTACGAGCAGACGCCCGATGCGGCGATCGAACCCGGCTGCGCGCTGCTGTGCGTGGCGCGCCCCGCGCAAGGGGCGACGGAGCCGCTCGTGCTCGACCGCTGACGCGCGCGCGACATGCCGCCGCAGATGGCCTGCTGCGCGAAAAGCGCACGCAACTGCTGCTTTTTTCGAATGCCGTCCGGATCGACGATAGCGTCAACCGATTCGATAAAGGAGCCCATCATGAAACTGCTCGGCATGGTCCGCCTGGTCCTGTGGAGTTTCTTCGGCGTGCGCAACAGCAAGGCGCACGCGACCGATCTCGCGAACGCGAACTTCACGCTGCTGCCGTTCGTCGCGATCCTGCTTGCGCTGCTGGTCGGCGCGGTCATTTACGGCGTCGTGCATCTGGTCGTCGATCCGACCGTGACGATGCAGGGGTTCTGAGCGAACGGCCGGTGAATCGGTAGCGGGGCCGCCGTTCCCGCTCCGGTTCCGGGCCGCCTGACCGGCACATGATGATGCCGGTGTCGGCGGCCGGCCCGCACGATGCGAATCGCGGCTGCATTCCCGCTGTTGTCGCGCCGCCCGAACCGTCTGTCCCCGTTCCCGCCTTCTCCGTCCCCCGTTTCGCCCGATTCCACGGCCGTTCGCCCCGCCCGGGGTAAAATGCGCGCCACGCCGCGATGTCGCGCGCCGGGCAGGCCGCCGTTCCGATGAACGCCGGCGCGAGTGCCCGCCGCCCGCACCGGGGCGTTCGAAGCGTCCCCCGCATGACACGACCGCGCGACGCAGCCGGCCGCCCGACAGGCGCATCCGACGATCGCGTCGGCCGCTGCGTCGGTTCCCGGCGCGCCATCCGAATCCGATGCCCCATCCTGTGTTGTTCCGACCGGTCGGCTCGCTTGCATGCCGCGGGGTGCGGTTCGTCCGATGAATAGCGTGTCGACGGCACGCGTCCGTCGATGGACGCCGAGGTGCGTGCGGGCGCACGCTTCGCAGCTTCGTAACGGGTTTCGACAGGTCGAATGGCGAGTTTTCCATCCAGAACAATGACGGTGAATAGAACAACAACGGCGCCCGCACGGCGGCGGCGCGTGAAGGTCGGGCTCGGTGTCGGTCTCGGCGTCACGCTTTTCGCGGCGCAGGCGGCCGCGGCACAGGGCGACACGCCCGCACCGGGCGCCGATGCGACCGGCAACGCGACGCTGCCCGCGATCACGGTGAACGGCGAGCGCGGCCAGCCGCTGCGCGCGCGCGAAGCGTCAGTCGCGGGGCTCGACGACGCGCCGCTGCGCGATACGCCGGCGTCGGTGAACGTCATCACGCGCGCGCTGATCGACGATCAGCAGGCGAAGCGGCTGAGCGACGTCGTGCGCAACGATGCGTCGGTCGTCAACGACTATGCGCCGGTCGGTTATTTCGAAGGCTTCGCGATCCGCGGCTTTCCGGTCGATCTCGCGAGCGCGATCCGGATCGACGGGCTGACCGTGTCCGGCGAGCAGAACGTGCCGCTCGAGAACAAGGAGCGCGTCGAGATCCTGAAAGGGCTCGCGGGCATCGACAGCGGCGTCGTCGCGCCCGGCGGCGTGATCAACTTCGTGACCAAGCGCGCCGCGAACGTCGCGAGCGTGACGGGCGGCGTCGACAGCCGCGGCTCGACGTCGGCGGCCGTCGATCTCGGCCGCCGCTTCGGCCCGGGCAATCAGTTCGGGTTCCGGATCAATGCCGCGAAGGAGAACATGCACTCCTATATCGACGGCACGAACGGACGGCGCACGTTCGGCTCGATCGCCGCCGACTGGGACATCAGCCCGCGCGCGAGCCTGCAACTCAATGCCGAATTCCAGCAGTGGATCCAGCGTTCCGCGCCCGGCTACCAGTTGCTGGGCGGCACCGTCGTGCCGTCGGTGAAGACGACGTCGAAGGCGCTCGGCACGCAGCCGTGGGCGAAACCGGTGACGACCGATGCGCTGAACCTGAACGCGCGTTTCGACTACCAGTTCAACGACGACTGGAAGGCGTACATCGCCGCGGGCCGCAGCCGCACGATGATCGACGACAACAGCGCGTTCGCGTACGGCTGCTCGTATGCGGCGAGCTGCGCGGCCGGCGCGACGTCGCCGTTCTTCTTCGGCGCGAATGGCGACTACGACGTGTACGACTTTCGAAGCCCCGGCGAATACCGGCGCAACGACGATCTGCGCGCGGTCACGACCGGCAAGTTCGCGACGGGGCCGCTGCGGCACGAACTGACGCTCGGCGTGAGCGTGCAGCGCCGCGTCGTGCACATGGCGACCGCCGTGTACGACTATGTCGGCAGCGAGAACATCTACGGGCCCGACGTTGCGTTTGCACCGTCGCCGAACACGCCCGGGCCGTCGTATCCGCAACTCGATTCGTGGCAGTACGGCGTGTTCGGCCTCGACCGCATCAGCCTCGGCGAACACTGGCAGGTGCTCGCGGGCGGCAAGGAAGTGCTGCTGCGCCAGCGCAGCTGGAGCAGTCTCGACGGTGACGCGACGCACACCGACCGCTCCGTGTTCCTGCCGCAGGTCGCGCTCGTCTACAAGCCGGTGAACGCGCTGTCGCTGTATGCGTCGTACAGCAAGGCGCTGTCGCTCGGCGACCAGGCGCCCGTGCGCGCGACCAACGCGTATGCGTTCCTGCCGCCGGTCGAATCGCACCAGATCGAGGTCGGCGCGAAATACGACTGGCTCGACCGGCTGAGCCTCACGGCCGCCGTGTTCTCGATCAGCAAGCCGTTCCAGTTCGCGGACCCGGATGCGTCGGGCACCAGTTATACGTTCGTGCAGCGCGGCACGCAGCGGCATCAGGGGATCGAACTCGGCGCGGCCGGGCGCGTGACCGAGCGGCTGGGGCTGACGGCCAGCGTCGCGGCGATTCGCGCCCGCGCGGTCGATTCGGGGTCGCCCGCCTACGAAGGGCACCAGATCATCAACGTGCCCGCGCTGCGCGCGTCGCTGTATGCGGACTACGCGGTGCCGGGCGTCGCGGGCCTGAACGTGCTCGGCGGCGTGGAATACAGCGCGGCGCGCAACGCGAACGAGGAAGGCACCGCGCGCGTGCCGTCGTGGTTCGTGTTCAATCTCGGCGCGCGTTATACGACGAAGATCGGCGGCCATCGCACGGTGTTGCGCGTGTCGGTGGACAATCTGTTCAACAAGTTCTACTGGCGCGATGCAGGCGAGCAGCAGGGCGATGCGTACCTGTTCCCGGGTGCGCCGCGTACCGCGCGCGTATCGTTGACCTATGATTTCTGATCGACCGGGTTCGGCCGCGTGACGCGCGGCCCCGGCAGCCCACCAGGAGAGCACAGACGATGTCCCCACTCGAAATCGCCGGCGTGATCGTCAGCGCGCTCGCGATCTGGCTGACCGCGAAGCGGCGCATGCTGTGCTGGCCGGTCGGCCTCGCGTCGGTCGCGCTGTACGGCTGGATCTTCTTCGATGCGAAGCTGTATTCGGACATGCTGCTGCAGGGCGCGTTCGCGGTGCTGCAGGTGTACGGCTGGCAGCGCTGGCTCGCGCAGCGCGCGAGCGAGGCAGGCGGCGGTGCCGACGGCGGTGCGGCGCCAGCCGGCGACGTCGCGCCCGTGACCGGGGTGCGCCCGCTCAGGATGCTGCCCGACCTGATCGCGGCGGTCATCGGCAGCGCGTTGCTCGGCGGGATGATGGCGCGCTGGACCGATGCGGCGCTGCCGTTCGTCGATGCGTCGCTGACCGCGTTCAGCCTCGTCGCGCAATACTGGACCGCTCGGCGCTACATCGCGTCGTGGGGGCTGTGGATCGTCGTGAACGTCGTGTACGTCGGGATGTTCGCGTTCAAGGAACTGTATCTGACGGCCGGGCTCTATGCGCTGTTCATCGGACTGGCCGTCGTCGGCTGGCGCGACTGGAGCCGGACCGCCGCCGCGTTGCGGGCGGCCGCCGGCGGCCCGCTCGCATCGGGCGGCGGCGCGCGCTGATTCGCGCACGGATTCAACTACGGAGCAACGCCGTTCATGTCATTTCCCCTCGAGCCGGACGGCCCCCTGTCGCGCGACGTCGCGCCGCCGCAATTCGGCGTGGACGGCGAACAGGCCGAACGCGACTGGCCGTTGATCACGCACGACGAAGTGGCGGGCGTACTCGCGCGGATCGATGGCGCGGGCGAACCGGTGCGGCTGACGTGGCACAGCCCGCGGCAGTTCGCGGCCGCGGTGCTCGTGCGGATGGCGGACGGGCGCGGGTTGTTCGTCAAGCGACATCACGCAAGCTTGCGCGATGTCGCGGGGCTCGAGGAGGAGCATCGTTTCATCGCGCATCTGCGCGCGCGCGGGATGCCGGTGGTGGACGTGCTGGCCGATCGCGACGGTGCGACCGCGTTCGCGTCCGGTGAGTGGACGTACGAGGTGCACGTGCTCGCGCCTGGCGTCGATCCGTATCGCGGCGTGATGTCGTGGCAGCCGTTCACGCATCCTTCGCATGCGTACGCGGCCGGCCGCGCGCTGGCCGAACTGCATCGCGCGTCGGCCGGCTACGATGCGCCTGCGCGGCCCGTGCGCACGCTGCTGTCGAGTTTTCGGGTGCTGTCGTCCGCCGATCTGGCGGACGCGCTCGAACGCTGGGTCGATGCGCAGCCGCTGCTCGTGCGCGCGCTCGGCTCGCGCGACTGGCGCGGCGACGTGGCCGATGCGATCGGCCCGTATCACGCGCGTCTCGTGCCGCTGCTGCCCGCGTTGCCGCCGCTGTGGACGCACGGCGACTGGCATGCGTCGAACCTGTTGTGGACCGCTGCGGAGCCCGGTGCGCAGGTGCGGACCGTGCTCGATTTCGGCTTGTCGGACCGCACCTGCGCGGTGATGGATCTCGCGCTCGCGATCGAGCGCAATACGGTCGACTGGATGGCGCCGGCCGATGCGCGACGCGTGGAATACGGCCAGATCGACGCGCTGCTCGACGGCTATGAATCGCTCGAACCGCTGAGCGACGATGCGTACGCGGCGCTGGTCGCGCTGCTGCCGATCGTGCATACGGAGTTCGCGCTGTCGGAAGTCGCGTATTTCGGCTGCATCATCGATGCGCCGGCGATCGTCGATATCGCGTACGACGGCTATCTGATCGGGCATGCGCGCTGGTTCGGCGAACGCGACGGGCGGCAACTGATCGACTGGCTCGTGCAGCGGCGGCGGGGGAAGCAGCGCATCACCTGATTCACGCGCGGCGCGTGTCGCCTGCACGTGCCGGATCCCCGAACCTCTGCATTCTTTCGTGCGGCCATCGCGCCGCGCGCTCATCGAATCTTCCTGATCGTCAAAAACGGGACGCCGCCCCCAGGGCACCGCACGTCTGCGTACGGTTGCGCCCAACATGACGGAAATATCATCTTCGCCTCATGTTCGCACTGCGGCCGCTCCGTAGCATCGGTCGCGAACCGTTACCGCAGAACCGAACATGCTCAAGCTCAACCTCGTCGCGGCCATCGTCTTCGTGATGGCCGCGACGGCTCATGCGCAGCCATCGCCATCGCCGTCGCCGGGGCCGGCCACGGCCGCCATCGGCAGCGCGACGCCGATCGGCGCACCCCCATCCAATACGCTTCCCGAGTCGTCATTGACGCTTTCCGATGCACTCGCGGTCGCAGCCCGGAACAATCCGGCGCTGCGCGGCGCGCGCGCCGATGTCGATGCATCGGCCGGCGCGCTGATGCAGGCCGGCGCGCGCCCCAACCCCGAAGTGTCGTTCCTGCAGGAAGGCTTCAGCCGAGCCGAACGCACGTCGACCGCGCTGATCAACCAGACCATCGAACTGGGCGGCAAGCGCCGCGCGCGGCTCGATGTCGCGTCCTACGGCCGCGAGGCGGCCAACGCGTCGCTCGACGAGCAGGGTGCGGCCGTGCGCGCCGACGTGATCGCCGCGTTCTACGGGCTGCTCGCCGCGCAGCGTCAGCTTCAGGTGACCGAGGAATCGGCCGCGATCGCCGCGCGCTCGGCGGATCTCGCGGGGCGCCGCGCGCAGGCCGGCAAGGTGTCGCCGGTCGAGGCGACCAAGGCGCAGGTCGCGGCGGCCGGCGTGCAGATCGAAGTCGTGACCGCGCGCGGCCGTGTCGAGGTCGCGCGCGAGAAGCTGAACGCGGTGATGGGCGAAGCGCGCAACGATCGGCTCGCGGTGCGCGGCGACCTGGAAACCGTGCCGCCGGTCGAGCCGCTGTCCGCGCTGACCGTGCAACTCGACGACGCGCCGCTCGCGCGGGTCGCGCGCGCCGAGATGCTGCGCTCGAACGCGGCCGTGTCGCTGGAGCGCGCGCGGCGCATTCCGGACGTGACGGTCAGCGCCGGCGTGAAGCGCGTGACCACGGGCGGCGTGCCGGACAACCAGGCGGTGGTCGGCGTGTCGATCCCGATTCCGCTGTTCAACACGAACAAGGGCGCGCTGCTCGAGGCGACGCACAAGGCCGAGCGCGCGAACGCCGATCTCGATCGCGAACGCACGCGCTTGCGGCTGGAGCTGACGCAGGCGTACGCGAATTTCGAGGCGGCCGAGCAGGAAGCGCAGCGCTTGAAGTCGGACATCCTGCCCGCCGCGCGTCTCGCGCTCGATGCGATGTCGCGCGGCTACGAACTCGGGAAGTTCAGCTTCCTCGATGTGCTCGACGCACAGCGCACGCTGTTCCAGGGGCAGTCGCAATACGTGCGAGCGCTCGCCGGCGCCCATGCGGCCCGCGCCGATATCGGCCGGCTCGTCGGCACGCCGCTCGCGGCCGTCGCGCAATGAGCGCCCCTCTTACCGGAAGGATCATCATGTCACGCAGCAGAATTTTCGTTATCGCGGTGGCCGTGCTCGGCGGCGCAGGGATTGTGATCGGCGCGCTCGCCGTCACGCGGAGCGGCAGCAGCGCATCGGCGCCGACCGCCGCCGAAGCCGCGCAGCCGGCCGACGGCGCCGACGCCGGCGCGCACGGCGGTGTCGTGTTGAAGCGCGGCAAGCTGTCCGTCGAGATCGTGATGACGGAAAAGCCTGGCGACGCGCGGCTCGTCGTCTATCCGTTCGTCGACGGCAAGCCGGTGGACAAGGGCGTCACCGTGTCCGGCACGCTGGTGCGCTACGACCGCGCGCAGGAACCGTTGCGGTTCGATGCGGCCGGCCAGAAGTTCGTGTCCGCGCAGTCGATTGCGAAGCCGCACGTGTTCGATGCGACGATCGACGTGAAGGCCGGCAACGACGCCGCGTCGTTCCCGTTCGCGCGCGCCGACGGCGCGATCGCATTGACCGACGCGCAACTGGCGACGTCGAAGATCGCGCTCGCGAAGGCCGGCCCCGCGCAGATCGCGACGCCGTTCCAGCTTCCCGGCGAAATCCGGTTCAACGAGGACCGCACCGCGCACGTGGTGCCGCGCGTGGCCGGCATCGTCGAGCAGGTGGCGGTGTCGCTCGGGCAGAACGTCGCGAAGGGGCAGGTGCTCGCGGTGATCGCGAGCACCGATCTGGCCGACCGCCGCAGCGAACTGCTGACGGCCGAGCGCCGGCTGTCGGGCGCGCGTGCGACCTATGAGCGCGAACGCACGCTGTGGCAGGAACGCATCTCGGCCGAGCAGGACTACCAGCAGGCCCAGGTGCAGTTGCGCGAGGCCGAGATCGCCGTGCAGAACGCGCGACAGAAGCTCGCCGCGCTGAACGCGCCGGTCGGCGCGGGCGCGCTGAACCGTTATGAACTACGCGCGCCGTTCGCGGGCACGATCGTCGAGAAGCATGCGACGCCCGGCGAAGCGATTGCCGCCGACGCGAGCATGTTCGTGATCTCCGACCTGTCGACCGTATGGGCCGAGATGGCAGTGCCGGCGCAGCGGCTCAACGACGTGCGCGTCGGCCGCGACGCAACGGTGAGCGCGACCGCGTTCGAATCGCGCTCCAGCGGCCCGATCGCATACGTGGGTTCGCTGCTCGGCGAGCAGACGCGCACCGCGCCGGCGCGCGTCGTGCTGCCGAACCCGGATCGCGTGTGGCGCCCGGGGATGTTCGTGAACGTGTCGGTCGACGCGGGCAAGCAGGGCGTGCCGCTCGCGGTCGCGAGCGACGCGCTGCAGGACGTCGATGGCGCGCCGTCGGTGTTCGTGCGCTCGCCGAAGGGTTTCGTCGCACAGGCCGTCGAAACGGGGCGGCGCGACGAACGCGCGACCGAAGTGCTGAAGGGGCTGAAGGCCGGCCAGGAATACGCGGCATCGAACAGCTTCGTACTGAAGGCGGAGCTCGGCAAGGGGAGCGCGGAACATGAATGAGCAGCACGACGCATGCGCCGTGGCGCGACTGGCGGCCCGCTATGCGGCCCGCTTTCCGATCCGCCGGCTGACTGGCCGCGCGGCTCGTCCGGTGCGGGCGACCGTGCCCCGCTTCAAGGAATCCCGACATGTTTGAGCGCCTGATCCGCTTTGCGATTGCGCACCGCTGGCTCGTGATGCTGGCGATCGCGGCCGTGGCCGCGCTGGGCGTGTTCAGCTACCAGCGGCTGCCGATCGACGCGGTGCCCGACATCACGAACGTGCAGGTGCAGATCAACACGTCCGCGCCCGGCTACTCGCCGCTCGAGGCCGAGCAGCGCATCACCTATCCGGTCGAGACCGTGATGGCCGGGCTGCCGGGGCTCGAACAGACGCGCTCGATCTCGCGCTACGGGCTGTCGCAGGTCACCGTGATCTTCAAGGACGGCACCGACATCTACTTCGCGCGGCAGCTCGTCAACGAGCGCATCCAGGAAGCGAAGGACAAGCTGCCGGCCGGCATCGCACCCGCGATGGGACCGACGTCGACGGGCCTCGGCGAGATCTATCTGTGGACCGTCGAAGCGGACGCCAACGCACGCAAGCCCGACGGCACGCGCTATACGGCGGCCGACCTGCGCGAGCTGCAGGACTGGGTCGTGCGGCCGCAGCTGCGCAACGTGCGCGGCGTGACCGAGGTCAACTCGATCGGCGGCTACGTGAAGGAATACCGCGTCGCGCCGAATCCTGCGAAGCTGATGTCGTACGGGCTGACGCTCGCCGACGTCGTCCGGGCGCTGGAACGCAACAACGACAACGTCGGCGCCGGCTACATCGAAAAGCGCGGCGAGCAGTATCTCGTGCGCGTGCCGGGCCAGGCGCGCACCGTCGACGACATCGCGAACATCGTGCTGACCAACGTCGGCGGCGTGCCGGTGCGGATGAAGGACGTCGGCGTGGTCGACATCGGCCGCGAGCTGCGCACCGGCGCCGCGACGTCGAACGGCGAGGAAGTCGTGCTAGGCACGGTCTTCATGCTGATGGGCGAGAACAGCCGGACGGTGTCGAAGGCCGTCGCCGCGAAGATGGAGGACGTGAACCGCACACTGCCGGCCGGCGTGAAGGCGATTCCGGTGTACGACCGGACGGTGCTCGTCGAGAAGGCCGTCGCCACCGTGAAGAAGAACCTGCTCGAAGGCGCGGTGCTCGTGATCGCCGTGCTGTTCCTGTTCCTCGGCAACATCCGCGCGGCGCTGATCACCGCGCTCGTGATCCCGCTGTCGATGCTGATGACCTTCACCGGGATGGTCAACGCGAAGGTGAGCGCGAACCTGATGAGCCTCGGCGCGCTCGATTTCGGGATCATCGTCGACGGCGCGGTGGTGATCGTCGAGAACTGCGTGCGGCGGCTCGCGCATGCGCAGTCGGCGGCCGGGCGGCCGCTCACGCGCGACGAGCGCTTCGCCGAAGTATTCGGCGCGTCGCAGGAGGCGCGCCGCGCGCTGATCTTCGGGCAACTGATCATCATGGTCGTGTACCTGCCGATCTTTGCGCTGACCGGCGTCGAAGGCAAGATGTTCCACCCGATGGCCATCACCGTCGTGATGGCGCTCGCGGCCGCGATGGTGCTGACCGTCACGTTCATTCCGGCGGCCGTCGCGCTGTTCATCGGCGAGCGGGTCGAGGAGAAGGAGAACCGGTTGATGGGCTGGGCGCGGCGCGCGTACGAGCCGGTGCTCGCCGCGTTCATGACGCGCCCCGCGCGCGTGATGATCGGGGCAGGCGCGATCGTGCTCGTCACGCTCGGGCTCGCGACGCGGCTCGGCAGCGAGTTTATCCCGAGCCTGAACGAGGGCGATCTGGCCGTGTCCGCGCTGCGGATTCCCGGCACGAGCCTGTCGCAGTCGGTCGAGATGCAGAAGTCGATCGAGAAGACGCTGAAGGCGCGCTTCCCCGAGATCGAGCGCGTGTTCGCACGCACCGGCACGGCCGAGATCGCGGCCGACCCGATGCCGCCGAACCTGTCGGACGGCTACATCATGCTGAAGCCGGCCGACACGTGGCCCGACCCGAAGAAGCCGCGCGACCAGCTCGTGCGCGAGATCGAGGACGCGCTCGCCGAGCTGCCCGGCAATGCGTACGAGTTCTCGCAGCCAATCCAGCTGCGCTTCAACGAGCTGATCTCGGGCGTGCGCAGCGACGTCGCCGTGAAGATCTTCGGCGACGACATGGCCGTGCTGAACCAGACCGGCGAGCAGATCGCGGCCGCGTTGCAGAAGGTGCCGGGCGCGTCGGAGGTGAAGGTCGAGCAGACCACAGGCCTGCCGGTGCTGACCGTCAACCTCGATCGCGACAAGCTCGCGCGCTACGGCGTGAGCGTCGCCGACCTGCAGGACTCGGTGGCCGCTGCCGTCGGCGGGCAGAAGGCCGGCACGCTGTTCCAGGGTGACCGCCGCTTCGACATTGTCGTGCGGCTGCCCGACGAGCTGCGCACCGATATCGAGGCGATCAAGCGGCTGCCGATCGCGCTGCCCGCGCCCGCCGCCGGCGCCAGCGCGCCGCTCGCGGCGGCGCCGTACGTGCCGCTGGCCGAGCTTGCGACGATCGACGTGGCGCCGGGCCCGAACCAGATCAGCCGCGAGGACGGCAAGCGGCGAGTGGTCGTCAGCGCGAATGTGCGCGGCCGCGACGTCGGCTCGTTCGTCGCCGATGCGCGCGAGCAGTTGCAGCAGGACGTGCGCGTGCCGGCCGGTTACTGGGTGTCGTGGGGCGGTCAGTTCGAGCAACTGCAAAGCGCGAGCGAGCGGCTCAAGCTCGTCGTGCCGCTCGCGCTGTTCATGGTGTTCGTGCTGCTGTTCGTGATGTTCAATAACGTGAAGGACGGCTTGCTCGTGTTCACCGGCATTCCGTTCGCGCTGAGCGGCGGCGTCGTGTCGCTGTGGCTGCGCGGGATTCCGCTGTCGATCACGGCGGCGGTCGGCTTCATCGCGCTGTCCGGGGTGGCCGTGCTCAACGGCCTCGTGATGATCTCGTTCATCCGCAACCTGCGCGACGAAGGGATGCCGCTCGACGCGGCCGTGCACGACGGCGCGCTCACGCGGCTGCGGCCGGTGCTGATGACCGCGCTGGTCGCGTCGCTCGGCTTCCTGCCGATGGCGTTCGCGACCGGCACCGGCGCCGAGGTGCAGCGCCCGCTCGCGACGGTCGTGATCGGCGGTATCCTGTCGTCCACCGCGCTGACGCTGCTGGTGCTGCCGGTGCTGTACCGCGTGAGCCATGCGGTGTCGTGGCGCGCGGCGTTGCGCGGCGGTTTCGGCGCGGGCGTGCTGCGCCGGCTGGGTTTCTTCAAGGGTAATGCGTGATGCGAATTCTGATTGTCGAGGATGAACCGAAGACGGGCGCGTATCTGCGCAAGGGCCTGACCGAGGCCGGCTACGTCGTCGACTGGGTCGAGGACGGCATCACCGGCCAGCACCAGGCCGAAACGGAGGAGTACGACCTGCTCGTGCTCGACGTGATGCTGCCCGGGCAGGACGGCTGGACGCTGCTGCAGAACCTGCGGCGCAGCAAGTCGACGCCCGTGCTGTTCCTCACCGCGCGCGACGACGTCGGCGATCGGGTGAAGGGGCTCGAGCTCGGCGCGGACGACTATCTCGCGAAGCCGTTCGACTTCGTCGAGCTGACCGCGCGCATCAAGTCGATTCTGCGGCGCGGCCAGCCGCGCGATTCGAACACGCTGCGCGTGGCCGATCTCGAACTCGACCTGACGCGCCGCAAGGCCACGCGGCAGGGCGATACGATCCTGCTGACCGCGAAGGAGTTCGCGCTGCTGTGGCTGCTGATGCGCCGCGAAGGCGAGATCCTGCCGCGCGCGACGATCGCGTCGCAGGTGTGGGACATGAACTTCAACAGCGACACGAACGTCGTCGATTCGGCGATCCGCCGGTTGCGCTCGAAGATCGACGACGCGTACGAACCGAAGCTGATCCACACGGTGCGCGGGATGGGCTACGTGCTCGAGACGCGCGGCGGCGCGGCCGCATGATCGCGCGCCTGCTGCCGCGGACGCTGCGCGGCCGGCTGACCGCGCTGATCATCCTGTCGACGTCGGTGATCCTCGCGTCGAGCGGCGTCGCGCTGTACGAAGCGCTGAGCAACCGCGTCGAAACGACCGCGGCCGAACAGATGGCCGGCATCTCCGCCGCATTGGGGGCGCACCTGGCCGAGGCGCGCACGGCGGCCGACGTCGCGCGCAACCCCGATATCTGGATCGACCAGTTGCACGGTCATCCGAACATGGATCTCGCGATCTTCGATGCCACGGGCATGCGCCTCGTCGGCACGCCGGGCTTCCGTCCGTATGCGCCGCTGCTGTCGATGAGCGTCGGGCGCGTGCCGTTCGGCGTCGCGCCGCCCGGCGAGCGGCACCAGTATCTGCTGACGACCGTGCCGCTCGCCGGCGCGGGGGCGCCCGTGGTGCGCGTCGTCGTGCAGTACGACCGCAGCGCCGACGTGCTGCTGTTGCGCACGCATGCTTATACGATCGTCGTGATCCAGGTGTTCGGCGTGGTGCTCGCGGCCGCGATCGCGTACGGCATCGCCGCGCTCGGGCTGAGCCCGCTGCGGCGGTTCGCGGCGCGCGCCGAGCAGATGTCGACGAGCCGGCTCGCGCATCCGCTGCCGGAGCTCGATACGTCCGGCGAGCTGAAGGAGCTCGAGCATGCGTTCAACGGGATGCTCGCGCGGCTGAACGAATCGTTCACGCGGCTGAGCCAGTTCTCGTCGAATCTCGCGCACGACATGCGCACGCCGCTGACGAACCTGCAGGCGGCCGCGCAGGTCGTGCTGTCGCAACCGCGCAGCGCGGACGAATACCGGAGCGTGATCGAGTCGAGCATCGACGAATACCAGCGGCTGTCGCGAATGATCGAGGACATGCTGTTTCTCGCGCGTTCGGAACAGGCCGGCACGTCGATCAGCGTGCGGCGGCTGAATGCGGCGGAGGAGGCGGAGCGGGTGGCCGGCTACTACGAGCCGCTCGCGGAAGATGAGGGCGTGACCGTGAAGGTCGATGGTCACGCGTGGGTCGATGCGGATCTGACGTTGTATCAGCGCGCGTTGAGCAACCTGCTGTCGAATGCGCTGACCTATGCGCCGCGCGGCAGCGTCGTGACGATCGATTGCGTCGAGCAGGGCGGCGCGACGACGATCGCCGTGTCGGATACGGGGCCCGGCATCGCGGCGGAACATGTCGGGCGGATTTTCGAACGCTTCTATCGCGTCGATCCGTCGCGGCACAATTCGGCGTCGGGCACGGGGCTCGGCCTCGCGATCGTCCGGTCGATCATGGACAACCACGGCGGCGAGTGCGGCGTCGACAGCGAGCCGGGCCGCCGCACGACCTTCTGGCTGCGCTTTCCGCGACGGCCGGCCGAGCCGGAACGGCCGGCCGCCATCCGCACCTGACAGCGCGGGCGGGTACGCCCGCGCGTTCACCGTGACGCGGCCGCGCGCGGCGCGCTGCCGGCGGCGGTGGGGCCGCGCATCATTGCTTTGCGGTCAGGGCGTCGTGGTTGTCGGTCTGCGGCTTCTTCTCGCCGCCATGCACCGAAATCCCGTGAAGCTCCTTGTTGCGCGCGACGATTTCGCCGGTCGGCGGGTACTGCGTCTTGCTGATCGGTACGATGCCGTCGTGCTGCGCCTGCTTCAGTTCGTTGACGACCTGCGTGCGGGACTTGCCTTGCGTTTGCGTTTGGGCGAACGCGGCCTGCGTGGCCATGCCGAGCGACAGCGTGGCGGTGACGAACAGTGCTGCGAGTTTTGCGGTTTTCATCGAGTGTTCTCCTTGATCGAGGCCGCCGGGTGGCGAACCATGGACCCAGTATGCGAAAGCAGCCGTGCGTGATCGTGATCGCGAGATGAAAAATGCGTCAGATTGCGGGGCGCGAGGAGGCACCGTGCGAACTCGATCGACATGACGCAACCGTCATGTTCGCGTCATGGGTGCGATGAGCGGGAAGCGGAACATGAAGTCTGCCGTTGGCCGGTCAGGCCGGCGGCGTTCATGCCGGTCGCGACAGCAGCGTCGATAGCGGGTGGCTCCTTTCAGACTTTCATTCCGGATCGAAAATTGCATCGTCCCGCCATTCGCTTCGCCTTGATCGCAGTCCTGATCGTCCCCTTGTTCGCGGGCTGCGCATCGACACGTTCCGGCGTCACGGAAACTGCGTCCGTCGCCGCCGCGCGTAAGCCCGTGCCGGCCAACCTGACGCCAGGCGAGCAGACCGACTATGCCGGCCATCGCTGCGGCAATCCGAACCTGTATGTGAAAACGCATCCGTGCGTGTACCCGCAGCGCAATTCCTCGCGGTGATCGTCGGACACGCGTAAAAAACGGCCCGGCACTCGACGAGTCCGGGCCCAATGCGTGATCGTGCCATGCGGCATCGACCCGCTGCGTGGACGGGAACGGGCAGGGCCCGCTACCGTTCCGATCGTAGCGACGCTGCGCATCGCGAACCTGATCGAAACATGAAATTTTCGTCACGCAGCGCGCGTAGGTGGCCGCCGAGGTCAGAACCGATGGCGCAGCCCGAGATTGACGATGCCCTGCGTGCGCGTGCCGCCATAGCCATACGAGCCGATCGACGCCTGGGCCGTCTGCGTGCCGCCGTCGAGCGTGCGCTGTTCGCCGTTCGCGCGCTGCCATGCGCCGACCGCATAGAGGTCGGTGCGCTTCGACAGCACGTAGTCGGCGCCGGCCGACACCTGATGGTAGGTCGCGCTCGTATCGCCGCGGGCCTTCGTGTAGCTGTAGCCGACGCCGACGAGCAGGCTGGCCGTTGCCTGATAGTTGAAGAACCCGCGCGCGGTGTCGTACTTCTGCGTGCTGCGAAACGCCGACATCGCATCGGCCTTGTACTGCGCATTGCTGTAGTCGACGCCGATCGTGAACGGCGCGAAGGTGTAGCGCAACGCGCCGCGCGCGATGCCGATCGATTTCGCGGAGAGGTAGCCGCCGTTGACCAGCGACCCGTCGAACGTGCCGTCCGACGTGCCATTCCAGCCGGTCCGGATGCCGTTGGCGAGCGAGGAGCGGTTGGCCGCGTAGTAGTAGCCGCCCGCCGCGTCGAACGGCCCGTGGTTGTACGACAGGCCGGCCGACCAGGTTTGCCCGGCGCCGCTCCTGCCAGCCACGCCGCCGAGCGCGTACATGCCGACGAACTGGAATCCGGCCACCACCGGCGACGTGTACTTCACCGCGTTGTCGGTGCGCGACGACGTGTCGTAGTTATCGACGTCGCCGGGCGTCGCGTACACGCTGCCGAAGTGGAAATCGCCGGTGATCGGCCATGCGACATCGGCGAGCGCGTCGTACTGGCGGCCGAGCGTCAGCGTCCCCCAGCGCGCGCTGTCGAGGCCCACGAACGCCTGCCGGCCGAACATCCGGTTGCCTTGACCGAGCGCGCCGGTGTTCGGGTTGAAGCCGTTTTCCAGCGTGAAGATCGCTTTGAGCCCGCCGCCGAGATCCTCCGCGCCTTTCACGCCGAAGCGATTGCCGAGCAGGTTGCCGTTACCGAGGCCGACGAGGTTCCTGCCTTGCGCATCGGCATTCCATACAACCGTCAGCGACGTATCGAACAGGCCGTAGAGCGTGACTTCCGTTGCGTGTGCCGCAGGTGCGGTCGTCAGCAGCGCCCCTGACATCATGACAAGCCGAACTGGAGTTTTCATCGTGTATCCCTGAAGTTCAAGATGATTGTTCGTGCATCGTTCGATGCCGGCGCCGCGCTGGAGTAGCGACGGGCCGCCATATCGCGATTGCGCTGGCGATTCTGGAAAGCGTTCGGATCGTGACGGTGAGGGACAAATGAGAAAAATGTCATCGCGGTGTCATGCGCGCTGAAACATGCGGAAAATTTCATTCGGAGTGCGATGCGCGAGATTCGTGGCGATGACGAAACCGTCATGAAGCGATCACGAATCCGCACCGCCGCAGGGTCAAAGTGAAGGCTCCTGTCACCGAATTCCAGTAAGGAGCCAACCCCATGAACATTCCGCGCCGGATGATCGCCATTACCGCTGCCGCGCTGTCGATCGCCGCTTTCTCGCAGGCCGTGGCCGCGCAGCCGAAGAGCCGTCAGGAGGTGATTCAGGAGCTGGTGCGTGCACGTCACGATGGCGTGATCCCGAGCCCGAATCACGACTATCCGGCGAGCCCGGCCGTAGTCGCGCGCAATCGGGAAATTCATCGCTCGACCGTGCATCGCGGCGAGAAGACGCCGATGGTCGATGCGCATGACAACCGCTTCGCGGTGCTTTGATCGTTCATTCTCGGCCGATCGCGATGACGCTCGTCGGCCGCATGATGGAAAGGAGAGTGCGATGCTCGATATCGCTAAAGGAATCGTACTGGCGGCGTGCCTGATGTCGATGGCCGCGTTCGCGGCAGGCTGGCCGGAACGTGCGCTGTCGCACGCACCGGAGCACGACGCCGGTAGCCGCGCGAGCGAGCGGATGCGCTGCGAATGGGCGTCCGTGCCGGCAGGTACGTGGACCGCGACGTTCACGCGCGGGCAATGCGAAGTCGACAACGGCCGGCTGACGTTCGTGCCGGCCGACGCCGGTGGCGAACCGACCGTCACGGAGAAACGGATCGCACTCGGCGACGTCCGTACCGCGTCGCATCAGTCGCGCAAGCTGAAGGAACAACTGCAACTGACGACGCGCGGCGAAGTGATCGCGCTGAACGTGCTGACCGACGATGGCAGCCGCAAGTCACGCGAACATGCGATCGACCTGTGGACCGCGCTGCGCAACGAGGGTGTCACGCCGGTCAATGGCACACGTATCGTCGACACCTATCCGACGGGCGCGACCACCTGGTAGCCGTCACGCCGTCGCGCGCGGCTTACCCGGCCTTCACCGATCCCTCGATCAGGAAGAACACGATGAAGCCGATGAAGAACGAAGCCGTCGCGAACGGCGTTTCGGGCACCTCGTGCGCTTCGACCAGCAGTTCCTCGGTGACGAGGTACAACAGCGCGACGGTGCCCAGCCCCAGAAGCGCCGCATAGATATTCGCCGGCAGCCCGGCGAACGCGGCATTGCCGGCGACGGCCGCCATGCTCAGCAGCGCCGCGAGCGCGACCGGCACGACGATCGACAGCATGCGGCCGATGCCGGCCGCGGCTAGCGCCGCGCTGACCGACAGCGCGAGGAACAGCACCTCGAGCGTCAGCACGACGGTCAGGATGATGCCGCTTTCGTCGCTCGCGGAAAAGGCGATGCCGAGCACCAGGCCGTCGACGACGAGGTCGATCGCGGTGACGACGATCAGGCTCACCGGCAAGCGCGCTTCCTCGAAGCGCGTCTCGATCGCACCCGACAGCGCGCGGATCGCCAGCATCAGCGCGATCCCGAGCACGAAGCCGACGACCACCGGAAACAGCGCGTGCGCGCGGTCCTGTGGCAGCAGTTCGAGCGCGGCGGCAGCGAACACGATGCCGCCGGTGAAATGCTGGATCACGCTCGACGTTTTCGGGCCAGGCGCGCGCCACGCGGCCGCGAGCGCGCCGAAACAGGCCGCCAGCACGGGCGGTAACGTGAGCAGCGCAAGCTTCGCGGTCGGTGTCATGAGTCCTCTCGGCGGTTGGCGTGCGGCAGCGGACGCTGCGCTGCACGATCGTACGCGCCGGGCGTCGCCCCGGCATCAACCGGGGATTGAACACCTTGAAGCCGCTCCAGGGTCAAGCGGTTCGTTGCGGGCGCATCGACGAGCCGGCGCGCCCGTTCCGCTCAAAGCTGCGCGAGCGCCTGGTCGAGATCGGCGAGCAGGTCGTCGATATGCTCGATGCCGATCGACAGCCGCACCGTTTCTTCCTTCACGCCGGCCTTCGCGAGTTCGGCCGGCGACAACTGACGATGCGTGGTCGATGCCGGGTGCGTCGCGAGCGACTTCGTATCGCCGATGTTGACGAGCCGCGTGAACAGCTTCAGCGCATCCTGGAACTTCGCGCCGCCGTCGCGGCCGCCCTTCACGCCGAACGTCAGGATGCCCGGCGCGCGGCCCGACAGGTAGCGGGCGACGAGCGGATGGTCGGGGTGATCGGGCAGGCCCGCATAGTTCACCCATTCGACGTGCTCGTGGCGCGCGAGATGCTGCGCGATCTTCAGCGCGTTGTCGCTGATGCGCTCGACCCGCAGCGCGAGCGTCTCGATGCCCTGCAGGATCTGGAATGCATTGAACGGCGAGATCGCCGCGCCCATGTTGCGCAGCGGCACCACGCGGGCGCGGCCGATATACGCGGCCGGCCCGAACGCTTCGGTATAGACGACGCCGTGATAGCTGACGTCCGGCTCGTTCAGCCGCTTGAAGCGATCCGCGTGCTCGGCCCACGGGAATTTGCCCGAATCGACGATCGCGCCGCCGAGGCTCGTGCCGTGCCCGCCGAGATACTTCGTCAGCGAGTGCACGACGATGTCCGCGCCGTGCTCGAACGGGCGCAGCAGGTACGGCGACGGCACCGTGTTGTCGACGATCAGCGGGATGCCGTGGCGATGCGCGACTTCCGCGAGCGCGGCGATGTCGGTGACGTTGCCGAGCGGGTTGCCGACCGATTCCGCGAAGATCGCCTTCGTGCGCGCATCGATCAGCGGCTCGAACGACGCGGGGTCGCGCGGATCGGCGAAGCGCGTGGTGATCCCGTATTGCGGCAGCGTGTGCGCGAACAGGTTGTAGGTGCCGCCGTATAGCGAACTCGCGGACACGATGTTGTCGCCGGCTTCGGCGATCGTCTGGATCGCGTACGTGACGGCGGATTGTCCCGACGCGAGCGCGAGCGCACCGATGCCGCCCTCGAGCGCGGCGATCCGCTGCTCGAGCACGTCCGTCGTCGGGTTCATGATCCGCGTGTAGATGTTGCCCTGGACCTTCAGGTCGAACAGGTCGGCGCCGTGCTGCGTATCGTCGAATGCGTACGCAACGGTCTGGTAGATCGGGACGGCGACCGCGCGCGTGGTTGGGTCGGGACGATAACCGCCGTGCACGGCGATGGTTTCGAGACGCCAGTTCGAATGGGCCTGATCGGTCATGGGTGCTCCGTTTGTTGTTGTGAAGGTCGAGGGGGCCTGCCGTCCGGCGATTATAGGAGCACGTGTGCGGCTGTCCTTAGAACGAATGGTGGGTTGCTTATGGGGTAGTGCGAAGGACCGCCTCCCGCGCCCCGCGGCCGACCGACGCTCATGACGACAGCCGTGCAGAAGGGACGGGTTCTCGATCTCGATCGTCGGCGCCGCGTGAGGTGACGCGTCAGTGTGGGCTGTCGGCCGCATCGGCCCGACGATACAGTCGCGGCCATTGGGCCTGGAACAGGCCATTGCAGGTGCTGTGCGTCGCGAGGCCGTCGAGCACGAAGCGCCGGCCGTCGAAGACCCACGACGCGGTCGAGCCGCAATCGCCGGCGCTGCGCAACCGGACCGTGCTCGACAGCGTCGCGCTGGCGGAATCATAGGCGGCGTCGGTCAGCTCGTTCGCGAACGACGCCGGATCGAGGCCCGCGCTCGCGTTTTCGCCGAAGTTCATCGCGGCCGGCGCATACGGTGCGGTGCGGCGTACGCGATACCACAGGTCGGTGTGGTTATACAGGCTGCTGGTCTGGCACGGGATCGCGACGAGCGCCTCGTCGGACGAAATCGCGACGGCGCGCGACGCTTTCCTGCGGTCGCTCGCCGACATTTCGTCTTCGACATCGGCCGCACATTGCTTCACGTCGGCGCCGAATTTCGCGAGCACCGCGTCGACGAGCGGACGCTGTTCGGCGGCCGACAGGGCCGAGGCGGCCGGCGGCGCGGGCGTGACCGCGGGCGGCAACGCCGGCGCGGCCGGCACCGACGATGCAGGCCGGGTGCCTGGGCGCAGCAGCGCCGTGACGGTACCGACACGGCCCTGCGTGTCGTCGATCAGCAGCAGCGCGGCATTCAATCCCGACAATGGCGTACGCGCGGTGGCCGCCGCGGCCGGATCGCCGAAGCTCAGCAGTTGTGCATTACGCGCCGCGGCGAGCCACGCGGCCACCGTTGCCGGATCGTTGGTCCGGATCCGGAACGGGTGGGCTTCGTCGTCGGTCTTGTCGCCGAACGCATGCCATTGCGCGGGCATCGCATCGAACGGTCGGCCGTCGACGCGTGCCGTGCGCAAGTCGACCGGCGCCGATGCGTAGAGGTCGAGCGACGGCTGCGCGTCCGGGCCGGCATCGCGCGTCACGCGCAGGATCAGGCCGGTGCGCGCATCGTCGATATCGTCGGCGTGGCTTTCCGCGATACAGCGGTTGCCGTTGTCGCAGACGACTGACCAGCTCTTGAACTCGCGCTCGACCGGCGGCCGCGCGAGCGGGCGAGCCTTGGCAACGATCGGGGAAATGGCGAGGAGGGCGGCGATGGCGAGCGAAAGGCGGTGCGACATGACGGTTCGTATCGACTGTGTGTGGGCGGGCGGAAGACGTCGGACTGCAAGCGCATCGTCAGCAAGCGGGGCAGGTCGAAGGCTGCGGCGCATGCGGCGGCGCGCTTTGGCGAACGGCATCGAGTATACCGCCGCAATGGGCTGCGATCGTGACGACGACACGTAGTACGCAGGCACGGGCGTTGCTGGCCTGCATTGATCGGACGAGTGCGGATGCAAAAACGGCGCGATCCCCGGAGGCATCGCGCCGTTCACGTTTCATCGGCCGTCGACCACGTCGCGCAGGAACGCGTCGAGCATCGCCACGTCGCCCCACGGCCGCTTGTATTCGCGATCGTGTTCGGCATCGGCGAGCATCGTCTCGACCAGCGCGTGGATCGCCGGCCGGCGCGGCCCGTATTCGCTTTCGTTCGCGCTCATCTTCAGCGCGAGCAACGCGTCGAGCTCCGCGCGCACCGTCGGCTCGTGCACGGTGCCGTCGACGAGGTCCGCAAAGCGCATCGGCGGCATGCCGAGCCCCATGTCGATCCAGCGCACCGCGAGCAGCGGCCGCAGCACGTACAGGTACTTCTTGTAACGCACCGTATCGCCTTGCAGATAGCCGCGAAAATTCTTCTTCGCCATCGCGAGGTAGTGATGACGCCCGCGTACCGGCGAGAAGAACGCCGATGCCAGCGACCTGAGCCGCGGCGCCCAGCGCGCATCTTCGCGATACACGACCGGCGAGTCGAGCCATTCGAGCAGCGTCGGGTTCGAGCGTCGCAACAGTTGCAGCGCCTTGCGCAATTCCCAGCCGCTGACGTCGAGCTCGTCGTCGAGCGGCCGCTCGATCACGTCGCGTTGCGGTTCAACGCTCAGATACCAGTCGCGCCGGTGTGCATACACGAAGCGTACATCGTAATCGCTGTCCGGCGACGCGAATCCCCAGCCGCGGCTGCCCGATTCGCACGCGAACAGCACGCTTACCTCATGGCGGCGCTCGACTTCCGCGAGCTCCGCCATCACGCGCGCCCGCACCGCCGGGTCGATCGGATGCGCGCTGCGCACGGTCGTCATTGTCTTGTCGGTTTTCATCGTTGTCGTTTTCCTTTCGTTGTGCGCGGCCGCGGGCCATCGGCCGCACACCGTGCTATCCCTTCACGCACACCACCTGACGTAGCGTATGCACCACCTCGACGAGGCTGCGCTGGGCTGCCATCACCGCGTCGATGTCCTTGTAGGCCATCGGGATTTCGTCGACGACGCCCGCGTCCTTCCGGCATTCGACGCCTTGCGTCGCCTTCGCCTGATCGTCGGCCGTGAAGCGGCGCTTCGCTTCGGTGCGGCTCATCGTCCGGCCCGCGCCGTGGCTGCACGAGCAGAAGCTTTCCGGGTTGCCGAGCCCGCGCACGATGAAGCTCTTTGCGCCCATCGAGCCCGGAATGATCCCGAGCTGCCCCTTCTGCGCGGACACCGCGCCCTTGCGCGTGACGAGCACGTCTTCGCCGAAGTGGCGTTCGCGCTGCACGTAGTTGTGGTGGCAGTTCACCGCGTGCTCGTCGACCGAGAACGGTTGGGCGATCACGCCGCGTGCCGCGCCGATCACCGCGTCCATCATCGCCTGCCGGTTGCGTCGCGCGTAGTCCTGCGCCCAGCCGACCGCTTCGACGTAATCGTCGAAGTGCCGGCTGCCTTCGGTGAAATACGCGAGGTTGCGATCCGGCAGGTTCGCGATGTGCTGGCGCATGTCGGCCTGCGCGAGTTCGATGAACAGGCTGCCGATCGCATTGCCGACGCCGCGCGAGCCGCTGTGCAGCATGAACCACACGCGGTCTGCTTCGTCGATGCACACTTCGATGAAGTGATTGCCGGTGCCGAGCGTGCCGAGATGCGCATAGTGGTTCGTCTTTTCCAGCTTCGGATACTTGTCGACGATCCGCTGGAAGCCCGGTTGCAGCGACTTCCATGCTTCGGTCACGGCGGCCGGCGTGCGATCGCCCCATGCGCCCGGATCGCGCCGGCCCGGCGCCCGGCCGTGCGGCACCGCGCGCTCGATCGCGCTGCGCAGCCCACCAAGCGAATCCGGCAGGTCGGATGCCGTCAGCGTCGTGCGCGCGGCCATCATCCCGCAACCGATGTCGACGCCGACCGCGGCCGGGATGATCGCGCCCTTCGTCGGAATCACGCTGCCGATCGTCGAACCCTTGCCGAGGTGCACGTCCGGCATCACCGCGACGTGGCCGAAGATGAACGGCATCTGCGCGGTGTTGCGCAGTTGCGTGCGCGCTTCCTCTTCGACGGCGACGCCTTGCGTCCACATCTTCACCGGCTTGCCGTTCGCCAGCTCCATCACCTGATAATCCATGTCTGTCATTTGCGTCACCTGATTCATTTCGGGATCCGGCGCGAGTCATCTGCATCGCGCCGGATCCTGCATTACGCGCCCTTGATGCTGACGAGTCCGTTCAGCACCTGGTCGAGACCGCCGAACACCGAGATGCGGTCGATCCGTTCCGCGACGCGCTCGAGCGTTTCCAGCTCCTTGAGCCGCAGCGCGGTCGGGTTCTCTTCCATCACCTTCGCGGTGTTCAGCAGCGAACGCGTGGCCGCCGTTTCCTCGCGGCGGCGAATCACGTTCGCCTGCGCGGACTTCTCCGCTTCGACCACCTGCGCGAGGATCGTCTTCATGTCGCCCGGCAGCACGATATCCTTCACGCCGACGCTGCGCACGTCCACGCCCGACTGGTTCAGACGGGCGCGCACTTGCGCGATCACGACGTCGTCGAGCGACTGCTTGTCCTCCAGCAGCTCGTCGAGCGAGCGCGTGCCGACCGCCGAACGCAGCGCGAACTGCAGCTCGCGATACAGGTGTTCGACCGGTTTCTGCAACTGGCCGAACGCGTGCAGCACGTCCGCATAGCACCACGTCGCCGACAGGTTCAGCCGCAGCGCGACCTTGTCGCGCGTGAGGATTTCCTGCCCGCCGACTTCGATCGCCTGCAAGCGCAGATCGACGAGTTCGACCGCGACGTCGCGGTTGAAGCGCCAGAACGCCGCTACGCCCGCGGCCAGCAACCGCTCGATCTTGCCGTCGATCTTCAGTACGCCGACGTGGTACGCCGGCACCTGCGCCAGCAGCACGCCCGCGAGCCCCGCCACGCCGCGTGCACGCAACGCCGGTTGCGCGATGCGCTTCACGAGCGCGGCGGGCAGCATGCTGTCCTGCGCGAGATCGATGCGCTCCAGCCGATGCGCGGTCAGGCCGCGCCAGTACAGCCGGCGCGTGCCCGGTGCCAGGATCTCGACGAGCACGTCGTCTTCGTAGCGCAGGCCCGCTTCATCGTCGGCGAGATCCATCGCGACGAAATGCTGCGCGAGCACGTCCTGTGCGTCGTGACGCAGGTAATCGGCCAGCGCTTCGTCGGCGAGTGGCGCATCGAGACGCGCGGTCTGCACCGACAGGCGCTTGAACGGATCGAAGGCCTTGAACACGCCCGGTTCCAGCACCTTCACGAAATCGCCCTCATTCATCAGCAGCGCGCGTTCGTTCTTTTTCACTACATGTCGCATCCACATATTCTTGTCCTTTTCTTCGATGGCCGCCGGGTGACACGCATCGTGCGGATCGCGGGGCGACGCAACCGGGCGGGCGGCGCGCCGGCCCCGCGTCGAAGTGCACGGCGACGCATCCTGCATCGCGTCGTCGTGCGCCTTCGCGCGGGCCGTGCGGCCGCCCGGCCGATCGCGCGGAACCGCAACCGGCCCGACGCGCGGCGGGCCTGTCGGCCCGCACCGGCGGGTACTGCTTTCATACGAGACCGTCCTTGCGGACAGCGTTCGAGCGGGATTCGAACCCGCCACCGGCCGGCTTTCGCCGGCTGCTCCACCTGACTGAGCTTCCGAACAATGGGGCGCCCCGGGATTCGAACCCAGGCGAGGCATTCTGGCGCGCGCCCCTTTGCCTTCGTCTGTCCATGGCGGCATGCGCTGCCGCGACGAACGAGGTTCGGCGGCGGCGCACCAGCAGGGCTTTGTGAACCCTGGCTCGTGGGCCAGCGGGACATCCGGCGTCTTCTATTTAGCGAGGAGCGTGCCAGTGCGGGCGCGGGCTTTTGTGAAATTTCCCAGGCGATTGAAAGTAAAGGGAATTTTTTGTTTTCGGCGGCCGGGTAGCGAAGCTTGTTGCAGCGTGTCGCGATGAATATCCGATATAATGGGATCGCTTATTATCCCATGAGATAAACATGCGAAAGACCGTCGCAATCGGTTTTCTCGGCACCGTGCTCGACCAGGGCGGCCGCGCGCCGCGCCGTTACCGCAAATGGCGGCCGACGATTTCGCTGTGCGAGCAACCCGATCTGCCGATCGACCGGCTCGAACTGCTGCATTCGCTGGACTACACGCGTCTCGCCAACCAGGTGCGGGACAATCTCGCGCGCGTGTCCCCTCACACCGATGTGCGGCTCACGCCGGTCACGATCCACGATCCGTGGGATTTCGAGGAGGTCTATGCGACGCTGCACGATTACGCACGTGCGTATCCGTTCGACCTCGAACACGAGGATTACCTGATCCACATCACGACCGGCACGCACGTCGCGCAGATCTGCTGGTTCCTGCTGGCGGAAGCGCGCTACCTGCCCGCGCGCCTCGTGCAGACGGGGCCGCCGCAGCGAACCGACGAAGGGCCGAGCGGGCCGGGCACGATCTCGGTGATCGATCTCGATCTGTCGTGCTACAACCGGATCGCGCAGCGCTTCACGCGCGAGCGCGACGAAACGGTGTCGTTCCTGAAGGCCGGCATCGCGACGCGCAACGCGCGCTTCAATGCGCTGATCGAGCAACTCGAGCGCGTGGCCGTGCGTTCGCGCGCGCCGATGCTGCTGGTCGGGCCGACGGGTGCCGGCAAGTCGTTTCTCGCGAAGCGCGTGTACGAACTGAAGCGCGGCCGGCATCGGCTCGCGGGGCCGTTCATCGAGATCAATTGCGCGACGCTGCGCGGCGACGCGGCGATGTCGACACTGTTCGGTCACGTGAAGGGCGCGTTCACGGGTGCGCAGTCGGCGCGGGCGGGGCTGCTGCGTGCGGCGGACGGCGGGCTGCTGTTTCTCGACGAGATCGGCGAACTCGGGCTCGACGAACAGGCGATGCTGCTGAAGGCGATCGAGGAGAAGCGCTTCCTGCCGGTCGGTGCGGACGTCGAGGCGACCAGCGATTTCGAGCTGATCGCGGGCACGCACCGCGACCTGCGGCAGATGGTGGCGGCCGGGACGTTCCGCGAGGATCTGTATGCGCGGATCAACCTGTGGACTTACGAATTGCCGGGGCTCGCGGAGCGCCGCGAGGACATCGAGCCGAACCTCGAATTCGAACTCGACCGTTTTGGCCGTGAGCAGGGCGAGCAGGTGCGTTTCAACGTGGAGGCGAAGCGGCGCTATCTCGCGTTCGCGGCGTCGCCGCGCGCGACGTGGGCCGGCAACTTCCGCGAGCTGTCGGCCTCGGTCACGCGGATGGCGACGCTGGCCGATGCGGGGCGGATTACCGAGGCGCTCGCCGAGCAGGAGGTCGAGCGGCTGACGCGCACGTGGTCGTTGCCGGCTGGTGCGGGGGCGTCGGATGCGTGCGTCGACGCGGTGTTCGGCGCGCGTGCGGCGGAACTCGACCTGTTCGACCGTGCGCAGCTCGAGCGCGTGCTCGACGTGTGCCGCACGTCGGCGAGCCTGTCGGAAGCCGGGCGCACGCTGTTCGCGGTGTCGCGGCGGAGCAAGAAGCAGCCGAACGATGCGGACCGGTTGCGCAAGTATCTTGCGCGGTTCGGGCTCGATTGGGAAGGGGTGCGGCGCGCGCTCGATGTTGTGTGAGCGCGAGGGGCATGGTATGCGCGCTGCGCCTGTTACGCGCGACAGACCGCAATGATCTCCACGCTCGTCGCCTCATCGAACGGTGCATGCTCCCAATCGCCGCACCAGTCGGCCGACGCGAAACCGGCTGCCGTCACGCGCGCCTGCAATTCGGATTGCGCGATGAAACGCAGCCGGCTCGTATTCGTCAGCACCGTATCGTCGCGGCGGAAGCGGTAGTGCGTGTCGAACGTCACGACTGCGCCGTCGATCGCACGCACCGCATGATGGAGATCGACGATGCCGAGTTCATGCGACTCGACGCTGCGTGCCGACTGCGCGGGCGTCCATGCTCGCCATGGTTCGCTGCGCGGGTTACGGGTGTCGAACAGGAAACGGCCGCCGTCGGCGAGCACGCGTCGCACGCCGCGCAGCGTCGCGTCGATGTCGTCGTCGGTCAGCAGGCACTGGAATGCGTGCCCGGTCATCACGACCGCATCGAACGGCGCGCCGGGCGGCAGGCCGTCGAGCGCGCACGCGAACCAGCGTACCGCGTCGGCGTCCGGCTGGCGTTGCGCATGATCGATCATCGCCGGCGCGGGATCGATCGCGACGACGTCATGCCCGGCCGCCGCGAGCCGTCGCGCGAACGTGCCGGTGCCGCAACCGAGATCGAGGATGCGTTGCGGGGCGGCGCCGATCGCGGCGGCATAGAACGCGAAGTCGCGATCGCCCGCGTTGAACAGGTCGTACGCCGCGACGAGGCGCGGGTCGGTGTAGAGCAGCTCCGCGTCGGCGCGCGTCATGCGGCCGCGCGCGTCAGCGCTGCTGCACGGCCACGCGCAGCCCGAGCGCGATGAAGATCGAGCCGATGATCTTGCCCTGCCAGCGCGTGAGCCACGTGAGCCGCTTCACGATGCGGCCGAGCGGGCGGATCGAGCACGCGATCAGCGTCGTGTAGAGCGAGCTGAGCACGACGAAGATCAGCCCGAGCACCGCGAACTGCACGAACGTCGAGCCGCGTTCCGGATGCACGAACTGCGGCATGAACGCGAGAAAGAACAGCGCGGTTTTCGGATTCAGCACTTCGGCGGGAATCGCCTGCAGGTACGCCTTGAGCGGCGTGACGGGCGACACCTGCGGCAGCGACGGGTCGGCCGCCTTCTCCAGCAGCGCGCGCACGCCGAGATAGATCAGGTACGCGGCGCCGACCAGCTTCACGACGTTGAACGCGAGCGCCGACGTCATCAGCAGCGCGGACAGCCCGACGGCCGCGAACAGCGTATGCACGAAGTCGCCGCTCGCGACGCCGAGGCCGGTCAGGATGCCGGTCTTGCGCCCGCCCTGCACGGTGCGGCTCAGCACGAGCAGCACGGCGGGGCCGGGGATCAGGAACAGGCCCAGAACGACGGCCGTGAAGGTGGTCAGCGTGGTCAGGTCGAACATGGCGGCTCCGGCAGGTTGGCGCGGCGGCGGGGGATCGGCGCATTGTATTCGGTTCGGCGCGCGGCCGCAGACGCCCCGCGAACGGCGCGGCTGCGCCGGCGCCTTTCTGGTATAAGCACGACAGGACGCGCCGGCGTCCGGCCTTTTCCACTGCCCGTCGTTCCATGCGCGACCTTCCACCGATCACCGATCCCGCCGCGGACGCCGACGTCTATCACGTGCCGCGTCCGCTGGTCGTGTTCGGCGGCTCGGTCGTCGAGCCCGAATGGCGGCTGGAGCGGCACAGCCATCGCCAGGCGCAGTTGCTCTACACACTGAGCGGCGTCGTCTATTGCGAGATCGACGGCGGCGTGTGGAGCGCGCCGCCGCAATGCACGGTCTGGATTCCGGGCGATGTCCCGCATGCGGCGCGCGGCTCGGCCGGCGCGACCTTCTACGCGGTACTCGTCGAACCCGACGCGGCGCTCGACCTGCCCGCGCGCTGCTGCACGCTGGCCACGTCGCCGCTGTTGCGCGAGTTGCTGCTGAAGGCGGCCAGCTTCCCGAACCTGTACGACGTCGACGGGCCGCAAGGGCGGCTGGTGGCGACGCTGCTCGACGAACTCGTCGCGGCGCCGGTCGAGGATCTGTACCTGCCGATGCCGGCCGACCGTCGGTTGCGCAAGCTGATCGACCATCTGCTCGACGCTCCGGCCGACAAATCGTCGCTGCCCGAGCTCGCGCGGCATGCGGGCATCAGCGAGCGCAGCCTCACGCGGCTCGCGACGAAGGAGCTCGGGATGAGCCTCGGCGACTGGCGCCGGCGGCTGCACGTCGCGCTGTCGCTGCGGATGCTGACGACCGGCCGCCGCGTGCACCAGATCGCGATCGATCTCGGCTACGAGAGCGCGAGCAGCTTCGTCACGATGTTCCGCAAGGCGACCGGCAAGTCGCCGACGCAATTCCTGACCGACCGGCAACGCTGAACGTCCGCACTGCGCCCGCGCAGGTTTGGCCGGATTGAAAAAGCAGTTGGCCGGGATGAGAAATGACGCATGAGGTCTCGCTCCATAAAATGAGAATCGTTCTCATCTGGAGTCCGACATGCAAATCGTCACGACTGAATTCCCGTTTGTCTGGCTGCGTTACAGCGGCTCGCCCCCCACCGATCCCGCGCGCCTGCTTGCCGAACTCGACGCGCTGCTCGCGCGCCGCGAACGCTTCGTTCTTCTGACCGACGATGCGCCGTCCGGCGACGATCGCGCGGACAACGATCACGAGATGCGCAAGCAGCTCGCGAAGTGGAGCAAGGCCAACCGTTCGCTGTCGCGTGAATGGATTCCCGGGATGATCGCGATCGAGCCGAATGCGGCGCGGCGCGTGGCGCTCAATGCCTTTTCGGGCGCCTTCGAGAAGGTCTGGGGCTATCCGCTGAACGCGGCGGCGAGCCGCGACGACGCGCTGGCGCTCGCGCAGCGGCTGCTCGCCGAACCGGCGCCCGGCGTCGCGGCGGCGAACGCCTGAACCGACGGCCGCGCCGCGCGCGCGGCTTGCGTCGACATCAACATCGACATCGACACGTCGCACGGTGCGCGAGCGCGCGCCGCGGCATATCGCAACCACGCAGAGGTGTGGGGTGGACAATCCGATCCGCGCGATGCGCATCTTCACGCGCATCGTCGAAATGAACAGCTTTACGCGTGCGGCGCAGGCGCTCGGCATTTCGCGCGCCACGGCAACGCGCACCGTGCAGGAGCTCGAAGCGGCGCTCGGCATGCCGCTGCTGGTGCGCACGACGCGCGCGTTGCGGGCGACGCCCGAAGGCGATGCGTATTACCGGCGTTGCGTCAGCATCACCGCGGACGTCGACGAGCTCGAAGCGAGTATTCGCGGCGCCGCGCTGCATCCGAGCGGGCCGCTGCGCGTCGAAGTGCCGGCGTCGGTGGCGGGCGCGATCGTGTTGCCGGCGCTCGGCGCATTTCATGCACGGCATCCCGATCTCGAGCTGATGCTCGCCGTGGCCGGGCGCGCGGGCGATCGCATCGGCGAGGCGATCGACTGCAGCATCCGGCTCGGTGCGCTGCCCGATTCGTCGCTCGTCGCGCGCCGGCTCGGCTCGCTCGAGCGGGTGACGTGCGCGAGCCCCGCGTATCTCGACCGCTTCGGCGTGCCGCGCACGCCCGACGATCTGGGCGCGCATCGCGCGGTCGGCGCGTCGCAGGCTTCCGGCCAGCGTTCGGCGGAGCTCGAGTTCGTGATGGACGACGCGGTGCGCAAGGTACGGCTCGACGGCATCGTCAGCGTGGACGACGAGCAGGCGTATCTCGCCTGCGGCGTGCACGGCCTCGGGTTGATCCAGCCGACGCGCGTGGCTGCACAGCCGCTGATCGAGGCGGGCCGGTTGCGGGAAGTGCTGGCGGGCTGGCAACCCGATGCGGTGGCCGTGTCGGCCGTCTATGTGAAGCGGCCGCATGTGTCGCCCGGCGTGCGCGCGTTCGTCGACTGGATCGCCGAGCGTTTCGTGCAGGCTGGCTACGAGCAGGAAGGGCTGGCGGCGGCGGGGGCAGTGGGGTGGCGGCCGGTGCAGCCGGGTGCGGTTGCTACCGGCGATCGCTACAGCGGGCTGGTAGCGGTGGCCTGACGGCAGCAGACCGACGGAAAGACCTCGAGCGTTCGCGAGGTCGAACGCGCCGGCCATCTATCCGATCCGTATCGAACGATGTAAATATTTTGGCGATTTAGCACGAAATTAGCCGGAATATTTTCATCGGATGCCGAACGGCCAGCAGTGCAGCCGTATAGGGTGAGTCGGGGGGGGCGCGCGCATCACGCATCGGCAGCCGACACACACGGCGTATGGAACTGGCGCGCTACACCACCCTAAACCGCCCCAAGTCTTCCGCCAGGAAATCGACGAACGCGCGAATCCGCGTGGACATCTGGTGACGCTGCGCATACACCGCGTAGATGTCGGCGCTCGGCGTTTCATGATCGGGCAGCACGACGACCAGCCGCCCGTCGGCGAGATAGTCGCGCAGGTCCCATTCCGCACGCATCAGGATGCCGTGCCCGTCGAGCGCCCACTTCACCGCGATCTCGCCGTCGTTCGTCGTCAGGTTGCCGTTGATCCGCACGGCTTCCGTGTGACGGGCCGCGCCGCGCCCGCTCGTCAGGCGCCACACGCCGTAGCCTTCGTCGCCTTGCCGGATGCCGATGCAGTTGTGCCGCGTCAGGTCGTGCGGCGTGCCGGGCACCCCGTGCCGCGCGAGATACGCGGGCGCCGCGCACAGCAGCCGGCGATTCGGCGCGAGCCGCCGCGCGACGACGCGCGTGTCGGGCGGCTCGCCAAAGCGGATGCACACGTCGAACGCGTCGTCGGTGAGCGGCGGCGGCATCACCGACAGCTGCAACTGCACCGACACCTCCGGATAGCGCGCGACGAAGCGCGAGATCGCCGGGCCGACGTGGCTGCGCCCGAACCCGAGCGTCGCATTTACGCGCAGCAGGCCCTTCGGCCGCTGCTTCGCGCTGCCGAGCAACTCGCCGAGCTCGTCCATCTGGTCGAGGATCCGGCGCGCGTAGTCGAGATACACGTCGCCTTCGGGCGTCAGCATCATCCGTCGCGTCGTGCGGTTGACGAGCGTCACGCCCGCGCGCCGCTCCATCTGCGTGAGCCGTTTGCTGACGGCCGCCGCGGTCAGCCCGAGTTCGCGCGCGGCCGCGCTGAGGCTGCCCGACGCGGCCAGCGTCGAAAAGAAACCGAGATCGGCCGGCTGGACGGTATCCGCCATGACGGGATTCGTGAATTGAAGTTAAAGATGCTTTGAGTATAGCCCCGGTTTCTGTACTTCCGGTTCGGTAAAGTGCGTTCACGCTCACGATCAATCGAGGATGTCCGCATGAAGACCTACCGTATCGCAACGATTCCCGGCGACGGGATCGGCAAGGAAGTGGTGCCGGCCGGCAAGCAACTGCTGGAAGCGTTGGCCCGCGGCAGCGACCGCTTTGCGTTCGAGTTCGAGGATTTCGACTGGGGCGCCGATTACTACCGTCAGCACGGCGCGATGATGCCGGCCGACGGCCTCGACGCGCTGCGCGGCAAGGACGCAATCCTGTTCGGCTCCGCGGGCGACCCGGACGTGCCCGACCACGTGACGCTGTGGGGCCTGCGGCTGAAGATCTGCCAGGGCTTCGACCAGTACGCGAACGTGCGCCCGACGCGCATCCTGCCCGGCATCGACGCGCCGCTGAAGCGCTGCGGGCCGGACGACCTGAACTGGGTGATCGTGCGCGAGAACTCCGAAGGCGAATACGCGGGCGTCGGCGGCCGCGTGCACCAGGGCCATCCGATCGAGGCCGCGACCGACGTGTCGATCCTCACGCGCGCCGGCGTCGAACGCATCATGCGTTTCGCGTTCCGCCTCGCGCAGTCGCGGCCGCGCAAGCTGCTGACCGTGATCACGAAGAGCAACGCGCAGCGGCACGCGATGGTGATGTGGGACGAGATCGCGAAGCAGGTTGCGCAGGAGTTTCCCGACGTGACGTGGGACAAGGAGCTCGTCGACGCGGCGACCGCGCGCATGGTCAACCGTCCGGCGTCGCTCGACACGATCGTCGCGACCAACCTGCACGCGGACATCCTCAGCGATCTCGCCGCCGCGCTCGCGGGCAGCCTCGGCATCGCGCCGACCGGCAACATCGATCCCGAGCGCCGCTATCCGTCGATGTTCGAGCCGATCCACGGCTCCGCGTTCGACATCATGGGCAAGGGGCTCGCGAATCCGGTCGGCACGTTCTGGTCGGTCGTGATGCTGCTCGAGCATCTCGGCGAGACGGACGCTGCCGCGCGCGTGATGCAGGCGATCGAGGCCGTGACGGCCGACCCGTCGCTGCATACGCGCGACCTCGGCGGCAGCGCGACGACCGCGCAGGTGACGGCGGCCGTCTGCGAGCGCGTCGCGAACGCGGCGGTCGCGGCCTGACGGCGACGACGCGGCGGCGGCCGCGCATGCGCGGCCGAGCGCCGCTCGTTTGCTTCACTCAGGCATTTCCTGCCCGCGACTCGCGCATGCGACGCGAGCCGGGCGCCGGCCGGCGCTCGCGGTCCACCGACCGACGACGCACGGCCCGACCTCGAAGGAGGAGACACATGCAAGCGGATCTGGAAACCCGCGTCGCGCGGAAACTGATGTGGCGCATCATTCCGTTCGTGATGCTGCTTTACTTCGTCAGCTTTCTCGATCGCGTCAACGTCGGCTTCGCGGCGATGACGATGAACAAGGCGATCGGCCTGTCGCCGACCGCGTTCGGTTTCGGCGGCGGCCTGTTCTTCATCGGCTACTTTCTGTTCGAAGTGCCAAGCAACCTGATTCTCCATCGCGTCGGCGCACGCATCTGGATCGCGCGCGTGATGATCACGTGGGGGATCGTGTCGGCGGTGTCCGCGTTCGCGGCCGGGCCGACGAGCTTCTACGTGCTGCGCTTCCTGCTCGGCATGGCGGAAGCCGGTTTCTTCCCCGGCATCATCCTGTACCTGAGCCTGTGGTTTCCCGCGAAGCAGCGCGCGGTGGCCGCCGCGTGGTTCATGGCGGCCGCGCCGATCTCGACCGCGATCGGTTCGCCGCTGTCGGGCGCGATCATGCAGATGCCGCCGATGTTCGGGCTTGCCGACTGGCAGATGCTGTACATCGTCGAAGCGCTGCCGGCGGTGGTGCTCGGCTTCGTCGTGCTGAAGCGCCTGACCGATGCGCCGTCGCAGGCCGCGTGGCTGCGCGCCGACGAGCGCGACTGGCTGATCGCGAAGCTGAAGGCGGAAGCGGATGCGCGCCACGCGCATGCCGGGCATACGGCCGGCGCGTGGCAGGCGCTGCGCGACCCGCGCGTGCTGGCGCTCGCGCTGATCTACTTCGGCACGTCGGCGGGGCTCTATACGCTCGGCCTGTGGGCGCCGCTGATGGTCAAGCAGTTCGGCTTCACCGCGTTGCAGACGGGCCTGCTCACCGGCATTCCGAGCATCGCCGCCGTGGTCGCGATGATCGCGTGGGCGCGGCATTCGGATCGCACCGGCGAGCGCACGTGGCACGTCGTGATTCCGTGCGTGCTGGCGTGCATCGGCTTCGTGTTCGCGGGGCAGGCGAGCACCGCGCTGTTGACCGTGCTCGCGCTGGTCGTCGTCAACATCGGGATCAGCGCCGCGAAGGCGCCGCTGTGGGCGATGCCGAGCGCGTTCCTGTCGGGGGCCGGCGCGGCGGCGGGCATCGCGATGATCAACTCGATCGGCAATCTCGGCGGGTTCGTCGGGCCGTTCGCGATCGGTTGGCTCAAGCATGTGACGGGCGGGTATGCGGCCGGACTCTATGTGGTCGCCGGTACGCTCGCGGTGTCGGCGGTGGTGACGCTGATGTTGAGCCGGAAGGGGGCGCGGGAAGCGGTCGTGCCGGGCGTGCGGCATCACCCGTAAGCGCGGCGGGCGCGCAGAAAAGCCGGGCAGGTGCGTGTCGCCTCCCGCCCGGCTTCATGCGCGGTGACGCGCGATCCCCGTCAGCTGTGCGTGAGCGTCAGGGCATAGAACTTCACGACGGTGCCGGGCGTCGTCAGCGGCGTGCCGGACACGGCCGTCTGATCGTAGTCGCCTGCCTTGAAGTAGAAGCTTTCGCCATCGAAGCTCGAATCCATCGTGAAGGTCTTGGTCGTGCCGTTCGCGGTGACGGTGATCGTCGTGCCGCTCAGGCTCAGCGCATAGCTGAACTTCTTGCCGACACCGACCGTCGTGATCGGTGTGGTCGTCGACTTGCCGCCCTGGTTGGTGCTTTCGAGCAGCAGCTGCACGACGCCGCCGGACGTGAACTGCAACTCGCACAGCGGCTTGCTCGGACCGGTGCCCTGGAAGATCTGGCCGATCGTCGTGTGGTCGGGCACCTGCGTGACCGCCACCGTCGCATTCAGCCGGTTGGTGCCGGACGTCGGCCAGATCGCGTTCTCGCGCAGTTCCGTGCGCGGATGCAGCGAGCCGGACGTGGTCCAGCCCTGTGTCGGGTCCATCATCACCATCGCGCCGTCGCTGCCGTCCGTGTAGAAATACGTCGGGTTCACATAGCCGCCCGCGAGCGACGAACCGCTCACGGTGTCGACCTTGCCGGACGAGCCGGTCGGCAACTGCAGCGTGAACGGCGCGAGGTTGAAGTTCGAGCCGGGCGGGTTCGACGGACTGAGCGCCATCGCGGTGGCCTGCTGGCGCGCGGCGGCGGCCGGGCTGGCCGGGTCGTCGCCGCCGCAGGCGGAAAGGAACGCAACGGATAGAACGGCGGCGACACACGGGATGATCCGGTTCTTCATGATGTCTCTCTCTCTGATGGTCCGTGGCTGGACGCCGCGTCGTGGATAACGTTTTCTTTTTTATGCGTGAAATCGCCGGAAAGGCGGTTGGCGGCCTGTAGAAAGCACTCCAAAATACAGAAAGCAGGTATGGCTCGACAGCGACTGGAGAAACTGGGATATCAAGCGGGGAATGCTAAGATTCGTGATGCTTTCGATCGGCTTTCCGGATGGTTTTGTCGGCCGGTCGGGGAAGATGCTAGCAAGAAGCATCAGAAGAGTAAACGTTTTCCTATCGTGGATGAGGAAGCCGTTTTTCGCCGAGCAGTGGCGCGCGCAATCCGTGTGTCGGCGCCGACGCGTGCGTGCAGGCGCGGGCGTTACGCCGCCGCCGCGGCGACGTACTGCGCGATGCGCGCCGCACAGCCATCGGGCGTCGCGCCCGACGTATCCAGCACCATCTGGCTGAACGCCCGCGCCGCATACCCTTCGCGATACATCTCGGCGATCCGGTTGCGTTCCCAGTCCGTCAGCGCACGCGAGCCGCGATTCGACGCCGCGACCGCTTCGGGCGGCGCGAGCGTGACGACGAACAACCGCGCGTCACGCGCATCGCAGGCCGCACTCAGCCGTTCGAATTCCGCATCGCCGATCGGATAGGCGATGACCAGATGGCGTTCGCGCGCGGTCGCGATCTGCGTGACGAGACGCTCCAGCGCGATTGCCCATTGCACGTCGAACGGCGCGTCTTCGGGGGCATCGTGATCGTCGCCGTCGATGAAGCGCGCGTCGGGCAGCATGCGTGCGAGCGCCAGACCGATCGTCGTCTTGCCGCTGTTGATCGGGCCGTTCAGGTGAATGACGGTAAGCGTGGTCATGAGTCGACGCAGGAATCGGACGACTCGCAGCTTGCCATGAACTGGTGCGACAGTGCAGTGCCGTGGCGCGTCACGCGGCGTAATGCGAATACGGAGGGAAAGCGGAAAGGCGGGGAGCGGGGAAGCGGCAGGCTGCGTGCGTGATGATGCGCCCCGCGTGCAGCCTGCCCGGCCGTGCCGCATGCGACGATGCGGCGGCGTAGAACGAAGCGACTTACTTGTCGTCGCCCTTGATCTGCGGCAACGCCGACGTCTCGCCCGGCGTCAGCAGCCCGACTTGCGAATACACGCGCAGCTTGTCGCGCGTATCGGTGATGTCGAGGTTGCGCATCGTCAACTGGCCGATCCGGTCGCGTGGCGAGAACGTCGACGCCACCTTCTCCATCGACAGGCGCTCCGGCTGATACGTGAGGTTCGGCGACTTCGTGCTCAGGATCGAGTAGTCGTTGCCGCGGCGCAGTTCGATCTTCACTTCGCCGGTGATCGCGCGGGCGACCCAGCGCTGCGCGGTTTCGCGCAGCATGATCGCCTGCGGGTCGAACCAGCGGCCCTGGTACAGCAGGCGGCCGAGGCGGCGGCCGTTCTCGCGGTACTGCTCGATCGTGTCTTCATTGTGGATGCCGGTGACGAGACGCTCGTACGCGATGTACAGCAGCGCGAGGCCCGGGGCTTCATAGATGCCGCGGCTCTTCGCCTCGATGATCCGGTTCTCGATCTGGTCGCTCATGCCGAGGCCGTGGCGGCCGCCGATGCGGTTCGCTTCCAGCAGCAGCTCGACCTGATCCTTGAACTCGACGCCGTTCAGCGCGACCGGCTGGCCGGCTTCGAAGCGCACCGTGACTTCCTCGGCGGCGATCTTCACGTCGTCGCGCCAGAACGCGACGCCCATGATCGGGTTCACGATCTTGATGCCGCTTTCGAGGCTTTCCAGATCCTTCGCTTCGTGCGTCGCGCCGAGCAGGTTCGAATCGGTCGAATACGCCTTCTCGGCCGACATCTTGTACGCGAAGCCGGCCTGGTTCATGAATTCGGACATTTCGGCGCGGCCGCCGAGCTCGTCGATGAACGTCTGGTCGAGCCACGGCTTGTAGATCTTCAGATCCGGGTTCACGAGCAGGCCGTAGCGGTAGAAGCGCTCGATGTCGTTGCCCTTGTACGTGCTGCCGTCGCCCCAGATGTTGACGCCGTCTTCCTTCATCGCGGCGACGAGCATCGTGCCCGTCACGGCGCGGCCGATCGGCGTCGTGTTGAAGTACGTGACGCCGGCGGTCGTGATGTGGAACGCGCCGCTTTGCAGCGCCGCGATGCCTTCGGCGACGAGCTGCGCGCGGCAGTCGATCAGGCGGGCGCCGGCTGCGCCGTATTCGATCGCGCGTTTCGGGATCGCGTCGTAATCGTCTTCGTCGGGCTGGCCGAGGTTCGCCGTGTATGCGTACGGGACGGCGCCCTTCAGTTTCATCCAGTGCAGCGCGGCGCTGGTGTCCAGGCCGCCGGAGAAGGCGATACCGACCTTCTGGCCGGTCGGGAGGCTTTCGAGAATCGTGCTCATAGGAATTACCGTGGATTGAAGCCGGTGGGATCGTATTTCGCGGAATATGCGAGTATCGGCTGTCCGGGAAGTTGGGGCAAGGGTTGATTTTGGTGCGGAACCGTCGTCGCCCCTGTCGCGGCGGGCCTGACGGGCGGTTAACCGGCTGGAGAACGCGGTGCCGGACGGCGTTGCATCGCCGCCGAAACACGCGTGGGCGAGCCGGGCGCCGGCCGGATTTCCGGGGCCGGATCGGCCGTCAACCCAAGTCGCAGTGGGCAGCGCACCGCTTCGCTGTTCCGAAAGGCATATGAAAGATTTTCAGGTGAAACCGGGGCCTCAGATATTCCACGACCGTGCGGTATCGAGCAGCCGCTCGCGCAACTGATCGACTTCGCCGGCCAGCTTGGCCGTGATCGACACGTAGCCGGACAACTGCGGCGGCGGCGCGTCGTGCGGCGGGTCGACCGGCCGCCGGCGCGGCGCAAGCCGGCTCGGCGTGCCGAACTTGAGCGCGCGGCTCGCGCCGACCAGCGTGTCGCGAATGCGCCGGTTCACGCCCTTCATCTCGACGCGCATGTATTCGCGGGCCGCCACGTCGTCGGCGGCCGGCAGCGCGCTCGACAGGATCTCCAGATACCCGATGCACAGGCGCAGGCTGCGCTGGATCGCCTCGAGCTGCGTCATCGACGTCTCGCATTCCTTCGACACCGACGGCATCAGCGAGCGCAACTGCACGAGCAGCGTGCTGAGCGCGGCCATTTCCTTCAGGTGCGCGTCGTTGCTCACGTGGCGGTCGCCCGCGAGCCGCGCATGCACGGCCGCGCACGCGCGCAGCGCGTCGGCGAGCTTGTAGCGCCACGAATAGGTCGCGTAGAGCGGCAGCGCGAACGAGAACGCCAGCGCGATCGCGATGCCGACCAGCACGTTCACCGCGCGCCACAGGCCGTCGACGATCTCGTTGTCGCCGTGCCCGGCGACGATCACCATCGTGATCGCCGACAGCAGCGCGATGTAGCCGGCCTTGCCGATCGCGTGATACGCGCAGACGCCGCACCCGACGGCCATCAGCAGGTAGATCGCGAATGGCGCGTGCAGGAACGAGTACAGGAGGATCAGCCCGAGCCCCGCCAGCGCGCCGATCGACGTGCCCAGCGCCCGTTCGGCCGCCTTCTTGCGGATGTTGCCGTGGTGCTGCAGCCCGCCGACGACGATCAGCACGGTGATCGTCGACCATTCGCCATGCGGCACGTTCAGCCCCGTGGACAGCGCGATCGACACGAGAATCGCGAGCGCGACGCGCGCCGCATGGATCAGCTTCGCGTGCCGGTAGCGGCGGTACGGGTCGAGCAGCGGGCGAAGCGCGTGGCGGACAAGCGGCGGCAGTCGGGTCGGGAGCGGGGCGGTCATGACGGAGCGGGAGTGGCCGGAACGCGCACGGCGGCGTGCGCGGGCCGGCGCCGCGCCGCATGCGCAGCAGACGTAACGCTAGCCGAACGCGCGTGGGCTGTCCACGGCGGGGCCGCCGGGGCGTGGCCGGGCGGCAGGCGGCCGCATCGGATCATGCGGCACGTCGCACTACATCGCATCACGTCACGTCACGCGTCGGCCGCGCTCGACTGCGCGTCCAGCACGCGGTTGCGGCCGCCGGACTTCGCGCGGTACAGCGCTTCGTCGGCGCGCCGCAGCAGCGTCGCGGCGTTCATCCGGCCGTCGGCGGCGGTGGCCGTGCCGATGCTGGCCGTGACGCGCCCGTACGGGCTCTTCACGTGTTCGATGTCGAGCCCCGCGATCGCGCGCCGGATCCCTTCGGCGACGGTTGCCGCGCCCGGCGCGTCGGTGTCGGGCAGCGTGACGACGAATTCCTCGCCGCCGTAGCGCGCGACGTGGTCGCTGTCGCGGCGCAGGCAGCGCGACAGCGATTGCGCGACCTGGCGCAGCACGTCGTCGCCGGCCGGGTGGCCGTAGTAGTCGTTGAACGCCTTGAAGTGATCGACGTCGACGAACAGGACCGACAACGGACGGCCGCTGCGCGACGCGCGCTGCGCCTCCTTCGCGAGCACCGCGTCGAACGTGCCGCGATTGTCGAGGCCGGTCAGCGAATCGGTGTGCGCGAGCCGGTACAGCTTCGATTCGGCGTCCTGCCGGCGCTTCAGCTCGCGCGACAGCGCGAGCGAGCCCCACGCGATGAACGCCGTGAACAGGCTCATCAGCACGACGGTCCACACCGCGCGGTGGCGCCACGACGCGTAGACGTCGATCTCGGCGGGCGCGACGTCGACGATCAGCGGCAGCCCGGCGAGATGCTTGTAAACATAGATGCGCCGCACGCCGTCGATGGCGCCGACACCGGTCAGCTCGCCGGCGCGGCCGCGCTGCGCGTCGATGAACAGCGGCGAGTCGTGCAGGTCGAGGCCGACCACCCGCGTGTCGTACGGCAGGCGCGACACGAGCGTGCCGTTGTCCTCGACGATCGCCGCGCTGCCGTGCCGGCCGACCGCGATGCCGTCGAGCAGCGCGCGGAAGTAGTCGATGCTGAGCGTGCCGACGACGATCCCGCCGAACGTGCCGTCGGGCCGGTTGATCCGGCGGCTCAGCGCGATCGTCAGCGCGCCGCCGCGCAGCCGCGACGCGTATGGCCGGCTGATGTAGAGGCCGGGGGCGAGCCGGTCGCGATGCACGGCGAAATAGTCGCGGTCGGCGAAATTGCCTTGCCGCGCGGGCGAATCGGTCGAATCGATCGTGATATTGCCGTGCGCATCCATCACGAAAATCGAGCCGAGATAGGCGCCGGTCGCCGCGCGGTCGAACAGCAGCCGGTGGCGCTGGCGCGGCGGCAAGGTCGTCAGTTCCGGATCGGCGATGCCGTCGACGACGTTTTGCAGCGACAAATCGTAGAGTTCGATATTGCGCGCGATATCGCGTTCGATCAGCAGCATCAGGTTGCGCGCATTTTCGACCGCATGGTCATACGCGTCGCGCCGTGCCTCGATTAATAGCGACGTGGAAAGTCCCCAACTGAACATCAGCAGGACGATGCCCGCCACGAGTACGCCGCGGGGCGACAGAATGCGTGCCACGATCGACGCGGTATGGCGGCGCAACGTGGCGGGCAGCGGGAATGACTTCATCCTCGGGGGGGGGCGGGCGGCGGCTACTCGCGTCGTTGGCGGTTCCGCGCGCTGATTATTTCGAATTAAGCGCCATTATCCCGCGAAATCCTGAAATTCGCGTGCACATGCAAAACATGCATGCGGAGACGGTGATTCGAAACGGTTACGCATCATTACCCCATTGCGTGCGGGCCACTTGATTTGAATCAATGGGCAGTGTCGCTCTTATTGTCTGATTAATCGCATAATCATCAGTCGATTTTGCGTATCGACGCGGTATTTGGCGGATCGGGACAGGATTGCGGGCTGACCGGGACAAATGAAAATCGAATGATCCGGCGGTAGTCGTGTTTTTGCCACAGCGGGCGGCGGTCGTCTCGGCCCGATGCCAACCCGTTGATTCCGCGAATTCTCCGGCGTGGCGGCGGGCGGCCCGACCCGCGCTGTCCCCCTATCGAATCAGGTAGAATCCGCGCTTCGCCGCAGGCGCCCGCCGCGCAACGCGTATCGGGGCCGCATCGAATGCATCGCAGGACGCGCACCGCGCTCCGATTCCGCATGCGCCGGCTACGGATGCCGGCCCGCTCAACGTTCGTCTCGTTTATGTCCGCAATTCCGAATTCCGACCCACCCGGTTCGTCCGCGAACCCACCCAAGCTTCATCGCGCGCTGAAGGCGCGCCACCTGACGATGATCGCCATCGGCGGCTCGATCGGCACGGGCCTGTTCGTCGCGTCCGGCGCATCGATCTCGCAGGCCGGCCCCGGCGGCGCGATGGTCGCGTACATGCTGATCGGCCTGATGGTCTATTTCCTGATGACGAGCCTCGGCGAGATGGCCGCGTTCATGCCGGTGTCGGGCTCGTTCGCGACCTACGGCGCGAAATACGTGGACGAAGGCTTCGGCTTCGCGCTCGGCTGGAACTACTGGTACAACTGGGCGGTGACGATCGCGGTGGAGCTCGTCGCCGCGCAGCTCGTGATGCACTACTGGTTCCCGGACGTGCCGGGCGTGTGGTGGAGCGCGGCGTTCCTCGCCGTGATGTTCCTGCTCAATGCGCTCACCGTGCGCGGTTTCGGCGAAGCCGAATACTGGTTCGCGCTGATCAAGGTCGTCACCGTGGTCGCGTTCATCGGCGTCGGGCTGCTGATGATCTTCGGCATTCTGAAGGGCGCGCCGGCCAACGGCTGGGGCAACCTGACGATCGGCGACGCGCCGTTCGCGGGCGGGCTGCCGGCGCTGATGGGCGTCGCGATGATCGCGGGCTTCTCGTTCCAGGGCACCGAACTGATCGGCGTCGCGGCCGGCGAATCGGAAAACCCGCGCACGACGATCCCGCGCGCGGTGCGTCAGGTGTTCTGGCGCATTCTGCTGTTCTACGTGTTCGCGATCTTCGTGATCGGCGTGCTGATTCCGTACACCGACCCGAACCTGCTGAAGACGGACGTGACCGACATCGGCGTGAGCCCGTTCACGCTCGTGTTCCGCCACGCGGGCCTCGCGTTCGCGGCCGGCGTGATGAACGCGGTGATCCTGACGGCCGTGCTGTCGGCCGGCAACTCGGGCATGTACGCGTCGACGCGGATGCTCTACAACCTCGCCACCGAAGGCCGCGCGCCGAAGATGTTCGCGAAGCTGTCGCCCGGCGGCGTGCCGCGCAACGCGCTGTACGCGACCACCGCCGTCGGCGCGCTGTGCTTCTTCACGTCGCTGTACGGCGACAAGACCGTCTACCTGTGGCTGCTGAATACGTCGGGGATGACGGGCTTCATCGCGTGGCTCGGCATCGCGGTCAGCCACTACCGGTTCCGCAAGGGCTACGTGAAGCAGGGGTATTCGCTCGACCAGTTGCCGTACCAGTCGAAGTGGTTCCCGTTCGGCCCGCTGTTCGCGTTCGTGCTGTGCCTCGTGATCGCGCTCGGCCAGGATTACCAGGCGTTTCTCGCGAACCGGATCGACTGGGCCGGCGTGACCGCGACCTATGTCGGCATTCCGCTGTTCGTCGTCGTGTGGCTCGGCTTCCGGTTCCTGAAGAAGAGCCGGTTCGTGCGCTACGAGGACATGGAGATCGCGCCGTGGATCGCCGCGAGCCGCGGCGCGCAGCGGCAGCCGGTGACGAACCGCGAAACCGCGGGCTGACGCCGGCGCGGCAGGCGGCCGCGCGACGGACGACGAAACGGGAAGCCAGTGCGCTTCCCGTTTTTTTTGCCCGGCTTTTGCCTGCGCGGGGTCAAAGCCGGTTATATTGCCCGACCCTACCGGGCCACGGCCCGGCCGGCGCGACAGGCGCAGCACGGATCGGCATCCGGCGCGCGCGGCGCGCGGCGGCCGGCGAGACGCCCGGCGTTTTCATCGCTCCAGCCGGCCGGCACGGCCCGCGGAGCGCGCAACCCAGAGGAATTCATGAGCGCATCACCCGCCGAGCGGAAGGCCGGACCCGTTTCCATCGTGCGAATCGAAGCCGCGATCAATGCGTGGCGCGAAGTGTACCCGCCGGCGCCGGACGGCGAGGACGGCTACGCGCTCGACGCCGGCAGCAACTGCCTGGCCGAGCTGTACGGCACGATGATCTGCTATCAGTGGCCCGACGTGCCGCTCGACTCGCTGAGCGACGAGCAGCGCGATGCGCTGTATGCGACCGAGGCGTGATGCGCGGTGGCGACGCTGCCGCAAGGCGGCGCTGACACGACGGGAAGCTTGCGGGCTTCCCGTTTTGCTTTGGACGGCGCGTCGTGGCGCACAGCGGCAGCGGCGCATGTCGCGGTCGGCCCCGCCTGCGGTATCGTGACGACATCATCCGGCCGCGGTTGCGCGCCGGACTGCTCGCCGGGAGGCATCGAACATGGAGTTGAGACACCTCCGCTACTTCGTCGCGGTGGCCGAAGAGCGGAATTTCACGCGGGCGGCGGAACGGCTGCATATCGCGCAGCCGCCGCTGAGCCGGCAAATTCAGCAGCTCGAGGAAGCGCTCGGCGTGCCGCTGTTCGAGCGCACCGCGCGGCCGCTGAAGCTGACCGATGCCGGGCGCTTCTTCTATTCGCATGCGGTGCAGTTGCTCGCGCAGACCACCGAACTCGAATCGATGACGAAGCGGGTCGGCAAGATCGAGCGCAGCATGTCGGTCGGTTTCGTCGGCTCGACGCTGTACGGGATGCTGCCGAAGATCATCCGGCGCTTTCGCAGCGAATATCCGACCGTCGAGCTGAGCCTGCACGAGATGTCGACGATGGACCAGATCAAGGCGCTGAAGGAAGGGCGCATCGACGTCGGGTTCGGGCGCATCCGCCACGAGGATCCGAGCGTGCGGCGCGTCGTGCTGCGCGAGGAGCGGATGATCGTCGCGCTGCCGGTCGGCCACGTGCTCGACAGCGCGAAGCCGGTGCTGTCGCTGCACGATCTCGTCAACGACACGCTGATCATCTTTCCGAAGGCGCCGCGCCCGAGCTACGCGGACCAGGTGCTCGCGGCCTTCCACGATCGCGCGCTGCAGCCGCGCAAGATCTACGAGACGCGCGAGCTGCAGATCGCGCTCGGCCTCGTCGCGATGGGCGAGGGTGTGTCGGTCGTGCCGCAGAGCGTGTACGGGCTCAAGCGCGACGACATCAGCTACAAGCCGCTCGACGATCCGAACCTCGTGTCGCCGATCATCATGAGCATGCGCATGCTCGACGAATCGGAGGACATCCGCGCGATGCAGGCGCTGATCTACCGGCTGTACGACGAAGCGCAGATGGAGTATCTGCCGCCGCAGCCCGAATGAACGCGCGGGCAAAAGGGGCTTGGGCTTGCTTGACGCCGCGCGCGCCGGCAGGCCACCATGCCCGGATTCGATGCGGCCGCCGACGCGCGGCCGCTTTCATGCAGACGACCGACACATGACCGATATCGAGATCGAGGAGACGACCGTCGAGACGCCGCAAGGGCGCCTTTTTGCGAAACGCTGGCATGCGGGGCCGGCGCGGCAGGCGGCGCCGATCGTGCTGCTGCACGATTCGCTCGGCTGCGTCGACCTGTGGCGCGACTTCCCCGCGCAGCTCGCCCGCGCGACGCAACGCGACGTGATCGCATACGACCGTCTTGGTTTCGGCCGTTCGGACCGTCATCCGGGCCAGCTCGGCACGACCTTCGTGCGCGATGAGGCGGATCAGGCGTTCGCCGCGGTACTGGCGCAGCTCGGCGTCGATACGTTCGTCGCATTCGGGCACAGCGTCGGCGGCGGGATGGCGGTCGGCTGTGCGGCCGCGCATCCGGCGCGTTGCCGCGCGCTCGTGACGGTCGCCGCGCAGGCGTTCGTCGAGGATCGCACGCTGGCCGGCATTCGCGACGCGGGGCGGCAGTTCGACGAACCGGGGCAACTCGACCGGCTCGCGCGCTATCACGGCGACAAGGCCGAATGGGTGCTGCGCGCGTGGGTCGACACGTGGCTGTCGCCGGCGTTTCGCGACTGGAATCTCGACGACGACTTGCCGCGCGTGCAGTGCGCGACGCTCGCGATTCACGGCGAAGACGACGAATACGGGTCCGATGTGCATCCGAAGCGGATCGCCGCGCGCGTCGCGGGGCCGTCGTCGTTCCTGTTGCTCGCCGGCTGCGGACACATGCCGCACCGCGAGCGGACGGACGACGTGCTGGCCGCCGTCGCGACGTTGCTGCGCGACGCGCGCCCCTGAGCGCGCTCGCCATCGCCAGCGGGCGGACGCCCGCTGGCCGTCAGAACGAAAGCTGGATCCCGAGATCGATCGCCAGCAGCACGATCGACAGACCGATGCCGAGAATCACGTTCGGCAAGCGGTGCTCGAAATCGCGATGATCCTTGCGCATCGCCGCGCCGAGCAGGAAGATCGCCTCGACGACGATCTGCAGCCCGACGAACAGCAGCATCAGCAGATACTCGTAGCCCATCTGCTTGAACGCGACGAACTGCATCCCGTGATCGCGGATCCACTGGCCGACGCGCAGCAGTTCGTAGATGAACAGCAACGCGGGGAACAGATAACTGATGAAGTAGGTCGGCGCGGTGGCGTGCCGTAGTTCGAGGTGGAAGTGCTGATGCGTGGTGGCCATCACAACCCTCCTTGCAACGCATGATTGCGGTCGCGACGGCGGCGCGGTCAGGTGCCAACTACGGGATTGCCCGATGCACCACGCGCAGCCGTACCGCATCAGCATACTGCTGCGCAGGAAATTTGGCATGCGAAGTGTGTGTTCGTTGTAACAATGTGTGTGCGACGTGCGATGCGGTCACTGCGTCCCACGGCCGGTTGCGCTGCTGCATTGCCCGGCTACGCGACGTTCTTCGGGGCGCTTGCGAGTCGGTGGTTGGGCGCCGCAGCACCCATGATGCAAGGGCCTGCATGCGTCACCGTTTGGCTTCCGCGCCCTCGATGAACAGCTTCGCGACCGACTGAAACTCCCGTTTCAGCGACAGCCCCGGCACGGTCAGCCAGCGCAGCATCGCCGCGAGATACAGGTGATGGAACCACGTCGCGAGCTGATCGGCCCGCAGCGCGGCGTTCAGTTCGCCGGCCTGCTGGCCGGCTGCGATCAGTTGCCGCCACACCAGTGCGATATCGCTGCCGTTCTCTCCCGCACGCTCCGGTTCGGCTGCGCCGATGCTCAGGAAGCGGTGCCGCAGGTACGCGAGCAAATACACCGGATGTTGTTCGCACCACGCGGCCGACGCGTCGAGCACGCAGCCGATGCGTGATGCAAAGGTCTTGCGCCGTGCGACGTCGTGCTGCAGATGCGCGAGATCGCGCGCGAGTTCGCCTTCCAGCCAGTGCGCGAGCACGGCTTCCTTCGTCGGAAAGTGGTTGTACAGCGTGCGCTTCGCGACGTCGGCCTGCGCGGCGATCTGCTCCATCGTGACGGCATCGTAGCCGTGCGCATCGAACAGGCGCGCGCCGGTCGCGGCGAGATGCGCGAGCATCTGGATGCGCTTGCGCGCGCGGCGGCCCGGATCGTCGGTCGGAATCGTCATGGCAGGGCGGTTGACTGAAAGTGTACGAATTGCATTAGTATACGACGTGCACTTTTTTGAAACCATCCTTTCCCGCCGTGCACGAGGAGCCCCGCATGAAACTCGTCATCGCCACCTACGGCACCGAAGGCGACACGCGCCCGCTCGCGGCGCTCGGCCGCGCGCTGACCGATGCCGGCCACGACGTCCGGTTGCTGGCCGACGCGGCGACGCTCGGGGCGGCCGCCGCGCTCGGCATGCCGTCGGCGCCGCTGTCCGGCGAGATCCGTCGCGCGATTGCGCCGGAAGGCGTGTTGGCCGATGCGGTGCGCGGGCGCGGCGGTTTCACCGATACGTCGAAGGCGCTCGCGGCGATCGCGAATGCGAACACGGCCGCATGGATGCGCGAAGTCACGGACGCGTCGGCCGGGTGCGACGCGATCCTCGTGTCGGGGCTCGCGTCGTTCGTCGGGTTGTCGATCGCCGAGTATCGACGCATACCGGCGATCGGCACGGGCATGATTCCGATCACGCCGACCGCCGAATTCGCGTCGCCGTTCCTGCCGCCGGGGAAGGTGCCGCGCTGGCTGAATCGCGCGAGCCATCGGTTCGTGAATGCGTTGCTGTGGCAGGCGTTCAGGAAGTCGACGAATGCCGCGCGGGCCAGCGTATGCGGATTGCCGCCGCGCAAGCACGTGTGGACCGATCATCCGATGCTGTACGGCGTGTCGCCCGCGCTGCTGTCCGGCCCGGCCGACTGGCCGGCGAACGTGCAGGCCTGCGGCCAGTGGCGGATCGATGCGCGTGCGTGGGCGCCGCCGCCCGAACTCGCGGCGTTTCTCGACGCGGGCGAGCCGCCTGTGTACATCGGTTTCGGCAGCATGGCCGGCTTCGATCGCGCGGCGATGGCCGCGGCGCTGACGCAGGCGCTGGCCGGCCGGCGCGCACTGTTCTATCCGGGCTGGAGCGGTATCGATGCGTCGCTGCTGCCCGCGCACGTTCGCGTGATCGGCGACACGCCGCACGACTGGCTGTTCCCGCGCGTCGCGATGGCGGTGCATCACGGCGGCTCGGGCACCGCGCATTCGGCCGCGCGGGCCGGTATTCCGTCGGTGGTCGCGCCGTTCGCGGGCGATCAGTTCTTCTGGGCGAACCGGCTGCAACGGCTCGGTGTCGCGGATGCACCGGTCGCGGGGCAGCGTATGGACGCCGTCGCGCTGGCGCGGGCCATTGCGTTTGCCGAACGGGGCGAGACGAAGGCGCGTGCGACAGAACTCGGTGCGCGCCTCGCGCAGGAGGATGGCTTGAAGCAGGCCGTCGGTGCGATCGAACGATGGGTACGACCGCGCGCGAGGTGAGCCCGCGCATCGGCATCGGATCAGAAATGCCCGGTGAACCGGTAGCGGCTGCCCGGATGCCACAGGTTCGCGACCGACGCGACCAACCCCTGCGACCACGTGCGCCGATGCAGCAGCAGGCACGGCTCGCGATCGTCCATCGCCAGGTGGCGGCGCGTGTCGGCATCGGGTATCGCGGCCTCGATCCGGTATTCGACGCGCTGCAGCGGCGCGACGCGCGTCAGGTACTGGTTCGGCGTCGTCGTCGTGAAGTCCTGCAGCGCGTATTCGGGCGCGCAGGCCGGGTTGACCCAGCGTTCTTCCAGTTGCACCGGCGTGTCGTTCTCGAAGTGCAGCACGCGCGAATGGAAGATCGGGCTGCCGGTGTCGAGCTGCAGTTCGTCGGCGAGCTTCGCATCGGCGACGGCCGCGCCGACCAGCAGCACCTGCGCGCGATAGCCGTGGCCGCGCGCGGCGACTTCGTCGGAGATGCTGCGGATCGCGACGAGCGTCGATTCGTATTTCGGCGACGCGACGTACGTGCCGGAGCCGCGCGTGCGCGTGAGCACCTGTTCGGCCGTCAGCTCGCGCAGCGCGCGGTTGACGGTCATCCGCGCGACGTTGAATTCGCGCGCGAGCTCGTTCTCCGACGGCACCTGGTCGCCTTCCGCCCATTCGCCGGCATGAATGCGCGCGAGGATGAAGTCCTTGATTTCCTGATAGATCGGTGTGGTCATGGGATCACGATTCAGAGTCGGCAGCGGGTCGCCGCCGAATGCCGATCCGGCGCACGCCCGGCGCCGAGTGTACCGGTTTCGCGGGCGCGCCGGCCCGGATTCCCCGAATGATCTCTGTTCGGCCGGCGCGCGTCCATGCGGGATTGCACAGAGCGTGCCGGCCTTCGACGGCTCGCGCGGTCAGAACCGATGGCGGATGCCGACCGTGGCGACCACCTGCGTGCGGGTCGACGAAGCCGCGAGCCCCGTGACGTTCGCGAAGCCGAGCGTCGCGCCCGACGGCACGCCGAACGCGTGCTGGTACACGGTTTCCGCATACACGTCGGTGCGCTTGCTCAGCGCGTAGTCGGCCATCAGCGTCGCCTGGTGCCACTTCGGCCGGTGGCTGCCGGTTGCGTCGTCGTAGCGGCCGTCGGTGAACGTATAGGCGAGCGCGAACGAAACCGCCGGCGTCAGCGCATAGCGTGCGTTGAGTTCGTAGTTGTCGAAGCGCAGCGCGTTCAGCGCGCCGGGCAGCGACGATGCGGCCGTCTCGTCGAACATCGCATGCGTCCACAACGCGCCGATCGTCAGCCGGTCGAACGCATAGCTGCCGCCGGCGCCCATCACGCGCTGCCTCACGGCCGGGAAGTTCGGCGCGTCGTTCGTCGACAGTGCGCCGCCCGTCGTCAAGCCGCCGCGATTGAGTTGCAGGTACGCGGCGCCGAGGCTGACCGGCCCGTTCGCATACGACACGCCCGCGCTGTATGCGCGATTGTTCGCGAAGCCGCCGGCTGCGTTGCTGAACCCGTACAGGCCGCCGAACTGCCAGCCGGCGAGCGTCGGGCTCGTGTATTTCACCGCGTTGTCGATGTAGAACGAATCGTCGAGGTTGTCGTTGTCGAACGGATGCGACGCGAGGTTGTTCCCGTCGCCGTTGTTCGCCAGCGCGAGCGGGCCGAGATAGTCGACCACGGCGTCGTACTGGCGGCCGAGCGTCAGCGTGCCGTACCGGTCGCTCTGCAGGCCGACGTACGCGCGGCGGCCGAACAGCGTGTTTCGATAGGACTGCGTGCCGTTGTTCAGATTGAAGCCGCTTTCGAGTCGGAACAGCGCATGCAGGCCATCGCCGAGATCCTCGTTGCCGTTCAGCCCGAAGACCGTGTTCGACAGCAGGCCGCTGCCTTGCTGCCACGCGCTTTTGCCCGACTGGTTGTTCGTATAGGCGATGCCGGCATCCAGCATCCCGTAGAGCGTGACGCTGCTTTGCGCATGCGCGGCGGCGCCGATGAATGCGAATGACAGGGTACCGACGACTGCTTTTTTCATTGCATGTATTTCCTGGAAAGGCCCGTTGCGACGGGAACGACGATCCGTCGCGCGTGTTCGTGGGAAGACGCGCGAGCGAATCGATGAAAGGGGGAGCGCGTGATGCGTGTCACGCGTGGCGGCGAACGCCGGCTAGTGCTGCAACAGGCGGATCGTGCCGAACTCGGCGGCCGGCAGCACGCGCAGGATCGACAGGATCGCGGGCGACGCCTGCGACCGCGCGACTTCGAGTTCGATGCATGCGCACCCGGTGTGGTTGTCGATCGCGGCCGTGTAGCAGTTGAGCGCGGCGCCGACGGCCTGATGCAGCTGGCGCCGCACGGCCGCGAGGTTGTCCGATTCGACGCGGATCGATAGCAGCACGAGTGTGTCCGCGGGAGAATGGCGCCGCGAACGAGCGGGCGGCAGGTCGCGTGAAGTACCGGAATCGGTTCTGGTCGGTTTCATATGCTCATCCCCGGTCGCGTCGTACTCCGCACCGCGGAGATCTCGTCTTGGACATGGCCCCATTCTAGAAATCGCTGTGGCGAGACGGTGTATAGACTCGCCGCGCGCCTGCAAAGGATGCGTAAACAACGTGCCGGGCCGCACCGCGCCGGCGATCAAGGGCTCGGGGGCATGACGAGCGCGCGGCGGCAACGCTGTCGTTGGATGACGGGCTAGCGGGTGAGGAAAAAGCCGCTGCGGCTAGCGAAGTCTAGACAGCGCCCGCGCATCGTTCGGCCGCTTCTTTGCACCGCAAGAAGGCCATCATTCATCCTTGCGTAAACCGTAATTAATTGAAAATTAAGGAAAATCATGCTCGCGGATGCTAATCCACCGACAATTAGAGATAAACACGGATTGCTGGCCCTCTCCCTGAAAGGCAAAGTTGTATGTACAACTTGGGGCGTCGCCGGAACGGGCGATTTCCCGGTTGGCAGGGTTCACGTCGGGCAGCCCGACCGGAACCCGCCCCAGTTCGCCTCTGACAGGAACGCCATGAAGAAACTCGCGCTCGGTATTGCCCTCGCTTGCATCGCGGTCAGTGCGCACGCCAAGGATGGGTCGACGATTCGCTTCGGCGTCGACGGCGGCTAGCCGCCCGTGCGGCGCGCATCGATCGCGGCGCACGCCACACCCTTCGCGTGACGCGTCCGGCTTGATGAGCCGGCAGCATCACGTCGTGCGCAGAACTCGTTTGATGCGCGCTTAATGGCTGTTGACAATCCAGCCACATCGTTCTGGATCCCTTACATGATCTTCCAAGGATTTGGCCCGCTGCTGTGGGCCGGCACGGTCGAGACCGTGAAGCTGGCGGTGCTGTCGCTCGCCGCGTCGCTGATACTGGGCCTCGCGGGCGCGGCCGCGAAACTGTCGGCCAACCGCGTGCTGAAATCGGTCGGCACGTTCTACACGACGCTGATCCGCGCGGTGCCCGACCTCGTGCTGATGCTGCTGCTGTTCTACGGGATCCAGATCCTGCTGAACAACGTGACCGACCTGCTCGGCTGGGATCAGATCGACATCGACCCGTTCGTGGCCGGCGTCGTGACGCTCGGCTTCATCTACGGCGCGTACTTCACCGAGACGTTCCGCGGTGCGTTCCTCGCGGTGCCGCGCGGCCAGCTCGAAGCGGGTTTCGCATACGGAATGAGCGGCTGGCGCGTGTTTCACCGCATCCTGTTCCCGCAGATGATGCGTTTCGCGCTGCCGGGCATCGGCAACAACTGGCAGGTGCTCGTGAAGGCCACAGCGCTCGTGTCGATCATCGGCCTCGCCGACGTCGTGAAGGCGTCGCAGGATGCGGGCAAGAGCACGCTCGATTTCTTCTTCTTCACGCTGGCCGCGGGCGCGATCTACCTCGCGATCACGACGGTGTCGAACGTCGTGCTGCATCACCTCGAGAAACGTTATTCCGTCGGTGTCCGGAGGCTCGCACTGTGATCGAACTCGTCAGCCAGTACTGGCAAAGCTATCTCTATTCCGACGGCTACCGCTTCAGCGGCCTCGCGATCACGCTGTGGCTGCTGGTCGTGTCGATCGCGCTCGGCTTCGCGCTCGCCGTACCGCTCGCGATCGCGCGCGCGTCGTCGAACCGCTGGATCTCCGGCCCCGTGTGGCTTTATACGTACGTATTCCGCGGCACGCCGCTCTACGTGCAGCTGCTGATGTGCTACACGGGCATCTACAGCCTGCAGGTCGTGCACGACCACGTGCTGCTCGACACATTCTTCCGCAACGCGATGAACTGCACGCTGCTCGCGTTCGTGCTGAACGAATGCGCGTATGCGACGGAGATCTTCGCGGGCGCGATCAAGGCGACGTCGGCCGGCGAGATCGAGGCCGGGATGGCGTACGGGATGTCGCGCTTCAAGCTCTATACGCGCATCATCCTGCCGTCCGCGCTGCGCCGCTCGCTGCCGAGCTACAGCAACGAAGTGATCCTGATGCTGCACGCGACGACACTCGCGTTCACCGCGACCGTGCCCGACATCCTGAAGGTCACGCGCGACGTCAATTCGGCGACGTACATGTCGTTCCAGGCCTACGGCATCGCGGCCGTGCTGTACGCGGTCGTCGTGTTCGCGCTCATCTGGGCGTTCCGCAAGCTCGAGACGCGCTGGCTCGCGTACCTCGCGCCGCGCGGCCATTAACGCATTCGCAAGATTCGCAACGAAGGACCCAGCATGTACAAGCTTACCGTTGACAACCTGCACAAGAAATTCGGCGACAACGAGGTGTTGAAGGGCGTGTCGATGAAGGCGAAGGCCGGCGACGTGATCAGCATCATCGGCTCGAGCGGCTCAGGCAAGAGCACGTTCCTGCGCTGCATCAACTTCCTCGAACAGCCGTGCTCGGGGCAGATCACGATCGGCAGCGAGCCGATCCAGACCACGCGCGACCGCAACGGCGCGCTGCGCGTGGCCGACCAGAAGCAGCTGCAGCGCATGCGCACGAAGCTGTCGATGGTGTTCCAGCACTTCAACCTGTGGGCGCACATGACGGTGCTCGAGAACGTGATCGAGGCGCCGATGGCCGTGCTCGGCGTCGGCCGTGACGAGGCGATCGAGCGGGCGCGCACGTATCTGGAGAAGGTCGGGCTCGCGCCGCGCGTCGAGGGCATGTACCCGTCCCACCTGTCGGGCGGCCAGCAGCAGCGCGTCGCGATCGCACGCGCACTCGCGATGGAGCCGGAAGTGATGCTGTTCGACGAGCCGACGTCGGCACTCGATCCGGAACTGGTGGGCGAAGTGCTGAAGGTGATGCAGAAGCTTGCCGAGGAAGGACGGACGATGGTTGTCGTCACGCACGAGATGGGTTTCGCGCGCAACGTGTCGAACCACGTGATCTTCCTGCATCAGGGGAAGATCGAGGAAGAGGGCGATCCGCAGCAGATTCTCGTGAATCCGAAAAGCGAGCGGCTCGGGCAGTTTCTGTCGGGGCGGTTGAAGTAAGCACGCGCGCCGTTTCGCACCGCCGCAAAACTGGAACGCTTAATGCTTGTCTCGCGTGATCCTTTCGATGAAGGAGCACCGCGATGAGCACGCCGACCACCACCGCTTTTTCCCACGTGAAGCCGCAGGACACCGCCTATCAAGGCGAAGGCCTGCGCGACTTCTTTCTGTACCGCGATCTCGGTATCGCCGCCGCGACGAACGGCAAGGTCGTCGCGCAACTTGTCAGGGCCAATCATGCACCGGAGGCGGGCACCGGCTGGCACCGCCACGAGGCCGAGTTCCATATCGTGATCATGCTGAAGGGCTGGGCGCGCTTCATGTACGGCGAACAGGAAACGCTGGTGGCCGCCGGTGACTGCGTGCACCAGGCGCCGGGGATCGTCCACTACCTGTTCGACTACTCGCCGGACATGGAGTATCTGGAGATCGTCGGGCCTGCCGACTTCAAATCGATCGACGTCGACGGGCCGTGCGCGGTGCCGGAGCCGACGCCGTGGGGCGAGGCCGGTGCGTAGCGTGCCGGCCGGGTGTGCGTTTTCGACGAACCGCCTTCGGGCGGTTTTTTATTGCTCTGCCGACATTCGCGACCTGCTGTTTGCTGTCCGTTTCGACACATTGTTTCGAATTCCAAACAGTCGAGAAGCTGAACAACCGGAAAGAAAAGAAAGATGTTCGTCAGCTTCGGCCGTCGATGGGCGACGCGATGTCAAAGATCGTCAATTGCACGCCGGTGCGGTGCACGGCCTGTCGACGGCCGACGTTAAGGAGGTACCAGCCGGACCACCGGCTGACCTATCCGGGAGAGTTCCACCATGAACCGCATCGCGAAGATCCTGACGGCAACCGCACTGGCTTGCGCCGTGCTCGCGCCGGCACTGGCCGAAGCGCATTCGCACCGCGTGTGCCACTTCGATCATCACCATCACCGCGTGTGCCGCTGGGTGCGGTAACCGTCGCTGTTCCCGGGGAGATCCCGGACGCTTTCATCATTCAGGCAAATCAGGAGAGGACCATGAAAAAAACGATGTTGATCGCCGCGCTGGTCGCCGGCATGGGTGTGTCGATCGGTGCGTTCGCGCAGGTTCCGGCCAGCGCGCCGGCCGGCACGACCGGGCTGTGCAAGGACGGCTCGTTCTACTCGGGCGCATCGAAGAAGGGCGCGTGTGCCGGCCACAAGGGCGTGAAGACGTGGTACGGCGCATCGGCTGCCGCCGCGGCGAGCGCACCGGCCGCCGCGCCGGCAACGGCGGCTTCCGCTGCGCCGGCATCGGGCACCGCCCCCGCGAAGAGCGCCGCTGCGACGACCGCGGCCGCAGCGCCGGGCGGCGGCGCGGGCAAGGTGTGGGCGAACGACGCGTCGAAGGTCTATCACTGCTCGACCGACAAGTACTACGGCAAGACGAAGCACGGCAGCTACATGTCGGAAGCCGACGCGAAGGCGAAGGGCTACCACGCGTCGCACGGCAAGGCTTGTTCGTAACGAGCGGGCGCGGCGCGCGAACAGTTTCGCTCGCGCGTCGTCCGAATGCTGCAGCAAACGTCGCCCCGCCTCTTCGGCGGGGCGATTCACTGTGTCGCTACCGGCGCTGCGTGCGCGTGATGCGATTGCGTGTCGGTTGCCGTATCGATTCCGGTTGCGCGCGCATCGAGCAGCGCGCGCAGCGTGACGTAGTGGGTGCCGCTCGCGTCGCCTTGCGCGTCCACGGTGCGATCGTACGGTTCGTTGTCGTGAATCGTCGCCCGCACGATCGGATAGATCTGCGTTTCCCACCGGCTGCCGTTGAACACGCCGTAGTGCCCCACACCCGTCTGTACATGGTGCGTCTTCAGGTACGACGGCAACCCCGAACACAGTTCCTGCGCGGCCACCGTCTGGCCCACTGCGCAGATATCGTCCTTCTCGCCTTCGACCGTCAACAGCGCGGTGCGATGAATTGCCGCCGGTTCGACGAGCACGTCGCCCACTGTCAGCTCGCCGCGTGCGAGCGCGTATTGCTGGAACACCTTCTCGACCGTTTCCAGATAGAACTCGGCGGTGAGATCGGCCGTCGCGAAATATTCGTCGTAGAAATGCCGCAACGTGTCGGCTTTCCCGGGGTCGCCTTTCGCGCGTTCGTAGTACAGATCGGCGAACGACGCCGCATGCCGGTCCGGGTTCATCGACATGAACGCGCCCACCTGCACGAAGCCCGGATACACGCATCGCTGCGCGCCGACGAAGCCCGTCGGCACCACGCTGATCAGGTTGCGCGCGAACCATTCGATCGGCTGGCTCGTCGCGAGCGCGTTGACCTTCGTCGGATTCACACGGCAGTCGATCGGGCCGGCCATCAGCGTGAGGCTTGCCGGCTGCGCCGGATCGCCGCCGGCCGCCATCAGCGAGACTGCCGCGAGCGACGCGACGGTCGGCTGGCAGATCGCGAGCACGTGCGCGTCCGGGCCGATGTGGCGAATGAAGTCGACCACGTGCGTGACGTACTCGTCGAAACCGAAACGGCCGGCCGTCAGCGGGATGTCGCGCGGGTTGTGCCAGTCGGTGATGTACACGTCGTGATCGGCGAGCATCGTGCGCACCGTGCCGCGCAGCAGGGTCGCGAAGTGCCCGGACATCGGCGCGACGATCAGCACGCGCGGCTGGCGCGCGATCGGCCGCGCCTTGCGGAAATGCAGCAGCGTCGCGAACGGCGTGGCCGCGGCCGCTTCCTCGACGATCGGCACCGTTTCGCCGTCGACGACGATCGATGCGATCCCGAACGGCGGCCGCCGGTGCGAGAACGCGCAGCATTCGAGCAGTTCGCACAGCGCGTCGACCATGCGGCCCGTCGGCGTCGACGTCGCCGGCGGCCACAGCGACATCGTTGCGCGCGTGGCGGCTGCCCATGCACGCGCCGGGCGGAGGCATTCCGCAGACCATTGATAAAACGGATAGGCAAGCAGATTCATGACTGTCGCTCGTGACGCCGCATTGCAAGGAACGAGGCAAGCCGTATGCCAGCATGCCGGCTGGCACGCGCGTTGCACGTGGTTCCAGAGCGCGGCGGCGCGCGGGACATGATGACGGCCGGGCGAAGGCCAGGCGTTGCCTTGCCGGTCGGGCGTGCGACACCTGCCGCGATGCCGTCGACGTTGCGCCAGTTCGGCGAACGGACCGCACAGGCATGGTGCGGGCGGTCATGCGGCGCGTCCGTTTACGGTGCAGGGGCACGAACGACATTCAGCAGGGGAGCGACATGGAATCCACCGTACAGACGACGCTGACCATCAGCAGCCGCAATTACTCGTCGTGGTCGATGCGTGGCTGGTTGCTCGCGAAGCTGAGCGGGCTTTCGTTCGAGACCATCAGCGTGCCGATCGATGCGACGTCGCGCGCGGAGTTGCTGTTGCTGTCGCCGTCGATCCTCGTGCCGTGCCTGACGCACGACGGCAACGCGGTGTGGGATACGCTCGCGATCGCCGAATACCTGAACGAGATCCACCCGCAGGCGCGGCTGCTGCCCGACGATCGGCGTGCACGCGCGCATTGCCGGTCGATCTGCGGCGAAATGCATTCCGGCTTCAGCGCATTGCGCTCCGCGCTGCCGATGAACCTGCGCGGACACTTCCCCGGCTTCCGGATCTGGTCGCGCGCGCAGCACGACATCGAACGGATCGTGACGATCTGGCGCGAGTGCCTGATGGAGTACGGCGGCCCCTGGCTGTTTGGCGCCGAGATCGGCATCGCCGATGCGATGTATGCGCCGGTCGTCACGCGCTTCCTGACCTACGACGTGAAGCTCGAATCGGACGTCGCCGAGTACTGCATGCGCGTGCTTGCGCATCCGTTCGTCGCCGAGTGGATCGAGACCGCGAAGGCCGAGCACGAAGACATCGACGAACTCGACATGGAGTTCTGACCTGACGCGCGATCGCGGCGGGCTTTCAATTTCACTACATGTGCTGTGGGCGAAACGAACGATCGATGCGCCCATGCAACCCGCAAACGTTTCACCTTGATTTCGGTTCAAAACGAGCACGAATGCCCTAAAGGGCGTTGCGCCCGATGACGTAAACAAGTCACGGGGATGACTCGCGATCGCATGCTTCAGACGTGCGACGCACAGTCCGCAACAACCAGCGCAGCAGGGGGATCGACTTGTGAATCGTCAGCAATCGTGGACGCGTACCGCCGCGCCCGGGGAAATCATTTACTCGGAGGGCTTCGCGGGCGAGCCCGTCCTCTTCCTCATCACCGACGGCAAGGTCGAGCTGTCCACGCGCTGCGACGACAAGCGCGTGATCGTCGCGACGCTCGGCCGCGGCGAATTCTTCGGCGAATCGGCGCTGCTCGCCGCCGAACCGCGCGCACATACCGCGAAGGCGCTGTCGTTCTGTCAGCTCACGGTCGTGCCGGCCGGCATGCTCGACGAGGAAATCGAGCGCGTGTCCGCGCTGCTGCGTCATATCGTGCGAACGATGATTCGCCGCGTGAAGCGCAAGGACGATCAGCTCGCGACCTATACGCATGCCGACTTCATGCCGGGCGTGTTGTCGTATGCACATGTGCTGTCGCTGATGGCCGGTGCCGATGCACGCGAATCGGGCGACTCGTGGGCACGCCGGCCGATGCAGGCGCATGCGGCCGAGACTTCCGTGCCGCTCGCCGAAGTGATCCGCAAATGTCGCGCGATTGCCGGTCATTCGCGGCCGCACGTGCTTGCGATGCTGCGGCGCATGGAGAAGCTCAACCTCGTCACGATCGAAGCCGCGCAGGCCGATGTTGCCGGCGGCGCGACCGACTACGCGGCGTCGTCCGATGCGCGCCAGGTCGTCACGTTCGACGCCGCACGCGTGATCGACCGCGCGCAGCAGGTCGCCGATCACGATCTCGACGTGTCGATCAACAGCGAACTCGAACTCATCGAACTGGCCGATCTCGAATCGCTGATCGGCGTCGACAAGACGCTGTTGCTGAGCAAGCTGTCGAACGGCGAGATCGCGGAAGAAGTGTTCGCGTTCCGCAAATCGAAGGTGCTCAACTACGTCGAACAAAAGGGCGTTGCGTACTTCTCGCGCCGCAATGGTCGCCGCGGCGGCGACGTGCGCGCGCTCGAGGATCTCGTATGGGTCGACCAGCGCACGCTGTTCGACGTGATCAGCGCGTTCGATACGTACGACCTCGCGAAACTGATCGCGAACCTCGACGATCGCGCGGTGGCCGACAAGCTGTTTTCCGTGATGACCGAGGCGCGACGCAACGAGGTGTCGTGGGTGATGCGTCGAGAAATCAAGCTCGATCCGATCGAGATCGAGGACATCGAGCAGCGCGTGCTGGAGGCCGTACGCGCGGCGAAGGCGCCTGCGACGGGCGCGACTACGTCTGTCGCGTCGACATTGTCGTCGGACGCGTGATACGGGGGCGCGTATGGATCTGTTGACTCTGGTCGGGGTGGTGCTGGGCGGCGCGGCGATCGTGTTCGGGTTCGCGCTGGAAGGCGGGCATTTCTCGATGCTGTTCCAGTTCGAGGCGCTCGTGATCGTGCTCGGCGGCACGCTCGGCGCGGTGATGATCCAGAACACGTGGGCGCGCTTCTTCGACGCGGTGAAGCAGTTGCGGCTCGCGTTCGTGAGGGCGCGCGAGGTCGATCGCAAGAACCTGTCCGACCTGCTTGAATGGGGCGACCGCGCGAAGCTCGACGGGCTGCTCGCGTTCGAATCGATGGACGTGAGCGGGATTCATCCGTTCGCGCGGCGCGGGCTCGAACTGCTGGCGAACGGCGTGTCGACCGCGGTGCTCGAAGATGCGTTGCAGCGCGAACTCGATGCGTACGAACGCAGCCGACTTGCCGCCGTGCGCGTGTGGCAGCAAGCCGGCGGCTATGCACCGACATTCGGCATTCTCGGCTCGGTGCTCGGGCTCGTGCAGGTGACGAGCCATATTCTGGAACCGGCGCAACTCGGGCCGGGCATCGCGGTGGCGTTCATCGCGACGCTGTACGGGCTCGCGTTTGCGAACCTCGTGTTCCTGCCGTTGTACGGCAAGCTGCGCGCGCAGATCGAAAGCGAGATGCGGTTCCGCAAGCTGTATCTCGACGGCTTGCTCGCGATCTCGCGCAAGGAGTCGCCGCATACGATCGAAACGCGGTTGACCGGCGATGTGCGCGGGCGGGCGGCGGAATCGCTGGCGTGATGTGCCTGTGCTTTGTGCGCTTTGTGCCTGCGTGTATCTGCACCTGTACCGTATGACGAACCCGGATTCCCGACAGCATGACTGCTCGAACTGACGGCGCATCCGCTGCCGATCGCGACGATGACGAACTCGAAGGCGCGCAGTCCGGACGCTGGCTGATTTCGTACGCGGATCTCATCACGACGCTGATGGTGCTGTTTCTCGCGCTGTATGTGCTTCAGCTCGCGAAATACAACGCGCTCGATGCGCGGTATCAGACGCTTGCGCGGCAGGCTGGTGGTGCTGCGACTGCTTCCGTCGATGTTGCCAAGTCCGACCCTGCGCCGCCGTGGCTCGCGTTGCTCGATTCGTTGAAGTCGAATGGACGCATTTCGCTGGTGAAGGCGCCGCACGGCGTCGAGATCGGTATCGACGCGAAGATTCTGTTCAACGTCGGCGATGCGCGCTTGCTGCCCGATTCGTCGCCGGTGCTGAACCAGATCGCGCAAGCATTGAGTGCGCATGCAACCGGCGACATCCTCGTCGAAGGCCACACGGACAGCGTGCCGATTGCAAACGCGAAATACGAATCGAACTGGGAGCTTTCGTCGGCGCGGGCGGGGAGCGTGGTGCGCTACCTGACCGAGCGCGGTGTCGCGCCGCATCGGCTGGCGGCGATCGGGCGGGCCGATACGCAGCCGCTCGTTGCGGGGGACGATGCTGCTTCGAGGGCAAGGAACCGGCGCGTCACGATCTTCGTTGCTTACTGATCAGCGCGTTGTATTTGCGTTGTTCGCCGTGCATATAGGTGGCCGCATATGCCTATCCATCAACAACATAACGAATCTCGAATGATCGCTATCTGAAATCAGCGATGCGGTTCTGCGCGTGCCTGCCGATAACCCAATCTGGCTCAGACCGAGCGGTTATCGAGGGTTCCCCATGCATTTCTGGCGCAAGCTTTCCATTCAGAACAAGCTGATTCTCAGCATGACGAGTTGCCTGCTCGTGTTCGTCGCGATTTCGAGCGGGCTCAGCGTTCGTCTGATCGGCAACGCGGTGCGCGATCGCGTCGTCCGCGAAGAGCTGCCGACCGCCGTGAACGGCATCCGCGCCGACGTGCAGCGCCAGATGGCCGGCCCGATCGCCGCGTCGCGCATTCTCGCGCGTGATGCGTTTCTGCTGCAATGGGAAGCCGACGGCGAACCCGATGCCGGCACGCGTAACTGGATCCAGCTCGCGAAGAACGTGAAGGACGAGCAGAAGGCTGCCTCCGTGCAGTGGGTGTCGGTGAAGAGCGGCAACTACTACAACGAAGCCGGCTTGCAGCGGAAGGTGACCGACAAGGATCAGTGGCTGACCAGCTTCCTGTCGTCGGGCAAGGCGTACGACGTGAACATGGACCGCGAGGTGACCGTCGGCGGCTACATGATGTTCATCAACAGCCGCGTGGAACTCGACGGCGTGCCGATCGGCGCGGCGAGCATGAGCCTGTCCGTCGATGCGCTCGCGAAGGGGATATCGGCTTACCGGATCGGCGAGACCGGGTTTGCGTACCTCGTGCGCCCCGACGGCGCGATCATGATGCATCGCGATACGTCGCTGATCGATGGCAAGCATTTTCTGAAGGATGAGCCGGGGATGCCGGGCGATGCGTCGTCCACGTTGCTTGCGGGCAAGCCGTATGCGTATCTCAGTTACGAGGGTGATGGTGGCGCGCGGTTTATCGCGACGTCGTTCATTCCGGAGTTGAATGCGTATGTGGTCGTTCAGGTGCCGCAGGCCGAATTGCTCGGGCCGGTGACGCGTGCGATCCGTAGTGCGGCGCTTGTGGCGGCGGTGGTTGGTCTTGGCGTTGCGTTGTTCGTGATCTGGCTGGTGGGGCGCGCGATTGCTGCGCCGATTCGTCGGGCGGCTACGTTGCTGTCGGAGATTGCTAGCGGTCAGGGCGATTTGACGCGCCGGATGACGGTGGAGAGCGAGGACGAGATCGGGCAGTTGTCGGATGCGTTCAATCGGTTCGTGTCGTCGTTATCGACGCTGGTTCACCGGATTCGTGCGGCTTCGGCTTCGATCGCGACTGGGTCGGCGCAGATCGCTTCGGGGAATGCGGATCTCAGCGAACGCACCGAAGGGCAGTCGAGCAACCTTGAGCGGACAGCTTCGTCGATGGAAGAGATCACGGCCGTGGTGCGCAACAACACCGAGACGGCGACTACCGCGGCGAAGATGATCAACGGTGCGGCGGATACGGCGGCGCGGGGTGGGCAGGTGGTGGGTGAAGTCGTGACGACGATGGAGCAGATCAGCGACGCGTCGCAGCGGATCTCCGAGATCATCGTGATGATCGACAGTATCTCGTTTCAGACGAATATTCTGGCGTTGAATGCTGCGGTGGAGGCGGCGCGAGCGGGGGAGCAGGGGCGTGGGTTTGCTGTTGTCGCTTCGGAGGTGCGGAATCTCGCGCAGCGTAGTGCGCAGGCGGCGAAGGAGATCAAATCGCTGATCGAGCATAGCGCGGGGACGGTGGGCGCCGGGTCGCGGCTCGTTAGTGAGGCGGGGAAGGTGATGAGCGATGTTGTTGCGCAGGTTCAGGGCGTTAGCGCGATGATGAGCGAGATTGCAGAGGCTAGCCTGGAGCAGAGTGCCGGGATCGATCAGATTGGGGACGCGGTGCAGTCGCTCGATCAGATGACGCAGCAGAATGCGGCTTTGGTCGAGGAAAGTGCGGCAGCGGCGGAGAGTTTGAAGCAGCAGGCGGCGGAATTGACCAAGCTGGTTTCGGCTTTTAAGGTGGATGAGTAAGGGGGTTGATTTGGGGTTCGGGATTGGGGTGTGAGGGACGGCTACCGTGGGGTCACGGTAGCCGTTTTTGCTTGTTGGTGCCGAATTTAGCGGAGTTTATAGAAATGAAACGCATTTCGAGATCGAAGAGGTTGAGGCATTGGCCGTTGGTGCTCGTCGCTGTCATTGCTGCGGTTGGGGCGAAGGTTGTCGGATCGCCGACGGATTCTTATCCTGAATGACATTATTCAATGGGAAGCACTGTCGCGGTACCGGTTGCTGGACCATTATCCGTGTTCGGCTAGGAACGGCCGTTCATGTGTGTCGTCTGCCGGAGGTTCAGACGTCCGAAAGAGATCGTAAGCAGCGGTTCCTACGCAACGCGTATATCACGAGTGAGTCAAACTATCCGGCTCGCCACGAGCCACTGGTGCCGAGTCAGGCCGTGGCTGTACCCTAATGTCTATTTGCGGCTAAAATCTGACGCGGATCCTTACAACAACGACGCTCAACAATCGGGTAAAACATGAAATTCCAGGTGCAAAAACTGGCAATAGGGGAAAAACTGATAGAAGTAAGTCATCCAGTGGCAGGTGACGACAACGTATTCACGATGCTTGTCGGGAAAAATGCCGTAGGGAAAACACGGGCACTCTGCAAGATTGTAAATGCTTTCGTATTCCCTCATAGGGATGCTGGTCCGCGTAAAGAAGTGATTACGTCTTTCGATTCAGGGGAGGTTCCGCGTAGGGTTATCGCTATTTCAAATAGTCGGTTTGATAAATTCCCGGATCCCGATATTTTGTTGAGGAAAAAGGATTTTCCGGGATCTGAGTATCATTACTTCGGTCTTGGTGGTATTCGATCAGTGCCGACCAGAGCGTTGTCGAAGGGTTTTTCTCTACTTTTTGGTAACGAAGATAAATTTGGATCGAAGTTTTGGTTGCTTGGCAGTATTTTGCAGTATGTTGGATTTCGGCCGCACATCCAAATCGAATTTACCCCCAGTTTTCGTGAAAGCAAAGCAGATGGCATGACGGTTGAGGACTTGTTTTACCAGCATATAAACGAGTCCGAGTTGTATCGATCCGGCGGAGAGGATGCCAATTTGGAATTGCAAGAATTATACGAATCGATGGTTTATTGGGAGCGTAGATTTAAAAAAGAGAGGGCTGCGTCGTTCATGTTTGATTTGCTTCGAGAGAAGTGGTTCAGCGATGAGGAGCAGGAATTCAATCGCCATGTGCCCGCGCTGCTGAAATCCGGATTTCTGAGAATTGCTCGACTTAATCTTTTTGAGAAGTCTTCCAAGAACAAGATCCCCTTCCAGCAAGCCAGTTCTGGACAGCAGTGCATGCTGCTGATGTTTATCGGGCTGGCTGGAGCGATAAAGGATAACTCTCTCATTTGTATAGATGAGCCCGAGATATGTCTGCATCCGAGGTGGCAAGCGGAATTCATCGGAATCATCCAAGAGGCTTTTTCTCGTTATCGGGGGTGCCATTTCCTTATTGCCACGCACTCTCCACAAGTCGTTGCTGGACTTTCGTCAGATAACGGATTTGTCTCCGACTTGGAAAAGGGGATTCTTCTCCATGCGCGTGAATATGCGAGAAAGTCAGCTGATTTTCAGTTAACAGAGATTTTTCATGAGCCTGGATTTAAGAATGAGTACATAATTAGGGTCTTAATTTCAGTAATTTCAAAACTCACAAATGGTCAAAAGCTTTCTAGTGAGGATTTGCAAAAACTTCAAAGTATAGCCGCCGTCGAAGAGCGCATTGACGAATCGGATCCTGTTCGACATCTTCTTCATCAAGCACGAATGCTCGCCCAGTGACATGAAAAAGATAGAATATACTGGCAAGGTGGCCAAATTTGTTCAAAAATACGATGGAATAAATCACGAAATTTGGAACTCTACTGAAAAGGAAATTCAGGAGGTCAGAAAGGAGATCCGTGAGCACTATCTTGGCGAGCAATCATATCGTTGTGCTTATTGCAGAATCGAAAAAAAAGAGAAGCATGGAATGGTGTGGGATGTTGAGCATATCCTTCCGAAATCATTATATCCAAAGTTTGTTTTTGAGCCGGAGAATCTGTGCCTTGCATGCAAGGAGTGCAACACTCCAAAGGATGACTGTGATGTTCTAAATGGGGAAGCAGCCAAGCGATCGGCGTTTCCAAATAAGAGCGGCGATTATAGGATCGTTCATCCGCACTATGATATCTATTCGGATCACTTTGAGGTTTCTGTTGTCGGAGGGAGGCGCCGCTATCGCATCCTTAATAAAGGGAAGGCAAGGTTTACATATATGGTATGCGATTTGAGTAGGTTTGATTATAAATATGCGGAATGGGAAAATTTCGATAATGCGATATTTACTGAGATTTCGGTATTCCTTGATCGATGTCCGAAAGACTCTACTCCCGATGAAATCAAAAGGATGCTGGGCCATCTGACTTTCGTCACAGCAGCAAACTTTTAATGTTATCGGCGCGTTCGCTAGGAAGCATACTGCTCGCACTGCAAGCCGGGGCGGGCAGGCAATTTCTAGGGAATTCCCTTTAAGGGCCACTTCGCTGGAGCAAGGTTCAACCTTTGATTGGATTCGACCAGTTTGGCAAGCCGTTAGCTCTGTATGATCGGATCGCGCAGGCGACTGGAGGTTCGGGCAGGTTCGTCTTCCAGTGATCTAGGTCGATGTAGCGGCGGTTCACCAAATCTGCCTTGTCTTCATCGATTCGAGGTCTCATAACGGCCGACAGTTTCAAAGTCGATTGCTCCGGCGATGGCCGAGAACCTGACCGAAGACGTGCCCGCGCGCGGTCGTTGTGGCCGATTGCGTATCCTCACCTGACAGCGCGGAATGGCCGCTCTACGACCTGCCATCGTAACTGAGATGGTTCTAGTAACTGCTATGGATCACTAACGGTTGACCGTATCTGCTCCGGTTAGTCTGAACCTGTCCGCATTTTTTGGGGGGTGAGGCGGTTGACCAACTGATCCAGCAGTTCCTTGGGCAGTTCGGGCAGCGGCCCGCGGGCCGCTGCCTGACGCGCGACAGTTCGCCTTTTCTTCTTCATCGGCATATCCATGATTTTTACACCTCATGATATGCGTCGCCCGCGAAATCGCGGATAGGTCCTGCTAGTACGGTACGCTCCCTTGGTCGAGCGGCTCAATAAATCTTCAAACGCTTATGCGTCGAGTGCTCTGGTCAGTGAAAATACTTGTCTCGCCGGTTGTCGAACGCTAGCGTCGTTCCTTCCAGGACATCCAGTACAGAGCGATTCAGTTCCAAGCTCTCGATGGCGCCAGACGCATACGCTAGAGCAAACTGGTCGCCTCGATTGAATTCGGCATGGATAATTTGTTCGGCGTCGCAGCATACTGCTAGATTGGCGTTGTGGGTAACCATGATGATCTGCCGACGCTCCTTGGCGCGCTGGATTATGGGGACCAGCATGGAATAGACCGTTTGGTTGTCCAGGTTATCTTCTGGCTGATCCAAGATGAGCGGCGTTGGATCGGTGTCTACCAACAGATAGAAGATGAGCAGCAGCGCCCCGCGTTGGCCTGGCGACATCTGTTGAATGTTGGTTCCGGCCAGGCTCAGCGAGAACTTGGCTTCCACCTGCTTCAGGTCGAAGAGCTGCTCATACAGCTGTTCTGCCGTGACCTTGGTTCGAAGAATTGATAGCAATGCGGCGCCAGGCTGTTCCACGCCGGCAGTGATCGTCGTCCGGATATCTCTGAGCCCTCTGGACAGACTCTCGGCATCGTTGAAATCGATTGCCCGCAGCAGCGCCACCAGCTTTACCAGACCCTCGTCACCGCGAAAGCCACCCGTGTTCTGCTTGACCAGTGCAAAGAACCCTTCGACGAAGGCTTGCCGGTCGAAGAAGAGGGCACTTTGGAACTCCACCTTGAGCTCAGCCGCGACGCCAGGGACACCGGCAACCAGTTCCTCCACGACCGCGAACAGCTGCTGTCGTGATTTCGCGATGGCCATTAGCTCTGCGTGGATTTCTTTCACCAACTTGTCCTGTTCATCCTCCAGAGTTTTGCAGCGGCCAGGCAACGTAGCCAGCTCTGCAAGCCGAGCCTCGTAGAATGCCATCGTCTCAGCTTCCTCAGCCGTGCCAATTAAGGCCTTGACGGCCTTGCTCCATGTGGTGAGCTGGATCATGTATTCTTGGTAGAGCTTGTTGGGGTGGTCGAGTTGCTCCTGCAGTTGCGTGCGCTCCGCCACCAGTGCCTGCTGCTTGGCGACGCGATCTAATTGCTCGATGGCCAACCCGCCAAGCTCGGCCTCCGAGGCGTTGAGAACATCCTCGATAAGATCCCGTTGGGTCTCAACTTTCAACACGTGCTGGAAGGTCACATTGACCTTTTGCAACTCAGCCAGTAGGTCTTCATTAGTCTTGGCTGCCTGCTGCTCAAATGCCGTCAGCCGCTGGCTAACGCTTGAGAGCGTCGTCCTCCGCTCGACCAGTCCTCGCCGCGCAGCTTCCGCTGCAGTCGTAGCCACTTCCAGTTGAGCAAGCTCCTGTGCAATGGCTGCCAGACGTTGAGATTCGGCTGAGGGCGTGGCGGCGGCATCGGCATCAGTTGGTTTCAGAACTTCGGCAGGCTTTTTCGCTTGAAGGTCACCCAGCTCGAGCTTCTTGGATGCAAGTTTCTCTTTAAGTTCATTCTCGTGAGCGGCACCCGATTGGCGTTCCAGCTCGGCGAGCTGTGCATTGACCTTGCGCAACGCTTGGCGATAGCCCTCTATCCTCTCTTGGGTAGGCTGTTCTGCGGTAGCAAGGTACTCGTCTAGGTTCTGATGGCTGCCACGGTCTGCCGGATCCAAATGCGAGAACAAGACTTTACGAATCTCGGTGCCGAAGCGATCCGATTTGCCGGTGATGTGGTCGTTGCATAGCTCCTCGAAATATGTTTGCGATATGTACTTGACCCGTTCTGGTTTATCCGACTTTGCCTGCTGATCCAACGTGACTTGGTCTACATCGCCGTTGCGCCAGGACAGCTTCGCCTCAAAGGCGCCTGCACGATGACCGCTGCCGCTTTTGAAGCGGTCGTTCACCAGGAAGGTAAAGAAGTCGTGTGCCTTGGAATTGCCGGCCAAGGCGAGCACCTCGGCCAAGCCGCTCTTGCCTGAGCCCTTGTTACCTATGATGGCCACCAAATCGGGGTTCAGCTTCAGATCGGTGCCGCTGAACCACTTCTCAGCCGTCTTGACGCCCGCCGTTGTGGATATCTGCAGGCGGTCCATGAAGAGGCGCCCGTTGGCGTCGACAAATGCCTTCTTCGGCGGGATGGCCCCAATGTACGAGCGAAACACTGGCTCCTTGATGGCATGGCGCAGCCCTTGGAACGTGGGTTCGGTCTTGATCCAAGTTTTCATGTTGCTCGGGAATACGCCGTATTCGCTGAAGCTGTGCGCGTCGGTTCCTCGTACGCACAGACGCGCCTTCTTGTCCAGAGAGCCCCAGAAGCTGTCGAAGTACTTCTCGTTCAGACTATTCTTGACGCCATGAAAGGCTAGGCGATTACCTTCGTCCTTGCACTCGAAAATGTCCGCGGCTGTCCGGAATCGACGCACCTCGGCGTAGTGGGCTACCCAGTCGATCTCCAAGAGGCCGCCATAAGTGTCCCACGGCATCAGGAGCAGGCCGCGGTCACCGACCACTTTCAGGGCTTCGCTGAGCGACTCTTGGGTGACCATGGCAGTTTGCCAGCCAACCTCCAAGGCATATTCGTCGTCGTCGGCCACCTTCTTCTCGTCGAAGCTACCTTTCTTCAGCCGATCGGAACCTAGCTCACGAGAATGCTGAACGAGGCATTCGTCACTTAAGGAACGGTTACCGTCTTTTACGTTGATCTTCAGGATCGCCAGGACGTCCTTTAGCGTCTGCGGCGACACTCTAGGATCAAGTATCAGGTGTACGTTCAGCCGATGCTTCAATGAGCTCTCAACACGCAGCTCAATACCCGGAAAGATGACCTTGCCGGCAAGTGCGCCCGGATGCTTCTTTTCGTGCTCGGTGATGGCTAGGTATCCGTCAAAGGTCCAGTAGTCCATCGTCACGAATACATCAGGAGAGGCCGTCGCCATGGCTCCGACAGTTTGAGCGATAAGCTGCTCTCTATCCGCGCCGGCCAAACCGCGCAACTTCTTGCCCTTCCAATGATATGAGGCAGGTGTATGGCAATGGAAATCCCACAGCCGCCAGACAGATCCTTCCAGTGTTCGCGGTTTGCTCATTGTCGTGTCTGTACGTCGTATCGAAGAGGCATCAATAAATGAAGATTGGAGCACGAAGAATGGTTTGTCATTCAAGAGTCACTATCATCATCGTGTTGCTTGGCATCCTCTGCTCCGTCGCGCAACGATACGATACCGAGATAGAGGCATATCGGAATAGTCTTGCGAAATGCTGTCGACTGCAAATCGAATGCTACCCATGCTGCAGACACTGCCCAAATTATTGGACCCAACGCTTGCCCGGGTAACTTCGATACCAGTTGCTTGACAAGAGCAGCGGCAGCCTCCTTGCCAATAATGGCAGCAAGAACTGAAATGGCTATGCTTTGAATGATCCCCATTGCTACTTTCTCGCCCAGAACTGCATAGAGGGCAGGTAGCGCAGCAAGCTTACCTTCAGACTCGATCTTTCTTCGTATCGCTTCTTTCTGTTTTTCGTTGAGTCCTTGCGTATCGAAATATGCAGCCAACTCTTCGGGAGATTTCGCCGTGAGCTCTTTTTCCACGGTAGAAAGAACAAGCCTTTCAAGGAGCGTTTCAATGCTTCCGCCCATTTTTATTTTTACTTTGATTTTTTCGCAAACGTCTTTTATTAATTCTTCGGACGTCACTCCAGGGTCTCTACCGACCAGTTGCCGAGCGACGTAGGCAACATCAGATGAGCCGTAGTAGCGAATTTGCTTTTCTAGAAGCAATAGAAGTTCTTTTCTAGCTGCTGTACTTGCACCGCTCTGCGATAATAGGCTCTTCCTTTTCTTATCATCGGTGAACGATACATAGCTTTCAAGTATCTTGCTTAGTTGTTCAAGGTCAGCCTGCTCGCACTTTTCGAGAACGGATAGCATGTGGTCGGAAATGAAAGATTGAGTAATTGTCCTGCCATCTTACGTGAATCCTAGCCGCTTTGCTGCGTATTCTCTCCCGCGTCAAACGGGATCACGAACAGTGTTTCCAGCACAGGTAGCGCTTTCCAATAAGGATTGAGTTTTTCCTATAGTCGGAACCAAGAAGCCACCCGGTGGCACTGTCCTGAACTTCCGCTCTGGATGGTTGTGCCCGACCGCTGGGCGTCGGGCTGAGACCGTCCAACGTGGCGCACACCTATGCCTAACGGCCAATCCCCTCATTTCCCCATTTCTGAGATGCCAGCCCGACTACACTGGTCATGAAGCCTTGCTTCTCGCCATCGGAAGTGGAACGCGGCCCCCTCCGCCCCGATGGTCGAAATAAAGCCGTCTTGCCCAACAAGACCCAGCGAAGAGGGGAGAAAGAAGGGGAAACCCAAGGCATCAAAGAAGCGCGGGCCGCATGGGCGGCAACCCATACGACCCGCTGACCACCACCAACTCATCACAGGAGTCGGAAATGGCTGACGCCAATACTAAGCCACGTCGTAGAAAGAACAAACCCGTCAACATGCAGAAGACGTTTGAGCTGGTCCTGCGCAACTACCCGGACCTTCCCAAGCGTGGCTGGCCGTATCTGCCGTGGATGAAGGCGATCGATATCAATTTCAAGATCTTCGGCTTCAAGCCGGGCGACCGCGTGTATCTGAGAGTCAGCGATGTCGACCGATCGATCACGATCACGCCGGACTACAGCCAGTTGGCGCTGCGAGAGCAGCCGTACCACGATCCTGACCGTGGACCGTCGCCGCTCTAACACCTGCTAGGGCCGCTTGCTGCGGCTCTAATGGGTGGAGCGCAAGCATTTCCGGAACGCGATTGAAAGCCGGGGCGACACCGCCCCGGCCATTGCCGCAAACGCCGCGACTTGCACCCAAAGCGACCTTCAACAACTGTCACGACCGCAAGGCCCGTGAGGCCGCATCGCGCCTGCCGAAATACCCGAATGGCGTCAAATCACCGCCCACTGGCACGCCGCTTCACAACTGCTCCCCGCTGCAACACATACTCGACTCGCGCGCCTTCATCGGCCACGACGCCAATATCTTCAAGCGGATTCCCATCCAGCACGACGAGATCGGCGATCGCCCCCACGGCAACCACCCCAAGCTCCCCCGTCATATTCACAATCTCCGCCGCCACCGTCGTCGCTGACCTAAGCGCCTCCAAATTCCCCAGCACCTCCGCCCGAATCCGAAACTCCCCGGACTGAAACGCATGCATCTCGCCGAGCAGGTCCGACCCGAACCCCATCTTCACCCCGGCTTTCGCATAGATCTCGAGCGACTCGCGTCCTTTCTGCTGCACGGAAGCGACTTTCGCCACCGAGTCGGCAGGCATCCCAAACTCCGCCCCGTGTTTCGCCAACGCGTCATAAGTAACAAGCGTAGGCACCACAAACGCCCCCCGCTCATGCATCAGCGCCGCAGCCGCCTCATCCACAAGATTCCCATGCTCGATCGTCCGCACGCCGCATCTCACAGCCCGCGCAATCGCGCGCCCCGTATACGCATGCGCCATCACATAAGTATTCGCGGCTTCAGCCTCATCAACAATCGCCCGAATCTCATCCTCCGAATACTGCGTGTTCGCGATCGGATCGGTCGGCGAAGCCACGCCGCCTGACGCCATGATCTTGATCTGCGTCGCGCCTTTCTGAATCTCCTCACGCACGGCGAGCCGCACGCCTTCAACACCATCGACGACCCGCGCAATCGCCCCCGTCCTGAAACAGCAGGAGCAAGGCTCCAGCACATCGCCCCGAGGCCGGAAATCCCCATGCCCGCCAGTCTGCGACAGCGCTTTCCCCGACGGAAAAATCCGCGGCCCCGGAATCAACCCCGTCTCAACGGCCTGCATCAAACTCCAATCCGCACCCCCCGCATCCCGCACACTGGTAAACCCACGCGACAACATCGCATCGAGAATCGGCAGCGACCGAATTGCCGCGAGAATATTCGACTGCGTCGCATTCGCGCCGAGATTCGCACTCGACGCCAGCACATGCACATGGCAATCGATGAACCCGGGCATCACGGTCTTGCCGCGCACGTCGATCACCTGCGCATTCGGCAAATCCACCGGCCGATCGGTGACTTCGACGATCCGCTCGCCTTCGATCACGACATGATGATGTTCGAGCAACACGCCTCGTTCGAGGTCGAGCACGTTGCCGCCTTGAAGCACGGTAATGGTCATGGAGAAATATCCTTATCGAGTCGTTGCGGCCGCACACTTCGCATTCTTCACGAAGCGCGTGCCGACGAAACTGACGGCCGCCGCGAGCATCACGTAGAACGCGGGCGCCATGTTGCTGCCGGTGCGGGCGATGAGCCACGTGATCAGGAACGGCGCGAACCCGCCGAAGATCGTCACCGCGAAGTTGTACGCAACGGATAACCCGGTCGACAGCACCTTGGTCGGAAACAGCTCCGCGAACGCCGCGAGGATCGGCCCCGTATAGGTCGCGATCAGCAGGCCGAACACGGCCTGGAACACGATCAGCGACGCGAACCCAGGCGCATGGTTGATCCACGAGAACATCGGCCACGCGAGCACGAGGATCGCGAGCGCCGAGCCGGAGAGAAACACGCGCCGTCCCCACGCGTCGGCGAGTCGGCCGACGATCGGCGAGCAGCACATGATCATCAGGCCGCCGACCATGCCGGCCGTGAAGCCGGTCGATTGCGGCAGATGCAGCGTGCGCACGGAATAGGTCGGCATGTAGAACAGCAGCACGTAGGTGCAGACGGTCCACAGGATGACCATCGAGAAACTCGCGAACGTCTCGCGCGGATACGTGTGCAGCACTTCCTTCAGCGGCGAGCTTTCCTTCGCCTGCGATTCGACGGCGCTGAACGCGGGCGTCTCGTCGATATGGCTGCGAATGAAGTAGCCGACCGGCCCGACGACGATCCCGAGCAGGAACGGCAGTCGCCAGCCCCAGCTATGCAGCGCCTGCGTGTCGAGCGACGTCGTGACGAACGTGCCGGTGGCCGCACCGAGCAGCACCGCGAAGCCGATGCTCGACTGGATCCAGCTCGAGTAATACGCGCGTTTCTCCGGCGGCGCGTATTCGGTGAGGAACGCGGTGGCGCCGCCCATCTCGCCGCCGGCCGAGAAGCCTTGCAGCAGCCGCGCGACGACGATCATCAGCGGCGCGGCGATGCCGGCCTGTTCGTAGGTGGGCGCGATCCCGATCAGCGCGGTGCCGGCCGCCATCAGCAGGATCGTGAGCGACAGCGCGGCCTTGCGTCCGACCTTGTCGGCATAGACGCCGAGCACGATGCCGCCCACCGGCCGCATGAAGAAGCCCACGCCGAACGTCGCGACGGTGAGCAGCACGGACGTCAGCTCGTTCCCGGTCGGGAAGAACAGCTTCGCGATGATCACCGCGAAGAAGCTGTAGACGGTGAAGTCGAACCATTCGAGGCCGTTGCCGATCACGGTCGCGACGATGGCGCGGCGGCGCTGTTGCACCGCCGCATCGACGGAAGGCGCGGCGCGCGGGGAAAGCGTTCCTTGCATGGTCTCTTCCTTTGTCAGAAGTCCGAAGACGGGACGGCTGCCCCGCGTGAATCCCATGCTAAGGAAAGCCGGATTTTTTTCTGAAACGAAAGATTCGCATGCCTGCATGCGCTGCACGCATGCGTCGCACTCGGGCATTCAGGGCGCGGTCTGCTGCTCCGCCTGTTCGAACAGCCAGCGGGTGAACAGGCGGGCGGCCTGGTTCTGCGCGCGGTCGTTCGGCGAAATCACGTAATAGCCGCCGCCGTGGCTCGCGGACGCTTCCGTCACGCGCACGAGCAGCCCGGCTTCGATGCAGGCGTCGATCATGTAGCGCCAGCCGAGCGACACGCCTTGACCCAGAATCGTCATCTGCACGATCTGCGGATAGGAGTTGATCGTGATGTCCTGCGGCTGCGCCTTCTGCCGGTCGACGTCGTTGATGTCGAACCATTCGGACCACGACATCCATTGGCGTTGGCCGTCTTCGAGGCGCAGCAGCGTTTCGTTCGCGAGATCGGCCGCATCGAGCGTGCGGCCGGCCAGATAGCCGGGCGCGCAGACGGGGAACACTTCTTCGTCGAACAGCCGGCGTGCGGTGTATTCGGCCGGCGCCTGCTGGCGCACGTAGTAGACGCCGACGTCGAATTCCGCGGGCGACATCGATGCCAGGCCGTCGCGCACGATCAGGCGCAGCTTGATGTTCGGATACGTGGCGCGAAAGTTCGGCAACCGCGGCGTGAGCCACAGCAGCGCGACGCCGGACGAGCACGCGATCGTCAGTTCGAGGTCGCCGTACGGTTTCATCACGTCGTGCGTGGCTTCCGCGCATTGCGTGAGCAGATGGTGGACTTGGGCCGCGTATTGCTCGCCGGCGATCGTCAGCCGCAGCGAACGGTGTTCGCGAACGAACAGCGAGCGGCCGAGGAATTCCTCGAGCTGCTGGATCTGGCGGCTGATCGCGCTTTGGGTCAGGTGCAGTTCGGCGGCGGCTTTCGTGAAACTCGCGTGCCGCACGGCGGCTTCGAACGCGATGAGGCACTGAAGGGGCGGCAGGGGCGTGATGCGCATGGCGGGCAGGGAGTCGAGGGCGCTGCCTCCATGATACGGGGGGAGTCGACGGAAATCGTCATCTGTGAAGGGCGTCGTGGATTCGCCATATTCGTGCGAAGATTGAGCGAAACAACACCGACACGTTTCCGAGAACGACGTGACCCTATCAAACCCTGAGAGCAAAGTGAAAGCCGTCCATCCACCCTGGATGCCCGTCGCGCTGGCCGAACTCGGCATCCGCCGCCATCCGCCGGGCAGCATCAACCCGCGCATCGTCGAATACAACAACCAGACGAACCTGGTTGGCTACGACGACAAGATTTCCTGGTGCTCGTCGTTCGTGAACTGGTGCATGGCGCACGCCGGATTCCGCGGCACCGGCTCCGCGCTCGCGCGCTCATGGCTCGAATGGGGCAAACCGCTGGAGCGCCCGGTCTATGGCTGCATCGCGATCCTGACGCGTGACGATCCGACGAGCTGGAAAGGGCACGTCGGGTTCTACCTGCGTCACGACGATGAGCACGTCCACCTGTTTGGCGGTAACCAGCTGGAAGAAGTTCGCGAACTCGCGTATCCGCTGAACGAAGTGATCGGCTACCGCTGGCCGATGCCGGCTGACCACGGCGCCGAGCTTGCGTAACGGTGCAGGCCGTCGACGCGGCCTGCATCCGTATCGGGCATCGGCTTCAATTCTTCGCCACAGCCTCCACCTCCGGCCCACCCGCCGCGTCATTCCTGCTCCATCCACCCCCAAGCGACCGATACAACGCCACCGCCGCCAGCGCGTGCTCGCGCTTGACCTGATTGAGCGAATCCGAATCCCGCAGATAAACCTCCTGCGCCGACAGCACATCGAGAAAATCCGTCGCGCCGCCCTTATAAAGCTGATTCGCCAACCCAAGCGCTTTATCGGAAGCCGCCAATGCACTATCGAGTCGCCGCGTCGCCTCATCGGAACTGACGAGATTCGCGCGCGCATCCTCGACTTCCCGCAACGCTTGCAGCATCGTCTGCCGTAACCCGAGTTCCGACTCGCGCATCCGGCTTTCGCTCTGCGAGATATCGGCCGTTATGCGTCCCGCGTTGAAGATCGGGCTCGTCGCACTCAGCGCCGCGCTGAACAGGTTATCGGTCAACGTCGGCAACCCGAGATACGAAGCCGCCAGAATCCCGTCCGTCAGGTTCAACGAAAACTTCGGATACCGCTCGGCCTTTGCCACGCCGACTTGCGCCGCACGCCGCTCAACTTGAGCGTAGGCAGTCAGCACATCGGGCCGCCGCAACAACGCCTGCGAAGGCAACGTTCCCGGCGCGCCGACCGGTGGCGCGGGAATCTCCCCGGCCTGCGCCAGCACGAGCCGATCGACCGATTCCGGCGTCCGCCCCGAATACACGGCGATCAGATTCAGCTGATGCGAAATCTGCGCCTGCGTCGGCGGAATCCTGGCTTCGAGCGCATCGAGCTGGTTCTGCGCGCGGGTCACGTCGAGTTCCGTCGACAGCCCGAACGCCTGCCGTTTGCGCGTGAGTTCGAGCGCATGCTGCCGGATCTTCGCGTTGTCCTGCAGGATCTTCAATTCCTGCTGCGCCCAGCGCAAATCGACATACGCGGATGCCGCATCGGCAGCCAGCGCGAGGCGCATCGCATCTTCCGCGTGCTTCTGCCCGACCAGCTCCGCTTGAGCGGCCAGCAGATCGAGCCGTTCGCCGCCGAACACATCGGGCGACCAGCTCAGCGCGAGGCCCGCACCCGCCTGCCGCACATAACCGAGCGGCGGCGGCGTGTTCTGCCGCGCGTCGGCCGCATGCGCGGTCGCGTCGAGTTCGGGCAGTAGCACCGCGCGCTTCTGCACCGTCAGCGCCTGCGCCTGCTTCACGCGTTCGGCGGCAGCTTGCAGATCGAGGTTGCCGTCGAGCACGGTCGCGATCAGCCGGTCGAGCACCGGGTCGTGGAATTGCGCCCACCAGGCGGCGGCGTCGATGTCCGCGCGCGGCACGTCGGTATCCCACGCGGTGGGCGCGAGCGTCTGAACCGATTCGTTCAGCGCCGGATGCTGCGCGGGCTGCACCGCACACCCGGCGGCGAATGCGCTGACGGCCAGCGCGACGAGTAGCTTCTTCATGATGATGATCCCTGCCTCAGTGCGCGTCCGGCGGCGGCGCGTTCAACGTAATGGGTTTGGAAAACACGACGGCAAGCAGCGCGACGACGAAGCACAGCGACAGCGCGTAGTACGCATCCGCATAGGTGAGCGTCAGCGCTTCGCGATAGATCAGCCGATGCAGGTTCGCGAGCCCGGCCTGCGCGGTATTCAGCGTATTGCCGGCCACCGAGCCCCAGTACGCGGCCTGGCGATCGAGCAGCGACGCGACTTGCGGTTCGCCGGCGCTCACGTGCTCGTTCAGCCGCAGGTAATGAAAATTCAGCCGGTCATTGAGCATCGTCGCGCTCACCGCGATACCGATCGCGCCGCCGAGGTTACGCATCAGGTTGAACAGGCCGCTCGCCGATTTCAGTCGCGACTGCGGCAGCGAGCCGAGCGCCATCGTTACGATCGGCGGCACGCTGAACTGCTGGCCGATGCCGCGCAGCGCCTGCGGCAGCAGCAATTCCCGCCAGCCCCAGTCGTGCGTGATCGGCGTGTACAGATAGCAGCCGAGGCCGAAGCAGATCAGCCCGAACACGAGCAGCGCCCGCATGCTGACGTAGCGCGCGGCGAACGCATACGCGCACAGCGCGATCAACTGGAACGCGCCGACCGACAGCAGCGCGATGCCGATCTGCAGCGAGCTGAACGCACGCACCTGCGCGAGAAACAGCGGCGTCAGGAACACGGTCACGAAGATCCCGATGCCGGTCACGAACGACAGCAGGCTGCCGATCCCGAAGTTGCGCACGGCGAGCGCGCGCAGGTCGACGATCGGATCTTTCGCGGTCAGCGCATGCACGATGAACAGGAAGCCGCAGATGCCGGAGATCCACGCGCAGATCACGATCGCATCGTCGCCGAACCAGTTCTTGCGCGGGCCTTCCTCGAGCACGTATTCGAGGCAGCCGAGGAAGCCCGACATCAGCACGATGCCGAGATAGTCGCCGCGCTTGATGAGGCTGAGGTCGGGCGCGTCGATATGCACGTAGCGCGGCACGAGCGCGGCCACCGCGATGCCCGGCACGAGGTTCAGGTAGAACAGCCAGTGCCACGACCATTGGTCGGTGATCCAGCCGCCGATCACGGGGCCGATCGCCGGCGCGAGCGACGCGAGCGCGCCGATGGTCGTCGACGCGATCAGCCGCTGCTTGCCGGGGAACAGCACGAACGCGGTGGTGAACACGGTCGGGATCATCGCGGCGCCGAGCGCGCCCTGCAGGCCGCGGAACAGGATCATCGAGTTGATGTCCCACGCGAGCCCGCACAGCATGCTGGTGATCGTGAAACCGACGGCCGACGCGGCGAACAGCCAGCGCGTCGACATCACCTTCGACAGCCAGCCCGACATCGGGATCACGATGATCTCGGCGATCAGGTACGCGGTCTGCACCCACGACAGTTCGTCCTGGCTCGCGGACAGCCCGCCGCCGATGTCGCGCAGCGACGACGCGACGATCTGGATGTCGAGCGTCGCCATGAAGAAGCCGACGCACATCAGCGCGAACGCGAACACGCGCTGCCTGGTCGGTTGCGACGCGGGGTCGCCGGAAAACGCGGTGGTCATCGTCGGCTCCCGCTCAGTTCTTGTGATCGGTATGCACGGTCACGACCGCGGACAGGCCGGGGCGCAGCACGTGTTCGATGCCGGGCTGCGGATCGAGATGCACGCGCACCGGCACGCGCTGGACGATCTTCGTGAAGTTGCCGGTCGCGTTCTCGGGCGGCAGCACGCTGAAGGTCGCGCCGGTCGCGGGTGCGAGGCTGTCGACGCGGCCATGCAGGCGCGTGCTCGACGCATCGAGCGCGACGTCGACGCGGTCTCCCGCGCGCATCTTGCGAAGCTGGTCTTCCTTGAAGTTCGCGTCGATCCACAGGCCGGACGCCGGCACGACCGTCAGCAGCGGCACGCCGACGTTCGCGAGCATTCCGACGCGGCCCGTGCGGTTGCCGACGTAGCCGTCGACCGGCGAGCGGATCGTCGTGTATTCGACGTTGAGCGCCGCGACGCGCTGCGCGGCGAGCGCGGTGTTCACGCGGGCCCGCGCATCGGCGAGCTGCGCGCCGAGCACGTCGAGCTGCCGCTTCGACGCGAGCAGCGCGGCGTCGCTGCGTTCGACGGCCGCGCCGGCTTTCGAGTAATCGGCATCCGCGCGCTCGACGATCTGGTTCGAGACGGCGTCCGATTTCACGAGCTCGCGGTAGCGCACGCGGTCCGACGCGGCGCGCGTCAGCTCGGCCGACGACGCGTTCTTGTCTGCCGCGTGCTGGCCGATCACCGCGAATTGCAGTTGCTGCTTCGCTTCGAGTTCGGTCACGGCGGAGCGCGCGCTGTCGACTTCGGCGCTGGCCTGCGCGAGCTTCGCGTCGTAGTCGCGCGCATCGAGCTGCACGAGCACGTCGCCGGCCTTCACGCGCTGGTTGTCGGTCACGAGGATCTTGTCGACGAAGCCGTTGACCTTCGGCGCGAGCACGGTCACGTCGCCGCCGACGTACGCATCGTCGGTGCTTTCCTGGAAGCGCAGCACGAACAGCCAGTCGAGCACGGCGGCCGCGACCACGACGACGACGGCGCCCACCGCGATGCGCATCCACGGCACGCGGCGTTGCAGCTTCGCAGGCTGATCGTTTGTGGCTGCTTCGCGTGACGAGGCAGCGGCTTGGGTCGTATCCATCGATTCACCTATGTATATGCACTAATCAAAACGATCGACGACGTCGTGCCGATCGGGGAAAGGGTTAGCGTTCCGGCAGGTTATGCGTGATCCGGAACAATTCGTCTCTGAGGCGGGCCGCCTGCGTCGACCCGAAGCACCGCTCGAACGCTTCCTGCGCGGCGAGCCAGTGCACGTGCGCATCGGCCACCTTCGTTTCGCCGTGGGCGGTCAGTGCAAACGTCTGACCACGGCATGGCGGCTCGATCCGGCCCGTTACCAGCGCCGCGCCGACGAGCGGCTTGAGCGCGCGCAGCAGCGCGGTGCGTTCGATCACCAGCACGTTCGACAGCGTCGCCATCGTCAGGCCGGGCCGCTCGCGCAGCAGCGCGAGGATGCTGTACTGCGACGGCGTGACGCCCGCTCGCGACAGGTAGCGCTCATAGAACTGCGAGATCCGCCGGGCGGCTTGCCGGACCGCGAAGCAATCGTCATCGGTGAGCGTGGTCTTGTGCATGTGCACATGTTAGGTGGCCAGTCGGCGCGAAGCGAGCGGCGCGGCGGGATCAGATTGGTGTCGTGGCTGTATCAATCGGCGTCGGAAAGGCGCGCTCGCGCGCCGGTCACGCCGCCGCCGGAACGATCCAGCCTTCGCGGTCGCAATACGCGGCGGTGTAGTCGATGAACGCCTTCACCTTCGCGGGCAGCAGCGCGCGGTTCGCGTACGCGAGCTTGATTTCGACGAACGCATCGACGAGATCGGCGCCTTCCAGCAACTGCACGAGCGCGCCCGACGCGAGTTGGGCCTCGACGAGCGTTTTCGGGACGACGCCGATGCCGAAGTCGTGCATCACCATTTCGCGGTTGAACACGGGGCTGTTCGACGAGATGTCGAAACGGAACGGCACGGTCAGCGTGTCGCCGTCGACGCGGAACGACAACGCCGGGCGGCGCAGCGACGGCGAGATCGGCACGAACGGATGATGGGCGAGGTCGGCCGGCGTCTCGGGGCGCGCATGCGCTCGCAGGTAGGCCGGCGTCGCGACGATCACGACCGGAATGCGCTCGACCAGCCGCACGACGGTCGATTCGCTCGTCAGCATGTACGGCACCACGATGCCGATGTCGTAGCCTTCGCCGACCAGATCGACCGGGCGCTCGGTCAGCGTGACGTCGAGGCGCACGTTCGGATGCGCGGCCTTGAAGCCGGCGATCAGCGGCACGAGCCGGTTCAGCGCGGCCGTCGTATGCGCGACGAGGCGCAGCAGGCCTTCGGGCTCGCGCGTGTGCGTCTGCGCTTGCACTTCGAGCGCGTCCAGCTCGTCGAGCACGGCCGCGCAACGCTCGTAGATGCGCTCGGCCGTTTCGGTCAGCGACACCTGGCGCGTGGTCCGGTGCAGCAGCCGGCTGCCGAAACGCGCCTCCAGATCCGCGACCGCGCGCGATACGACCGGCCGCGCGAGGCCGTGGATATCGGCGGCGCGCGTGAAGCTGCGCATCTCCACCACCGACCGGAAGATGCGCAGCTTGTCGATGTAGTCCATGTCCGTCTCCTTGACGCGATGGCCGGCCACAGGCCATGTTACGGCGGAGTGTACATTGACTTTATGCATATGCACATATAGATTGCGAAACATGAACGACACCTCGATTGCCCAGGCGTGCAACTGCCTCGCGCTGCGTCAGGCGGCGCGCTTCGTCACGCAACTGTACGAACGCCATCTGGCCCCGGTCGGCGTCACGCCCGCCCAGTTCTCGATCATGGCGAACCTCACGCGCCACCCGGGCCTGCTGATGAGCGAACTCGCCGATATGCTCGTGATGGATCGCACGACCTTGCTGCGTGCGCTGAAGCCGTTGCAGCGCGACGGTTTCGTCTCGACGGCTGCGTCCGAGCACGATGCGCGCGCGCATGCGCTGCACCTCACGAAGCTCGGCGAGCGCACGTACGCGCGGGCGTTGGTCGCGTGGCAGGCCGCGCAGGACGAATTCGACACGCAGTTCGGCCGCGAGCGGGCGAAGGCGTTGCGTTCGGAGCTGTTCAGCCTGACGGCGGAACGTTAGGCGAGGGCGGGCGGTTCGGTGTGCCGGCCAACTGGTGCGAAATTCGATCCATTGGTCGCCGTCGAAGCATCAGATCGTGAAAATTGGTTCTATTGTCATCCGGTTCGATCAAAATCTGGACAGTTTTTATTTCCAGTCGTAAAGTCCTCTGATTGAGTTCATGAGCCGGCGCCGCCGCGCCGGTCGGTCCGCGTCACGAGGAGCCACCGATGCTGCAGTTGAGTGACCGCGACGACGCCATGTTGCGCGGGGATTTCGGCGACGGCGTCGCCCGCGCGATGCGAATCGTCGCGCGCACCGCGCAAGTGATGTCCGCGCCGCACCTGATCGACATTACGTCTGCCCATATCGACGGCTGTCTGTATCACGGCCAGACGAGCCTCGACTTCGTCGACTATTTCGTCGATACGGGCGCGAAGGTCGCGGTGCCGACCACCTTGAACGTCGGGTCGCTCGACCTGATCCATCCCGAGCTGTACCACGGCGACCGCACGATCCAGCGCGATGCGCAGCGCCTGATGGACGCGCATGTGCTGCTCGGCTGCGAGTCGAGCTTCACGTGCGCGCCGTATCAGCTGAAGCATCGTCCGGCGATGGGCGAGCAGATCGCATGGGCCGAATCGAATGCGATCGTGTTCGCGAATTCGGTGCTCGGCGCACGCACGAGCCGCTACGGCGATTTTCTCGACCTGGCCGCCGCGATCACCGGGCGTGCGCCGTATGCGGGGCTGCATGTCGACGCGAACCGCGCCGCGCGGATCGTGTTCAACGCGCCGGATTTCACCGGCCTGCCGTCGCGCGACATCTATTTCGCCGCGCTCGGTTTGGCGGTCGGCAAGATCGCGGGCGCGGTCGTGCCGGCGATCGTCGGGCTGCCGGCGGATACCACCGAGGACGAACTCAAGGCGCTCGGCGCGGCCGCCGCATCGAGCGGGGCCGTCGCGCTGTTCCATGCGGTCGGCGTGACGCCCGAAGCGCCGACGCTTGACGCCGCGTTGCACGGGCGCGCGGCGCAACGCACGATCGATATCGCGATGGCCGATCTCGACGAGATTCGCCGCACGCTGAATCACGGCGCGGCCGGTGACGCGCTCGTCGCGGTCGCGCTCGGCACGCCGCATTTTTCGCTGGCCGAATTCCGCACGCTCGACACGTTGCTCGATGCCTTCGACGGCAAGCCGGCCTGCGATTTCTACGTGAACACGAGCCGCTTCATTCTGTGGGAGCTGGAGCAAGCCGGTCTCGCGGAGAAATTCGCCGCGCGCGGCGTTCAGATCGTCGTCGATACCTGCACGTACATCACGCCGGTGATGAGGCAGCTGTCGGGGCTGGTGATGACCAATTCGGGGAAATGGGCGTCGTATGCGCCCGCGAACATCGGCGTGACGGTCGCGTACGGCAGCATGCGCGAATGCGTGCGGTCCGCGTATGAAGGCAAGGTGCGATTCGATGACTGAAGCGACGGGCACATTCCTGACGGGCGACACGCTCGTGCCGGGCAGCGCGTGTGCGCGGCCCTTCGTGCTCGACAAGCCGCTCAGCTTCTGGGGCGGCTACGACTCGGGCGCGGGCAGGATCGTCGATCGCGGGCATCCGCAGGCCGGCGCGAGCCTCGCCGGCACGGTGATGGTGATGCCGCACGCGAAGGGCTCGAGTTCGAGCAGCAGCGTGCTCGCGGAAGCGGTGCGCAACGGCACGGGGCCGGTCGGGATCGTGCTGAAGGAACGCGACCTGATCATCTCGATCGGCGCGATCGTCGCCGCCGAGCTGTATGCGATCGCGGTGCCGGTGGTGTGCGTGAGCGATGACGTGTACGACGCGATCGTCGCCGCCACGGGCGAGGTGCGGATCGAAGCGGGCGAAGGGGACGGCGGCGCGCGGGTTTATATCGGGCGCTGATACGTCGCGCACGTCCTTCGCGTCACTCGCGTCACTCGCGTGCCGCCCCCGCCGCCGCGTCCCGAAACGCGCTCGGCGTCTGCCCGGCCCAGCGCCGGAACGCGCGCGTGAAATTCGCCGGGTCGGTGAATTGCAGCCGCTCGGCGATCGTTTTCAGATCGAGATCCGACGCCGCGAGCAACTGCCTTGCGTCGCGAAACCGCGCTTCGTCGAGCAATTGCCGATAGCTCGACCCCGCTTCCTCCAGCCGGCGCCGCAGCGTGCGCGTCGACACGAGCAGCGCGTCGGCGAGCATGTCCGGCCCCGGATAATCGCCGGCCGTGCGCGCCAGTTCCGCCCGCACGCGCTCGACCAGATCGCCTTCGTCCTGCCGCACCTGCGCATATTCGCGCTCGACCTGCACGAGCGCCTGCCGGTGCGCGACTTCGTCGGCGAGCGGCAGCGGCCAGTCGAGCACGTCGCGCGCGATCCACAGCGCGTTGGCCGCGCAGCCGAATGCCACCGGCGGCAACTGGTCGCGATAGCGCGCGAAATACGCGGGCTCCGGCCACGCGAATTGCAGCCTGATCGGCGGCGCCGCGCGGCCGGACCATTGCGAGATGTTCTGCGCGAGCCCCGTCAGCACGAATTCGAACATCACGTGATGCTGCAGCACGGGGTTCGCCTGCACGCCGTGCAGTTCGAGCGTCGCGCCGCGCTCGTCTTCCGCATAGGTCAGCCGGTACTGGCGATTGCGCATCCGGAAGTAGCGCTGCGTGACGGCCAGCGCGTCGCGGATGTCCCGCGCGGTCAGCGTCGCGTAGCCGAGAAAGCCGTGCACGGTCGGCTTCAGCAGCAGCCCGAACGCGAGCCCGATGCCCGGATCGCCGCCGATTTCGATCGCGTTGAGCACCAGCCGCCCCCATTGCGACGGCGCGACGCGCGCGTCCGGTTCGGCCAGCACCGCATCGCGCAGGCCCGTGCCGGCGCGCACGGCGGCCAGGTCGACGCCGCGTGCGGCCAGCGCCTGCAGCAGCAGGCGCGTATAGGCGACCGGAATCGTCGGCCGGCGTAGCCCGAGGCGGTCCTTGCGAGACGGGGAAGTCATGTCGATTTGGCCGGAAATGACAAGCATTATGGCTGTTTGCCCCCTCACGTTCAAGGCGGCGCACGCCTACGATGGCAGGCATCGCTAATTGGCCGAATCATCATGACGACACCCTTTCCCCACCTGCTCGCCCCGCTCGATCTCGGCTTCACGACGCTGAAGAACCGCGTGCTGATGGGCTCGATGCACACGGGCCTCGAGGACAGCCGCAAGACGCTGCCGCGCCTCGCCGCATATTTCGCCGAGCGCGCGCGCGGCGGGGTCGGCCTGATCGTGACGGGCGGTTTCGCGCCGAACGTGGCCGGCTGGACCAAGCCGTTCGGCGGCACGCTGATGACGTCGGCCGCCGCGCGCCGGCATCGCGAGATCACCGGCGCCGTGCATGCGGAAGACGGCAAGATCGCGCTGCAGATCCTGCATACGGGCCGCTACGGTTACCACCCGTTCGCGGTCGCGCCGTCGAAGATCAAGTCGCCGATCTCGCCGTTCGCGCCGCACGAACTGAGCGCGCGCGGCGTCGAGCGGCAGATCCGTGCGTTCGTGCGCTGCGCGACGCTGGCGCGCGAGGCCGGTTACGACGGCGTCGAGATCATGGGCTCCGAGGGCTACCTGATCAATCAGTTCATCTCGATGCATACGAACAAGCGCACCGACCAGTGGGGCGGTTCGTACGAGAACCGCATCCGCTTGCCGATCGAGATCGTCGAGCGCACGCGCGAGGCGGTCGGCCGCGACTTCATCCTGATCTACCGGCTGTCGATGCTCGACCTGATTCCGGACGGCAGCGACTGGAGCGAAACCGTGCAGCTCGCGAAGGCGGTCGAGCGCGCCGGCGCGACCATCATCAACACGGGGATCGGCTGGCACGAGGCGCGCGTGCCGACGATCGCGACGTCGGTGCCGCGCGGCGCGTTCGCGTGGGTGACGAAGAAGATGAAGGGCGAGGTCGGCATCCCGCTCGTGACGACCAACCGGATCAACCGGCCCGAAGTGGCCGAGCAGATTCTCGCGGACGGCTGCGCGGACATGGTGTCGATGGCGCGCCCGCTGCTCGCGGATGCCGAGTTCGTCGTCAAGGCCGCGCAGGGTCGCGCCGACGAGATCAACACCTGTATCGGCTGCAACCAGGCGTGCCTCGATCACGCGTTCAAGAACAAGATTGCGTCGTGCTTGCTGAATCCGCGCGCGTGCCACGAGACGGAGCTGAAATACACGCCCGCGCCGCAGCCAAAGCGCATCGCGGTGGTCGGCGCGGGGCCGGCCGGGCTCGCGTGCTCGACCGTGCTCGCGCAGCGCGGCCATCAGGTCGACCTGTTCGACGGCGCGGCCGAGATCGGCGGCCAGTTCAACATGGCGAAGCGGATTCCGGGCAAGGAGGAGTTTCACGAAGCGCTGAGCTACTTCGGCCGGCAGGTCGAGCTAACCGGCGTGAAGCTGCACCTGAACCGCCGCGTCGACGCGAGCGACCTGATCGCGGGCGGCTACGACGAGATCGTGCTCGCAACCGGCGTCGCGCCGCGCGACCCGAAGATTCCGGGGCAGGACGGGCCGAACGTGCTCAGCTATATCGACGTGCTCGCGGGCAAACAGCCGGTCGGCCGGCGGGTGGCGGTGGTCGGCGCGGGCGGGATCGGCTTCGATGTCGCCGAATATCTGGTGCAGGACGGCGAGTCGCCGGCACTCGATCTGGACGAATGGAAGGCCGAGTGGGGCGTGACCGACCCGGCCGCGACGCGCGGCGGCGTGACGCGCGCGCAGGTGTCGGCGCCGGCGCGGGAAGTGACGCTGCTGCAGCGCAAGGCCGCGCCGCTCGGCAAGGGGCTCGGCAAGACGACCGGCTGGATTCACCGTGCGACGTTGAAGATGAAGCAGGTGAAGATGATCGGCGGTGTGAACTATGAGTTGATCGACGCGCGCGGGCTGCATGTGTCGTACGGCGAGCAGCGCACCGATCATGAACTGATCGAAGCCGACACGATCGTGCTCTGCACGGGGCAGGAGCCGCAGCGCGCATTGCTCGCGCCGCTGCAGGCGGCCGGGCGCTCGGTGCACCTGATCGGCGGCGCGGAACTGGCCGCCGAACTCGATGCGAAGCGCGCGATTGATCAGGGTTCGCGGCTGGCGGCGCGGCTTTAACGGGCGGGGTTGCGGCGGTCGTTCGGAACGTTCGTCGCGCCGCGATGATCGGCTTGAGCGACGGTTCGCGGCTCGCCGCCTGATGCGCCGATTCGCTGGCGCAGGACTGCAACGAACCGCAGCGCCGGCCGCGCCACCACGCAACGTGGCGACGCGAACCCGGTAAGCCGAAACCGCGATCGGCCGGCGCGGCTCAGGCCGCTTCGGCCCGCTCTTCCTCTTCCGCTTCGAGCATCGCCTTGACGATCAGGTAGATGGCCGGCAGATCATCATCGTCGCGGCGCCAGTCGACCGGCTCCTCGACGTCCGCGGCGACCAGTCGGCTGCCGCGCAGCCGGATGAACGCGTCGACGACGGCCGGATCGTTGCGGTTCAGGAAGCCGGCATTCGAGAACGCCAGCTCCTCGACGTTCAGCAGCGCCTGCCAGCTCATCGTGCGAACGGCCGCCGGGTGGGTGCGGCGGCGCAGGCCGAGCGCCCGCTGCGCGGGGCCGCCCGCGACACGCTGCAGATCGACGACCGCCCGCTGCGCGGCGCGCTCGAAGTGGACGGGATTGAAGCCGGGTTGCTCGGGATCGAATGCGGAAGCCTGGAACATGGTCGCCTCACAAAAGTCCGTTCGTCTGTGGATGACGGAATTCGGGTCAAATGGTGCAAAAGCACTGTAAATATATACAGTGTTTGCTGCGGTTTCAAGTCCCGAATAAAGGATTTCGTGCGTCGGCGATTGATACCCACGATTGCATCGATCGGGCGAACGACTCACACCGCCGCCGCGATCGTCTCCCGCAGCCACCGATGCGCCGGGTCACGATGCACGCGCTCGTGCCACAGCATCGACATTTCATAGCCGGGCACCTCGACCGGCGCGTCCACGACGCGCAGCGCCGGCACGTCGCGCACCAGCCGTTCGGGCAGCATCGCGACGAGATCGGTGCTCGCGACGGCCGACATCACGAACAGGAAGTGCGGCACCGACAGCACCACGCGCCGCGTGGCCCCGACCTTCGCGAGCACTTCGTCCGTCACGCCGAAGAAGCCGCCGCCGTCGGGCGACACGATCACGTGCTCGAGCGTGCCGAACTGCGCGAGCGTGGGGCGCCGCTTCAGCTTCGGGTGACCGGCACGGCCGATCAGCACGTAACGCTCGACGAACAGCGGCAGACGCCGCATGCCGGGCGGCGACCCTTCGGTCGTATGAAAGGCGAGGTCGATGCCGTTTCGTTCGGCATCCTGCTCGATGCGCGGCGGCACGAGTTCGACGACGGCCAGCCGCGTGCCGGGTGCAGTCGAACGCAGCGTGCGCAGCGCGGGCAGCACGATCGTCGATTCGCCGTAGTCGGTCGCGGCCACGCGCCACGTGTTCGTCGCGGTCGCGGGATCGAACGGCGTGGCCGGGATCACCGCGCGTTCGACGGCTTCGAGCGCCTCGCGCAGCGGCTCGCGCAGCGCTTCCGCGCGCGCGGTCGGCCGCATCCCGCGCGGCCCCGGCAGCAGCAGCGGATCGCCGAACACGTCGCGCAGCTTCTGCAACTGCACGCTGACCGATGGCTGCGACATGTTCAGTTTCTCGGCCGCGCGCGTGACGTTGTGCTCCGCGAGCAGCACGTCCAGCGTGACGAGCAGGTTCAGATCGAGCCTTCTGAGATTATTCATCGCTATACCTGCAATATCAGGAATTCATTTCAAATATACCTGCGAAGGCGGCATCCTGTAGTCATTCAATCCACGGAGTGACGAACATGAATGTGCTGATCGTGTATGCCCATCCCGAACCGCGTTCGCTGAACGGCGCGCTGCGCGACTTCGCGGTCGCGCATCTCGAAGCGGCCGGCCACGCAGTGCAGGTGAGCGACCTGTATGCGATGAACTGGAAGGCGGTGTTCGATGCGAACGACGTGATCGATCGTGAGCCCGACGCACGCTTCGATCCCACACTAGACTCGAAGCGCGCGTTCGCGGAAGGTACGCAGAGCGAAGACATCGCGCGCGAGCAGGACAAGCTGAAGTGGGCCGACGCAGTGATCCTGCAGTTTCCGCTGTGGTGGTTCTCGATGCCGGCGATCATGAAGGGCTGGTTCGAGCGTGTGTATGCGTACGGTTTTGCGTATGGCGTCGGTGAACATTCCGATACGCACTGGGGCGACCGTTACGGCGAAGGTTCGCTGGCCGGCAAGCGGGCGATGATCGTCGTCACGACGGGCGGGTGGGAGCCGCACTACAGCCCGCGCGGCATCAACGGACCGATCGACGACTTGCTGTTCCCGATCCAGCACGGCGTGCTGTATTACCCGGGGTTCGACGTGCTGCCGCCGTTCGTGATCTACCGGACGGGCAAGATGAACGCCGCGCGCTTCGACGAAACGCGCGCGGCGCTCGGCCAGCGTCTCGACGATCTGTGGACCACGCCGCCGATTCCGTTCCGCCGGCAGAACGCGGGCGATTACGAGATTCCGGCGCTGACGTTGAAGGAGGAGATCGCGCCGGGGAAGGTCGGGTTTGCCGTGCATCTGGCCGCCTGACGGTCACTGCACACCCTGATGCGGGGTGACGCGGATAACCGCCGCAAAAACGCAAAACGCCAAACGCAACATGCAAAAGACCCGGCCGGCCTGCGTGACATCGCCGGCCGCCCGGGTTATCCATCTCGTGGCATCTCGCGGCCATGTGTCACGGCCGCGACGCATCGTTGCTTACCGATCGTCTTCCCGCACCGAAGACGGATGCCGGCACAGCGCCCGCACTTCCATCTCCATATACGGAAACAGCGGCAGCTGACTCAGCACGTCATGCAGCTGCTGCACGCTTTCGACGTCGAAGATGCTGACGTTCGCATACTGCCCGGCGATCCGCCACAGATGGCGCCAGACGCCTTCGTTCATCAGCCGCTGGCACATCGCCTTTTCTTCCGCCTTCAGCGTGGCCGCCTTCACCGGATCCATGTCCGCCGGCAGGCGAACGGTCATTTCCACATGAAACAGCATCCTGCACTCCTTGCGTGGTCGATTCGTCGAACGGGAAGGGCGCTCACGCCTGCGCGCGGGCCCGCTCGACTTCGCTGCCCGGCACGTCCTGCTTGTCCTTGAGCAGCGAGAAGTCGAAGTCGATCAGCGCGAACTGCCCGTCGACGCCGTACGGCTTGCCTTCCGCGCCCTCGGCCTGCCGGACCGGCGGGATCAGCCCGTCGCGCGTCGCGAACGCGAAGTCGTCCCACAGATGCGGATCGCCGTCGATGTTGATCTGCGTCGTCAGCTTACGATAACCGTCCGCGGAAACGAAGAAGTGGATGTGCGCCGGACGATGGCCGTGGCGGCCGAGCTGGTCGAGCAGTTGCTCGGTCTTGCTGCCCGGCGGCACGCTGTAGCCGACCGGCAGCACGCTGCGGAAGCTGTAGCGGCCTTCGGCATCGGTGCGGATCGAGCGGCGCAGGTTGAACGCGGGCTGCGACGGGTCGAAATACGAGTAATTGCCCAGATGGTTCGCATGCCACACCTCGACCAGCGCGTTCGCGAGCGGTGCGCCGTCCTGGCCGAGCACCTGGCCGCGCATGATCAGCGTCTGGCCCGGATCGGTGCCGTCGTCGAGACGCGCGTGGCCGACCGATTCCGGCGCGCCGGCGACATACAGCGGCCCTTCGATCGTGCGCGGCGTGCCGCCCTGGATGCCGGCCTTCGCCTCGGCTTCGTCCATCCGCACGTCGAGGAAGCGCTCGAGGCCGAGGCCCGCGGCGATCAGCCCGAATTCGCGGCCGGCTTCGTTCAGGAAGTTGAGCGCGGTCCAGAACTCGCTCGGCTGCACGTCGAAGTCCTCGATCGTGTAGCAGAGGTCCTTCACGATCCGGTTGACGATCGCGCGCACGCGCGGGTTGCCGGGCTTCTCGGCGGCGTCGTCGAAGGTTTTCAGCAGGGCGTCGATGGCTTGCTTGTTCATCTGTGTCTCCGGTGTCGGTTGTCGTGTGGGGGATCAGCGGGCGTCGCGTCGCATCCGTTCGATGCGGGCCCAGTCGAAGGTGATGCCGAGGCCGGGCGTCGCCGGCAGATGCAGCTTGAAATCCTGGTAGCGCAGCGGCTCGACGAGGATCTCCTCGGTGAGCAGCAGCGGGCCGAACAGTTCGGTGCCCCATTTCAGCGAATCGAACGTGCTGAACAGTTGCGCGGACGCCATCGTGCCGGCCGCGCCTTCGAGCATCGTGCCGCCGTACAGTTCGATGCCGGCCGCCGCGGCGATCGACGCGACGCTCGCCGCGCCCTGCAGGCCGCCCGATTGCGCGATCTTCACCGCGAACACGTCGGCCGCGCGTTCCTGCGCAAGCGCGAACGCATCGACGGGGCCGTGCAGCGCCTCGTCGGCCATGATCGGCACCTGCGCGAGTTGCGTGAGGCGCTTCAGCCCCGCGCGGTTGGTCGCGGCGATCGGCTGCTCGACGAGGCTCACGCCGGCGTCGGCGAGCCGCGCGCCGGCCCAGATCGCGTCGGTCTCGCCCCAGGCCTGGTTCACGTCGACCCGCACGTCGCCGCGCTCGCCGAGCGCGCGCTTGATCGTGACCACGTGCGCCACGTCGTCGGCGACCGCGTTCGAACCGATCTTCAGCTTGAACGCGCGATGGCGGCGCGCGTCGAGCATCGCTTCGGCTTCCGCGATGTCGCGCTGCGTGTCGCCGCTCGCGAGCGTCCATGCGACGTCGACCGCATCGGTCCGGCGCCCGCCGAACAGCTCGGACAGCGGCACGCCCAGACGCCGCGCCTGCGCATCGAACAGCGCGGTCTCGATCGCGCACTTCGCGAAGCGGTTGCCCTGGAACAGCTTGCGCGCACGCGCCAGCGCGGCGCCCGGACGCGTCGCGTCCATGCCCTGCAGCAGCGGCGCGAAGTAGGTGTCGATGTTGACCTTGATGCTTTCGGGGCTCTCTTCACCGTACGCGAGGCCGCCGATGGTCGTCGCCTCGCCGACGCCTTCGATACCGTCCGTGCATCGAATTCGGACCAGTACGAGCGTCTGGCAATTCATCGTGGCGACCGACAATTTGTGGGGCCTGATGGTCGGCACGTCGACCAGCAGGGTGTCGATGCGCTCGATGGTGGCGGCAGTTGCTATCATGCGATTCCTCCTGTTGGTGCACATGGTAGGAATTCCCGCCCCGCGTCGTCCAACACTCTTTCCGACTACTTCCATACCTTTGAGGCATGAAATGGAATTGCGCCAGCTCCGTTACTTCATCGCCGTCGCCGAGGAAATGAACATCACGCGGGCGGCGGAGCGGCTGCACATGACGCAGCCGCCGCTGAGCCGCCAGCTCCAGGCGATCGAGGAGGAGATCGGGCTGCCGCTGTTCGAGCGCGGCGCGCGGCCGCTGAAACTGACCGATGCCGGGCGCGTGTTCTATGCGCAGGCCAAACGTCTGGTCGACCAGGCCGACGAGCTGGGGCCGCTGACGCGGCGGCTCGCGCAGTCGTCGGAGCGGATCGTGATCGGCTTCGTACCGTCGGCGCTGTACGGCGCGCTGCCGGACGTGATCCGCGCGTTTCGCGAGGCGCAGCCGGACGTCGAGCTGTCGCTGATCGAAATGTTCACGCTCGAACAGCTCGGCGCGCTGAAGGGCGGGCGGATCGACGTGGGGTTCGGCCGCCTGCGTTTCGACGACGACCAGTTGGTGCGCGAGGCGCTGATCGAGGAAAAGCTGATCGCGGCGCTGCCGGTTGGGCATCGGCTCGCCGATCCGGCCCGGCCGCTGACGCTCGCGGATCTCGCGAGCGAGACGATGATCGTCTACCCGAGCACGCCGCGGCCAAGCTTCGCCGATCAGCAGTTGTCGGCGCTGCGCGACGGCGCGGTCGTGCCGGCGGCCGTGCACGAGGTGCGCGAGTTGCAGACGGCGCTCGGGCTCGTCGCCGCGCAGGTGGGCGTGTCGCTGGTGCCGGAGAGCGTGGAGGGCTTGCGTGTGAAGGGCGTGGTCTATCGGCGGCTGCCGGAGCCGGCTGCGACGTCGCCGATCATCATGAGCCGCCGGCTGCACGGCGAGAGTGCGGCGACGGCCGCGTTCTGCGCGATCGCGCGGGAGATGATCGTGCCGGCGGCGTGACGGTCGGCGTGACGTCATGAGCCGCAACTAACGGTCGATCCCGGCGCGCGCCGCCGAATTCGGAGACGGCGGTGCGACGAGATGCCGTTCCGGCACGGTCGAAGCGGGCGAGCAAGCCGCCGCGTGGTGAGCGCGGTGCGCAAGCAGGGCGACGGTTACGCCTGACGCTGCGCGTCGAGCGTCTCCGACGGCGATTCGCCGAACTTCTCCCGATACGCGATCGCGAACCGCCCGAGATGGGTAAACCCGCAATCGAGCGCGATATCGGCGATCCGCCGGTCGGATGCCGCGCCGCGCAGCAGTTCGCGTGCGTGCGCGAGCCGCGTCGCGCGCAGGTATTGCATCGGGCTCATCCCGCGGAATTGCAGGAACGCGTCGCGCAGCGTCCGTTCGGGCACGTTGGCGGCCTGGACGATATCGGCGAGTTGCAGCGGCTGCGCGTAGTGCGCATCGACGAATTCCTGCGCGCGCCGCACGAAACCCGGCGCCGGGTCGCGGTGCGCCGCCTGCAGCACCGACGGCGGATGGCCTTCGATCAGCAGGTCGATCAGCAGATGCTCGAGCTGCGACGCGACGCGCGGGTTCGCGTTCGCGCGTTCGAGCAATTCGGGCGACCGCGCGACGAGCATCAGTTGCTGGCGCCACGCGGCGAGCGCGCCGTCGCTGACGTGCAGCACGGGGTCGAGCGTCGCGCGCGGGTCGCCGGTCAGCGCGCCGACGGTCGCCGCGTCGATGCGCAGCACGAACTGCTCGCAATCGGCCGACAGCACCGCGTCGAAGCGCTCGCCGGGCGCGCACAGCACGCCGGTCTGCCCGTCGACGCCGAGCTGACGCCCCATCGCGCGCACTTCGGCCTGGCCGGACAGGCAGAACATCAGCAGGTAATAGCCGTCGACGGCATCGACCTGCACGCGCATCGCATCGCCGAACGCGATCGTGCCGATCCCGAGACCGCCCAGCTTGACGAAATCCATGTGCGACGCACCCCGCGCGCGGCCGCTCGGCAGCAGCGCGTGCGGCTGCATCACGCGCGAGATCCGCTCGCGCGTCTCGTCGAGATCGCGGGATTCGAACAGCCGGTGCGCGCGCAGCGCGAGCGGCTCGAACGACGTTGGGGACATGGGCCTCAGCCTTGGTATGGACGACGCGCGCTTCGATCCGACGAATGGGTCCGCGATCATGCGCCGGGTCGCGTGTGCCGTCATGCTAGCGCAGAAATCCGCCGAAAGTGGATATTGCGCCGCCGCAATCGCACTTTCCGGATAGACGCCGAATATTAGCTTTTCAAAAATCGGCTCCATGCATTCAACGCAACGGAACCCCAAGGAGTCCGACATGGAGCAGACAGAATCGCCCGTCGTTTTCGCCGCGCGCGGCGACGCATCCGACGTGAGCTTCCCGCACGACGACGGCTCGCGCGTGCCGTACAAGGTGTTCAGCTCGCGGGCGGTCTACGATCGCGAGCAGGAACGCATCTTCCGCGGGCCGACGTGGAACTTCGTCGCGCTCGAAGCCGAAATCCCGAACGCCGGCGATTTCAAGAGCACGTTCGTCGGCGACACGCCGGTGGTCGTCACGCGCACCGAGGACGGTGCGCTGTCCGCGTGGGTGAACCGCTGCGCGCACCGCGGCGCGCAGGTGTGCCGCAAGTCGCGCGGTAACGCGAGTTCGCACACGTGCGTGTACCACCAGTGGAGCTTCGACAACCAGGGCAACCTGCTCGGCGTGCCGTTCCGGCGCGGCCAGAAGGGGATGACCGGGATGCCGGCCGATTTCGATCCGAAGCAGCACGGGCTGCGCAAGCTGCGCGTCGACAGTTATCGCGGGCTCGTGTTCGCGACCTTCAGCGATGAAGTCGCGCCGTTGCTCGAGTATCTCGGCGAGCAGATGCGTCCGTGGATCGACCGGATCTTCCACAAGCCGATCGAGTATCTCGGCTGCACGCGCCAGTATTCGAAGTCGAACTGGAAGCTGTACATGGAGAACGTGAAGGACCCGTATCACGCGAGCATGCTGCACCTGTTCCACACGACCTTCAACATCTTCCGCGTCGGGATGAAGGCGCGCTCGATTCCGGATGCGAACCACGGGCTGCACAGCATCATCACGGTGACGAAGACGGGCGACGACACGTCGGCCGCGTACAAGCAGCAGAACATTCGCTCGTTCGACGAGGGCTTCCATCTGGAAGACGAATCGATCCTCGATCTCGTGTCCGAATACGACGAGGACTGCACGAACCATATCCAGCCGATCTTCCCGCAGCTCGTGATCCAGCAGATCCACAACACGCTCGTCGCGCGGCAGATCCTGCCGAAGGGGCCCGACAACTTCGAGCTGATCTTCCACTTCTTCGGCTATACGGACGATACGCCCGAGCTGCGCGCGCTGCGCATCAAACAGGCGAACCTGGTCGGGCCGGCCGGCTACATCTCGATGGAAGACACGGAAGCGACCGAGCTCGTGCAGCGCGGCACGGTGCGCGATGCCGATGCGACGTCGGTGATCGAGATGTCGCGCGGCAATCCGGACCAGCAGGACACGGTGATCACCGAGAGCCTGATCCGCAAGTTCTGGGTCGGCTACCAGAAGCTGATGGGCTATTGACGCGGGAGCAAAAAATGACGGAAGACATGAAGACGTGGTTCGAGATTTACATGCTCCAGAACCGCTACATTGGGCACCTCGACAACGACCGGCTCGAACACTGGCCGGAGATGTTCACCGAGGATTGCACGTACGAAATCGTGCCGAAGGAGAACGCCGATCTCGGGCTGCCGGTCGGGATCGTCCACTGCACGAACCAGCGGATGCTGCGCGACCGCGTGGTGTCGCTGCGGCACGCGAACATCTATGAAGAGCACACGTACCGGCACATGACGTCGGGCCTGACGATCGTCGCCGAACGCGACGGCGAGTTCGACACCGAGAGCAACTACGTGGTCGTGCAGACGCGCAGCAACGGCGAATCGAACGTGTACCAGGCCGGCAAGTATTACGACACGGTCGTGCGCACGCCCGACGGGCTCCGCTACAAGACCAAGCGCGTGATCTACGACACGTCGCGCGTGCAGACGCTGCTCGCGACGCCGATCTGAGCGCTCCGACCGATCTGACGAAGCAAGGAATCGACATGACTGAAGCAACGCTGGCCGAGTGGCATCCGCTCGGCGCTTTCGACGAATTCTCCGAAGACGAACCGGCGGCGCGCGTCGCCGGCCAGAAGCCGATCGCCGTGTTCCGGATCGGCGACGAACTGTTCGCGATGCACGACCTGTGTTCGCACGGTCACGCGCGCTTGTCCGACGGCTATGTGGAGGACGGCTGCGTCGAATGCCCGCTGCACCAGGGGCTGATCGACATTCGTACCGGCGCGCCGAAATGCGCGCCGATCACCGAGCCGGTGCGGGTCTATCCGATCCGTGTCGTCGACGGGCAGGTGGAAGTCAATGTCGACTGATCCGTTCGTGATCGTCGGCGCCGGCCACGCGGCGCGGCGCACGGCCGAAGCGCTGCGCGAACGCGATGCGGCGGCGCGCATCGTGATGATCGGCGCGGAGCGCGAGTTGCCGTACGACCGGCCGGCGCTGTCGAAGGACGCGTTGCTGACGGACGGTGGCGAACAGCGCGCGTTCATCCGCGATGCCGCGTGGTACGACACGCAGCGTATCGAGCTGCGGCTCGGCACGCGCGTCGAGGCGATCGAACGCGATGCGCAGCGCGTGCGGCTCGACGACGGTACGACGTTGCCGTACGGCAAGCTCGTGCTCGCGACGGGCTCGCGCGTGCGCACGTTCGGCGGGGCGATCGACGAAGGTGTCGTGGTGCACTACGTCCGCACGGTCGACGATGCGCGTGCGTTGCGTGCGCAACTTGCGCCCGGGCGCCGCGTGGCCGTGCTCGGCGGCGGCTTCATCGGCCTCGAAGTGGCGGCTTCCGCGCGCCAGCTCGGCTGCGACGTGACGGTGATCGACCCGGCCCCGCGCTTGCTGCAGCGCGCGTTGCCGGAAGTGGTCGGCGCGTATGCACGGCAATTGCACGATGCGCGCGGCGTGAACTTTCAGATGGCGACGCTGCCGCGCGCAATTCACCGCGCGCCGGGCGGCGGCGCGATCGTCGAGACCGATCGCGGCGACGTGCCGGCCGACCTCGTCGTGGTCGGCATCGGCGTGGTGCCCAACGTCGAGCTGGCGCAGGCGGCCGGGCTCGACGTCGACAACGGGATCCGCGTCGACGCGGGCTGCCGCACGGCCGATCCCGCGATCTTCGCGGCGGGCGAGGTGACGATGCATTTCAATCCGCTGCTCGGGCGGCATGTGCGGATCGAATCGTGGCAGGTGGCCGAAAACCAGCCGGCCGTCGCGGCCGCGAACCTGCTCGGCGCCGACGAGCGCTATGCCGAGCTGCCGTGGCTGTGGTCCGATCAGTACGACTGCAACCTGCAGATGCTCGGGCTGTTCGGCAGCGAACGCACGATCGTCGTGCGCGGCGACCCGGCGAGCGGGCCGTTCACGGTGTTCGGGCTCGGCGACGACGGGAAGATCGTCGCGGTGGCCGCGGCGAACCTCGGGCGCGACATCGGCGCGTCGCGGCGGCTGATCGCGGCAGGCGCGGTGCCGGACCCGGTGAAGCTGGCCGATCCGGCAGTCAGTCTGAAGACGTTCATGTAGCGGTGGGACGCGCGGCGCGCGTGCGCCGTGCGTGCCCGCACCGGCTGCGGGTTTGTCGGTGGCGGCGAAATCGGGGATATTAACGGCATCGCCGATCCGCCCGTCCTCCATGACGCCAGACAAAGCCCTCGAACTGAAACGAAGCAAGCGCCGTGCGCTGTGGCTGCTGCTGGCGGCCGTCGCGGTGTTCGTCACGACCATCCTGCTGCCGCGCGGCCCGTGGGTCGACGGTTTCAAGGCCGTCGCCGAAGCCGCGATGGTTGGCGCGCTCGCCGACTGGTTCGCGGTCGTCGCGCTGTTCCGCCGCGTGCCGATCCCGTTCGTGTCGCGCCACACCGAGATCATTCCGAAGAACAAGGACAAGATCGCCGACAACCTCGCGGTGTTCGTGCGCGAGAAATTCCTCGGCCCGGACGCGCTCGCCGCGCAGATCCGCCAGCACGATCCCGCACAGAAGCTCGGCGCGTGGCTCGGCGAGCCGGCGAACACCGACGCGCTCGGCGGCTACGTGACGAAGCTGATGAGCTTCGCGCTCGACATGACCGACGACGCGCGGATCCAGTCGTTCGTCCACGATGCGTTCCGCGCGGTGATCGACCGGGTCGACCTGTCGCAATCGGCCGGCGCGATCCTCGACACGCTGACGAAGGACGGCCGCCACCAGGCGCTGCTCGACGACGCGATCGAACAGGTGGTCGACGTGCTCGACAAGGAAGAGAACCGCGACGTGATCGCGGGCTTCATCGTCGAATGGCTGAAGACGCAATACCCGAAGGTCGAGAAGATCATGCCGACGCAGTGGTTCGGCGAGAACGGCGCGCGGATGCTCGCGAGCGCGGTGAGCCGCGTGCTCGAAGGCGTCGCGGCCGACCCCGAGCACGAGCTGCGGCAACGCTTCGACCGCACGGTCGTGCGGCTGACCGAGCGGCTGAAGCACGACCCCGCGTTCATCGAGAAGGGCGAGGAGATCAAGCGCTATATTCGAGACGGCGATGCGTTCAATGACTACGTGCGCGACTTGTGGGACCAGTTGCGTGCGTGGCTGAAGGCTGATCTCGCGCGCCCCGATTCGGCGCTGCACCGGCAGGCCGCGACGCTCGGCGGCTGGCTCGGCGCGCGGCTCGCCGAGAGCCCGGCGCTGCGCGCGTCGCTGAACGAGCACGTCGAGAAGGCCGTGCACGAGATGGCGCCCGATTTCGCCGATTTCCTGATGCGTCACATTCGCGACACGGTGCGCAACTGGGATGCGCGCGAGATGTCGCGACAGATCGAGCTGAACATCGGCAAGGATCTTCAATACATCCGCATCAACGGCACGCTGGTCGGCGGGCTGATCGGGCTCGGGTTGTATCTGGTGTCGCTGGTGCCGCGCTGGGCGGCCGGTTGGCTGCACTGACGCGGGCACGGGCGTTGCGCCCGCGGCGCGATGCCGCGCGCCGCCGGATCACGCGGCAGCCTTGGCGCCGTGCAATTGCAGGCCGAGCGCCTTGATCACTTTCAGGATCGTGCCGAAGCTCGGATTGCCGTCGCGCGACAGCGCCTTGTACAGCCCTTCGCGCGACAGCCCGGCATCGCGCGCGACCTGCGACATGCCGCGTGCGCGGGCGATCACGCCGAGCGCGTGCGCGATGAAGGCCGGATCGTCGCCGGCCTCCTGCAGGCAGGCGTCGAAGTAGTCGGCCATGTCGTCTTCGGTTTTCAGGTGTTCGGCCGAATCCCACGGCCGCGTGTTGATCTTGTCCATCGATCACTCCATGTCGAGGTGCGCGAGCATTGCGTGCGCGGCGCGTATGTCGGCCTGTTGCGTCGATTTATCGCCGCCGCAGAGCAGGATGACCCAGATCGTTCCGCGCCGGACGTAGTAGACGCGATAGCCGGGCCTATGATCGATGCGCATTTCGACGATGGGCGAGCCGGCGGAATTCCAGTCGCCCGGATTGCCCATCGACAGGCGGTCGATGCGCGCCTGGATGCGGCGCCGGGCGATGCGATCGGGCAGGCCGGCAAACCAGGCGTCGAAAACGTCGGTGGTCCGGATGCTGAATGCAGGGGCACTGTAGGGCAGGAATGGCAATGTGTCAACCATGGTTCACATGTCTGTTGAATGGGACATCGTTGCCATTACAGCCCGGCCGCGCGGTTGCCGGGTGTTTACTGGCCGTCAGGCCGACCTTTTTACCGCTGCCGGAGTCGGCCATCCGGTCGAATTCGGAATTCCGCGAATCCGTCTACAATCAAAAACGTCTTTGCCGCCCGTGTGCGCTTGCCGCTGTTTGCCGCGCACGGGCGGGTCCGTTCGTCCTCCGGTATCCGGAGGCGCCGCCGCGCATCACGCATCCAGGAGGGCGTGTCGCGCGGCGAGCAGTGCCGTGGTCTGTGTCCAGTAGGTAAGGCGTCCGCGTGCCGTAGGCCGGCGCGCGTCCTGAACGCCGCGTGTCCGTAGGCCGGGCAGGCGGCATAACCGAGAGTCCCCCATGAAAGCATCGGATCTGTTCGTGAAGGCGCTGGAAGCCGAAGGCGTCGAGTACGTGTTCGGCATTCCCGGCGAAGAAAACCTCGATCTGCTCGAATCGCTGCGGCGATCGAAGATCAAGCTCGTGCTGACCCGGCACGAGCAGGCGGCCGGGTTCATGGCCGCCACCTACGGCCGCCTCACGGGCCGCACCGGCGTGTGTCTCGCCACGCTCGGGCCGGGCGCGACGAACTTCGTGACGGCCGCCGCATATGCGCAGCTCGGCGGGATGCCGATGCTGATGATCACCGGGCAGAAGCCGATCAAATCCAGCAAGCAGGGCCACTTCCAGATCGTCGACGTGGTCGACATGATGCAGCCGCTCACGAAGTTCACGCGGCAGATCGTGTCGATCGGCAACATCCCGTCGGCGGTGCGCGAGGCGTTCCGCCGCGCGGAGGAAGAGCGCCCGGGCGCCGCGCACCTCGAACTGCCGGAAGACATCGCGCACGAGGAGGGCGACGGCAAGCCGATCCCGCGCAGCTACAGCCGGCGGCCGGTGGCCGAGGAAAAGGCGGTCGCGCATGCGGTGGACGCGATCCAGGCCGCGCGCCATCCGCTGTTGATGATCGGCGCGGGCGCCAACCGCAAGACCACCTGCAAGATGCTGCTCGAATTCGTCGACAAGACGGGCATCCCGTTCTTCACGACACAGATGGGCAAGGGCGTGATCGACGAGACGCACCCGCTGTGGCTCGGCAACGCGACGCTGTCCGACGGCGACTTCGTGCACCGCGCGATCGAGCAGGCGGATTGCATCATCAACGTCGGCCACGACGTGATCGAGAAGCCGCCGTTCTTCATGCGCACCGACGACAAGACCGTGATCCACGTGAACTTCCTCGGCGCGCAGGTCGATCCCGTCTATTTCCCGCAGATCGAGGTGGTCGGCGACATCGCGAACGCGGTGTGGCAGATGAAGGAAGCGGTGACGCCGCAGTCGCACTGGGATTTCGAGCGCTTCCGGATGATCAAGGAGCATTTCGACGCGCATCTGCAGAAAGGGCAGCACGATCCGCGCTTTCCGATGTATCCGGTGCGGATCGTGAACGACCTGTACAACGCGCTGCCGGTGGACGGCATCGTCTGCCTCGACAACGGGATGTACAAGATCTGGTTCGCGCGCTACTGGCGTGCGCACGAGCCGAACTCGCTGCTGCTCGACAACGCGTTGGCCTCGATGGGCGCGGGGCTGCCGTCGGCGATCGCGACGAAGATCGTGCATCCGCAGCGCAAGGTGATCGCCGTGTGCGGCGACGGCGGCTTCATGATGAATTCGCAGGAGCTCGAAACGGCCGTGCGGCTGAAGCTCGACATCGTCGTGATGATCCTGCGCGACGATGCGTTCGGAATGATCCGCTGGAAGCAGGAGAACATGAATTTCCCCGATTTCGCGATGACGCTGCAGAACCCCGATTTCGTGGCGTACGCGCAAAGCTACGGCGCGCACGGGCATCGCGTCGGGTCGGCCGACGATCTCGAGCCGCTGCTGCGCGAGTGCTTCTCGTCGCCGGGCGTGCACGTGATCGACGTGCCGATCGATTACTCGGACAACGAGCGCGTGCTGAACCGCGAGATCAAGCGCCTGTCGGCGCAACTTTGAATTCCCGTTCACAGGAAGGAGTCGTTCCATGTTGAAGGAAACCTATCCGTACTACCTCGCCAATGAAGCCGTCTACGCGAACACCGATCTGGAGGTGACCGACAAGTTCAGCGGCAAGGTCGCCACGCGCGTCGCGCTGGCCGACGCGAAGGCGATCGATGCGGCGATCGCCGCGGCCGTCGACGCGACGAAGCCGATGCGCGAGATGCCGGCCTACAAGCGTCAGGCCGTGCTCGATCATTGCGTCGCGCGGTTTCGCGAACGTTTCGACGAGCTGGCCGAGGCGCTGTGTATCGAGGCCGGCAAGCCGATCAACGATTCGAAGGGCGAAGTCACGCGGCTGATCGATACGTTCCGCGTTGCGTCCGAGGAGTCGGTGCGCATCGACGGCGAGATCGTCAACCTCGAGATCTCCGCGCGTGCGCAGGGCTATACGGGCTACACGAAGCGTGTACCGATCGGCCCGTGCTCGTTCATCTCGCCGTTCAACTTCCCGCTGAACCTCGCCGCGCACAAGGTCGCGCCCGCGCTCGCGGCCGGCTGCCCGTTCGTGCTGAAGCCCGCGAGCCGCACGCCGATCGGCGCGCTGATCATCGGCGAGGTGCTCGCGGAAACCGACCTGCCGAAGGGCGCGTTCTCGGTGCTGCCCGCGCATCGCGACGGCGCCGACCTGTTCACGACCGACGAGCGCTTCAAGCTGCTGTCGTTCACCGGTTCGCCGGCCGTCGGCTGGGCGCTGAAGGAGAAGGCCGGCAAGAAGAAAGTCGTGCTGGAACTCGGCGGCAACGCGGCCGCGATCGTCGATGCGGACCAGCGCGACCGGCTCGACTACGTGGTCGAACGGCTCGCGTTCGGCGCGTACTACCAGTCGGGCCAGAGCTGCATCGGCGTGCAGCGGATCCTCGTGCATGCCGATCTTTACGACGCGCTGCGCGAGAAGCTGATCGCGAAGACGCGTTCGCTGAAGATGGGCGATCCGAAGGATCCGTCGACGTTCGTCGGCCCGATGATCTCCGAATCCGAGTCGCGCCGGCTGTCGGGCTGGATGGACGCGGCCGTCGCGGCGGGCGCGAAGATCGTCGCGGGCGGCAAGGTCGACGGCGCGATGTTCGAGGCGACGCTGCTGGAAAACGTCGGGCGCGAGCAGGACCTGTACCGGAAGGAGGCGTTCGGCCCGGTCGCGATCCTCGAGAAGTTCGACCGCTTCGACGACGCACTCGCACGCGTGAACGACAGCGACTTCGGGCTGCAGGCCGGCGTGTTCACCGATTCGCTCACGCATGCGCACCGCGCCTGGGACGAACTGGAGGTCGGCGGCGTCGTGATCAACGACGTGCCGTCGTTCCGCGTCGACAATATGCCGTACGGCGGCGTGAAGGATTCCGGCCTCGGCCGCGAAGGGATCCGCTACGCGATCGAGGACATGACCGAGCCGCGGCTGATGGTCGTGCGGCGCCGGTAACGCGCGGCAGGTAGTGCGGTGCCATGACGGCACGCGGGCGGGCGAACGGGCCGGCCCGCGTGCCGTTTTTCATGACGGCGCGCGCAGCGGCACGGCGCCGTGCGTGCGCCGCGCGGCGGGCCGCCCGAAACAGGCTCGACTACGGGCCTCCCCTCGTGATGTAATCGCGCGAAACTGCCGACCGGGGTACGACGCCGGAACGCGCGAATTCATTCTTCACGAGGTCGATTCATGTCCCCCGTCTCGGCATTCAAGCTGGTTCTGTTGTCATTTCTCGCGATCGTCGCGCTCGAATGCATCGCCAAGCGCCTGCGGCTGCCGCCCGCGGCCGCGCTGCTGATCGGCGGCATCGGCATCGCGTTCATCCCCGGGCTGCCGCCGATCAACCTCGATCCCGAGCTGGTGCTGCTGGTGTTCCTGCCGCCGCTGCTGATGGACGGTGCGTACTTCTCCGTGTGGGAAGAATTCAAGCGCAACGTCGGCGGCATCCTGATGCTGGCGATCGGCGCGGTCGTGTTCACGACGTTCGTGGTCGGCTTTGCCGTGCACTGGGTGGTGCCGGCGCTGCCGTGGGCTGCGTGCTTCGCGCTCGGCGCGATCGTGTCGCCGCCCGATGCGGTCGCCGCGAAGGCCGTGCTCGAACGCGTCGCGCTGCCGCGCCGGCTGATGGTCCTGCTCGAAGGCGAAAGCCTGCTGAACGACGCGGCCGGCCTCGTGCTGTTCCGCTTCGCGGTCGCGGCCGCGCTCACCGGCGCGTTCAGCCTCGAGCATGCGGTCGTGCGTTTCGCGGAGCTCGGGCTCGGCGGCGTGGTGGTCGGCTTCGTGGTCGGCAAGCTCGTCGTGTGGTTCCTGAAGCTGCTCGACGACGACTACCTCGTGATCACCGTCGCGGTGATCGCCGGCTGGATCGCGTATATCGCCGGCGAAATGGTCGAGGTGTCGGGCGTGATCGCGACCGTCACGGCCGGCATGATCATCGGCTGGCATCAGCACGAGGTGTTCTCGGCGGCCGTGCGCACGCGCGGCACCGCGTTCTGGCAGGTCATTGTGTTCCTGCTCGAGGCGATGGTGTTCGTGCTGATCGGGCTGTCGCTGCGCGGCGCGATCCACCGGCTCGGCGGTTTCGAGCAGGTGCTCGGCACGATGGTGCCGCCGGTGCTCGCGGTGCTGGCGGCGGTGATCGTGTCGCGCTTCGTGTGGATCTATGCGGTCGAGGCGCTGAAGTGGCCGGTGCGCGGCCTCGCGCGGCGCGGCGAGGCGCCCGACTGGAAGGCCGCGACGATCATGAGCTGGGCCGGGATGCGCGGCGTGGTGACGCTGGCGATCGCGCTGTCGCTGCCCGACGCGCTGCCCGGCCGCGACGTGATCCTGGTCGCGTCGTTCGCGGTGATCCTCGTCACCGTGCTGCTGCAGGGCACGACGATCGGGCCGCTGATCCGGCTGCTGCGCCTGCCGCAGCGCGACGAGCGCGCCGCGCACCATCTGACCGAGCCGCAGACCTGGGCCTACGTCGAGGCCGCGCAGCTCGCGGCGATCCAGCCGCTCGTGCGCGACGAGAACGGCGTCTTGATCCATCCGCGCCTGCTCGAGCAATACACGTATCGCGCCGAGCTGACCGAACGATCGAAGAACGAACCCGCGTATCCGGCGGAAGTGCGCATGGCGCACTACGACGTGGTGCTGGCCGCGATCCGGGCCGGCCGCGCCGAATTGTTGCGCCTGCATCGATCGGGGCGCATCCATGACGAGATGCTGCATATGCTCGAACGCGACCTCGACCTGCAGGAAGTGTCCGCGCAGCACGCGCGCGGCTAGGGTCTGTTCCCGCTCATGACGGGCCGGCGTCCTGCCGGCCCCTGAAACGCGCGCGGGTCGAGCGCCCGTCGCGCGATTTTCTTCTTCCCACGGCCGATTCCGGGCAGCGGAATCCGGCCCTCAATACGTTCCCCGATACGACCGGCCCCGAGCCTTGCAGCGCATGCAAACCTCACGGCAGCGGTCTCGCAAACGTTATCGTGTTTCGAATCCGGAAATGATCTGATTTATCTGTTTCCGTCTCTTTCTGCATATTTGGCAAAACTAAACCGGAAGGAGATAGATGCTGTGTTCTAATTTCATTTAGAATCAGCCGGTTATGTTTATTGAGAGAAAGAATGCGGAGGTAATGCGGTCGTCGACGGGGAAACAAGCGGCGTCCGAAGCCCCGTAAGGCAATGCCGACAGGCCAAATCGGCGAAATCAGGCGGGTTTTTCAACTGCCAATATAAGATAGTGTCCAAGTCGGATAAACAACTCCTATGAAAGAATCGATTGGAGATTCGGCGTTTGAAACTGTATTTATGAAAGAATCGAGCAGTGATAATGCCTCGGATTGCCTCGAATCGGGGTTATCGGTCCTCCTCGTCGACGACCAGCCGTTCGTTGGCGAGGTGATCCGCCGCGCGCTGCGCAGCGAGCACGACATCGACCTGCACGTGTGCACCGACGCGCATCGGGCGATGGCGGTCGCGCGCGACGTGAAGCCGACGGTCATCCTGCAGGATCTCGTGATGCCGGAGATCGACGGCCTCGATCTCGTGCGGGCCTGGCGGGCCGACGCCGGCACCGCGCGCGTGCCGATCATCGTGCTGTCCGCGAAGGAAGAGCCGATCGTCAAGCGCGAGGCGTTCATCGCCGGCGCGAACGACTATCTGGTGAAGCTGCCCGACGCGATGGAGCTGACCGCGCGCATCCGCTATCACTCGAATTCGTACCTGATGTCGCGGCAGCGCGACGAGGCGCTCGATTTCCTGTCGCACGACATGCGTTCGCCGCAGACGTCGATCCTCGCGCTGCTCGACGTCTACCGGGCCGAACACGGCGACATGCCGGCGATCATGGAGCGCATCGCCGGCCATGCACGGCGCGCGCTCGCGCTCGCCGACGGCTTTATCCACCTGACCCGCGCGCAGTCCGAGCGCCGCGCGCACGAGGTCGTGAGTCTCAACGAGATCGTGCTCGACGCCGTCGACCAGCTGTGGGAGAAGGCGGCCGGGCTCGGCTGCCGGGTGAGCGCGTGCGTGCCCGATACCGAGTGCGTGACGATGGGCGACCGCATGATGCTGACGCGCGCGGTCGCGAACCTGATCGACAACGGGCTGAAGTACGGCCCGGCCGGGACGGACGTCCATTGCACGCTGAGCGGCGACGACGGCGCCTGGCTGATCGGCGTCGAGGATGCCGGCGCCGGCATCGCGCCGGAGCAGCGCACGGCCGCGACCGAGTCGTTCGTGCAGCTCGAATCCGTGCACGGCGCGGCGCGCAGCGGCTTCGGCCTCGGGCTCGCGTTCGTTCGCGCGACGGCGGCGCGGCATCGCGGCCAGATCCTGATGCGCAATACGGCGCGCGGCTTCATGGTCGCGCTTCGGCTGCCGGCGCAAGCGGAGCGGTGATGTCGCGGCGCGGCCTGCCGGCGCCGCGCCGCCCCGCGAGACCCCGATGCGCTCGTGGCGCGCCAACCGGCGCGCCAGACGGGCGCGGATTTTTTTTAACGCTGAATTTAGAAAGCCCATAACGAACATGGCCACCGTGACGCCCCGCGCGACCAATGAAAGCCTGCATCCGACCATCGGCGCTGGCCGGCTGACGCTCGGCAATCGCATCCTGCTCAGCTTCGGCGTGCTGTTCGTGCTGATGCTCGTGACAGCCGGCGTGTCGTACGAGCGACTGCGCGCGATCAATGCCGAAGCCGTCAGCATCGAGCGCGACTCGCTGCCCGGCGTCTATCTCGCGTCGTCGCTGCGCGGCTCGGTCAACGAGTCGTTCACGCTGCTGCAGCGCGGGATCTTCGTCGAGACCGAGCCCGATATCGCGCAGCGCGATCTCGCGAAGATCGCCGACGCGCTGAAGGAAGTCGAGTCGCTGTCGGCGGACTACCAGAACACGACGTTCCGCGACGACGACCGGCAGCGCTTCACGGCGTTCCGCGGCGCCTACGATCACTACGTGCCGCTGCTGAACGAAGCGGTGCAGAAGAGCCGCGCGTCGCACGACGAGGCGGTCGCCGCGTACGCGAAAGCGCTGCCCGCGTGGACCGAGGTCGTGCGCAACGCGAACGTGCTGGTGCAGGAGAACCGCAAGTTCGCGGAGCAGTCGGCGAAGATGATCCGCGAATCCGTGCAGGACACCGAGGTCGTGCTGGCGACCGCGCTGGCGTTCATGCTGCTGTCCGCGCTCGCGCTCGGCTACCTGCTGTACCGCTCGGTCACCGTGCCGATGGCGCGGCTCGTCGAGGTGCACGACGTGATGCGCACCGGCAACCTGACCCATCGCCTCGATCTGCGCCGCAGCGACGAATTCGGCACGCTCGAGACCGGCTTCAACCGGATGGCCGACGAGCTGACCGAGCTGGTGTCGCGCGCGCAGCAGTCGTCGCTGCAGGTGACGACGTCGGTGGCCGAGATCGCGGCGACGTCGCGCGAGCAGCAGGCGACCGCGAACGAGACCGCGGCGACGACGACCGAGATCGGCGCGACCTCGCGCGAGATCTTCGCGACCTCGCGCGACCTGCTGCGCACGATGAACGAGGTGGCCGGCGTGGCCGAGCAGTCGGCGACGCTCGCGGGCGTGAGCCAGAGCGGGCTCACGCGGATGGGCGAGACGATGCGCAGCGTGATGGACGCGGCCGGCTCGGTGAACGCGAAGCTCGCGATCCTCAACGAGAAGGCGCTGAACATCAACCAGGTGGTCGCGACGATCACCAAGGTGGCCGACCAGACCAACCTGCTGTCGCTGAACGCGGCGATCGAGGCCGAGAAGGCCGGCGAATACGGCCGCGGCTTCGCGGTCGTCGCGACCGAGATCCGCCGGCTGGCCGACCAGACGGCGGTGGCGACCTACGACATCGAGCAGACGGTGAAGGAAATCCAGTCGGCGGTGTCGGCGGGCGTGATGGGGATGGACAAGTTCTCCGAGGAAGTGCGCCGCGGGATGCTCGACGTGCAGCAGGTGGGCGGGCAGCTGTCGCAGATCATCGCCGAGGTGCAGACGCTCGCGCCGCGCTTCCAGATGGTCAACGAAGGGATGCAGACGCAGGCGAACGGCGCCGAGCAGATCACGCAGGCGCTGTCGCAACTGTCGGAAGCCGCGCAGCAGACGGCCGAATCGCTGCGCCAGTCGTCGCAGGCGATCGACGACCTGACGCTCGTCGCGAACCAGTTGCGCACCAGCGTGTCGCGCTTCAAGGTCGACGCGTGACGCGCGCCGATCCGCAGAACGGCGCTCATGCGCTGTTCCTGATGTTCGAGCTCGACGGCGAGCGCTATGCGCTCGACGCCGCCGGCATCGAACAGGTGCTGCCGCTCGCCGTGATGAAGGCGGTGCCCGGCGCGCCCGACTGGATCGCCGGGCTGCTGATGCGCGACGGCCAGCCGGTGCCGGTGATCGACGTGCCGATGCTGGCGCTCGGGCGGCGCGCGCAGGCGCTGCGCTCCACGCGGCTCGTGATGGTCCGCTATCGCGCCGGTCACGCCGATGGCGAGCGCACGATCGGCCTGATCGTCGAGCGGGCGACGCAGACGATGCGGATCGACCGCGCGGCGTTCCGCACCAGCGGCATCTCGACCGCGCGCACGCGCTGGCTCGGGCGGGTCGCGAACACGCCCGACGGCGTCGTGCAGCAGGTGTCGGTGTCCGACCTGGTCGACGACGTCGCCCGCCTGTATTTGTTCGATGGCCTGCCGGGCCACGGAGAGGAGTCCGCATGAACGTGTCCGAATCGCGATTTCGCGACTGGTTGCTGCGCGAGACCGGCATCGACCCCGATTCGCTCGGCAACGATTTCCTGATACGGGCGCTGACGGATCGCGTGCATGCGTTGCAGGCGGACGGCGAGCGCGTGCCGTCGGCCGCGCGGCCGCCCGTGACGCCGGAAGCGCTCGACGCGTACTGGCAGCAGCTCAACGCGTCGGCCGACGAACGGCGTGCGCTGATCGAGCTGTTCGTCGTCCCGGAAACGTGGTTCTTCCGCGACCGCGAAGCGTTCGCCACGCTCGCGCGGCAGGCCGCCGAACGGCTCGCCGCGATGCCCGGCCGCGTAATCCGCGTGCTGAGCGCGCCGTGTTCGACGGGCGAGGAGCCGTATTCGGCGGCGATGGCGTTGCTGGATGCGGGGCTCGACCCGGCGAGCTTCGCGATCGACGCGATCGACCTGAGCGCGCGCGCGATCGACCACGCGCGGCTCGGCTGTTACGGGCGCAATGCGTTCCGCGGGACGGCGACGGAGTTTCGTACGCGGTATTTCACGCCGACCCGCGACGGCTGGCTGCTCGACGAGCGCGTGCGCGCGTGCGTGCAGTTCAGTCACGCGAACCTCGTCGAACCGGTGGCCGACAACGGCATTCGCTACGACTTCGTGTTCTGCCGCAACGTGCTGATCTATTTCGACCGCGACGCGCAGGATCGCGTGCTGCGCTCGCTCGACGCGCGCCTCGCCGACGACGGCATGCTGTTCGTCGGCCCGGCGGAGACGGGCGTCGCGATGCGGCACGGGATGCGCTCGGCGCGCGTGCCGCTAGCGTTCGCGTTTCATCGCGAGCCGGCCGGCGCGGCGGCCGATGCGTGCGCGGCGCGGCCGGTTGCGCCGCTGTCCGCGGCGGCGTCGTACCGGCGCACCGAGCGCTTCACGGTCGCGCCGCCCGCCGCGCCGCGCCCGGTGCTGGCCGTCGCGCCGCCGGCCTGGTTCGGCGAAGCGCGTCAGCCGTGCGCGGCGGCGCCGGCCGTGCAGGCGGCCTCGCAGACGGCCGCACTCGACGCACGGGTCGACCGGGCCGACCGGGCGGTGGCGACCGCCGTGGCGGCCGCACCGGCCTACGACGGCCTCGCGCCGACGATCGACGATGCGCCGACGCTGGAGGATGCGCAGGCCCTGGCGAACGCGGGCGCGTTCGACGAAGCCGAGCGCGTGCTCGCGCAGTTCTCGGCGCGCGTCGGCCCGCATGCCGATGCGTTCTACCTGAACGGACTGATCGCGGATGCGCGCGGGCGCGCCGCGGAAGCGAGCGACTTCTACCGGAAGGCGCTGTACCTGCGCCCCACGCATCACGAGGCGCTGACGCATCTCGCGACGCTGCTCGACGTCGGCGGCGATCGCGCGGGCGCGCAATGGCTGCTCGAACGCGCCCGGCGTTCGGCCGGCTGACACGACGACGGGAAATGGGACCGACACCGCGATGACCAGAGGAACCCTTGACGTCCTCCTCCGCCTAAAGGCGGAAGATTCCCACACCTGGCGATGCACGTCCGCATCGGAGAATGTTCAGCGCGGCGTTGGTATCTCGATCATGCTCGACACCACAGTCACTGCAGGTCCACTCTCTTATTCTCAGTCCCGCGATACCTTTCGGCCGCGTTGTGCTGTTTTTCGACCCGCACGACGAACAGGACTGGGTAGAACCGCTTTCGTTGACTTCCTCGAACGTGGCCCCGTGCGCGATCGCCTTGTAGCGGAGCTTGTTCCGGAAGGACGACCAGGACGCGTCGTAGACGCTCTTCGCCATCCTGGTTCTGGCGAGTTTGACAGCCGACACGTTGCCGACCGCGATGTAATCGAAGCGCCGCACCAGATCGAGCGCGAGCTTGTGCTGGAAGTCGGCGCGGGCATTGGCGATCTTTGCGTGCAGCTTCGCGATATGCCGCTTGTGCTTTCGCGCTCGCTGCGCTTTCGCGAGCCTTTCCGCCGCTCGTCGACCGAACCAATCATTGGGCAGCTTCTCGCCGGTCGAAAGTGTGGCGAAGTCTTTCAAGCCGAGATCGATGCCGACGCCGGAACGGATCGGTCGGGCCTGAACATCGGGTATCTCGATCACGATGTTGAGAAACCAGTTGCCACGCGCATCCTGCGCAAAGTTGGTTCCATCCCTGATCTTGCCTTCGGGAAGCGGTCGGCTGTTGAACACGCGAAACGTGTTGCCAGCGAAACGGAACGCGTCACCCTCGCGCTTCAGGTCACGGCCCTTCAGCGGCACGCAGCCCAGCGATTTCCTGCCGCGATAGCGCAGGTAGGGCCGACGGCGCTGACTGCGCGACTTCGCATATTGCTCGCACGTCGCGTTGACCGTGCCGGAATGGATGCCAAGCGCCTTGCTGCTGCCGGTCGTCAGCACGTTCAGATCGAATCCCGTCGGCCACTTCTTGCTCCACTTGAGCGCGTGCTTCTGCGTGTCGTTGCAGAAGTTCCAGACGTAGTTCACCGCACGGCTCTGCTTGTTGAGCAGTCCGTTGAGCGACTTCACCCGGTAGCGGTAGACAAGGATCATGCCGGTGATCCTAACTCGTGGAAGAAGCTGCCTGTCAACAGCACGCCTTTCCTTCCCGCCATCAATGGCGGGGTCTCTCGGAGAAAATTCTGATGAACCGCGCCGCTGCCACTGACGACGCGACGCTCGACGTCGACGATTGCTGGAACCGGATCGGCACGCGCGGCGACCGCTCGTGCGAGCGGCTGAACGACTGCCTGCGCTGCCTGAACTGCCCGGTCTACGCGTCGCACGCGGCGAAGCTGCTCGAGCGTCCGCTCGACGTGGCCGAGATGGCGGACGTCACGCGCCGGATGAGCGCGCTCGGCACGGCGCGCGCGGGCGACGACGACGGCGATACGCGCCATGCGGCGCTCGCGTTCCGGGTGGCCGACGAATGGCTCGCGCTGCCGATCAGCGTGCTGCGCGAGATCGCCGGCACGCGCCCGATCCACTCGCTGCCGTATCGCCGCCATTCGGCCGTGCGCGGCGTGGTCAACATTCGCGGCACGCTGCGCATCGCGATCTCGATCGGCGCGCTGCTCGGCCTCGATGCCGGCAAGGCCGGCAACGGCGGGGGCGGTGGCGACGGCCGTTTCACGCGGCTGCTGGTGGCCGCGCACCAGGGCGAACCGGTCGTGTTTCCGGTCGACGAAGTCGAGGGCGTGCTGCGCTTCGGCGCGTCCGACTGGGTGCCGGTGCCCGCGACGGTCGGGCGCGCGAGCGCCGGCCTGTCGCGCGGCGTGCTGTCGTGGCGCGGCAAGTCGGTGGGCCTGCTCGACGACGACCGTCTGTTCGACGCCGTGACACGGAGCATGCGATGAGCGGCGATGACGACCTGAGCCACCTGTCGCTGCTCGAGCTGTATCGCGAGGAGACGCGCACGCAGACCCAGGCGCTGTCGGAGCGGCTGCTCGCGCTCGAATCGGGCGAGCCCGATTCCGTCGCGCTCGAAGCGTGCATGCGCGCCGCGCATTCGCTGAAGGGCGCCGCGCGCATCGTCGGCGTGCCGCTCGGCGTCGAGATCGCCGGGCGGATGGAGGAATGCTTCGTCGCCGCGCAGGCCGGCACGATCGCGCTGACGGCCACGCACGTCGACGTGCTGCTGGCCGGCGTCGACTTGCTGGTGCGCGTCGGCGATCCGCAGGGGCAGCCCGTGTCGCAGACCGAGATCGACGTGTTCGCGGCGGCGCTCACCGGCGCCGACGGCGCGCAGACGATGCAGGCGCCGGCCGCCGTGCCGCCGTCTGCGCCGCCCGCGCCGCCGTCGCTCGTGCCGTATCGCGATCACGACGGCGCCGCGAACGAGCCGGTCGGCGCGAGTGCCGCGGTGCCGCCGCTTGCCGTGTCGAGCCCGGTGCCCGATCCGGCCCAGGCCGGCCGCGTGGCGGGCGCCGGCGCGATGCGCCGCGTGCGCGCCGATACGCTGAACCGGCTGCTGAGCCTGTCCGGCGAATCGCTGGTCGAATCGCGCTGGCTCAAGCCGTTCGCCGAATCGATGCTGCGCGTGAAGCGCGCGCAGCGCGACGCGGCCCGTTCGCTCGACCTGATGGTCGAGCAGTTCGCCGACGAGCTCGACGCCGGCATGCTCGCGTCGATGAACGAAGTGCGGCACATGCTCAACGACCTGCAGCGCTCGCTCGCCGAGCGCATGGACGAATTCGACCGCTTCGAGCGGCGCAGCACGCATATCGCCGAGCAACTGTACGACGAGGCGCTGCAGTGCCGGATGCGGCCGTTCGGCGACGCGACGCGCGCGTATCCGCGCATCGTCCGCGATCTCGCGCGCTCGCTCGGCAAGCAGGTGCGCTTCTCGATCGTCGGCGAAGGCACGCAGGTCGATCGCGACATCCTCGACCTGCTCGACGCGCCGCTCGGCCACCTGCTGCGCAACGCGATCGACCACGGCGTCGATTCGCCCGATGCGCGGCGCGCGCGCGGCAAGCCGGCCGAGGCGAGCGTCACGCTCGAGGCGCGCCACAGCGCCGGCTCGCTGCTCGTCAGCGTGATCGACGACGGGCCGGGCGTCGACATGGACGCGCTGCGCGCGGCCGTCGTGCGCCAGCGCCTGACCGACGACGAGACGGCCGCGCGGCTGTCCGACCCCGAGCTGCTCGAATTCCTGCTGCTGCCGGGCTTCTCGATGCGCGATGCGGTGACCGACGTGTCGGGGCGCGGCGTCGGCCTCGACGCGGTGCAGGAGATGGTGCGCGGCGTGCGCGGCGCGGTGCGGATCTTCAACGAGCCGGGCGCCGGCATGCGCTTCGTGCTGCAGTTGCCGCTCACGCTGTCGGTGATCCGCAGCCTGCTCGTCGAAGTTGGCGGCGAACCGTATGCGTTCCCGCTCGCGCATGTGCGCCGCACGCTCGAACTCGAACACGACGACATCGACGTGCTCGAAGGGCAGCCGCATTTTCCGTTCGACGGCCGGCGCGCGGGCCTCGTCGCCGCGCACCAGCTGCTCGACGCGGGCGAGCCCGACGTCGCGCGCGCCACCACCGCGGTCGTGGTCGTCGGCGCCGAACCCGAGCTGTACGGCGTCGCGGTCGACCGCTTCCTCGGCGAACGGATGCTCGTCGTGCAGCCGCTCGACAGCCGCCTGCACAAGATCCAGAACATCGCGGCCGGCGCGCTGCTCGAGAACGGCGACCCGGTGCTGATCGTCGACGTCGAGGACCTGATCCGCTCGGTCGACAAGCTCGTGCGCGGCGGCCAGCTCGCGCGGCTCACGCGCGATCCGCAGCTCGCGCTGGCCGACCGGCGCCGCCGCGTACTCGTCGTCGACGATTCGCTGACGGTGCGCGAGCTCGAACGCAAGCTGCTGGAAAAGCGCGGCTACGACGTGACGGTCGCGGTCGACGGGATGGAAGGGTGGAACGCGGTGCGCAGCGATGCGTTCGATCTCGTCGTGACCGACGTCGACATGCCGCGCATGGACGGGATCGAACTCGTCACGCTGATCAAGAGCGACCCGATGCTCAAGCGCGTGCCGGTGATGATCGTGTCGTACAAGGATCGCGACGAGGATCGCCGCCGCGGGCTCGACGCCGGCGCCGATTACTACCTCGCGAAGAGCAGCTTCCACGACGAGGCGCTGCTCGATGCCGTGCACGACCTGATCGGGGATGCGCGCGGATGAACATCGGCATCGTCAACGACCTGCCGCTGGCCGTCGAGGCGCTGCGCCGCGTGATCGCGCTGCGCGCGGACCATCGTGTGCTGTGGGTCGCGACCGACGGCGACGAGGCGGTGGATTTCTGCGTCGCGCAGCCGCCCGACGTCGTGCTGATGGATCTCGTGATGCCGAAGGTCGACGGCGTCGCCGCGACGCGCCGGATCATGGCGCGCGCGCCGTGCGCGATCCTGATCGTGACGGCGAGCGTCAGCGCGAACACGTCGTCGGTGTACGAGGCGATGGGCGCCGGCGCGCTCGACGCGGTCGATACGCCGACGCTCGCGCTCGGGCTGTCGACCGACGCGTCGCCGCAGGCGCTGCTCGCGAAGATCGACCAGATCGGCCGGCTGCTCGAAAGCCGTACCGCGGCGCTCGTGCCGCCGGGGCCGGCGCCCGCGCGCGGACAGCCGACGCTCGTCGCGATCGGTGCGTCGGCGGGCGGGCCGACCGCGCTGACCGCGCTGCTACGCGCGCTGCCGGGCGATTTTCCGGCCGCGATCGTGATCGTCCAGCACGTCGACCAGGCCTTCGCGTACGGGATGGCCGAATGGCTCGACGGCTATACGCGGCTGCCGGTGCGCGTCGCGCGGCAGGGCAGCGTGCCGGAAGCGGGCACGGTGCTGCTCGCGGCGACCAACGATCACTTGACGCTGTCGCCGCGCGGCGTGCTCGGCTATACGCTGCATCCGGCCGACACGCCGTACCGGCCGTCGATCGACGTGTTCTTCAACAGCGTCGCGGACGGCTGGGAGGGCGATGCGCTCGGCGTGCTGCTGACCGGCATGGGACGCGACGGCGCGCTCGGCCTGAAGGCGATGCGGGCGAAGGGCTGCTACACGATCGCGCAGGACGAAGCGACCTGCGCCGTGTACGGGATGCCGAAGGCCGCGGCTGCGATCGGCGCGGCGTCGGCGATCCTGCCGCTCGAACAGATCGCGCCCCAGTTGATCGCGCGGCTCGCGCTCGCGCCGCGCGACTGACCTGAGCGCGGGGCGGGCGCCGTCGTTTCGTGACGCACCGGCGCTTGCATTGCGGGCGTGGCGCGGCGTCGCGTACAATTGCGGCCTGCGGAGATGGCATGCCTCCCTGCGGTCGTTCCCGGCGCGTGGCGCGCGCGGTGCGGCCCTCAACCGCCGGTTTGCCCGGCTGATGATGCCTGCGTGTTCCTGGGTCGTCAGGAGGTCGCAGGCCGTCCATCCGGTATTCTGCCGCCCAGGTTTTGATGTGCCGTCGAATCTGGGAAATCATGTTCTTCACCACTTCTGCCGATCTTTTCGCGACCGTGCGCTATGTGTGCCGCTGGCTCGCGCTTTCCGCGCTGCTCGGCGCGCTCGCCGGCACGGCCTCCGCGCTGTTCCTGATCGCGCTCGACTGGGCGACCGGTACGCGCGTCGCGCATCCGTGGCTGCTGTGGGGGCTGCCGGCCGCCGGGTTCGCCACCGGCTGGATCTACCATCGCTTCGGCCAGTCGGTCGCGCGCGGCAACAACCTGCTGATCGACGAGATTCACGATCCGAAGGCGCTCGTGCCGAAGCGGATGGCGCCGCTCGTGCTCGTCGCGACCGTCGTCACGCACCTGTTCGGCGGCTCGGCCGGCCGCGAGGGCACGGCCGTGCAGATGGGCGGCGCGCTCGCCGATCGCATCACGCACGTGCTGCGCCTCGATCGCGAGCATCGCCGCGTGCTGCTGATGGGCGGCATCGCGGCCGGCTTCGCGTCGGTGTTCGGCACGCCGCTCGCGGGCGCCGTGTTCGGGCTCGAGGTGCTCGCGATCGGGCGCCTGCGCTACGACGCGCTGCTGACCTGCGTCGCGTCGGCGATCGTCGCGGACGTCGTGTGCCGCGCGTGGGGCGTCCATCACACGGCCTATGCGATGCCGTTCGTGCCGGCCGTATCGGCGACGGGGCTGGCCGTGACGGTCGTCGCGGGCGTCGCGTTCGGCGTGGTCGGGCGGCTGTTCGCGTTCGCGACGCATGCGGTGACCGCGTGGTTTCGCCGCGTGATCCGCCATGCGCCGCTGCAGCCGGTGGTCGGCGGCCTGCTGGTCGCGGTGGCGGCGACGGTGCTGAACGTGCCGCAGTATCTTGGCCTGGGCATCCCGACGATCGAGGCCGCGTTTCACGGCCCGCTGCCGCTTTACGATTTCGCGGGCAAGTTCGCGTTCACCGTCGTCACGCTCGCGTCGGGGTTCAAGGGCGGCGAGGTGACGCCGCTGTTCTACATCGGCGCGACGCTCGGCAATGCGCTCGGCCAGGTGCTGGCGCTGCCGGTGCCGGTGCTCGCGGGGCTCGGCTTCGTCGCGGTGTTCGCGGGCGCGGCGAACACGCCGATCGCGTCGACGATCATGGCGATCGAACTGTTCGGCGTGGATATCGGCGTGTATGCGATCGTCGCCTGTGTCGTCGCGTATCTGTTCTCCGGGCACGCGGGGATTTATCGCGCGCAGCGCGTGGCGGTGGGGAAGGGGGAGCGGGTGGAGGTGGAGTGAGGTGGGGCTGCGGTCGATGTCGTTCGGTCACAGCGGTGCGATGTGATATCCGGGACGCTAAAAAGAGAGACATCCAATGACGTCGGACGATTTCCTGACCGAAGCCAAGCGGCTTGCGAGGCCGTGCCGTCAGTACCGCTTCGCGGACGACGGCGAACCCGTCACCGGCTACTGGCACGGTATCGATGACGGCGCGTTGTGCATTTCCGTCGAGCGCGACGACGTCTGGCTGAACGTATATCTCGACGATAGCGGCACGTCGGGCCGCGTGGAGACTTCCACGCAACCCGTCCGCTCCGACCGCCCGCTGTGCCGATCCGACGCGATGTCGCTTCCGCCAGTCGACGCGGTGTTCCGCTTCGGTTCCGCCGCGATCGGCGCGTACCTCGACGCACACGGCTGGCAGCGCGACTGGGGATTTAACGGCAACTTCAAGGGCGCGGCCGCGCACGACTACGAGCGCGCATGGATGGCGCAATGCCCGCTTTATACGGGCAGCGTGGTGGCCGTCGCGGGCGGGTGGAACATGCCGTGGCCCGATGACGACTGGAACGAACTGATCGACCTCGATCTCGTCCTCTGGACGTTCGAGGAATCGGAACCGTGGGTCGAGGTGTTCTTCGACGGCACCCGGTACTCGGTGATCCAGCGGATCACCTAGCATGCGGGCATCGCGCTTACTGCTTGGGCAGCCGCGCGACGTGACGCGCGAGCAGTTCCTCGATATCGATGCCTTTTTCCGCCAGCAGCGCGGTGACGACGCCGTTCAATTCGCCGAGCGTTTCCTTGACCGATTCGCGGATCGTATCCACGACGACCTGCGTGCTGCGCTCGATCTCGATGTTGACCTTGTCGTTCACGCCCTTCGCGTCGAACGTGGTCGCGCGGCGCGTTTCGGGAATCAGCCAGACGTCGAACCAGCCTTCGTCGCGATTGACGTCCGACACGGTGAGGCTGCAGCCGTTGATCGCGATGTAGCCCTTCGCGAACACATAGCGCTTGAACTCGGCCGGCACGCCGATGCGGATCATCCGGTTGTGCTCGGACGACGCGATGTGCGCGATGGTCCCCGTGAAATCGACATGACCGGACAGCGGATGCCCGCCGATCTCCGCGCCGTCCTTCGCGGCCCGCTCGACGTTGACCCGCGCGCCGGTCGCGAGGTCGGCGAGCGTCGTGATCCGCAGGCTCGGCAGCATCACGTCGAAGTCGATCAGCGCCGGCGAATGGATGGTCGTCACGGTCAGGCACACGCCGTCGACCGACACGCTCGCGCCGATCTCGATATCGTCGGTGAACCGCTCGGGGAATGCGATGCTGAACGTCCTCAGTTCGCCGTGATCCTTGATGGCGTTGATGGTGCCAACACCCTGAACAATGCCTGTAAACATGGTCTGCCTTTCGTCGCGAATTGCCTGGCCGACATGATAAGTGATCCGCGGGAGGGGCGCGTGACGGCGGCGATCTGGCGGCGGCCGCTTTCGTGGAAGCCCCGGCCGTGGGCAGGACCACGACGAACAAGGTCGATCGTCGCGAGTCGGCCGTCTATGCCTGCCCCGGGCTTTCGCATGTCAACGGCGCCGGTATCTGATAGATGATCGACACGAATTTCGGGGTCTCGCCATGGCCCGTTACAGTGCCGCCGAGGGACTCGGCGATACGTCGGCTCGGATGGTTCTCCTCGGCGACGGGATAGTTGAAGCGCTGAACGTTGAGTGTCACGCACGCCCATTCCACGACGAGCCTGACCGCCTCTCGTCCGATCCCTTCGCGATGCCGATCTTCGCGGATCCAGACGCCCAATTCCGGGATGGCTTGCTCGACGTGATGAACCCCCACCAGGCCGAGGAAGGTTCCACCGTCGCGTTGTCGAATCACGAACACGTAGTCTGTGCCGCTGGTTTGTGCGTGCAGCCACGTGTGCCAGATGCGATCGAAACTTTCCCGGTTGGCCGGAGGGTCCCAGCCCATATAGCGAGTCAGCGACGGCGTAATGCATGCAAGCGTCGCATCCGCGTCGTTCGCCGAGAACGGCGCGAGCGAAAGGCGATTCGATTCGATACGGGTTTCGTGCGGTTGCAGCATCATTTCCTCGTCGTGCGTCGACCACGCCAATCGGATCGCCGACATGGCCCGGCGATTGAAGCCATGTCGCCGGGCCACGTGACGATCTGCCTGCATCAAACCTTCGCCGGCTCCCCCAGCGGCCCGGCATCGCGATCCGCCATGCGCCGCGGCGAATCGGCGAGCCCCTTCGCCAGCTCCAGCGCCTGCCGCTCGAACAGCCGGCGATAGATGCCGCCGTCGATGCGGATCAGCGCGTCGTGGTTGCCTTCCTCGATCACCTTGCCGCGATCGAGCACGAGCAACCGGTCGAGCGCACGCACGGTCGACAGCCGGTGCGCGACGACGAGCGTCGTGCGGCCGACCATCAGCCGTTCCATCGCCTGCTGGATCAGCAGCTCGCTTTCGCTGTCGAGGCTCGACGTCGCTTCGTCGAGGATCAGGATCGGCGCGTCGGCGAGGAACGCGCGCGCGATCGCGACGCGCTGGCGCTCGCCGCCCGACAGCTTGATCCCGCGTTCGCCGACGAGCGTGTCATAGCCGTCCGGCAGCGCGGCGATGAAGTCGTGCGCGCTGGCCAGACGCGCGGCGCGCTCGATGTCGGCGCGGCTCGCGCCGGGGCGCGCATACGCGATGTTCTCCGCGAGCGTGCGGTGAAACAGCACGGGCTCCTGCTGGACGATCGCGATCTGGCTGCGCAGCGAATCCTGCCGCACCTGCGCGATGTCCTGCCCGTCGATCGTGATGCGGCCGCCCGACACGTCGTACAGGCGCTGGATCAGCTTGATGAACGTCGTCTTGCCCGAGCCCGAATGGCCGACGAGGCCCACGCGCTCGCCGGGCGCGATCCGCATCGAGAAATCGTCGTACAGCGGCACCGGATGGTTGCCGTAGCGGAACGTCACGTGCTCGAAGCGGATCTCGCCTTGTCCGATCCGGATCGCCGGCGCGCCGGGGCGATCGTCGATGCCGAGCGGCTGGCGTTCGAGCGCGACGAGTTCTTCCATGTCGTTCACCGAGCGCTGCAGGTTGCGGATGTGCATGCCGACGTCGCGCAGGTAACCCTGCAGCATGAAGAACATCGTCAGCGCGAACGCGATGTCGCCGACGCTCGCTTCATTGTTCGCCCACAGCCGCAGTGCGACGCCGATCATCGCGGCCTGCATCGCGACGAGCATCGCGCCCTGCAGCCCGCCGTTGAACGTGCCGCGCACCCACGTGCGGCGCGTGCGCTGCCGCCATTTGTCGATCACGCGCGCGAGCCGCGCTTCCTCGCGCGTTTCCGCGCCGAACGCCTTGACCACTGCGTTGCAGCTCACGGCGTCGGCCAGCGCGCCGCCCATGCGCGTGTCCCACAGGTTGCCGAGCCGCGCGGCGGGCGCGACGATGCCGAGCGACACCGCGACCGTCACCGCGATGTACAGCAGCGAACCTGCGCCGACGACGAGCCCCATCACGGGCCAGTGCGTGCCGAGCAGCACGGTCGCGCCGACCAGCATCGCGACCGACGGCAGCAGCGCGATCAGCACGGTGTCGTTGAGCAGGTCGAGCGCCCAGATTCCGCGCGTGATCTTGCGCACGGTCGAGCCCGCGAAGCTGTTCGCGTGCCAGTCGGTGGAGAAGCGCTGCACGCGATGGAACGACGCGGCGGCGATCTCGCTCATCATCTTCAGCGTGAGCGTGATGATGTTCAGGTAGACGCCCTGGCGCAGCACCGTCGCGCCGATGCCGAGCGCGGCGAGCGTGCCGAACGCGACGAGCGCCGAATGCCACGCGGCGGCGCGGTCGGTCAGGCCGCTCGACAGCGCGTCGACGAGGCGGCCGGCGAACAGCGGCGTGAGGACGTCGGCGAGCGCGGCGAGCAGCGCGAGGCTCGCGACCGTGGCGATGCGCGCCGGCTGCTTGCGCCAGTAACGGATGGTGAAGCCGAAGACGGCCTGGAATGCGTGGCCGCCCAGATGGGAGGTTTTTCTGGTCATTTATCGTTGCCCGGCGCATCGCGCGACGGGACTTTCCGGTTCGGAGAACGTCGAAAACGCAACAGCCGGGCCGCGCGAGACACGCGGGCGGAACGAAACGGGCTGTCGGGAAAAGCGCGGCTGACGGGTTAGCGGAAAACTCGGGAGCCGGCGCGGACGGCGGGCTGGATCAGCTGCGCCGCGAGACCACGTTCGGGAAGGTGGCTGGCATTCGGAACATCTGCACCTCCCTGAAGTGAACGGTTGAATGAAAGGACGCCGAAAAGACGTGGAGAAGATTCTATCAGGACAGTCACGCGCGCCGCAACGTCTGACGAATGCGGCGTTGCTGCGTCGATACGGTTAGTATTCAGGGTTTTGGCCCCTTTTCGCGTACGTTGCGCGAGGGCGGGCGCGGGGCCGGCGCGCGCATCGATTACACTTCCGCGTCCGCGGCGCGCGCGCCCCCAGATTCACTCCGAACCCTTCCCGAGGAAACGATGAGCGACGTTCAGCAAGGCATCCTGGCTCCGATCGATACGGCAGCCCGATACCTCACTTTCACGATGTCGAACGACGGCAATATCGCCGCGGCGCTGGCCGCGCTGCGCGAGATCGTCGACGGACGCGACACGGTCGTCGGCTTCGGGCACGCGCTGGCTGCCTATCTCGGACACCCGGTGCCGGGCCTGACCGACTACCCGGCGTTCTCGGTGAACGACCGCACGCTGCCGGCGACGCCGGCCGACGTGTGGGTCTGGCTGCGCTCGGACGACCGCGGCGAGATCGTGCTGCGCGCACGGGCGATCGAACGCGCGCTCGCGCCGGCGTTCGCGCTGCAGGACGCCGTCGACGGCTTCCGCTATTCGAACGATCGCGACCTGTCCGGCTACGAGGACGGCACGGAGAACCCGGAAGGCGACGACGCGGTGGCCGCGGCGATCGTGACGGGGCAGGGCGCGGGGCTCGACGGCTCGAGCTTCGTCGCGGTGCAGCAGTGGGTGCACGACTTCGACCAGATGGAGCGCATTCCGTCGGGCGAGATGGATCACATCATCGGGCGTCGCCGTTCGGACAACGAGGAACTCGACGACGCACCCGAATTCGCGCACGTGAAGCGCACCGCGCAGGAAAGCTTCGAGCCCGAGGCGTTCATGCTGCGCCGTTCGTCGCCGTGGTCGGACACGCGCCGGGCGGGCCTCTACTTCGTCGCGTTCGGCTGCTCGTTCCGCGCGTTCGACGTGCAGATGCGCCGGATGAGCGGCGCGGAAGACGGGATCGTCGACGGCCTGTTCCGCTTCACGCGGCCGCTGACGGGCGCGTATTTCTGGTGCCCGCCGATGAAGGACGGCAAGCTGGACCTCGCCGCGCTCGGACTGTAAGCGCCGGGCAGGATCGACGAACGGGCGGGCCGCGCCGGATGCGCGGCCCGCCCGTTTCGTTTTTCAAGCGTTCAAGCGGCAGTACGTGTGGCCTGCCGCGTGCATCAATTCAACGTCGTTTCGATCCGCGTGCCGCGCTTGATGAACTGCGTCACCGGGGTTTTCTCGCAGATCTCCGCGAGACGCTGGCGTTGCGCGTCGTCGAGCGGGCCATCGAGCGTCACGACGCGGCGCACGTACTGCGCGCCTTCGCGATCGGCATGCAGCTCGGTGCGCACCGCGATGCGCGCGGCCGGCCACGTCTTGCGCTGCATGTACATGCGCAGCGTCGCGGCCGTGCATTGCGCGAGCCCGGCCAGCACGAATTCGTACGGCGCCGGCCCGCGATCCTGGCCGCCTTCGCGCGGCGCTTCGTCGCCGGTCAGCGCGTGCGTGCCGGCCTGCAACTGGACGACGTAGTCGGCCGCGTCGGCATCGAGGACGGCGGCGGCGTGGATGAGCGACATGGCAGGTCTCCGGTAAGCGAGTCAAGGAAAGCGGGCGCCGCGTGGCGGCGTGCAGCCGTCAGCATACCGTCCCGGTCGCGCGGGCGTGCGCTGCGTGCTAGGCGTCGGCGATGCCGGCGCTGCTGCGCACGAGCGCGGCGATGCGTTCGCGCACCCACTGATGCGCGCGATCGGTGTCGCGCGACTCGTGCCAGTACGCGAGCAGCGGGAACGGCTTGAGCCGCAGCGGCAGCGGCCGCACGGCGATCGGCAGCCGCGCGCGCAGCCGGTTGAGCGCATGCGTGACGGCCGGCTGCGTCAGATGCAGCGCACGCGCGGCCGCGCCGATGCCGCCATGCACGTAGACGGCGTCGAACACGCAAAACAGGTTCAGGTCGAGACGGTGATCGGCGGGCACGGAGCACGCGCGGCGTGGTGAAGGACGCACCGATTCTAAAGGATGCGCAGGCAACGGATGCGCCGGTTCGCCTACGCGGCGATCGTACGCGTCCGATGCGTGTCGATGCCGTTCGCGCCGATACGCGAGCGTCCGCTTGACCGATGCGCAATGCAAATTGAACACGCATGTCATTAAGCATGACGGCCGCAATAATCGACCGCATCGCATACGCGATTCTGTGCCGGCATACCAATGGCACGCGGCAGCCTGTAGTAATCCGCCATCATGCTGTCCCCGTCGGCCATTTCGCGCCAAAGGCACTACCCGTTCGGCTAAGATGCCGTCGCTTCATATTTCGGGATAGCCGTCCTGTCGCACGCATTCAAACCAAATATAAGCCTGACAGTTCGACGGTATTAGAAGAAGTCGAACAAGTCGGGGGCTTGGCCAGTGAATGCAGCAGATCAGCGGTGGGTCATTATCTATTTGAGTACGGGGTTTTCGTTGGCCCAGGCCGCGCGTCTTGGCGAGGCCTTCAACCTGGCGAATCGCCTGCACGGGTACGGCGTGGATTACCAGCTGAAGTACGTATCCGAAAGCGGGGGACTGTTGCAGTCGTCGTCTGGCGTGAGAATCGCGGCCGATCCGCTCGGCGACGAACACAGCCGCCGTGCGCTCGCGTTCTTTCATCTTCATGGCGAGCGTGCGGCAGTCAATTGGGACGACGCGTTGCAGCAGCGCCTGGCCGACATTCGTCAGCGTGCGCGCTGGATCGTCGACGCGATGGATCTGCCCGCGCTCGCCGCCGCGCGGCGGCCGTCGTCGTCGATCGACGCGCGGCCGGCCAGGGCCCGGCGCCGCGCCGCCACGACGATCGAATCGCGGGCCGGCGGGACCGACGTGTTCGCCGCCGCGCTCGACATGTTCCGCGCCGACCTCGGCGACAGCGCCGCGCAGGAGATCGCCAGCAACATGATGCGGCCGGTCGAGCAGCGCTATGTGCAGTCGATGTGGGCGTTCCGCGAACTGAGCGCGAGCCCGTCGATCCGGATGTCCGCGCAGCGGCTGCGCGCGCAGAGCGTGAACCGCATCTCGATCGCGAACGCCGCGCAGGCGGCCGCGATGAGCGAGCGCAATTTCCTGCGGCGCTTCAAGAAGGAAATCGGCGTGACGCCGACCGAGTTCGTCCAGCACGTGCGGCTCGAACGGGCGTGCCACATGCTGATCCATACGACGCTGCCGGCCGACAAGGTCGCGCGGCGCACCGGGTTCGGCAGCGGCGAGCGGCTCGCGAAGCTGTTTCGCCAGCGCCTGTTGATGTCGCCGACCGAATTTCGCGTCGCCGAGCGGGAAAAAATCCTCGCGCACGGCACGGCGTCGCGCGATCCGGATGACGGACACGCGGCCGCGTGTTGCGACGGCGACGACGCGGATTGCGACGCGTGCGTGGACGCGCACGAGAAAACGGGACGGATACCCGTAGAATCGTCGTGTCGCGATCTCGATTCCCGGTTTCCATGCCCTTCCTTCCCACTACCGCCACCGCCCCTTTCTGCCCGTCGGAAGTAAAGGGCAGCATCACGATCGACGCCGCCGCGCCGCGCTGGCAGAAGCTCAGGCGTTTCTTCGGCCCCGGCCTGCTGGTCGCGATCGGCTACATGGACCCCGGCAACTGGGCGACCGATATCCAGGCCGGCTCGCAGTTCGGCTATTCGCTGCTGTGGGTCGTCGCGTTCTCGAGCCTCGCGGCGATCTTCCTGCAGATGCTCGCGGCGCGGCTCGGGCTCGTCGCGGGCAAGGATCTCGCGCAGGCCAGCTACGAGCGCTACGGCCGGTTCGGCCGCCTCGTGCAGTGGATCACCGCCGAAGTGTCGATCATCGCGTGCGACATCGCGGAAGTGCTCGGCTGCGCGCTCGCGTTCAAGCTGCTGCTCGGCGTGCCGCTCGCGTGGGGCGTCGTGCTGACCGCGCTCGACACGGTGATCGTGCTCGGCCTGCAGGGCAAGGGCTTCCGGCAGATCGAGGCGATCGTGCTCGGGCTGATCGCGACGATGGCGTTCTGCTTCGTCGCGCAGGTGGCGATCACGCCGCCCGACTGGCATGCGGTGGTCGGCGGGCTCGTGCCGGGCGATCCCGGCCACGACCGCAAGGACGCGATCGTGCTCGCGCTCGGCATCGTCGGCGCGACGATCATGCCGCACAACCTGTATCTGCATTCGTCGGTCGTGCAGACGCGGCACGTGGTCGGCGGCGCGCGCGGCGTGATCCGCGACACGCTGGCGCTCGTGCGCATCGATACCTGCGTGTCGCTGTTCGTCGCGATGCTCGTCAACGCGGCGATCCTCGTCGTCGCGGGCGCGGCGTTTCATGCGACCGGCCAGCACAACGTGACCGACATCGAGCAGGCGTACCGGCTGATCACGCCGATCGCGGGCGGCGCGGCCGCGCTGTTGTTCGGCATCGCGCTGCTCGCGTCGGGGCAGAGCTCGACGCTGACCGGCACGATCGCCGGCCAGGTCATCATGGACGGTTTCCTGCATACGAAGATCCCGTGCTACCAGCGCCGCCTGATCACGCGCGGGCTCGCGCTCGTGCCGGCGCTGATCGGCGTGCTGTGGCTCGGCGACGGCTCGGTCGGGCAACTGCTCGTCTGGAGCCAGGTGCTGCTGAGCCTGCAGTTGCCGTTCGCGATGTGGCCGCTGATCCGCTCGGTCAGCGACCGCCGCACGATGGGCGAACATGCGATCGGCCGCGGGATGCAGGTGGCCGCATGGGCGCTGTTCGCCGTGATCACCGGCACGAACCTGCTGCTGATTACCGGTGTCGCGGGCTGATACAGCCTGTCACAGGCTGACACAGGCGCGCTGCGCGCATGCGGTAAACTGCGCCTTTCGATCGTCCCCCGAAGTCCGTTATGTGGAGTGAAATCAGCAATATCGGCGATGCCGCGCTGACCTTGCCGATCGCGCTGACCTGCGCGGCATGGCTCGTGCTGACCGACTGGCGCCTCGCCGCCCGCTGGGGCGTGCTGCTGGCCGCCGGCATGGGCGTCGTCGGCGCGACGAAGATCCTCTATGCCGGCTGCGGCGTCGAGCTTGCGCAATTCGATTTCCGCATGATCAGCGGCCATACGATGCTGTCGACGTCCGTGTGGACGGTCGCGCTGTCGATGCTGTGGCAGGCGTTCCGGCCGGGCAAGGCGCCGGGCATCGCGGCCGGGCTGGCCGTCGGCGCGATCACGGCCGTCGCGCGCGTGTTCGATCACTCGCACACCGTGCCGGAAGTCGTCGCCGGCTGGATGCTCGGCGCGCTGGTCGCGCTGGTGTTTCTGCGCGGCTACGACGGCGTGCGGCAGCGCGCGTTCTCGCCGCGCGTCGCGGCGGTCTGCCTGCTGCTCGTGTCGGGCATCGCGTACGGGCACCGCGCGCCGTTCCAGCAGATGATCGACACGCATTCGCCGCAGCTCTGCGCGTTCGTGCGTGCGCCGTCGGGCGATCGGTTCTGACGGTTGCCGATTGCCGATTGCCGGTGGTCGGCGCCGCGCCCCCGCGCCGCTTTCTTGCCGCCGGCGTTCGTCCGGCGTGTTCCGGCGGGTGCACGAGGCCATGCCGGCTCATCTTCCCGATTGCGTTCTCCGCGGTGCGGAACGCAACTTGCGTGATCCGACGATGCGGTTCATCGGCCGGTCCACCCGACCGGTCGCGCCGGCCCTGTTTGCGCACCGGCGCCGGTACGCGCAAGTCATGAGCCATATCTATGACCGGGCATAACGAATATTCATTTCATCGATCGGCGGCATTCGCGTACGCTGGCTGTCGTCCAAGCGCGGGCAGGCCGCCCGGCCGCTCCGGCGTGCGTCGCACTCGTCCCGATATACTCGCGCAAACCGTGCGATGCGCCGGCGTGCCGGCGCACGGGCAACCCCCACGCGTCGGCCGGCAGATGCACGGCAACCCCGTCGCGGCGGCGTTCCGCGACGACGATTCAAGACAGGAGCAGGTCACATGGCAATCGTTTCTCCGCGCCTCGCCGGCAAGTGCGCATACATCACGGGCGCCGCGGGCGGCCTCGGCCGCGCGATCGCGCGCCGGATGGTCGAGCAGGGCGCGCGCGTGTTCGTGACCGACATCGCGGAAGCGGCGGTGCTCGACGCGTTCGCGCAGGAACTCAACGCGGGCCACGCGACGCCGGTCGCGTTCGCCGCGACCCAGGACGTGCGCGACGAAGCGCGCTGGCAGGCGCTGCTCGCGCAGGCGACCGATGCGATGGTCGGGCTGTCGGTGCTCGTCAACAACGCGGGCGTTGGCTCGATCGGCTCGCCCGCGCAAATCGAGCTGGACGAATGGCGGCGCGTGATGGCGATCAACGTCGAGAGCATCGTGCTCGGCTGCAAGCATGCGCTGTCGTATCTGGCCGAGAGCCATCCCGCGTCGATCATCAACATCTCGTCGGTCGCCGCGTTCAAGGTCGAGCCGGATTTCACCGCGTACAACGCGTCGAAGGCGGCGGTCGCGTCGCTGACGAAGTCGGTCGCGATCGATTGCGCGCGCCGCGAGATCGACGTGCGCTGCAATTCGATTCACCCGGCGTTCATCCGCACGGGGATCGTCGAGCCGCTGTTCCAGTCGCTCGGCGAACGCGACGCGACGCGCAAGCTCGCGCGCGGCATTCCGCTGCGCCGGCTCGGCGAGCCGGACGACGTCGCGCATGCGGCCGTGTATCTCGCATCCGACGAGAGCCGCTTCGTGACGGCCGCCGAACTCGTGATCGACGGCGGCATGTGCGCGGTCTGACGCGCATCCCGAACCACAACGATTGGAGGAGAACATCATGTCGACACCCGTGAACCGTCAACTGCTGCTGAAGACGCGCCCGGAAGGGCGGGTCGGCCGCGAACATTTTTCGCTCGTCGAGACGCCGGTGCCGGCGCTCGCCGACGGCGAGGTGCTCGTGCGCGTGCTGTACCTGTCGATGGACCCGACCAACCGCGTGTGGATGAGCGACGTGCCGCAGTACCTGCCGCCCGTCGCGATCGGCGAGGTGATGCGCGCGCTCGGTATCGGCCGCGTGGTCGCGTCGCGCCACGCGGGGTTCGCGCAAGGCGATCACGTGCAGGGGCTCGTCGGCTGGCAGGACTACGCGGCGGTGCCGGCCGAGCAGGCCGCGCAGCTCGTGAAGCTGCCCGCGCAGTCGGGCTTGCCGCTGCCGACGCTGCTCGGCGCGTGCGGGATGAGCGGGCTGACCGCGTACTACGGGCTCACCGACATCGCGCCGGTGCAGCCGGGCGAAACGCTCGTCGTGTCGGCGGCGGCCGGCTCGGTCGGGTCGATCGCCGGGCAGATCGGCAAGATCCACGGCGCACGCGTGGTCGGCATCGCGGGCGGCGCGGACAAGTGCCGCTACCTGACCGAGACGCTCGGCTTCGACGCGGCCGTCGACTACAAGGCCGACGATTTCCGCCAGCAACTGAAGGCGGCGACGCCGGACGGCGTGCACGTGAACTTCGAGAACGTCGGCGGCGAGGTGATGCGCGCGGTGCTGTCGCGGATGGTGATCGGCGGGCGGGTCGCGCTGTGCGGCGTGATCTCGAACTACAACAGCGGCCGCGCGGCCGACGACGTCGGCGTGCTGATCTCGAAGCGGCTCACGATGCGCGGCTTCCTGATCCTCGACTACCGCAAGAGTCGCGAAGCCGTGCAGACGCTCGCGGGCTGGCTGCGCGACGGCCGGCTCAAGGCCGAGGAAACCGTGGCCGACGGTCTCGAAAACGCGCCCGACGTGCTGAATCGCCTGTTCGACGGCGACCATCGCGGCAAGCTCGTGCTGCGCGTCGATCCGGACGCGTGACGGGGGTGTCACGGCTGTCGGATCGGGCCGCGGGCGCGTATCGACCGCGCTGAGTTCGATCAATCCGACTTCAGTTTAGGACTTGTCCCATATATAGTCCGGGCCGCTCTCCCTACAGTGATGGCCAGCACACAGGCGGCGTGACCGACGCGTCACGCCGCCTGTTTTTCTGGTCACGCGGCAGAGGAGAGGGAACATGCGCAACGACGCGAAGCGATCGGCATCGGTAACGGCAGTGGGCGCCGGGGTCGTGCGGAGGATGGTGTTCGGGCTGGGTATCGTGCTGGCGATGTCGAACGCAATGTCGAATGCGGCGGCGGCCGGACAGCCCACGCCGGATGGCGTCGTGCGCTTCACCGGCTCGCTCGTCGATCTCTACGACGTGACGCTCGATACCCCGGCGGGCGGGCAGGTCGACGCGCGGAAGGCGACCGACGGCGGGGCAACGGCGACGCTCCGGTTCGATGCGCATGGCCGGCGCTTGCCCGGTGCGCAGGTCGCGTTGGTCGCACTGGTCGGGCTCGACGGCGCGCTGCTCGCGCCGGACGGCGGCGCGGCGGTGCGCGCCACGTGGCGCGATGCGCACGCCGGGCAAAGCGTGCTGCTGGCACCGGGCCGGGTTCATCGCGTCGGCCCGCATGGCGGCGTGATGACGGCCGCGGCGGATGAAGCAACGGGCGCCGTGGCGCCCGTCGTGATCCATATCCGTCATCCTTGACGGGCGAGTTCCGCACGCGTGCGGATCGCCGGCGGCCGGACGCGCGTCATTCGCCCTGTTCGGCGCGCGCGTAGATGTCCCAGCTCGCCATGAACAGCGCGGCGACGAGCGGCCCGATCACGAAGCCGTTGATGCCGAACAGCGCCATCCCGCCGAGCGTCGAGATCAGCACGACCCAGTCGGGCATCTTCGTGTCCTTGCCGACGAGGATCGGGCGCAGCAGGTTGTCGACGAGGCCGATCACGCCGACGCAGAACACGACGAGGATCACGCACTTCCAGACCGCGCCGATCATCAGCAGGTAGAGCGCGGCCGGCACCCACACGAGGCCCGCGCCGATCGCGGGCAGCAGCGACAGGAACGCCATCAGCGCACCCCACAGCACGACGCCCTCGATCCCGAGGATCCAGAAGATCAGGCCGCCGAGCGCGCCCTGCACGAGCGCGACCGCGATGTTGCCTTTCACGGTCGCGCGCACGACCGTCGTGAATTTCGCGAGCAGCAGGTTCTTGTGCTCGTCGTCGAGCGGCAGCGCGCGGCGCACGCGGCGGCCGATCTCGCCGCCGTCGCGCAGCAGGAAGAACACCATGTACAGCATCACGCCGAAGCTCACGATGAACTGGAACGTGTTCTGGCCGATGCTGAGCGCTTGGGTGGCCGCGAACTGGCTGATCTGCGCGGCGCCGTCGGTCAGCTTCTTCTGGATGCCCGGGATGTTGGACAGCCCGTATTTCTGCAGCAGATGCTGGATCGACGACGGCAGCGCGTGGATGATGTCCTGGAAGTACTTCGAGTAGTTCGGCTGCGCGTCCTTGAGCTCCTGGTACACGTACGCGATTTCCTGCACGAGCGTCCCGGCGACGAACACCAGCGGCAGGATCACGATCAGGATGATCAACGACAACGTGAGGAGTGCGGCCAGGTTGCGCCGCTTGCCGAAGCGCGCGGCCAGCCAGCGCTGCACGGGCTGGAACAGGATCGCGAGAATGGTGCCCCAGAACACGGCGCCGAAGAACGGCGCGAGGATCCAGCAGAGTCCGACGGTGACCGCGAACAGCAGGAAATAGAAGAATTTTTGGTGATCGTGTCCGCTATCCATGGGTGACATTCGCGCAGATTGATGCGTGGTTTGATTGAATCTCGTTGCCCCGCGCGCGATCGGTTCGCGAACGTCGGGTTCGCGGCGAAACGCGCCGCCGGGCGGCCCATGCGGAGTATGCCCGCAAAGGTGCCGCGATCATAGCCGCTGCGTGACGCACATGCGAAAACGCCGCGGCCGGGGCCGCGGCGCTGCCGGGAGGCGAACGCGGCGCGACGCCGCGTGCCGCATCGTCAGATGTGGAGCTTGGTGACCTTCGTGCCGTTCACCGACAGGTCGCCCATCAGGCCCGCGTTGGTCAGGACCAGCACTTCGACCGGTGCGGTGGCCGTGTTGGTGTCGACCGCGCCGTTCGCGCCGACCTTCACCACTGCAACCGACGCGTCGGCGCCGGCCGACCAGCCTTCCGACTTGCGGAACGAGTCGAGCGCATCCTGCGTCATGAACAGGAACACCACCGCCTTCGATTGCGCGCCGGCCTGGAGGCCGACCGACAGCGACGACGTGTTGTAGTAGCCGACGGTGCTGCCGCCGACGCGCAGCGCGCCGTTGCCGGACTGGGCGCCGACGATGAAGCCGGCCTGCAGCACGTTCGGGAACACGAGGACGCCGCGTGCCTTCGAGACCAGGTCACGCGAACCCGGTACCGTCGAATACAGGCGCGACAGCGTCGCATTCACGCTGGCGTCGATCGACTCGCGCTTCGACGCGCTGGCCGAGGCGTTGTCGGGTCTGTCGGGCGTGGTCGTGCAGCCGGCGAGGGCGAGGCTGCCGAGCATCACGGCGGCGGCGGCTTTCATGGCGAGGGACTTCTGCATGGCGTTTCTCCTTCGTTGTCGGATGGATGACGGACGGGGCGGGCGACGGTACACGCAGCCCCGTTCAACGGCGGGAAAGGAGCAGGCCCGCGACGAACGCGAGGCCCGCGACGACGCCGGCGGTTTGCCACGGGTTCTCGTGCACGACCTGCGATACGCGTTCGGCCGAATCGCGCAGCCGGGCGGCCGCGCTGCCCGACGCGTAGTCGAGCGCGCCGCGTGCTTCATCGAGCCGGGATTGCACGCGCTTGCGCAGCGCGGCGATATCGCCATCGCCATCGTTTTTCAGCAGGTCTTCCAGTTCGTCGACCAGCCCGCGCAGATCGTCGGTCACGTCGTCATGCAGATCGCGGGCAGCCGAGCGCGTCGTGCGGCCCACGCGCCGGCCGGTGCGACGGATGTCGGACAGGCCGCGGTCCAGCTTGTGTTCGATCGAGTCGGTAAGCGCCATGGTGTTTATCCTCCTTCGATTCCAGGCAATTTGAAGATAAGACGATTCCCAGCAACTGATGTGATTCACTTGATCCGATTGAGTTTCGAGACAAATTTTCAATTCGTCGGCAGGATCGCCGGGAAACCCCGTCGCGCGGGGCGGCGCGGCGGTTGAAAAAATTTCGCGTTTCGCGGCGATTCAGCGTGTCGAGCAGCGGGTCGCAGTGAAGGTCCGGTAAATATGGCGTTGCCAGGGGCATCAGGTAAATAGTGCCGTTGCACGTTGAATGCTGATGCAAATGCACTACTCGACGCCCGGTGGAGGCGCACTATTCGTGCCTGCTGCCGCGGGTGTGCGGCCGGCGTCCAGCGCGACGTCGATGACGACGGGGTCGTGGTCCGACGAGCGGTAGGCGTCCGGTGCGTAATAAGACGACCGTCGCGCGGACGTTTTGTAATCGGGCACGGGTTGCAGGACGAGCGGTTCGTCCGCATTGATGTGCCAGAATCCCACGGCCTTCACGCGCGCGGCGAGCGGCGGCGTGGCCAGCGCGTGGTCGAGCGTGCCGGCTTCGCCGCGAAATACGTAGCTGTACGCAGCATCGCCGACGAAGCGCGCAACCACGTTCGCGTAGCCGCGCGCTTCGAGCGTGCGAACCGGGTCTTCCTTCGCATAACTGTTCAGATCGCCGATCAGCAGCACGAGGTCGGTCGTGGCACCCGTCGGCGCGGTGGCGAGCCAGTCGGCAATGCGCGTGGCAGCCCGCGTGCGTGCCGCGTTCCAGCAGCCCTGGCCGTCGGACTGATCGAGATCGGCGCCGCGTGCGCCCGGGCAGTTCTTCGACTTCAGGTGATTGACGGCGACCGTGAACGCGCGCGTGCCGCCGATGCGCCGGAACGTCTGCGCGAGCGGCGGGCGATGCCGCCGGCCGAGTGAGACGGTGGCGGCGCGCCCGACCGGCTCGACCGTGCGGCTGTCGTACAGCAGCGCGACCGCGATCGCGTCGCGGCCCAGCCGCGCGGTGCCGGGGTCGACCGTGCGCCAGCCGTCGCCGAGTTGCGCGGCGAGACGCCTCACGGCGCTCGCGTCGCCGTGGCCGTTGTTCGCGATTTCCATCAGCCCGATCACGTCGGCGCGCAGCGCGCGCAACGCCGCGACGATCTTCGCTTCCTGCCGCGCGAACACGGCGGGCGTTTTCGCGCCGCGGTTGTCCGGCGCGTCGAATCCGCCGCCACGGCCGTCGCCGTTGAAATAGTTGAAGACGTTGAACGACACGATGCGCACGTCGGCATCGGGATGCCGGGCCGGCGCCGCGGTACGCGGGTTCGCGGCGGCATCGAATACGGGCGCGGCACCGGCCACCGGTTGCAGCCGCCATGCGCCGTAGCGCCATTCGAGCACGCCTTCGACGCCGCGCACCGTGTAGCCCGCGCGCAGCGTGTTGGCGGCGCTCAGCGCGGGCGGCGGATAGCGCACCGCGGCCGGGTCGCGGCGGCTCGAACCGTCGTCGAGCACGATGCGGTTCAGTGCGTTGGCCGCTGCTTGCGCGGCAGCGTCGGCCGGCGTCGCGACCTGGGTCGGCACGCGCAGCCGGCCGTTGCTCAGCACGATGCTGCCGTAGCGGCCGAGTTCGTAGGTATCGCTGACCGTCAGCGTTTGCGGCAGGCGCACGCGCATGGCTTCGTGCGCGGCCAGGATCGCGGGCGACGCGACCGGCAGCGTGAGCGCTGCCGGCGTGACCGTCTGCCCGCGTGCGCAGACGGTCACGCGGCCCGACAGCGTGAACTGCGTCCGGCCGTATCGCTCGTCGACCTGGCCGGTCAGATGCACGAGATCGCCGGGTTCGGCGCGCGCGTTCGGCGCGTAGACGAACAGGCCTTCCGGAACGCCCGGCCGGCGTTGCCGCTGTGCGTCGGCCTGCTGGACGAAGAAGCCGCCCAGGCCGTCGGCGCCGCCGAACGCCGCGGTGACGACCGCTTCGATCGACGTCGTTTGCCCGGCGAGCGGCGACGGGCCGCCGGCGCGGCGGATCTCGGCGATCGCCGTGGCGGCGGCGCCGCAACCGCCGCCGATCGGCAGCGCGGCGTCGGCAGGCCGGGCAACGCGGGCCACGGCCAGCACGACGGACAGCACTAGCAACAGCGCAACGGCAAACAGGGCAAGCGGGCGTGACATGGGACGGTCCACAGGATGAAAATCCGACAGTTCGGGACCGCATCTTGAAGGCAAAATGTCAGGCTGCGGCCGAAATGGCCGTCCGGCCAGTGCCGGTTGGCCAACGATGCGGCAAGCCGCTCCGCGGCTGTTACGCTTTCGCACCGGGCGTCGTGTGCCGCTCGCCCGGCGTGCGTCGCCGCGCCCCGTCCCCTCAGGAGAAACCCATGTCTTACATGCTGTTGATTGTCGAACCGACCGAACAGCGCGCCGAGCGCACGCTCGACGAAGGCCAGGCGCTCTATGCGCGGATGGTCGATTTCGCCGAGTCGCTGAAGGCGCGCGGCGTGCTGCGCGGCGTCGAGTCGCTGGAGCGGTCCGAGCGCGGCACGCGCGTGCAGGTGCGCGATGGCGAGACGCGGCTGCTCGACGGCCCGTTCGCCGAGGCGAAGGAGATGGTCGGCGGCTTCTTCCTCGTCGACGTCGACACGCGCGAGGAAGCGATCGAAATTGCGCGCCAGTGCCCGGCCGCGCAGTGGTGCACGGTCGAGGTGCGCGCGGTCGGCCCGTGCTTCCTGTGAGCGTCGCGACTCGGTATTTACCCTGATTTGTCGTGGCGCGTGTCGATCCGGCCGTCTTCCGCCCGTCGTCCGGGTAAGGCGCTGCGGAGCGGGCGCCGCTTTCCACCGACGACAAGGAGTAACCGATGCGATTCATGATCATGATCCGGGCGAACGCCGTCAGCGAATCCGACGCGTTGCCGGACAACCGGCTGGTCGAGGCGATGACGGTCTATCACGAGGAACTGGCGAAGGCCGGCGTGCTGCTCGACGCCAACGGCCTGAGGTCGAGCGCCCACGGCTGGCGCGTGCGCTACACGGGCGGCAAGGGCACGGTGATCGACGGGCCGTTCGCCGAAACGAAGGAACTGATCGCCGGCTATACGCTGATCCAGGTGCGCTCGCGCGACGAGGCGCTCGAATGGACGCGCCGGTTCCCCGCGCCGTTCGGCGCCGAGCTCGATTGCGAGATCGAGGTGCGGCCGCTGTTCGAGCTCGACGACCTCACGCCGAGCGACGCGGTCGAGCGGTTCCGCGATCTCCACGTCGGCCGCAGCCACGCCTGAATCCAATCTCACCGGGAGCACCCGTCATGCACAAGATGGTTTTCATCAACCTGCCGGTAGCCGACCTGCCGCGCGCGAAGACGTTCTACCAGGCGCTCGGCTTCGAGGTCGTGCCGGCCTATACCAACGAGCAGGCCGCCTGCATCCGGATCAGCGACACGATCTTCGCGATGCTGCTCGTGCGGCCGTTTTTCCAGACCTTCACCGACAAGACCATCATCGATCCGGCGACGCACATCCAGGTGTTGTCGTGCCTGTCGTGCGACAGCCGCGCCGAAGTCGACGCGATCGTCGCGAAGGCGCTGGCGGCCGGCGGGGCCGCGCCGCAGGCGCCGCGCGAGTACCCGAACATGTACGGCCACGGGTTCACCGATCCGGACGGCCACACGTGGGAGCTGATGGCCATGCCGCTGGATGCGTCCGCCCAGGGGCAGGCGTCGTGACGCATGAGGCCACGCATCGTGCGATCGAAGCGGTCTGGCGAATCGAGGCGCCGAAGATCATCGCGCGCGCCGCGCGCGTGGTGCGCGACGTCGGCGTGGCCGAGGAACTGGCGCAGGACACGCTCGTCGCGGCGCTCGAGCACTGGCCCGTCGACGGCGTGCCCGACAACCCGGCCGCCTGGCTGATGACGGCCGTGAAGCGTCGCGCGCTCGACCGGGTCCGGCAGGAGTCGCTTCACGCGGCGAAGCGCGACCAGCTCGGCCACGAGATGGACGCGCTTGAAGCGCACGTCGTCCCCGACATCGCCGAGGCGCTCGCCGACGCGCGCGACGACGACATCGGCGACGATCTGCTGCGGCTGATCTTCACGTCGTGCCACCCGGTGCTGTCGACCGATGCGCGCGTCGCGCTGACGCTACGGCTGCTCGGCGGGCTGACGACGGGCGAGATCGCGCGCGCGTTCCTGACGCCCGAGCCGACGATCGCGCAGCGGATCGTGCGCGCGAAGCGCACGCTGTCGGCCGCGCACGTGCCGTTCGAGGTGCCGGCCGCCGATGCGCGGCCGGCGCGGCTCGCGTCGGTGCTCGAAGTGATCTATCTCGTGTTCAACGAAGGCCATGCGGCGACGGCGGGCGACGACTGGATGCGTCCGGCGCTGTGCGACGAGGCGTTGCGGCTCGGCCGCGTGCTGGCCGGGCTCGCGCCGGACGAAAGCGAAGTGCTCGGGCTCGTCGCGCTGATGGAGCTGCAGGCGTCGCGCATGCATGCCCGCGTCGACGCGCAGGGCCGGCCCGTGCTGCTGCTCGACCAGGATCGCAGCCGCTGGGATCCGTTGCTGATCCGGCGCGGCCTCGCGGCGCTGGAGCGGGCGACGAAGCTCGGCGGCGTGCGCGGGCCGTATGCGCTGCAGGCCGCGCTCGCCGCGTGCCACGCGCGGGCGCGGCACGCGGCGGACACGGATTGGGCGCAGATCGTCGCGCTGTACGACGCACTCGCCGAAGTCGCGCCGTCGCCGGTCGTCGAGCTGAATCGCGCGGTGGCGGTGGGGATGGCGTTCGGGCCGGCCGCCGCGCTCGAACTCGTCGACGTGCTGCGCGACGATCCGGCGCTTGCGCGCTATCACTGGCTGCCGAGCGTGCGCGGCGATCTGCTCGTCAAGCTGGGCCGCGCCGACGAGGCCAAACTGGAGTTCCGCCGCGCGGCGGAGCTGACGCGCAACGAGCGCGAGCGCGAATTGCTGCTCAAGCGCGCGATGGATGCGTGACGCGCTGCCGTATGCCGCACGACGCACGACGCACGACGAGCGCACGCACCCGTCTCCCCAACCGTCCACCGACACCCCACCCAGCACACTATCGCGAGCATTGAAAAAGCCTATTGGGTGATGCGAACGCGAACGCCTAGATTGAAGAGCACGATGCGCGCCCGGCGCACGCATCGTTCCCCACATATCTGATCGGCCCGGCGTCGCACGCGGCCGCGCCGACTCGAACGGAGGCGCAAATGGCTCAACTCAAGGGCAGCAAGACCGAAGAGAACCTGAAGGCCGCATTCGCGGGCGAATCGCAGGCGAATCGGCGCTATCTGTATTTCGCTTCGAAGGCCGACGTCGAGGGGCAGAACGACGTCGCCGCGCTGTTCCGCTCGACTGCCGAAGGCGAAACCGGCCACGCGCACGGCCATCTCGAATACCTGGAAACCGTCGGCGATCCGGCCACGGGCTTGCCGTTCGGTTCGTCGCGGCTGAATCTCGAATCGGCGATCGCCGGCGAGACGCACGAATACACCGACATGTATCCGGGCATGGCGAAGACCGCGCGCGACGAAGGGTTCGACGAAATCGCGAACTGGTTCGAGACGCTCGCGAAGGCCGAACGCAGCCACGCGAACCGCTACACGAAGGCGCTGGACAGTCTCGTCGACTGACAGGCCGCCGCAGGCTGCCCGGCCTCGCCGGGCGACCGGCACGCGGCCGGCTGTTCGTTCATCGCCGCCCGCATCGTGCGGGCGGCGCGCTTGCGCACATGCGCGCGATGCGGGAGCGCCCCCATGCCCCACGAGGAAGGCAGTCTCGAAGCCCCGACCCGGCATCCGCTCGACTGGCAGTCCGAAGCGTTCTACGACCAGGCCGCGATCGATGCGGAAATGACCCGCGTATTCGACATCTGCGCGGGATGCCGGCGCTGCGTGTCGCTGTGCGGCGCGTTTCCGGCGCTGTTCGACCTGGTCGACGACACGCCGATGGGCGACATCGAGGAAGTGCCGAAGGAAGCGTTCGGCAAGGTCGTCGACCAGTGCTACCTGTGCGACCTTTGCTACATGACGAAATGCCCGTACGTGCCGCCGCATGCATGGAACGTCGACTTCCCGCACCTGATGCTGCGCGGCAAGGCCGCGCGTTACAAGCGCGGCGAAGCGACGCTGCGCGACAAGGTGCTGTCGAATACCGATGCGCTCGGCCATTTCGCCGGCATTCCGGTCGTCACGCAGACGATCAACGCGGTGAACCGCACGCCGCCCGCGCGCCACGCGCTCGAAGCGGCGCTCGGCGTCGATCGCGACGCGTGGCTGCCGGAATTCGCGCCGCGCACGTTCCGGCGCGCCGCGAAGCGCTCGGACGATCCGCCCGTGCGCGACGGCGAACGCACGCCCGGCAAGGTCGCGATCTACGCGACGTGCTACGTGAATTTCAACGAGCCGGGGATCGGTCATGACCTGCTCGCGATCCTCGCGCACAACGAGATCCCGTACGAACTCGTCACGCGCGAAGCGTGCTGCGGGATGCCGCTGCTGGAGCAAGGCAACCTCGCCGGCGTCGCGGCGAAGCAGGCGGTGAACATCCCGGTGCTCGAACGCTATGCGCGCGACGGCTATGCATTGATCGGCGCGATTCCGAGCTGCGTGCTGATGTACAAGAGCGAGCTGCCGCTGATGTTCCCCGGCGACGCAGCCGTGCGCGCGGTGGCCGACGCGTTCTGGGATCCGTTCGAATACGTGATCGCGCGGCATCGCGACGGACTGCTGAAGACCGATTTCAAGACCGGCCTCGGCACCGTGTCGTATCACGTGCCGTGCCATGCGCGCGTGCAGAACATCGGCCGCAAGACGGCCGATGCGCTGTCGCTCGTGCCCGATACGCGCGTGAACGTCGTCGAGCGTTGCTCGGGCCACGCGGGCACGTTCGGCGTGAAGAAGGAATTTCATGCGGATGCGATGCGGATCGGCGCGCCGGTGTTCAAGGCGATGGCCGAGCCGCGGCCGGACGTCGTGTCGTCCGACTGCGCGCTCGCCGGCCATCACATCGCGCAGGGCATCGACGAGAACGGGCTGCCGGAAGCGCCGCTCGCGCATCCGCTGACGCTGCTGCGCCGCGCGTACGGCATCTGAGCCGCCACCGGTCATCCACGAGGACCATCCATGACGCTGACCCGCGACTCCCTGCTGACGCTCGAAGCGTACGCGAAGATCCGCAAGGCCGAACACGCGCGGCTCGTCGCGTACAAGCGCCGCCGCGCGGTGGCGCTCGGCAACCACCTGCGTTTCCTGTTCGAGGACGAGACGACGATCCGCTACCAGATCCACGAGATGCTGCACATCGAGAAGATCTTCGACGAGGCCGGCATCGAAGGCGAGCTGGAAGCGTATCTGCCGCTGGTGCCCGACGGCACCAACCTGAAGGCGACGATGCAGATCGAGTACGAGCACGAGATCGAACGGCGCGCGGCGCTCGCGCGGCTGATCGGTGTCGAGGATCGCGTGTACCTGCGGGTCGACGGGCACGCGAGCGTCTACGCGATCGCCGACGAGGATCTCGAGCGCGACACCGCCGAGAAAACGTCGGCCGTACACTTCGTCCGCTTCGAGTTCGATGCGCCGATGCGCGCGGCGCTCAAGGGCGGGGCGGCGCTGTCGATCGGCTGCGATCACCCGGCCTACACGATGCCGCCGCAGCGCATCGACGCGGACGTGGCCGCGTCGCTGGCCGGCGATCTGCGCTAGCGCCGCCGTCGCTTCCGAGCCGCGCTCGCCGGCTTCCTCCTTTCCGTTCCGACCCGAAACAGCCGCGCCGCATGCCGTGCGGCACGGCTGTTTGCCGCTTGCCGCGAAGATGTAACAAGCGTGACTGATTTGCATGCGGGGACATAACGGGCATGCCGCGTCAGCGTGTTTTCATCACTCGCAGGGAAACAATAAAAAGATTGTGCATCGGGATAATTTGATTCAACGCAAATTGAATGATTTACCGATTCGTGAATATCTTGTTACGAATTTTCCCCTGATTTACCGATTTCCGGACACCATTCCGGCGGGTATTGCCGGGAGCGGGCGGAACAGGCCGCCGCAGCCTGTTTCAGCGCATTCGTCGGATGCCGCGGAGCCCCGCCAGACGGGCCTTTGCAGCCGTTGGCATAAAGATCTCGCAAAAAAATTCAAGCATAAATGGTTTGCCCGCCCATGGCAGGTTGTTTCAGTGCGTAACATTAAGTCATTGTCATATTGAGATAAACCCTAGGGATGGTATGCTTCGTGCACAAAAATTCCCACATTGGAGTGAGACCGCGATTTGTGCGCCATTGCCGGGAATCGCGGCACCGAGAAAGTGCGGTGTCGCCCGGTATGCACAACGCCGGATAACCATAATGTGCAACCTGGCCGCCCCGCGACGCGAAGTGTCGCGACGGCGCCGCCAATCGCAGCCCCGGCCTGGCTGCGTGGAGAGATCGACTATGTTCTTCGATGAGCTTAACGATGAAGAGTGGTTTCGCCTTTCAGCGCTGATCGCCGATGAACCCATCCGGCTGAACCGTCGCGGGCGTCCACGCGCCGAACCGCGTGTCGTCGCCAACGCGGTGCTGTGGATCCTGACGACCGGGGAAGCCTGGTCCAAGCTGCCCGGTCGTTATCCGTCCGGGCCGACGTGCCGTCGCCGCTACGAGGAATGGCTCGCGAACGGCACGCTGCTGAAGATGATCGACGTGCTGACCCAGTTCAGCGGGCGCACGTTCGCGTATATTCCGCCGCCACCGGAGGCGGTCGCGCCGGCCCGTCGCGCGGAGCCCGTGCCCGACAACGACCGTCTGCGCGGCGTGTTCTGGCAAAACCCCGAGTCGTGGCAATTGCCAGTTGCGCAGGCAAACGTTTGGCAGGGCGAGGGTGCGTCGCTGAGCACGATGCCGGACGACCGGGTGGACGGCCGTTCCGACGTGTCGTTCGCGGTGCCCGGCGCGCCGGCCGCGGAGTTGCGCCATGCGCGCGCGTCGGCGACGAGCTTCGCCGCGGCCGAGCCGCAGGTCGACGAGTATCGCGGCTATACGATCAGCGGCATCGCGCAGCCCGTGCAGAACCTGATGTATCGCGCGTGGGCCGAGATCTCGCAGGACGACCGTCGGGTCGAACGCTCGGGCCTGATCGGCCCGCGCTTCACCGATGCCGAGGCAGCCGAGCAGTACGCGCTCGAGTGGGCACGCCAGTGGATCGATCGTCACGGTGCGAGCGACGCGCCGGCGCGCGAGCCGCAAGGCGAAGTGCTGGCCGGCTTGTCGGCGCTGGCGCGCGCGGAATCGGACATCAAGCGCTTCATCGCCGAGCGTCGCGCGGGCGCGTTGTCGGAAAGCCGCAACGATCCCGTGCAGGCGGAGCGTCGCGAATACGCGTACCGCGTGGGCTGATCGCCGTTGCCGTGCCACGCGCGGGGCGTCGTGTGCCTGTGCCACGACGCCCGCGCGGAAGTCCCGTGTCTCCATGTCTGCCTAGCCCGGGCGCCGCCGTCGAAAGCGGCGCCCTTTGTTGCATGACGCGTTACTGCCGGCCGTAGGTATCGTCGAAGCGGACGATGTCGTCCTCGCCGAGATACGCGCCCGACTGCACTTCGATCAGCTCGAGCGGCATCTTGCCCGGGTTCTCCAGGCGATGCGAGACGCCGAGCGGAATGTACGTCGATTCGTTTTCGGACAGCAGGAACGTTTCGTCGCCGCGCGTGATGCGCGCGGTGCCGCGCACGACGATCCAGTGTTCGGCGCGGTGGTGGTGCATCTGCAGCGACAGTTGCGCGCCCGGCTTCACGACGATGCGTTTCACCTGGAAGCGCTCGCCGGTGTCGACCGAGTCGTAGTGGCCCCACGGACGATGCACCTTGCGGTGATCGGTCGCTTCGGTGCCTTGTCGCGCCTTGATGTGCCCGACGATCTTCTTCACGTCCTGCACGCGCGATTTATCCGCGACGAGCACGGCGTCGGGCGTTTCGACGACGACCAGGTTCTGCGTGCCGACGCATGCAATGAGCCGGCTTTCCGAATGCGCGAACGTCGAGCCGGCGCCTTCGAACAGCACGTGGCCGCGGCCGACGTTCCCGCTATCGTCCTTCGGCGAGATCTGCCAGATCGCGTCCCACGAGCCGACGTCCGACCAGCCCGCGTCGAGCGGCACGACGACGCTTTCGCACAGTTGCGGCTGGCTCGCGAGCGGCTCCATCACCGCGTAGTCGATCGAGTTCGACGGCGACGCGGCGAACGCGTCGCGATCGACGCGGAAGAAATCGCCGTCTTCCTTGCCCTGTGCGACGGCCTGTTCGCACGCCGCGTAGATCGCCGGTTCGAGCTGCCGGATCGCGTTCAGCCACACCGACGCGCGCACGATGAAGATCCCGCTGTTCCACCAGTATTCGCCTGACGCGACGTACTGTTGCGCGAGTTCGAGGTGCGGCTTCTCGACGAAACGGTCGAGGCGGCGTACGTCGAGGCTGCCGGTGGCGGCGTCGCCGAGCGGCGCGCCGACGCGAATGTAGCCGTAGCCGGTTTCCGCGTGCGTCGGCACGATGCCCATCGTCGCGATCTTGCCTTGCGCCGCGCAGTGCACGCCGGCCGCGACGGCCGCGTGAAAGCGCGGCACGTCCGCGACCGCATGGTCGGCGGGCATCACGGTCATCACTGCGTCGTTGCCGTTCGCGACGAGCCGCAACGCGGCGAGCGTCAGCGCGGGCGCGGTGTCGCGGCCGAGCGGCTCGAGCATGATCGTCGCGTGCTTGGCCGTCAGGCGCAGTTGTTCGGCGGTCGTGAAGCGGTGATCCTCGCCGCATACGATCAGCACGTCGTCGTTCAGCGGGTGATCGGCCGTCAGGCCGTCGAGGCGCAGCGCGGTGGATTGCAGCAGCGAATGATCGCCGAGTAGGCCGATCAGCTGTTTCGGAAAACGCTCGCGCGACATCGGCCACAGGCGCGTGCCGGAGCCGCCGGCGAGAATCACGGGCTGCACGGCGAGGCGGGTGCCGACGGCGGGCGTACCGGCGACGGGTGCGGCGGAAGAAGAATGGCGCGTTTCGGCGACCACTGCCGGAGCATTCATGATGACACTCTCCACGGTTGAAGTCAGTGCCTGTCGTTGTAGCATGAAGTAAATCGACAATAAAACCGGACCCAATGCCGGATACTCGCCACGCATTCATCCGGGAGAATTTTCCGCGGTAGCACCGGCCGGAAATAAAAAAATAAAAAATAATTCCGCGAACCGGCCCGGCGTGCCCGCCCGCAAAGGGCGAGCGGAAAGCGTAAAGACGCCGAAAAAATCCCCGTTGCCGACCGATTCGGGAAATCCTGCCGATTTAATTAAAAAAGATCGCGGCAAGAATTTCCGATTATTTTTCGAAATACTTGTGCGCTTGAGGATGAATTTTCTTGTCGCTTCAATAGCGTCATGCAACGTTTGAATCGAATGTGCGGCACGGGTCGCACAAGGCGCTGTTCGGCAAACGCCTGTTCAAAGAAGAGGAAACAGACATGTTGAGCGTGCTGGCGAGAGTCATCGATATCGCGATGGTCGTGACGGGCGCGCTGATCGCGGCCGCGCTGCACGACGGCAGCATCGGGCTCAGCGACCTGCAACGCACGACGGTGCTGTTCGACTGCCTGCTGGTCGTCGTGTTCTTTCCGGCCATCGGCATCTACCAGTCGTGGCGCGGCAAGCGTCTCGTCGGGCTGGTGGTCCGCGTGGCGTTCGCGTGGCTCGTGGTCGAGCTCGCGGGCATCCTGATGAGTTTCAGCTTTCACCAGTCGGGCGACCTGTCGCGGCTGTGGCTGGGTTACTGGGCGCTCGTGACGATGGCGCTGCTCGCCGGCTCGAAGGCCTGCGTGCACGTGGTGCTGCGGCAGTTGCGCCGCGGCGGCTACAACCTGAAGGCGGTCGCGATCGTCGGCGGTACGCCGGCGGCGCGGCGGCTGATCGCGCAGATGCGGGCGCGGCCGGAAGCCGGCTTCAACCCGGTGTGCGTGTACGACGAAAGCGAGGCGCCGGGCGAGGTCGCGCTCGACGACGTGCGCATCGAGCGGCAGTTCGAATCGCTGGTGTGGCTGGTGCGCAGCCGCGCGATCAGCGAGCTGTGGCTCACGCTGCCGATCACGGAGGAGCGCCGGATTCACCAGATCGTGACGGTGTTCCGCCACGACTTCGTGAACATCCGCTTCATTCCGGACGTGCGCACGCTGTCGTTCTTCAACCAGGAAGTGGTCGAGGTGCTCGGCGTGCCGGCGATCAACCTCGCGGCGTCGCCGATCACCGACGTGCGGATCCTGCCGAAGTTCGTGTTCGACCGGCTGTTCGCGCTGGCGGCGCTCACTGCGCTCGCGCCGGTGATGGTGCTGATCGCGGCGCTGATCAAGCTGACCTCGCGCGGGCCGGTGTTCTTTCGGCAGAAGCGCAAGGGGATCGACGGGCACGAGTTCGAGATCTACAAGTTTCGCTCGATGAAGGTGCACCAGGAAGTGGCCGGGCAGGTCACGCAGGCGACCAAGAACGACTCGCGCGTGACGCCGGTCGGCCGCTTCCTGCGCCGCACGAGCCTCGACGAGCTGCCGCAGTTCATCAACGTGCTGAAGGGCGAGATGTCGGTGGTCGGCCCGCGCCCGCATGCGCTCGCGCACGACGACATCTACAAGGATCTGGTCAAGGGCTACATGTTCCGCTACCGGATCAAGCCGGGCATCACCGGGTGGGCGCAGATCAACGGCTATCGCGGCGAGACCGACCAGATCGAGAAGATGATGGGCCGCGTGAAGCTCGACCTGTACTACATGCAGAACTGGTCGTTCTGGCTCGACATCAAGATCGTCGTGCTGACGCTGTGGAAAGGCTTCACCGGCAGCAACGCGTACTGACACCGACGCCGCGTCACGCAGGCAATTCCGGTTTTCCGAATTTCGAATCATTGGTCAAGGGGTCCGACACATCATGAATCTGACTATCATCGGCAGCGGTTACGTAGGGCTTGTCACCGGCGCCTGTCTCGCCGACATCGGGCACGACGTGTTCTGTCTCGACGTCGACCAGGCAAAGATCGACATCCTGAACGACGGCGGCGTGCCGATCCACGAGCCGGGCCTGAAGGAAGTGATCGCGCGCAACCGCTCGGCCGGCCGCCTGCGCTTCTCGACCGACATCGAGGCCGCGGTCGCGCACGGCGACGTGCAGTTCATCGCGGTCGGCACGCCGCCCGACGAGGACGGCTCGGCCGACCTGCAATACGTGCTCGCGGCGGCGCGCAACATCGGCCGCTACATGACCGGCTTCAAGGTGATCGTCGACAAGTCGACGGTGCCGGTCGGCACGGCCGAGCGCGTGCGCGCGGCGGTCGCCGAGGAACTCGCGAAGCGCGGCGGCGACCAGATGTTCTCGGTCGTGTCGAATCCGGAATTCCTGAAGGAAGGCGCGGCCGTCGACGATTTCACGCGGCCGGACCGCATCGTGATCGGCTGCGACGACGACGTGCCGGGCGAACGCGCCCGCGAGCTGATGAAGAAGCTCTACGCGCCGTTCAACCGCAATCACGAGCGCACGCTGTACATGGACGTGCGCTCGGCCGAGTTCACGAAATACGCGGCGAACGCGATGCTCGCGACGCGCATCTCGTTCATGAACGAGCTGGCGAACCTCGCCGACCGCTTCGGCGCGGACATCGAGGCCGTGCGCCGCGGGATCGGCTCCGATCCGCGCATCGGCTATCACTTCCTGTATGCGGGCTGCGGCTACGGCGGCTCGTGCTTCCCGAAGGACGTCGAGGCGCTGATCCGCACGGCCGACGAGCACGGCCAGTCGCTGCAGATCCTGAAGGCCGTGTCGTCGGTCAACGCGACGCAAAAGCGCGTGCTCGCCGACAAGATCGTCGCGCGTTTCGGCGAGGACCTGAGCGGCCGCGCGTTCGCGCTGTGGGGCCTGGCCTTCAAGCCGAACACCGACGACATGCGCGAGGCGCCGAGCCGCGAGCTGATCGCCGAGCTGCTGTCGCGCGGCGCGCGCGTCGCCGCGTACGACCCGGTCGCGCAGCAGGAAGCGCGCCGCGTGATCGCGCTCGATCTCGCCGATCACCCGAGCTGGCTCGAGCGCCTGTCGTTCGTCGACGACGAGGCGCAGGCCGCGCGCGACGCCGACGCGCTCGTGATCGTCACCGAATGGAAGGCGTTCAAGAGCCCCGACTTCGTCGCGCTCGGCCGCCTGTGGAAGGCGCCCGTGATCTTCGACGGCCGCAACCTGTACGAGCCGGAGACGATGAGCGAGCAGGGCATCGAGTATCACCCGATCGGCCGGCCGGGTTCGCGCCAGGCGGTCGCCGCCCGCGTGCCGGGCACTGCCCGCGCCAGCGCGTAACCCGTTTTCCGTCACTCGTTACGAGACGCCATGTTCCGGAACATCCTGATCGTCTGCCACGCGAACGTCTGCCGCAGCCCGGCGGCGGAAATGCTGTTCAAGTCGCACGCCGCGTCGCGCGGCGGCCCGCGTCCGACGTTCCACTCGGCCGGCGTGCACGCGAACGACGGCGACGGCATCGATCCGGTGATGCGGCAACTGCTCGCCGAGCGGGGCGTCGATGCGACGACCCACCGCTCACGGCGGCTGTCGCGCCGGATCGTGCGCGACGCCGACCTGATTCTCGTCAGCGAGCGCCGACAGATCGCGGCCGTCGAATCGGTCGATCCGTTCGCGCGCGGCAAGGTTCACCTGCTCGGCAAGTGGGAAGGGGCCGAGATCGCGGACCCGCACGGCGGCGCCGAGGCCGACTACCGCGAGAGCTACTCACTGATCGAACGTCTGGTTCAAGGATGGCTACAGAAACTATGCTGAAACGCCCGATGCGCCCGGTGGCGCTTGCCGTCGCGCTGACGACTTTCCTGTCAGCCTGTGCAACCGCGCCCGGCAACTACCTCGACTCGTCGAACCTGAAGGACGAAGGCCGGCAGGAAGCGGCCGAAACCTATCCGGTTCATTACATCGACGCCAAAGTGGTGATGGACCAGCTGCAGAAAGCGCAGGTCGATCATCCGCTGCCGCCCGGGCGCTATACCGATCCGTCGCAGTACACGTATCGCGTCGGCCCGCAGGACATCCTCGGCGTCACCGTGTGGGACCATCCGGAGCTGACGACGCCGCAGGGCCAGTCGTTCTCGAGCGGCGGCAACACGACGCAGTCGGTCGCGGGCGCGCTGCAGCAGCCGTATACGACCGCGCTGCCGGGCCAGGCCGATCCGTACGGCCAGACGGTCGCCGCCGACGGCACGATCTTCTTCCCGTTCGTCGGCCGGATTCGCGTGGCGGGCAAGACGGTCGCGCAGATCCGCGACGAGATGGCGTCGAGCCTCGCGCGCTACGTGAAGAATCCGCAGCTCGACGTGCGCGTGCTGTCGTTCCGCAGCCAGAAGGTGCAGGTGACGGGCGAGGTGAAGCAGCCCGGCCCGCTCGCGGTGAGCGACGTGCCGCTCACGCTCGTCGACGCGATCTCGCGCTCCGGCGGCTCGACCGCCGAGGCCGACCTGCAGCGCGTGCGCCTGACGCGCGACGGCAAGCTGTACACGCTCGACGCGAACGGCGTGCTCGATCGCGGCGAGGTGAAGCAGAACGTGATGCTGCAGCCGGGCGACATCGTCAACGTGCCGGACCGCAGCGACAGCCGCGTGTTCATCATGGGCGAGGTCAAGACGCCGGTCACGGTGCCGATGCTCAAGGGCAGGCTGACCATCGCCGATGCGCTGACCGCGGGCGGCGGGATTCTCGATACCGACGCGAACCCGCGCAAGATCTACGTGATGCGCGGCATGCGCGACAACCCGACGAAGCCCGAGGTGTACCGCCTCGACATGACGCAGCCCGATGCGCTGATGCTGTCGAGCCGCTTCCCGCTTCAACCGCTCGACGTCGTCTACGTCAGCACGGCCGGCTCGGTGCAGTTCAACCGTGTGCTGCAGCAGGTGCTGCCGACGATCCAGACGATCTTCTACATGCGGCAAATCACGCGCTGATAGCCCGCCGGGGCGGCGTCCGCCCCCCGGCACCACTCAAGCGGGAACGAATGGTGAACACGCAAGCGAAACACTCCTACGCGGACCTGACCGCCAAGACCGAGGAAGAGGACGTCGTCCTCGGCCAGTTGCTCCAGGTCATCATGGACGACATCTGGCTGCTGCTCGGCATCGCGGTGACGGTCGTCGCGCTCGCCGGCCTCTACTGCTTCATCGCGAAGCCGGTCTACCAGGCGGACGTGCACGTGCGGGTCGAGGGCAACGACAACACGTCGCAGGCGCTCACGCAGACGCAGACGGGCGCGTCGATCAACAGCGGCCCGCAGCAGGCGCCGACCGACGCGGAAATCGAGATCATCAAGAGCCGCGGCGTCGTCGCGCCGGTCGTCGAACAGTTCAAGCTGAACTTCTCGGTCGCGCCGAAGACGCTGCCGGTGCTCGGCAGCCTCGCCGCGCGCGTCGCGACGCCCGGCGAGCCGTCGCGGCCGTGGCTCGGGCTGAAGTCGTATGCGTGGGGCGGCGAACTCGCCGACGTCGATTCGATCAGCGTCGTGCCGGCGCTCGAAGGCAAGAAGCTGACGCTGACGGCCGGCCCGAACGGCACCTATTCGCTGGTCGACGAGAACGGCACGCGGCTGCTGGCGGGCCGCGTCGGCGAATCGGCGCAGGGCGGCGGCGTGACGCTGCTCGTGCAGAAGCTCGTCGCGCGCCCCGGCACGCAGTTCACGGTGGTGCGCTACAACGATCTCGACGCGATCAGCGGCTTCCAGGCCGGCATCCAGGTGAGCGAGCAGGGCAAGCAGACGGGCGTCGTGCAGATCTCGCTCGAAGGCAAGGACCCGGACCAGACCGCCGCGATCGCGAACGCGCTCGCGCAGTCGTACCTGAACCAGCACGTGGTCGCGAAGCAGGCGGAAGCGACCAAGATGCTCGACTTCCTGAAGGGCGAGGAGCCGCGCCTGAAGGCCGACCTCGAACGCGCGGAAGCCGCGCTCACGCAATACCAGCGCACGTCGGGCTCGATCAACGCGAGCGACGAGGCGAAGGTCTACCTCGAAGGCAGCGTGCAGTACGAACAGCAGATCGCCGCGCAGCGGCTGCAACTCGCGTCGCTCGCGCAGCGCTTCACCGATTCGCACCCGATGGTGATCGCCGCGAAGCAGCAGCTCGCGGAGCTGCAGGGCGAGAAGGACAAGTTCAGCAACCGCTTCCGCAGCCTGCCGGCGACCGAAGTGAAGGCCGTCCAGCTGCAGCGCGACGCGAAGGTCGCCGAAGACATCTACGTGCTGCTGCTGAACCGCGTGCAGGAGCTGTCGGTGCAGAAGGCCGGCACGGGCGGCAACATCCACCTGATCGATTCGGCGCTGCGCCCGGGCGCGCCGGTCAAGCCGAAGAAGGTGCTGATCCTGTCGGCCGCCGTGTTCCTCGGGCTGATCCTCGGCACGGGCGTCGTGTTCCTGCGCCGCAACCTGTTCCAGGGCATCGAGGATCCCGATCGCATCGAGCGCACGTTCAACCTGCCGCTGTACGGGCTGGTGCCGCAAAGCGCCGAGCAGGTGAAGCTCGACGCGGCGGCGGAGAAGGGCGGCAGCCGTGCGCGGCCGATCCTCGCGAGCCTGCGTCCGAAGGACCTGAGCGTCGAAAGCATGCGCAGCCTGCGCACCGCGATGCAGTTCGCGATGATGGACGCGAAGAACCGCGTGATCGTGCTGACCGGCCCGACGCCGGGCATCGGCAAGAGCTTTTTGACGGTCAACCTCGCGGTGCTGCTCGCGCATTCGGGCAAGCGCGTGCTGCTGATCGACGCCGACATGCGGCGCGGGATGCTCGACCGCTACTTCGGCCTGACCGTGCAGCCGGGCCTGTCCGAGCTGCTGAGCGATCAGTCGCCGCTCGAGGAAGCGATCCGCGAGACGCCGGTGCAGGGCCTGTCGTTCATCGCGGCCGGCACGCGTCCGCCGAACCCGTCGGAGCTGCTGATGTCGACGCGCCTGCCGCAATACCTCGAAGGGCTCGGCAAGCGCTACGACGTCGTGCTGATCGATTCGCCGCCGGTGCTGGCGGTGACCGACGCGACCATCATCGGCCGCATGGCCGGCTCGACGTTCCTCGTGCTGCGCTCGGGCATGCATACCGAAGGCGAGATCGCCGACGCGATCAAGCGCCTGCGCACCGCGGGGGTCGATCTGGAAGGCGGGATCTTCAATGGTGTGCCGCCGAAGGCGCGCGGCTACGGCCGCGGCTACGCGGCCGTGCACGAATACCTGAGCGCTTGACCGCATTGCACGAAACCGGGCCGGCGCGCGCCGCATCGGCCCGGCCGAATGGAGAATCCTCGATGAAAATTTCCGTGCTCGTTCCGACCTACCGGCGTCCCGCCGACCTCGCGCGCTGCCTGCTGGCGCTGCAGCGGCAGCAGCGGCTGCCCGACGAGGTGATCGTCGTCGCGCGCCCGGAGGACGACGCCACGCACGAACGGCTCGCCGATCCGGCGGTCGGCGGCGCGCTGCCGCTGCACATCGTGCCGGTCGACGTGGCCGGGCAGGTCGCCGCACTGAACAAGGGGCTCGACTCGGCGACGGGCGACATCGTCGCGATCACCGACGACGACGCGGCGCCGCGCCCCGACTGGCTCGCGCGCATCGAAGCCGTATTCCTCTCCGACCCGCGCGTGGGTGCGGTCGGCGGACGCGACTGGGTGCACGAGAAAGGCCGCGTGCTCGACGAATCGCGCGAACTCGTCGGCCAGCTCACGCTGTCCGGCAAGATCGTCGGCAATCATCACCTCGGCGTCGGCGGCGCGCGCGAAGTCGACATGCTCAAGGGCGCGAACATGAGCTACCGCCGCGCGGCGATCGAACGGCTGCGCTTCGACACGCGGCTGCGCGGCGCCGGCGCGCAGGTGCACAACGACATGGGCTTCAGCATGCATGTGCAGCGCGAAGGCTGGAAGCTCGTCTACGACCCGGCGATCGCGGTCGATCATTTTCCGGCCGAGCGCTTCGACGACGACCGGCGCGATGCGGCGTCGCTGAATGCGATCAGCAACGGCGCGTACAACCTGCATCTGATCCTGCGCGAGCATCTGTCGCCGCTGCGGCGCGAGATCGCGTGGTGGTGGTGGACGCTGGTCGGCACGCGCGTCTATCCCGGCTTCGCGCACGTGCTGCTGTCGTTGCCGACCGCGCGCCGCGCCCGCGTGCTCGCGCACTGGCGCGCGGTGCGCCGCGGCGCCCGCGATGCGCGCCGCACGAACCTCGCCCCCCACCGCGCGGCGATGCCGCCGGTGACGTCTTGAACGGCCTGCGCGCCTCGCGCGCGGCCACGCCCGGAGGGCTCGCATGACCACGAAGGCTGCAACGAACGTTCACGTCCATTTGTTCTACGGCGCCGATCCGCGTACCTACCGGAAAGGCGACGACATCGGCTGCCTGTACGGCTATCACCACGCCGAATCCGACGAATTCCGGCTGACCTATTCGCAGGACGCCGGCGAGAACCGCGTGGTGAGCATCGCGCGCCGCGCGCTGAAGGCGGCGCTCGGTTTCGACGTCGTGCATGCGTGGCGCAACCGTGCGGCGCTGCTCGGTACCGACGTGATCTGGACGCACACCGAGCAGGAGCATCTGGCCGCCGCGCTGATCCTCAAGCTCGCCGGCGCGCAGGGCAAGCGCCCGCTGCTGCTCGCGCAGAGCGTGTGGCTGTTCGACAAGTGGGGCAGCTTCGGCGGCCCGCGCCGCTGGCTGTACCGCAAGCTGCTCGCGCGCGCCGACGCGCTGACCACGCTCGCCCGCGACAACGCCGACCTGTGCCGACGCTATCTCGGGCGCGAAGCCGAATTCGTCTATTACGGGCTGAACACGCAGGATTTCCCGCCGGTCGAGCCGCGGCAATGGCAACCGAGCCGGCCGCTGCGGATCGCGGCGATCGGCAACGACCGCGACCGCGACTGGCGCACGTTCCTCGCCGCGTTCGGCGGCGACGAACGCTACGAGGTGCGGCTCGCGACGCGCCGCCGCGTGCCGCGCGAATGGCATGCGCCGAACGTGACGATCGGCCCGGCGTCGGGGCTCGCGAAGCAGCACGAGCTGTACGCGTGGGCCGACGTGATCGTCGTGCCGCTGCGGCCGAATTTCCATGCGTCGGGCATTACCGTGATGCTCGAGGCGGCGGCCGTCGGCAAGCCGATGATCGTGTCCGACGTGGGCGGCCTGAGCGACTACTTCCCGCACGACACGGCCGCGTATGTGCCGGCGTTCGACGCGCAGGCGATGCGCCAGGCCGCCGACCGCTTCGTCGCCGATCCGGTGGCGGCGCTCGACTGCGCGCGGGCGGCGGCCGCCTGCCTGCGCGAGCGCGACCTGACCACGCAGGCGTTCGCCGAGCAGCACGTGCGGATCACGCGCGACATGCTGCGCCGGCGCCGCACGCCCGCGGCGGCAGGCATGGCGATGCCGCTCGCCGATTCGCGTCCGTCGTCGCAGTGAGCGCGAATCGATGAGTACGATTGCCGCCGAACGCGCGCCGTCGCGCGCCCGCAGCTGGTTCGCCGAGCCGAAGCACTGGGCCGGGCAGGCCGGGCTGTGGGCGTTGACCGCCGCGCTGATCGCCGTCCACCAGGGCAAGGTGCTGACGCTCGCGTTCCCGGTGCTGGCCATCGGGGTCGGCGTCTGGCTGTATTTCAAGAGCCCGGCGCGCTATGTCGGCTTCATGTGGTGGGTGTGGTTCCTGAGCCCGGAAGTGCGGCGCCTGGCCGACTGGTCGAAGGGCGCGTTCACGCCGACGAGCCTGATCCAGGTCGCGCCGCTCGCGGTCACGATGATCGCCGGCCTGGGGCTCGTCAGGCATTACCGCGTGCTCGCGCAGCGGCGCGGGATTCCCGTGCTGCTGATTCTGTTCGGGCTCGTGTATGCGTACCTGGTCGGGATCGTGTCGAGCGGCGTGATGGCCGCGACCTACGACCTCGCGAACTGGCTGTACCCGATCCTGATCGGCTTTCACATCATGGTGAACGCGCGCAACTATCCGGAGTATCGCGACGTGCTGCTGTCCACCTTCATGTGGGGCATGCTCGTGATGGGCCTGTACGGCGTCGTGCAGTACTTCGTGATGCCGCAGTGGGACGTGCTGTGGATGGTCGGCTCGCAGATGGGCTCGCAGGGCGAGCCGGTGCCGTACGGCGTGCGCGTGTTCAGCACGATGAATTCGTCGGGGCCGTTCGCGTTCGCGATGATGGGCGCGCTGGTGTTCGTGCTGGTCGCGCCGCAGAAGATCCGCTGGTTCGCGGGCGCGGCCGGTTTCGTGTCGTTCGCGCTGTGTCTCGTGCGCTCGACCTGGGGCGGCTGGGTGATCGCGCTCGCGATCCAGCTCGTGCAATCGAGCAACCGCGTGCGGATGCGGATCCTGATCAGCGGCGTCGTGCTGGTCGGGCTGTGCGTGCCGCTCCTGACCGTCGGGCCGGTGGCCGACCGGCTCGGCGCGCGCCTGCAGTCGATCACGAACCTGAAGGACGACCGCAGCTACGACGACCGCAACAAGTTCTACGCGACCTTCGCGCAGACGGCGTTCACCGACGTCGCCGGCGAAGGGATGGGCGCGACCGGCGCGTCCACGAAGCTGTCGAGCGACAGCGGCGAGCTCGGCAAGTACGGCAGCTTCGACAGCGGCGTGATGAACGTGCCGTTCGTGCTCGGCTGGCCCGGCACGCTGCTGTATCTCGCCGGCGTCGTGATGCTGTTCGGCCGCACGCTGCGCGCGGCGTTCAAGCTGCGCAAGGACAAGTTCGTCGGCGCGTGCCTGAGCCTGTGCCTGTCGACTTTCGCGATGCTCGTGTTCACGAACTCGCTGATCGGCACCGGCGGCCTGCTGATGTTCACAGCCATTTTTTCGATACTTGCCGCGGCGCACTGGCAGAAGGCGCAACGCCTGCTGGCCGCCGCGCGTTCACGGGGAGGCGACCATTGAGAATCGCGATCGTCACGCACGTCGTGCGACATAACGACGGGCAGGGCCGCGTCAATTACGAAATCGCGCGCGCGGCGCTGGCCGAAAACTACGAGGTCACGCTGGTCGCGTCGCATGTCGCGCCCGAGCTGCTGGCCGACCCGCGCGTGCGCTGGGTGCCGGTGAAGGTCGGCGGCTTCTGGCCGTCGAATCTCGTCAAGCAGCAGGTGTTCGCGCTGAAAAGCGCGGCGTGGCTGCGCGCGCACCGTAGCGAATACGACGTGCTGCACGTGAACGGCTTCATCTCGTGGATCAAGGCCGACGTGAATACCGCGCACTTCGTGCACGGCGGCTGGTTCAAGAGTCCGTACTATCCGTTCGGGCCTGCCAAGGGGCTGTGGTCGGCCTACCAGTATGTCTACACGCGCGTGAATACCGTGCTCGAGCGCTGGGCGTACAAGCGTTCGCGCGCGATCACCGCCGTGTCGCAGAAGGTGGCCGACGAGATCGCCGGGCTCGGCATCGACAGCCGCAAGATCAGCGTGATCTACAACGGCGTCGACGGCAGCGCGTTCGCGGGCGCGCAGGCGGACCGTGCGGCGTTCAAGCTGCCGGACGACGCGTTCCTGCTGCTGTTCGTCGGCGACCTGCGCACGCCGCGCAAGAACCTCGGCACCGTGCTGAAGGCGCTGACGAAGCTGCCCGCGAACGTGCATCTGGCGGTGGCAGGCTATCTGCCCGGCAGCCCGTATCCGGAAGAGGCGCGCGCGCTCGGCATCGCTTCGCGCGTGCATTTCCTCGGGCTCGTGAAGAACATGCCGACGCTGATGCGCTCGGTCGACGCGTACGTCTTTCCGTCGCGCTACGAAGCGATGAGCCTGTCGCTGCTGGAGGCGATGGCGGCCGGGCTGCCGGTCGTCACCGCGCGCACGGCGGGCGGCGCGGAAATCATCACGCGCGAATGCGGGATCGTGCTGGAGGACCCGGACGATCCGGCCGCGCTCGCGCAGGCGATCGGCTCGCTCGCGGCGTCGCGCGACACCTGTCGCGCGATGGGCGACGCGGCCCGCGAACTGATGACCCGTTTCGGCTGGGCGCACATGGGTGCCCAGTACGTCGCGCTTTACCGGCGCATCGGCCAACCCTCGCAGCCGTCCGCTTTCGAGCGGGTCGAGCATGCAATCACGCAGGAGCAACCGTGATGTCCCACTCTTCCCGGCCGATCAAATCGTTGCAGATCGGCATGCACTGGTTCCCCGAACGCGCGGGCGGCCTCGACCGGATGTACTACTCGCTCGTCGGCGCGCTGCCCGGCGCGGGCGTCGAGGTGCGCGGGCTCGTCGCCGGCTCGCCGAAGGTCGCCGACGACACGGGTGGCGCGATCCAGGGCTTCGGGCCCGCGTCGCAGCCGCTCGCGCGCCGGATGCTCGCCGCGCGGCGCGCGCTGCGCGACGAGATCCGCAGCGACCGGCCGGACGTGATTTCGTCGCACTTCGCGCTGTACACGTTCCCCGGCCTCGACGTGACGCGCGGGATTCCGCAGGTGTCGCACTTCCAGGGGCCGTGGGCCGACGAAAGCCAGGTCGAGGGCGCCGCGTCGCTCGGTCAGCGCGCGAAGCGCTATCTCGAACAGGCCGTCTATACGCGCTCGTCGCGGCTGATCGTGCTGTCGCAGGCATTCGGCCAGATCCTGACGCACCGCTACGGGATCGATCCGTCGCGGGTGCGCGTGATTCCCGGCTGCGTCGATACCGCGCAGTTCGACACGCCGCTCACGCCCGCCGAGGCGCGGCACAAGCTGCAACTGCCGCAGGACCGGCCGATCGTGCTGGCCGTGCGCCGGCTCGTGCGGCGCATGGGGCTGGAGGACCTGATCGACGCGATCGGCCTCGTCAAGCGCCGTCACCCGGACGTGCTGCTGCTGATCGCCGGCAAGGGCAAGATCGGCGAGGAACTGCAGCAGCGCATCGACGAAGCCGGGCTGCAGGACAATGTGAAGCTGCTCGGCTTCGTGCCCGACCATCATCTCGCGGCGCTGTATCGCGCGGCGACGGTCAGCGTCGTGCCGACGGTCGCGCTCGAGGGCTTCGGGCTGATCACCGTCGAATCGCTGGCGTCCGGCACGCCGGTGCTGGTCACGCCGGTCGGCGGGCTGCCGGAGGCGGTCGCCGGGTTGTCGAACGATCTCGTGCTGCCGTCGACGGGCGCGGACGCGATCGCCGAAGGGCTCGGCGGTGCGCTGTCGGGCGCGATCGCGCTGCCGGATGAAGCCGCGTGCAAGCGCTATGCGCGCGATCACTTCGACAACGCGGTGATCGCGCGACGCGTGGCTGGCGTGTACGAAGAGGCGATTCAGGCGGCTGGCTGAGCGTCCGCGGCGCGCACCGCGCCGCCGAACCGAAGCGGGACCGAAGCGGGACCGCAGCGGAACCGACATGCGCCGCGACGTTGCCGGCACGCCCGCCTGCCTGCCGCGAGGATGTCCCAAGCCGACCGAAGCCGAACCGAAAGCCCGATCGGCGTGCGTGCGCGGCCGGTTCGCGTACCGGCCGCCCGTCCAGGGCGCGCGGGCTTTTCCTGTTCGATCCGCACAGCCGGCGCGCATCACGCGCGCCGGAGCGTCGCGGCCCATACGCCGAGCGCGGCCACGCTCACGCCCGCGCCGAGCACGCACACGCCTGTCCATCCGGCGCGCGCATACATCATCGTCGACGCGATCGCACCAAGGCCGCTGCCAGCCGAATAGAACAGCATGTAGCAGCCGACGAGGCGCGCATGCGCGTCGGGCCGCGCGCCGAGAATCATGCTCTGGTTGACCACGTGCACGGCCTGTCCGCCGACGTCGAGCAGCACGATGCCGACGATCAGCAGCGCAATCGACGTATTGCCGAACGCGAGCGGCAGCCACGCGCACGCGAGCAACGCGAGTGCGGCGCCGGTCGTCGCTTCGCCGCGCCCGCGATCCGCGAGCCGGCCCGCGCGGGCGGCCGCCGCCGCACCCAGCGCGCCGACGAGGCCGAATGCGCCGATCTGCGTGTGCGACATCGCGTGCGGCGGCGCGCTCAGCGGCAGCACGAGCGCGCTCCAGAAGATGCTGAACGCCGCGAACATCAGCAGCGCGATTGCGCCGCGCACGCGCAGCACGCGTTCGTCGCGCAGCAGCGCTACCATCGAGCGCAGCAGCGCCACGTAACCGATGCGCTCGCGCGGTGCGTGCCTATCGGGCAACAGCCGCGACAGCGTGACCAGCATCGCGATCGCGAGCACGCCCGACACGAGATAGACCGCCCGCCACCCGGCGATGTCGGTGACGACGCCCGCCAGCGACCGCGCGGCCAGCAGCCCGACCACGACGCCGCCCTGCGCGGCGCCCACGACGCGCCCGCGTTCGTCCGCGCCGGCGAGGGCGGCCGAGCACGCGATCAGCCCTTGCGTCATCGCGGTGCCGAGCAACCCGACCGCGACCATCCCGGCCAGCAGCGCGACGCGCGTCGACGCGGCGGCCACGCCGATGCAGGCCGCCGTCAGCAGCAGAAGCTGCACGGCGATCAGGCGCTTGCGGTTCAGCAGGTCGCCGAGCGGCACGACGAACAGCAGCGCGAGCGCGCAGCCGAGCTGCGTCGCGGTGATGACGCCGCCGACGGCAGCCTGCGACACGCCGAAATCCCGTGCGATCGAATCGAGCAGCGGCTGCGCGTAGTAGACGTTCGCGACGCTCGCCGCGCAGCAGACGGCCAGCAGCGCGACGCGCGCCGACGACAGGCGGCCGCTGTCGGCCGGATGGATCGCATCGGTTCGCGGGTTCGATGCAACGGTGCCGGAATGACAGGACGACTCCATGGTTTCCTCGCGCAATGTAGTTGCAATTTGAAACTTGTTTGGAGTGTAGGGAAAGTAGTTTTAAAATGCAACCTGTTGGGTGGCGGGCGACGGGCCCGTGCACGGAGGGCCGGCATGGCCGCGAAGGCGGCCGGCGCGATTGCGGAGAGGAACATGGCCAGGCAGAAAAGTCTTGCGGATTCGCCGTGCCCGGTGGCGCGCGCGACCGATATCGTCGGCGATCGCTGGGCGTTGCTGATCGTGCGCGATGCGTTCGACGGCGTGCGCCGCTTCGGCGATTTCCGCGCGAGCCTCGGCGTCGCGAGCAACATCCTGTCCGACCGGTTGAAGATGCTGGTGGATGCCGGCGTGTTCGACGTCGTGCCGGCGTCCGACGGCAGCGCATATCAGGAATACGTGCTGACCAGGAAAGGCGAGGGGCTGTTTCCGGTCATCGTGATGCTGCGGCAGTGGGGCGAGGCCAACCTGTTCGCGCGCGGCGAGCCGCATTCGGTGCTGGTCGAACGCGGCACCGGGCGCGCGATCCGCAAGCTCGCGCTGCGGCACGACGACGGCCGGCCGTTGAAGGCGGCCGATACGGTCGTCAGGAAGATCGACGATGAGACCCGCGCGGCACGGCGGTGAGCGTCATGTGCGAAGGTTGCGCCGTCGGATGACATTCGGCGCGGAAGCACGACCACGGCTCGGCCGGCTACGCGAGTCGCGTCAGGAAGACTTCCTTTCGTTGGCGTGACGACCTGATTCAGCCTCGCCCCGGCGACGCATGACCGCACGCGCTCAATCGTGCGCCGACGCTGCGTGACGCGCACCCGGCGCGCCGCGATCCGCATCGGCCCGCACGCGGGTCGCGAGCAGCGCGGCCGCGACCAGCAGCGCGACCGACACGACGGTCTCGATCCGCAGCCCGCTGACGACCCGCGATGCGCCGCCGCCGGCGAGCGCACCAAAGGCCGCGACGCCGATCGCACCGCCGGCCTGCCGCGCGGTATTCAGCACGGCCGACGCGATGCCGGCCCGGTCAGGCGCGACCGATGCGAGCACGGCCGTCGTCATCGCGGGCACCGCGAAACCCATGCCCAATGGAACCAGCAGGAACGGCACGAGCAGCACGCCGAGCGGCGTCGCCGCGTCGACGAAATGCAGCGACCCGTAGCCGAGCGCGGCGACGAGCGCGCCGGCCACCATCGGCACGCGCGGGCCGTGGCGGGCGACCGTGCGTCCGCTCGCGAGATTCGACAGCAGGAAGCCGCCCGTGAGCGGCAGGAACGCGAGCCCCGCCTGCAGCGCCGATTCGCCGCGCGCGCGTTGCAGGTACAGCGCGAGCACGAACACGGTGCCGTAATACGTGAGGTTCACGCAGATTCCGAACAGCACGGCCGCGCTGAACGTGCGGCGGCGGAACAGCGACAGCGGCAGCATCGGCGTGGCCGTGCGCGATTCGACCGCGACGAACGCGAGCGCGGCCAGCGCCGCCAGCGCGAAGCCGCCGGCCACGACCGGATGCGCGAAGCCGAGCGGCCGCCATTCGATCACGGCGCCGGTCAGCGCGGTCAGCATCGCGATCGCGATGAGCTGGCCGCGCAAGTCGAGCGAGCGGGTCGAGCGGGTCGAGCGGGCCGGTGCGGCCTGCTCGCGGCGCGCCGGCACCCACGCGAACGTCGCCGCGAGCCCCGCCGCACACAGCGGCAGGTTCACGAGGAAGATGCCGCGCCAGCCCCACGCGGCGATCAGCAGGCCGCCGACGACCGGGCCGGCGGCGATCGCGATCGACCCGGCCGCCGTCCACCCGCCGACCGCGCGGGCGCGCAGGCGCCGGTCGTGCCGGCACGCGTCGTTCAGCAGCGCGAGCGAGTTCGGCAGCATGGCCGCCGCGCCGACGCCCTGCAGCGCGCGGGCCGCGATCAGCATCGCGGGCGCGACGGCGGCGCCGCACGCAAGCGACGCGAGCGCGAACAACAGGAGGCCGGCGAGGTACAGGCGGCGCGCGCCGAAACGGTCGCCGAGCGCGCCGGCCGACAGCATCAGCACCGCGAACGCGAGCGTGTACGCATCGACGACCCATTGCAGGCCGGCGACCGGCAGGTGCAGATCGGCGGCGAGATGCGCGAGCGCGATATTGACGATCGTCACGTCGAGCTGCGTGACGACGAACCCGATGCTGACGGTGGCGACGACGCGCGTGAGCGCGGGCGGGAAAGCGGGGGACGGTGTGATCGTATCCATGTGTCCATCGTAGGCGGCGACGGACATGCGATGTTTCAGCGGGACGTGAAGCGTCGATACGCGGCCGGTACGTGGCGACTAACATGGCCATGCGGCGCGTCATGCACGCCACCGCACACCTCGACTTTCGACAGGCCCATCCGGATGACTCCCTCGACCCTGACGACGCGCGACGCGCAGCTCGCCGATCACGCCGACATCGCCAGGCTGATGCACCAGCTCGGCTACGATGCGACCCCCGCGATGATCCGCGACAAGCTGGCCACCCTGCTGCCGAGCGCGGTCGACCGCATCCTGGTCGCGACGATCGCGCGCAGCGTGGTCGGCTGCATCAGCCTGCATGCGCTGACGCTATTTCACGCGCACGGCAATCTCGGGCGCATCACCAGTCTGGTCGTCGACGAAGACTGTCGCGCGCAGGGTGTCGGCGGCGCGCTGATCGCCGCGGCGCAGATCTGGTTCGAATCGGCAGGGTGCGTGAAACTGGAGGTGACGAGCGGCGACCATCGGCCCGATGCGCACCGCTTTTACGCGCGGCACGGCTTCACGCGGGACGGACAGCGGCTGTCGAAGCGCGTGCGGCCGTGACGCCACGGCGCGGTGGCCGCCGCATCCGCTATCGCGGGAAAACCGGCGCCGCTGGGGCGTTCAGTGCCGCTCCCCACGCCAGCGCCCCGGCGCCACGCCGAAGCGCTTCGTGAACGCATGCGTGAACGTGCTTTGATCCGCGAAGCCGACGCTGCCCGCGATGTCGACGAGCGAATGCCGGCCGTCGGCGAGCAGCACGACCGCGGCGTCGAGCCGCAGCCGCTGCAGGTAGCGATGCGGCGTTTCGCCGAACGCGTCGACGAACAGCTGATGAAACCGGCGCATCCCGTAGCCGCAATGCGCGGCGAGATCGGCGATGCGCAGCGGCTCGGCGAGCCGCGCGCGCAGCCAGCGGTCGATGCGCGCGAAATCGAGGCCCGACGCGGGCGCGGCGATGCCCGCATCGTCGAGCAGCGCGTCGCACAGGCGCGCGGCGGCCTGCCACTGGAAACGGTGCGCGGCGGCCCGCCGCGCGTCGCCGGCCGGCGCATCGTGTTGCGCGGCGGCCGCCGCGACCTGCGCGACGAGCGACGTGAGCGCCGGGTCGATCGACACGGCGCGCGCATGGTCGAACAGCCGCTGCGGCACCGCGAGCGACGCGGCGGGCAGGTCGATCACGAGCTGGCGATTGTCGCCGAGGCCCGCGTAGTCGTGGCGCGCGCCGGCCGGAACCAGCCAGGCCGCGTGCCGGTCGATGCGCCGGCCGATTCCGTCCACCGCCATCACCATCGCGCCGTCGACGCCGAGCACGACCTGATGGAAGTCGTGCACGTCCGACGCTTCGCACGTGTCGTAGCGGCGCAGCGCGATGGCGGGGGAGACGATGCGTTCCATCGGGAAGGAAACGGCCGGAGGCCGGGTCAGACGTCGAGCAGTTCGACTTCGAACACGAGCGTCGCGTTCGGCGGAATCACGCCGCCTGCGCCGCGCGGGCCGTAGCCGAGTTGCGGCGGAATCGTCAGGCGACGCACGCCGCCGACCTTCATGCCCTGCACGCCTTCGTCCCAGCCCTTGATGACCATGCCGCCGCCGAGCACGAACGCGAACGGGTCGTTGCGATCCTTGCTCGAATCGAATTTCTGACCGTCGGTCAGCCAGCCCGTGTAGTGGACGCTGACGGTCTTGCCGGCTTGCGCTTCCGCGCCGGTGCCTTCGGTCAGGTCTTCGTACTTGAGGCCCGATTCGGTCGTGATGACGGACATGATTTCTCCTGAAAGAGGTTGCGTTAAACCGCTATTGTAGGCGAGCGCGCAGCGGGCCGGCGCGGGTGGATTTCGCGCCGCCGTACGCGTGTCGGCGAGCGTGGCGGCACGCCGCGCACGCGATTGCACGAAACGCAATTGGAACGCGCGTTTGAATTTTTCGCGACCGGCGAGGCCGAGGTTGCACCACGCAAGTGCGCCCGCGTATGAATCGATGCGCCTGTCACGCGTTGCCGCACGCTGCACGACCGTTGCCGGATGCCGCGAAACGCCCGCCACACGGGGCTCGCGAGCGGCCGCCGAGAGGTCGCGCCGAGCCTGAAAAGTCGCCCGTACGCGAGCCCGCGCGTTCGAATCGCGCCGCGTCCGGGCGCCGTTCGAACGCCGTTTTTTCCGCCTTGCCGACCGTGCCCCGTTTGGAAGCGCGCATCTACCGCGCGGCTTGCATGCGCCGGCGCGCGCGGCCTATCGTTACATCTGTCGATGTCAGGATTTTGGCGGCGCGCGCCGCGTCGCCCGGGCTTGCGCCGGCCGCGTCCGACGATGCGCCGGGGCCGCGCCGCAACAGGAGAACGATGAACATGAAGTCAGCCGCTTCCGCCACCGCAGCCGGGATCATGCCGGTGCGCCGCGACTTGCGCTTCGACCTGCCGGTCGAGCGCGCGAAGGACTGGCATGGCCTCGGGTCGCACGTGACCCATTTCTTCAACGCGCTGTCGCTGCTGTTTCCGGCCGGCGAGCGCTTCTTCATGGATTCGGTGCGCAACTACCGCGACCGGATCGACGATCCCGTGCTGAAGCAGCAGGTGCTCGGCTTCATCGGCCAGGAGGCGATGCACACGCGCGAGCACGTCGAATACAACGAACTGATGCAGGCGAACCGGCTGCCCGCGCGCAAGCTCGACAAGCGCGTGTGGACGGTGCTCGGCTACATGAAGCGCAAGCTGCCGCATTCGGTGCAGCTCGCGCACACGGTGGCGGCCGAGCACTACACGGCGATGCTCGCCGACTGGCTGCTGCGCGACCCGACGCGCCTCGGCGGTTCGGTCGAAGGCTACCGGCAGATGTGGATCTGGCACGCGCTGGAGGAAACCGAGCACAAGGCCGTGTCGTTCGACGTGTGGAATGCCGCGATGAAGCCGGGGCTGCGCCGCTACCTGATCCGCATCGGCGTGTATCTGCTGACGACGCTGACGTTCTGGCCGACCGTGTTCCTGCTGCATGCGACGCTGCTGTGGCGCGATCGCGGCGCCGGCCATCACGTGCGCGGCATGCTGCGGATGATCGCGTTCCTGTACGGGCCGCGCCGCGGGCTGTTCCCGCGCATCGCCGGCGAATGGCTGAGCTTTTTCCGGCCGGGCTTCCACCCGTGGGATCACGATAATCGCCACCATCTCGCGCGGGTCGACGCGCTGGCCGCCGCCTACGGCGAACACGGCGGCACGCCGGCCGGCCGCGGCCGCGCGAACGCGCCGGCGCCGCTCGCGTCGGGCCGCTGACCCGGCCGCCTTCGCCTCAGCCGCGCGGCGGCGCGCCGTGCATGTTGCGTGCGTGCATCAGCCGGCTTCTTCCGACGATTGACGAAAATCACCTGGAACCGGTTGCCCGGGTATCCACCTGTCCGGCAGGCCGGTTGCGCGCGCATGCGCCGGCGCGCCGATCGCGCGTGCGCCGCGTCGCCCGCCATCGCTGCGCGCCAGCACCGGCGCGGCTTTGCGCGCGCTGTGCCGGTCCCTCCCGGTCGCGCGCGGCGTCCGCCACCGGGATAACACCCATCTAGCCGCGGGCCGGCCGCATCGATATACCGTTCATGGCAACGCCGACCTCTGGCGCGATTCATGCGCTGGGGGATTTTATTCGGACGGAAATACGGCCAATATGTCGGTTCGATCGTGTCCGTCGTACGCGGCGGCGAGCCGGCGCGCGATACCAACGCCAAGCGGGGAACAACGATGGTTGCAAGGTCACCCGACGCAAACGGGCACGCGGCGCCCGAGATGACGGACGTGTCCGTCACCGCTCCCGAGGCCGGACGCAAGCTGTTCGTGATCATGCGCACGCCGGACGAGCCGTTGCTGGCGCAACTGCGCGGGCTCGGCTGGGAGATCGCGGTCGCGAAGACGGCCGGCGCCGCGCAGAACATGACCTCCGGCGTGAGCGTGGCCGCCGGGCTGGTCGATTTCACCGGGTTCACGTCGCGCGACTATCCCGCGCTGAAGATGTGCCTGAGCCAGCCGGCGATCGGCTGGATTTCCATCGCGCAGGCCGGCATCACGATCGGCCCCGCCGTGCGCGAACTGATCCGCAGCTATTGTTTCGATTACGTGACGCTGCCGCTGCCGTACGAATGGATTTCGCACGTGCTCGGCCATGCGCGCGGGATGGCCGCGCTCGATCGCGTCGACGGCGCGGCTTATGCGGCGTCGATCGGCGAACACGGGATGATCGGCAACTGCGAGGCGATGCAGCAGTTGTTCAGCACGATCCGCAAGGTCGCGAAGACCGACGCGAGCGTCTTCATCTCGGGCGAGTCGGGCACCGGCAAGGAACTGACGGCGCTCGCGATTCACGAGCGCTCCGGCCGCGGCAAGGGGCCGTTCGTCGCGATCAATTGCGGCGCGATTCCGCATCACCTGCTGCAGTCGGAGCTGTTCGGCTATGAGCGCGGCGCGTTCACCGGCGCGAACCAGCGGCGCGCGGGCCGGATCGAATCGGCGAACGGCGGTACGCTGTTTCTCGACGAGATCGGCGACATGCCGGTCGAAAGCCAGGCGAGCCTGCTGCGCTTCCTGCAAGAAGGCAAGATCGAGCGGCTCGGCGGGCAGGAATCGATCGCGGTCGACGTGCGGATCATCTCGGCCACGCACGTCGATCTCGACGGCGCGGTCGAGGCCGGGCGCTTCCGCGCGGATCTCTATCACCGGCTGTGCGTGCTGCGCATCCACGAGCCGCCGCTGCGCGCGCGCGGCAAGGACATCGACATCCTCGCGCACTACGTGCTGCAGAAATTCAAGGCCGACAGCGGCCGCAAGATCAGCGGCTTCACGTCGGCCGCGCTCGACGCGATGCGGCGCTACGAGTGGCCCGGCAACGTGCGCGAACTGATCAACCGCGTGCGGCGCGCGATCGTGATGGCCGAGAGCCGGCTGCTGACGCCGCACGATCTCGGGCTCGACACGCCCGGCGAAACCGAACCGGTGACGCTCGAACAGGCGCGGGCGCTGGCCGAGCGCACCGCGATCGAGAACGCGCTGCTGCGCAACGACCACCGGATCAACAAGGCCGCCGCCGAACTCGGCATTTCACGCGTGACGCTCTACCGGATGATGATCGAGCACGGGCTGAACGATCGCGACAACAGCGGCGGACACGACGACGCGCCGCCGGACGACGCCGGGCATCAGCGGGTCGGCTGAGCGGCGCGCGAACCGGCTCGGCGGCGCGTCCACAGCCGGTGCGGCGCGAACGCGACGGGCGGCACGGCATGGCCAAGGTACGGATCATCGTGGACGGTCGCTCGGGCAGCGTGAGGGCGCGTGAAGCGGTGTCGCGGTATCGCCATGCGACCGGCCGCCGCGTCCGGCGTCGAGCAGCGCCGTGCGGTGTTTCGTGCCGCCGCCGGCATGTAAAGCGCATGAAACATTTCGGGTGGGCCGCCGGGCGAATTTCCGTGGCGAACGGGGCCGATCGGCCCGCCTCCCCGCCGGTAAAAATTCCGCGCTCCATTGTTCAGCCTTATTCCGCAAGGCCCCGCCGCGACACGGCCGGCGCGTGCTCCGGCGCCGACGTTTCAGTTTCGCAACTTCCGGCATGCGACGCTTGTTCCGGCCGTCAGCCGGCCCGGTCACCCCCTTGTCCGGCCGGGCTCGCGCAGCGCTGGCCCGGTCCTTGCGAAGAAGGGCGTGCGAGAGTCGACGACGCGAGGTCCGTCCGGTCAGGCAGCGAAAGCTTCCGGTACCGGCCAGGATGCAGTCCGCGGGGATGCGGCGCCCGAGCGCGGTGCAGCGATCGCGTCACGGCGAGCACGGAGCGTCGTCGCCTGATCGCCGGGGCATCGGCATCGTCCGGTTGCCGGAACAAACACCAGACAGCAAACGGGGTAGAAAAATGATCGATCGTCACACGCCGCGGTCCGCAGGCCGCGATCGCAGTGATTCGGGACATCGCCGCGCGAACGTCGCGCTTGCGGCCGGCCGGCATGCCTCGACAGGCCATCTCTGCACGCCCGGTGCGAGGCGGATCCGGCTGGTTGCCGGTCATCCGCGCCGGGTCGGCACTTTCCTGCACGCAAACCCGATCCGCATGGGCATGTGCACACGGGCGCCGATGCCGCGACGCCCGATCTTCGCCTATTGAGTCGGGCCGCACGACGTCCGTTCGCGTTGCCCGTCGTTGCCGCGAACGATTGATCGGTAATCCGAACGATGGCCGAAGCGTCGTGCCGCGGGCAGCGTACAACGCAGGAAGCAAGCAGACAAGCATTCGATGCAGCGGCGCACCACGCGATGCCGTTGCGATCCGGTTGCAAGGGGAGGGCGGTCGGACGCGCGCGACGGAAGCAGTCATCCGTACGCGCGCGACGCCGTTTTCAACTGCCGTAGATGTCGAAGTCGAAGTACTTCGATGCGAGCCGCTTGTAGGTGCCGTCCTTGACCATGTCGGCGATCGCGCGATCGATCTTCGCCTTCAGGTCGGTGTCCTCCTGGCGCAGGCCGATGCCGGCGCCGATGCCGAGCACCTTGTCGTCGACGAGTTCGGGCCCGACGAACGTGTAGTTCGCGCCGCGCGGCGATTTCAGGAATCCGATCGCGGCCTGCACTTCATCCTGGAGCGCCGCGTCGAGGCGGCCGGCGATCAGGTCGGCATACACGCCGTCCTGGTTCTGGTACGACACGACGTTCGCGCCTTGCTTGCCCCAGTACGCCTTCGCATACGTCTCCTGCGTCGTGCCCTGCTCGACGCCGATCGATTTGCCCTTCAGCGATTCGGCGGTCGGCAGCAGCGACGAGCCCTTCTTCACGACGAGCCGCGTCGGCTGGTTGTAGATCTTCGTCGTGAAGCCGATCTGCTGCGCGCGCTGCGGCGTGATCGACATCGACGACAGCACCGCGTCGAACTTCTTCGCCTTCAGCGCCGGAATCATCCCGTCGAAATCGTTCTCCAGCCACACGCATTTCGCCTTCAGGCGCGCGCAGATCTCGTTGCCGAGGTCGATGTCGAAGCCGACGAGCTTGCCGTCGGGCGCCTTCGATTCGAACGGCGCATAGCTGGCGTCGGTGCCGAAGCGGATCGTGGTCCAGTCCTTCGCGATGGCGGGCCCTGCCGATACCGCGAGCAGGGCGATCGAAACAGCGGCAATCAGTCTCTTCATGGTGCGTTCCTTGGCGTGGTGCATCCGGTTGCTGCGCGACACGGTCTCCACGGACACGACCCGCGCCGTGACGCGGTGTCCGCACGGCCATTAACGCAGAAAATAAAATAAGAGTCCAGAATGGACAAAAAATATCGATTTGTCGGATCGGCGGCCCCTTCGATGGTGCGACCCTTGCAAAAATACGAGAATGGACTAATCTTGTTAGTAAATTCGTTTCGAGACTAACCGTCATGTCACAGCCCGCTTACGATTCGCATTCCGCCGTGCCGCATGCTTCGGTCGCGCAGATGTCGACGGCCGGCCTGCGTGCGTTTTTCAACATCGCGCGCGACTGGGAACTGACGATCGACGAGCAGATCGTGCTGCTCGGGTCGCCCGGCCGTTCGACGTTCTTCAAGTGGAAGGCCGCGCCGGAATCGGCGCGCCTGCCGCGCGATACGCTCGAGCGGCTGTCGCTGCTGCTCGGCATCTACAAGGGCTTGCAGATCCTGCTGCCGCAACCCGCCGCGGCCGATGCATGGGTCAAGCGGCCCAACGATGCGGCGCCGTTCGGCGGCAAGCGCGCGCTCGACCGGATGCTGGCCGGCAACGTCGGCGATCTGGTGGCCGTGCGGCAATATCTCGATGCGATGCGGGGTGGCTGGGCGTGACGACACCGATCGAAGTCACCCGGTGGCCCATGACCACCGTCGACTGGGCGCCCGCCTATCGCGTGATTCCCACCCGTTTTCCGGCCATCAACCTGTTCGACCGCGTCGCGTCGGCGGACGATTTCGACGCGCTCTACGCGCTCGAATCGCTGACCAACGACCGCATCCGCAACGAAGTCGGCACGCTCGACCTCGTACCGCCTGCCGAGCGCCGCTACGGGCAGGGCTGGGGGCCGATCATGGCCGCGTTCACGCACCTGAATCCGCTGGGCAGCCGTTTTTCGGACGGCAGCTACGGCGTGTTCTACTGCACGCGCTCGCGCGACACGGCGATCGCCGAGACGCGCTATCACAGCGGGCTGTTCCTCGCCGCGACGAAGGAGCCGCCGATGCGCCAGCAGATGCGGCTCTATACCGTGCTCGCGCACGGCGACGTCGCCGACGTGCGCACATGGCCGCAGCGCGATCCCGCGTTACTGCATCCGGTCGACTACAGCGCGGGGCAGGCGTTCGGCCGCGCGGTGCGCAATGCGGGCGGCATGGGGATCGTCTATCCGTCGGTGCGCGATCCGCGCGGCGAATGTCTCGCCGCGTTCCGCACGACGCTGCTGCGCGACTGCCAGCATGCGGCCTATCTCGAATACAACTGGAACGGCTCGGCCGTCGATGCGGTGTTCGAACTGAATCAGGTCGGCTAGGGTTCGCTTGGCCGGGCACGGCGGGCCGTTGCGTTGCGCGCCGGGCCAGCGCGTCACGGCAGCGGCCAGTCGCCCGCGTGGCGTTCGCGCGCTTCGGCCTGCGTCATCGACCAGGTGCGGCCGGTGCGCGGCTCGGCGAGCGTGAGCCGCCCGGCCGGCGCGAACGCACCCGTATCGATGAACCATTGCGCGCCGATCCGCTGCGGCGTACGCACGGGCGTGTGCCCGGTGCAGGTCAGCGATAGCCCTGCCTGTCGCGCCGGATCCGCGAGCCCCTGGACGAGATCGCGGCCCCAGATCAGCCGCTCGCGCACGTCGTGCGCGTAGCTGCCGGTATCGAGATCCGCGTCCGAGCCGAAGAACTCCGCATGCAGCACGTTGAAGCGCGCCGGGCCGTCGCCGATCACGCGCACGAGCGGCAATGCGTCGACGCGCGCCGCATGCGCGCGCAGCTTCTCCGGCGGCAGGTCGGCGCCCCAGTCGCCGCCGATCCCGCGCCACGCGTCGGGCGGCAGCTTGCCGCGCGCGACGAGGCTCAGCACTTCCTCGTGATTGCCGCGCACGACGTGGCACCACGGCCGGTCGAGCAGGTCGAGCGCGGTGTCGGAGGCCGGGCCGCGGTCGACGAGATCGCCGACCGAGAACAGCCGGTCGCGGGCCGGATCGAAGCGGACGTCGTGCAGCAGCGCGCGCAGCACGTCGACGCAGCCGTGCAGGTCGCCCACGACGAAGTCGCGGCCGGCCGTGTTCGCAGGATGGCGGCAGAGCAGGGCGGTGGCGGTCATCCCCTTATCTTAGGCGCTCCCTGGGCGCTCGCGCCCATCGCCACGTCACGACGGAATGGCGATAATCGGGGCGCGTTACCCGCCGGCGCAGGAGCCCTCCCGCGCACCGGCCGAACCCTTTCCATCTGCTTTCGGAATCACACGATGACGCTTTATCCGCAGGTATTACGCAACCGGCCACGCATGGTCGCGGCGTTCGTCGCCGGCGTGCTGTGCGCGGTGCTGCTGCCGTTCCCGCTGCGCGCCACCGCGCGGGCGCTGATCGGCTGGGATTGCGCGGTCTGGTTGTATCTGGTGTTGATGTGGGTGCGCATGGTCACCGCGCATCATCACAAGGTGCGCGAAGTCGCGATCCGCGAGGACGAGAACGCGACGACCGTGCTGACCGTCGTGTGCCTCGCGACCGTCGCGAGCGTGGCCGCGATCGCGATCGAACTCGCGACGGCGAAGAGCGTCGGCTTCAGCGCGGGGCTCAGCCACTACGCGATCACGGGCGCGACGCTGTTCGGCGCGTGGTTCCTGATCCCGACGATCTTCACGCTGCACTATGCGCGGCTCTATTACGGCTCGCCGAGCAACGATCGCGCGCTCCGTTTCCCGGACCGGAACCCGGAGCCCGACTACTGGGATTTCCTGTATTTCGCGTTCACGCTCGCGGTCGCGTCGCAGACGGCCGACGTGTCGCTCGCGAACCGCTCCGCGCGGCGCTCGGTGCTCGCGCAGTCGATCCTGTCGTTCTACTTCAACATGGCCGTGCTCGGCCTGTCGATCAACGTCGCGGCGGGGTTGCTGAGCTGACGCCGGTTACTGGTTACCTGAGCAGGTCGTACCGGCCGCCGCGCTCCAGCGCCCGCTGGTACGCCGGCCGCGCATGGATCGTGTCGAGAAAGCGCGCGATCGCGGGATACCGGCTGCCGCCGCCGCGCGCGGTCGCGGCTTCGAGCGGAAAGCTCATCTGGATGTCGGCCGCGCTGAAGCCGTCGCCGACGAACCAGCCGCTGCGCGCCAGCGCGCCGTCGACATGGCCGAGATGCAGGTCGATCTGCGGATCGACGAAACCCGACTGCAGCGTCGCGGCGATCTTGCGCGCGATCGGTCGCGCGAAGAACGGCATCGGCGCATGCGCGATCCGCAGCGCGACGAGCTTGAGCAGCAGCGGCGGCATCGCCGATCCTTCGGCGTAGTGGAGCCAGTACGTGTAGTCGTGCCGCTCGGGCGAGCCGGGCGGCGGCGCGAGACGCCCGTCGCCGTAGCGTTCGACCAGGTACTCGATGATCGCGCCCGATTCGGCGAAGGTGCGGCCGTCGTCGGTCACGACGGGCGACTTGCCGAGCGGATGGATCGCGCGCAATTCGGCCGGCGCGAGCATCGTCTTCGGATCGCGCTCGTAGCGCACGATCTCGTACGGCACATCCAGTTCTTCGAGCAGCCAGAGCACGCGCTGCGAACGCGAGTTGTTCAGGTGATGGACGGTGAGCATGTCGAGGCCGGGAAGGGGGCGGGAACGACATCATACCGAGCGCGTGCGGCGCGTTCGCGAATCGCGTGGCGCGCGCCGTTGCGGGCCGCCTCGAACCGTCACGCGCGCCGCACCGCGATCCACGCGCCCCAGAACAGGCTCGCGAAAAAACGCAGCGGCGCATCGAAGCCCGCGTCGCGCAGCAGCGCGAACACGGCTTCCTCGGACACAGGCGGATCGGCGCCCTGCAGGATCTTCGCGAGTTGCGCGCGCACGGCGTCAGGCGTGGCGCCCTTCATGCGCCAGCGCTGCTGCCACGCGTCGAGCAGGCGCGGGTGGTCCGCGTAGCGGCGATGGTTGCCGGCGAGCACGAGCAGCGCGCCGGGCTTCAGGCGCCGCGCGATCGCGTGCAGCAGCGCGGCTTTCGCGTCGTCGCCCGGCACGTGATGCAGCACGCCGATCAGCGTCGCGCCGTCGAACGCGGGCGCGTCGGGCAACGCGTCGACGCCATCCTCGACGAACGTCGTACGCGCGCCGAAACCCGCGGCTTCGACGTTCGAGCGCGCGAGCGCGAGCATCGGCGCGGACGGGTCGACGGCCGTGAATTGCCAGCCCGGTTCGAGCGCGGCCGCGACGCAGATCTCCTGTCCCGTGCCGCCCGCGCCCGCGACGAGTATCCGCGCATCGGCCGCACCGATCGCCGACGCGAGCATGCATGCGGCGAGTTCGTGGCACGCATCGTAGCCGGCGAGCGCGATGCGCGATTGCTCGGCATATTCGTGTGCGCGTGACGGATCGAATTTCGCGGCGCTGGCGGGAAGCGACATGGCGGAGTTCCTCGGGATGGGGCGGACGACATGTCCGCGAGCATGACCCCGAGCGTAGGGGCGCGCGGCCGGCGCAACAAGGCGAGCAATCATTCCGGTATGCCGACTACCCGACTCGCAGGCGCATGCAGGCCGGTCGCCAGCGGCGGTTTTCCAAGGGTCGATTCGCATTTAAAAATGTCTGACTACGATGCATCGACGTGGCGAATCCGGCGCATACTCGTTTCTCTCCCCCCGCCTGGCCGTCGCATGCCGGGCCCCGATGCGCTGCGCCATCGGCGCGGCCATGCCGCTCGGCACGCACGAGGAGCGCATGATGTCCGATTGTCCGCACGATCCGTACGCGCAGCACTACATCCATTGTTTGCCGTTTGGCGCGCAGCCCTGCGGCGCGCTCAGCGCGACGCCGCGCACGCATTTCCGCGTGTGGGCGCCCGGCAGCACCCACGTCCAGCTCGAACTCGATACCGGCTACGGCCCGATGCTCGTGCCGATGACGAGTGCCGGCCCGAACTGGTTCGAAGTCTTCGTCGAATGCGGCGCGGGTGCGCGTTACCGCTATCGCCTCGACGATACCGTGTCGATTCCCGATCCCGCGTCGCGCTCGCAACCCGAGGGGCTCGACGGTCCGAGCGAGGTCGTCGATCCGCGCGCGTTCACGTGGCGCAATACGTTCTGGCATGGGCGCGCGTGGGAAGACATCGCGCTCTATGCGATCCGCCCGCACGCGGTGGGCGGCTTCGACGCCGTGCGCCGCCGCCTGCCGCGGCTCGCGCGCCTCGGCGTGACCGCGCTGGAGTTGCTCGCGTCGCCGCACGACAGCCTGCCGTTCGCGCCGCTCGCGGCCGAAGGCGGCCCCGACGCGCTGAAGGCGCTGATCGACGATGCGCACGGCTACGGTCTCGCGGTGCTGCTGGAACTCGACTACGCGCGCTTCGGCAGCGGCACCGATGCGTTGCGCCACTACGCGGGGCCGTTCTTCCATACGCGCGACGATCCGCTGCAGGCCGCGCCGCTCGCGCTCGATCATCCGGAAGTCTGCGATTTCTTCTGCGACAACGCGCTGTACTGGATCGACGAATACCGCTGCGACGGGCTGCGCCTGCGCGAAGCCGACCGGATCGGCGTGTCGTGGCTGCGCGAGATCGCGGATCGCGTGCGCGCCGCCGTGCCGGCCGACCGGCTGATCCACCTCGTGCTCGGCAGCGAGCGGCATCCCGCGCATCTCGCCGATACCCATTTCGATGCGCAGTGGAACGGCTGCGGCGAACGCGCGCTGCACCGGCTCACGGGGCGCGACGCGTCGGCGCATGAAGGCATTTCCACGCACCAGTCGATTCATACGCTCGCCCGCGCGCTGACCGCGGCCGGCGCGGCGTACCAGCCGGCCGCGTCGGCGGACGGGATGGCCGCCGACAGCAGCCTGTCGCTGACCTCGCTCGTGCTGTCCGATGGCGCATGGCGCGATAGCGGCCCCGGCGATCAGGGGCAGGCGGCCGGCCTCGCCGCGCTCGCGCTGTCGCTGCTCACGCCGCAGATCCCGCTGATCTTCGATGAAACCGCGCGCGACATCGATCGTGCGCATTTCGTGCAGTCGGCGCTCGCGGTGCGCGCGAAGCTGATCGCGCCGCGGCTGTCCGATTGCCGGCCGCAGGCAGCCCATGCGCTGAAGGCGGACGGCGACGGCGATGCCGACGCGCTGTGCGCATCATGGCGGCTCGCCGACGACGAGACTTTGACGATCGCGTTGAACCTGTCGCCCGACGCGGTGCCGTTCGACGCACCGGTCGGGCGGGTGGTGTTCGAGACGCCGGCACGCGCGCGCGACCGGGTCGATGAAGGGGAATTGCCGCCGTATTCGCTCGTCGCGTGGCTGACGGGCGACGTCAATCGCTACGCGCTGACGCACGACGTGCGTCGCATGGACGACGGTTCATGGCGCGGAATGCGTCCGAACCTGAATGCATGAGCCGATGAACGCGTGAAGCGGCGCGGTCGTGTGCGGCCGCGCTGCCGGAAAGCACCGAATTACCAGAACCCGCGAATGCCCGCGACGCCGTACGCGCCGTGACGGCGCGCGTCGTCGAGGTGCGCGCGCGTCATGCCGCCGAGCGCGAACACCGGCATCGCGGCCTGCGCGGCCAGCGCGTCGAATCGAGCCCAGCCGAGCGTCGGCGCGCCGGGGTGGCTGAGCGTCGGCAGCACCGGCGACAGCGTGACGAAATCCGCACCGGCGCGCGCGGCCAGCAGCAGGTCGTGTTCCGCGTGGCATGCGGCGGACACCCATCGTCCGGCCGGCAGCGGCCGCTGCGCGACGGCGCGCAACGCGGTGCCGTCGAGATGCCAGCCGGCGCCGTCGAGCCGCATCACGCCGGCTGCATCGATCGGGCCGTTCAGCATCAGATGCGCGCCGGCTGCGTCGCAGCGCGCGAGCGCCGCGGCGGCCAGCGACGCAAACGCGGCTGCATCGAGCGATTTCACGCGCAGTTGCACGAGCGTTTCGCCGCGCGCGAGCACGGCCGATAGCCGGTCGAGAAACGCGGCCCGATCGGCCGCCGACGCGGACGCCGGTTCCGGCGTGATCACGCAGCAGCGCGGCAGCGTCGCGTTCATCGCGCGGCGCGACGCGCGGCCGTCATTCGTCGGCCTCTTTCGCGATCTTCGGATAGACGCGCACGAGCACGATGCGCGGCCCGTTCATCTTCTTCACGACGACGTCGAAGCGGTCGAACGACACGCGCTGCCCTTCGGTCGGCAGGTCGCTCAACGCCTGGATCACGAGGCCGCCGACCGATTCCGCGCGGCCTTCGTCGATGTCGATGCCGAGCGCCTGCTCGAGCGACACGACGGGCAGGCTGCCCTTGCCCATCAGCGTGCCGTCGTCGAGGCGGCTCCAGTCGGCGTCTCCCTGACGGAATTCGTCGTGGATCTGCCCGACCAGCGCGCCGAGCAGGTTGTCGAGCGTCAGGAAGCCGATCGGCTTCTCGCCCTTGTTGCCGACCAGCGCGAAGTGCGGGGCGCCCTTGCGGAAGCGGCGGAACAGCTCCAGTGCCGGCGTGTCGGGCTTCACGTACTGGACCGGGCGCACGTAGTCGGACAGATCCTCGAGCGCGGCGCCCGCGTGACGCGCGAGCAGCAGGTCCTTCAGGTGGATCAGTCCGCTCACCTGTTCGCGCGACGCATCCTCGAACAGCGGATAGCGGCTGAAACGGTGCCGCGCGACGATCTCCATGTTGTCGGGCAGCGGCAGGTCGCGCCGCAGGCCGATCATTTCATGGGCCGGCCGCATCAGGTCCGACACGGTCATCGACGAGAAATCGAGCGAATGCGCGAGCGTGTTCCACTCGTCGTTGCTGTACGTGCCGCGCGCCGGCTGCGCCGCATTGCCGGCCGCGCTGCGGCGGCTGCGCAGGATCAGCTTCAGCTCGTCGGTCGAATAGTGCGCGTCGCCGCCGTGGTCGGCCGACAGCCCCGCGAGCCGCAGCACCGCGTTGGCGCTGGTGTTGAGCACCCAGATCGCCGGATACATCGACCAGTAGAACGCGTAGAGCGGCAGCGCGACCCACAGGCCGACCTTTTCCGGCTGGCGGATCGCCATCGATTTCGGCGCCAGTTCGCCGACGACGATGTGCAGGAACGAGATCAGCGAGAACGCGAACACGAGCGAAATCAGGTGCACGACGCGTTCGGACTGGACGCCGATCAGGTCGAGCAGCGGGCCGATCAGTTCCGCGAACGCCGGTTCGCCGACCCAGCCGAGGCCGAGCGACGCGAGCGTGATGCCGAGCTGGCACGCGGAAAGATACGCGTCGAGCCGGCCGTGCACGATGCCGAGGATGCGCCCGCGCAGCCCGTGCTTGCGGGCGAGGGTCTTGACGCGCGTCGCGCGGAGTTTGACGAGGCCGAATTCGGCCGCAACGAAGAACCCGTTCAGGGCCACCAGGAACAACGCGCCGATGAGCGCGAAGATCTGTAACAAAGAATCGCTCCGGTTATGACAGGCCCATCAGTATAGAGCCGGAAAGGAATTTGTAATGTGTCGGCGGCCGCTTGCTTACACGGGCGCCTCGCAGGGAATCGAGAACGTGAGGGTGGCGGGCGCGCCGTCGGCGAACACGTCGTGCGCGAACGTGCCGCCGTGCGCGAGGGCGACGCGCTGGCACAGCGCGAGCGTCCACGCGCTGCGTTTCGTGTCGCGCTCGCGCAGCATCTCGCGCCGCGCGAACGATTCGAACGCGTGCGGCTGCGCGGGATCGACGAGCACGCTGGCGTTCACGGTGCAGGCGGCGCGCGCGGTGAACTGCGCGCCGTCGCGCGTGCACGTGAAAGCGACGCGGCTGCCCGCGGCGCTGGCCTCGACGGCCGTCGTCAGCAGGGTCCAGAGCGCCTGCGCGACGCGTTCGCGATCGACGGTGAGCGACGGCTCGCCGTCCGGCAGCGTCGTGTCGAGCGTGACCTGGCGTGCGTCCGCGAGCGCGAAACGCACGAGCGCGATCGTCTCGTCGAGCAGCGCGCGCAGCGCGAACGGCTGCGGCGCGAGCGTGAGCGTGCGTGTTTCCGCGCGCGGCGCGTCCAGCACGCCATCGATCAGCGCGACCTGCTGGTCGATGCCCGTGCGGATGCCCGCGAGCGCGCGCTGCAGGTTCGGATCGGCGTTGGCGAGCTGGCGTTCGAGCACGTAGGCCCAGCTGTGCATTGCATTCAGCGGGCTGCGCAGGTCGTGCGAGGCGGTGGAGAGCGCCTGGTCGCGCAGGAACAGCGCCGCCTGGGCGGCGTAGTGCGCTGCGCGTTCGCGCAGCAGGTCGGCGGCGGGATCGACGGAAATGGACGTCACGGAGCTGGCCTGTCGGAAGCGGTTGGCGTGGAAGTCACGCGAATCGCCATTATAGGGACGGTGAGCGTCACGCCGGCAGCGCGTCCTCGTCCTTTTTCCGCGCGTCGCCGTTCGGCAGCAACTGGCACGCGAGCAGGCCGGCCAGCATCAGCGCGCAGCCGACGAGCGCGCGCAGCGTCAGCGTTTCGCCGAGCGCGGCCCAGCCCGCGATCGCCGCGAACACGCCTTCCATGCTGAAGATCACGGCCGCGTGCGCGGGCGCCGCGTCGCGTTGCGCGACGACCTGCAGCGTATAGCCGACCCCGACCGACAGCAGCCCGCCGTACAGCAGCGTCGGCAGCGCGCCGCGCAGCATCGCGACGCTGACCGGCTCGACCGCCAGGCCGACCGCGAGACACGCCACGCCGCACACGGCGAACTGCAGGAATGCGAGCACGAGCGGATCGTGGCGCTTCGCCAGATGGCCGACCGCCATCACGTGCGCGGCGATGATGACGGCGCCCGCGAGCTGGAACCAGTCGCCGTAGAGCACCGAGAAGTGCTCGTCGATGCTGAGGAAATACAGGCCGATCGCGGCCAGCAACGCGCCGAACCACGTGCCCGCGCCGATCCGGTGGCGCGCGAGCGCGCCCATCAGCGGCACGATCACGACGTACAGCGAGCTGATGAAGCCGGCGTTCGCGATCCGCGTGTATTGCAGGCCGACCTGCTGCAGCGAGATCGACACGGCGAGCAGTCCGCCGAGCGCGACGCCCGGCAGCAACAGCGCCGGTTCGCGCCGGATCGCCGCGAGCTGCGCGCGCGACGCCGCATTCAGCATCAGCAGCGGCACCAGCACGAGCGCGCCGAGCAGGAAGCGCAGCCCGGTGAACAGGAACGGGCCGATCACGTCGAGGCTCAGGCGTTGCGCGACGAAAGCGGAGCCCCAGATCGCGGCGGCGCCGAGCATCAGCAGGTTGGCGCGAAGGTGCTTGCGGGCGTCGGGCTTCATCGGAATTCGTCTGGAGATTGCGGAGGAGCCCGCTAGTTTACGCCGAGATTGCAAGACTGTCGGTGAACCTGCGCAGCGCGGCGGCGGCACGGGCGTCGCGGACGCGCGAATACAGCACGACCTGCGATTGCGGCAGCGGCGGCAGCCCGAATTTCGCGCCGACGTCGACCAGCGTGCGCGGGGCGACGCGCCGCGCGAGCGGACAGACGGCGAGCCCCGCCGCGGCGGCCGCCGCGACCGCCGCGACCCCGCCGCCCGTGAAGCGCTCGCGCCACGGCAGCCCCGCGCGGTCGAGCGCGCGCAGCGCGGCGGCCCGCACGCCGCAGGGGCCGGCCAGCACCGCGAGCGGCAGCGGCTCGCCCGCGCGCGGCGCCCAGTCGGGCGCGGCGAGCCAGGCCAGCGGCTCGGTGAACAGCGGCGTGGCGTCGTCGCGCGGCGGATCCTCGCCGGGCTCGTGCCGGGCGATCACCGCGTCGAACCGCCGTTCGTCGTATTGCGGGAGCAGGCTCGTCGACGCGCCGAGATGCATTTCCAGCGACAGCCCCGGATCCTGCCGGTGCAGGCTCGTCAGCACGGCCGGCAGGTCGGGCACCGCGACGTGCTCGCTGACGCCGAGCGACAGGCGCACCGTGCCGCTCGAGATCGCGCCGAGCGCATGCTCGTGCGCGTCGAGCAGCGCGCGGGCGGCCGGCAGGAAATTCTCGCCGTCGGCGGCCAGCTTGACGACGCGCGGCGTGCGCGCGAGCAGCGGCTTGCCGAGATGAGCCTCCAGCCGCTTCAGCTTCAGGCTGACGGCCGATTGCGTGGTGCCGAGCGCATCGGCGGCGCGGGTGAAGCTGGCGAGGTCGGCGACCAGCACGAACGCGCGGACGGCATCGAGATCGAGTACTTTCATTTCAAATGAAAATGGATGAAATATTCATCAATGACTGTTTATTATAGGTGCGCGCGCCTAACCTGACGCTGTGTTTTCGTTCTTCAACGTCATTCACCGACAGGAGCAGCACCATGCCATTCACCCGTATCGCCGTACGCGAAGGCAAACCGGCCGCCTACCGCAAGGCCCTCGTCGACGGCGTGCAGCGCGCGCTGATCCAGACGTTCAACGTGCCCGAGGACGACATCTTCATGGTCGTGACCGAGCATGCGGCCGAGAACTTCGTGTTCGGCCGCCATTACCTCGATATCGAACGCAGCGACGATCTCGTGATCATCCAGATCACCGCGAACAACACCCGCACGCTCGAGCAGAAGCGCGCGCTGTACCGGACGATCGCCGACAACCTCGCGCAGCAGCCCGGCGTGCGGCAGGAAGACGTCTTCATCAGTCTCGTCGAGGTGCTGAAGGAGAACTGGTCGTTCGGCAACGGCATCGCGCAATACGCCCTCTGACGTGCCGGCTTGACCTGCCACAGCGCGGCGGGGCCGGATCGGCGCCTGCGCGTGGGGGGCGGCGTGTACTATGGAAGCTGCTTCACGAGCGACGCCGGCGCGGTCGATGCGCCGGCGATCCTTCATGTGCAGGAGCCTCCATGTCGCGTGTGCTGGAAATCGTGTTGTCGTTGTCGCTGGAAGGGTGGCCGGTCAAGGGCGCAAGCCGTGCCCGTGGCGCGCAGCGCGACTTCGGCGCCGAACTCGTGCGCGCGTGGCGGATCTGCCCGCAGGTCCGGATGCGGCGCGGCCACGAGCGCGTGACGATCGAGCCGTGCCAGATCGAGGAGGCCGAGCGGAGCCCCGGCGCAAGCTGGTGGACCTGGGTCGAATCGAACGCACACGGCACGCGGGTCGTTGCATCGCGCACCGAGACGTTCGCCCCCGGTGTCACGCAGCGCGAGCTGTTCGACGCGGAGCACGCGGGCATCGTCGTCGCGGCGCCGCTGCCGGTGCCCGCGACGGCCGGCGCAGCCGATGCCGACGCGCCGGCCACCGACGTCGACGGCATTGCGCCGGACACCGACGAAGCGCGGGCCCAGGCGTCGGCGCTGCGCATCATCAGCGAACGGCGGCGCGGGCGCTGGGCCGACGACAGCGGCGTCGGGGTCGAAATGACGCTCGACGACATCACGCTGCACGGCGGTGGCGAGCCGCCGCGCCGCTACGTCGAGCTGCGCCTGGCCGCGCCCGACTGGGAAACCGTGGCCGCGCGCGCGGCCGCGCTGCGCGCGCTGTTTGCCGCGGCGCGCGAACTGAGCGGCGCGTGGCCGGCCTTCGTGCAACTGACGAGCGTGATCGACCGCGCCTGTGCGGGCGGGCCGGTGGCCGCCGCGCTGGTCAAGGCGCAGCCCGTCGACCTGACCGGCATCCGCACGCAGCGCGCCGCGCTGTTCGCGCTGTCCCGCGACATCACCGCGCAATGGCTCGGCAACGAATCCGGCGTGCTCGATCGCGACGATCCCGAATTCGTGCACCAGATGCGCGTCGCGCTGCGCCGCCTGCGCACGCTGATGCGGTTCTTCCCGCGCTTCACCGACCGTCAGTGGAAGGACACGCTCGGCGTCGACCTGCGCTGGCTCGCCAAGCTGCTCGGCACGGTGCGCGACTGGGACGTGTTCGCCACCGAGAGCCTGCCCGCGCTGATCGCGGCCGACGGCGGCCGCAGCGACTGGGACGGCACGCTCGACGCCGCCCGTGCGCAGTCGATGGCCGCGCGCGTCGAACTGCGGCAGGCGCTGCATTCGGCCCGCTATGCGCGGCTGACGCTCGGCTGGCTCGAATGGCTGAGCGCGCTCGCGCTGCCGGCGGCCGACGGCGACGACGCGCCGTCGCTGCGGCGTCACGCGACCAAGCGCGTGCGGCGGCTGTTCGGTCATCTCTACGGATCGCCGTCGCTCACGTCGCTCGACACGGCCGCGCGCCACCAGGTGCGGATCGATGCGAAGCGGCTGCGCTACGCGCTCGAATTCTTCGCGTCGCTGGCGTCGCGCCGCACGCGCACCGAGACGGTCAAGACGCTGGCGCGTGTGCAGAGCGTGCTCGGCGAAGCGAACGACGCGATGGTCGCGCTGCACCATCTCGAGCAACTGTCGGCGCCGCCGTACCAGCTCGGTTTCGTGCGCGGCTACGGCGCCGCGCTCGAACAGCGGGCTGCACGCGACGCCGAGACGCTGCTCGCCAGCCTGCGGCCGCCGAAGCTCGACGGCAAGCCGGGCTGAGCGCCGCCTCTATAATGGCCGCCCGTTTCCCGCACGCATGCCGATGACGACCGACGCCCCGCCTTCTTCCTCGTCCGCCGAACCGCTCGAACTGGGCGGCGAGCTGTGGCTGCGCGCCGGCGAACAGACGCTCGGCGGCGCGACGCGCATCGCGCTGCTCGCGGCGATCGGCGACACCGGTTCGATCACGCGCGCGGCGAAGGCCGTCGGCCTCAGCTACAAGGCCGCGTGGGACGCGGTCGACACGATGAACAATCTCGCCGGCGAACCGCTCGTCGCGCGTTCGACGGGCGGCAAGGGCGGCGGCGGCACGACGCTGACACCGCGCGCGACGTCGCTGATCGCCGCATTCCGCACGATCGAGCGCGAGCATCGCCGCTTCATCGAGGCCGCGAGCGCGGCTGTTGCCGGCTTCGACGTCGACTGGGCGCTGATCGGCCGGATCGGGATGAAGACGAGCGCGCGCAACCAGTTGTTCGGCAAGGTCGCGTCGCTCGTGCGCGGCACCGTCAACGACGAGGTGACGCTCGCGCTGCCGGGCGGGCAATCCGTCGTCGCCGTGCTGACGCACGAAAGCGCCGAGGCGCTCGGGCTGCGGGAAGGCGTGGACGCGTGCGCGCTGGTGAAGGCGTCGTGGGTCGTGCTCGCGGTCGACGACGGCGGGCCCGACCTGAAGGTGTCCGCGCGGAACCGGCTGTGCGGCAGCGTGGAAGCCGTCGCGGCGGGGGCGGTGAACAGCGAGGTGACGCTGGCGCTCGACGGCGGCGGAACGCTGACGGCCGTCGTGACCAACGACAGCGTCGATGCGTTGCAGCTCGCGGCCGGCCGGCGCGCGATCGCGCTGTTCAAGGCGTCGAGCGTGATTCTGGCGGTGACGGGCTGACCGGGCCGGCAGCGCGGCTCGCGTTGGCCGGCGGCCGTCGTGCGAGGCGGGGCGAAGCCGGTGCCGCACGCGTTTGCATCGCACCGGCTTCGTTTCCGCTTTCAGCATGTGCCGCGACGCGGCGGCTCTCAGGCTCCAACGTGGCGGCCAGCGCCACGCTCACGACCACGGCCTCGCGCGCTCAGGTGACGCGCGTCGGCCACTCGGCGTGCGGCGGGTTCGCCTGCACGCGTCCTTCGCTCAACTGCACGACCTGGTCGCCGAACGCGGCGACGTCGTCGGGGTCGTGCGAGATCAGCACCATCGGGATGTCGAGCCGCGCCTGCAGCTCGGCGAGCTCATGGCGCATGCGCTGGCGCATCGCGCCGTCGAGCGCCGCGAACGGTTCGTCGAGCAGCAGGATGCGCGGCTGCGCGACCAGCGCACGCGCGAGCGCCACGCGCTGCTTCTGCCCGCCCGACAGTTGCGACGGATATTGCCCCGCGAGCGATTCGAGATCGAACGCGCGCAGCCAGTACGCGACCTCCGGCGGCGCCGTCTTCGCGCGCGGGTTGCGCAGGCCGGACGTGAGCCCGAACGCGATGTTCTGCCGCACGTTCAGATGGGGAAACAGCGCGTAGTCCTGGAACAGGTACGCGACCCGGCGTTCGCGGGTCGGCACGTCGATGCGGCGCGCGGCGTCGAACAGCGGCTCGCCGTTCAGCGTGATCGTGCCTTCGTCGGGCGTCAGCAGCCCGGCGATCGCCTGCAGCGTCATGCTCTTGCCCGCGCCCGACGGCCCGAACAGCACGACGCGCTGCGTCGTCGCCGTGAACGACATGTCGAGCGTGAAGCGGCGCTCGGCGTTCGCGTAGGTCTTGCGGATGTCGACGACGAGGCTCATCCGAACCTCCGCCGAAGCGGGCCGGCCGCCGGACGACGGACGCGATACGGGCAGCGCGGGCGCTTCATGTCAGCTGGCTCCCCCGCGCGCGCGACGGCACGAGCCAGCCGGTCGCGAGCAGCACGAGCACGCAGGTGATCGACGTCACCAGCACGAGGAAATTGGCCGTGTTGTCGTCGCCGGCCTGTACGGCCGCGTAGATCGCGACCGACAGCGTCTGCGTGCGGCCGGGCAGGTTGCCGGCGATCATCAGCGTCGCGCCGAATTCGCCGAGCGCGCGCGCGAACGCGAGCAGCGCGCCCGCGAGAATCCCGCGCGTGGCGACCGGCAGCGTCACGCGGAAGAACACCGCGGCTTCGCCGAGCCCGAGCGTGCGCGCGGCGCGCTCGAGATGCGGATCGACGCCCTCGAACGCCGCGCGCGCCGATTTCAGGATCAGCGGAAACGCGACGACCATCGACGCGATCACCGCGCCTTGCCACGTGAACACCAGCGCGATGCCGAACTTGTCGAGCCACGCGCCGAACACGCCGCGCCGGCCGAGCAGCACGAGCAGGTAATAGCCGAGCACCGTCGGCGGCAGCACGAGCGGCAGCGTCAGCACGGAATCGACGACGTCGCGCAGCGGCGAGCGCCAGCGCGCGAGCACGAACGCGGCCGCGACGCCGAGCACGATGTCGAGTGCGGTCGCCCAGCCGGCCACCTTCAGCGACAGCAGCAGCGGGACCCAGGCGTCTTGCATCGCGAGTCGCTCACTTGGCGGGCTTGAAGCCGAACGTCGACAGCACGGCCTGGCCCTGCGACGACGCGACGAAATCGATGAACGACTGCGCCTGCGCGGCGTGGCGGCTGTCCTTGACCACGGCGATCGGGTAGGTGATGGCCGTCCGGGTCGGCACCGTCAGCGCGACCTTCACGCGGCCCGGCATGATCGCCGCGTCGGTGCCGAACACGAAGCCCGCGTCGACCTCGCCGCGCGCGACGTAGTCGAGGCTCTGGCGCACGTTGGCGGCCAGCACGCCCTTCGCGCTGACGGCATCCCACACGCCGGCCGCGCGCAGCGCGCCTTCGGTGTAGCGGCCGACCGGCACCGAGGCCGGGTCGCCGTACGCGATGCGCTTCACGCCGGGCGCGGTCAGGTCGTTCAGCGATGTCGGCGCGGCCGCGCGGCTGTCCGCCGGCACGATCAGCACCAGCGAGTTCGCGGCGAAATCGCGGCGCGTGCCGGGCACGATCACCTTCTCGTTCACCGCGCGATCCATCGCCTTCTGGTCGGCCGACGCGAACACGTCGGCCGGCGCGCCCTTGGCGATCTGCTGCATCAGCACGTCCGATGCGCCGAAGTTGAACAGCACCTTGGTGTCCGGATGCTGCTTCTCGTACGCGTCGCCGACGGCCTTGAACGCGTTCGTCAGGCTGGCGGCCGCCGACACGACCAGTTCATCGGCGGAAGCAGGCGCGCTGAACGCGACCCCGGCGGCAAGCGTGGCGATCGGCAGCAGGCGAAGCAGGGCGCGGCGAAGCGGGCGGGCGGTTGAGCGCATGGGGATTCGTGTTGAATGGGTGGAAACCGTAATCGTAATATAGGGTGGGTTATAACGCTCGACATACTGCTCATGCGACGGTGCGCATGAAAGGGTCGGACGTGAAAAGGGATGGCCGGGCGGCCGCTCACGCGTGAAGCGTGGGCGGCGCCGATTCGGTGCGCTGCAGCGACGACGGCTGCGACGCGGGATGGTAGTTCGGATTGGCCTTCCAGCGCGCGCGGACGAACGGGCGCTCGTGGCCCGACAGTTCCAGCGCGACCTTGGTGACCCAGCGATGCGACGGCACCGTGATCCCGTGCAGCGCCACGGTGACGAGCGCGAGGCTCGCGACGACCGCCGGCACCGACCAGCGGTGCGGCGCCGCGCGCCATGAGCCGGCGATGAACGCGAGCGCGGCGATCGCGCCGACGATGCAGCCGGTGATCGATTCGGACGGCGAATGCGCGGCGAGCGCGACCCGCGACACGCCGACCGCGACGCCGGCCGCCAGCCCGAGCGCGATGCCGGCGATCCGCACCGGCGTGCGCGTGCGGATCAGCGCGAGGAAAATCGCGACCGGATACACCGACGTCGACAGCATCGCATGGCCGCTGAACCCGGTGAAATCCCACGCGCGGATGCCGATGCCCCAGCCGAGGAACGCGATCTTCGTGAGCGCCACCACGCCGATCGCGGCCGCCAGCACGCCGAGCCACGCGGCCGCGCGCTGCCACGAGTAGCCGAGCGCGAGCCAGACGGCAATCGTGATCGCGAGCGGCAAGGTCAGGCCGGCGCCGCCGAATGCGGTGATCATGATCCACAGGTGAGAGGGCAGGTCGAACATCGGGAAGGGGACGAACGAAGGCGGGGAGAATGCTTAAATCAACGCGCGAGCCGGGAAGAACGACTACAACGGATACAAGCGACGAAACCCCAGTATAGCGCCGCGTCCGCATGAGGCCCGTTTTTTGCGCCGCGGAGAACGACCGGCGTGCAGGAAAAATCCTGGAAACAATGTTATGGTGCATTGCACAAAGTCGAACGATGCATCCGTTGCGGCGCTTTGATGGCGCCCCTATTTTTCCTGACTGCGAGCCCGATCGATGACCAAAAGTCTGACCAAGGTGTGGCTGGGCGGCATGAAACGCATGCTGTCCCCGGCCGCCAAACGCGCGGCGCGCGATGCGCAGCGCATCACCCGCGACGCACTCGAGGCCGCGGCCTCGTCTGCCGTGGCCGATCCGTCCCCGCCACGCGAATCGCGCGTGCGGCCGCGCGCGGCCGCATGGGCGGCGGGTGACTGGACGCGCGGCGAACATCCGATGGCGCCCGCGCTCGGCCGCCTCGTCCAGAATCTCGCGTACGGGCTCTACGTGCCGCCCGGCCGCCGGCGCGGCGCGATGCCGCTCGTCGTGATGCTGCACGGCTGCCAGCAGTCGGCGGACGAATTCGCGCAGGGTACGCGAATGAACCTGCTGGCCGACAAGCACGGCTTCGCGGTGCTGTATCCGGAACAGTCGCCGCGCGCGCACGCACACGGGTGCTGGCACTGGTATGAAGACACCGACCGCGCGGGCCGCGGCGAGGCGGACACGGTGGCGTCGCTGGTCGACGCGCTGGTCGACGAGCACGGTTTCGACGCGTCGCGCGTCTACGTCGCGGGGCTGTCGGCCGGCGCCGGGCTCGCAGCGCTGCTTGCGCTGCACCACCCGGACCGTTTCGCGGCGGTCGCGTTGCACTCCGGCCCCGCGCTCGGCGAGGCGAATTCCGGCATCACCGCGATGGACGTGATGCGCCGCGGCCTGCGGCAGAACCCGGCCGCGGCGGTCGACGCGCTCGTCGATGCCGGCGCGTATCCGGGCATGCCCGCGCTGATCGTCCAGGGCGACGGCGATCATGTCGTCGCGCCGAAGAATGCCGATCAACTGACCGTCCAGTTCATGCGCCTGAACGGGCTCGCCGACAGCCGGGGCGCGCTGCGCGGCGGCGAGCGCGTCGAGACACGCAAAACGGGCGTACAGATTACCGACGTGTGCCGCGACGGCGAGCCGGTGGTGCGGCTGTGCCGCGTGAAAGGGCTCGATCACGCGTGGGCCGGCGGCGACGAAGCCGTGCCGTTTCACGCGGCGGTCGGCCCTGACGCAAGCGCGATGATCTGGGCTTTTTTCGAAACCCATCAGCGAACTGTGGCGACCGAACGACGCACCGTCTGATCGATGCTGGTCAAAGCCTAGGGTTTTCCCTATAATTCGGGAAAACCCTAGTCCAGAACCTTTGAACAGCGAGATCGACCATGTACCTGCTGAGCCACCTCTTCCTGATGCTGACCAAGAATGCTGACAAGGCCGCGAAAGAGCGCGCCGATGCGTACCTGGCCGAAGCCACCGACATCTACGACCTCGAATTCCGCATGCGCAAGATCGATCGCGAAGCGGCAATGAACCGTCCGTATTCGATCGGCGCGCGCTAAGCGGCGCACGCGGGCCTGCCGGCCCGCCATTTCGACGAATCGCGCAAAAGGGCGCGTGCGGCATGATGCCGCACGCGCCCTTTTTGTATTTCCTGAACCCGGAACCTGCGTCGCGTCAGACGACCGTCAGGCGCACCGGCACGTTGTTGCGCGTGGCGTTCGAATACGGGCACACGTGGTGCGCCTTGTCGACCAGCGCCTGCGCGTCGTTCTTGTCGAGCCCCGGCAGCGACACGCGCAGCTCGATGTCCAGCCCGAAGCCGCCTGCGTCGTTCGGGCCGATGCCCACTTCCGCCGTCACTTGCGTATCGGCCGGCAGCGTCTGCTTGTTCTGGCCCGCGACGAATTTCATCGCGCTCAGGAAACAGGCCGAGTAACCTGCGGCAAACAGCTGCTCCGGATTCGTGCCTTCCGCGCCCGTGCCGCCGAGTTCACGCGGCGCGGCCAGCTTCACTTCCAGCTTGTGGTCGGCGGATACCGCGCGGCCGTCGCGGCCGCCCGTGCTCGTGGCGCTGGTCTTGTACAGAATGTTCATCGTGCAGCTCCTGTCGGGAAGAGAGGGGAAAAGCGGTCCGGTCGAACGGGATGTCGCCGGCCACACGCAAAATATAGAACACTAATCATTAGTGTGCAAATGAAATTTTGAAGAAAAACCCGGCAGGGCCGGGCAGGTCGGTCCGAACTCGAGCGTGTGAGGGTCAGCGTTCGTTGGCCGCCGACAACGCGTCGCGCAACTGCTGGAGATCGGCGCGCAGCCTGATCAGGAAGTCGGGCGTCTGCTGCATCGCGCAAAAGAGGTCGGCGGGCACCGAGCGCGCGCGGTCCTTCAGCGCACGGCCTTCCGGCGTCACGCGCACGTTGACGACGCGCTCGTCGGCCGCGCTGCGCACGCGTTCGACGTAGCCGAGCGCTTCCAGCCGCTTGAGCAGCGGCGTGACCGTGGCCGGATCGAGGTCGAGCCGCGCGGCGATGTCCTTCACGGCCATGTCGTCGCGCTCCCACAGCACGAGCATCGCGAGATATTGGGGGTAGGTCAGCGACAGCTTGTCGAGCAGCGGCTTGTACGCCTTCGTCATCGCGTGCGAAGTCGAGTAAAGCGCGAAGCAGAGTTGCTCGTCGAGCGTCTGGGGCAGCGGAGGCAGGCGATCCATGATTCGGGAAGCGCGGCGGATGCGCTAACGATTTGTACGCAAATTATTTTGCGCGCAAAAGATCAGGTTGAACAGGGGGCGACCAGAGACGGTCGATACCGGAAAAGGGGAGAGATCAGAAGCGCGCCGGGCGACTACCCGGCGCGGGAAACGGCGTGACGGCCGGCGACATGCGCCGGCCGGGACAAGGATCAGCGGCCCGACATCGTCGTGGTCGCGCCCGGTTCCTGCACGCCGAAGCAGCCGCGATAGGTCGCGTAGAACGAGCAGTACAGCATCGTAGCGATGATGATCGCCACCGGCATCATGATCGTCAGCGCATACGTGCCCGCGCCGAGCGCCTGCAGCAGCAGCGACAGCGCGAGCGACGTGCCGAGCGTGACGCCGAACCACAGCGCGCCGTACACGACGAACGCACCGCGATTGCGCCAGCAACTGACGACGCTGAAGAACAGCGCCTTCGCGGGCGGAACGTCATGCCATGCGACCAGCACCGGCGCGAACCAGAACAGCATCGCGACCGGCAGATAGAGCAGCGTCGCGAAGAACAGCGCGCCGAGCGTGCCTTGCGCGGCGAGCGTCTCGGGCGTCGTGTTCGCGTCGTCGGCCGCGCCCATCATCACGTGGAACAGCGCGCCGCCGTCCACGAACGACGAAGCGGCGAACACCAGCACCATCGACGCGACGTAGATCGCGCCGAGCGCGAGCAGCCGCTGGGTCGCGACGGTGCCGTACGAGCGAAAGCCGTCGACGAGGATCGTCGGCATCACGGTCTTGCCGGCCACGGTATCGCGGCACGCGGCCATGAAGCCGACCGCGATACCGGGAACGAACACCAGTGGCAGCGTCGAGCCGATCACGGGCACCCCCGACATCAGCGCAATGGCGAGCAGGTACGTGAAGAACAGCGTGATGAACGCGAGCGGATTCCGGCGGAACAGCCAGATGCCTTGACGGAACCAGACATAGCCCGTTTTCGCGGGCACTTCGATCAGTTGCATGCGGTTTGGATCTCGGGAAGCGCGGGCGTATGCGCGATACGCTCACGCAGAATGCGTTCGAAATGGCCGGGGTCGTGCGGCTTGAGCATCTCGGCCGCGCGCGGCAGGTAGAAGTCGTACAGGCGGGACACCCAGAAGCGGTACGCGCCGGCGCGCAGCATGTCGCTCCAGTGGCGGCGTTCCTCGGCCGTGAACGGCCGGACCGTCTGGTACGCGCGCAGCAGCGCATCGGCGCGCGCGACGTCGAGCACGCCGGTCGCGAGGTCGACGCACCAGTCGTTGACGGTCACCGCGACGTCGAACAGCCACTTGTCGCAGCCTGCGAAATAGAAGTCGAAGAAGCCGCCGAGCCGCACGTCGTGGCCGGTGCCGGGCGCCGCGTGCGCGAACAGCACGTTGTCGCGGAACAGGTCGCAATGGCATGGGCCGGCCGGCAGCGCCGCATAGTCGTCCGACGCGAAGAAGCCGGCCTGGTGCGCGAGCTCGCCTTCGAGCAGCGTGCGTTGCGCGTCCGTGATGAACGGCACGATCGCCGGCACGTTCTCCTGCCACCACGGCAGGCTGCGCAGGTTCGGCTGGCTGCGCGGATAGTCGCGGCCCGCGAGGTGCAGGCGCGCGAGCATCTGCCCAACCTCGATGCAGTGTTCGACCCCGGGGGCCAGCTCGGCCGCGCCGTCGAGCTTCGTGACGATCGCGGCCGGCTTGCCGTGCAGTTCGCCGAACAGCGCGCCGTCGTCACGCGGGACCGGGTCCGGCACCGGCACGCCGTGGCTGGCCAGGTGGCGCATCAGGTCGAGATAGAACGGCAACTGCTGCGCCGTGAGCTTTTCGAAGATCGTGAGGACGTATTCGCCGCGCGTCGTCGTCAGGAAGAAATTGCTGTTTTCGATACCGGACGGAATGCCGCGGAACGCAAGCACGTCGCCCAGTTCGTAGTGGCGCATCCATTGCGCGAGATCGGAGTCGGAAACAGCGGTGAAAACGGCCATGCGGGATGCGTCAGGTCAGGGTGTCGGCACGCGGGCGGCGTGCAGCGCGACAGCAGGTGAAGGGGCGGCGCGGCGCGATCGACGCGCCGCGCGACGGAATCAGTAGCGCAGGTTCAGCGACGGCAGGCGCGTGATCGGGATGCCCGCGTCGTGCGGCTTCGGCGACGTGTCGGGCGTCGAGCTCATCTGGTAGCGCGTGCCGAAGTTCGACTTCACGTCGATCTCGACCGGCTTGCCGCGGTCGCGGTACTCGGTGACTTCGGTGCCGTTCTTGCTCTTTTCGTGGAAGCTCGGCGTGCGGCGGATGTCGGCGAAGTCCACTTTCGACGTGACTTCGGCGCCCGGCCGGTTGATCTTGCGGAGATCGGGCAGGCCGGCGGCTTCGTTGGCCTCGGCCCGGGCCTGCGCGTCGGCGTCAGGCGTGCCGCCGGCGGCGTGAGCGACGCTGGCGGCGGCAAACGCGACGGCAGCGGCGACGAAAATGAGCGGCTTCATGATGAGTCTCCAGTGAACCTACCGATTTTAGCAAATACTGCGCGCCATCCGGCCCCCGCGTGCGCAGGAGCGGCCATAAGGGCGACCGGGTTCCGTGGTAATGTCGTCTGATCAGACGAGGTGTTGACGTCCTCCTCTCCCTAAAGGGGAGAGGATTCCCACACCTGGCGATGCACGTCCGCATCGGAGAATGTTCAACGCAGCGTTGGTATCTCGATCATGTTCGACACCACAGTCACTACAGGCCCACTCTCTTACTCGCAGTCCCGCGATACCTTTCGGCCGCGTCGTGCTGTCTTTCGACCCGCACGACGAACAGGACTGGGTCGAACCGCTTTCGTCGACTTCTTCGAACGTGGCCCCGTGCGCCATCGCCTTGTAACGGAGCTTGTTTCGGAAGGACGACCAGGATGCGTCGTAGACGCTCTTCGCCATCCTGGTTCTGGCGAGCTTAGCGGCCGACACGTTGCCGACCGCGATGTAATCGAAGCGCCGCACCAGATCGAGCGCGAGCTTGTGCTGGAAGTCGGCGCGGGCATTGGCGATCTTTGCGTGCAGCTTCGCGATATGTCGCTTGTGCTTTCGTGCCCGTTGCGCTTTCGCCAGCTTCTCCGCCGCTCGTCGACCGAACTGGTCATTGGGCAGCTTCTCGCCGGTCGAAAGTGTGGCGAAGTCTTTCAGGCCGAGATCGATACCGACGCCGGAACGGATCGGGCGGGCGTGAACGTCAGGCATCTCGATCACGATGTTGAGAAACCAGTTGCCGCGTGCATCCTGCGCAAAGTTGGTTCCGTCCTTGATCTTGCCTTCGGGAAGTGGGCGGCTGTTGAACACGCGGAAGGTGTTGCCGGCAAAGCGAAACGCGTCGCCCTCGCGCTTCAGGTCACGCCCCTTCAGTGGCACCCAGCCCAGCGATTTCCTGCCGCGATAACGCAGGTACGGGCGACGGTGCTGGCTGCGCGACTTCGCGTACTGCTCGCACGTCGCGTTGATCGTGCCGGAGTGGATGCCGAGCGCCTTGCTGCTTCCCGTCGTCAGCACATTCAGGTCGAATCCCGTCGGCCACTTCTTGCTCCACTTGAGCGCGTGCTTCTGCGTGTCGTTGCAGAAGTTCCAGACGTAGTTCACCGCACGGCTCTGCTTGTTGAGCAGTCCGTTGAGCGACTTCACCCGGTAGCGGTAGACAAGGATCATGTCGGTGATCCTAACCCGTGGAAGAAGCTGCCTGTCAACAGCACGCCTTTCCTCCCCGTCCTGAAGGACGGGGTTTCTCGGAGCAATTGATGAAGAACGATTTGAGCCGCCGGCACCGTGTGCTGTCGCCCGAAAGCCCGTCAATCGAGGCTTTCGACGATCCGATCGCCGCGGTCGCGCGGCTGTCCGCCATTTACGACACGAATACGGGCTTCCTGCGCGACGCGTTCGCGCGTTATCGCCGCCACGAAGCGATTACCGAGCACGTGCGCGCCTGCTATCCGTTCGTGCGGATCCGCACCGACGTCAACACGCACGTCGATTCGCGCCGCTCGTACGGCTTCGTCGCAGGCCCCGGCGTATTCGAGACGACCGTCACGCGCCCCGATCTCTTCGCGAACTACTACCGCGAGCAATTGCGCCTGCTGGCGAAGAACCACCATGTCAAGATCGAGATCGGCGTGTCGTCGCAGCCGATTCCGATCCATTTCGCGTTTCCGGAAGGCATCCATCTCGAAGGCGAACTCGATCGCGACCGCCTGCTCGCGATGCGCGACATCTTCGACACGCCCGACCTGTCGTATCTCGACGACCGCATCGTCAACGGCACGTTCGAGCCGGCGCCGGGCGAGCCGCATCCGCTTGCGCTGTTCACGGCCGCGCGCGTCGACTTCTCGCTGCATCGGCTGCGCCACTACACGGCGACGTCGCCCACGCATTTCCAGAACTATGTGCTCTACACGAACTACCAGTTCTACATCGACGAGTTCGTGAAGCTCGGCCGCACGATGATGACGGAAAGCGACGATCCCGAAGTGCGCGCGTACCGCAGCGAGTACAGCGCGTTCGTCGAGCCGGGCGACGTCGTCACGTACAACGCGAACCTCGGCGGCGAGCCGGCCGAGGGCACCGCGCCGCCGCGCCTGCCGCAGATGCCCGCGTATCACCTGAAGCGCGCGGACGGCAGCGGGATCACGATGGTCAACATCGGCGTCGGCCCGTCGAACGCGAAGACGATCACCGATCACATCGCGGTGCTGCGTCCGCACGCGTGGGTGATGCTCGGTCACTGCGCGGGGCTGCGCAACACGCAGCGTCTCGGCGACTACGTGCTCGCGCACGGCTACGTGCGGGAAGACCACGTGCTCGACGACGATCTGCCGCTGTGGGTGCCGATCCCGGCGCTGGCCGAAGTGCAGCTCGCGCTCGAGCGCGGCGTGGCCGAAGTTACGCGGCTGGAGGGCGTGGAACTGAAGCGCGTGATGCGCACGGGCACGGTCGCGAGCGTCGACAACCGCAACTGGGAATTGCGCGACCATCGCGAGCCCGTGCAGCGGCTGTCGCAGAGCCGCGCGATTGCGCTCGACATGGAAAGTGCGACGATCGCCGCGAACGGCTTCCGCTTCCGGGTGCCGTACGGCACGCTGCTGTGCGTGTCGGACAAGCCGCTGCACGGCGAGCTGAAACTGCCGGGCATGGCCGACACGTTCTATCGCGGGCAGGTCGACCAGCATCTGCAGATCGGCGTGAAGGCGATGGAGATCCTGCGCACGAACGGGCTCGACAAGCTGCATAGTCGCAAGCTGAGAAGCTTCGCGGAAGTGGCGTTTCAGTAACATGACCGCCGGCCCCGGGTTGCGGTGCGCGTCGCGATGTTCGGCGCAATCGCGAACCGGGGCATGCCGGGCTTCAAGTCGGCAGGCGCGCACTTGCCCCTGTGTGGCCGTGCGTAGCCGCGTCGCGGCTTTCGTACTGGAACGCCGTCATTTCCTGTAATTTGGAAGTTGTCCTATTGGTTGCCCTCGCCATCAACAATATGCTCCGATGCGTGGCGTGATTCGACGCCCGCACGAAGGAACGACGAACAGTCGATCCGGCCGATTCCTATCATGTTGAGAGAGGGCATACCTGATGAAAATCAATATCTTGCTGGCTTCCCTGATGTTCACCACATCGCTGTCGGCAATGGCCGAAAGCGCGGTGATCGGCCCGTCCAATCCTTGTGCGCCCGTCGCCGTAATCGGTCCGTCCAACCCCTGCAAACCCGTCGCGGTGATTGGTCCCGGGCCGATCAAAAAGTGTCCGTGCTATTGACCGAGTAAGCGATTAAACAGGTGCGCGAAGTCGCGTTCCAGTAACGCCGATGGCACGGCGTCGCGGCGCCTGCAACGACGAAGGTCGCACGCGAACGGTGGTTCGCGTGCGACCTTTTGATTTCTGCCACTGCTTCAGCGCCCGGGTCGAACGCTGCGGCGCTCAGGCGTTCAGCACTCGCCCTTTTTCGCGTGCCCCGGCGGGCAGTGATAGCCGCCATGACCGCGATGACGCTCGCGATCTTCCCACTCGCGGCGTTCCCAGTAACGGCGGCCGTCCCAGTAGCGGTCGCCGTGCCAGCCGACGATCACCGGCGCGGGGGCGACCACGACGGGCGCGGGCGCGACGACGACCGGCGCGGGCGTGCCGATGTTGACGTCGACGTTGACGGCGTGAGCGAGGCCGGACAGCGAAAGGCCGAGGCCGGCGAAAGCGAGGGCGATCAGCGAGCGTTGCATGTTCTTTTCCGTGGTGTCGTGATGAAAATAGGCCGACGCGACGCGATGGAAGCGAGGGGGCCGTTCCACCGGGGGATCGCCGCGCCGACACAATGCAGTGTGCTGCCGCGCGACGGAAAAGGCGAGTCGTGATTATTACGGAGAGTTGGCGGTGCGCCGGCGTGCGGCGAGCCATCCATTTGACAGTGGCGAGCCACCGGTGCGGCCGATCCCGCCGCATCGCGCGCGCCGACTGCGAGGATTTGACATTCGACCGCGCGCGGCGGCGAACGGGTATTAACAGCGCGTTACAAAGTCACGCCCGGCGGGCCGCACGATCGCGATGCCCGTTTGTGCCCGTTGCGTGAAAGCACGACGGCCGGCCGTCGGGCCGGCTGTCGTCACCGACCGGTTACAGATAGAACATCCGGTCTTCTTCCGGGCGCGGCGGATGATCGTCGTCGTCCGAACCTTCTTCCTCGCCGCTGTCCTCGTAGAATGCGAGCACCGCGTCGAGCACCTGGTCGGGATCGTCGATCACCTGCATCAGATCCATGTCTTCCGGATTGATCAGGCCCATCGGAATCAGTTGATCGCGGAACCATTGCAGCAGCCCCTGCCAGAATTCGCTGCCGACGAGGATGATCGGCACGAGGCGCGACTTCTTCGTCTGGATCAGCGTGAGCACTTCGGACAGTTCGTCGAGCGTGCCGAAGCCGCCCGGCATCACGATCACCGCATCCGAATTCTTCACGAACGTGACCTTGCGCGTGAAGAAGTGGCGGAAGCGCAGCGAGATGTCCTGGTAGTGGTTGCCGGCCTGCTCGTGCGGCAGCTCGATGTTCAGGCCGACGGACGGCGCCTTGCCGGCGTGCGCACCCTTGTTCGCGGCTTCCATGATGCCGGGGCCGCCGCCGGAGATCACCGCGAAGCCGGCGTCCGACAGCTTGCGCGCGATCTGCGCGGCCAGCTTGTAGTGCGGCGTGTCGGGTTTGAGGCGGGCAGAACCGTAGATGCTGACAGCCGGGCGGATCTCCGACAGGTACTCGGTCGCCTCGATAAACTCTGCCATAATCGTGAACATCTGCCACGATGCGCGCGCCTTCTTGGCCGTCGCGCGCTCTTGATCTGCGAGCGAACGCAGACTCGGAATCACTTTTCTCTTGTTCATAATGCCTGAAGAACGAAATCTGGAAGGTAAGACCCTGCTATTGGTTGACGGTTCGAGCTATCTGTATCGGGCTTACCATGCGATGCCTGATTTGCGTGGCCCTGGCGGGGAGCCGACCGGAGCGCTCTACGGAATCATCAACATGCTGCGCCGTATGCGCAAGGAAGTCAGTGCAGAGTATAGCGCTTGCGTGTTCGATGCAAAGGGCAAGACGTTCCGCGACGACCTTTATGCCGACTATAAGGCAAACCGTCCGTCGATGCCGCCCGATCTCGCGTTGCAGGTCGAGCCGATCCACGGCGCCGTGCGCGCGCTCGGCTGGCCGCTGCTGATGGTCGAGGGCGTCGAGGCCGACGACGTGATCGGCACGCTCGCGCGCGAAGCCGAACGGCACGGGATGAACGTGATCGTGTCGACCGGCGACAAGGATCTCGCGCAGCTCGTGACCGACCGCGTCACGCTCGTCAACACGATGACCAACGAGACGCTCGACCGCGACGGCGTGCTCGCGAAGTTCGGCGTGCCGCCCGAGCGCATCATCGACTACCTCGCGCTGATCGGCGACACCGTCGACAACGTGCCGGGCGTCGAGAAGTGCGGGCCGAAGACGGCCGTGAAATGGCTGTCGCAATACGACAGCCTCGACGGCGTGATCGAACACGCGGGCGACATCAAGGGCGTGGTCGGCGACAACCTGCGCCGTGCGCTCGATTTCCTGCCGCTCGGCCGTCAGCTCGTGACGGTCGACACGGCGTGCGATCTCACGCCGCATCTCGAATCGATCGAAGCATCGCTGAAGAGCGACGGCGAGGCGCGCGACCTGTTGCGCGACATCTTCGCGCGCTACGGCTTCAAGACCTGGCTGCGCGAAGTCGAGAGCGCACCGGCCGAAGGCGGCGGCGCCGATGCGCCGGAAGGCGAGCCGGCCCCGGTGATCGCAGCCGACGTCGTACGCGAATACGACACGATCCAGACCTGGGAACAGTTCGATGCATGGTTCGCGAAGATCGACGCGGCCGCGCTGACCGCGTTCGACACCGAGACCACCGCGCTCGATCCGATGCTCGCGCGGCTCGTCGGCCTGTCGTTCTCGGTCGAGCCGGGCAAGGCGGCCTACCTGCCGGTCGCGCACCGCGGCCCCGACATGCCCGAGCAGCTTCCGCTCGACGAAGTACTCGCGCGCCTGAAGCCGTGGCTCGAATCGGCCGATCGCAAGAAGGTCGGCCAGCACCTGAAGTACGACGCACAGGTGCTCGCGAACTACGACATCGCGCTGAACGGCATCGAGCACGACACGCTGCTCGAATCGTACGTGGTCGAATCGCACCGCACGCACGACATGGACAGCCTCGCGCTGCGTCATCTGGGCGTCAAGACGATCAAGTACGAAGACGTGGCCGGCAAGGGCGCGAAGCAGATCGGTTTCGACGAAGTGGCGCTCGCGCAAGCCGCCGAATACGCGGCCGAAGACGCGGACATCACGCTGCAGCTCCATCACGCGCTGTATCCGCAGGTCGCGCGCGAGCCGGGCCTCGAGCGCGTGTACCGCGAGATCGAGATGCCGGTGTCGCTCGTGCTGCGCAAGATGGAGCGCACGGGCGTGCTGATCGACGATGCACGCCTGCACGCGCAGAGCACCGAAATCGCGACGCGCCTGATCGAGCTCGAGGGCGAGGCGTACGAACTGGCGGGCGGCGAATTCAATCTCGGCTCGCCGAAGCAGATCGGGCAGATCTTCTTCGAGAAGCTGCAGTTGCCGGTCGTGAAGAAGACGCCGAGCGGCGCGCCGTCGACCGACGAGGAAGTGCTGCAGAAGCTGGCCGAGGACTACCCGCTGCCGAAGCTGCTGCTCGAGCATCGCGGGCTGTCGAAGCTGAAGTCGACCTATACCGACAAGCTGCCGCGGATGGTGAACCCCACCACCGGCCGCGTGCACACGAACTATGCGCAAGCGGTCGCGGTAACCGGCCGCCTTGCGTCGAACGACCCCAATCTTCAGAACATTCCGGTGCGCACGGCCGAAGGGCGACGCATCCGCGAGGCGTTCATCGCGTCGCCGGGCCACTGGATCGTGTCGGCCGACTATTCGCAGATCGAACTGCGGATCATGGCGCACATCTCGGGCGACGCGTCGCTGCTGCGCGCGTTCTCGCAGGGCGAGGACATCCACCGCGCGACGGCCGCCGAGGTGTTCGGCGTGACGCCGCTCGAGGTCAATTCCGACCAGCGCCGGATCGCGAAGGTGATCAACTTCGGGCTCATCTACGGGATGAGCGCGTTCGGGCTCGCATCGAATCTCGGCATCACGCGCGACGCGGCGAAGCTCTATATCGACCGCTATTTCACGCGTTACCCGGGTGTCGCGCAGTACATGGAAAACACGCGCGCCGTGGCGAAGGAAAAGGGATACGTCGAAACCGTTTTCGGTCGCCGCCTGTGGCTGCCCGAGATCAATGGCGGTAACGGCCCGCGCCGCCAGGCGGCCGAGCGCGCGGCCATCAATGCACCGATGCAGGGCACGGCGGCCGACCTGATCAAGCTGTCGATGATCGCGGTGGACGACTGGCTCACGCGCGACCGGCTTGCGTCGCGGATGATCATGCAGGTGCACGATGAACTGGTGCTCGAGGTGCCCGAAAGCGAGCTGTCGCTCGTGCGCGAGAAATTGCCGGAAATGATGTGCGGCGTCGCGAAGCTGAAGGTGCCGCTGGTCGCCGAAGTGGGTGCCGGCGCGAACTGGGAAGAGGCACACTGACGCACCCCCGAGCGGTTCCCGCTTCCCGCGGCATATTGTTGCAGGGATGCCGAATATCGAGATGGTTTGCTTGTGGTCAACGCGCAAGCTCCCGGACAATGCATGTGAGTCATGTCATTGACGCGGGGCGGCGCGCCCCGCGTTCCGGATCGGCCGCATCGAAGTGCTTCGAACTGCACACGATGATGTCCGAACCGGTTAATCCACCGGGCGGCGCGCGTGCATCGCGTTTGCTTCATCCGGCGGCAGCAGTTTCGAATCGCAAAGGGGGAATCAGATGCATCGGATCATCATCGTAGGCGGAGGCGCGGGCGGCCTGGAACTGGCGACGCGGCTCGGCGACCGTTACGGCGCGCGCGGCAATCGTCCCGCGCGTGCGCTCGTCACGCTCGTCGACCGCAATCCGACCCACATCTGGAAACCGCTGCTGCACGAGGTCGCGGCCGGCAGCATGGACCCGTTCACGCAGGAACTCGAGTATGCGGCGCAGGCGCGCTGGCACGGCTTCGAGTTTCAGCAGGGCGAACTGACCGCGCTCGACCGCGCGGCGAAGCGCGTCACGCTGTCGCCTATCAACGACAGCGACGGCGAGGAACTGTTGCCGGCGCGCGAGCTGGAATACGACACGCTGGTGATCGCGATCGGCAGCACGACCCACTTCTTCGGCGTGCAGGGCGCGCCGGAAAACGCGATCGCGCTCGACACGGTCGGGGAGGCCGAACGCTTCCGCAAGCGGCTGATCGCGGCATGCATGCGCGCCGAGCACCAGACGCCGGCGCCGACCGCGCCGGGCGAATCGGCCGAGCCGCGCATCCAGGTCGTGATCGTCGGCGGCGGCGCGACGGGCGTCGAGTTGTCCGCGGAACTGCGCAATACCGCGCAGGTGCTGTCCGTGTACGGGCTGCACAAGCTCGATCCGCGCCATGACGTCGGCATCGTGCTGATCGAATCGGGGCCGCGGATCCTGCCGGCACTGCAGGAACGCGTGTCGACGGCGACGGCCGAACTGCTCGAAAAGCTCGGCGTGCGGCTGATGCTCAGCGAGCGCGTGACCGAGGTGGCGCCCGGGTTCGTGCATACCGCGAGCGGCAAGGCGGTGCGCGCGGACCTGACGGTCTGGGCGGCCGGCATCAAGGCGCCGTCCGTGCTCTCGCACCTCGACGGCCTCCAGGTCAACAAGCTCGGTCAGCTCGACGTGCGCCGCACGCTGCAGACCTTCACCGACGACAACGTGTTCGCGCTCGGCGATTGCGCGGCCTGCGCATGGCCCGGCAACGAACGCAACGTGCCGCCGCGCGCGCAGGCAGCGCACCAGCAGGCGAGTTTCCTGCTCAAGGCGATCGGCTGCCGGCTGGAAGGGCGCCCGCTGCCCGAGTTCACGTATCGCGATTTCGGTTCGCTCGTGTCGCTCGGTCACTTCAGCGCGGTCGGCAACCTGATGGGCGGGCTGATCGGCGGCAACATGCTGATCGAAGGGCTGTTCGCGCGCTTCATGTACATGTCGCTGTACCGGCTGCACATCGCGGCGCTGCACGGTTATCCGCGGATGATGCTCGACACGGTCGCGCACTGGCTGCGGCGTACGACGCTGCCGCGCGTCAAGCTGCACTGATCGCGTACTTGTGTGCGGAGCGGGCGGGGAGTACGCATGTCTTGCGTGTTCGCCGCCCGTTTTTCTTTTCGATTCGCAACGATTCGGTCGCGCGACGAACCTCGATATGCACCACCGCGCTGTGATTCGGCAGGCCGCTGGTGCGCTGCCGCACGATGATCGATTCGAGCGCCGCAACGCGTCGTAATCGAGTCTTACACATCCGACAGTTGACGCGACAACGGATTATTGGGCATCTTGTCCGGGTTTGCGTTTGCGGCGGAGTGCCAATCGCCGCGACATCCGCGCCGCGCGCCGGCGTGATGCCCCGTCATCCCGTATCCGTGATCGTGACGGCGGCGCCCAATCGAGGAGTGCATTCATGTTGAAACCCGAAGTCGACAGCCTGGTCCCCCATGTCCCGTTCTCGCGCCGCAAGTTCATGCAGGCAGCGCTGGGCGGCACCTTCGCGGCGGCCGTGCTGCCCGTGTCGGCGCAGACGGTCACGACCGACAGCACCGGGCTGGACGTCGACACCATCGAGATCCGCTCGGGCGATGCGAGCGTGCCGGCTTATCGCGCCCAGCCGGTCGACAAGACGAACCTGCCGGTCGTCATCGTGATTCACGAGATCTTCGGCGTGCACGCGCATATCGCCGATGTGTGCCGGCGCTTCGCGAAGCTCGGCTATCTGGCGATCGCGCCCGACCTGTTCGCCCGGCAGGGCAACGCGGCGAAGTATCCGACGATGAAGGAGCTGTACGACCACATTATCAGCAAGGTGCCCGACCGCCAGGTGACCGAGGATCTCGATGCGACCGTCGCGTGGGCCGGCAAGAACGGCGGCGACCTGACGCGCCTCGGCGTGACCGGATTCTGCTGGGGCGGTCGCCAGGCGTGGCTGTATGCGGAACACAATCCGCACGTGCGGGCCGCCGTCGCGTGGTACGGGTTCGTCGAGGGCAAGACCGACGAGATGACGCCGTTCAACCCGGTCGATCACGCATCGCTGCTGAAGGTGCCCGTGCTCGGGCTGTACGGCGAGAAGGATCAGAACATCACGCAGGCGTCGCTCGCGGACATGCGCAAGGCGATCCAGACGAGCGATTCGAAGCTCGCGCGCGAATCGGAGATCGTCGTGTATCCGGATGCCGGCCACGCGTTCTTCGCCGACTACCGGCCGAGTTACGTGAAAGGCGATGCCGAGGACGGCTGGAAGCGCGCGACCGAGTGGTTCCACAAGTACGGCGTGATGTAAACGACGAAGCGGCGGCAACTGCCGCCGCGGCATCGGCCGCCGCTTCGTCGTCGCGCCGCGTGGGTGCTCAAGGATTCGGGCCGGTCGCGATCGGCCGCGACGGATCGGCGCTCCATTCGCTCCACGAGCCCGGGTACAGCGACGCGCCGTGCAGGCCCGCCACTTCGAGCGCCAGCGCGTTGTGGCACGCGGTGACGCCGGAGCCGCATTGCAGGATCACGCGGTTCGGCTCGGTGCCGGCCAGCACGGTGGCGAAGGCCTCGCGCAGTTCATGGCCGGTCTTGAAGCGGCCGTCGGCCGTCAGGTTGTCCTTGAAGAAGCGGTTGCGCGCACCCGGAATGTGGCCGCCCACCCGATCGATCGTTTCGTTTTCGCCGCGATAGCGGTCCGGTGCGCGTGCATCGATCACGACGCGCGCGGCCGACGACACGTTCGCGAGCACGGCCGCCGCATCGACGGTCGATTCGAGCGGCGTGCCCGAGCGGAAGTCGCCGGCTGCCGGTTGCGGCACGTCGGTCGTCAGCGGCTGGCCGGCCGCTTCCCAGGCCTGCAGGCCGCCGTCGAGCACGGCAACCGAATCGTGGCCGAGCCAGCGCAGCAGCCACCACAGGCGCGCCGCATAGGCGCCGCCTTGCGCGTCGTACGCGACGACCTGCTGACCCTGCTTGAGGCCACGGCTGGCGAGCAGCGTGGCGAGCGCGTCGCGGGTCGGCAGCGGATGGCGGCCGTTGGTGCCCGTCTTGCGGCCCGACAGGTCGCGGTCGAGATGAAGATATTGCGCGCCGGGGAGATGGCCGGCCGCGTAGGCGGCTTCGCCGGCGGCGGGATCGGCGAGATCGAAGCGGCAGTCGAACAGCGCGACGCTGCCGGGCGCCGCGGCCAGGCGCTCGGCGAGATTGGCGGCGGAGATGAGCGTGGTGTAATGAGTGTGTGGCATGACGACTCCCTGGAGTGCAAATGACCTGACACTCCAAGTCTAAACAAAAAAAGACGGGCCGAAGCCCGTCTTTTCGTCTGCCGGATGCGGGGCGGCGTCAACGCGCCGCAGCCGCTGTCAGAGGTCGCCGAGGTGGCGGCGCAGGAACTCGTGGAAGTGCTGCATGCCGTCTTCCATCGGGCTCTGGTACGGGCCGACCTGCGATTCGCCGCGAGCCATCAGCGCACGGCGGCCTGCGTCCATCCGCATCGCGATCTCGTCGTCCTCGACGGCCGTTTCCATATAGGCGGCGCGCTCGGCCTCGACGAATTCGCGTTCGAACAGCGCGATTTCCTCGGGGTAATAGAACTCGACGATGTTGGTCGTCTTCTGCGGCCCGCGCGGAATCAGCCACGACACCACCAGCACGTGCGGATACCACTCGATCATCAGGCCCGGGTAGTAGACCATCCAGATCGCGCCGAACTCCGGCGGCACGCCGTTGCGGAACTTCAGCACCTGCTCGTGCCATTTCTGGTAAGTCGCGCTGCCCGGCTTCGCGAGGGCGTTGTGCACGCCGACCGTCTGCACGCTGTACCAGTCGCCGAACTCCCATTTGAGATCGTCGCACGACACGAAGCTGCCGAGGCCCGGGTGGAACGGGACGACGTGGTAATCCTCGAGGTAGACCTCGATGAACGTCTTCCAGTTGTAATCGCACTCGTGCACTTCGACGTGATCGAAGAGGTACTCGGAGAAGTCGAAGTGATGCCTGGTGCCGAGGTTCGCGAGATCGCGCGCGACGTTGCGGCCCTCGGCCTCGAACAGCAGCCCCTGCCAGTTCTGCAGCGGGCTCTTGCCGAGGTTCAGGCACGGCTTGTCGGGGAAGTGCGGCGCGCCGAGCAGCTGGCCTTCGAGGTCGTACGTCCAGCGGTGCAGCGGGCACACGATGTTCTGCGCATGGCCGCGCCCGCTGAGCATGATCGCCTGGCGGTGGCGGCACACGTTCGACAGCAGTTCGATCTGGTTCGTCTGGTTACGGACCAGCACGCGGCCTTCCTTCTCGGACGGCAGCGCAAAATAATCCCCCGCCTCGGGCACCATCAACTCGTGCCCGACGTAACGAGGTCCTTTCTTGAAGAGGGTTTCGATCTCGCGCTCGAGCAGCGCCTCATCGAAATATGCAGTGACTGGAAGCTGGCTGTGGGCCGACTTCAACTGAAGCGCATCGCTCAGATTGGACATTCCCACTCCCGGTGTTAGCGTGAAAGCAGTGAACAACCCAACCATCGAAAAATCGATTTAGGGAAACGGAGAATTATACCCGGTTCGCCTCGCAAGGCTAGGATTAAGTGCCTGATTTGTGTCAATTTTTTGTCGGGCGACCGTCGAAAGGCGCACACTGTGCATCGGAGATGGGGCCGGAATTGTGCGCGGGCGCCCAAGACGGCAGGTCGGAAAATTCTCTTTTGCCGTAGAATGTCCGACTTGTTTTGAAATTTGACACCCTCGTCCATGGCGAAAACCGCATCCCCAGGCGCCACGCCGCCCGGCAATGACACCGAACCGTTGCCGGACAATTACGAGATGGCGCTCGCGGAACTCGAGACGCTGGTTGCCCGGATGGAAGGCGGCGCGTTGAGCCTCGAGGATTCGCTGGCGGCGTATCGCCGCGGTGCGACCCTCGTTGCGTTTTGCCAACAGCAGCTCGAGAAAGTGGAGCAGCAGGTTCGCGTGCTCGACGGCGCGACGCTGAAGCCGCTTTCGTCCGGAACGGCCGCCACGGACGGCGAAGACGACGATCTATGACATTCGAACAATGGATGCGGTCCGTGCTTGACCGCGTCGAGGACGCACTCGGCCACTATCTGCCGGCTGAAACCGCGATGCCCGCGAAACTTCACGAGGCGATGCGCTACGCGGTCCTCGGTGGCGGCAAACGCGTTCGCCCGCTGCTGTGCCATGCAGCAGGCGAGCTGACCGGCGCGACGGAAGCGGCACGCAACGCGGCGGCGGCGGCGCTGGAGATGATCCACGTCTATTCGCTCGTGCACGACGACATGCCGTGCATGGACGACGACGCGCTGCGTCGCGGCAAGCCGACCGTGCACGTGCAGTACGACGAGCCGACGGCGCTGCTGGTCGGCGACGCGCTGCAGTCGCAGGCGTTCGTCGCGTTGACCGACGCCGATGCGCTGTCGCCGGTGCAGCAGGCGGCGCTCGTGCGCGAGCTGGCGCTCGCGAGCGGCTCGATCGGCATGGCCGGCGGGCAGGCGATCGACCTGGCGAGCGTCGGGCTGAAGCTGACGCGCGAACAGCTCGAGACGATGCACCGGATGAAGACGGGCGCATTGCTGCGCGCGGCCGTGCGGATGGGCGCGCTGGCCGGCGAGACGCCTTCGGCGGAAACGATGGCCGCGCTGGATGTTTACGCCGGGGCCGTGGGTCTGGCCTTCCAGGTCGTCGACGATATTCTCGACGTCACGACCGATTCGGCGACGCTCGGCAAGACGGCTGGCAAGGACGCGGCGAACGACAAGCCGACTTATGTATCGATCCTCGGTCTCGAGGCGTCGCGCGAGCTGGCAGCGCAGCTGCGCGCCGAAGCGCATGACGCGCTGAAACCGTTCGGCGCACGCGCACAGCGTCTCGCCGAACTTGCCGACCTGGTAGTGAACCGGGTCAGCTGACGCGAAAGCCCGCCGCCGCGCACGCGCTACGGTGCGCGCAAAAGAATGCGGGCGCGTTTGATTTCCTACAATGGAACGACGATGTACGACTTGCTGAAAACCATCGACGACCCGGCGGATTTGCGCCGCCTCGATCGTCGCCAACTGCAACCGCTCGCGGATGAACTGCGCGCGTTCGTGCTCGACAGCGTGTCGAAGACGGGCGGCCACTTGTCGTCCAACCTCGGGACGGTCGAGCTGACGATCGCGTTGCACTACGTGTTCAACACGCCGAACGATCGCATCGTCTGGGACGTGGGGCACCAGACCTACCCGCACAAGATCCTGACGGGCCGCCGCGACCAGATGCATTCGCTGCGTCAGTACGACGGCATCTCGGGTTTCCCGCGCCGCAGCGAATCCGAATACGACACGTTCGGCACCGCGCACTCGAGCACGTCGATCTCGGCCGCGCTCGGGATGGCGATCGGCAGCCAGCTGAACGGCGACGACCGCTTCTCGATCGCCGTGATCGGCGACGGCGCGATGACGGCCGGCATGGCGTTCGAGGCGATGAACAACGCGGGCGTGTCGGAAGATGCGAAGCTGCTCGTGATCCTGAACGACAACGACATGTCGATCTCGCCGCCGGTCGGCGCGCTGAATCGCCATCTCGCCCGCCTGATGTCGGGCCGCTTCTATGCGGCCGCGCGCGCAGGCGTCGAGCGCGTGCTGAGCGTGGCGCCGCCGGTGCTCGAACTCGCGCGCAAGCTCGAGGAGCACGCGAAGGGCATGGTCGTGCCGGCCACGCTGTTCGAGGAATTCGGCTTCAACTACATCGGCCCGATCGACGGTCACGATCTCGATTCGCTGATCCCGACGCTGCAGAACATCCGCGAGCTGCGCGGCCCGCAGTTCCTGCACGTGGTGACGAAGAAAGGCCAGGGCTACAAGCTCGCCGAAGCCGATCCCGTGCTCTATCACGGCCCCGGCAAGTTCAACCCGGCCGAAGGCATCAAGCCGTCGACCACGCCGGCGAAGAAAACGTACACGCAGGTGTTCGGCGAATGGCTGTGCGATGAAGCCGAGCGCGATACGCGCGTGGTCGGCATCACGCCCGCGATGCGCGAAGGCTCGGGCATGGTCGAATTCGAGAAGCGCTTCAAGGATCGCTACTACGACGTCGGCATCGCCGAGCAGCACGCGGTGACGTTCGCCGGCGGTCTCGCGACCGAAGGGCTGAAGCCCGTCGTCGCGATCTACTCGACGTTCCTGCAACGTGCGTACGACCAGCTGATCCACGACGTCGCGCTGCAGAACCTGCCGGTCGTGTTCGCGATCGACCGCGCGGGCCTCGTCGGCGCGGACGGCGCGACGCATGCGGGCGCATACGATCTCGCGTTCATGCGCTGCATCCCGAACATGACGATCATGGCCGCATCCGACGAGAACGAATGCCGCCAGATGCTGCACACGGCGCTGCAGCAGCCGAACCCGACCGCGGTGCGTTATCCGCGCGGCGCGGGCACGGGCGTGGCGACGGTGAAGGAATTCACCGAGATCCCGCTCGGCAAGGGTGAAGTGCGTCGCCGCACGTCGCAGCCGGAAGGCAAGCGCGTCGCGATCCTCGCGTTCGGCACGATGGTCGCACCGTCGCTCGCAGCGGCCGAGGAACTCGATGCAACGGTCGCGAACATGCGCTTCGTGAAGCCGGTCGATGCGGCGCTCGTGCGCGAACTGGCCGAAACGCACGACTACCTCGTCACGGTCGAGGAAGGCTGCGTGATGGGCGGCGCGGGCTCGGCCTGCGTCGAAGCCCTGATGGAGAGTGGGGTTATCCGACCCGTACTACAATTGGGCCTCCCTGACCAGTTCGTCGACCACGGCGACCACGCGAAGCTGCTGGCGCAATGCGGCCTCGACGGCGCGGGCATCGCGAAGTCGATTCGCGAACGCTTCCTGAGCCCGGCGGCCGACGTCGCCGGCCACGCGAAGCGCGTCGCATAAGCTGGCGCCGCCCGCGGGCGGCGTCGGCGCGACTGGCGCAACCGGTCTTCATTGATGCGGAAAACATGGGCCTGCGGGCCCATGTTGCTTTTCCGGCTGCCGCATGACGCGGCGTGCGCGTCGTCGAACGCGCGGCTTACAAGGATTGAACAAATGAACCAGATGAATCCCGCCTTCGTGATGCCAGACGTGCAGAGCACGGTGGATACCCGTCAGATCCCGATTCAGCGCGTGGGCGTGAAGGCGGTCCGGCATCCGTTGACGGTGCGTACCGAAAGCGGCGACGTGCAACCGACCGTCGGTGTCTGGAATCTCGACGTCCGTCTGCCGGCCGATCAGAAGGGTACGCACATGTCGCGCTTCGTCGCGCTGCTCGAAGAGAATCGCGCGCCGCTGACGGTCGAACGCTTCCGCGCGATGCTCGCGTCGATGCTCGAGAAGCTCGAAGCCGAGGCCGGCCGCATCGAAGTCACGTTCCCGTATTTCGTAAACAAGACGGCGCCGGTGTCCGGCGTGCAGAGCCTGCTCGACTACGAAGTGACGCTCGCGGGCGAAAGCCGCAACGGCGACACGCGCCTGTTCCTGAAGGTGCTCGTGCCGGTGACGAGCCTGTGCCCGTGCTCGAAGAAGATCTCGCAGTATGGCGCGCACAACCAGCGCTCGCACGTGACGATCGATGCGGAGCTGGCCGCCGATCTGCCGGTCGAAGCGCTGATCCGTATCGCGGAAGAGGAAGCATCGTGCGAACTGTGGGGGCTGCTGAAGCGTCCGGACGAGAAGTTCGTCACCGAGCGTGCGTACGAGAACCCGAAGTTCGTCGAGGATCTCGTGCGTGACGTCGCGCAGCGTCTCGATGCGGACGAGCGGGTGGTTGCGTACGTGCTCGAAGCCGAGAACTTCGAGTCGATCCACAATCACAGCGCATATGCGCTGATCGAGCGCGACAAGCGGCTGGCTGCGGCTGCATAACGCCGCGGCGTTTTGTCGCGCCAATGAGAAAAGCCGCTCGAACGAGCGGCTTTTTCGTTTTCCGGCTGGCGGTGTCGCGTGGCGCGATTCAGCCTGCGAGCGATGCGAGATCCCAGCGCGGCTTCACCGTGAACGCGTAGTCGGCATTCGCCTGTTCGGGCCAGCGGCCGAGCCGCAGCGCACCCGCGAGCGCGATCATCGCGCCGTTGTCGGTGCAGAGCGCGAGATCGGGGTAGTGCACGTCGAAGCCGCGCTTGGCCGCGGCCGCCGACAGGGCCGCGCGCAACTGGCGGTTCGCGCCGACGCCGCCCGCGACCACGAGGCGCTTGAGCTTCGTCTGCTTCAACGCGGCGAGCGACTTCGCGACGAGTACGTCGACGGCCGCATCGACGAAGCCGCGCGCGAGGTCGGCCTTCGCGCGTTCGAGTGCGTCGCCTTCGAGCTTCGCCGCCTCGAATTTCTTCATCTGCGTGAGCACGGCCGTCTTCAGGCCGCTGAAGCTGAAGTCGAGATCGCCCGAATGCAGCATCGGGCGCGGCAGCACGACCACGCCCGGCGTGCCCGTTTCCGCGAGCTTCGACACTTCAGGGCCGCCCGGGTAGCCGAGGCCGATCAGTTTCGCGGTCTTGTCGAACGCTTCGCCGGCCGCGTCGTCGAGCGTTTCGCCGAGCGTCTCGTACACGCCGACGTCGGTCACGCGCATCAACTGCGTGTGGCCGCCGGAAACCAGCAGCGCGACGAACGGGAACGGCGGCGGCTCGTCGACCAGCAGCGGCGACAGCAGGTGGCCTTCGAGGTGATGGATGCCGACGGTCGGCTTGTTCCATGCGAGCGCGAGCGCATTCGCGATGCTCGCGCCGACCAGCAGCGCGCCGGCGAGGCCGGGGCCCTGCGTGAACGCGATCGCGTCGATGTCGTCGCGGCGCGTGCCGCTTTGCGCCATCACTTCCTCGAGCAGCGGCAGCGCGCGGCGGATGTGGTCGCGCGATGCGAGTTCGGGCACGACGCCGCCGTATTCGCGATGCATCGCGATCTGCGAATGGAGCGCGTGCGCGAGCAGGCCGCGCTGCGTGTCGTAGAGCGCGAGGCCGGTTTCGTCGCAGGAGCTTTCGATGCCGAGAACGAGCATGGGTCAGGGCAGGGCGCGCCGTTTCGGGCGCGCCGCGGGTAGGTCAACGTAACCCGAAATTATAGCAGGCGGGGGCTGGCCGCCGCCGCGGGCGGCCCGGGCCCGAGGCCGGGCAGGTATAACGCTTCTGGAACCTTCCTAACCAGTTAGGGCTAGTACATTGTACCGAAGTCCAATTTCGACCGTATCACCGATGAAAATGGTGGGGCGCCTCTC